>CAYPTU010000004.1:0-242908 GCA_964413885.1 uncultured Novosphingobium sp.
AGCCCCATCACAAACAGCTGCAGCTGCGGTGCGTCGATGTAGTCTGCCTGCGCCGGTGCGGCGCTCTCGCTCGTGATTGCCACCCCAGATATCCTCTCTTTTTATGAACCGTTGATCCCGGAAGGTCAGAACGAACAGTCAGCGCCGACCGGCATCGCCTGGCGTGATACAGCCGAAATCTGTACCTTCAGCGGCCCGCTGGACGTGATGGCCAAAGACTGCCCGAGTCCGGGTGCGCAGGCATCAGTGATGATCATCTCGCGCCACCCCTTACCTGCGCTGAGGGCAAGCTGGCGCGTGATGTCGAGTGTGGTCTTCCCCAAGGTCAACTTCACCGGCGCCTGCGGCTGCTCCGGCAGAAAATAGCTTAGCCGAAAGGCCCCTGCTCCTGCCTGCCGCTGCGCGAACCCAAGGGTCGAACCCGGCGCAAACGTGATTTCGCGGGCGTCTTCCTGACGCTTGCGATCAACTCCGCGCGCGACGATGCCACCGGCCTTGCCACGCAGGTTGGGCAGCGCCGCACCATCACCGGTGATCAAGGTGCCCGGGGCGAGCTTCCCATCGGCGAACCAGTCCGCCGGGGCAGCAGAGCTGAGATAGGCGCAAGTCTCGTCAAGTTTCGCGACTGCACCCGGTTGACCCAGTGTCAGGCCGTAGCCCACATCAAAAAGCGCACCTTCCGGCCCGTTGACCGGCTTGCCATCGCAATGCGCTGGCCAGCTAAAGGAAAGGCGACCGGTTGCGGGACGCTTACCATACAGCACATCTGCCACCCCGGCCCCTTCGCTGCCCGGCAGCCACGCAGCGACAAATGCGTCAGCAGCGTTGATCTCGCGGTTCATCCACAGCGGCCGGCCTGAGAGAAATACGGCGACGGTGCGAATGCCCGCTGCCTTGAATTTGCGGAGCAGGGCCAAGCCTTCTTCATCGTTGAAGACTGCATTTTTCCGGTCCCCCTCGAATTCGGCGTAGGGTTCCTCACCAAAGACAACCACGGCAACGTCCGGCTTGGCGGCATAGCTGCCGTCAACCGACTGAATAGCCGATCCCCCGGCGGCTTCTGCCACTGACTTTATGCCCGCCCAGATCGAGGTGGCGCCCGGGAAATACTTCTCGTTCGTGAGCTCCAGCCCGCCCTGCCAAGTCAGCGTCCAGCCGCCGGAGGCCTGGGCGATGCTATCAGCAGCACGGCCAGCCACCAGCACCCGGCTGCCGCCAACAAGCGGCAGGATGCCATTGTTCTTGAGCAGGACCTGTGACTTGGCGACTGCTTCACGTGCAATGGCGCGATGCCCTGCCGCGCCAAGTAGCGCAAAATTGCCCCCATGCGGCCGCAGCGACGGTTTCACGGCGCCCGGATCAAGCAGGCCAAGCCGCAGCTTCATCCGCAGCACCCGACCAACGGCTTCATCGATCCGCGCCAGCGGAATCTTCCCGGACTGGACATCGCGCATCAGGTTGGCGTGCAAGGCCCGCCAGTCATCCGGGACCATGTACATATCAAGCCCGGCCAGCAGCGATTGCGGGCAATCGTCAACCTTGCACCCGGCAACCTGGCCATGCGCGTTCCAGTCCCCCACGACCATGCCCTTGAAGCCGAATTCATCGCGCAGCACCCCGGTCAGCAGATCGCGGTTGCCGTGCATCTTCACCCCGTTGATCGAGTTGAAGCTGGCCATCACGCTTTCCACACCGGCGGCGATTGCTGCCGGATAGGGCTTGGCATGGATTGCCTTGAGCGTCGCAATATCGCCGCTGACATCGCCCTGATCGACCCCCTGGGCCGTGCCGCCATCGGCAAAGAAGTGCTTGGCCGTGGCAACCACCCGGTCAGGGCCCAGATGCTCAGGCGTGCCGACCTTGCCCTGCAGCCCCTCGATCAACGCAGCACCCAACGGGGCAACGATATCGGGGTCCTGCGAGTAGCTTTCATAGGAGCGGCCCCAGCGGCGATCGCGCGCCACGGCGATGGTTGGGGAGAAATCCCACTCAATCCCGGTTGCGCGCATTTCCAGCGCCGTGGCCGCGCCGATCCGGCGCACCAGATCCGCATCGCGGGTGGCGCCAAGAGCGACGTTATGGGGGAAGATCGTCGCACCGATGACATTGGCATGACCGTGGACCGCATCGGTGCCCCAAATCGCCGGGATCACCGGCTCACCGTTGGGCAGTGGCTTGGTCGATGCATCCCACATCTCGTCAGCCAGCTTGAGCCATTGCGGGGCAGGCGCGAATTCATCGCCATAGGGCCCGCCATTGCCGCCGTTGAGATAGCTGCCAAAGCGATACCGCTCCATATCGGCAGGGGTAAAGGAATTGATCTGCGGCTGGATCAGCTGGGCAACCTTACGCTCCAGGCTCATCCGCGCGAGCAGATCGGCAATGCGTGCATCCTCGCTCGGCGGCGCGGGCTGCGACACCGCCACGGGCGCCGTTGAAACGACCGGCCCTTGTGTACAGCCTGCAGCCATCATGAAGCCGGCAACCGTCAGCAACCCGATGCGCATTGAACCCTCTTATCCCATTACTCTTGTGAACGTTCTCATTCGCACAGCCAATGGGCTGAAGTCAAGCCGGAGCCTTAGTCGGCCGGGGTCATGTTCCGCAGTAGCAGGCCTGATACCAGCGCCAGCAGCGCGAGGAGGCCAAACAGGGCCGGAAAGCCTGCCTTCGGGACCAGCGTGATCGTGAGCCAGGGCATGACCAGCGAGGGGAAAGTATTGGCCAGATTGAACAGCCCCAGATCGCGGCCACGCCGGTCGGGCCGGGGCAGAATGCGCAGCGTCTGCGCCGAATGCAGCGCCAGGAAGACGGCGCTTGAGAGGCCAAACAACCCATAGGCCAGCATGCCCCCCGTGAGGTCCGGTGCCAGCGCCATTGCCGCCAGACCCAGCGCAGAGATCAGGGCGCAGGCCTGCAGCGGCGCAATCGGCCGCCCCTTGCGGTCGGACCAGCGCCCTACCAGCAAGGCCAGCGGAGCAGAGACCAGCATGATCAGGCTGAACAACCGCGCAGTCTGGTTGTCTGTCACCGCGCTGTCCAGGCTGAGCAACCAGAAGAACAGGTAAGCGAAGAGCGTGGCCTCCGCGACCTGAACAAACAGGCGCGCCAGCCACATCCTAAGGGCCCGCCCGCGCTTGTCTCGCCCGCTGGCCGGCGATGGCGCTATCGCTTGCGGCGGCGCGTCTTCGGTTGCCGGGGCGCCGTGCAGCAGCACCGGGATTACGCAAGCGGCCACAATCGCCGCAACCAGCCAGAGCCGCACCGAGCCCGCAGCCAGTCCCGGAACCGTTACAACAGCCCCGGCCAACGCGCCCAGGCCGGGGGCGAAGGCCATCAATCCGCCCAGCATCCCCTTGCGATCATCCGGCACCACATCACCGGCCCAGGCTGCCAACGGCGCCAGCATCATGTTGATGCCCAATTGCCAGGCGACAATGGCAGCCACCAGCGCCGAAAGGCTCTGCATCTGGCCGATAACCGGGAGCATGGCACAGGAAAGTGCCAGACCAGCCGCAATCCAGCCACGCCGGACGCGGGTGATGTCACTGAGATAGCCAAACAGGATCCCGGCGAGACTGGCCGCAATCGCGCCGATCAGCGCGATATAGGCCAGCCAATCTACCCCGGCCGTCTTCCCGGCAAGGCCTGCCACCTGCACCGGCAGCAGGATGCTCAGCAGCGGCACATATCCGATCGTGCCGCCGGCCCAGGCCAGGGCATAGAGCAGGATGAACCGATCAGTTGCGGCGCGCGGTTCAGCCACCCGCCGCATCCGCCAGCGGTGCAACGGATTCGCGGACGAAGATACTGGCTTGCACGATGGTCAGGTCCGGCGGTGCGGCGTCGCCCTTCTGCGCGGCAATCAGCAGCTCCACCGCTTTTGACGTTGTCGCGGCGATCGGCTGGTCGACAGCAGTCAGCGGCGGCTGGGTGAAGTGCACCAGCGGCGTATTGTCGAAACTGATCAGCGACAGCTCTTGCGGCACGGCGATATTGAGTGCGCGTGCCACCTCAAGCGTGGCCAGGGCCATCTGATCATTGCTGGCGATGATGGCCGTCGGGCGATCGGGTCGGTCAAGCAACTGGCGTGCCGCCGCCTCCCCCGATGCATAGCTGAAATCCCCGGCGGCCAGCAGGCCTTCGGTCCCGGCCCCGGCCGCCTGCATCGCGCGCTGCCAGCCATCCACGCGCCACCCGCTGAGGGCATATTCGCTTGATCCGGAAATGAAGCCGATGCGGCGATGTCCGCGCTCAAGCAGGTATTCGGTCGCCTGCCGGGCCGAGCCTTCATCGTCCATCGAAACCGGGATGCCTGCCCCGTTCTGGATCGAACCGATCCGCGCGAAGGGGATGTTCTGCTCCGCCAGGAAGTTGACGATCTGCGGATTGTCCGAATGCGGCGGGGTCAGGATGATGCCATCCGGCTGCAGCGCGGCAATGGCTGCCAGCAGTTCACGCTCGACATGGTCAGAATGGGTATCGACCAGTTCGAAGATCATCCGATAGCCATGCTCGGCGCATTTGAGCATGCCGCCAAGCAGCATCTGGTCAACCCAGTCAGTACCCTGCCGCGCGCGCCAGTCGGCGATGGTCCGATCGCGATCGTTGATCGCCAGGATCAGATAGGAACGCGATCCGCTCATCCGCTGGGCCGCGATCGATGGGACATAGCCCAACTTGTCGATCGAGGCCTGCACCCGGTTCTTCATCTCCGGGCGGACATTCGGTTCGTTGTTGATGACCCGGCTGACCGTTTGCAGCGAGACGCCGGCATCGGCGGCCACATGCTTGATCGTTACAGCCTGGCGACGCCTCGCCATGAATTACTTGCCCCCTTGCTCCGGACTGGTTCCGGTGGAGACCCCCGCCGCCTCCGGCTGCTGCCAGACGCGGACCCAATCGATCTCCATCCGCTTCGGATAGCCATCCAGAAGCACGCCGCCAAGCCCGCGCGTTTCGGCAAGCTTGCCGCCAATCGCCAGATTGAGGATCAAGTGGAACGGCTGGTCAAACGGAGCACCTCTGGCTGTGGAACCGGTGGTGGACCATTCATCGGCGGTGCGCACGGCATAGACCTTACCATCAAACAGCCAGGTGATCCGCTCAGGTTGCCACTCAATCCCATAGGTGTGGAAGCCGCCGTCGAGCACTTCAGGGGCGGGTACTTCTTCACCCTTGTGCTTGTTGTCCGGCCATTTTCCCCCGAAATGGAGGGTGCCAAGGATCGTGCTCTCTCGTCCGCCCGGACATTTCGCGCATGGCACGCCAAGGTTGACCGCCTCAAGGATGTCGATCTCGCCCGAAGCGGCCCAGCTGCCATAGCGGTCCTTTTCCGGCAGCATCCAGATCGCCGGCCAGGTCCCCTGCCCCTGCGGCAGCTTGGCGCGAACCTCTACCTTGCCATAGCGCCAGGACGCCTTGCCGCGGGTCGAAAGCCGGGCCGAGCTGATGTCTCGGGTCGCTTCGGCATCGGGCGTGGCCGAATTGCGGCGCAGGTGCTCGGGCAGCGCCGGTCCGGTGACCCGCTCATACCGCGCGGTGATCACCAGCTTGCCATCCTCGATTCCCGCATTGCGGGCGCTCTTGGTATAGCACTGGTGCTCTTCGTTGCCGCCGCCCCAACAGTCGACATCGAAGTCCCACTTGGCCCGGTCGATTTTCTCGCCATCGAACTCGTCAGACCAGACCAGCTTCCAGTCCGCGCCTTCGGCTGCATGCGCCGGCACCGCCAGCAGGGCCAGCGAGGCGAACAATGCCCGCTTCATGCTGCCACCGCATCCTGCGCGGCGCAGTAGCTGGCAATGTAAGTCTGCTGGTCAGGCAGGCCGGCCACGGTCCGGGCAACAGAATCGCGCAGCATGGCCAGAAACTTGTCGAGTTCGTCCGCGCGCAGCTTGGTCGCAATCGGGTGATAGCTTTCGGGCATAATCCCCTGCCCCATCATCACCTGCACCCAGCTGTTCTCTACGAACAGCTCCTCGTTCTTGCGGAACACCCGGCCGGTTTCGCGGAACAGCTCGATCTTCTGGGCCAGGCTATCGGGCATCGGCAGTGCCGCGCAGTGCCGCCAGAACGGGGAATCCCGCCGCTCCGTGACCTTATAGTGCAGGATCAGGAAGTCGCGGATCTGGTCCATATCGGTCAGTTGCTGGTCATTGAACTCGGCAATATCGCGCTCGCTCACCGGGCCACCCGGCAGCATCCGGATCAGCCGCAGCACGGCGCGCTGGATCAGGTGGATCGAGGTTGATTCCAGCGGCTCCATGAACCCGCCCGAAAGCCCGATTGCCACGCAGTTGCGATGCCACTGCTTGCGGCGAGCGCCGGTGGTGTAGCTGATGAAATTGGGCTTGGTCAGCACTTGTCCCTCAACCGTACCGAGCAACCGTTCAAGCGCGGCATCCTTGTCGAGGTAGCGGCTGCAATAGACGATCCCGTTGCCTTGCCGGTGCTGCAGCGGAATGCGCCATTGCCACCCGGCATCGTGGGCAATCGCCCGGGTATAGGGCACCGGCGGGCGGACACTGGCGGTTTGCACCGCGATCGCGGAATCGCACGGCAGGTAATGCGTCCAGTCATCGAACCCGGCGTGCAGCGCGCCTTCGATCAGCAGAGCGCGGAAGCCGGTGCAGTCAATAAACAGGTCGCCTTCGATCCGGCGGTCACCGTCAAGGCGCAGCGCGGCGATATTGCCGCTTGTCCCATCCAGCTCGACCTCGGCAATCCGCCCCTCAATCCGCACCGCGCCGTCGCCCTCCGCGCGCTTGCGCAGAAAGGCGGCATAGAGCCCGGAATCCAGCTGATAGGCATAGTTCATCTTGTCATCGGGCAGATGCGCGAACTTGCCTTCCAGCGCGGCCTTCAACTCAAGGCAGTAATCATCGTAGCTATGCTGATGCCCTTGGGTCAGGCCGTGCAGCCAGAAATGCTGGAACCCGGCTGACCAATGATCCTTGCCGGTGGTGCCGAAGGAATGGAAATAGGAATGGCCCACATCCTTCCAATTCTCAAACTTGATCCCCAGCTTGAAGGTAGCCTGGGTGGCGCGCATGAAATCCGCCTCGCCAATGCCAAGCAGGCGGTTGAACAGGACCATCGGCGGGATCGTGCTTTCGCCAACGCCGATCGTGCCGATGGCTTCGGATTCGATCAGGGTCAGATCGATGCAATCGCCCAGGGTGCAAGCCATGGCAGCCGCGGTCATCCAGCCGGCCGTGCCGCCGCCAGCGATCACCACTCGCAGTTTCTTGTTCGGGTTCATCGCGACAGGCTCCGCAACAGATGGGCTTTGATCTGGCCCGCAGTTTCAGCGGTAAGCGGCGCAAGAATGCCATGCGCCTGGGGGGGCAGGTGCTGGGTCACAGCTTCTCCATTGGCAAAGACATAGTGATCGAACAGGTCGCGCCAGCGGGCCTTATCGGCCGCAGGCAGGTCGCGCAGGGCCAGGATCGCATGGAACAGCGCATCCTCCGGCTTGCCCAGAAAATGGGGCGCATCCCGCCACCAATAGTTCACCAGCACGTTGAAAGGGGCCAGCCCTTCGACATGGTGCCACCAGAGCGAGGGGATGAAGACCGCGTCGCCCGGTTCCAGTTCGGCAACTTGGGCATGGGCTAGCGCTTCGCGGAACCGCGGATAGGCGGTGAAGTCCGGAGCGTGCAGGTCAACCATCGAGACCGGACGGCCTGCCGGCGTATTCTCCAGCGGGCCTGGATAGAGATTGGCGAACTGATCGGGCGGGAACAGCGTAAAGCGCCGCTGGCCTACGGCACAGACGGCCAGATTATCCGGCACGTCATTGTGCGCGGCGATCCGGGTGCGGGTGCCGATCCAGATCGATTCCAGTGGGCGGCGCTCTCCCAACGGCAGGCTGTTCGCTTCGGCGAGGCCGATAAAGTAGTCCCGCATGTCAACCGATGACAGGTAATGGACCGGGGCATCCCCCTGCCCTTCCGCCGCCGCCATTGCCGCCATGAATTCAGCCAGGCTGCCTTGCACCATCCGGAAATTCATCCGCATCGCCGCATCATAGAACAGCCGATCGTCGCCCGGGCTGGTGCCGATATTGGCAGCAAAGGAGCGATCGCGGCTCTGCGCCACCAAGTAACTGCGCGCCGCATCGGCGCTATCCAGCCCGGCCCTCACCAGTGGCCAGTCGATGGCCAGTCCGCGCACAACGAATGGCTGGTCGGCGTCCATCAGGCGCGCGTCCAGATCGGCAGCGCTGATCCCAACCTCTGCCACGCGGGGCAGCGCCATCAGATGTGCCGCCGGTTCAGCCATTCACGCGCCGGTTCTTGCGCCGGACCAGCTTGGCGAGGTTGCCCAGCGAGGCCAGCGCCATGAAGATCGGCTCCAGGTGGCCATCGCGATGCAATTCAGCCAGCACACCCGGCTCTAGCGCACGCAGCTTGTCCTCATTGACCAGGTGATAGCCCACCAGCCGGTGACTGGCGCCGTTGTCCAGCGTGACATCCATCGAGAAGGGTTCAAGCAGGTCATAGCGATCGAGCGCGGCATAGAATTCGCCGCTGGCGCGATAGCCTTCGTCCAGCGCGCCCAGCATACCGGCGATTTCCTCAAGGAACGGCGTCGGTTGACCCGCTTCATCGAACACGGCCACGCCTGTCGCGCCGTTCACGACCCGTGGATGTGCCATGTCGACATGGACCTGCGAAGGTCCGTCACCATCACGCGATCGGCCAACAAGGAAGGGCTGGACCGCCATGGCCAGCGGACGGCACGATGCCTGCCACTGGCCACCATCAAGGAACAGGTTCTCGCCCTCTTCGAAACCCAGCAGGGCCAAGGCGTTGAAACCCTGTTGCGCCGTATCGTAGCGAAACAGGATCGGATATTCCGTCGCCAGCCGGCGGAATTCAGCCGGCACGACCAAGGTGGCCATGGTGCCGTCGCCAAGCTCAGAGCCAGCTTCTGTCCGCACCCGCAGCGCGCGATGATCGGCCGGATTTAGAACCTGATGGCTGGTCACTTGATCGTCTCCCTCGGCAAGCTCTGGTCGCCACAACGCCGCTCACCATGCGGCAAGGGAGCCGCCCCGACAAGCGGCGCGGCTCCCCCCGTTCTGCCGATCGACCCCGGCGTCAGAAGGTATAGCGCAGACCGGCCGAGTAGCGGGCATAGCCAGGTGCCGCGAAGAACACGGTCTGGTCATTGCGCATATGGCCGCGGCGGTCCGCCTTGGTGATGTTGATCCCCTCAACGAAGGCGGTCATCCCCTTGCGGAACTCCCAGCTCGCGCTGACATCGAACTGGCCATAGGCTTCGATGTAGTAGGGATCAAAGCCATAGCCGCTCAGGAAGCCATCGCGCCAGTTGTAGGCAACGCGGGCCTGGAAGCCGTTCTTGTCATAATAGACCACGGCGTTGGCACTGTCGCTAACCCCGCTGACTGCAAACTGGGTGGCGGTATAGCGCAGAGTGTTGTCGAACGTCGTATCGCTGTTGACGATCGTGTAGTTCAGCTGCGTGCCAAAGCCGGTGTCCCAGAAGCTGTGCTGGATCGCAAATTCCCAGCCGTTGAGCTTGGCCACCTGATCGCTGTTGCCCGGGCGGGTGATGGTGAACTGCACCGCCGGATCGCTCGGCCGGCCCAGCACGCCGCGCGGCGCGCCATTGCTGAATTCCACCACACTGGGGTTGTTGACCGCCAGATAGGCCAGGATCGCGGCGAAGCCGGGGCTGCCGCCCAGCGCAGTGCGCGCCGCCTGAACCGCCGCACCGGTGGCCGGGTTGGTCAGGTTGAACAGCGGCCCCTGCACGGTGGTATTGGCAATGAAGTTGCTGACCTGCTTGTTGAAGTAGCCAACCGACAGATAGCTGTCCTTGCCGTAATACCACTCAGCCGAGAGGTCGATGTTCTTGGACTTGTACGGCAGCAGGCCAGGATTGCCGCTACCCGCAGTGCTGCCGCCGCCCGGACGCAGCGGCTGGTTGACGGTGATACCGCCCTGCATGCTGGTATAGTCCGGACGGGTAATGGTATGGCTGTACGAAGCGCGCAGCTTGATGTCCGAACCCAGCGCAATGTCAAAGTCTACCGCCGGCAGCCAGTTGTCGTACTCGCCCTTCAGGGTGGTGTAGTCCGACTGGTTGGCGAAGATCAGGCCGATTTCATTGTCCGCAACCCAGCTGGTGCCGGTCGGCACGGGGACGAGCGCGGTGGAATCGATCTTGGTCTTTTCATAGCGCACACCCAGACGCAGGTTGGCGCGGGCCGTACCCAGATCAAAGCTGTGCTTTGATTGCAGGAAGGGCGACCAGGTCTTTTCATTGATCCGGCGATCAGTGGTGAACTGCGCCAGGCAGGTACCGGCAAACGGCTTGCCGGTCCACGGCGTGCGGCAAACACCCAGCTGCTGGTCAAGCAGCGTGATCAGGCGGGCCGTATCGATCTGGAAATAGTTCTGGATGATGCCGGCCGACTGCGAGCCATCCATCCCGGCAAGCCGGGCCGGCAGGCCGGTCATCGTGTAGATGTCATCCGGGGTCTGCGCTGCGGTCAGCGTCCCGCCCCAGCTATCGCTCTGGAGGAAACCGTACTGTGAGAGCACCTTGTTCTCGGTATAGGTCGCCCCGAAGTCGAGGCTGTCGATCACCGAGGCATCAAAGTCCCATCCGCCACGGAAGGCGACTTCGTTGATCGTGTCCTTCATGTAGGCGTTGCGGAAGGCATTGCCGGCCGGGCGGATATTGGCCGCGCTGATTTCCGAGCCCGGGTACATGTTGACCGAAATGACCGGCATGTCGGTGGTGAAATCAGCCTTCTGGCTGCGAACGCCGAAGATCGCGCTGCCAACCGCAATATTGCTGCCATAGGGCGAGGTCGGCTTGCTTTCCGCAGTCGAGTGATGGCCATCCAGTTCAAGCCACAGACCGCCGGGGCCATCCCACTTGAGGTTGCCGCCAATCGAGTGATTGGTCGAACGGTTGGCCGCCAGCGCACCCGTGATGGCCAGGTCCTTGCCCTCGCCTGCGCCGAAGGCTTCGGAGTAGAAGTTCGCACCGGCCGCCGGGCCATTGGTCCAGCTGCTGCTGGTGTTGTTGTGGTTGAACCACACGCCGATGCTGTTGGTGCGGGCATCGATGGTGTTCTGCGAGAAGGTGTAATCAATCACCGCCGAGAGCGTCTCGGTGGGCTTGACCTGCAGCACGACCTGGCCGTTGATCCGCTCGCGATCGATATCGGTGAAGTCATAGGCCGCGTTCTGCGTCACCTGATAGACCGTCGTTGCGTTCGGGCGGTTCTGGGTCTGGGCAAAGTTTCCGCGCCAGTCATTGGCGTCAACCGGCAGCGAGCCCCAGTTGTTTTCATTCCCCAGATAGCCTTCGCGCCATCCGGCACCAAACTGCGCCAGGCTGGCCTTGCGCTTCTGGTAGGAGCCGCTCAGCAGGATGCCAACCTTGTCATCAGCAAAGGTCTGGCTGACGATACCGGACACTTCCGGCGTAATCTCGGTGCCTTCAAAGGTATGGTCGTAGACAGCCTTGGCCGCGACGCTACCCTGGAAACCCGGGCGATCGAGCGGACGCGGGGTACGGATATTGATGACCGAACCGATGCCGCCCGTAGGCAGCGAAGCACGGCCCGACTTGTAGACTTCAACCGCGGCGATGCCTTCGGCAGCGAGGTTCCCGAAATCAAAGCTGCGCGAGGCCGGCGCTTCGCAGCAGCTACCCAGGCCCGAAGCCGGCATCTGACGGCCATTCAGCAGGACCAGGTTGAAATCAGGGCCAAAGCCGCGAACGGTTACCTTGGAACCTTCACCGCTGTTGCGGTCGATCGACACACCGGTGATGCGCTGCAGCGATTCTGCCAGGTTGGTATCGGGAAATTTGCCGATATCTTCGGCGGAGATCGCATCGACGACGCCCTGGGCATCGCGCTTAAGATCCATCGAGGCCTTCAAGCTGGCACGGATGCCAGACACCACGATCTCGTCATCGGCTGCCGCGTCATTCGATGCAGCTTGCGCCTGTGCCGCCTGGCTGGTCAGCCCCAGCGCCAGGATCGAGGCCCCAATCAACAGGTGCTTCGAGGCGAACTTCCGCGAATCATTCATCAGCGCTTCCTCCCCAGAAATGCGTGCCTTAGCTGGCACACTATCTCAAATGTGAACGTTCACCTAAATGATAACGTTCACTTCGTCAAGCGGATGCTCCCTGCTCCCGCGAACCACAGCGGCGCGCCATACGGAACAAAGGCGTTGCTGCCCCACGCTTGGTCCGCAGCGTCATGCCGCGCCGGGCCAAGGCAAGACTGCTGCCGGTAAAGCGCTTCGCCGAGCATCCCTTTTGCCGGCCAGCAGTAGCTGCTAGGGCGCGCCATGCTTAATCTGAACGGTATCACGGTTCGCCTTGGCGGGCGGACGATCATTGACGATGCGACCGCAAAGTTGCCGCCCCGCGGGCGGATCGGCCTGATTGGCCGGAATGGGGCCGGCAAGTCCACGCTCGTGCGGGTGATCGCCGGGATGCTGGAGCCGGACAGCGGCGATGTTGCCATGCCTCGCGGCAGCCGGCTCGGCTACATTGCGCAGGAAGCGCCCGGAGGTGATTCCACCCCTTTTGAAACAGTGCTCGCGGCCGACACCGAGCGTGCTGCACTCATGGTTGAAAGCGAGGCTTGCAACGATGGACAGCGCCTGGCTGAAATTCATGAACGGCTGATCGCCATCGATGCGCACGCCGCGCCAAGCCGGGCCGCCAGGATTCTCGTCGGGCTGGGCTTCGACGAGGAGGCGCAGCACCGCCCGCTGGAGAGCTTTTCGGGCGGCTGGCGGATGCGCGTCGCCCTGGCCTCCCTGCTCTTTTCCCAGCCGGACCTGCTCCTGCTCGACGAACCCTCCAACCACCTCGATCTCGAAGCGGTGCTGTGGCTGGAAGATTTCCTCCGCTCCTACCCGGCGACCATCCTGCTCGTTAGCCACGAACGCGATTTCCTGAACAACGTCGTTGATCACATTCTTCACCTCTCGTCGGGCAAGCTCACCCTCTATCCCGGTGGTTATGACGCGTTCGAACGCCAGCGCGCTGAACGGCAGGCGCAGGTCGCATCGGCCCGGGCTAAGCAGCAGGCCGAACGGGAGCGACTACAGGACTATGTGGCGCGCAATTCCGCCCGTGCCTCCACTGCCAAGCAGGCCCAATCCCGCGCAAAAGCGCTCGCCAAGCTGCAACCGATCGCAGAACTGATCGACGATCCCTCGCTGAGTTTCGATTTCCCCAATCCTGACCAACTCCGCCCTCCGCTGATCACCCTTGATTTCGCTTCGGTGGGCTATGGCGAAACGCCCGTGCTCCGGCGGCTCAACCTGCGGCTCGATCCAGATGATCGGCTGGCCCTGCTCGGCCGGAACGGCAACGGTAAGACCACATTGGCCCGGCTTCTCGCAGCGCAGCTGGCGCCGATGGAAGGTGCCATGAACACCAGCAGCCGGATGCGGGTCGGCTATTTCACCCAATACCAGGTGGAAGAACTGGAGCGTTCAGAAACGCCGCTGCAGCACATGACCCGGTTGATGGAAGGTGCGAGCCAATCGGCGGTGCGGGCCCAACTTGGACGCTTTGGTTTCTCAGGCCCGAAAGCGACAACCGAAGTCGGCAAGCTGTCCGGCGGCGAGCGGGCCCGGCTGGCGCTGGCACTCATTACCCACGAAGCACCGCACCTCCTGATCCTCGATGAACCGACCAACCACCTTGATGTCGATGCCCGCGAAGCGCTGATACAGGCGCTTAACGGCTATTCGGGCGCGGTGGTCATCGTCAGCCATGATCGGCATATGCTGGAAATGACGGCTGACCGCCTGGTGCTGGTGGACGGCGGCATGGCCAACGAATTCGATGGTTCGATCGATGACTATATCGCCTTCGTGCTGGCCAAGGATCCGGCCCCGGCGCGCAAGGACGGCATCAACAAGAAGGACCAGCGCAAGGCAGCGGCAGAAGCACGCGCCAAAGGCCAGGAAATCCGCAAACGGGCGCGGGCTGCGGAGGTTGAGCTGGAAAAGCTGTCGGCACAGCGCAATGCAATTGATCAGGCCATGTTCGATCCGGGCAATGCCGAGGTATCGCTGCAAAAACTAACGATGACGGAGCTGATGAAGCTTCGGGCGGATGTCGTGGCACGGATCGAAGCCGCAGAAGCCGTGTGGCTGGAAGCAAGCGAAGCGCTGGAAACTGTAGAGGCTTGAGGAGCAATCGAGATGAGCGTTGCCTTCCGGCGCGACGGGGATGAGGAACACCTCGAACCGAAATTTGAAATACCGATCCCGCCTGGACCAAATCTGGTCACGGCACGCGGGCTGGCGCTGATCGAAGCGCAGGTTGCGGCACTCACGGCAAACCTGTCAGCGCTGACCGACCGAGGAGACGAAGACCCCGAGTTGAAGTCAGCCAAGCGTGACCTGCGTTATTGGCAAACCCGCCAGATCACCGCGGAATTGATGCCTGTGCCGCATGGCGACACCGTGGCATTTGGCACCAAGGTAACCTTCCGCATGAACGGGGCAGAACGCAGCCTGCAAATCGTCGGTGATGACGAGGCGGACCCGGCCAATGGACTGATCGCGTTCTCCGCGCCGCTTGCCCGCGCGCTGATCGGAGCAGAAGTGGGTGAGCTGCTTGAATTTGCCGGCAAGGAAGATGCCATAGAAATTCTGGCAATCTCCCCACTGCCCTAGTCTTCCCCAGTCCGATCAGCGGCCTTGGCCTGCTCCTTCATCGCGGCGTAGGCCGCCTCGCGCGCCTCGGGCGCAAGCGACAGAAGATACCGGCTGGCATCCTTATAGATCAGGAAGGCCATGCCATTGGCAATGATCGGCACTGAGCGCCCGTTGAAAATGCGCCGCAAAAGGCGTCGTTGGGCTCGGGCCAGGCCGGCTTCGTCTTCACTGGTGACAGTCATGCCTCTTCCTGTAGGGGAAAAACTGCAGGCCAACCATTCCAGCCAGCACCCTTTGGCTGGGTGCTTGAACGATCAGGAGCAGATCAACCGTGTCAGCGTCGCAGCAGGACCTATCCGAGCACTTTGCCCACTGCATCCAGATCTTCGGTGGCACGACCGCGTGCTCGCGACGCCTCGGCATCGACGAACGCGCTCTAAGACGTTTCGCGAACGGTGAACGGCCGATCAGCGCCCGCCTGCTCCAGGATACTGCGCAGGCCTTGCGCGCGCTCATCGCTGAAGCAACAGCTGCGGAAAATTACATCGCGGCCCACACTGCCGCACAGCCGGACCACAGCTGATCCAGTAGCGACTGGCCAGAATGCTGGTCCAACGCACCCGTTCGGCCTTTAGACAATTGGCGCACCATGCAGAATGAAGGTGAGAACATTTATGCATTTGAATTTAACGTCAATTATCTTGATGGACCGTGACTAACAGGCGGACAGGCCTTCACCTTTTCTCAGCTCTCTAAGGCTGGCTGTCCCGCCCATAACCTCACCGCCATTTGCAGCGCACCCTCAGCTGCCGACAAGATACCGGATCAATTGCGCGACAAGAAAAAGGGCGAGCACGCTTAACGCCCAGATTGCGACAAACCAGCCCAGCCGCTTGAGCCGCGCCATCAATGATAGCCCTCGCCATTCACCTTGCCGCGGAAAACCCAATAGGCCCAGGCGGTATATGCCAGAATGATCGGCACCAGGATTGCCGCACCTGCGAGCATAAAGACCTGACTGCGGTGTGGCGCTGCGGCCTCCCAGATGGTTACCCGGGCTGGAATCACGTCCGGCCAAATCGAGATGCCTAGACCCACCAGACAGAGCCCGAACAATGCCAGTGCCCAGAAGAACGGTTGCGCATCGTGCCGCTTGTTAAGGCTGCGGTAGAACAGGGCTGTCACCACCACTGTCGCAAGCGGCACCTGCGCGGTGGCGATTATTCCCGGCCAGGCCAGCCACCGCTGCGCATATTTTGCCTCCAGGGTCAGCGAGGCCATGCTGACCAGGCCAATCACGACCAGCAGGGCTATCCCGAGACGGCCGGCATAGCGGACTGCCTGATCCTGCAAGGCGCCATCGGTCTTCCAATTCAACCAGCAGGAACCTAGCAAGGCATAGCCGACGGTCAGGCCAAAGCCGGTGAGAACAGAGAACGGTGAAAGCCACTCCCACCATCCGCCGCCATAGGATCGGCCAACCACGGTAATACCCTGGAGCAAGGCACCCAGAGTCACGCCCTGGGCAAATGTTGCGACGACCGATCCGGCGGTGAACGCGACGTCCCAAAGCGGCTGATGCGCTGCGTCCCGCCACCGGAATTCAAAGGCAACCCCGCGCAGGACCAACCCAAGCAACATGGCGATGAGCGGCGCATAAAGCGCCGGAAGGATGATCGCGTAGGCCAGCGGAAAGGCCGCCAGCAGTCCGCCCCCGCCAAGCACCAGCCAGGTTTCGTTACCATCCCAGACCGGGGCTATGCTGTTCATCGCCCGGTCGCGGTCGGTCCCAACGGTGAAGAGCGGGAATAGGATGCCGATGCCCAGATCGAAGCCGTCCATCACAACATAGGCGACAATGGCGAAGCCGATGATGCAGGCCCAGACTACTGTAAGGTCAATCACGACAACACCCCTTTCCCGGTCTCGGTTTCAACGATTTGCGGGGCAGGAGTAATGCCGGCGCTCCGGATTGGTGCATCGCCGGGCGTTGGTTCGTGCGCCTCTGGCGGCTTTTTCATCAATCGTAAGAGATACCAGATCCCAGCACCAAACACCGTGAAATAGACGATAATGAACGCGATCAGCGATCCCGCAACCGCAGGCGCATCCAGCGGTGAAGCACTTTGGACTGTTCGCAAGACACCATAGATCGTGAAAGGCTGGCGGCCTGCCTCCGTCACGACCCAACCCGCCAGTACGGCCAGGAAGCCCGCCGGGCCCATCAGCAGTGCACCGCGATGGAGCCAGACCCAATCGTGCAACTTGCCCTGCAACCGCGCGACGAGGCTCCACAGGCCAAGGCCAAGCATGGCGAATCCCAGCCCGACCATCACCCGGAACGCCCAGAACACTATGCCGACCGGCGGCTCATCGGCATCTGCAATCGTATCAAGCCCGGCCAGCGGCGCATTGGCATCGTGTTTGAGGATCAGCGACGATGCCTTGGGAACCTCGATCGCATAGTCGACCCGGCGCTCTGCCGAATTGGGAACACCGAACAGGATCAGCGGTGCACCGTTCGGATGGCTCTGGTAATGCCCTTCCATTGCCATGACCTTGGCCGGCTGGTGGGCCAGCGTGTTCAGACCGTGCATATCCCCGGCAAAGATTTGCACGGGCGCGACCAAGGCGGCCATCCACATTGCCATCGAAAACATCTTGCGCGCGCCCGGGTTGCTCCGGTCCTTCAGCAGGTGCCAGGCGCCGACCCCACCGACGGCAAATGCCGTGGTCAGATAGGCAGCCAGCACAGTATGGACCAGGCGATAGGGGAAGCTGGGATTAAAGATGATCGCCAGCCAGCTCTCTCCGGGAACGAACTGGCCGTTGGGCGCGATTTCGTAACCCGTTGGTGTTTGCATCCAGCTGTTCACAGCCAGGATCCAGAATGCGGAAATGAACGTGCCCAGCGCAACGGCGAGAGTGGCAACGAAATGCAACCGCGGACCCACCTTGTTGATCCCGAACAGCATGACGCCAAGGAAACCAGCCTCAAGGAAGAAGGCCGTCAGCACCTCGTAAGCCATTAGCGGGCCAATGATGGGCCCGGCCTTGTCGGAAAAGACCGACCAGTTCGTCCCGAACTGGTATGACATGACAATGCCCGAAACCACGCCCATCGCGAAGACTACGGCGAAGATTTTCAGCCAGTAGCGATAGAGGTTCGCGTAAACGCCTTTTCCGGTCTTGAGCCAAAGCCCTTCCAGCACAGCAAGATAGCTGGCCAAGCCGATCGAAAAGGCCGGAAACAGGAAATGGAAGCTAACCGTAAAGGCAAACTGGGCGCGTGCCAGTTCGAGTGCAGTCATGAAATTCTCTCCGGCCATTCAACCGTTCAAGGCGAACCAACTCTTCGTCAGCATATAAACTGCAACGCCCAGAACCAGTGTTGCAAATACTGCATTGAGCGTGCCTTTTTTCGCAGCGAGCTTGCGCGATGCGAACGTCCCCAACAGGCTTCCCGCAATGCCTCCGCCGATGAAGCTGGCAGCAAGCGGCCAGTCGATCAGCCCGGACGCGGCATAGTTGAGCGCCGTTGTTAGGCCAAAGGCTGTGACGGCGACCAACGATGTCCCGATCGCCCGGTAGATTGGCATCGAAGTTGAGGCGATCAGCCCGGGCACGATCAAAAAGCCGCCGCCGATTCCGAAAAATCCCGACAGCATTCCGGTGCCAAGACCAAACCCGGCCACCTTGGGAAAGTTGTCGCGATTGCAGACCACGCCTTCGATACCCTCCCCGTTACGCGAACGATACATCAGCACCGAAACCACAATCATCAGCAGTGCGAACAGGAACAGCAGCTTCTGGCCATCAAACGCCTTGCCAAAGCTCGATCCGGCGAATGCGCCGATCACGCCCGCAAGCGCATAGGCCCCGCCGCAACGCCAATTGACATTCTGGGCGCGGGCATGATTGGCCAGCCCCGCCAGCGCATTGGCCGCAACGGCCAGAGCCGATGTCCCGATTGCGATATGCGGACTGCGCACACCGACAACGTAGACCATCAAGGGCACGGCCAGAATTGACCCCCCTCCGCCGACAAGCCCCAGCGTGAAGCCCACGCCAACGCCGCTGATTGCAGCAAGCAAGGCCTGGGCGGTATCGATCACAGCAGGTTCAACGGCAGCTTGAGATAGCTTACGCCGTTTGCCTCAGGCTCAGGCAGGTGCCCGGCGCGGATATTAATCTGGACCGAGGGAAGGATCAGCCGCGGCATGGCCAGAGTGGCGTCACGCGCTTCACGCATGGCGACGAAATCGTCCTCGCTCACCCCTTGGTGAACCTGGATGTTTCCTTCGCGCTCTGCCGCTACGGTCGTTTCCCAGGCATAACTGGTGCGACCGGGCGCGAGATAGTCATGGCACAGGAACAGCCGCGTCTCGTCCGGCAAGGCCATCAGCCGCCGGATCGATCGGTAAAGGGTGCGGGCATCTCCGCCCGGAAAGTCGCAGCGTGCCGTGCCGTAATCGGGCATGAACATCGTATCACCAACGAACACGGCATCTCCGATAACATAGGCCGTGCAGGCGGGCGTATGGCCCGGAACATGCAGCGCGATTGCGGGAATGGTGCCGACGAAAAAGGTGTCTCCATCGCGCAGCAGCCGATCGAACTGAGAGCCGTCCCGAGCAAAACTGACGGGCTCGTTAAAGACCGTGGCAAAGGTTTGCTGGACCGTTGTGATCTCAGCCCCGATCACCACTTGCCCGCCCAGCCGGGCCTTCAGGAACGGTGCCGCGGAAAGGTGGTCTGCATGGGCGTGGGTTTCGAGGATCCAGTCGACTCCAAGCTGCTCGGCCACCACAAAATCGATGACCGCCTGCGCCGAACCCGTAGCCGTGCGGCCCGAAGCCTGGTCAAAATCAAGCACCGGATCGACGATTACGGCGCGGCGGCTTGCGGGATCGTAAACGACGTGGGTGGCGGTGAAGGTCGCCTCGTCAAAGAATGTTCGCACGCCAGCGCGATTGCCGTTGCGGACAGCCTCAATCTGGGCAGCCGCCTGCTTGATCGCGGTGTCACTCATTGATCTGATCCCGTCAGTGCGTTGAGGCGCCAGGCCGTGACATGACGCCGCCCTTCGGCTTCAATAAGCGCAGTTTGGGCTTCTGTCGCTTCCCGTTCGGCATCGAGCACCGCCAGGGTCGGCTTGGCGCCGACCTGGGCTTCAAGGCGAATGCCGCGCAACGCCTGATCAGCCGCTGTCACGCGAGCCTGCGATGCGGCAAGCACGGCTTCTGCCGCGACCAGACCGTGCCAACTATCGATGACCAGGCCTTCAAGGTTTTGGCGGGCCTGCCGTGCCCGCGCTTCCGCACTGGCCCGTTCGGCCGCGGCGGTCCGCACTTCAGCGGAAGTGCGTCCGCCAGCGAACGGGGTCCAGCGCCCCCGCAGGCCGACCGAAAGCGCATTCGCCTTGTAGCCCGGAAAGAACTGGTCCCTGACATGTGTGGCTTCAGCGAAGGCGCCAAGCATCGGCAGTGCCTGCGCCTTCGCTCCGCGCTCCGCTGCTCTGGCAATGGCAATGCCCTGGTCCGCCTGCTTCATTGCCGGATTGTTGGCGACCGCAAGTTCCATTGCCGCAGCCAAAGAGGCCGGAACCGCTGGCAATGCTGGCATCGGCGCAAGCTCGCCCGGTATCATGCCAGTGATCCGTTCAAACCCTGCTTCGGCCGACATCCGCCGACCATGCGCAGCCGCCAAAGCGGCTTCGGCTTCCGCCTTGCGGGCCGCAGCCTGCGCACGGTCAGAACTCGATATCTCCCCAACCTTGAACCGCAGCTGTGATTGGCGTTCAACCTCGCGCAGTTCTGTCACCAGGCGTTCGCGGCTTGCTTCGATCTGGCGCGAAGCCAACACTTCAGCATAAGCGGCAACCGCCTGAACGCCTACATCCAAGCGGGCCTGCATCGATCGGTAGCGGGCCAGTTCGGCACCGCCGCGCGCCTGCTCGACCGCAGAACGCACGCGGCCACCGGCAAACAGCGGCATCTCCGCCGTCGCCTGGAGCGCTAGCGGATTGACGTTGTCGGCCGTGATACCGAAGAAGCCGTCGTTGTCGACCCGGCCAAAACCGGCTGTCCCTTCAACCCGCAGCAACGGGTTGCCCTCGGCCCGCGCACGATCAAGCCGGCCGGCTGCCGCCGCTTTGCCGGCTTCCGCCTCTGCCAATGCAGGGCCATTGGCCTGAGCGGCAGCGATGGCGGCGACAAGGTCGTGCGCCGCGACAGGGGAGGTGATTGCAGCGCAGGCGGCGCCTACCAGCATCAGGACATGTCGGCGGATAGCTCGCATGTCAGTTGAACGAGCTGCCCGGCTTGACGCCCAGCTTCTTGAATACCGTTGCTGCTGGGCAGAACCCGGTAAAGCTGGCCTGGAACATGTTTAGGCCCGCAAATGCAGTTAGCCATAGCCAGGCAGGATGGACCCAGTGGGCAAGCGCCAGGCTGGCGAGAACTACCACACCGGCGAAACGGAACACGGCTGAATCGAGCGTCATGCCAATATCTCCTTACTTGAAACGCAGCTTGCGGATGCCCAGCGCATGGAGCGCCAGCTTTTCGTAAAACGGTTCGCTGGTCCCGCGGCGAACCTTGTGCAGGAAGTACTTTTCAAACCCGATCTTCGCGAGATGAACCCACTTGCCGCTGGAAGACCAGTTTAGGTTGCGGGGCGGAATCTGCGGCTGGGCAACGAAGGCGACGCCTCCGTCGCCAAAATCGGCCAGGCAAACCGCGTTCCAGGTTGCCTCTTCGCAAGGCTCCAAACCCGCCAATTCAGCCTTCAGGTTGGCGGCAATCGCGGTGACCATCGATTCGATCATGAAGCCGGTCTTCGGCACCCCAACGGGCACCGGGGTCTGTCCGACCGGTGGAATGGCGACGCAGACACCCAGCGAATACACATTGCGGAACGTCGGATTGCGCTGGTGCTTGTCGGCCAGAATGAAGCCCCGCGGATTGGTCAGCCCATCAATCCCGCGCACGGCCGCAACACCCCGAAACGCGGGCAGCAGCATGGCAAAACCGAATGGCAGGTCGTGGCTTTTCTTGACTACTCCGTCTTCAGTCAGTTCCTCGACATGCATCTGAGCCGCTTCGACCTTAGTGACGCGGGCATTGGTGACCCATTTGATCGATCGCTCACGCAATTCGCTTTCAAGCAGGGACTTGGTATCACCCACCCCATCAAGGCCGAGATGGCCGATGTAGGGTTCAGCCGTGACGAAGGTCATCGGCACCTTATCGCGGATCTTGCGGCGCTTCAGCTCGGTGTCGAGGATCAGCGCGAACTCATAGGCCGGGCCATAGCAGGATGCGCCCTGCGCAGCGCCAACAACAATAGGCTTCGGGTCCGCGCAAAGGCGTTCAAAGGCATCCGCGGCATCGGCTGCATGGTCGGTGCGGCAGACTGACTGTGTAAAGTGTTCCGGCCCGAATCCCTCAATTTCATCGAAGGCGAGGTCCGGTCCGGTGGCAATCACAAGATAGTCGTAACTCAGGGTCGAACCATCATTAAGCTCAACCCGATTCTCGCCCGGGTGCACCCGCTTGGCCCCGACAGCCGTAAAGCCGATCCCCTTGCGGGCCATGATCGGCGGCAGATGGACCTTGATCGCTTCGGGCTCGCGCCAGCGCACGGCCACCCACGGGTTGCTGGGTACGAACCAGTAGTCCTCCTGGTCGTTCACCACCATCACTTCCGCTTTGCCCTTTACCGCATCGCGAATTTCGTAGGCGGCAATCGTGCCCCCCAAACCGGCGCCCAGGATGATGATACGCGGCAAAGCCATGTCAGTCCCTCCGTTAAAGCCGCCTTGCAAACAGGTCTGACTGGCGGGTTCCCTTTAATTGCTATTGACTAATATACGACACTCGGCATATTAGCAATACCCGATTTAAAAAGTTCGACATCAACATTGAGGAACCGCACCATGGGCCTGTTTTCCGGTCAGCCGCGCCATCGCGAGATTTCAACACAGCAACTGGCGGCGATGATCGATCAAGGAAGTGTGGTGGTGGTTGATGTTCGCGAGGTTGATGAGTTCGCTGCCGGGCACATCCCTGGCGCCATCAACATGCCGCTCTCCACTTTCCAGGCTTCACAACTTCCAGCGGTGGAAGGAAAGACGCTGGTGCTTAACTGCCTTGGCGGGAAGCGCTCGGGCATGGCGCTTGATAAGTGTGCGGCCGCCCAGGCGAACATCGATACGCACCTGGCCGGTGGCTTTGGCGCCTGGCAGGCCGCCGGGCTCCCGATCGCGCACTAATTCCAGCAACTGACAGGGGGGCACGATGTCTCGCAACCGCAGGATCGCAACTATCGCCAGCCTCTTAATGCTGACACCATCCTTGCTGGCTTGCAGCAGCCAAGAACCGGCTGCTGGGCAGCAGGCTTCGGCCAGCGGCCAGCGGCTAACCTTGGCACCGTCAGACACTACCAGCTGGCAAGATGTAAGCGCAGAAATCACTACGGTTGACCAGGCCCAGGTGCTGGCCCGAATTCCAGGAATTCTCACGACCTTGACGGTTCGCGAGGGCGATCTGGTCAGCAAGGGTCAGGCAATTGGCCGGATCGTGGATACCCAGTTGGGATACCAGGCGGGAACCTATGAGGCCCAGGCCGCTGCGGCCGAGGCTCAGGCCGGTCAGGCCCGTGCCGAGTTGGACCGCGTGCGGTTTCTCTACCGCGAAGGCGTCTATGCCAAAGCCCGACTGGATCAGGCTGAATCCGCCGCCGCGGCAGCCAGTGCCCAGATCCGCGCCGCCCGTGCGCAGCAGGCAGCCGTCGGTGCCGTTGCCGGACAAGGCACCGTGGTAGCACCCGCTAGCGGCAGGGTCCTGCGCGCCGATGTCCCCGCCGGATCGCCCGTCGCCCCGGGGATGGCGATCGCAGTGATTACCGCGGGCCCGACGATCGTGCGGTTGGAAATGCCGGAATCGCTGGCCGACAAGGTCCGCGCGGGGTCGCGCGTTATGGCCGACGGCCTTGGCACCGGGTCGGTGATCAGACTGAATCCTTCGATCACCGCCGGCAAAATTTTGGTCGACGTCGACATGCCGGGCATCGACAACCGCCTGATCGGGCGGCGGGTGGCGGCCAAGGTTGAAACCGGCACGCGCAAGGCACTGCTTGTGCCCAACAGCTATATAACCAACCGCTATGGCATCGATTACGTCACATTGTTGGCCACTGGCGGCAAGACCAGCCAGGTGCCGGTACAGACCGCAGCTGCCGCCGCCCCCGGCAAGGTTGAAATCCTTGCGGGGGTAAAGGCGGGCGATACGCTGGTCGGGATCGCGCAAGGCGGGCCGCGCTCATGAACTTGGGGATCTCTGGCAAGCTGACGCGGGCCACCATCAAGTCGCCACTGACGCCGCTGCTGCTGCTGGCCGCCATCATTGTTGGCCTGATCGCCACGATCACGATCCCCCGCGAGGAGGAGCCGCAGATCAAGGTCCCGATGGTCGATATCATGGTCCAGGCCCCCGGGCTGACCGCCGCCGATGGCGTGGAACTGGTGGCCAAGCCGCTTGAGACGATCGTCAAGAGTGTCGACGGGGTGGAGCACGTCTACACTCAGGCGCAGGACAACGGCGCCATGGTAACAGCTCGCTTCCTGGTGGGCTCGAATCCCGAAGATGCTGCAATCCGCATCAACGAAAAAATCGAAGCCAACCGAAACCGTATTCCGGTGGGCATTCCCGCACCGCAGGTAACGGTGCGCGGGATCAATGACGTGCCGATCGTTGTCCTTACGCTGGCCCCCAAACCCGGCGCTGCTGGCAACTGGAATGATCAGACCCTGGCAGAACTGGCGGGCAAGCTCCGGACCGAGATCGCAAAGGTGGACGATGTTGGCCTGACCTTTATTTCTGGCGGGCAGCGGATGGCTCTGCGGGTTGTGCCGGATCCGGCCAAGCTGTCGCTTTATCGCGTGCCACTGGGCAACCTGATCGAAGCTGTCAGCCAGGCCAACCGGGCTTTTCCGGCTGGCACGGTTCGTGAAGATGGGCAGGCAGCAATGGTGATTGCCGGCCAGACGCTGCGCGATGCACAGGAACTGGCCGCACTGACCGTGCGCTCGGCTGGCGGCGCGCCCGTCCTGCTTTCGGACATTGCCCGGATCGAACAGGCCCCTACCCAGGACCAGGCCCGCGCCTGGCGCTGGGCGAAGGACGATACTGGCAAATGGTCAATGGCACCTGCCGTCAGCCTTGCCATCGCCAAACGTGCCGGTGCCAATGCCGTCACCGTTTCGGAAGGCGTGGTTGATCGGGTCGAACTGCTCAAGGGCAAGCTGATCCCGGAGGGCGTCGAAGTCGCCGTGACCCGCAATTATGGGGAAAGCGCCAATGAAAAGGCCAACGAGCTGATCTTCCACCTCGCCCTCGCTACTATTTCGATCGTGGCGCTGATCGGTTTTGCGATTGGCTGGCGAGAGGCCGGCGTAACGGCAATCGTCATTCCGACCACGATCATGCTGACGATGTTCGCCTCGAACCTGATGGGCTTCACCATCAACCGCGTCAGTCTGTTCGCGCTGATCTTTTCGATCGGGATCCTCGTCGACGATGCAATCGTGATGATCGAGAATATTGCCCGACACTGGGCCATGCCGGACGATCGGAGCCGGATCGACGCAGCAATCGAAGCCGTGGCCGAAGTTGGCAACCCGACCATCGTCGCCACCCTTACTGTGGTTGCCGCCCTGCTGCCGATGCTGTTCGTCTCCGGGCTGATGGGGCCCTACATGGCGCCGATTCCGATCAACGCCTCGGCCGCAATGGTCTTCAGCTTCTTCGTTGCCGTGATCATCGCCCCCTGGCTGATGGTGCGCTTTGCGCGCCAGGCGCTTGCCCACGGTGACGGGGACCATGGCGGCAAGCTGGGTTCGCTCTATCGCCACTATGCCAGCAAGGTAATTGCCACCCCCGACAGTGCGAAGCGCTTCCTGATCGGAGTGGGCGTGGCAACGCTGCTCGCCTGCTCGATGTTTTACTTCAAGGCCGTGACGGTCAAGCTGCTGCCTTTCGATAACAAGAGCGAGGTGCAACTGGTAGCCGACCTGCCCGAAGGCACCAGCCTTGAAGCAACCGCCCGCGTACTCGAGCAAGCCGCTGCCGTAGCCCGCGCCGTGCCTGAAGTCGTCTCGATGGAGGCCTATGCCGGCACTTCGGCCCCGTTCAATTTCAATGGGCTAGTTCGACACTACTTCCTGCGGGCTCAGCCCGAAATGGGCGACCTGATGGTCACCCTCCTGCCCAAGGGTGACCGTTCGCGCTCAAGCCACGATATCGCGGTTGACCTGCGGGAACAGCTCAAGACGGTCCCGCTGCCCGCTGGCGCCTCGCTCAAGGTGGTTGAAACCCCGCCCGGTCCGCCAGTGCTGGCAACGCTCCTGGCCGAAGTATACGGGCCTGATGAAGCAACCCGGCAGAAGACCGCCGCACAGGTCGCGACCATCTTTCGTTCGGTACCCTATATCGTCGATGTCGATGATTCCTATGGTCATCCCCGCCCGACACTGAAGCTCGTGCCGGATCGGGCCAGACTGGATCACTATGGCCTGTCCGAACGCCAGGTATTCGATAGCATCGGCGCGCTGCTGGGAACGCAGGTTGTCGGCTATGCCCCGCGTGGCAGCGAGCGTGACCCCCTGCCGATCGAACTGTCGCTGGATCAGGCCCAGCGCACCTGGTCCAGCGCGCTGGCGGCAACGCCGGTCGCCGTTGCCCCCGGCGGGCAACTGATCGAACTGGGCGAACTGGTCACTGCGCGGATGGAGCCCGGCGGTCAGGCCATCTTCCGTCGCGACGGCCGTGGCGCGACCATGGTCAGCGCCGAGCTTGCAGGCCGCTATGAAGCTCCGATTTATGGCATGCTTGCCGTTGACGAGGCAGTCGGGAATTTCGACTGGTCGGCACACGGACTGGCCAAGCCTGAAGTCCTGCTCAACGGTCAGCCCGACGATGAAAGCCACACCTCGCTGCTGTGGGACGGCGAGTGGGAGATAACCTGGGTCACCTTCCGCGACATGGGTGCGGCGTTCATGGTTGCTCTACTGGGCATCTATGTGTTGGTGGTGGGACAGTTCCGCAGCTTTA
This sequence comes from uncultured Novosphingobium sp., assembly GCA_964413885.1. Taxonomy (GTDB): domain Bacteria; phylum Pseudomonadota; class Alphaproteobacteria; order Sphingomonadales; family Sphingomonadaceae; genus Novosphingobium. The sequence continues at coordinate 26,801 of CAYPTU010000004.1, forward strand.
CCATACCGCTGGTAATCCTCACACCAATCCCGTTGACGCTGGTCGGAATCGTGCTGGGCCACATTCTCTTCCAGGCGCCGTTTACCGCTACCAGCATGATCGGTTTCATCGCCTTGGCCGGGATCATCGTGCGCAACTCCATCTTGCTGGTCGATTTCATCCGGCACACGCGCTCACCCGACAAGAGCCTGCGCCAGACGCTGCTTGAAGCAGGCATGATCCGGTTCAAGCCGATCGTGTTGACTGCAGCAGCGGCCATGATCGGGGCGGCGGTGATCTTGACCGATCCGATCTTTCAGGGTTTGGCAATTTCCCTGCTGTTCGGCTTGGCCTCATCAACCTTGCTGACGGTTCTGGTCATCCCCGCGATCTACATCGTGCTGCGCGATGATGGCCGCCCGCTGGAGCATGTCGCATGAAGCCCACAGACCTGTCCGAACTCAAGGCAAACTCAGCGGCGATGGCGGCACGGCTCAAGCTGATGAGCCATCCAGAGCGACTGCTGATGCTCTGTCGACTTGACGAGGGGGAGGCTTCGGTAACCGAACTCGTCGGCCTCACGGGACTTTCGCAATCATCCGTTTCACAGCATCTGGCCATGCTGCGCGATGAAGGCGTGGTAACCATCCGCGGCGAAGCGCAAACCCGGTTCTACAAACTGAAGGACCCTATCGTCAGCGGGATCATTCACACCCTGTGCGAGCTGTGCGGAGAGCGTTGCGAATAAATCAGCAACACGGAAAACTGGCGCGCCCGGCAGGACTCGAACCTGCTGCCTCAAGATTAGAAGTCTCGCGCTCTATCCAGATGAGCTACGGGCGCGCACCGTGCATCCCATAGGCGGGGTTTGCCTTGCGCGCAAACCGGGTTAGGCAGCGTTCATGAGCACGAACCTGGCCCAGCTGGACGGACAAGGCGGCGCGCGCCGCCACTTCCGCTACTTCGATTACGTGATGGCGGCCTTCGTCGCGATCCTGCTGCTGTCCAACCTGATCGGGGCCAGCAAGCTGGCAACATTGGGGGGCTACACCTTTGGCGCCGGGATCCTGTTCTTCCCGGTTTCCTACGTGATCGGTGACGTGCTGACCGAGGTTTACGGTTATGCCAATGCCCGCCGCTGCGTGTGGATGGGCTTTGCCGCCATGCTGTTCATGGCCGTCATGAGCTATGTTGTGGTCGCCATGCCGCCGGCCGCCGGGTGGGACGGACAGGCGGCTTACGAAAGCGTGTTCGGCAGCACCTGGCGCATTGTCGCCGCATCGGTGATCGCTTTCTGGGCCGGGGAGTTCGTCAACAGCTTCGTGCTGGCCAAGATGAAGATCCTGACCAAGGGCAGGATGCTGTGGAGCCGCACGATCGGCTCGACTTTCTTTGGCCAGGCGGTTGACAGCCTGATCTTCTACCCGATCGCCTTCCTGGGGATCTGGAGCACCGAACAGGTGCTGACCGTGATGGTCACCAACTGGCTGCTGAAAGTGCTGTGGGAGGCCCTGCTCACCCCGGTGACCTATGTGGCGGTCGGCTGGCTCAAGCGCCGCGAGGGGGTGGAGGTCTTTGATGAAGGGACCGACTTCTCGCCCTTTGCCAAGGCAAACTCGGTCTGAATTTGCGGCCTTGGGGGCGGACAATACCGCCCCCGGGGTGCTGACTAGGGGTCGAGATTCGGCTCAGGCCGGAGCGAGAATGGTGACCCGCGAGAACCGGAGCGGAGCGACCTTACTGGTCGTGAGCACCGGAAGCACAGCGGGTTGCCGTTCGTAGCCCGGGATGGGCCGAAGGTCGCCCCCTAGTCCGCGATGAGGCCGATCGCGAGATAGATCAGAACCAGGCTGCCGAAGCCCAGGATCGTGCCGACGACCCAGCCCAGCCGGACCAGCGTGACATCGACGTTGAAGTAATCGGCAATCCCGGCGCTGACGCCCATGAACTTGCCGTTGGTCTTGTTGAGGCGGAAGCCGCCGGCGGGTGCGCTGGTGCTGCGCGAGCGATCCGGCGCGCGTATCAGGCGACAACTCCAACATAGGCGGCAGTCTGAACCGGGGCCTGGGCCGTGGTCCGCGCCTGGGCCTGGCTGGGCATCGAAACCGTGGCGCCGATCAGGACGAGCGACAGCGCGAAAGCCGATACGGCGGCGGTAAAGCGGGCGGGCAGTTGCGAGAGGCCGAACATTGTCATTTCCCTTTCCATTTAAACCTTCCGCGGGGACCATCCCTGCAGATGCCACGATGATTGCAGACACCGTGCCAATTTAAGAAAATGGCGAAAATGCGTGATTTTGAATTCTGAACTAGTAACTTTCCGCAGGATGCATGCCACGTTTTGGGGAAATTCACCAACAATGGGGATCGCTACCTTGGGGTGACAGCACGGCGGCACCCGACTATCGCCCCAGCAATGGCGCTTGATCGCATCACCCTGACCCACTTTCGCAACCATCCGGAGACGCGCCTGTCCGGAACGGCGCAGTTCAACCTGCTGGTGGGGGAGAATGGTGCCGGCAAGACCAACGTGCTCGAAGCGCTCTCGCTGCTGGCCCCCGGCCGCGGCCTGCGTCGGGCCGCACTGACCGAACTGCCGAGCCAAAACGGAGACGGCGGCTGTGCAGTCAGTGCCGAACTTGAGGGCTCGGTCCAGCTTGGTACCGGCATCCGCCCTGATCGGCCGGGGCGCCGCGTAGCCCGGGCCAATGGCGCAGAAATTCCGGCGCTGGGCCTTTCCGAATGGCTATCGATCGGCTGGCTGACCCCGGCGATGGACCGACTGTTCAGCGAAGGCGCAGGGGCGCGGCGGCGCTTTCTTGACCGGCTGGTCCTCGCCTTGGAGCCGGGCCACGCCAAGAATGCCGCGCGGATGGAAAACGCACTTCGCGAACGCAATCGCCTGCTGGGCGAACCGGGCGATCCCGATCCAGCATGGCTTGATGCGCTGGAAAGCCAGTTGGCCGAAGCCGGGGCACTCGTGGCCCAGGCACGGGCCCGGCTGGTGGCGAACCTGTCAGAGCGGCTGGTGCTGCTCCCCGAAGCGCCCTTCGCCCGACCAGAACTAGCCTACCACCCAGGCGGGCCGCTTGAAGCTGGCGCTCTTGCCGCGGAGCTTGCCGCTACGCGCCGCCGCGATCGTGCGGCACAGCGCACGATGACCGGCCCGCACCGCGATGAGCTGTTGGTGACGATGGCAGGCAAAGGCCAGCCCGCCAGCGCCTGCTCTACCGGCGAGCAGAAAGCCCTGCTGATCGCGATCACCCTGGCCCATGCCGACTTGCTGCAAGATAGCCGCCCGGCCCTGCTACTGCTTGATGAAGTGGCCGCCCACCTCGATCCGGTGCGCCGGACCGCGCTGTTCGATCGGCTTCGGGCCGGACGGGCTCAAGTCTGGCTGACCGGGACCGAATTGGCCCCGTTCGATGCCATTGCCGGTGAAGCGGCGATCTGGCGCGTCAGGGACGGGGCGGTGGAGCGGCTGCCTTAGTGGCCTTGGGCAAGACGCCCGCAACCTTGTCAATCGTTGCCCCGACCATCAGATCGATCCCCGGCAAGGTGGGATGGATCCGGTCCGCCTGAACCAGATCAGGCCGCCCAAGCAGCGGCTGAAGGAAGAATGGCACCAGCGCGGCATCGTACTTCTTGGCCAGCGTGGGGTAGATCGGATCGAACTTACCGCGATAGTCGTCGCCCAGATTGGGCGCGGCCAGCATGCCCATCAGCACCACCGGGATACCGCGCGCTTTCAGCTTGCCCAGCATCGTATCCAGATTCTTGCGCGTGGCTTCGGGCGGCAGGCCGCGCAGCATGTCATTGCCGCCCAGGCTGATGATCACCAGCGCCGGAGGCTTGGGCTGGCTATTCAGCGTGAAGTCGAGCCGCTCAAGCCCGCCAGCAGTCGTATCGCCCGAAACGCCGGCATTGGTGATCCGCGCATTCAAGCCACGGGCGCGCAAGGCGGCTTCCAGCCGTGCGGGATAGGATTGGCCGGGCTCCAGTCCGTACCCGGCGAACAGGCTGTCACCCAGTGCGACGATCCGCAATTCGTCGCCCATCACCGGCAGGTCTGCCGCTGCCGTGGTGGCCGGTTGCGGCGGCGGGGCGGCGCTTTCGCTCGATCCGCAGCCCCCCAGCACAAAGGCCAGCATCAGGGGGCTTGCAAGCAGGGCCGCGGAATTCCATTTCATGCCGGAAGGTTCCTTCAATCCGTTTTCCCCTAGCTATGGCCATTCGCTGACGTGACAAGCCCCCAATCGGCGATCACCGCCAAGAACTTGACGCTCTCCCTTGGCTCCGGCGAAGCGGCAGTCGAAATCCTGCGCGGGATCGACCTGACTGTGCCGCAGGGCCAGACGCTGGCGCTGCTTGGGCCGTCCGGTTCGGGCAAGAGCTCGCTGATGGCCGTTCTTTCGGGGCTGGAGCGCGCCAGCACCGGGGCGCTGACCGTGGCCGGGCAAGACTTTGCCGCGCTTGATGAAGACGCCCTGGCCGCCGCGCGCCGCGGGCGGATCGGGATCGTGCTGCAAGCCTTCCATCTCCTACCGACCATGACCGCGCTGGAAAACGTCATGACGCCGATGGAACTGGCCGGGATCGCGGATGCCCGCGCCCGCGCCGAGGCAGAGCTGGCGGCGGTTGGCCTCGGCCACCGGCTGAACCATTATCCCTCGCAGCTTTCAGGTGGCGAACAACAACGCGTGGCCATCGCCCGCGCCCTCGCCCCGCGCCCGGCACTGGTCTTCGCCGATGAGCCCACCGGCAACCTCGATGCGGCAACTGGCGCCGGGATCGTCGACCTGCTCTTCGCCCGCCGGGCGGAAGCCGGGGCCACGCTGGTGATCATCACCCACGATGCGGGCCTGGCCGAACGCTGCGAACGCGTGGTCACCCTGGCCGATGGCCGGATCGCGAGCGATCGCGCCGCGTGAGCGAAGCCCTTTCCTGGTCCGCCGCCTGGACGATTGCCCGGCGCGATCTCTCCGCCCGGTTCCGCGGGCTGCGGCTGCTGCTGGCCTGCCTGTTCCTGGGCGTCGGCGCGCTGGCGGCGATCGGCACCTTGACCGGCGCGATCGAGCAAGAGCTCAAGTCGCGCGGGCAGACGATCCTGGGCGGGGACGTGCAGATCGAGGTCTGGCAGCGCGGCACGACGGCTGCCGAACGGGCCGAACTGGAGAAGCTTGGGCAAATCTCGGGCGGTGTCCGGTTGCAGGCCATGGCCTCCAGTGGCGCAACGGTGGTGCCGATCGAGCTGAAGGCGGTTGACGGCAAGTGGCCGCTGGTGGGCCGCCTGACGCTGACTGACAGACGCAAGGTCGGGGCACCGGCCCCGGGCACGGCCTGGGTCTCGCCCGATGCCTTGGCGCGGCTGGAGCAGCGCGCAGGCGGCACCTTCACCCTTGCTGGCCAACAGCTGAAGATTGCGGGCGTGATCGCCGACGAGCCTGACCGGCTGGGCGAAGGCTTTGCCCTTGGGCCGACGGTGATCGTGGCCGATGGCTTCCCCGAAGCGGCAGGCCTGACCAGCCCCGGCGCGATGTTCCGCAGCAAGTACCGGCTGCTGCTGCCGCCGGGCGGCGATCCGGTCGCGACAATTGATAAGCTAAAAGCCAAATTCCCCGCCGCCGGTTTCACCTATCGCCAGCGTGACAAGGCCGCGCCGGGGGCAGACCGCTTTGTCTCGCGCATGGGGGAATTCCTGGTGCTGGTCGGCCTGACCGCCATGGCGATTGCCGGGATCGGGATCGGCGGCGGTGTCTCCTCCTATCTTGAAGCCCGCCGCAACAGCATCGCGACGCTGAAAGTGCTGGGCGCGACCAGCCGAGACATCAGCCGGATTTACCTGCTGCAATTGCTCGCCGCCGCTGTGGTTGGCAGCGTGGCAGGTCTCGGCGCCGGGGTTCTGGTCATGCCGGTGCTGGGCAAGGCGCTTGGGGCCTTGCTGCCAGTCGCACCGGGCTTCGTGCTTGATCCTGCCGCACTGGCACGGGCGAGTGCCTATGGCCTGCTCGTCGGCCTCGTTTTTGCCGCGCCGCCGCTGTTTGCGGCCCGCCGCTTCCCCGCGCTGGCGCTGATGCGGGCGCGGGTATCGCCGCTTTCGGGCCAGTGGCGCGAGGCCGCCTGGCCAGTCGGCCTGGGCTTTGCCGCGATCATCGTGCTGACTCTGGCCAGCGCCGCGCAATTGCCGGTGACCGCCGGGTTCCTGGCCGGAGCAATTGGCGTACTGGGCCTGCTGGGCTTGCTCGGCTGGGGCCTGCGCCAAGTCGCCGCCCGCCTGCCCCGCCCGCAAAATCCGCTGCTGCGGCTGGCGCTGTCAAACCTCCACCGCCCCGGCGCGCAGACCGGCGCACTGGTTACCGCGCTGGGCTTTGGCCTGTCGGCCTTCGTGCTGCTGGCCGTGGTCCAGACCAGCCTTGCGGCCAATATCGCCAGCCGGGTGCCGCAGCGCGCGCCGGACTATTTCATGCTCGACCTGCCGCGTGATCGCGCCGTGGAGATGGCCCAGATCGTCCACGCAGCGTCGCCCGCTGCCAAGGTCCGGCAAGTCCCGGCCCTGCGCGGTGCGATTCTGGCCTATGGCCCAGAAAATGCGATGACCCGCGTGGCCGACCTCAAGGAAATACCCGAGAACGCCTGGCCGCTGCGCGGCGAGCGCGGGCTGACCTATTCCGACACCTTGCCCGAAGGCAATTCGCTGACCGCCGGCCAATGGTGGCCCAAAGGCTACTCTGGCGAACCACTTGTTTCGGTTGACGAGGAACTGGCCAAGGCGATCGATCTCAAGATCGGTGACAAGATCACCATCGGCGTGCTCGGCGTGGAACGCAGCGCCCGGATCGCCTCGCTCCGCCGGATCGATTGGGATTCGATGGGCTTCAATTACGTGCTGGTCTTTTCGCCCAACACGCTGGCCGACGCCCCGCACAATCTGGCCGCCACCATCGACCTGCCCGCCGGGGCTGACCGCACCCGACTGCTGCCGCAACTGCTCAAGGCCTTCCCGGCCAGCTCGGTGATCGAGGTGGGCGGCGTGCTCAAACAGGCGCGCGCGCTGCTCGATCAGGTCTCAACCGCGATCCTCGCCGCAGCCTCCGTTGCCGTGCTGGCCGGGATTGCCGTGCTCCTGGGTGCCATTGCGGCGGCACGGGCCAGCCGCCTCTATGACAACGTGGTGCTGCGCGTCCTGGGGGCGAGCCGCCGCCAGCTCTTGCTGCTGCAACTGGCTGAGTACGGCCTGCTGGCGCTGCTGCTGGCCGGGGTGGCACTGGCGCTGGGTTCAGCTATCGGCTGGCTGGTGATCGTCCAGCTGTTCGATTTCGCCTGGCTGCCCAACTGGCCGCAGGTGCTGATGGTGCTGGGGGCGGGACTGGGCCTGACCGTGGCTTTCGCCCTAGCCGGCTCCCTGCCGCTGCTGCGCGCCAAGCCGGCGCAGGCCTTACGCGAACTATGATTTTGGCGGTTGAACCCGCGCTGCAAAGGCCTACATCCGCCTCATGTTTATCGAGACTGAAACCACTCCGAATCCGGCCACGCTGAAGTTCCTGCCCGGCCAGGAAGTGATGCCCAACGGCACCCGCGACTTCCGCGACGAGGAGGACGCCGCCGCATCCCCGCTGGCCGAGGCCCTGTTCAGCCTGGGCGATGTGGCCGGCGTGTTCTTTGGCCGCGATTTCGTTTCGGTAACTGCCGGCGAAGGCAGCGACTGGTCGGCACTCAAGCCGCAGGTCGTGGCGATCCTGCTCGATCACTTCGTCTCGCAGGCGCCGCTGTTCCACGCCGCCGCTGGCAACGGCATTGCCGTTCCGGCCGAGGAAGACGGCGATTACGGTGACGATCCGGCCGATGCCGATGTGGTGGCCCAGATCAAGGAACTGCTCGAAACCCGCATTCGTCCCGCCGTGGCCAACGATGGCGGCGATATTGCCTTTCGTGGCTTCCGCGATGGCGTGGTCTATCTGACCATGCAGGGAGCCTGTTCGGGCTGCCCTTCATCCACCGCCACGCTGAAGCAGGGGATCGAAGGACTGCTCAAGCACTACGTACCCGAAGTGACCGAAGTCCGCGCGGCCTGATCCGCAGCACACCAACAGGGGGAAATTACCATGACTCAGCCGCTCAGCGATGCTGCGCTCGATCAACTGTTCCGTTCAGCCCGCAGCTACAACGGCTATCTCGACAAGCCGGTCAGCACTCAGCAGCTTCACGCCATCTGGGACCTGATGAAGATGGGCCCGACCAGCGCCAACCAGCTGCCCGCGCGCCTGGTCTGGTGCACCACGGATGAAGCCAAGGCCAAGCTGGCAGCCTGCGCCATGCCTGCCAATGGCGAGAAGATCCTGAAGGCCCCGGTTTCAGTGATCATCGCGATGGACACCGAATTCCACGAAAACCTGCCCTGGCTGTTCCCGCACGCCGATGCAAAATCGTGGTTCACCGGCAGCGCCGAATTCCGCGAGCGCTCGGCCTTCCTCAACACTTCGCTTCAGGCGGCCTATTTCATCATGGCCGCGCGTTCGCTGGGCCTTGATACCGGGCCGATGACCGGCTTTGCCGCCCCGGCGGTCGATGCGGCATTCCTTGCCGATACACCGAACCTCAAGTCGGTGATGATCTCGACGCTGGGCTATGGTGATCCGGCCTCGATCTTCGATCGCAGCCCACGCCCCGATTTCGACACTTTCAATCGGATGGCCTGACGCGCTAGACTGGGCGCAATGCGCACCCTGGTGATCGATAGCGCGACCGAGGCCTGCTCGGTCGCCCTGCTGGACGACCGCGACCTGATCGCGGGCGATTACCGGCTGCTGGGCCGCGGCCATGCCGAAGCGCTGGTGCCGATGATCGCCGCGCTGCCGGGCAATGGCCAGGCTGATCGGATTGCCGTTGCCCTGGGGCCCGGCAGCTTCACCGGCGTGCGGGTTGGCCTTGCCGCCGCGCGGGCGCTGGCGCTGGCATGGAACTGTGAACTGGTGGGTTATCCCACCCTGGCATTGGTCGCGGCAATGGCCCGCGCCGAGGCCGGCGCCCTGCCCTGCACCGCCGTGATGACCGGCGGCCATGGCGAATGGTTCATGCAGGCGTTCAGCCCGGATGGATTGCCGATGGCAGAACTTGCTTCGCTGCCACCGCAGGAAGCGGCTGCTTCCGGAACGACCGACCTGTACGCCGGCACCCAGGCTGAAGCACTGGTTGCCCTTCGCGGCGATGGCCGAGGGTTGAATCTGCATCCCGATGCGCGGCGCATTGCCTTGTTGCCGGCACAGCTGTTCTGCCCCGCCGATCACCCGCTTTACGGCCGGGCCCCGGATGCCCGCCTGCCCACCGCATGATCGCACCGACTGACGATATAGATCGGATCATGGCGGTGATGCAGGCCGCCTTTGACCCGGCATATGGGGAAGCCTGGAGTCGCCGGCAGGTTGAAGACGCGCTGCTGGTCGGCAATTCCCATTACCGGATCGCCGATGTTCTGGATGAACCAGCCGGTTTTACTCTTTCCCGATACGGATTCGAAGAAGAGGAATTGTTGCTGATCGCTGTGGCACCGGATTTTCGGCGCCGCGGCCTTGGCGAGCAACTGCTGCGCGACTGCAAGGCCGACGCCAAACTGCGGGGTGCGCGACAATTGCTGCTCGAAATGCGGAGCGACAACCCCGCCGTTCATCTCTATCGTCAGAATGGCTTTGTGGAGATTGGCACGCGAAAAAATTACTATCGCACCCCGTCCGGCAATAGACTGGATGCAATTACCTTCGCCTGTCAGCTATAGTTGTTATCCCGCATCTCTGCGTACGGTATCGAACACTTTTTAGACATGAATTTACTTGAGATTTTGATTTTGCCATCGTAGCAATCGGCCCGGCCAGTCAAAATGGCTCGCCTAAAAGATCTAGAACAATACGATCGCCTTATGAAAGGACTCGGGTCATGGATACGCCGCAAGCTGATCAGAATGAAATGTTGATCACACTTACTTCGGATATTGTTGCTGCACACGTCAGCAATAATTCCGTTTCTGTTGATGATGTCCCGGCATTGATCAGCAAGGTCTATGGCGCCCTCGCCGGACTAGGCCAGGCCGCAGCCCCGGTGGCAGAAGAAGCGCTCAAGCCCGCGGTTTCGGTGCGCGCTTCGGTTAAGCCCGATCATATCGTCTGCCTTGAAGACGGCGTGAAGCTGAAGATGCTGAAGCGCCATCTGATGACCCATTACAACATGACCCCGGACCAGTACCGCGCGCGCTGGAACCTGCCCTCGGACTATCCGATGGTCGCCCCCGCCTATGCCGAAAAGCGCCGCGAGCTGGCCAAGCAGATTGGCCTTGGCCGCAAGCCCGGCCAGAAGCGCGGCCGCAAGCCCAAGGCCAAAGCCTGAGGCCGGATAAGTCCGCCAGGTGCGGTTGAAGAATCATCCCGCCGGGTTCATATCCGGCGGGATTTTTCATTTACGGAACCCTTCGTGCACCAGCAGATCGACATTGAAGCGCTTTGCGCCGAACGCGGCCTCCGGATCACGGAGCAGCGCCGCGTCATTGCCAAGGTGCTGTCCGAAAGCACTGACCATCCCGATGTGGAAAAGCTCCACGAACGCGCGGTCGCCGTTGATCCGCGCATCTCGATTGCGACCGTCTACCGAACCGTGCGACTGTTCGAGGAAGCCGGCATTCTCGATCGCCACGATTTCGGCGATGGCCGGGCCCGCTATGAAGCCGCGCCTGAAGCCCACCACGATCACCTGATCGATGTCGAAACCGGCAAGGTGATCGAATTCGTTGACCCCGAACTGGAGGCGCTGCAGCGCCAGATCGCCGAGAAGCTGGGCTATCGCCTGGTTGACCACCGGATGGAGCTTTACGGGGTCCGGTTGGGCCGCGAGGGGCAGTAACCGGCAGTGGCCATCGCCCTAAGTCAGCCACGCGCGCTTTCAGTATCGGGCTGGGTCCGGGTCGGACTGCGACTGGCAGCCATGCTGGCGCTGCTGCTGGTCAGTGTTGCGGCATTCTATCTGGCCAAGCCCTTTACCCGTCACAACCCGGTACCGCGCTTCTTTCTCGGCGGGATTGCCGTAATCGCCGGGGTGCGACTGCGGAGCCGCGGGGAGAAGGTCCATCGCGGTGCCTTCCTGCTGTCCAACCATGTTTCCTGGCTGGATATCCCGGCCATTGCCGCCACCACCGGCAGTGCCTTTGTCGGCCACGATGGGCTGGCGTCGATGCCGCTGCTCAAGTGGCTATGCAAGATGAACGATACGGTCTTCGTGGCACGGCATGATCGCAGGAGCGTGGCCCGGCAGGTTGAGGACGTGCGGACCGCGATCCGCGATACCGGCGCGCTGACGATTTTCCCCGAAGGCACGACCAGCGACGGGACCGGTCTGCTGCCATTCAAGAGCTCGTTGCTATCGGCCCTGGAACCCTTGCCTGATGGGATCGCCGTCCAGCCGGTGCTGCTGCACTTTGGCCCCGAGGCAGCTGACATTGCCTGGGTGGGCGAAGAGCACGGTGTCGATAACTTCCTGCGCCTGCTGGCTCGCCGCAGACCGATCGAGCTGACGGTGCATTTCCTGCCGGTGCTGACCGGAACCGAGCTGGCCAACCGCAAGACCATTGCCCAGGCGGCGCGTGAGGCCATCCTGGCCCGGCTGACCGGATAGCGCTTCAAAAGCGACGCATTCTGGCGTATCGGCGGCGCCCATGGACCCCACCTCGCCCCCCAAGACCTACCGGGTCAAAAGCTTCGGCTGCCAGATGAACGTCTATGACGGCGAGCGCATGGCCGAACTGTTGGGTGAGCAGGGCATCACGCCCGCGCCCGAAGGCGAGGATGCCGATCTGGTCGTGCTCAATACTTGCCACATTCGCGAGAAGGCGGCCGAGAAGGTCTATTCCGACATTGGCCGCTTGCGCCGCGCCGATGGCACCAGCCCGCTGATCGCCGTTGCTGGCTGCGTTGCCCAGGCCGAGGGCGTGGAAATCATGAAGCGCGCGCCGGCCGTCAGCATGGTGGTTGGCCCGCAGGCCTATCATCGGCTTCCCGGGATGATCGCCGAGGCGGTTGAAGGCCGCCGCGCGGTCGATACCGATATGCCGGCCGAGACCAAGTTCGATGCCCTGCCGGCGCGCCGCAAGGTTGGCCCGAGCGCCTTCCTGACGGTGCAGGAAGGCTGCGACAAGTTCTGCACCTATTGCGTGGTTCCCTATACCCGCGGCGCCGAAGTCTCGCGCCCCTTTGCCGATCTGATCGACGAGGCGAAGCGGCTGGTCGATGCCGGAGCACGCGAGCTCACCCTGCTGGGTCAGAACGTCAACGCCTGGCGCGATGAAAGCAACCGAGGGCTGGAAAAGCTGATCGAGGCGCTGGCCGTGATCCCCGGCTTGGCCCGGATCCGCTATACCACCAGCCATCCCAACGACATGACCGACGGCCTGATCGCCGCCCACCGCGATGTGCCGCAACTGATGCCGTTCCTGCACCTGCCGGTGCAGGCAGGCAACGATCGCGTGCTCAAGGCGATGAACCGCAGCCACACGGCCGATAGCTATCTGCGCGTGCTCGATCAGGTCCGCGTCGCCCGGCCGGACATTGCCCTGTCAGGCGATTTCATTGTTGGCTTCCCAGGCGAGACCGATGCCGAGTTCGAAGACACCATGCGCATCGTCGAACAGGTCGGCTATGCCCAGTGCTTCAGTTTCAAATATTCTGCCCGGCCAGGCACCCCGGCGGCGACACTGGACAACCAGGTGCCGGTTGATGTCATGGATGAGCGCCTCAGCCGCCTTCAGGCCGCTCTCATTGCCAGTCAGCTGGCCTTCAACCAGGCTACGGTCGGCAGAAAATGTGCGGTTCTGGTCGAACGCACGGGCCGCCATCCGGGCCAGTGGGTCGGTAAATCCCCGTGGCTACAGTCGGTCTACTTCTCGGGAGCCGCAGAAATTGGCGATCTGGTAGAGGTCGAACTGACCGAGGCCGGCACCCATTCGCTCGCCGCCCGCTTGCTGGAACCCGCCACCGCCTGACCGGTTTTTCACCGACTGTAACCGGCTTGTCGCTTGCGTGCGGCACTGCTGCGCCTAAGCTTCGAATCGGCCATTCCGGCTGCACTGAAAGGAGCGCCCCGCCCGCTTTATGGCTCGCAAACCTGTCCGCGCCCGCGAAGACCACGATGTCATCGCGCCAACCCGCATCCACCCTCGCCGCGCTCGGACCGAGATGGATTTTGACGAGGCGACGATCCTGGGGGCGCTGTTCGGGCAGTTCGACGCCAATCTGGTGCAGATCGAAAACCGGCTGGGCGTGTTCATTTCCGCCCGCGGCAACCGGGTCCAGATCGAAGGCCCGGAAGATAGCGTCGGCCGCGCCCGCGATGTGCTCCGTGCCATGCACCAGCGCCTGATGAGCGGGCAGGATCTTGATGCCGGCGCGGTGGAATCGATCATCATGATGTCCGCTGAACCCACGCTTGAAGGGATCGTTTCCGGCGATCCGGGCGCGCCATCGGTGATGATCCGCACCCGCAAGAAAACGATCGTTCCGCGCAGCGCCACCCAGATCGAGTATATGAAGGCTCTGGCCAGCCGCGATGTCATCTTCGCACTGGGACCGGCGGGCACCGGCAAGACCTATGTCGCGGTGGCCCAGGCCGTCAGCCAGCTCATCACCGGGTCGGTCCAGCGCCTGATCCTGAGTCGCCCGGCGGTTGAGGCTGGTGAGCGCCTGGGCTTCTTGCCCGGCGACATGAAAGACAAGGTCGATCCCTACCTGCGCCCGCTTTATGATGCGCTCTACGATTGTATGCCGCCCGAGCAGGTTGAACGGCGCATCGCCAGTGGCGAGATCGAGATCGCCCCGATCGCCTTCATGCGCGGCCGTACGCTGGCCGAGGCTTTCGTGATCCTTGACGAAGCGCAGAACACCACGCCTGCGCAGATGAAGATGTTCCTGACCCGCTTCGGCCAGAACAGCCGGATGGTGATCTGCGGTGACCCCAACCAGGTCGACATTCCCGGCGGCCCGCAAATGAGCGGCCTCAACGATGCCGTGCACCGGCTGGAAGGGATCGAGGGCATTGCCGTCACCCGCTTCACCAGCGCCGATGTCGTTCGCCACCCGATCGTCGGGCGCATCGTCGATGCCTATGAAGGGCAGCACGGCTAGGGCCACGAGGCTCGACTTGCGGCGCATCCCACGGCATGGGGTGCCCGTGGAACTGGAAATAGAAATCGAAGCCGCGTGGCCGGATACCATCAACTGGGAGGCGGAGGCTGAACGCGCCGCAGCAGCGCTGTGTCAGGTCGCGCCCGAGCTCTGCAACCCACGCCTATCTGCCAGCCTGCTGTTCTCCGATGATACCGAGGTTCACGCGCTGAACCGCGAATGGCGCGGCAAGGACAAGCCAACCAACGTGCTGTCCTTCCCGATGCTGGAGCGCGACCAGCTGCTCGAACTCGCCCCGGAAGGCCCGCCCGAACTGCTGGGCGATATCGCGCTGGCCCTGGAAACCTGCACGCGCGAGGCGGCGGACAAGGGCGTGCCGCTGGAACACCACGCGGTCCATCTGGTTGTCCACGGCCTGCTCCACTTGGCCGGGCATGACCATGTCAATTCCGATGAGGAAGCGGCCGCGATGGAAGCCCTCGAAATCAAGGCTCTTGCACTGATGGGCATTGCCGACCCATATGGTGATCGCGATCCCGCCACCGGGTCGCCGATAGGGGACTGAATAAGACCATGGCCGACGGCCCATCCGGAGACGGAGAGAGTAGGCGCTCCACCTGGCGCGCAATCAAACGCTGGTTCGACCGGGTCGACGGCGTCGAGCAATCGCTGCGCGCCCAGCTTGAAGAAGCGATCGACGATCACGAAGGCGGTGGTGATTCCGCCGGCGACGGCGACCTCTCCGCGCTGGAGCGGGAGATGCTCCGCAACCTGCTCCATTTCAGCGAGCACGATGCCGATGACGTTGCCATCCCGCGCGGCGAGATTGTCGCCGTGCCGGAAACCGCAACCTGGGAAGAGGTAGTGAGCGCCTTTGCCGAACACGGCCATTCGCGCATGCCCGTCTACCGCGACAGCCTGGACGAGATTGTCGGCATGGTGCTGATCAAGGACGTGTTCAAGCACCTCGCCAGCGGGAAGCCGCCCAAGGATTGGACCAGCCTGCTGCGCCAGCCGCTCTACGTGCCGCAGGCGCGCGGCGCGCTCGACGTGCTGAATGACATGCGCGCCAGCCGGGTGCACCTGGCCGTGGTGATCGACGAATATTCGGGCACCGACGGGATCATCACCATCGAGGACCTGGTTGAGGAAATCGTCGGCGAAATCGAGGATGAGCACGACGATGCCCCCGAAGAGCTGCTGACCCCGCTGGAAAACGGGATGTGGGACGCCGATGCCCGGGCCGAGCTGGACGACGTGGCCGATGCCATCGACCCCCGCCTGGCCGAGGTTGTGGAAGACGTCGACACGCTCGGCGGCCTGGCGTTTCTTCTCGCTGAAGCCGTCCCGCCGGTTGGCGCCATCCTCGAGCATCCAAGCGGTTGGCGACTGGAAGTCATTGCAGGCAACGAAAAGCATGTTACCCGTCTGCGTCTGCATCCGCCCTCTCCCCAGGACGAACCCGAAGAGTAATCCGTGGCCATCCGCCGTCTTCCCCCTCTGCGCGCGATCGAAGCGTTTGTGCGGATCGTCCGCCTTGGCTCTGCCCGCGCGGCGGCGGACGAACTTGGCCTGAGCCCTTCGGCTCTTTCCCGCCGGGTATCCGCGCTGGAAGAATTCATCGGCAAGCGGCTGTTCACGCGCCAGCACCAGTCAATGAAGCTGACGGACGATGGCAGCACCTTCTACAATGCCGTTGCACCCAAGTTCGATGAGCTGGCCGCAGCGGTGGAAGGCCAGGTTGAGGACAGCCGCGTTCTGCGCTTGCGTCTGGGCGTCTTGCCGCTGTTCGGCAGCCAGCGCCTGTTCCCGCGCCTGCCGGAACTGCGCAAGGCCCAGCCGCGCCTGCACATCGATTTCGATACCAGCCCTCACCTTGAAACCCGGGTCGGTGATACGCTGGACGCGGCCTTCATCCTCTCGCCCCAGCCGGATCCTTCGTTCCACGCGGTTCAGCTGGATCACAACAAGGTCTATGCGATTACATCGACGGCGCTCGCCAAGGAAATTGGCGCAACGCCGGACCGCGAAGTGCTGTCACGCCAGACCTTTCTGATCCACACCGAACTGCCCGACAGCTTCACCGCCTGGAAACAGGCGATCGGGCTGCCCGATCTCGATCCGGCGGCGATTGACCATTACGATTCCGGCCAGTTGATCCTTGAAGCCGCTGCGCAGGGTCTGGGCATCGCGATCATGCACGACGCTCACTTCGACCGCGCACAGGATGGCCGCCTCGCCAGCCTCTACGATATCGAGGTGAAGAGCCCCTATTCCTACTGGTTCGTCTGCAAACCGCACGCGCTGGACATTCGCGCCGTGCGGATCTTCCACGACTGGGTGGTGAAAACCGGGCTCTGATCAGGCACCATTGCGACCATGAACCGCCGATTCGCCCTGCTCACCATCCCCGCCCTATTCGTGCTAGCTGCCGCTGCACCGCCGAAAAAGCCGGTGAGCAAGCGGCCTGTGGTCGCCAAGCCCGTCCCGCTGGGGGACACTGTCCGCGTCGCGCTAGTCACAGAAATGGGCACGATCGAGCTTGAGCTTGATCACAAGCATGCGCCGATCACGACCGAGAATTTCGTGCGCTATGTCGATCTGAAGAAGTTCGACGGCATTACCTTTTACCGCGCCATGCGGCTGCCGTGGGGTGACCAGCCCAATGGCCTTATCCAGGGCGGGCTGCAGGGCTATCCGCTGAAGGTGCTAAAGCCAATTGTGCACGAACCGACCAGCCTGACCGGGCTGAGCCACAAGGCCGGCACGATCTCGATGGCACGCCATGCGCCCGGCACGGCAACCGCAGATTGGTCAATCCTGCTGTCAGACCTGCCCAGCCTTGATGCCGATCCCAAGGCAACGGAGCCTGAGGCCCAAGCCGGCTTTGCCGCCTTCGGCCGTGTAACGACCGGGATGGATGTGGTTCGAAAGATCTGGGATGCGCCGCTTTCGCCAACGAAGGGCGAGGGGCCGCTGAAGGGGCAGCTGCTTGAGCCGCCGGTAAAGATCCTCAGCGCGCGGCGGATCGCTGATCCGCCGGCGCCGAAGTCTGCGCCTTAGGCGACAGTAGCCTTGCGGATCACGCCCGGGTTTGCCGGCGGTTCGCCCTTGGGCAGGGCGTCAACGTGTTCCATGCCTTCAATCACCTGGCCCCAGACGGTGTACTGCTTGTCCAGGAAAGTGGCATCGTCAAAGCAGATGAAGAACTGGCTGTTTGCGGAGTGCGGGTAGCTGGTACGCGCCATCGAGCAAACACCGCGAACGTGCGGTTCGTTGTTGAATTCAGCCTGCAGGTCGGGCTTGTCCGAACCGCCCATGCCGGTGCCGTTGGGGCAGCCGCCCTGGGCCATGAAGCCCGGGATCACGCGGTGAAACTTCACCCCGTCATAGAAGCCTTCGTTTGCCAGCTCGACGATCCGGGCCACGTGGCCGGGCGCAAGGTCCGGACGCAGCTTGATCACGACATCGCCGCTTTCGAGCGAGAGGGTGAGGGTTTCAGCCATGGTAATCTCCACTAGGTTTTCGCGCCCGATATAGGGCCGCTTGGGACAAAGTCACGCCTGAAGCCGGAACCCGGGTTGCAAAAGCCGGTGACCCGCCTAGACCGGCCCGGTCATGACCATGGACAAGCTCGACCCCGAACTGCACGAAAGCGCCGCACTTGCGGCCGATGCCGGGCATGAGAGCGAAAGCCTGGACGCCGAAAACACCCTGAAACCGGAATTCGTCCGCCGCGTGCGCGATAGCCTGGAAGCGGGCGAGAACGACGCGGTTTACGGCATGGTCGAGGGCCTGCACCCGGCCGACATCGCCGACCTGTTCGAACTGCTCGATTCCGATGAGCGCCCGGCTTTGGCCCTGGCGATCAGCGACCTGATGGGCAGCGAGGTCTATGCCGAGCTCAACGACTATGTCCGCGAGGATATCGTCGAACAGCTGCCGGCCGAAACCGTGGCCGACATCGCCGAGCAGCTCGATACCGACGATGCCGTGGCCATGCTGGAAGACCTCGATGAGGAAGACCAGCAGGCCGTCCTCGCCGAAATGGAGCCCGAGGACCGCGCCGCGATCGAAACCGCGCTGTCCTATCCGGAAGAGTCCGCCGGCCGCCTGATGAGCCGCGATTTCGTCGCGGTGCCCGAGCACATGACAGTGGGCGATCTGATCGATTTCCTGCGCGAATCGGGAGAGCTGGCGAACGAATTCTGGGAAGTCTTCATCGTCGATGCGCGGTTCCATCCGGTTGGCACCTGCGCGCTCAGCTGGATCCTGCGCACCCCGCGCTCGATTGCCCTGACCGATGTAATGCAGCGCGACCAGACCCTGATCCCGGTGACGATGGATCAGGAAGAGGTGGCGCTGCGCTTCCAGAAATACGCACTGATCTCGGCCGCAGTGGTCGATGCCGACGGCCGCCTCGTCGGCCAGATCACCGTCGATGACGTGGTCCACATCATCCAGGAAGAAGCGGGCGAGGACGTGCTGCTGCTGTCCGGTGCCGGTGACGGCGACATCAATGAACCGATCCGCGAATCCTATTTCAGCCGGGTGCGCTGGCTGATTGCCAACCTGCTGACAGCATCGCTCGCCGCGACCATCATCGCCTCGTTCGAAGCCACCATTACCAAGATGGTGGCGCTCGCCGCGCTGATGCCGATTGTGGCGGGCATCGGTGGCAATGCGGGAACGCAGACACTGGCGGTTACCGTTCGCGCCTTGGCCACCAACCAGTTGACCGCATCCAACCTGTGGCGTGCGGTCCGGCGTGAACTGGGCATCGCGATGCTGAACGGAGCGACCGTGGCAGCGGTAATCGGGATTGCAGTCAGCCTGCTGTTTGGCCATGCCATGTTGGGGGCGGTGATCTCTATGGCCATGCTCACCAACATCATCATCGCCGGTCTTGCGGGCGTGTTTGTGCCGCTGACGCTGGAACGCATGAAGGTAGACCCGGCGATTGCCTCGTCCATCTTCGTGACCATGATCACGGATTCGATGGGCTTCCTGGTCTTCCTGGGCTTGGCCACGGCAAGCGGTCTGGTGGGCTGAGCCGTGCCGCTGCACCTGACCAAGGTGGCCTATGGCGCCCAATCGCTCGAGGAAATCCGCAGCTGGTTCGCGCACCGCGGCGCCGAGGCGCGGCTGACCACGCGGTACCTGCCCAAGCGGCATGAAGAGATCATTCCGGGCGGGTCATTGTTCTGGATCTTCAAGCACCAGCTGGTCATGCGCAGTCCAATCCTGCGCTTTGAGGAAGCGGATGGCGGGCGGACCAACATCGTCATCGCCGCCAAGCTGATTGACGTGACACCGCGGCCGAAGCGGGCGCATCAGGGCTGGCGCTATCTCGAGGATGCAGATGCCCCGCGTGATCTCGGGAGTGGTGAAGAAAGCGGCGAGGTCCTACCCGGACACATCGCCGCAGATCTTGCGAGGCTGGGTCTGGTCTGACCGGCATTATAGGGGGAGTGGCGATGAAGCGGTGGCAGAAATGGGCGCTGGGGATCACTCTTCCCGCCGTGGCGCTAGGGGCCGCGGGCTATGCCAAGCGGACCGATCTGGTTCTGGCCCTTGCAGCCCGGCAGATGTCGCACGAAATCCGGCCAAACCGGCCCATCCCCTGGCAGCAGGGCCCCGCACAGGCCACTGCGCCGCTGGCCCAGCGCCCGCCCAACGTGATCTTCATCCTGCTCGATGATCTGGGCATTAACGATCTCAAGACCACCGGCGTCGGCGGCGGGCTGATCCCTACCCCGAACATCGACCGGCTGGCGGCGAGCGGCGCGCAGTTCACGCAGGCTTACTCCGGCAGCGCCACCTGCGCGGTGTCGCGCGCGCAAATCATGACCGGGCGCTACCCGACCCGGACGGGCTTTGAATATACGCCGACCCCGCCCGGCATGGGCCGGATCGTGAAGATGGTGGCCGACGATATCCGCAGCGATTTGCCGCCCGTCATCTACGATGCCGATGCCGATGGCGCCAACCCGGGCTTCGCTGGCGAAGGTCTGCCGAGCAGCGAGGTGACACTGGCCGAAGTATTAAAAGCGCGCGGTTATCACACGGTCCAGATCGGCAAGTGGCACCTTGGCAATTCGAAAGGCTTCCACCCCAATGATCAGGGGTTCGATGAAAGCCTGATGATGGAAAGCGGGCTGCACTTGCCCGAAAACGATCCGAATGCCGTCAACGCCAAGATCGATTTCGATCCGATCGACCGGTTCCTCTGGGCCTCGATGCGCTATGCCACGTCCTACAACAATGGCCCGTGGTTCGCGCCGGGCGGCTACCTGGCCGATTACTGGACCGACCAGTCGCTCAAGGTGATCGAGGCTAACCGCAACAGGCCGTTCTTCCTCTATCTGGGGCACTGGGGCGTTCACACGCCGCTCCAGGCGACCAAGGCGGACTACGAGGCCGTTGGCGACATCAAGCCGCACCGCAAGCGGGTCTATGCCGCCATGCTCCGTGCGCTCGACCGCAGCGTCGGGCGCATCCAGGGCGAGCTGGACCGGCTGGGCCTGGCGAAGAACACGATGATCGTCTTGTCGAGCGACAATGGCGGCCCCGGCTACATCGGGCTGGACGGGATCAACGCGCCGTACCGGGGCTTCAAGATCACCTTCTTCGAAGGCGGCATCCGCGTGCCGCTGTTCCTTTCATGGCCGGGCCACATCAAGCCGGGCGAACGGGTGGCCCAGCCGGTCCATCACATCGACCTGATGCCAACCATCGCTGCCGCCGCCGGCGCGTCCATGCCCCAGGGCGTGGCGATTGACGGGCAGAACCTGCTGCCCGCCGCCGAAAAGCAGGCCAAGATCACGCGGCCTGACAATGCGCTGTACTGGAACAGCGGCTACTATCAGGTGGTCCGCGCCGGCGACTGGAAACTTCAGGTCAACGGCAAGCAGGACAAGGCCTGGCTCTACGACTTGAAGGTCGATCCGACCGAACGCACCAACCTGGCGGCTGCCCAGCCGGCCAAACTGGCCGAACTCAGGGCCCTGCTCGCCCGCCACCAGCAGGGCCGCAAGGCCCCGCTTTACGCCTCAACGACGGACAACGCGATCATGATCGACAAGACCATGGCCGAGCGGTTCAGGCCAGGCGACGAATACATCTACTGGCCCAATTGAGCGCGATCAGGTGTTCGCCGCAGCCGGATCGTGGAGCATCGAGGGGTAGTACTTGTTCATCCAGGCTTCGGCGATGTCACGCTTAGTCACGTACTTGATGTAGAAATTGATCGGCACCCCGGTCTTCCCATCCGATGCCCTAGCCACGTAATCGTCAAGCGCGACCTGCAATGAGTTGAGATCGATCACCTGGTTGGCCTGTTCATCGATATTGCCAACGGCATCGACGGCGGCCTTGATATAGTCCGACTTCATTTGGGCCAGCCCCTCACCCTTGCGGGCATTGGCTGCACTGGAGGCAACGGTTGAGGAATTGTCGTTCGTGGCATCCTGCAGAGCGGCCAGCGCCTCCATATCCGATTTCGGATCGCTCTGAAGCATCTTGACCGATGCCAGCACCTGGTTCGACTTGATCGAGGGGATCAGGCCCATCGTGATCAGCGAACAGTGGGACTGGATGTTCGAGGTGCTCATCAGGTTCTTGAGGCTGGCAGAGGACTGCGCATCAAGACCCCAGCTGCCTTCCACATTTTCAAGGAACAGGTCCTCTTCGGCCTGGGCCTGGGCCGCAAACGAGGCCGACGACGCCGATTGACTGCTATCGGTGACCTCAACCTGTTCAAAGTGCACGAAACCGACAAAGCTAGAGCCATATGTCGCCCCGATCAGCACGGCGAGCGACTTGGAGGCGTCGTCGTCCTGATTGGTCAGGGCCATCTTCTTCATGGAGTTGGGGTCTTCGACCGGCATCTTGTCGCTGGCCTGCTTGTTGTAGGAATCGATCGCGGCATCGACATCCAGCACCAAGGGCGAAAAGACCTGCGCCTGACGGCTGGTGCAGTTGGCGCAGATCACCAGGGTGCCGATCGTGCCATGGTTCTGATGCGCGGTCGTGACCGAATTGGTGGCCGAAGCGGCCGCCTGGGCGCCGAAGGATGAACCGAGGAAGCTGGACACCTTGGAGCCAACGAACGTGGAGATGGCGCTGGCTGCCGAAGCGGCGCTCTGTTCGTTGTTTTCATAGCGGAAATACTGGACATCCATGTTCATGGAGTCCGAACTGATCGGCAAGGCGGCAAGTTGCGAGGCCGTGAAATCAACCGGGCTTTGGAGCTGGCTGGAAATCTGGGTCTGTCCGGCCTCTGCCTTCGCCGCAACAATCGCCTTCTCAGCCTGGGCCACGGCACCGCCCAGATCCTTCGCAGCCGAGAGGATATCGCCCATCAGGTCCTGGGTCTGCTTGTTGAAATCCTCCAGCATATCCGGCGTCGCCCCCAGGCTAACCAGTTCCCGGGCCGTCATGTCCATACTCAGCTTTTGGCGGAGCAGCGCATTGACGTGATCACGGGCCAGATCGACCGGAAGCTGCAATTCTGCGATCTTTTCCAGCGTCTGGATCTTGCCCGGATCGACGATCATGCCAAGCACGAGCGACGGGTCAAAGGGGATAGTAGAAGTCGGCATTCAGGTTACTCCGGCACCAGTTCGGGCTTAACGATCAGGACGCGCCTGCGAGACCGCGCTTTGGGCCCCGGTCCAGAAGGACGAATAGGCACTTTGAACCGCAGCGAGCAGCACCGTTTCGGCCAGGGCCAGCGCATCAATCGTGCTGTAGACCGCCGCCATCAGCTTGCCGTAAGCCGTGGCCAGGTCCGTCCCGGCCTGCTGCATGGTCTTTTCATAGGTGACCATCGACTGCGCAATCTTGGCTGACTTGGCATAGTGCCGCACCACCTGCGCGCCGCGCGGCTGTTCATCGTAATCGAAATCATCGGCATCGTGCTGATGCGCCGCCTGCTCGATCTGCGCGGCCAAAGTGGCACCGGCCGCGCGCAATTCCGACTTGTAGATGCGCACGCCCATCTCCCAGTCATCAAATGCTGACTGGATATTGCCGCCAGCCCGCACGCTTTCCTTGTCATAAGTGTTCAGCGCAGTGGCCATGGCGCGATCGAACGAAGCATCGAGCACGGCGGTCTTGGGTGCCACTGATGGCATCCGCATCAGCCGTTCAAACTCTTCACCAACGTGCGGGGCGGGACCTGACTTGGCCTTGAAAATCTGCTCGATCCGCTTCAGCTTGGGCTTGGCTGACTGGGAACCCAGCAACTTGCGAATTTCGGCGACCTGGCGGTCAGCCAGGGTCAGCAGTTCCTGCGCCAAGTCGTCGTGGATCGTCGGAAGCGGCTTCAGCCCGCCAGGCAGGGCCTCCAGCACGGCCTCTTCCTTGTCATGCGAGGCTACCATGTCGGCAATTCCGGCTTCGCCGGTGGCAGCGTGACGCTTCTCAGCCATAAAATTAATACTCCCTGATTGTGGGTGAGTAAGGAGCAGAATGCTGCTCAATAGAATTGATCAATTCAGTTGGGGTCGATGACATTCAGCAGGGTAAATCCGCGATTTATCGCCATATCCACGCACCAACCTTCGATCAGACAGGGGTTGGCAGTCGCGTAGATTGTCACGTCCATTGACGTGGCATTCTTGTTATTTTCGAAACAGGTGGTGAAGCACTGCTGCATTCCGCCAGAATTGGGACCGGAAGCCGAATAGCGGGTCTTCAGATCGCGAACGGCCTTGCCAATATAGGTGTAGCGCTTGGTATTGTCTGAAGCGATCGCGATATAGACAATCGACAGGCTGCTTCCGCCCTGGATCCCAGTGTCAGAACCGGACTTCGTGGCAATCGTTTGCCAGATACTTTCAGCGGTATAATTGTTTATCTTTAGAAACTGGTAGTCCAGCACCAGCGCGATGACACCTTGGAATTGGGCGCCATAGGTATTGTCAAAACTGCAGGTGAGTTGCCGCACATTCTGACCCAGGTTCAATAAATTCGAAATAGCCAAGGTCAAAACCCTCCGCGACTCGCAAACCATTAACATACAACGGTTTTATCAAAGGAGGGCAGGCGCAGACCAAAGTCAACAGCTGTTTCGCAGCAGGCCGGCAGGGGCGCGGCAGAATACGGCGTGACCAAAGCAGTGACGCCGTTGTCTTCAGATCAAATCGGTCGGGTAACGGCGGTTAGCGGTTCCGCAGCCGGGCGATATATTCGCGGACATCGTGCTCAATATCGCCGTCATAGCGCGGCGCAAAGCTGGCATAGGCCGCCTCCAGCGCCTCGGTCCGTTCCGCCATGCGCACGGCGTTATAGGCGTGGCTCACCACAAAACGTCCACGCGCAGCGAGTTGCGGCAGGATGATCGCGGCATAATCATCGGCCGGCATAGCCACATCACGCCCGCCCTCGCTGGTCAGGCCCGAGAGCACCCAGCCCGGGATGATCGTGCCGATATGGACCTGCTCGGGCAGGTCCTCGCGCAGGCTTTCAGTCAGGCCCAGCACGGCGTGCTTCGAGGCGATATAGGCGGCCTGGCGTGGCATGGCGCAGAACAGCGCATTCTCCGAGGCGACGTTGTAGATCGCACTGGCGTGATCCTGCGCCGCCATGCGCGGAGCGAAGGCGGCACAGCCGTTCCAGACGCCCCAGAAGTTCACCTCGAACACCTGCCTAGCCGCCGCCGGATCGATCTTCCACAGCCGCCCCCCCGGCCCCGCCGATCCCGGCATTGTTGATCAGCAGGTCAACCCGGCCAAAACGCTGCCAGGCCAGTTCGGCCAAGGCTTCAAGGTCTTCGGGCTTGGTCACGTCGCAAGCGACAACCTCCTCACCGGCCTCACGGTCGGCCAGCAGGACTTGCGCGCCCGCGGCTTCCAGCGCCCGCCCCAGTGCCCCGCCGATCCCCCCGGCCCCACCGGTGATCACCGCGACCTGGCAGGAATAATCGGGCATCATCCGGCCCGCGCCGCCAGTTCCGCCTCGCGCGCCACAACCCGGCGCAGGGCATTGGCATAGGTTTCCGGCTCCTGCGCGCCCGGGATCAGGAACTTGCCATTGATCACCATCGCCGGAACGCCGCTGACATTCATGTCATAGGCCATGCGCTGCTCTTCCTGCGCCTGCTGGGCCAGCACAGCGCTTTCCAGCGCGGACTCTGCCCCGGCGCGTTCAATCCCGACGCTTTCGGCAATCGCGATCAGCACCGCCGGATCAGAGACATTGCGGCGCTGCTGGAAGTGGGCATTGAACAGGGCGAGCTTCAGCTCGGTCTGCTTTTCCGGCCCGTGCTGGGCCAGGGTCCAGAGCAGCAGCTGGTGCGCCTTGGCGGTGTTCCAGAGGCGCGCTTCGGGCGGTTCTCCGTCCCCGGTGTAGTCAAACGAATAGCCGGCCCGCGCGCCGATCTCTTTCATCTGAGCCCGCGCTCCGGCCATCTGGTCAGGCGTACGGCCATATTTGCGGGCGATATGAGCCTGCTGCTCCTCACCCTCTGGCGGCATATCCGGATTGAGCTGGAAAGCATGCCAGCGCACCTCCGCCTCGATCTCACCAGCCAGGCTCTCCAGCCCCTTTTGCAGCTGGGAATAGCCGATGATGCACCACGGGCACATCACATCGGACCAGATGTCGATCGAGACTTTTGCGGTCATTGTTCAAGCCACCATTTGAGCAGGTGATGGGCCACCGCATGCGGCGGCGGAGCGATAAACGAAGCGTCGTCATCGCCGGCCATGGCCGCGATCACTTCGGCGCGGGAGAACCAGCGGGCCTCTTCCAGCTCGGTGGTGTCGATTGTCAGTTCGGCATTATCAGCATGGCTGTGACAGCCGATCATCAGGCTGGACGGGAACGGCCAGGGCTGGCTGGCGACATAGGTTACATCGCGCACCCGGACGCCAGCTTCTTCATGCACCTCGCGCGCCACGGCATCCTCGATGCTTTCGCCCGGTTCGACAAACCCGGCCAGCGCCGAAAAGCGCCGCGGCGGAAAGCGCGGCTGGCGGCCGAGCAGCAGGTTGCCCTGATGCTCGACCAGCATGATCGTGACCGGATCGACCCGTGGGAAATGTTCGGCCTTGCAGGCATCGTTGGTGCAGGAGCGCTGCCAGCCGCCCTTGGCCAGCGTGGTCGGCGAGCCGCACCGCGCGCAGAACCGGTGCCGTGCATGCCAATCGACCAGGCTGCGTGCGCCGCCATAGGTGGCCAGCTCACCATGATCGAGCGAGGCCATGGCTGCCCAAAGTCGCGGATTGGCCGGAGCCACCGAACCGCCAAGATGCGGCGCAACCTCGGCAAAGCAG
Organism: uncultured Novosphingobium sp.; assembly: GCA_964413885.1. Taxonomy (GTDB): domain Bacteria; phylum Pseudomonadota; class Alphaproteobacteria; order Sphingomonadales; family Sphingomonadaceae; genus Novosphingobium. The sequence goes on from CAYPTU010000004.1 coordinate 53,213, forward strand.
CCCTTGCCATCGGCCAGGCCGAGGAAAACCAGCTCGCTATCGGGCGCGGCATCGGCCAGCGTGCCCCATTCCAGCTTGCCATCGACCGAGATCACGGGGTCAAGCCCGTCCAGCTTCAGCAGCCGGGCGCGCCAGTCCATCAGCCCGGCCAGGGCATCGGGATTGGCGCGGATATGGTCGGCCCGGTCTATCGGCGAACCGGCAAAGGCGATCGTGGCGCTCATGCGCCGCGCATCTTTGCCAGGTCAGCCAGGACGGTAACCGGAAACTCGGCGTGGATCGGCAGGGCTTCGGACGGCATATACTGGGTATAGACCCCGGCGCGCAGGCCGAGCCGGGTGTTGACGAACCCCACCGTTCCGGCCGCGCCGCCCCAGCCATAGGTCCCGGCATCGCGGCCCATGCCCGAACGTCCACCGGCGCCGTTGCCGGCGCCTTCGATGAAGGTCCCCTTGGTTTCGACGCCATCAGGCAGCAGGTTGCTGGTTCCGAGTGCAACGGCTGCTGCGCCCATCACGCGCTTGGTGCCCACCATACCGGCATTGGCGATCATCTTCAGGAAGCGGTCATAGTCCGCCGGAGAGCAGACCAGACCCGAGCCACCGAAGGCAAAGGCCGGGCGATCAAGATAGATCGAGTTCTGGCCCGGATCGATCGGGATCGGGAAGCCGCCCATCAGGCCATAATTGCCCGTCAGGCGGTGAGCCTCACTGGCGGGGACCTGGAAGAAGCTGCTTTTCATGCCGATCGGATCGAACATCCGCTCCTGCAGGAACGCCTCGAAGCTCTTGACGCCCGAAGCGCGCTGGATCACCACGCCGAGCACGTCGAGCCCCATCGAATAATGCCATTCGGTGCCGGGTTCTGAAACCAGCGGCACGGTGGCAACCAGCTTGACGAATTCATCCGGCCCCGGCGTGGGCGGGCTCACCGGCATGCCAGGGATCTTCATGCGCGACAGCACCGCCGGGGTCACGCCCAGCCGCAGCAGTTCGGCGCTGACCTTGTCCTTGCCGACACCGGCATAGCCGAGGCCGGCGGTGTGGGTCAGCAGGTGACGGATCGTGATCTGGTTCTTCGCCGGCCGCGATTCCAGGCTGGTCTTGGGATCGATCGCGACCTGCATGTTGGCAAATTCCGGGATGAAATCGGCCACCGGCTGGTCCAGCTTCAGCTTGCGATCATCGATCAGCATCATCGCCGCCATGCCTGTTACGGGCTTGGTCTGCGAATAGGCGCGGAACAGGCTGCCTTCGCCCACGTCATCAGGATCGTCGAAGGCTTCCTTGCCCCGCACGATAAAGCCGGGATCCTTGTCCCCCCAGCCCAGCGCGGCGACCATGCCCGAAACGCTGCGCTTGGCTACATACTTGTCCAGCATCGCAGTTACGCCCGGCCAGCGCGCTTCGAATCCCGCAGTCGATGCCGCATGGGCCAGCGTGCTGCCAAACGGCAAGGCGCCCACGGCGGCACCCGCGCCCAGCAGCACGGTCGAGCGCAACAGGTTCCGGCGCGAAAGCGCGATGACGTCGTGATGATGCAAGGTCATTCTCCCAATCTTATCGTTGTCCCAGCGCCAGCTGCGCTGCCTTGGCAAACAGGGTGGGCAGGCCGGCTTCTGCGATCCGGTCCAGCGGCCACCATTCGCCACTGTCGGCAGGCAGCCTATCCAAATCGCCGCCTGAATAAAGCATCAATTGCAAATCAAGATCGAAATGGGTGAAGCTGTGGCGGACCACCCCGCCGCTCTGCCATTGCCCGGCTAACGGCCCCTTGCCTGAACCGTCAGCGCGGGCTGACCAGCCGTCATCCGGCAGCGCCCGCATCCCGCCCAGCATGCCGCTGCCCGGTCGCTGGACCAGCCAAACGGCGCCGCCTTGTTCGATCCAGAAGGCCCGGCCCAGACGCTGCGGCTTAGCGGCCTTCGGTGGTTTGACGGGAAAGCGCTCGGCTCCCTCCAGGCGTCCAGCGCAGTGCTGCGCCACCGGGCAAAGCAGGCAACGCGGCTTACGTGAGGTGCAGATGGTGGCACCTAGGTCCATCATCCCCTGCGCGAAGTCACCGGGGCGCCGCGCAGGGGTCAATTGCTCGGCGCAAGCGCGGATTGCCTTCCGCGCGGCGGGCAGCGGCTCATCGATCGCATAGAGCCGCGCCACGACGCGCTCGACATTGGCGTCAACCACAGTCGCCCGCTCGCCAAAAGCAATCGCCGCAACGGCAGCCGCGGTATAGGCGCCGAGGCCCGGCAGTTCGCGCAGGCCAGCCTCTGTCTCGGGAAAGGCCCCGCCCCGCGCCGCCACTGCCCGCGCGCAGGCCAGCAGGTTCCGCGCGCGAGCATAATAGCCCAACCCTGCCCAGGCCGCCATAACATCAGCGTCGTCTGCGGCAGCCAAGTCCATCACGGTCGGCCAGCGCGCAAGAAACTTGGCGAAATAGGGGCCAACCGCGGCGACAGTGGTCTGCTGCAGCATCACCTCTGACAGCCAGACCCGATAGGGCTCAGGCGGCGGCGAGCCGGGCGGGCTGCGCCACGGCAGGACGCGGGCCTGGCTGTCATACCAGGCCAGCAAGCTATTCGGGATCGTGTCGGCGCTGGCGTCCATTGGCGCGCTATGGCATTGCCTGACGTGCAATGGAACGGGACCCGAAGAAGCCAGCCACAACTCCGCGCCGCTATGAACGGCCGCGCGGCGGCGCAGCGCGCAGCGTGGCTGAATTGATGCCCGAGGTGGGGCGCACCGCCTTTCGGCGCTTCGGCTTCATCCAGTCCAGCGTGGTGACGCGCTGGCCCGATATCGTCGGCGTCAAGCATGCCCGCGTCTGCAGCCCGGAAGCGATCCGCTTCCCGCCGGGCGAGAAGTCGGGCGGCATCCTGGAACTGGTCGTGGTGCCGGCGCACGCCCCCTTGATCAGCCATGTCACGCCCGAGATCATTGAGCGGGTAAACCGCTTCTTCGGTTACAGCGCGGTCGCCCGCGTGAAGCTGCGCCAGGGGGTCGTCAAACCACCGGCTGAGGACCGCCGCCCCACGGCGCCACCCTCGCTCAAGCCGATTCCAGTGGAATTGGGCGATTCCTTGCGCGATATCGGCGATCCCGAACTGCGCGCCGTGCTCGAATCGCTGGCCCGCAGCCTGGGTGACAAGAACGAGGACAATTGAACTTGAAGCACCTGCTCCGCTCCGCCCTGCTGATCGTTGCCGCCGCCGTCACGATCGGGGCCAGCCCGCCGATGGACTGGAATCGCGTAGTCACGCGCACCCCCCAGCAAAGCAACGTGCTGGGCAATCCGGCCGCCAAAGTGAAGCTGACTACCTGGGTGAGCTATACCTGCCCGCACTGCGCCGCGTTTGAGCGCGAGGCAGAGGCCGGACTGAAGCTCAAATATATCCGCAGCGGCAAGGTTTCCGTCGAGGTCCGGCACATGGTCCGCGATCCGATTGACCTGACTGTGGCGATGCTGACCAACTGCGGCCCCAAGGACCGCTTCCCGCTGAACCACAGCGCCTTCATGCGCGGCCAGGCGAACTGGATCGGCACCCTTGCCCGCAGCAGCAAGGCGCAGCAGGCACGCTGGTCTTCAGGCGACCTGCCCACGCGCGCCCGCGCCATTGCCAGCGATTTCAAGTTTTACGATATCATGGCCAGCCGCGGGTACGATCGGGTGTCGGTTGACCGCTGCCTGGCCGACGCCGGCGTGGCCCAGCGCCTTGCCGCGGGGACCGAGGCGGCGGCCAAGCTGGGCATCGATCACACCCCCAGCTTCGCGCTGGATGGCGTTCTGCTTTATGGCACCGGCGGCTGGGACCTGTTGCAGCCGCAGATCGAGGCGCGGATGTAATGCGCCGGCGGGGGCTGTTTTCGGGCATCCTCGCACTGGCAGCCGCGGCGCTGCTTACCGGCGCCGGCAAGCCGCGGGAAAAGGACTGGTCCGCCACTGTAACCCTCAGCAGGGAGGGTTACCACGTTCGCGGCAATCCCGATGCCGCAATCCGCTTGATCGAATATGCCTCATACACCTGCCCCCATTGCGGCATATTTGAAATGCAGGGCGGTGATGAACTGGTCGAACGCTTCATCAAGCCGGGATCGGTATCCTACGAAATCCGCCCGTTCTTCCTCAACGAACTCGACAAGACCGTGGCTCTGATCGCCTATTGCGGGCCGCCGACGAAGTTCTTCGGCAACACCACCCAACTGCTCAAGAACCAGCACAATTGGCTGCGCACCCCGACCCGCGCGCAGGAACTCCGCTGGCTCGATCCCGATTGGAACACCCGCGTTCGGGCAATGACCGAGGATCTGGGGCTTTACGCCATGATGGAGCAGCGCGGCTACAAGCGCGCCGAGCTGGATAAATGTCTGGCTGACGAGGCCCTTGCCGCCGCGCTGCAAAAAGGCACCGACAATGCCTTTGACAACGAAGGCGTCAGGGGCACTCCGGCTTTCCTGCTCAACGGCCAGACACTGCAGGTCAACACCTGGCCCGCCTTGCGTAAGGTGCTTGCCGCGACGATGCGAGGTTTTGTCTGATACCCCTGTGGGTAAGCCTGTGGGCCAACCACATGCCGCTTTCCGGCTCCCGACCGCTGGGCTAGCCTCAGCCGTTCAAATCCAGAGGATTTTTGCGAATCATGATTGCTGCCAAGACCCGTTTCGCCACCAAGACCCTTGTTGCCGCCACCATGGCCCTTGCGCTCGTCGCTTGCGGCAAAAAGGATGAAGGCGCAGCGGCCGCTGCGCCCAGTGGCGAACCGATTGCCAAGATCGCTCCGCCTGCAAGCGGCAGCTGGGCTGATACCTATGCCGTCACGCCCGAAGGCGGCTATCGCATGGGCAACCCGGATGCGCCGATCAAGCTGGTCGAATATGGCGCGCTGAGCTGCTCGCACTGCGCCGAATTCGCCGAAAAGAGCGCTGTCGAAATGCGCGACAACTTCATCGCCAGCGGCCGGGTTAGCTATGAAGTACGCTTCTTCATGCTGAACGCGCTTGACGTCCCCGCCACCCTGCTCGCGACGTGCGGCGCGCCCGAGGCTGCCCTGCCGCTCGCGGAACAGTTCTGGGGCTGGCAGAAGAACATGTTCACCAGCCTCCAGTCCAACGAGGCCGCACTGAACGCCGCCAGTCAGCTGCCGCCGGAACAGCGCTTTGCCGCGATTGCCAAGGCCGGCGCGATGGACACTTTCTTCGCAGCACGCGGGATCGCTGCCGATCAAGCCAAGGTCTGCCTGGCCGATACCGCCAAGGCCACCAAGCTGGTGGAAGCCACCAACAAGGCATCAGAAGAACTGAACATTACTGGCACTCCCACCTTCTTCCTCAACGGCGCCAAGCTGGATGTGAACACTTGGGAAGCGGTCAAGGTCGCGCTGGAAAAGGCTGGCGCCCGCTAAGCCGGGACCAGCAAAGGGGACCGGTCTGGCGCCATGCGGATCAAGCGGCTCAAACTTTCAGGCTTCAAAAGCTTTGTTGAGCCGGCCGAACTGCACATCGAGCCGGGGCTGACGGGGGTCGTCGGCCCCAACGGCTGCGGCAAGTCCAACCTGCTTGAGGCCATCCGCTGGGTGATGGGCGAAAGCAGCGCCAAGTCGATGCGCGGCGGCGGGATGGAAGACGTGATCTTCGCCGGCACGGCCCAGCGCCCGCCGCGCGATTTCGCCGAAGTCGTTCTGCTGGCCGATGCCGGAAACAATGACAGCGATCTGGAGGTTGTCCGCCGGATCGAACGCGGGGCTGGCTCAGCTTACCGCGTGAACGGGCGCGATGTGCGTGCCAAAGACGTGGCGCTGGTCTTCGCTGACGCCGCGACTGGCGCGCATTCCCCCGCACTCGTCAGCCAGGGCAAGATCGCGGCGGTGATTGCGGCCAAGCCGGCCGAACGGCGGATGATGCTGGAAGAGGCCGCCGGGATCGCCGGGCTGCACGTGCGCCGCAAGGATGCCGAGCAGAAGCTCCGCGCGACTGAGGCCAACCTCGCGCGGCTGGAAGACCTTATGGGCCAGCTTGACGCGCAGATCGGCTCGCTGCGGCGGCAAGCGCGTGCTGCTGAACGCTATACCGCGCTGTCCGACAAGATCCGCCTGGCCGAAGCCCGGCTGGTTTTCGCGCGCTGGCGCGATGCCGCCGCTGCTGCTGAGGCGGCCCGCAGTGAAGCGCAGGCGGCCGAAACCCGTGTTACTGCCGCCCAGACTGCCATGGCCGAAGCGCAGAAGGCCCAGCATGCGGCTGCTGCCGCACTGGCCGAAGCGCGTGACGAATTGGCTGATCGGCGTGACGATGCCACCGCCCACGGCCACCGGATGGCGGCGCTCACCACGCAGCTCGAGGCCGCAGAGGAGAGGCTGAAAGACCTTGAGCGGCAGGCAACACGGCTTGAGGCGGACAAAGGCGATGCTGACCGGCTGACCCGCGATGCGGCCACCGCCCTCGCCAAGCTTGAACGCGAATTGGCCGATGGCGAACAGCAGTTGGAAGCCGACGAAAAGCGCCGCCCGGTCGTCGCTGCCGCGCTTGACGATGCGGACCGCAACCTGCGCCAGGCCGAACTCGCGCTGGCCAAGGCCACTGCGGACCAGGCCGGGGTCGAAGCCGAATGGCGCGTGGCCGAGGCGGAAGTGGCGGCAGCCCAACAACGCCTCTCGCGGCTGGAGGCGGAAGCCCGGCGGCAGGACGAGCTCAAGGCAGCTTTGGCCAGCGAAGGCGATCCGCAGGCGGCGCTCGCCGCGGCCGAGCAGGCCCGCGATGCTGCAGCAGAAAAGCTGATCGCCGCCCGTGCCGCAGTTGAGAGCCAGCAGGCCCGCAAGACCGAATTGCAAGCCGCACGCGATGCCGCATCCTCTACGCTGGCCTCTGCCAAGGCGGAACTGGCCGGGGTGGAGCGCGAGTGGCAGGCACTAGTGCGCGACCGCGATGCCCGCGCCAAACAGGCCAGCGGCAAGCATGGACTGCCGGTCGCACTTGATCAGCTGCGGGCCGCACCGGGCTACGAGCGGGCGATCGCCGCCGTGCTTGGCCGCGATGCCAAAGCGCCTGTTGGTCAGGCTCCGGCAGGGGAGGACGGGCGCTTCTGGACCGGGGCCGCTGCGCCCAAGCCGGTGAAAGACACTCTGGCCGCCCATGTCAGCCAGTGCCCCGCGGAATTGAAGGCCCGGCTTGCGCTGGTTCACTTTGCCGAAAATGACGATGGCCGCGCGCTGGCACCGGGCGAATGGTTGGTCACCCGCGCCGGCCGGATCCGCCGCTGGGATGGCTTCGTCAGCCAGGGCGAAGGCGCTGCCGAAGCGGCCCGGCTCGAAGCGGAAAACCGGCTGACCGCGCTGGAAGCCGAATTACCGGGCAAGCGCGCCGTGGTCGAAAAGGCAGAGCTCGACGCGCAAGCGGTGCAGGCGGAACTATCCGACTTGCAACTGGCCGTCATCGCTTCTGAACGCGCCGTTGCCGCTGCTGCTGACGACGAACGCGCTGCCCTGCGCGCGGTTGACCAAGCCGAGGCCGCCAAGGCCCGGCTGGAGACGCGCCGCGCAGAACTGGCGGAAGCAGCCGGCGATCTGGCTGAACAGCGCAAGGCGGCTGATGCCGAACTCCAGGCCGCGCAATCCCGCAAGGGCGAACTGCCCGATCCGGAGAGCGGCCGGGCCCAGCTTGCTGCCGCCCAGGCCCGCCACGATGCGGCGCGGCAGGGCCTCCAATCGGCCACGGCGGCCTTGGCTGCGCACGATCAGGGGCTCGCCGTGGCGCGGGAGCGCTGCAATTCACAGCGTGCCGATATCAAGGGCTGGCAGGCCCGCGCCGGTGACGCCGCCAGCCGCCTCAGCGAAATGACCCGGCGCGCGGAAGAAATTGCCGAAGAACGCGCCGTGATCGCCGCCAAGCCGGCCAGCCTGATCCGGGAGATCGAGGCGGGTGACGAGGTCCGCATTCGCCTGGCCGCCGAACTGGCCAAGGCCGAAGCCAAGGTCAGCGATCTTGGCGATGCCGCCCACGCGGTCGAGAGCCGCTTTGCCGAGGCCAACGAAGCCCTGGCCACCTCACGCGAGGCCCGCGCCGGAGCCGCCGCCCGGGCCGAAAACGAGGAAGCCCGCCGCGCCGAAATGGCCGGCATCTCGGGCGAGCGCTTCCAGTGTCCGCCGCCGCTGCTGCCCGAACGCTTCGAATTCGTTGCCGCCGAAGTCGGCCCGTCGGCGCAGGAAAGCGCCGAGCATGACAAGCTGGTGGCCGACCGCGAGCGGATCGGCCCGGTCAACCTGATCGCCGCAGACGAACTGGCCGAGGTTGAGGCCCGGCACGGGGCGAGCATTTCCGAACAGGCCGAACTGGCCGAAGCCGTGCTGCGGCTGCGCGGCTCGATCGGGAACCTCAATCGCGAAGGACGTGAACGGCTGCGCGCCGCCTTCGAAGCGGTCAACACCCACTTCCAGCGGTTGTTCTCCAAACTGTTCGAAGGCGGCCAGGCCCATCTCGCGCTGGTCGACAGCGACGATCCGCTGGAAGCCGGTCTTGAGATCTACGCCCAGCCGCCGGGTAAGCGGCTAACCTCGCTCACGCTGCTATCAGGCGGGGAGCAGGCGCTGACCGCAGTCGCGCTGATCTTTGCGCTGTTCCTGACCAACCCGGCCCCGATCTGCGTGCTCGACGAAGTCGACGCACCATTGGACGATGCCAATATCGAACGCTTCTGCGACCTGCTGGAAGCGATGACCAAGGAAACCGACACCCGCTATCTGATCGTCACCCACAATGCCGTGACGATGAGCCGGATGCACCGCCTGTTCGGCGTGACCATGGTGGAGCGCGGGGTCAGCCGACTGGTGAGCGTCGACCTTGAGGGTGCGGAACAGCTGCTGGCGGCGGAGTAGTTACTCCAGCACAAACCGCGGGCCAGTCCCACCCGCTCCGGCACGGTCGTCGCGGTTCACCAGCCTGCACCGTTCCAGACTGAGGCAACCGCAGCCGATGCATTCATCGAGCTTCGCCCGCGTCCGATTGAGCAACTGGATCTTGGCATCGAGCGCGACGCGGACCGAGCGGCTGAGCTTTTGCCAATCCGTCAGTGATGGCGTGCGGCCCTGCGGCAGAGCCGAAAGTTCGGCCTCGATCTCGGTCAGGCCCAGCCCCAGTTTTTGCGCGATCAGGATAAAGCTCAGGCGGCGAATGTCGCTGCGCAGGAACCGGCGCTGGTTGCCCTTGGTGCGCATCGCATGGATCAGCCCCTGGTCTTCATAGAACCGGATCGCCGATACAGCGAGGCCGGTGCGCCGCGCCAGTTCGCCAATCGGCAGCAGGTCATTCTTGTCCATCGGCGCACCCCTAGCAGGCCCGAATTACGATGACCTCAAGCTATGTTTAGGTTTGCAGATCGTAAAGCGATTTTTACAGAATGCCCTTTAAGAAACTGACCTTAAAGCAAACTATCCTGTCGGCCAATCGACGCGCCATCCGCCCAGCGCTCGCCCGTGTGATCCGCCAGCAGCGGTCCGCGCCACGTCTGGCATAGGTCGAGCGCATGGTCGATCGAGCCGCCGGTCCAGTTTTCCCAGCTGTCGCGGGCCAGGATCACCGGCATCCGGTCATGCACTTCGGCCATTGCAGGGGAGCTATCGACCATGACCATGGCATAGCAATCGCCCCATTCCGCGGTGGGTCGCCACAGCCCCGCAACAGCCATCACTTCGGTATCGGGCAGCGAATACCACGAGCGGGTCATGCGCCCGCTTGGCCCTTGCGGCTCGGCCCACTGGGTGACCGGGATCAGGCAGCGGCGCCGGGCAAAGCTATCACGCCAGAACGGGGTGAGCAGCTTGTCATCGCGGGCATTGGTTACCGGCTTGGGTTTCAGCTTCTGCCCCTGCTTACCAGTCAGCACCACCGGCAGCCCCCAGTTCATCGCCCGCAGCCGCCCGCCCTCAGCCACCAGCCCCGGATAGCCGGGGTAAAGCTCGGTCGCGAAGTTGCTGCCAGCAGCAGCGTCCTCCACCGCGAACAGCGCGGCGACCTCCGCCGTGCCTTTGGTCATGCGATAGAGGTTGCACATCAGGCGTTCCCGACCACCCAGCAGGCTAAGGCGACCAGCAGGCCGGTTGTCCGGTTGGCGCGGAATCGGGCCAGGGCATTATCAGCATCGGCATCGACCAATGTCAGAACTTGCCACGCCAGATGTAAGGCCGCGGGCAGCAGCGCGAGCAGTGCCAGCCAGTCCGGCCGCAGCAACCAGAAAGCGATGGACCAGAGCAGCACCGCCCCGGCATAGAACCCGGCGACGCCGGTCTTGAGGTGGCGGCCGAGCGTCAAGGCGCTCGATCCGATCCCGACCGAGGCATCGTCCTCGCGGTCCTGACATGCGTAAATCGTGTCATAACCAATGCACCACAGCACGGCCCCCGCATAGAGCGCCGCCATGGCCGCAAGGTTCCACTCGCTCACTGCAAACCAGCCGACCGGGACGCCCCAGGTAAAGACCAGCCCGAGCCAGGCCTGCGGGAAGCCTGTGATCCGCTTCATGAAGGGATAGGCCGCCACCAGCGCCAGACTGCCCAGCGCGACCAGCTGTGCCTGCCAGCGCAGTTGCAACAGCACGATCAGGCCAAGACCGCACAGCGCCAGCAACCAGGCCCAGGCCGCGCCCTTGCTCACCCGGCCGCTCGCCACTGGCCGGGCGGCGGTGCGGGCGACCTGCCGGTCCAGATCGACATCGACGATATCATTATAGACGCAGCCCGCCCCGCGCATGGCGATCGAGCCGAGCAGGAACCACAGCAACAGATCCCAGCGGCTTTCCCCGCCAGCCAACAGCAGCCCCCAGGCGCATGGCCAGAACAGCAGCCACCACCCGATGGGCCGGTCAAACCGGGCGAGCTGGGCGAAATCCCGCGCGCACGGCGGCAGCGCAGCAACAAGGCCGCGGTGTTCGGTATCGGGTACGATTTCTTGGATCTCCGGCATGCCTCGTCTCTAACCAAGCCTCCTTTTCCCGTCATCCTGAACTTGTTTCAGGATCCATGGTGGGGAAGTCTCGGCGCAAACCTGCCAAGCAATAGCTTTTCTGCCTGATGGATCCTGAAGCAAGTTCAGGATGACGAACACTGGTGGGTCAGCTAGGTGGCCACCATGCCCGCTACGCCCGCCTGGCCGCCGAAGTCTGCACCGCGCCTGTTCATCAAACAGGTGCTGGCCGAAGGCGCACAGGTTAATATTGACGGGCCGCAGGCGCATTACCTGGGCCGGGTGATGCGCATCGGTCCGGGCGACGCAGTGGTGCTGTGCAATAACGTGACCGGCGAGTGGGCCGCGCGGGTGATCGAGGCCGGCAAGCGCAATGTCCTGCTTTCGGTCGAGCGCCTGCTGCGACCGCGCGAAGCAGTCCCCGATTTCACGCTCTGCGCAGCGCTGCTCAAAAAGGACCGGTTTGATCTGGTGCTGGAAAAAGCCTGCGAACTGGGCGTGGCGCGGATCCAGCCGGTGCTGACCCGTCGCTGCGTGGCCGACAAGCTCAACCTGGAACGGGCCGCGGCAATCCTGACCGAAGCCGCCGAGCAATGCGCGCGCACCGCGCTGCCTGAATTGCTGGCCCCGGTGAAGCTGGATGCCATGCTGAAGGGTTGGGACAGCGGCCGCACCCTGTTCTTCGCCGATGAGAACGGTGGCGATCCGGCCGGACCTGCATTCTTGGCCAATCGCGGCCCTGCCGCCCTGCTGACCGGCCCCGAAGGCGGCTTTGACGAAGCCGAGCGCAGTGCCATTCGCGGCCTCGCCCATGCCCGTGCGATCACGCTTGGCCCCCGCATCCTTCGCGGTGAAACTGCCGCGATCGCCGCCACGGCGCTGTGGATGGGTACCGTCGGGGATTGGCGACCGCCTGCATAAATTCGCTGGCGCCACGCGATTCTTCCTACTAACTCCGCGACATGAGCACCAGACAGGTTTCAGATCGCAACGATCCCGTGATCGAAAGCCGCGACCAGTTGGTCGCCCCGATGATCAAGGGCGAGAAGCCGCGTGAGCGCTGGCGGATCGGCACCGAGCACGAGAAGCTGGTCTATTGCACCCGCGATCACCACGCGCCTTCCTATGACGAGCCCGGCGGCATCCGCGACCTGCTGGTTTCCTTGCAGGATTACGGCTGGGAGCCCGTGATCGAGGGCGGCAACATCATCGCCCTGTCCGGCAGCGACGGCGCGGTCAGCTTGGAGCCGGCCGGCCAGCTGGAATTGTCTGGCGCACCACTGGAAACGATCCACCAGACCTGCGCCGAAACCGGCCGCCACCTGGATCAGGTCAAGGCCATCGGCGGCAAGACCGGCAAAGGCTTCCTGGGCCTGGGCATGTGGCCCGACAAGACCCGCGCCGAGCTGCCGATCATGCCCAAGGGCCGCTATGCGATCATGCTGCGACACATGCCGCGGGTGGGCAACCTGGGCCTCGACATGATGCTGCGGACCTGCACGATCCAGGTCAACCTCGACTATTCAAGCGAGGCGGACATGGTGCAGAAGTTCCGCACCTCGCTCGCCCTGCAGCCGCTGGCGACCGCGCTCTTTGCCAATTCGCCCTTCACCGAGGGCAAGCCCAACGGCTTTCTCTCGTACCGCAGCCATATCTGGACTGATACCGATCCGGCCCGCACCGGCATGGCCAGTTTCGTGTTCGAAGACGGCTTCGGCTATGACCGCTATGTTGAATATATGCTCGACGTGCCGATGTACTTCGTCTTCCGCGATGGGAAGTACATCGATGCCGCCGGGCTTTCGTTCCGCGACTTCATGCAGGGCAAGCTCTCGGTCCTGCCCGGCGAGCTGCCGACGGAGAGCGACTGGCAGGATCACCTTTCGACCGCCTTCCCGGAAGTGCGGCTGAAATCGTTCCTCGAAATGCGCGGCGCCGATGGCGGGCCGTGGAACAAGATCTGCGCTCTGCCCGCCTTCTGGGTTGGCCTGCTTTATGACCAGGGCGCGCTCGATGCGGCGTGGAACCTGGTCAAGGACTGGGACATGGAAGGCCGCGAACGGCTGCGCGCCGAAGTGCCTAAGCTGGGCCTCGATGCCCCTCTGCCGGGCGGCGGCAAGCTTAAGGACATTGCCGCCGAAGTGCTGGCGATCAGCCGCGCCGGCCTCAATTCGCGTAACCGGCTCAATTCGATGGGCGATACGGAAGCCGGGTTCCTCAACCCGCTCGACGAGATCGTCGCCAGCGGCAAGGTTCCGGCCCAGCGCCTGCTCGACAAGTACCACGGCGAATGGGCCGGCGATATCAGCCGCGTTTACGAACTGAGCTTCTAGGCTACTCAGCCGGTTGCAAGACCGGACGGCGCGCCCGCAGGGTCTGTTCGGCGCGGTGAAACAGCCGGGTGATCAGGCCATGCTGCGCCATCCATTCCGCATAGGCGCGGTACTTGGGATCTTCAGCCAGCAGGTGCGCTTCCTCGGTCTTGGCGCGCCAGAAATAGATCGCGCTGACGCAGGCCAGGGCGAAGGTGTTGCGAACCATGTCCGTCAGCGAATGGTTGACCACCAGGAACGGCAGCGTTTCCAGCCACCAGAAGGTGTTTTTGGACAGGTAAGCCGGGTGCTTGGTAAAGCGGTAGGGGCCATTGGTCAGCACCCCGCGATAGGTCAGGTTGGAGAAGCGCAGGCCGAAGGCAACAGTGGCCCAGGCGTAGATCGCCGTAAGGACCACCAGCATCCCGGCCCAGCTCCATAGCAGCCAGTCATGGCCGGCGAACCAGAAGGCCCAGCCTTCGGTATTGGTCTGGTAAAACAGCGGACCACCCGGCAGCATCAGCTGGAACGGCGGATAGCATACCAGCGCGGCCAGCCACCCGGCCAGCAGCGGGTTGGCGCTGCGGATCTGGGCATCCAACGGCTTGAACGTCAGGATATAGCCCACCGTCCCGATCTGCGCATCAATCGCGAACATGGCGGTGGTCAGCAAACCGGCCAGGGCGACCGGATTGTGCAGGATCGGTGCCCAGTCATTCTCGACCAGCGCGGCAAAGCCACCCGGCACGATCGAGATCATGAAGGCCGTGAAGAAGCCCTTGACCGCCCAGGTCCGGGCATGGCGGCGCACCTGTTCTGGATCGAAGGGTTCCCGGCCCAGCAGAAAAGCGCCAAAATGCCAGGCGGCATCACGCGGTTCGATCAGGACCCGATCAAGCCAGATCACATAGGGGACCGACAGGACGAAGAGCTGCACCGTTACGGCGCCGAGCACATTCATCGCCAGCAGATAGAACCCGTCCCAATACCAGCGTCCAATGCAGTAAAGCCCGGCGATGATTGCCCAGGTAACCCACAGCCCGGCCAGCTTGGTGATCGAGACATCGATGATTGCCCCGATGGGCCGCGGGTTCGCCCAGTCAATGCCGGTTGAGGCGCGACGGTGAACCTTGTCTCGCAAAATCGAGACCAGCACCATCGGCACGGCCGTGGCAAGCAGGCCAGTCAGCGCGGCATAGGGGCCAGACAGGCGCCCCGGCGGCGCATCAGCGCCGACCAGGGCATGAAGTTCTGGCCAGAAGTGGCAAATGAGGATCCACAGGACCAGCCCGGCCACGCCGGAAAAACCGACAGCGGCAGAGACATCACTGGCGGGCGGCTGGGGCCGGACAGGCGGGGAAGTAACCATCCCTTCGACCTATCGGCGAAGGGTTAAATTACGGTAACCCTAACGAAAAGCAGCCAGCTTGCCGCTGTCATCGAGGATATAGAGTGTGCCCCCGGCCACGATCGGCGCCAGCGTTACCGAGTTCTTGAGGTCGGTGAAGGAAACCGGCGCGCCGTCCTCGATCCCGGCCGAATAGACCTGCCCGTTTGAATTGGCGAACCACAGGCGGTTGCCCGCCAGCACCGGCCCGGTCCAGAAGATCGGGTTCTTCTTCTTTTTCTCGTTCTCGAAACGGGCCAGCTGGGTCAGCCAGCGCACCTTGCCGGTGGCGCGCTGAATGCAGAGCAGCTTGCCGTCGTCTGTCAGCGTGAAAATCCAGTCCCCCGCAATCGCAGGGGTGGAAATGCCCGCAAGGTTCAATTCCCAGATGCGCTGGCCAGTCACCAGTTCATAGGCCGCCATGCGCCCGCCCTGGCCGAGCGCGAAGATCCGGCCGCGGTCGATGATCGGATCGGCATCGATGTCGGTCAGCACCCCGACAGAAGTCGAAAGCGAGGTGCGCGCCAGTGCATCAGACCACAGCTGGCGGCCGTTCTCATAACGATAGGCGACCAGTTCCCCGGTGCTGAAGCCAGCAACGATCGTACCCTGGCCTGCCGCTGGTGCAGCCACACCGAACACGCCGGTCTGCCCGCTTGACGCGGCTTCGTTCCAAAGTGCCGAACCATCGGCAGCGTTGAGCGAATAGACCTGGTTATCCATGGTCATCACGAAAATCGAATTGAAGGCGATTGTTGGCGAACCACGCAGCGGCCCGGCCGGCTTGACCTTCCAGACAATCGCACCGTTCTTGGCATCCAGCGCAGCCACTTCGCCCAGGCCGGTGGTGATATAGACCCGGCCGTCGGCATAGCTGGCCCCGCCACCGTAGACGGAGGACTGGCCGTCGCCCTTGATCGAGAAGGCCGTGCTCCAGCGGCGGGCGCCGGTTTGGGCATCAAAGGCGTGAACCGTCCCGGCCGTATCCATCACGAACAGCTGGCCGCCGCCAACCACCGGCGATGCTGCCAGGCGCTGCTTGTTGTTCGAACCGGCAATCTGCGCAGTCCATGAACGGCCAGGATTGGCGGCCAGTTCAAGGTTTCCATAAGACTTGCTGGCCGTGCCGCCGGCCTGCGGCCATTCCGGATTGGCTGCTGCCGGGGGCACAATCACCGAAACATCGGCCAGCTGGGGGTCAACCTTGGCTCCGGTATCGACCCGCGACAGGATCGGGATCCGGTTACCCAGCGTTGGCGTCTTGGGTTTATCCTTGCCACCAAAGGCACCGCACCCGGCCAACGAAAAAGCCAGCACCAGCGCCAGCGGAGCGGCTAGCCTGCGCGAGATCGGGCGATGCGAATTGGGTGTGGCTTGCATGAACTATCCTTGACTGAACTTATGGCTGGGCAGCGGCGGGTGCCTGGACGTCATCGGTCCCGGCATCATAGCCAAGCTGCCCGGCAAGCTGCCGCATCCGGGTGCGCAGCGTGGCGGGAACATCGGTATTCTTGCCAATCGCGGCAAACAGCGGGCCAGCCTGATCAGGCTTGCCCAGCTTAAGATAGGCCATGCCAACCAGCTCACCCGCGCCGCCAAACCAGGCGTTGCCCGGCACGGCGAGGGCCTTCAGCCGGTCAATAACCTGCTGCGGCGGGAGACTGTCGAACCGCAGCGAAACCTCGCGCAGGGTTGCCAGATCACGATAGGGCTGGGGAATGGATTCATCGCCAGCAAGGGCCGCAAAGGCCTTGGCACCATCTTCGATCTTGCCCTGCTGGACCAGGATCGCAGCCCGGGTCATCGCGGCGGCAGCCTTGCTGCCATCGCTGCCGTCCCGGGTCAGCGGCTCGAGATCCGCCAGCGCTGCAGCGGCATTGCCGGCTTCCAGCTTGTCGAGCGCGATGATCGCCTGCTCGCTGCGCTCATCAGCGGCCTGCTTGGTTGAATTGTCCCACCAGAGATAGCCGGCCAGAACCAGCAGCCCGCCGGCAATGGCGCCGGCCAATGGCTTGCCATATCGGGCCAGCAGCGACTGCAGCTCTGCTTCGCGCAGGGCATCGTCCACTTCGCGCAGGAACACGTCCTGTTGTGCGGCGGCCTCTTCTTCGGCTTTCGACTGCGGGTTAGGGCGATTGGACGGTGGCAAGGCCAAGGCAGTGACTTTCACTTGGAAACTGGATCAAAAGGTGGTCGCTGTTTAGCTGATGAGCAGGCCTTTTCAACGCCCGATCTCTGCCCTGTCCCCGGTGAAGCACAGGTGAACGACAATTCAGGGGAAGCTGGTTCGTCCCAGGGCCCCGGCATAAAGGTTGCGGTAAGCCATGACCATCCTGGCCTCATCATATTCCGCTTCGGCCCGCACGCGGTTTGCGGCACCGATTGCGGCCCGCAAATCGGGGGCTTCGGCCAGCTGCGCCAGCGCTAGCGCCAGGCCGGCCTCGTCCCCCGGCGCCGCAAGATAGCGGCGGTTTTCAGCGGCAACCATCGCTTCCACATCGCCCACGCGCGGCGCGGCAATCGCTAACCCGCTCGCCATGGCCTCCACCACGGAAATCGGAAACTGTTCGCTGTCGGATGACAGGGCGAACAGATCGAACAGGCCCAAGACCTCGGCCGGGCGGGCAATGTGCCCAGGCAGGTGGACCCGGTGCCCCACTCCAAGACGAAGCGCTTCGGCCCGGATTGCCTCGCGTTCGGGGCCTTCCCCCAGGATCACCAGTTGCCAGTAATCCGGGAGCGGGGCGAACGCGCGCACCAGCCGCGGCAGGTTCTTGACCGCGCGCAGGCCGGCCAGCGTTCCCAGCCAGAGCTCACCGGGATGCTTGATCACCCGCGGCAGGATATCCGCCTTGGGCTTGCGCCCATAGGCGAAGACCGGGATGCCGTTGGGAATGCGGCGCACCATGGCGGCCGGCTGCTTCCAAGCGGTGCGGGCAATGTGCTCCAGCCGCTGCGATGGGACGACCAGCTTCTGGGCACGGAACAGCGCCACCCGGCGATAGAGATTGCGGTGCCACTTGAGCCGCTCGCTCTCATCCCGGTTGAAACCGTCTTCATGATGGACCAGCGGCGGCAGGCGCAGCACTTCGGCAAAGGCGGTATGCGCCAGCACGGCGTCCATCGCGCCCCAGTTGTAAGTCAGCACCAGATCGTAATCGGCCATAGCTTGGGCCAGCCGCTGGAGCCGGCGCGGAAACGGCTTGCCGGTAAGCGCAGGGAACTCCGGATAATCGACCGGGACCACCGGATCGATGGCGCGGGCAGCGCCCAGAGCATCCGGCATGGCCGAAACGATGCTGTGCGCCACCTGCGGGCCAAAGGCATTCATCAGCTGAACAGCCCGCGTTTCCTTTCCGCCAGGGTCAAAGCTGGAATGGAGGTGGAGCACCCGCAGCCGCGGAGCCGGGCCGCGGCGTTTCATTTCACCTTGGCCAGCAACTTGTCGATTGCCGCAATCGCGGCCGGTTCGCTCAGGGTCGGGGCATGGCCGACCTTTGCGACAGTCACAGCCTCTGCATCGGGCAGCGCCTTGGCCATCTGCTTGAAAGTGGCGGCGGTCAGCACGTCTGACAATTGCCCGCGCAGCAGCGTCACCGGCCTTCCGGCAAGCGCCTGGAACGCGGGCCACATATCGACATTGCTGGCGCCATCGGCCTGGGCAAACGGCTCGGCAATCTTCATGTCGTAATCGAAATGGATCCGGCCGTTGCTGCCCACGACCATGCAGCGCTTGGCCATGGCCAGCCAATCGATCAGCGAAGCCTGCGGGAAAGTGGGGCCCTGCGATTCCGCCAGCGCACGGGCGGCGTGCATCCAGGTCGGGAAGTTGCGCGCCTGCCCCACGTAGTCGCGGATGCGCTCAATCCCTTCGGGGTTCACTTCAGGGCCGATGTCATTCAGCAAGGCCCCGGCCAGCCGCTTGGGCGCGGTCGCCGCCAGCAGCATGGTCAGCAGCCCGCCCAGCGAGGTGCCGATGGCAACCACCCGCTTGAGCTTGGCCTGCTCGAACAGTTCGCCCAGGTCCTCTAGATATTGCAGGGGGTTATAGGTGGCGGAGTCCTTGGCATAGGCACTGTCGCCCCGCCCGCGCAGCTCCACGCAGATCACCCGCCATTCGCCGGAAAGGCGCTGGGCCAGCTCTTCAAAGTCCCGCGCATTGCGGGTCAGGCCCGGCAGGCAGAGCACCGGCGGGCGGTCCTTGCGGCCCGGATAATCGCGGTAATGCAATTGCAGGCCATCGCGGCTGGTCCAGTAGCCGTCGGTAAACTGGTTCATTTTCTGGCCGGACCCCGGGTAAATACTGCGCAAATCGCGGTGCAGTGCTTGTGCCGCCCCGCACGAAGCCCCACTATTGCCGGATGCGCGCCGAACCGCAAGCCGCCCCCTACCGGGCTGATACGCCGATCACCCGTCTGGCCCCCTGGCTGGCCGATCCGGTGCAGGCTGCAGACTTCCCGCAGGCGAGCTTGCGTTTCCGCAACCACCGTTGGGAAGGTTCAGTTGGGCTGGAAGGTCTGACAGGCGATCAGTGGGTGCAGCACTTCGGCCGGTTTACCCCGCTGCCAGACAACCTGCCGCAACCGCTGGCACTTCGTTATCACGGACATCAGTTCCGCACTTACAATCCCGATCTGGGCGATGGCCGCGGCTTCCTGTTCGCCCAGTTGCGCGATGGCGCGGGGCGGCTGCTTGACCTTGGCACCAAGGGCTCTGGCCAGACCCCGTGGAGTCGGCAGGGCGATGGACGGCTGACGCTGAAGGGCGCGGTGCGCGAAATCCTCGCCACCGAAATGCTCGAAGCGCTGGGGGTCAACACCAGCAAGACCTTCTCGGTGATCGAGACCGGCGAAGACCTGATCCGGTCGGATGAACCTTCCCCAACCCGTTCGGCAGTAATGGTCCGGCTGAGCCACGGCCATATCCGGATCGGCACGTTCCAGCGGCTGGCCTATCTCGAATCCCGCGATGAGATGGCCACGCTGATCGACTATTGCCTGGCGCAATTTCCCGGCCCGCTGCCGCCCACAGATGCGCCGGGCCGTGATGAACCGGCGGTGATCCTGCTGCACCAGGTGGTGGAACGGCTGGCGCAACTGGCGGCAGAATGGATGGCCGCCGGGTTCGTCCATGGCGTGCTCAATACCGATAACATGAACATATCGGGCGAGAGTTTCGACTATGGCCCATGGCGCTGGCTGCCACGCTGGGATCCAGCCTTCACCGCGGCCTACTTCGATCATGGCGGCCTTTATGCTTTTGGCCGCCAACCCGAGGCACTGCACTGGAACTGCGGGCAATTGGCTGTCGCCCTGCGCCTGATCGCCGATGCCCCACCGCTGATTGCCGCGCTGGAGCGGTTCGGGCCGCTTTACCAGACCGCCCTTGCGCGTCAGTTTCTGTGGCGGCTCGGCGTGCAGTCGCGCGGGTTTGAGGCAGACTATGCACTGATCGCCCAATCGGAAAAGACCATGCGCGAAACCGGCCTTTCGCCCGATGCGTTCTTCCACCGGCACCGCTTTGGTCGGCAAGCAGACGGCGATCTGGCCGCGGCCCTGGCTGACTTTGCGCCAGCCGGAACGGATCATGATCTGTGGCACGAAGCCGGTCCGCCCAGCCTGGTCATCGATAATGTCGAAGCGATCTGGTCGGCGATCGACCAACGGGATGACTGGTCAGCGCTGGACGAGACGATCACCGCAATCCGGCGCCTTGGCGCAGCACTGGGGCCACCACCGGCGGCAAGCGACCTCAGTTGATCCACCTAACCAAAAGGCAAGACTTTTCAGAGGACAAGGCGTCAGCTAAGGCCGCAGCAGACCGGGTCTCGGGACCGGCAGGGGTATGACATGAGCACGGGCGAACTGATCTCTTACGAACCGGCCACCGGCGCCGAGATCTGGCGTGCGCCCCATGGCGATGTTGAGGAGATCGTTGCCCGGGCCCGCCGTGCCTGGCCGGCCTGGGCGGCCCAGCCGCTGTCCACCCGCATGGAACTGGTCCGCCGCTTCGCCAACGAAGTGCGCAAGGATGCGGAAAAGCTGGCTACCATGATCGCGCGCGAAACCGGCAAGCCGCTGTGGGAAGCGCGGACCGAAGTGGAAAGCGTGGTCAACAAGGTCGAGATTTCGATCCGCGCCTATGCTGAACGGACCAGCCAGCGCAAGCTGGACAACGCCATGCAGGGCACGGCCTCCGTGCGGCACAAGCCGCATGGCGTGATGGCCGTGCTGGGGCCGTACAATTTCCCTGCACATCTCCCCAATGGCCACATCGTGCCCGCCCTGATCGCGGGCAACGCGATTGTCTTCAAGCCCAGCGAAAAGACCCCGGCCACGGCCGAAATGCTGGTGCAATGCTTCCACCGCGCGGGCATTTCCGCCGCCGTGGTCCAGCTGCTGGTTGGCGGCCCGGCTGAAGGTCAGGCGCTGGTCGCGCATGACGGGATCGATGGCGTGCTGTTCACCGGTTCGGCCCACACCGGTATTGCGATCAACCGCAAGCTCGCCACCCGGCCGGACAAGATCGTGGCGCTGGAAATGGGCGGCAACAATCCGTTGGTGGTGTGGGACACGCCCAAGATCACCGATGCGGCCGCGATCGTGGTGCAATCGGCCTTCACCTCAGCCGGGCAGCGCTGCACTGCTGCGCGCCGCTTGATCGTGAAGAGCACGATCTACGAACCACTGATGGCCGAAGTGAAGCGGCTGACCGATCGGATCATCGTCGGCGCCCCGTTTGATGAGCCCGCACCCTTCATGGGGCCGGTGATCGACAACCAGGCAGCCGATGGCCTGACCGAGAGCTTCCTCTATCTGCTGAGCCACGGCGGCAAGGCCATCAAGCACCTGATCCGCCCGCGCGATGATCTGCCGTTCCTCTCCCCTGCGATCATCGATGTCAGCGGCGTGAGAGACAAACCGGACGTTGAACTGTTCGGCCCCTTGCTGCAGGTGATGCAGGCCGACGATCTGGACGAGGCGATTGCCGAGGCCAACCGCACCCGCTTTGGTCTTTCCGCCTCGCTGGTGGGCGGAACGCCGCAGGAATACAACCGCTTCTGGGCCAACGTCCGCGCCGGGGTGATCAACTGGAACCGGCCGACCAACGGGGCCAGCTCGGCAGCGCCATTTGGCGGGGTTGGGCTTTCGGGCAACCACCGCCCCAGCGCTTTCTATGCGGCCGACTATTGTGCCTATCCGGTCGCATCGACCGAAATGGAGCAACCCCGCGCCATGATCGGCGTAGGCCTTCGCGAAGGCTGAGCAAGGCGCCGGTCAGAATCAGATTTGAATATGCCGCCAGCCCGTCTAGGCGGCGGGGCCATGCAATCACCTACCCCTTCCCCGCGCACTGGCGGCCTGCCGCTGGCGCTTGGCGCACATCTCGTATGGGGGCTCCTGCCGCTTTACCTGTGGTTGGTTGCGCATATCCCGGCCTTCGAATTCGTCGGCTGGCGGGTGATCTCTTCGCTGCCACTTTGCCTGGCCATCCTGGCCTGGCGCGGGCAGTTGGGCGAAGTAAAGGCCGCCCTCCTTCAGCCCAAAGTCCGCTGGATGCTGCTAGCTTCTGCAGCGCTGATCGGAATCAACTGGCTGGTCTATGTTGCCGCGATCCAGGCCGGCGAGGTCTATGCCGCCAGTATCGGCTATTACGTCACACCGCTGCTGAGCGTTCTGGCCGGAACCCTGTTCCTGAAAGAACGGCTCAGCCCGCGGCAATGGTTGGCGGTTGGCATCTCGACGCTAGGCGTGCTGCTGATGGCCTGGGAAGCACTGGCATCGCTGGGGATCAGCCTGGCCCTGGCCCTGTCGTGGACCTCTTACGGTCTCGTCCGCAAGCTGACGCCAGTCAACGCACTGACCGGATTGACGGTTGAAGTGATCGTGTTGCTGCTGCCCGCCCTCATAATTGTCAGCTGGTTTGCCCAAGCTCCCGCTGGCAGCGCGATCCTGTGGGGTTGGAAGGATGCAGGGCTGATCGCGCTTTCCGGGATCGTCACCGCCGTGCCGCTGGTGCTGTTTGCCATGGCGGCACAACGGCTGGCCTATTCGACCATGGGGATGATCCAGTTCCTCTCCCCGTCGATGGTCTTTCTGGTTGGACTGCTGTTCTTCGGCAAGCCGCTGGGCACGGCGCAGCTGGCCAGCTTCGCGCTGATCTGGGCAGCGATCGCCCTGTTTATCATCGACCTGCTGGCGCGGTCTCGAAAGGCCTAGCCCAGAAAGCGCCAGGCCAGCGTTCCCCCCGCATGGAACGGCACGATCGGCGTGCCATTGGCGTCAATCACATCGGGCACAGCGGTGCCGCTGCGCTCCAGCGTGACCGTGCCTTCATTAAGCGGCAGGCCATAGAACCGCGGGCCATGTTCGCTGGCAAAGCCTTCGAACTTGTCGATCGCGCCTTCCTCCTCGAACACTGCGAGATAGCTTTCCAGCGCATAGGGTGCATTGAAAATCCCGGCGCAGCCGCAGGCCGCTTCCTTCGCGCCAACCGCATGGGGGGCGCTATCGGTACCGAGGAAGAACTTGGCGTTGCCCGAAGTGGCCGCCTTGCGCAGTGCCAAGCGGTGCACTTCGCGCTTGGCAACGGGCAGGCAGTACATGTGGGGCCGGATCCCGCCGCTGAACATGGCGTTGCGATTGATGTGCAGGTGCTGCGGCGTGATCGTGGCGGCCACGTTGGGACCGGCACTTTCGACGAAAGCGACCGCATCGGCGGTGGTGATGTGTTCGAACACGACCTTCAGTCCAGGCAGGTCGCGGACCAGGCCGGAAAGCGTGCGTTCGATGAACACGGCCTCGCGATCGAAGATGTCAACGTGGCTGTCGGTCACTTCGCCATGGATCAGCAGCGGCATGCCGATCTGCTCCATCCGCTCCAGCACCGGGCGGATATTGGCGACATCGGTTACCCCGTGGGCCGAGCCGGTGGTAGCATGGGCCGGGTAAAGCTTGGCTGCGGTGAATACGCCTTCGGCGAAACCGCGCGCGATCTCTTCGGCGTCGATCGTATCAGTCAGATAGGCCACCATCAGCGGCGTGAAGCCGGCGCCAGACGCTGCCACAATCCGGTCGCGATAGGCCGCTGCGGCGGCCGCCGTGGTGATCGGCGGCGACAAATTGGGCATCACGATTGCCCGCGCAAACTGGTGAGCAGTATGCTTCGCGACCCCTTCCAGCACAGCTCCATCGCGCAGATGTACATGCCAATCGTCGGGGCGGCGGATAGTCAGGCGATTCGGGATGCTGCTCATCCCTTCCCCTTAGGCAAGCGCCGCCCTATCTGTCACCTATGACTGCAACGCTGCTGGCTGACCGTGCGGTAATCCGCCTGACCGCAACCGAACCGGGTGAGGACCTGCGCGGGTTCCTCAATGGACTGGTGACCAATGACGTCTCCGGCGCCCTGCCGGTCTGGGCGGCGCTGCTGACACCGCAGGGCAAGGTACTGTTCGATTTCATGGTCTGGGCCGATGGCGATGACCTGCTGCTCGACTGCGAGGCCGATCAGGCCGAGGCCCTGGCCAAGCGGCTGTCGATCTATCGCCTGCGCCGCAAGATCACGATTGCGGTTGATCCGGCCGTGGGCGTCCATTGGCAGCCGGGAGAAGGCCCCTCGCCTGATCCGCGCCTGCCCGCATTGGGCCAGCGCTGGCTCGGACCGCGGTCTGAAGGCGATGCCAGTGCGCAGTGGCGCGCGCACCGGCTGGCGCTGGGCGTGACCGAAGGCCATGCCGAACTGGCGGACCTGCTCTGGCTGGAATGCAATGCGGCCGAACTGAACGGCGTGTCCTTCACCAAGGGCTGCTACGTGGGGCAGGAAAACACCGCGCGGATGAACTGGCGGCAGAAGGTCAATCGCCGGTTGGCGGTCGTTCCATTGGCGCAGAGCGATCCGGCGCGGCAGCGGGCCATCTATCCCGAACCGGGCCTGGCCGTCGATCACCGCCGGGTTGAAGACATCGTCCCCGGGCAATTGCCCGAATGGCTCAACCTGCCTGAGGCTTGACCAGTCCAACCGAGACTGCCTCTTCGATCAGCATCTTTTCGGCAATGTCACGGCTGGCCGTGCGCGGCAGGCCCAGCGATTGCGCCAGCGCCCCGCCCATCAGCGCATCGCCCAGCGCCATCATGCACAGCGCATGGGTGACGTGGTGCATCTGGCCCGATTCGTGATCGCCCAGATCGTCAATCAGGTCATGCACGGCCTGGATCAGCGGATCGAGCGCATCCTCGTTGCCGTTCATCAGCATCCAGGTGGCCAGCGCGCCGCCGCCTTCCTTGTCGAAGGCATCGAACGTCAAATCAACAACATCGCGGGCCGTACCCTGACCGGCGCGGCTGGCCAGCACGGCATCCTCGATCGTCGCGCAGATGGTGACGGCCAGATGCTCGGCCAACGCCTTTTGCAGCCCGGCAGCCGAGCCGAAGTGATGCAGCAGGTTGGCATGGGTCCGCCCGATTCGCGCTGCCACGGCCTTGAGCGTCACAGCTTGCGGCCCCAGCTCGATCAGCAGCGCCCGCGCGGCTTCGAGCGCCACGGTGCGGCTTTCTTCCTGGCTCAGGCGCTTCCTTATTGACATGAGTGTAAGTTAACCCCATACAGGGAGCATGAACGCCCCCACCAAGTTCCCCCTCGACGTAGAACCCGCCGCCACGAACGGCAAGGCCGGTCCTACCCCCGCAGACCTGACCATCACCGTGCGCGACCAGCGCTTCGGCCGCGACAAGAAGCCCGGCCGCTGGTGGCTGAACAACGATCCGGTCGCGACGGCCTGGCATAATGCCCTGTCGGCGACCTTCCCGCGCGGCGAGGCCTTCTTCATCGAAGCCGTGAAGGCCCACCGCGAGGGCGCCGGCCCGAAGCTGGAGGGCGAGATCCGCGCTTTCATCAAGCAGGAAATCAACCACACCCGCGAACACATCGCCTTCAACCGCGCCGCGGTTGAAGCCGGTTACGACCTGGATTTCATCGATCAGCGCGTTGCAGCGAACCTGGAACTGACCAAGGACCGCCCGGCGATCATCAACCTGGCCGTGACCATGGCATTGGAACACTACACCGCGATGATGGCGCAGGAATTCCTGGCCAACCCGAAGCACTTCGCCGGGGCCGAGCCGGAAACCGCCGCGATGTGGCGCTGGCACGCGATCGAGGAAATCGAGCACAAGGGTGTCGCCTATGACACCTATCTCCACGCTACGAAGGCCTGGACGCGCTATCGCCGCTGGAAGCTGAAGAGCATCATGATGCTGCTCGTCACGGTGAACTTCCTGCGCCACCGCTGGACCGACACCCTGGACCTACTGGCGCAGGACGGGCTGACCGGTTGGAAGATGAAGGCCAAGCTGGCCTGGTACCTGCTCGGCACCCCCGGCGTGCTGCGCCGGATCTTCCCCGCCTGGCTCAGCTACTTCCTGCCTGGCTTCCATCCCTGGAACCACGATGACCGCGCGCTGATCGGCAAGCACGACAGCGAATTCAAGGACGCGGTCCTGGCCTGATTTAATCGCTCAAGCGAAGAAGCCTCTCCAGGCCTGGCTTGGGGAGGCTTTTTCTTATGCGGCCCGCATGAGCGACGGATCATCGTCGCAGCGGCAGGGCTCCGAGAGATCGAGCTCGTGCTCGACCGAGGCCACGTCCATGCCGCGGGCCAGGCTGAAACGCTGGCGGATTTGGCCAGTCGGCCGGAAACCAACCTTGCGCAGCACGCGGCCCGATGCCGGATTATCGAAGAAATGCCCGGCCACGAGCCGCTTGTGGCCCAGCACCCGGGCAACGCTAATCACGGCGCGGGCGGCCTCGCTGGCATAGCCCTTGCCCCAGTAATCGCGCGCCAGCCAATAGCCCAGCTCCACCGCGTCGCCGTCGTGCGCCAGCCCGATGCAGCCAATCATCCGCGCGGGTTCAAGGCTGGTCGGGATCGTGATGAAGAAGTGCGGCAGGCGCTGGTCCTGCGGCTGGCTGGCGAACCAGCGCGCGTCATCAGCGGTATAGGGCCACGGCACCTTGGCAAGGTTCTTGGCCACCGCTTCGTCATCGACGCGGCTGAGCAGTTCTTCCCAGTCCTCCGGCCAAGCAGGCCGCAGGAACAGCCGTTCGCTGCGCATGAACATTGCTACATCTCCACTCGTCCGGCCCCGCCGAGCCGCACTAGCGCGATCCCGTGACGACCAAGTTACATCTGGCCCGGGATGTTCCCGGAGCGACAGAGGGAGATGCAAAAAGAGGGAGACGGGTGGGCCCCTCTCCCTCATTCGGCCGAAGCTTAACTTCGGCGGGGCTGCCCGTCAGGACAGCCCGATATCGACTGTCCGATTATTCGGCGGCAATCGCCATGTCTACCGACACGTACTTGCGGCCAAGTTTGCCATCGTGGAATCGCACGCGGCCTTCGGTCAGCGCGAACAGGGTATGATCCTTGCCCATGCCAACGTTGGCGCCCGGGTACACACGGGTACCGCGCTGACGGATAATGATGTTGCCGCCGATCACTTCCTGACCGCCGAACTTCTTCACGCCAAGGCGACGGCCGGCCGAATCACGACCGTTACGCGACGAACCGCCTGCTTTCTTGTGTGCCATCTCGAACTACTCCGAATTCTTATTCAGCGGCCGCTTCGGCCTTGGGGGCGGCCTTCTTGGCAGCCTTCTTAGCCGGGGCTTCGCCACCGACCGACACGATGCGCAGCAGGGTCATCTGCTGGCGATGGCCGTTCTTGCGACGATAGTTATGGCGGCGACGCTTCTTGAAAACGATCACCTTTTCGCTCTTCGCCTGGGCGATGATTTCGGCCGAAACGACGACGCCCTTGGCATCCTTCACTTCGCCGCCGTCACCAGCCAGCAGGACATCACCAAGCGTGATGGTTTCACCGGCTTCACCAGCCAGCTTCTCAACCGCGATCTTGTCTCCGGCGGCAACCCGGTATTGCTTGCCGCCAGTGCGCACTACAGCGAACATGTGACCTATTCCGTCTTTAAAGCATAGCAGCCGCCCCGCGTGTGCGGGGTGCCGCAAGAAGGAGCGCCCCTAGTGCAAGGTCCTGGTGCTGTCAACCAAGAGAGCCAAGGAATCTTGCGCGCTGGCGCGCTTTTGTGGGCGTGCTATGGGACAAACGATGAATCGCCTGCCTGCCAGCCTGATCCCTGTAATACTGCTGGGTGCCTGCGCGTCAACGCCGGGCGAATACCCCACGCTGGCCCGCCGGCAGATCGAACGCGCGACCGGCACTTTAGCCGTTCCACCTGCCCCGCCAGCCCCCGCTCCGCTTGATCTTGCAGTATCCCGCCAGATCGATTCGCTGCTGGGGCGGGTCCGGGCGGCCGACGCCAAGTTCCAGGCGCGCGAAGGCCGGGTTCGCAAGGCGGTTGTAGCCGCAAGCGGCGCTGCGAAGGCCAGCGAGGCTTGGTCCGTGGCTATGATCGCCTTGGCCGATCTGGATGCCGCGCGCAGCGAAGGCATGGTCGCGCTGACGGATATCGACGCGATCTATGCAGCCAGCCGAATCGAGGGCGAACCGGCCAGCGAGGCCAAGGCCGCCCGCGAGGCCGCCAATGCCCTGATCGCCGCGCAGGATAAGGTCATTGCCGAACTGCAGGGCCAACTGGCGCCCTAACGCCAGCGGTCCAGATCGGCGCGATCTTGGTCACGCGGTTCGATCCAGGTCCACACCCCGCCGCGCAGTTCCCGCTTCCAGAACCACGAATCGCTCTTGAGGTGGTCCATCGCGAAGTCGACCGCATCAAAGGCCGCACGGCGGTGCTCAGCCGCTGCACAAACGCAGACAATGGGCTCACCGGGGTGAAGTCGACCCACGCGGTGCAGCAGCAGCAGGCCCTGAACCGCAAACCGCGCTGCAGCGGCTGCCGCCAGCGCCTCCATCCCCGGCAGGGTCAGCGGCGCGTAATGCGAAAGTTCCAGCGCTTCGACCCTGCCGCCGCCCCGCACCTTGCCAACAAAGGTCGCGAGGCCACCCGTGTTGCCGATCTGCCCGGCGAATCGGTCGATCTCCGCATTGGGGTCGAACGGCTGGGTTAGTAGGCGAACGTCAATCACGGCTCAGCCCCCGCTGACCGGGGGCAGGAAGGCAATCTCGTCGCCCGCAAACACGGTAACGCTGCCCGGATTGACCAGCAGTTCGCCATTGCGGGCGATTCGCACCTTTTCATCGAGCAGCGCGATGGCAAGGCCTGCTGGCAGGTCCGCCAGGATGGCTTCCAGCTGCCCCGGGGCCACCTCCCGCTCGGCCGCGCCGGCCAGGTCTGCCAGGCGCCCCAGAAACACCAGACGCGCCATGTTCAACCTCCCGTCAGCGACATATGCCGCGGCAAGGCCGGCGCTTCGCCTCGGCCGTCAATCCGGAAGGTGTGGCGCAGCGGCTTGATCTTCATCGCCGTGCCGAGCGCTTCGGCCAGCGCCGCATCCGAATCGGCAGACCGCAGTGCGGCCCGCAGGTCAACCTGCTCACCCCCGCCAAGGCAGGGATAGAGCTGGCCGGTCGCCGTGACCCGCACGCGATTGCAGCCATCGCAGAAATTGTTGCTCAGCGGGGTGATCAGGCCAATTCGTCCGCCGGTTTCGGCAATGTCGAAATAGCGCGCCGGCCCACCGGTGCGGTGGTCGCTGGGCGCAAGCGTCCAGCGCCGTTCCAGATCAGCGCGGACCAGGCTGAGCGGCAAGTGCTGATCAAAGCGGTCTTCCTCGACCTCACCCAGCGGCATGACCTCGATCAGGGTCAGATCCAGACCCTGCCCGTGCGCCCATTCAATCAGTGCCGGGATTTCATCGGCATTGGCGCCCTTGAGCGCAACGGTGTTGAGCTTGACCTTCAGGCCCGCCGCCTTGGCTGCGGCGATCCCGTCCAATACCTGCGGCAGACTGTCGAGCCGCGCGAGCCGGGCGAAAGTCTGGCGGTCCAGCGTATCGAGCGACACATTTACCCGTCGCACCCCGGCGGCGAACAGGTCGTCGGCAAATAGGGCGAGCTGCGTGCCGTTGGTGGTGAGGGTCAGTTCCTCCAGTCCATCACCCAGCTTGCGCCCCAGCGCCCGGACCAAGTCAATCACATCGCGCCGCACCAGCGGCTCCCCCCCGGTCAGCCGCAGCCGGGTTACACCCCGGCTGATGAAGCCAAGCGCCAGCCGGTGCAGCTCTTCAAGGCTCAACACCTCATTGCGCGGCAGGAAGGTCTGCCGTTCGGGCATGCAATAGGCGCAGCGCAGATCGCAGCGGTCGGTAACCGACAGGCGCAGATAGGTAATCCGGCGCTGGAACTGATCGACAAGCGTCATGACGCGCTTGGTAACACCGCTCCCGCGCCCGAGTCATCCAATGAAATCAATTGTCCAGTCAGGCCCGGCGCGTGCTGGAAGTAATCTGCTGCTGCGCCAATGGCCTGTCCGCTGCCGCCGCTGACACCATTGATGCGGCGCGGCGCAATTGCCCGGGCCAGCATCTGCACAGCCGCCAGCCGCCAAGCATGGTGGGTATGATCCGCGTCCGGAAAGGCAACGATCAGGCAATCGTGGTCGGCGGCCGAGGCCGCCTGCTGGATCATCGGAATATGCCGCGCATGAAACTCCGCAGCGGCGGCCAACGGCGCCGGGGGCAGTCCGTCGGCCTCGTAAATCGCCATCAGCGCCGCTCGCGCGTCAGGGTAATGCCGATCTTCTCACCCGCCTCGCTGATCGCCAGTTTGACGATCTTGACGGTAACCGCCTCAACCCGCTCATCCTGCACGAACAGCGTTTCGCAGATATGGTCGGCCACGGCTTCGATCAGCGTGAAGTGCACGCCCTCCGGCAAGGCCTCGGAGGCGGCGAACTTCAGGTCCATGTAGTTCTTGCTGGCGCTGAGCGGCGTATCAGGGGCGTAACGCTCGGCCACCTTGAGCTTCACCTGGATCGTGAAGCGCAGCGGCTGCGGCCGGCCGGTTTCTTCGGAATAGATGCCGGTCAGGACATCGTGTTCGAAATCGGCAACTTCCAGGATCAGCGAATCGGTCATCGGCGCCCTTTAGCGGGGATTCGACCAGCGCGCGAAAATCGCGGTGGGCAGCAGGCGGCCATCGTCACCCGTTTCGCGCGCAGCCAGGTCGCCATGCTCAATCTTGCCGGGCAGGTCTGCGAAGACTTCATCGAGCAGACCAGCCAGCGCCAGCGAACTCATCCGCACGGCATAGACCGTCAGGAACAGGAAGCTGCTGTCTCCATCCAGCAAGCGGCGGCAATCGCCCACCAGTGGCGCGAGGTGCTCTTCAAGTCGCCAGACTTCCCCTTCGGGGCCGCGCCCGAACTTGGGCGGATCAAGGATGATCCCGTCATAGCGCTTGCCGCGGCGGACCTCACGCGCGGCGAACTTGGCGGCGTCATCGATGATCCAGCGGATCGGGCGTTCGGCCATGCCAGACAAGGCGGCGTTTTCCCGCGCCTGGGCAACCGACTTCTTGCTGGCATCGACATGGGTGACCGGGCCGTATTGCGAGAGCGAGAGCGTGCCGACGCCGGTGTAGCCAAACAGGTTCATGGTCTGGGCGTCAGTCCGCCCGGTCAGTTGTTCGCCCATCCAGTCCCACACCGGGGCCATATCCGGGAAGAAGCCGAGATGGCGGAACGGCGTGCACTGCGCGGTAAACTTCACCTCGCCGCGGGCCAGCGTCCACCCCTCACGCGGAACGGGATTGGCATAGGACCACCGGCCGCCGCCATCTTCGTCCGAAGCCGGCACGAATTCGCCGTCAGAGGCCCAACGCTCCAGCCGGGGGCGCCACAAGGCCTGCGGCTCAGGCCGGATGAAGCGGTGGGGGCCATAGCTCTCCAGCTTGCGACCGTGGCCGCTGTCGAGCAGGCCATAGTCCGGCCAGCCCTGGCCGGTCATCACGACCGGCGCCTCGATAAGCTCAGCCATTTGGCAGCTCAGCCACGCGGCACCGCGCGGGCGGCGACATAGTCGGCGATTGCAGCATAGTCGCCCGGCAGGTCTGCCAAGCGCTCCTCGCGCTCGTAAAGGTCACCAACGCGGCTCGGCAGGGTCGGGCGCTGGCCGGTGGCGCGTTCGACTGCGTCGCCAAACTTGGCCGGATGGGCCGTGGCCAGCGTGACGACCGGGACGCCCGGATCGATCCCGGCGTGCTGGGCCGCATGGAGGCCAATCGCGGTGTGCGGATCGAGCAGTTCGCCGGTCTGGTCCCAAGCCCAACGCAGGGCACGGGCCATGTCATCGGCATCGGCGCGGGCGCTGGAAAACAGCGCCGCGGCACCTTCACGCTGCGCGTTGCTGAGCTGCATGGCCTTGGTCGCTTCAAACCCGGCCATCTGTTCTGCCAACGCCTTGCCATCGCGGCCGCCCAAATCGAACAACAGGCGTTCGAAGTTGGACGAAACCTGGATGTCCATCGACGGAGCGGCAGTCGGGGTAACCGTGCCTTGCGAATAGTCGCCCGTGCTCAGCGCGCGGTGGAGGATATCATTGACGTTGGTCGCCACGATCAGCCGCTCGATCGGCAGGCCCATCTGCGCGGCGACATAACCGGCGAAGACATCGCCAAAGTTGCCTGTCGGGACCGAGAAGGCCGCCTTGCGATGCGGCGCGCCAAGCTGAAGCCCGGCGGCGAAGTAATAGACCACCTGGGCCATCAGCCGCGCCCAGTTGATCGAATTGACCGCGCCGATGGCAAAGCGATTGGTCATCGCCGCATCGTTGAACATCCGCTTCACCATCGCCTGGGCATCATCAAAGGTGCCTTCGATCGCGATGTTGTGGACGTTGGGGGCCAGCACCGTGGTCATCTGGCGGCGCTGAACCTCGCTCACCCGGCCCTTGGGATGCAGCATGAAGATTTCGACCCGCGCGCGGCCGGCCACGGCATCGATCGCGGCAGAGCCGGTATCGCCAGAGGTGGCGCCGACGATGGTCAGCGGATCGCCGCCGCGGCTGAGGAATTCCTCGAACAGCAGGCCAAGCAGCTGCAGCGCGACATCCTTGAACGCCAGCGTCGGTCCGTGGAACAGTTCGAGCAGCCATTGCTGCTCATCCAGTTGCTTGAGCGGGGTAACGGCCTTGTGCGCAAAGCGGCCATAGGCCTGGGTGGTGAGCTCCAGCAGCCGTTCCGGCGTCAGGCTATCGCCGACGAAGGGCTGCATCACCCGCGCAGCCAGTTCAGCATAAGGCAGGCCGGCCATTGCTTCGATCTCGGCAGCGGTGAAGCGCGGCCATTCGCGCGGCACGTAAAGGCCACCATCACTGGCGAGGCCCGCAAGCGTCGCTCCGGCGAAGTCCAGCGCAGGAGCGCTGCCACGGGTCGAAATGTAGTCCATCAAGGGGGGCCGTTAGCCCTCGCCGCCGCTCCCGGCAAGGCGCTTGCGCAGGGCCAGGGCATAGATAACCAGCGCCACCCCGGCGAACAGGAACCACTGGATCGCATAGGACCAGTGATTGTTCGGGATCGATTGGGGATCGGGCACCGCGCTGGCAGCCAGCCCGGCAACCGGCGGATCGGCGATCAGGCGGACCGAATGCCCGGCTCCCGGCGCGATCACGCCCTGCACCGTGCCGCCGCTCCACTGGCGTTCGGCCAGGTCTTTCGACCACCCGAGGACAACCTCGGCGCGGGCACCATTCGGAAGCACGCAGGTGACTGCATGGGCCCAGCCAACCGTACCGCGGCGGTCATAGCCGGCCAGTGGCGCATCCTTGCCCTCAACCTTGCAATCGAGCGTACTGCGGCGGAACAGCGCAGCTTCCTGAGCGCCTGGATCGACCGGCCACGGCACTTCCGCGCTGAGCGTCTGCGCCACGGCATAGCGGGCCAGCATGGCTTCTTTCTGGGCTTTGCGATCAAGCTGCCAGAAGCCCAGCGCAATCATCACGCCGACAGCGGCCAGGACCAGCAGCGTCGCAAAGATCGGCAGGCGGCGCATCAGGACTGGCGCAGGTCGCTGCTGGTCGCCTCGATGGCCTTGCGGCGGTATTCGGCAACCAACAAGGCAGCCTTGCTCACGCGCAGGCCCCACAGCGTCAGCCCCACTACCAGCGGGACCCACAGGATGATGTGGACCCAGAACGGCGGATGAACCGAAAACTCCAGCCACACCGCCAGGCCGACCACCAGCGCGCCGACAATCATGGTCAGGAACGCGGCCGGACCATCCCCGACGTTGAACTGCGAATAGTCAAGCTCACAGGAAGAGCAGCGCGGCGCAAACCGGGCGGGCCCGGCAAACAGGGTCCGCTCACCACATTGCGGGCAAAGACCGAAAAGGGCAGCCGCGGGGATGCCGGGCTGCCCTTTCGATGTTTGGTTGGAACCGTGGTCCATCAGTGGATCGGGTGGCCCCAGCCGCCCCACACGTAGATGGCGACGAACAGGAACAGCCAAACCACGTCAACGAAGTGCCAGTACCAGGCGGCCGCTTCGAAACCGAAGTGCTGCTTGGGGGTGAAGTCCCCGTTGTAGGCACGCTTCAGGCAGACGGCCAGGAAGATCGTGCCGACCAGAACGTGGAAGCCGTGGAAACCGGTCGCCATGTAGAAGGCCGAACCATAGGTGTTCTGGCCGAAAGCGAACGGCGCGTGGGCATATTCGTAAGCCTGGATGCAGCTGAACAGCGCGCCCAGGGCGATCGTGGCCCACAGGCCCTTCTTCAGGCCTTCGCGATCACCGTGGATCAGCGAGTGGTGCGCCCAGGTGACCGTGGTGCCCGAGCACAGCAGGATCAGCGTGTTGAGCAGCGGCAGATCAAACGGATCGAGCACGGCTTCGATCGCCTTGGGCGGCCACTGGCCACCAACCACTTCAGCCAGATCGCTGGGGAACAGCGAAAAGTCGAAGAAGGCCCAGAACCAGCCAACGAAGAACATCACTTCCGAAGCGATGAAGGTGATCATGCCATAGCGCAGATGCAGCTGGACGACCGGGGTGTGGTGGCCCTGGTTCGCTTCGCGGACAACCTTGGTCCACCACTGGAACATGGTGAAGAGGATCCCGAAGAAACCGACCAGCAGCACATACTTGCCGGCTGCCATGTCATGCATCGTCAAGACGCCGCCGCTGGTGGCAGTCAGCGCCGAAGCCGAGCCGAGGAACGGCAGGATATCGGGCTCGAGAATATGATAATCGTGGTTCTTGGTGCCGGCCATTTCCGTGTCCCCAATTGATCCCAAAGGCGCCAGCGGGCCACCCCGCGACGCATAAATACCCGCCGCCCTTATCGTGCGGCTGCCGACTGGTCCAGTGCCTTTGAAGGCTGATCCGCAGCAAGATGGAAAGTGTAGCTCAGCGTGATCTGCTCGATGTCCTTCGTCTCCGGATCCTCAAGGATCTTCGGATCGACGTAATAGATCACCGGCATATTCACGCGCTGGCCCGGCTGCAGGGTCTGCTCGTTAAAGCAGAAGCACTGAATCTTGTTGAAATACTTGCCCGCTTGCTCAGGTTCGACATTGAACGAAGCGATCCCGGTGATCGGGTATTTGGCCATGTTTTCGGCGTGATAGAACGCCATCTTGCGGGCACCGATACGCAGGTCCTGCGTGGTCTGCTCGGCCGCGAACTGCCAGGGCATCTGGCGATCGACATTGGCATCGAAACGAACCGAGATGGTCTTGCCCGTGGTTTTTACGGTAGCCGCCTGGGCTTCGCTCACGCGCATGGTGGTGCCGCCAAAGCCGGTGACCTGGCAAAAGATCCGGTAAAGCGGGACCGAGGCGAAACCGAGCGCCAGCATCGCGCAGGCGCCCAGCAGGGCCAACATCCCGGTGCGGGCGTTGGGGTCCTTGGGCAGGCTCAGGGCCATGGCTTTAGCCCCCCAGACGGGCGATGCTGATGAAATAGAACAGCACGACCATCGCGCCGAGCAAGCCGCCCAGCATCAGGTTGCGCTGCTTGATGATCCGCTTGCGTTCAGCTTGGGGGTCTTCGGGAAACTTTGGCATATGCTTCATCCCATGATCCAGCGGTCCGCCACCAGGGCAGCGAACAGGGCAAAAAGGTAGAACACCGAAAAAGCGAACAGGCGCTTTTCAGGTCCCATGTCGGTTTCCCCCACCCCTTGGCGAAACACGGCGACGCGCAGCGACAGCACTAGGAAGATCGTCGACAGCACCAGCGCCGAGGCGCCATAGACCACGCCCGCTCCGGCGATCCAGAACGGCAGCATGGCCAGCGGCAGCAGCAGGACAGCATAGACCAGGATCTGACGCCGGGTCGAATGCTGGCCGGCCACTACCGGCATCATCGGGATCCCGGCCTTGGCGTAGTCGGTCTCGACAAACAGGGCGAGCGCCCAGAAGTGCGGCGGGGTCCAGAAGAAGATGATCGCGAAGAGCAGGATCGGCATCAGCGTGATCTCGCCCGTGGCGGCGATCCAACCGATCATCGGCGGAAAGGCCCCCGCCCCGCCGCCGATCACGATGTTCTGCGGCGTCCGCGGCTTCAGCCACATGGTGTAGATCACCGCATAGTAAAAGATCGAGAAGGCCAGCACCGCCGCGGCCAGATAGCCCACGCCCACGGCCATCATCAGCACCGAGAAGAACGACAGCGCCATGCCGAAATCGCGCGCCGATTCGCGCGGCATCCGCCCGGCCGGGAGCGGCCGTCCGGCGGTGCGCTTCATCTTGGCGTCGATATCCGCTTCCCACCACATGTTGAGCGCGGCCGAACCACCAGCGCCCACGGCAATGCAGAGAATGGCCGTAAAGCCCAGAACCGGGTTCACATGGCCCGGCGCAGCGAGCAACCCGCAGAGGCCGGTGAAGATCACCAGGCTCATCACGCGCGGCTTGGTCAGCGCGAAGAAATCGCGCCAGTCGGTCGGCAGGGCCGGTACAGGTTGGCTGGCAGCGGTCATGGTTGGCAGGGCCTATAGTCGCCAGTCAGAGTCGCTTCAACCAATCGATGAGCAGGTCGTTCACTTCTTCAGGGCGCTCCTGTTGGGTCCAGTGGCCAACGCCTTCCAGCACATGGCCTTCAACCCGTGGCGCGAACATCCGCATCATCGCCACTGGATCAGCCACGGCACCGAACAGGCCGGTTGCGGGATCGCGTGTGCCGCCGATGAACAGGCATGGCTGCTCCAGCTGCTTGCCCTGCCAGGCCTTCAGCCACTCATAGTCCCGCTCGTGGTTGCGATAACGGTTGAGCGGCCCCCGGAAACCGGAATTGCGGAACTCGGCCTCGTAGTAATCGAGGTCGGCCTCGCTGAGCCAAGGGACCGGCTGGGGATCGGGCAGCCCCTCGAGGAAGGTCGCGCCAAAAGGCTTGTCCCAGTAGTTCCCCGGCGGGACATCGCCGGAGATCGAATACATCATCCGCGCCACGAAATCGCGCGGATCGGCCTCTGCCTCGGCCTCGGCCACGCCGGGCTCCTGGAAGAACTCCTGATAGAAAAACCGCCCCTGGCTGGTGAAATGTTCGCGGAATACCTCGGTGAAGGGGCGCAGCGGCGCACCGGCAAACGGAACCGAGAGGCCAGCCACAGCGCTGACGCGCTGCGGGTTGGTAAAGGCGGTGTTCCAAACAATGGGCGCCCCCCAATCGTGTCCGATCAGGATCAGCGGCTGGTCTGGCGCGAGCCTATCGGCCAGCCCGATCAGGTCGCCAGCGATCTTTTCCAGCGCATAGGCCTCAACCGACTGCGGCTTGTCCGATCCGGCATAACCGCGCGCGTCGATTGCACAGGCCGTGAAACCAGCCGCAGCAACCGGGCCCAGCTGATGGCGCCAGGAATACCAGCTTTCCGGAAAACCGTGGACCATGATCGCCAGCGGCGCGGTGCCCGGCGCAGGGCCTTCGATCGCACAGCGCAGGCTGACATCCCCGCAATCGACCATCCGCATTTCAGGCATCGTGAAGCTCCCAAAGAAAACGCCCCGGACCTTGCGGGCCGGGGCGGATTCTGTCCAGTCGGTTCGGACGGACCGGGTCTTAGTGGTGACCCTTGTCCTCGATCACCGGCAGGGTTTCGAACTGGTGGAACGGCGGCGGGCTGGACAGGGTCCATTCCAGCGTCGTGGCACCTTCGTCCCAGTAGTTGTCAGCAGCCTTCTTGCCCAGGGTGAAGGCATAGATGATGTTGACGAACCAGATCACCAGCGAGCTCGCCATGATGATGTAGCCGATCGAGGAGACGTAGTTCCAGTAGGCGTAGGCTTCCGCATAGTCCGGGTAACGGCGCGGCATCCCCTGCAGACCCAGGAAGTGCTGCGGGAAGAAGATCGTGTTCACGCCGATGAAGAACACCCAGAAGTGCAGGTGCGACAGGAATTCCGAGTGCATGCGGCCGCTCATCTTCGGGAACCAGTAATAGAACCCGGCGAAGAGCGAAGTCACTGCGCCCAGCGACAGCACGTAGTGGAAGTGCGCCACCACATAGTAGGTGTCATGCAGCACGTCATCCACGCCGCCGTTGGCCAGGACCACGCCGGTCACGCCGCCCACGGTGAACAGGAAGATGAAGCCCATCGCCCAGACCAGCGGCGACTTGAACTCAAGGCTGCCGCCCCACATCGTGGCGATCCAGCTGAAGATCTTGATGCCGGTCGGCACCGCGATCACCATGGTGGCCAGGGTGAAGTACAGCTTCGTGTTCACGCTCATGCCGGTGGTGTACATGTGGTGCGCCCAGACGACGAACCCGACCACACCGATCGCGACCATGGCGTAAGCCATGCCGAGGTAGCCGAAGACCGGCTTCTTCGAGAAGGTCGAGACGATCTGGCTGATGATGCCGAAGCCCGGCAGGATCATGATGTACACTTCGGGGTGGCCGAAGAACCAGAACAGGTGCTGGTAAAGCACCGGATCGCCGCCGCCAGCCGGATCGAAGAAGGTCGTGCCGAAGTTGCGGTCGGTGATCAGCATGGTGATCGCGGCAGCAAGAACCGGCAGGGCCAGCAGCAGCAGGAAGGCGGTAACCAGCACCGACCACACGAACAGCGGCATCTTGTGCAGGGTCATGCCCGGCGCACGCATGTTGAAGATGGTCGTGATGAAGTTGATCGCACCCATGATCGAGGCGGCGCCTGCCAGGTGGAGCGAGAAGATCGCGAAGTCCACGGCCGGGCCGGTCGAACCATAGGTTGAAAGCGGCGCATAGGCCGTCCAGCCGATCCCAGCACCAAGTCCCGTGCCGCCCGGCACGAAGGCCGACATCAGCAGCGAGCAGAAGCCCGCCACGGTCAGCCAGAACGAGATGTTGTTCATGCGCGGGAAGGCCATGTCGGGCGCGCCGATCATGATCGGGATGAACCAGTTGCCGAAGCCACCGATGATCGCCGGCATGACCATGAAGAACACCATGATCAGGCCATGCGCGGTGATCAGCACGTTCCACATGTGGAGCGACTGGTCAAAGCTGGGGTTGGCTTCGCCAAACCAGCGAGCGAAGGTGTCGAGGTACTGGATCCCGGGGTGGGCCAGCTCAAGGCGCATCATGCCCGAGAAGGCACCGCCGACGATCCCCGCGAAGATCGCGAAGATCAGGTACAGCGTCCCGATGTCCTTGTGGTTGGTCGACATGAACCAGCGGGCAAAGAAGCCCGGCTTGTGGTCATGATCGTGATGAGCCCCGTCGTCGTGGGCCTGGAAGTGTTCGGCGGTGGTAGCCATGATGGAACCCTTGTCCTTCTAATTCTGGCTTAGGCGGCCGGGGCCGGCGAAGCAGCCGGGGCTTCGGGCAGACCATCGATCTTACCGCCAGCCTGGGTCATG
Source organism: uncultured Novosphingobium sp. (assembly GCA_964413885.1). Lineage (GTDB taxonomy): Bacteria > Pseudomonadota > Alphaproteobacteria > Sphingomonadales > Sphingomonadaceae > Novosphingobium. The sequence goes on from CAYPTU010000004.1 coordinate 92,568, forward strand.
ACCCACGCGTTATACTTGGGACGCGGCAGGGCTTCGACCACGATCGGCATGTAGCCGTGGCGAACACCGCAGAGTTCCGAGCACTGACCGTAGTACACGCCCGGCTCCTTGATGAAGAGCACCTTCTCGTTGATGCGGCCCGGAACAGCGTCAAGCTTCGACCACAGCGACGGGACCGCGAACGAGTGGATCACGTCAGCTGCAGTAACCTGCAGACGGATCGGCTCACCGGCGGGAACAACCATGCGGAAGTCTGCCGCGAGGTGGGTCGGTTCACCGCGCTTCTTGGCTTCTTCTTCCGGCAGCATGTTCGAAATCACTTCGAAACCGCCGTTGTCCGGGTAGCTGTAAGTCCAGAACCATTGGTTGCCGGTGGCCTTAATCGTAACAGCCTTGGCCGGAGCCGGCTTGTACTGCTTGGCGATCAGGGTGACCGAGGGAACCGCAATCGCAACCAGGATCAGGATCGGCACGCCGGTCCAGATCACTTCGAGCACAGTGTTGTGGCTGGTCTTCGAAGCGACCGGGTTAACGCGGCGGTTGTAGCGAGCGATGACCCACAGCAGCAGGCCCAGCACGAACAGCGAGATCACCGTGATAATCGGCAGCAGGAAGGCATCATGCATCCAGCGGGCATATTCACCGGTCGGCGAATACTGGTCCTGCAGGTGGATCGCACCGGGAACCGGCATGCCCTTGCCCGGGGTCGGCGCCATCGGCGTGTAACCGCCAGGGGCAACCTGGAAGCGGGGATCGTTGGGATCAACCTTCGGCGCTTCCGGAGCCGGGGCAGCGGCAACAGCCGGAGCAGCAGGACCCGGAGTGGCTGCAGCCGGGGCTGCGGCCGAAGGGGCAGCCGATGCAGCCGCATCAGCAGCCGGCGCGGCAGCGGCAGCCGGAGCGGCGATTGCCGCTTGCGGCAGCGCGGCCAGTGCCAGGGAAAGGCCGATTGCCTTGATCGCATGTCCCGCGGCGCGGGCGGTTCGAGCCAGTATCATCGTAGCGCTACTTTCGCTTTCCTTTGCGGCAAGAGCAGGGCCAAGCCCATCTCCCGCCCCCATGGGAGTCAGATTTGCTGGGGCCTATACGCGCGCTTGCGGGGCACCTCAAGCGCCTCTAGGGGATATTTTTGAACACCCCCGCAGCCAAGGCGGCACTTTGGCCGTGGTTGCGGCGTCGATATCAGGCAAAGGATCGAATTTTTCATGCAGGATGAAGATGTTCTGGCAGAATTCCGCGCCAGCAAGGCCTTGCTAGAAGGGCATTTCCTGCTGTCATCGGGCCGCCACTCGGCCCATTACCTGCAATGCGCCCGGGTGCTGATGGACCCGGCCCGGGCAGCGCGCCTGGCAATTGCACTAGCCCAGAAAATCCCGCGGGAACTGCGCAAGGACATCGCCAAGGTGGTCTCTCCGGCCATGGGCGGCGTGATCATCGGCCATGAAATGGGCCGCGCGCTGGACGTCGAGGCAATCTTTGTCGAACGCCCCACCGGCACCTTTGAAATGCGCCGCGGTTTCACCGTCGAACCCGGCGAAAAGGTCCTGCTGGTGGAAGATGTGGTGACCACCGGCCTGTCCAGCCGCGAGGCGATGGATTGCGTGCGCGAAGCGGGCGGCGAAGTGATTGCTGCCGCGGCGCTCGTCGACCGTTCGGCGGGTTCGGTCGATCTTGGCGTGCCATTTTTCCCGTTGATTGCCATAAACTTCCCGACATACGCGCCGGATGAGCTGCCGCCAGAACTGGCAGCAAGCCCGGCAACCAAGCCGGGGAGCCGTGCAAAACCGTGAGCGTGAGGCCGTGATACCGCAGCATCTGCGCCTGGGCGTGAACATCGATCACGTTGCGACCATTCGCAACGCGCGCGGTGGTGATCATCCCGATCCGGTTCGTGCCGCGCAGATCGTGGCCGCCTGCGGGGGCGACGGCATCACCATTCACCTGCGCGAGGACCGCCGCCACATCCGCGATGAGGATCTGGCGCGCGTGCATGAGGCAACAGGCCTGCCGCTCAATCTGGAAATGGCCGCGACGGACGAAATGGTGGAGATCGCGCTGCGCCACAAGCCGCACGCCGCCTGCATCGTCCCCGAACGGCGCGAGGAACGGACGACCGAGGGCGGGCTTGATGCGGCCGGCCAGCACAACCGCCTGGTCCCGATCGTCAGCCGCCTGCGCGATGCCGGGGTCCGCGTCAGCCTGTTCATCGGTCCGGACGAACGCCAGATCGAGGCCGCGATAAAGCTGGGCGCGCCGGTGGTCGAACTGCACACCGGTGACTATGCCCATGCCGAAGGCGAAGCGCGCACGATCGAGCTGAAGAAGCTGGCCGATATGGCCGCACTTGCCGCCAAGAACGGGATCGAGCCGCACGCGGGCCACGGACTTACCTACGATAACGTCCAGCCCGTGGCCGCGATTCCCCAGATCGCCGAACTCAACATCGGGCATTACCTGATCGGCGAGGCAGTCTTCGTTGGACTCGAAGCCAGTATCCGGCGGATGCGCGAACTGATGGACGCAGCGCGTTGATCATCGCGATCGGTTCCGACCTCTGCAATATCGAGCGGATCCAGAATTCGCTCAACCGGTTTGGCGCGCGGTTCGAGAACCGCGTCTTCACCGAGATTGAGCGCGCCAAGGGCAATTCGCGTCCCTTCACCAAAGCTGGCACCCTGGCCAAGCGCTTTGCCGCCAAGGAAGCCTTTTCCAAAGCCGTTGGCACCGGATTCAAGCGCGGCGTGTTCATGAAGGACATCGGCGTGGTCAACGCCCGCTCCGGTGCGCCGACCCTGGCTTTGACAGGCGGCGCGGCCGCGCGACTTGCCGAAATCACCCCGCCCGGCCATGAAGCCGTGGTTCACCTGACACTTACTGACGACCATCCCTGGGCCCAGGCCTTTGTGATTATCGAGGCCCGCCCCAAATGACGGTACCCATGACTGACAACACCCCCGATGCTTCCGCCAAGTCCGACAAGGTCAACTGGTTCGCCGAAGTAAAAAGCCTGGCACTGATGCTGCTGGCCGTGCTGGCCTTTCACAGCTTTGTGGCCAAGCCGTTCTACATCCCTTCGATCTCGATGATGCCCAACCTGCTGGTGGGTGATCGACTGGTCGTCTCCAAGTTCCCCTATGGCTTCAACTGGTCCTCGGTCAGCTTCCACCTGCTGCCGCGCGGCAAGTGGCGGGTTCTGGGCGGCACACCGGACTATGGCGATATCGTGATCGTGGTCCCTGCCAACCGCGAGGAAGACCTGATCAAGCGCGTCGTCGCTCGCCCGGGTGACCGGATTGCGGTGCAGGACGGGATCATCATCCTGAACGGCAAGCCCGTGCCGCGCACGATCGAGCCTTCGGTGCAGCTGCCCGAAGACCCGCAGCTAAGCTGCGACGGCAGCCCGTGCTATACCTATTTCGAAAACTACAAGGTCCGGCTGCCCTCGGGGCGGATTGTCTATGAAATCCCGGCCTTCCGCGAAACCTTGCCGAACGGCGCCAGCTTTGTGGTGATCGACCACATGCAGCAGAGCCTCGACAACATGGACGAGATCACCGTGCCCGAAGGCCATGTCTTCCTGATGGGCGACAATCGTGACCATTCGGCCGACAGCCGCGCCGCCTTGTGGGAAAACGGCCTGGGCGGCCCGGTGCCGCTTTATGACATCGGCGGTCGCGCAGAATTCACCACCTTCAGCCTCAACGGCAGCGAAAGCTGGAACCCGCTGAGCTGGTGGGGCGCCCTACGCGGTGATCGGGCCTGGCGCAGCCTGCGTCCGGTCCACCAGCCGCATGGCCGGTAAGGCAGAGCGCCGAGCATGACCGAAGCTGCCAGCAGGGGTCCGATCAAGGAGCGCCGCCCGCGCAAGGCTGCTGCCAAGGCGCCGGTTGCCACCCTGGTCGGGCCGACCGACATTTCCGATCCGCTGCTGCGGCACGAGGCGAAGCGCGCTTTCGTCTGGATCGGGATGGTCGGGCTGGTGGCGCTGGCCGTGCTGCTGGCGCAACCCTTGCTGGTCATCTTCGGCGGCATGGTCTTTGCGGCGATGATCGATGGCGGCGCCCGGCTGCTGGGCCGGGTCCTTCCGGTGAATCGGGCGATCCGGGTGACGCTGGTGCTGCTGTTTGCCGTGGCCTTCCTGACCTGGACCGCCATGTTCGCCGGCAGCCAGATTGCCGCGCAAGCCTCCGAATTGCCGGCCATCGTGCAGGCCCAGACCTTGAAGGTTGCTGCCTGGCTGGAAACCCACGGCTTCCGGATCAACACGAACAACGTCCAAAGCCTGATCGAACAGGCGATCGGCGGGGTCCGTCAGGTAACCTCGGCCGTAGGCGGCGTGATCGGTGGTTTGACGACGGCCTTCCTGATCGTGGTGATGGGCATCTACTTCGCCGCCGAACCCCAGCTTTACCGCCGCGGCTTTGCCTGGATGCTCCCGCGAGAAGAGCGCGATTCCTTCGATGTCACCGCCGCCCAGATGGGCAAGACCCTGCGCATGCTGATGTTCGGCCGACTGGTCGGCATGGCGGTGGAAGGCGTCGGCACCTGGCTCATGCTGGCGATCTATGGCGTGCCGATGGCCGGGCTGCTGGGCCTGCTGACCGGCCTGCTGGCCTTCCTGCCCAACATCGGCGCGCCAATCTCTGGCCTGTTGATGGTCCTGGTCGGCTTTTCGGGCGGCTGGGAAATGGGGCTCTACTGCATCTTCGTCTATGTCGTGGTCCAGACCGTGGACGGCAATATCATCGTGCCGATGATCGCCAAGAAGACGGCCGACCTGGCCCCAGCGCTGGTGCTGGGCGCCCAGTTGATCATGGGTGCCCTGTTCGGGATCATCGGCCTGATGCTGGCCGATCCGATGATCGCCATGCTCAAGGTTGCGCTGGAGCGGCAGTCGGAACGCAACGATCGGTCCGAAGCGGCCAACAAGGGGTAAACGATGGCCCGCAAGTTTCTTTACGTCATTGCTGCACTGATTGTCCTGTTCATGGCGGGCCGCCTGGCGCTGGGTTTTTATCCCGAGCAGCTGACCCGCATGGCCTTCACCCCCGCTGCAGCCTTTGAGCAGCAGCCCGTTGCAGCTCCCAATGCCTATGCCGATCCGGCGAAGTGGATTGCCCGGCCAGACTTGAAGGAATCGAGCCCGGCCCAATGGCTGCCCACCGGCTTCAAGGCCGAGGACAAGCAGCTGGCCGTGCCGGTCTTCTTCATCCACCCCACCACCTATCTCAAGCGCGCGCACTGGAATGCACCGCTGGACGATGCTGATGCCAATCGCATCGCGGGAATGATGGTCCGGGCTGCGGCAACCCCGTTCAACGTTTCCAGCCAGGTCTGGGCGCCGCGCTATCGCCAGGCCACTTTTGGCGCCTTCGTGACCGATAAGCCGGAAGCAAAGCAGGCGCTTGATCTGGCCTATGCCGACGTATCGGCGGCGTTTGACCAGTTCATCGCCGCCATCCCACCGGGCAGCCCCTTCGTGATCGCGGGCCACAGCCAGGGCGGCTATCACCTGAAGCGGCTGCTGGCCGACAAAGTGAAGGGGACCTCGCTCGCCCCCCGGCTGGTTGCGGCCTATCCGATCGGCTGGCTGGTCGACCAGACCACTGACCTGCCGGCCATGGGCTTTCCGGCCTGCACCCGGCCGGACCAGACCGGCTGCGTCATTTCGTGGCTCAGCTTTACCGATGATGGCGATGCGGGGATGATGATCAATGCCTACCACCGCTTCGCCGGAAAGGGCACTGCTGGTGCTGGCAACTACCTCTGTTCCAATCCGCTGACCGGCGTAGCCGGCGGAACAGCTCCGGCTAGCGCCAATCTCGGGGCTATGGTGCCGGATACCCGCTTGCAGAACGGAACGATCAAGCCCGGTCTGGTCGGTGCGCGCTGCGATGCGCAGGGCATCCTGCGGATCGGTGGCGGCCCGGACATGGGCCCCTTCGTGCTGCCTGAAGGCAATTATCACATCTATGATGTGCCAATGTATTGGGCGAACCTGCGGGCTGACTTCGTGCGCCGGGCCAAGGCATGGCAAGCGCGATAGTCACCACCTTCGCGGCAGATTTCCGCACCGCTCTGCCGGTCGGCGGAGCGTTGCTGGGGCTTGACCTCGGCACGCAGACTATCGGCACGGCTTTCTGCGATGCCGGTTGGCGTTTTGCCTCGCCCGGCAAGACGCTCAAGCGCGGCAAGTTCGGCGCGGACCGCCAAGCGCTGGCGGCGCTGGTAGCAGACCGGGGGATCACCGGGGTGGTGATCGGCCTGCCGCTCAATATGGACGGCAGCGAAGGGCCACGCAGCCAGTCCAGCCGCGCCTATGCCCGCAACGTGGCCGAAGCGCTGGGCCTGCCGGTGCTGCTGTGGGATGAGCGCTGGTCTACGGCCAGCGCCGAAAGCGCCCTGATCGCCCAGGACATGAGCCGCGCCAAGCGCGTTGACCGGATCGATGCGGCGGCGGCTGCCGTAATCCTTCAAGCCGCCATCGATGCCCTGGTTGGGGGCTTTGCCTAAGCCAAGAGTTCGGCGCGGCGCGCCTTGGCCTCCATCGCCACCAGCCGGCTTCCAGCCTGTTCAGCGCGATGCCACAACCCGTCACGCGCTCCGACATCGCTGATCGCACCGGCCAAGGCATCCCAGCACGCCAGCCGCATCCGGTCGCTTGGGTGGTGGTGGGCGAAACGCTCAGCCAGATCGAAGGCTTCAGCCCCGCCCAGCCCCACTGCGATGCGCAGGAAGGCCTCGCTCGGCCCGCCGGAAACGATCGCGCCAATCCGCCGCTGGTCCAGATCGAAGCGGTATTGGTCCAGCCAGCCTTGCGCGCCGGTGGTCTGCATGATGTTCAAGGAAACGGACAGGGCATCGGCCGGGTGCTGGGCATGGACATCCAGATGAGCGCGGTAGAGCATCAGCTTGCCCTCTTCCAACCGTGACCGCTCAACAAAGCGCAGGCTCGGAACGGCCTCGCCCGCGTGACCAATTACATCCCCATAGTCATATTCGTAATAGTCGCTCCAATAGCCCGGCCCGAAATAGCCCAGGGTCAGGAAGCTGAAGTTATGATCGTGCGGCAGGCCGTAGACGAACGATGTCCCGCCGGAAGCCCGCAGCATATGCTCGTCGGTCGATGGCCACAGATTAGCGCGGATAAAGAAGTTGCCATTGGGCGGAGCCAGCATCACCACCTGCGGGCCATAGGAACTGTCGAGCACGTCCTCCCGGTGGCGCTGGGCCAGTTCGGCCACCAATACGTCGCCCAGGAACTGCTTGTCATTACCCAGCCGCCGCAGCCAGAGGGCGCAATTATCGAGCTGTTCCGGGTCTTCAAAATCAACCCCGGATGCTGCCAAGCCATCGCAGACTTCCGCCAGGCTGGCGATCTGATCGTCGATCCGTTCGATTACGCGGGGCATATCGGCACCTCTGCCAATTGGGGGTAGGTTTCGAGCAGCTGCGCCCGCAGTGCCCCGGCCGGGACCGCCAGGGGATCCCCACTGCGCCGGGCGATGGCGGAAAGGGCCACAAAGCCGGCGCCGCTGTCCAGCGCCAGACATTCGCGCAGGGCCTGCCAGCGCAAATGGGGTGTACCGCTTTCTTCCGCCATTGATGCCAGCAAGGGCACGGCGTCGCTGCGGCCCATCCGGCCAAGCAGGGACACCGCCAGTTCAAGCCGGCTATCGCGTGGGCTCGCCGCCGACTGATGAAGCAGGCGGCCATCATCGAGGGCATATTCGCAGCTCGGATCGCTTGATCCATCAGGCCGCTGCAATCGTAACAGGACCAGCACTCCCGGCACCCGCTGATAGATCTGAGCCACTTCGCGGCCCTTGCGATGCAGGATCGATCCCGGACTGAGTCTGGCGTTGGCCCTTTGCAGCGCGATGCCGCCGGGACGCGGCGCGATTGCCCGCACCTGCTCTACTTCGGCCCGGCCTGCCAGAACGTGCTCCCAGCTTTCATGGGCCGCGAAGGTGACCGACTGTGCGGGCGGCTTCAGCGCGAGGCCGGCCCCGTCGATCACCTGCAAGGCCAGGTTGGCACTGTTGCAGCGCGCCAGAACCAGCGTGGCCAATGCCCGATCACACTGATGGCGTAGCGGCACTTGCCCCAGCGGCTGCTGCCCGAGCTCGCCCAGCAGCCAATTGACCACTTCTCCCACCAGTTCAGCTGCGGCGGGGCTTCCCGGGGCGAACAGCGCGTGCAGGGCGGGGAGCGCATCCAATGCCTCGCCAGCGGCCAGGCAGGGGAGCTCGGCTTCGATCCGGGCGCGTGCGCCCGACTGCCGCCAGGCCGCCGATTGTGCGACCAGCCGCTGCTGGATCCGGCGCTGCGGGCTATCGTCTGCCCGCAGCGCCATCAGTTCCGGTCCGATCAGCATCGGGGCCAGTCTAGATCCCGCCGCCCACGATCACATCGTAGACGAAGGTCATCATCATGATGAACGTATCATTCGACTGAAGCCCCTGAGCCGGGTGCGAAAGGCTTCCGAACACGCCGGTCAGCGTGTTGAGATCGGGCAGCGCAGCGATATCGATCTTGGGCAGGTTCATCTTTATTCCCCTGGGTTTGGCGCAGGACGGGCTTGCCCTGCCTGCACAGCCTCGCCGATGCGGGGATCGAAGATGAAATTAAAAGATTGTAATCGGCCTGCGGTCTCAGCAGAGAAACGGGCATGAGCCAGTCCCCGCCCAGCGTCGTGCCGCCCGGCACGGAGTTTGACCCATCGCTTGCCTCGCGCATGATGACCCGCCACGGTCATGGCGGCTGGCTGGGCATCCGTTATCACGACCACGGGCCAGACTGGGTGGAACTGACCCTCCCGTGGCGGGAGGAACTGGTCGGGATCGATGGCCAGGGCGTGCTGGCCTCTGGCCCGATCATCAGCCTGATGGACAATGCCACCTCGATGAGCGTCTGGACGCTCAATAAGAAGTTTGTGCCCCATGCCACGCTGGACCTGCGGGTGGATTACATGCGCGCGGCCAAACCGGGAGAAACGATAATCGGGCGCGGCGAATGCTACAAGCTGACCCGGACCATCTCGTTCATTCGCGGTATTGCCCACGATGGCGATCCGGCCGATCCGGTGGCGCACGTGACCGGCACCTTCATGGCAACGCACGGATCCTACCTGTGAGCACCCTGGTCCTGCCCCCCTATGCCCAGGCCCTGGGTATCGAGATCGATCATGATGAATCTGGCGAACCGGTGCTCAAGTTCGATTATTCCAACCGGGTCGCCGGCCGCCCCGGCTTCCTGCATGGGGGAGCCATGTCCGGCTTGATGGAAATGGCGGGCTTTGCCGCGCTGCAGGCCGAGCTGGGCCGCCGGGGCGAAGCGATGCGACTGAAGCCGGTTAACATCCAGGTGGAATTCATGCGCGGCGGGACCGAACAGGTAACCTATGCCAAGGGCACGGTCACCCGCGCCGGCCGCCGGGTTGCCCTGGTCAATGCCGAAGCCTGGCAGGATGATCGGAGCAAGCCGATCGCCCTGGCCCAGATCAAGGTGCTGTTGATCCCAGCCGAATGATCACGGTGAGGCCCGGCTCATCCGGCAAGGCCAGGCCAGCCCCCAGTTCAAGCAATGCGGCATCGGCCCGCGCACGATTCAGTACCGCAGGTGGGACACCGGGTTCGTAAGCCACCAAATCGGCGCTGCCGAGCCAGCGGGCCTCGCGCAATGTCAGGTCATCGGGATCGGTGGAGCGCAAGGTGATCTCGCACCGGCCGCCCGCGCTACCTCTCGCACCGCTGAGCCAAGCCGCAACATCGCCACCTTCCGCCAGAGGATCAAGCGGGCCGCCTGCGGCCAGCGCCGCATCCATGACCCGGCGGCGTTCTTTTCCGTCGGGCCAGCGCAGCTTCATCGTCGCACGCGCCGCATTCAAGGCATCTGCCAGCGCACCCAGCGAGGCCGGCAGCAAGCCTTCCAGCCGCAACCGCAGCGCCTTGGCGAGCCCGGCCGAGACTCCGCCGGTCGATACCGCGACCAGAACCGGCCCGCGTTCCAGCACGCTGGGTGTTGTGAAATCGCACAGCTCGGGCCGATCGACCACGTTGACCAGCAGGCCGCGCGCCTTGAGCTCCGCAGCGGCCGCTTCCGGATCATCCAATGCAACGAAAGCCAGTCTGGCCTGCTGATTACCGGCATCGACAATCACTGCCCCGGCGCGTTCAAGCAGGCGGCACTTGGCTTCGGCCGCCTCCCCTTCGCCCAGCACGATGACCGGTTGGCCGGCCAGGCGGTGGAACAGGGGCAGGCTGTGCAGCATCAGGCCAGCCAGGCCGGCACCCGCTCGGCCGAGGTAATCGCCTCGGGCAGGATCCGATCGGCGACGACCGCGAACTGATCGCCATCAACCATGACTTCAGCCACGAAGCCGCGGCTATTGTAGGACGAGGCCATGGTCGCGCCATAGGCACCGGCGGTGCGGAACACCGCCAGATCGCCCGCCACCAGAGCGTCAATCTCGCGGTCCATGGCGAAGGTATCGCCGGTTTCGCAGATCGGGCCGACGATATGTGCGGTCATCCGCTGGCCGGTGGGCTTCACCGCCTCGAAATCGTGCCAGGCGCCGTACATGGCCGGACGGGCCAGATCGTTCATCGCCGCATCGACGATCACGAACGGCGTGTTGTTCGAACTGCGCTTAACCCGGATAGCGCGGGTCAGCAGAACACCGGCATTGCCAACGATCACGCGGCCGGGCTCGAACATCAGCGTCACGTCCCAGCCACCACAGACGCGGGCAACCATTGCACCATATTCGGCCGGGGTCGGATAGACTTCGCCGGCCTTGTAGGTAACGCCCAGGCCCCCGCCCAGATCGGCATGGGTTACCGTCTGGCCGTTGGCGCGCAGTTCGGCGATCAGCGCTCCGACCTTGATGAAGGCATCCTCCAGCGGCTGGAGATGCTGCAACTGGCTGCCGATGTGGACCGCCACCCCGCGCATATCGAGCCCCGGCAGCGCCGCCAGCCGGCTGTAGATCCCGACGGCGCGATCGATCGGCACGCCAAACTTGTTTTCAGCCTTGCCGGTCGAGATCTTCTCGTGCGTCCGGGCATCGACATCGGGATTGACGCGCAGCGCGCAGGCAGCGCGCTGGCCGCGCGCGGCGGCCACGGCGGCGAGTTCGATACCTTCTTCCTCGCTCTCGATATTGAACTGCCCGATTCCGGCCTCAAGGCCCTGGATCATCTCGCGCTCAAGCTTGCCGACGCCGGAGAAGACAATGTCCTGCCCCGGCATCCCGGCGGCCAGCGCGCGCGCCAGTTCACCGCCGGAAACGACATCGGCGCCAAAGCCTTCACGCTGCATCACACGCAGCACGGCCAGATTCGGGTTGGCCTTGATCGCAAAGGCAACGTGCTTCCTGGGCAGCGCGCTGAGCGCTTCATTGAAGACCTGGGCGTGGCGCTCAAGCGTGGCGCGCGAATAGACGTAGACGGGCGTGCCGATTTCGGCAGCAATGCGGCTCAAGGGCACGCGCTCGGCGTGAAGTTCGCCGTTGATGATCTGAAAATGGTCCATGGATGCTTACTCGTCGGAAGGGGGCAGGTCGAACGGATCGTCAGTGCGATCTTCCGAACGTTTTCGCAGCTCCACGCTGCGCTCCGGAGCGGCTTGGGGATCGACCTGGAGCAAAGCCTTTGCCTGGGGTCGATCCTCGCGCCCATAAGGCGGCGGCGGCAAGTCTTGTCCGGCCCTGGGCTTCAGATCCGCCTGCTGTCCGCAAGCGCCCAGCGCCAGCAGCAGAACAGCGGGAAGAACCTGACGGCGCATGGCGTTTACTCCAGCCCCAGCGCGACGCGCGCTTCAGCCACGCGCTGTCTTACCTGTTCGGGCGCGGTTCCGCCATAGCTGGCGCGTGAGGCGACCGAAGCATCGACCGACAGGGCAGCAAAGACCCGCTCGTCAATCCGCGCATCGATCGCCTGAAGATCGGCTAGCGGCAGGGCGTCGAGTGCGATCCCGCGGCTTTCGGCCAGCTTCACGGCGGCGCCGGTGATGTGGTGCGCTTCGCGGAACGGGATATTGGCTTGCCGGACCAGCCAGTCAGCCAGGTCGGTCGCAGTGGCATAGCCCAGCTCAGCCGCAGCGCGCATCCGCTCAGTGCGGAAGGTGGTGCCGGCGACCATGCCTTCCATCGCCGCAAGGCACAGGGTGAGCAGACCGGCCGCCTCGAAGACCGGCGGCTTATCGTCCTGCATATCCTTTGAATAGGCCAGCGGCAGGCCCTTCATCGTGATCATCAGGCTGGTCAGGCTGCCGATGATCCGCCCGGCGTGGCCGCGCACCAGTTCGGCCGCATCGGGGTTTTTCTTCTGCGGCATGATCGAACTGCCGGTCGAGAGACTGTCAGGCAGGCGGACGAAGCCGAAGGGCTGGCTGGCCCAGATGATGAACTCTTCCGCCAGGCGCGAAAGGTGCAGCGCCGTCTGGCTTGCGGCCATCAGATAATCGAGCGCGAAATCGCGGTCAGAGACCGAATCGAGGCTGTTGCGGGTCGGCTCGGCAAAGCCCAGCGTTCGGGCGGTGGCCTGCCGGTCAATCGGGAAGCCGGTCCCGGCCAGCGCCGCGGCGCCCAGCGGCGACTGGTTCATCCGCGCCCGCGCATCGGCGAAGCGCGAACGGTCCCGCGCCGCCATCTCGTAATAGGCCATCAGGTGGTGGCCGAGGGTAACCGGTTGAGCGGTCTGCAGGTGCGTGAAGCCCGGCATGATGCTGTCCGCGTGTTCCTCAGCGCGGGTGACCAGCGCCACCTGCAGCGCCTTCAGCCCGGCATCGGCCTGATCCATCGCATCGCGGACCCACAGGCGGAAGTCGGTCGCCACCTGGTCATTGCGGCTGCGGGCGGTATGCAGTCGCCCGGCGGCCGGCCCGATCAATTCGGCCAGCCGGCTCTCGGTGGTCATGTGGATGTCTTCCAGGTCCCAGTTTTCCGGGACACCCTGGGCTTCGTATTCGGCTGCAACCTGATCAAGACCGGTGGAAATCGCGGCCGCATCAGCGCTGCTGACGATGCCCTGCGCGCCCAGCATCGCCACATGGGCCTTGCTGGCGGCGATGTCTTGCCGCCACAATGCCTTGTCGAAGGGGATCGACGCATTTATCTCGCGCATGATCGCCGAGGGCCCCTCGGCAAACCGTCCGCCCCACATTGCATTGGAGCTGCTCTTGCTATCGTCCCGCTCGCTCACGATTGCCGTCCTTGGCTGTGCCCTGCTGATCGGGGGGTGCGATAGGGAAAGCAAGGCTCCGGCGCAACCTGCCGCGTCACCGGCGGGCGGAGAACTGTCCGGCACGATTGACCGCAGCAACAAGGGCAGCCAGCTGCCAGACTTCAAGCTGCGTGATGCCAGTGGCAAGACGGTTGAACTGGCCAGCTTCAAGGGCAAGCCCCTGCTGATCAACCTGTGGGCCACCTGGTGTGCGCCATGCGTGGCCGAATTGCCGACGCTGAACCAGCTCGCCAAGGACCGCGCTGACAGCCTGAAGGTGCTGACCGTTTCGCAGGATATGCCGCCGGCCGACAAGGTGGCAGGGTTCCTGAAGGCCCGCGGGGCAGGCCGGCTGGAGCCCTGGATTGATCCCGATGGTGAACTGACCGTGCAATACAAGGTCACCGTGCTGCCAACGACGATCTATTATAACGCGCAAGGGCGCGAAGTCTGGCGCTACGTCGGCGGCCACGACTGGGGCAGCGCCGAAACGGCCAGGATGCTGGACGAAAAGTGATCATCGGGATCGACCACGTCCAGCTGGCCATGCCGCAGGGCGGCGAGAATCAGGCCCGCGCCTTTTATGTTGGTCTGTTGGGCATGGCCGAGGTCGCCAAGCCCGAGGCCCTGGCGGCTCGCGGCGGCTGCTGGTTTGAGCTGGGCCCGGTAAAGCTGCACCTCGGCGTCGAGGAGGGTTTCCGGGCCGCACGCAAGGCGCACCCGGGCCTGCTGGTTGACGATTTCGATGTGCTGTCCGCGGCGCTGCGGTCAATGGGCCACGATGTTGTTGACGACCTGCTGCTACCGGGCGTCCGCCGCGCCCATGTCAGTGACCCGTTCGGCAATCGTATCGAACTGATCGAAGCAGGAAATGGTGGGCGCTAACGGGCTCGAACCGCTGACCCTCTCGGTGTAAACGAGATGCTCTACCAACTGAGCTAAGCGCCCGACCTCTCGGTCAAGGAGAGCGCGCCTAGCGCAAAGCGGCGGCGCTGTGAAGCCTATACCAGCGTTGCCGCCTGCGCGCCCAATTCCACGAAGTAGCGCGACATGCTGTCGGCGGTCTGATCCGACAGGGTGATGAAGGCCCGGCGCCGGTCCGTTTCATCCTCCACCCGCTGGAGCAGGCCGGCTTCGGTCATCTGCCCGATCCAGCGCAGCGCCGTGGTGGGGGGCACGCCCGAGGCAATGCACAGCGAGGTTACCGACACCCGGGCGTGCTCGGCCCGCGAGGCAGTAAGGTCCAGCAATATGTCCCAGGCGGGATCGGCAAACAGATCGCCATCGAAAAACCGGGCGCGCAGCTGGCGCTGGCGGATGATCCGGCGGACAAGACGCGGATCGGGCAAGGGCGGCCGCGCGGCGCGGACCAACCGTTCGCTGCCATCCGCATGGCCGGGCGAATAGGAGGTATTCGGACTTTCCAGGCGAAACACCGAATTGCGCCCACCTGCCCTGTCCTTGCCGGGGGCTTCAAGCCGCTCCAGCCGTTCGGCAATCTGACCCACCTGTTCGGCCAAGCGCAACAGGACCAGGCGATCGGCTTCGGACAGTTCACGCAGCCGCAGGTCCGGGATTTTCGCCAGCACCCGGCCCAGGGCGATCACCCGCTCTGCCCGGCCGGGATCAACCAGGATTTGCGGGTTGGATTGGTCAAGGCAGGCAAAAACGTCGTCAAGCGCAGCCACCGTGGTCGAAACGATCAGGTGCGCCCCGCTATTGGCCGCCCGCAGATCCAGCCGCGACAGGGCGGCCAGCTGCGCGGCATCAACCACGGGGCAATCCAGCAGGATCACTTCCCCCAGCGGACGGGCCTCACCCTCCAGCGAGGAGGACAGGTCTCCCACTTCGGTGATCCGGAAGCCAGCCGCCTTGGCATCTTCGCGCAGCATCTCGCGCAGGTGCGGGCGGTCTGCGAAGATGGACAGCGCCAGTGTCCGCCCGCCGCTATCATCCGCCGGGACCAGATAGGAAAAATGCTGATCAGACATAGGCTTGCGACTCCTGCTCGTCACGAACAGAAGTAGAACAAATCCACGACCTGTCAATAACACTTAGTCAACGAAGGGATCCCGCACGAGAATCGTGTCCTCGCGTTCGGGTGAGGTGCTGACCAGGGCGACCGGGGTTTCGATCAGTTCCTGCACGCGCTGGATATACTTGATCGCCTGGGCGGGCAGATCGGCCCAGCTGCGGGCACCCGCTGTGGTCCCGGCCCAGCCCTCCATTTCCTCATAGATCGGCTCGACATTCGCCTGGTCTGCTGCGTGGCTGGGGAAATAGTCCAGGATCTTGCCGTTCAGGCGATAGCCAGTGCAGATCTTCACCGTATCGAACCCGTCGAGCACGTCGAGCTTGGTCAGGGCGATCCCGGTTACGCCCGAGATCGCGCAGGACTGGCGGACCAGCACGGCATCGAACCAGCCACAGCGGCGCTTGCGCCCGGTCACGGTCCCGAATTCGTGGCCGCGCTCACCCAGCCGCTGGCCGGTGGCGTCTTCCAGTTCGGTCGGGAATGGGCCCGAACCAACGCGGGTGGTATAGGCCTTGACGATCCCCAGCACGAAACCGGTGCTCGCAGGGCCAAGTCCCGAACCCGATGCGGCCGTGCCGCTGACCGTGTTGGAACTGGTCACGAAGGGATAGGTCCCGTGATCGACATCAAGCAGCACGCCCTGCGCACCTTCAAACAACACGCGCGCGCCGGCCTTGCGGACCGTGTTCAGGCGCTTCCACACCGGCTGGGCATATTGCAGCACGAAAGGCGCGATTTCACGCAGCTCCGCCAGCAGCGCCTCGCGATCGACCGGCGGCTGGCCGAACCCGGCACGCAGGGCATCGTGATGGGCGCAAAGCCGGTCGAGCTGGCTATCCAGCGCGTCGAGGTGCGCCAGATCGCAGACACGGATTGCGCGGCGGCCAACCTTGTCTTCATAGGCCGGGCCAATCCCGCGCCCGGTCGTGCCGATCTTGCCCGATCCGGCAGCGGCCTCGCGCAGCCCGTCCAGATCGCGGTGCAGCGGCAGGATCAGCGGGCAATTGTCGGCAATGGCGAAGTTTTCAGTGTTGATGACCACGCCCTGGCCTTCCAGCTTCTCGATCTCGCTCTTGAGGTGCCAGGGATCGAGCACCACGCCATTGCCGATGATCGAGAGCGTGCCGGTAACAATGCCCGAAGGGAGCAGGCTAAGCTTGTAGACCTGATCGCCAACAACCAGCGTATGGCCAGCGTTATGGCCACCCTGGAACCGCACGACGGCATCGGCGCGGCTGGCCAGCCAGTCGACAATCTTGCCTTTGCCCTCATCGCCCCACTGGGCGCCGATCACGGTTACGTTGGCCATTGGATAGAGTCCCTCACCCTGCCAAGATGCCCGCAAGCGCCCTTCGACAGGACTCGGCGCAAGGGGAGGACCAGTGGGAGCACACGGCCCCGCAAACGCGGCGGTCGCTAGGCGGATGTGCGAGGCCAGTCAAGCAGTCCGCGCTAACGCCGGACGCTGAGCAGACCCGGCCGGCGGCTAACCGGGCAAATCGTCTAAAGCTTGACCGGCTCGTTCCCGACAAGCCGGTGCGTGCAGCCCAGCGCGGCCGGTTCGCAGGCGGGGCAGACCGCCGCAACCGTGCGCCAGCCGATCGCGCGCAAGCGGGCGGCAGTCTCGGCATCATGGCCGAGCGGCAGGAACAGGGTATCCGGCCGGGGCTCTGCTTCTGCAAGGGCGTCGATCAGGTCGTCCGGGTAAAGCGAGAAGCCGATTGCCGGTTCGGTTTCCGTGCCGCTGCCCAGAATCGCATAGCTGCCACCGCGGCCCACCGCACCCGGCAGACCTTCGGCATAGATCGTGAAGCCGAACCATGACTGATATTCAAATCCGTGGCGTTCGCTGGGATCAAGCGTGAGGCGGGCGAGCCCCGCCACCCGTGCCGCAATCGTGCGCAGCGCCCCGATCCGCCCGGCAAGGACGCCGCCAGTGTCGAAAGCAGTGAGCTTTTCAATCGCCGGTTCAAACGGACCGATGGCAGCCAGCAGCGGCAGATAGGCCTGCCCCCCGGCTGCAACGAGGCCGCCCGCATCCTTGGCATCAAGTTCGCGGCGGACCGCCTCGATCTGGCTGGCGTCAAGCGGCAGGGCCTTGCCTGCCAGCGCATCGACCAAATCCGGCATGGTGAAATCAACCGACAGGCCTTTCGCGCCTGCCGCCGTCAGCGCCTCAAGCGCAACGGCCAGCACTTCGCCCGCCGCCGCAACACTATCGCTGCCGATCAGTTCGGCACCGAGCTGCAGCCGCTCGCGGGTGGGATCAAGGCCATCACCCTTGATGGTGACCACTTGCCCGGCATAGCAGAGCCGCAGCGGACGCGCTTGCTGGGCCAAGGCGGTGGCCGCAATCCGGCCGACTTGGACCGTGATATCGCTACGCAGCGCGAGGGTGCGCAAGCTGGCCGGATCGACGAACCGGAACATCCGGCGCGGCTGCACGCCGGCCATGCGGCTGGCCATCGACTTTTCGAATTCGATCGTTGGTGGCTGCACCCGGTCGTACCCGTGGCTATCCAGCACATCGAGCACAGCGCGGGTCACACGCGCGGCGGCTGCCGCATCGCGCGGCAGGCGGTCTTCAAGGCCTTCGGGCAACAGGTCGCGGTCGGTGTCTTGCATCGTGCGATCCCGTTGCCCGAATGTGGCTTAAAACGCCAGAGCCATAACCCGCTTCACGCCCGGCACGTCACGCGCCGCGGCGATGACATTGGCCGGGACCGGGCTATCGACGCTGAGCAGCAGCACGGCTTCGCCGCCTGCGGCCCGGCGGCCAAGGTTGAAGGTGCCGATATTGATACCGGCCTCACCCAGCAGGGTGCCGATCCGGCCGATGAAGCCGGGGGCGTCCTCGTTGACGATATACATCATGTTACCGGCCAGTTCGGCTTCAACCTTGATGCCGAACAGTTCGATCAGACGCGGTTCGGCGTTGCTGAACAGGGTGCCGGCAACCGAGCGTTCACCGGCTTCGGTCTTCACCGAGACGCGGATCAGCGTGTGGTAATCGCCTTCCTTCTCGGTCTTGACCTCGCGCACCTCGATACCACGCTCCTTGGCCAGGAACGGGGCATTGACCATGTTCACGGTGTCCGACTGGACGCGCAGGAACCCAGCCAGCACGGCGGCAACGATCGGCTTGATGTTCAGCTCTGCCGCTGCCCCTTCGGCGTGGATCGAAATCCGCGGGATCGCACCGGTGGTCAGCTGGCCCACCAGGCTGCCCAGCTGTTCGGCCAGGGCCATGTAGGGCTTCAGCTTCGGGGCTTCTTCAGCCGAAAGCGAAGGCATGTTGAGCGCATTGGTGACGCCGCCGTTGACCAGGTAATCGGCCATCTGTTCGGCCACCTGCAGCGCCACGTTGACCTGGGCTTCGTTGGTCGAAGCGCCAAGGTGCGGGGTGCAGATGAAGTTGGGGGTGCCGAACAGCGGCGAATCCTTGGCCGGCTCGGTCTGGAACACGTCCAGCGCGGCACCGGCAACCTGGCCACTGTCGAGCGCGTCCTTGAGCGCGGCTTCATCGATCAGGCCGCCGCGCGCGCAATTGATGATCCGCACGCCCTTCTTGGTCTTGGCGATGTTCTCGGCCGAAAGGATGTTGCGGGTCTGGTCGGTCAGCGGGGTGTGCAGCGTGATGAAGTCGGCACGGGCCAGCAGGCTGTCCAGCTCCACCTTCTCCACGCCCATTTCCACGGCGCGTTCCGGCGTAAGGAACGGGTCAAAGGCCACAACCTTCATCTTCAGACCCAGCGCGCGGCTGGCAACGATCGAGCCGATATTGCCGGCCCCGATCAGGCCCAGCGTCTTGCCGGTCACTTCAACGCCCATGAAATCGTTCTTCGGCCACTTGCCGGCCTGGGTCTGGGCATTGGCTTCGGGGATCTGGCGGGCCAGCGCGAACATCAGCGCAATGGCGTGTTCGGCAGTGGTGATCGAGTTGCCGAACGGGGTGTTCATTACCACCACGCCCTGCGCCGAAGCGGCCGGGATATCGACGTTGTCGACGCCAATCCCGGCGCGGCCGATGACCTTCAGGTTCTTGGCCGCAGCCAGGATTTCCTTGGTCACCTTGGTCGAGGAGCGGATCGCCAGACCATCATAGTCACCGATGCGGGCGATGAGCTGTTCCGGGGTTTCACCGGTGATCACATCAACATCACAGCCCATCTCGGTGAAGATGCGGGCGGCGTTGGGATCCATCTTGTCGGAAATGAGTACGCGGGGCTTGGTCATGATCTTGTTCCTGAAGTGAGTCCCCGCGCAGGCGAGGGATCTCGTGCAGTTTCAGAGTGGATTGGGCAGGCCTGAGCCCCCCGCCTTTGCGGGGGCGCACAGGTGCTTAAGCAGCAGCCTTGACGGTGGCGTAGGCCCAGTCGAGCCAGGGGCCGAGATCGACGATATCGGCCGTCTCCACCGTGGCGCCGCACCAGATGCGCAGGCCCGGAGGGGCATCGCGATAACCGGCGATGTCGCACGCCGCGCCTTCCTTTTCGAGCGCGCCGGCCATGGCCTTGATGAAGGCTTCGTCCGCACCCTCGACCGAGAGACAGACCGAGGTCTTGGAGCGGGTCGCCTCGTCTGCACAGAGGTGCGAAAGCCACGGACGCTCGTCGACGATCTTGCCCAGCGCTGCGGCATTGGCATCGCTGCGGGCCTGCAGGCCCTTTAGGCCACCCAGGCCCTTGGCCCATTCGAGCGCGAAGATCGCGTCTTCGACCGCCAGCATCGACGGAGTGTTGATCGTCTCACCCTTGAATACGCCCTCGGCGAGCTTGCCCTTCGACACCAGGCGGAACACCTTGGGCAGCGGCCAGGCTGGGGTGTAGGTTTCCAGCCGCTCGACCGCGCGCGGGCCCAGGATCAGCACGCCGTGGCCGCCCTCACCGCCCAGCACCTTCTGCCAGGAGAAGGTGGCGACATCGATCTTCGACCAGTCAATGTCATAGGCAAAGACTGCCGAGGTGGCATCGGCGAAGGACAGGCCTTCGCGGTCTGCCGGAATGAAATCGGCGTTCGGCACGCGCACGCCCGAGGTGGTACCGTTCCAGGTGAACAGCACGTCGTTCGACCAGTCGATCGCCGACAGGTCGGGCAGCTGGCCATAGTCGGCGCGCAGGACAGTGGGATCGAGCTTGAGCTGCTTGGTGGCGTCGGTCACCCAGCCTTCGCCGAACGATTCCCAGGCCAGCGTGGTGACCGGGCGGGCGCCGAGCATGGTCCACATCGCCATTTCAAAGGCGCCGGTATCAGACCCGGGGACAATGCCGATGCGGTGGGTATCGGGCAGGCCCAGCACGTCGCGCATCAGATCGATGCAGTACTGCAGGCGCGTCTTGCCGATCTTGGCGCGGTGCGAGCGCCCAAGCGATTCGGTAGCCAGTTTTTCAGGGGCATATCCGGGCGGCTTGGCGCAGGGACCGGAAGAAAAGAACGGGCGCGCAGGCTTGCGAGCCGGGATAGGTGCAGTCATTGTAGTCTCTCCTTGCAGAGAGCACGCGCGGCGTTGGGACCGCGTGGCCCGGAGCCGCACATAGAGACGGCCCCGGGCTTGTCAATGACGCATAGCTATTCCGGGGATTTAGTACCCCGACTTGCGGAACAGCACCTTGCCCCGCTGGGCGACGTAGAGCTTTTCAAAGCTGACGGGGTGGAAATAGGCCTCAACCTTCTCACCCGTCGGCAGCACACCATAAACTTCATAACAACCGCCATCGACCTTGGCCTTAGCCACTTTCCAGCCTTCGCGGCCAAGCTGGGCCTTGAGCGTCTCGACATTCTTCCAGCCCGATTGCGGGCCAGCCTGACACTTGACCTTGCCGGTCGCCGCTGCCGGGGTGCCAAAGCTGAATGCAGCGACCGAAGCGATGCCGAAGGCGGCGGCGAGAATCAGGGAACGCATGGGCTTATACTCCTGCTTGAGGGGAAGGGCGGGGCTTGGCGATCTTGGACGCAACCAGAGCCAGCCAGAGCACCGCCAGCGGCACAAAATGGGCGAGAGCGGCGGAGGCGCCATCATGGACCCACCACCAGTGCAGCAAGGTCAGGACCGCGGCGGGATAAGCCAGTTGCTGGATCCGTTTCCAGCCGGCGCGCAGCAATCGCATCGCCGTCTGGTTACTGGACAGCGCCATCGGCACCATCAGCACAAGAGCAAACCAGCCGGTCCAGATCGACGCGATCTGCACTTCATCAAGGATGGCCGTCAGACTGCCCATGTCCAGCACGTAGAAGAGCAAATGCAAGAGCGCATAAGCAAAGGCGGCAACACCCAGTGCGCGGCGTCGGGCCAGTAACCACAACAGCCAGCGCCGCGGGCCGAAGACACCGGCCAGCGGCCCGATCAGCATGGCCGCAACCATCAACCGCGCGCTGGTTTCGCCGGTCGGATGCAGCAAATCCATCGGCGCAGCCTGACCATTCCACCAAGCGCGCAATAGGGCCAGGGCCGGCAGGGACAGCACCAACCAAAAGATCTTGACGCTATTGCTAATCGTTCTCATTAGCTCGACAGATAGGGCGGCTAGCACCTGCTGACAACCCCTGCGTTTTGGGATTGCCGCGGTAAGATTTTGTTAACCATGCGGGCGAATAGTTGGCCGGTGCGCAGAACCCTTGCCCTACTGCCCGCGCTGGCCCTCCTGACCGCCTGCATCGACACGCGCCCGAATCCCCAGCACGACACGCTGCACCGCCCGGCCAGTTCGACCTTCTCGCCAGACGCACAACTGCGCAGATGCCTGGCCGATCTTGGCTCCAGCCAGGCCAGTTTCACCCCGCTGCCGGATCAGTATTTCGGCGCTGGCTGTGCCACGGTGGGCACGGTCAGGCTCAACAGCCTGCGCAGCGACGATGCCCGGTTGCAACTGACCAACCTTGGCCCGGTCGCCTGCCCCCTGGCCGAGACCCTGGCGGGTTGGGCGCGGTTTGGGGTCGACCGGGCGGCGCGGCAGATCCTGGGCAGTCCGCTGGCCAGGATCGAAACCATGGGCAGCTATTCCTGCCGCAATGTTGCCGGCAACGATCGCCGCAGCGCCCACGCCACGGCCAGTGCCATCGATATCGCCGCATTTATTCTAGCCGACGGCCGCCGGATTTCCGTGCGGGAGCAATGGAGCGACGGATCGCCCCAGGAAAAGCAGTTCCTGGCGATCGCCCATCAAAGCGCCTGCAAAAGGTTCGGCACTGTGCTGGGTCCGGCCTACAATGTGGCGCACCGCGACCATTTGCATGTCGAGTTGTCGGGCGCGGGTTTCTGTCGCTGAGATTGGAGGGAAGCAGGTCCGGCGCCGGGGCAGTTGGGCGCACACCGGGCCAGACCTGCTTCCTCGCTTGCCACCGGGCCTTTGGGAGGGGGTGGTTGGTAAGACCGCAGCAGCAAGGCGAAGACATGGGTGTGTCTTGCCGGCTTAATGCGACGGGCAAAGCCAGTTAACCATACAGACTTAAGGTTGCGGTATTTTGGGTAACCCGGGCTTAGAGCCCCGCTTCAACCGCCAGCCGCACGGCATCGGCCGAAGTGGCCACACCGAGCCGCTGCAACAACAGCGCGCGGTGCATCTTGACGGTCTTTTCCGACAGATCGAGTGCATAGGCGATCTGCTTGTTAAGCTGGCCGGCAGCCATCAGTTCCAGAATTTCGCGCTGGCGCGGGGTCAGTCCGGCGATGCGCTGCTCCGCCGCGGCGCGCCGCTCAGCCATGCCGGAATCAATCTTGGGCTCGGGGATTTCAACCTGCGAACCCAAGAAGAAACTGACCTCACCGTCCTCATCGAACATCGGCGCAACCATCACTGCATTGCGAAACGCGGTGCCATCCTTCTTGTAATTGACCACTTCGAACAGGACGCCGCGCTTCTCCCGCACGGACTGGCCAATCTTCTCGGCAATCTCGGGATGCGGATCGGCGCGCGACAGGAAGCGGCAATTCTGCCCGACGATGTCGTCGATCGTATAACCGGTCAGATCGGTAAAGGCCTGATTGCAGGCGACAACCGGATTGTCGTGCAGGCGCGGATTGGTGACGCACATCGCCATCGCGCTCAGTTCGATAAGCGCGGGCAGCGGCGCTTCTATTTCACCAAATCGCATTACTCGCCCCGAAACTTTCGAACTTACGGCCGCAGTATGGTCCAAATACTGTATTGACGCAAGGATGCGGGTCTCCCGCGAACGCCAGCCCGTGTGGCCTGGCGCTCAGGTAGTCATCGACCCCTGATCTTCAATGGTCAGATTGCTCGGATATCAGGCACCCTGCCAGCGCAGCGACATGCAGGTGAACCCGGCATCGATCTTTTCGATCTCGCTGTTTTCCAGCAGCGTAACCTTCGCGCCGTGGCTATCGAGCAGGTCGAGGATGCGCGGGAAACGACGGCCTGCCAGGATCGTATCGTTGACCCGCAGCACGTTGGCACCGGCCTCTTCGCCTTCCGGGATCACAAGCACGCGGTAGCCATCATAGACACCGCTGGCGGCTAGTTCGCGGGTAGCGAGAATCGTCTCTTCATCAACGATCGAACTGGCAGTCTTGAGGTGGAGCACGGAGGCCGGAGTTTCAGCAACGACCGCACGGCGACCGGTGCTTTCGAGCAGGCGCGCCAGTGCTTGTGCACCGGTGCGGTCCGTTCGCGCCGACAGGCCAATGTAGACCGCCCCGTCCATTGCCAACACGTCACCGCCATCGGCATAGCCTTCGGGCAGGTCGAGCACCTGATCGAACATCGCCTCCAGCGCCGGGCGCAGATAGGCCCCCTCGCCCACCCGGCTTTCCGCCCCCGGGTTCAGCAGGATCGCGCAGTCCGGAAAGACCAGCGCCGGATCCTCCACAAAGATCGCGTCAGGAAAGTCTTCCAACGGATCAAGCAGGGTTACCGCAACACCTGCAGCTTCCAGCGCGGCAACATAGGCGGCGTGTTCGGCCAGCACGCCTTCAAGTGACGGATCGGGCCCACCCCCGGCGCGCAGTCCCTTGACCACGCTGGCACCGGGCCGCCGGGAAATGGCGCGATCAAAGCGGTAAGGATGGCTCAACTACAATCTCCAATGCGTTGCGACGTGACCGTCGCCTCCATGCTGACCGAGCCGCCCGGCACCTGGCTGAGCGACTTGATCGCCATGTTCGAGCCCGTCGCGGTGAAGGTTCCGCTCACCTCGTTGCGGGCGGACATGCCCTGGCCAGTCTGGCAAACCAGCACGGCGTCAATCGCGGTGTCGGTTAGATTGAGCTTCTCATACTTGCAATCACCCTTGGCCAGCGTGCGGCGATAGTATTCTTCACGCCCCTTGCCCGCGTCATGCGGGGTCAGGCAGAATTCGCTGGTCTGGGCGCTCGTCCCGAACATCGACTTGGCCTTTTCGGCCATGGCG
This sequence comes from uncultured Novosphingobium sp., assembly GCA_964413885.1. Lineage (GTDB taxonomy): Bacteria > Pseudomonadota > Alphaproteobacteria > Sphingomonadales > Sphingomonadaceae > Novosphingobium. The sequence goes on from CAYPTU010000004.1 coordinate 117,195, forward strand.
CCGCCCATGCCGGGAAACTCGACTCGGTTAATGCGCAATTCGACCCGGTATTGCCCAGGCATTGGCGGAGGAGGCAATTTTCGAGCCTCTGTTGCAGGCTTGGCCTGCTCCTTCTGCTCTTGCTGCTGCCCGCAGGCAGCCAGGGCGGCAAGCGGCAAGGCGAAGGCAAGAAGTGATGTGATTCGCTGCATGATGTGGCCCTCCTGCCGCTCTAGCTACCGGTCCGCACCGCACCTGCCAACCGCACTGGCCCTCGGCAAAACCAGCATGCCGTAACGACAGCTTGCGGGCCGGCTAGGTCTTTGGTCCCGACTTGCAACCGATCCTTGCTACGCGCGCGATTCCGCGCCATTTTGCTGCCAACAGCATAACTGAGGATCAAGGCTCATGGACATCGAATTCAGCCCCGAGGATCTTGCCTTCCGCGATGAGGTCCGCACCTTCATCGCCGAGAACTATCCGGCCGAACTGCGCGGCAAGCAGGATGAGGGCGACGAGCTCTCCAAGGAAGACTTCCTCTCCTGGCACCGCATCCTGCACAAGAAGGGCTGGGTCGCGCCGGCATGGCCGGTCGAATATGGCGGCACCGGCTGGACCGCGACGCAGCGCTTCATCTTCTCTGAAGAGACCGCCCGCGCCGACTGCATCCGCCTGATGCCCTTCGGCCTCTCGATGGTCGGCCCGGTGATCTACACCTTCGGCACGCCCGAGCAGAAGGCCAAGTTCCTGCCCCGCATCCTGTCGGGCGATGACTGGTGGTGCCAGGGCTATTCGGAACCGGGCGCCGGCTCTGACCTTGCCTCGCTCCGCACCAAGGCTGAGCGCGATGGCGATCACTATGTGGTCAATGGCCAGAAGACCTGGACCACTATGGCCCAGCACGCCGACTGGGGCTTCTTCCTGGTCCGCACCAACCCGGACGTGAAGCAGCAGGAAGGCATCAGCTTCCTGCTGATCGACATGAAGACCCCGGGCATCGAAGTGCGCCCGATCATCACCCTGGGCGGCGAGCACGAAGTGAACGAGGTGTTCCTCGACAACGTGCGCGTGCCGGTTGAGAACCGCGTCTATGAAGAGGACAAGGGCTGGACCTGCGCCAAGTTCCTCCTCGCCCACGAACGCACCGGCATCGCCGGCGTGGCCGGTTCGAAGCGCGGGATCGAGAAGATCAAGGAAATCGCCACGACCGAGATGGACGGCGATCGTCCGCTCCTGTCCAACCCGTTCTTCCGCCGCAAGGTGGCCGAGCTGGAAATGGACCTGACCGCGCTGGAATACACCGAACTGCGCACCCTGGCGGGCGAAGCCGCCGGCAAGGGTCCCGGGCCGGAAAGCTCGGTCCTGAAGATCAAGGGTTCGGAAATCCAGCAGCGGATTACCGACCTCGCACTGGAAGCGGCCGGCCACTATGGCGCGCCCTACTTCCGCGGCTTTGGCGAGGGCGACAACGAGCACCCGATCGGTCCCGATTGGGCGCACCGCACCGCCCCCAGCTATTTCAACATGCGCAAGACCACGATCTACGGTGGCTCGAACGAAGTCCAGCGCGGCATCATCGCCAAGATGGTGCTTGGGCTCTAAGCAACGCGCGACAAGGATAAGACACTATGGATCTGAGCTTCAACGAAACGCAGGGCATGCTGCGCGAAACCCTCGCGCGGTTCCTGGCTGACACTTATGACTTCGAAAGCCGCAAGAAGATGCTGGCCAGCCCGGAAGGGCGCGATCCCGGCATCTGGAAGGCGATCGCCACCGAACTCGGGCTGACCTGCGCTCCCTTTGCGGAAGAGCATGGCGGCATGGGCGGCGGCGCGCTTGAGAACATGATCATGATGGAAGAGTTCGGCAAGGTCATCGCGATCGAGCCGTGGCTCCAGACCGTCGTGATCGGCGGCGGCGCGCTGAAGCACGCCGGCGGTGCCCTGGCCGAAGCGACCATCCCCGCGATCATCAGCGGCGATGCGATCATTGCCTTCGCCTATGCCGAGCCGCAGGGCCGCTACAACCTGGCCGACATCGGCACCACGGCCAAGGCCGACGGCGCCGGCTATGTCCTTAACGGCCATAAAGGCGTGGTCTATGCCGCGCCCTGGGCCACCCACCTGCTCGTCACCGCCCGCACCGGCGGCAACCGCCGTGACCGCGGTGGCGTTGAGCTGTTCCTGATCGAGGCCAACCGCCCGGGCATCACCCGCCGCGATTATCCGACTGTCGACGGCTTCATGGCCTCCGAAGTCTACTTCGAGAACGTCGCCATTCCGGGCGAAGCCCTGCTGACCGGCGGGATCGACCTGATCGAGCGCGTGGTCGATGAAGCGACCATGGCCGTCTGCGCCGAAGCCAGCGGCATTGCCCGCACGATGGTTGGCCAGACGGTAGAATACACCAAGCAGCGCAAGCAGTTTGGCCAGCCGATCGGCAAGTTCCAGGTCCTCCAGCACCGCATGAGCGACATGTTCGTCGAGGCCGAGCAGGTCTCGTCGATGGCGCTGATGGGCACGCTCAAGCTCGACGACGAGGCCGCCGCCCGCAAGGCCGCCGTTTCGATGGCCAAGGCCAAGGTCGGCCGCAGCCTGAAGTTCGTGGGCCAGAACGCGATCCAGACCCATGGTGGCATCGGCATCACCATGGAACTGGCAATCGGCCACTACTTCAAGCGCGGGACGATGATCGAAGGCCAGTTCGGCTCCATCGATCATCACCTCGACCGGTTTGAGGCCCTCGCCTACCCGGCCTGAGCCCTGCTCCTGCCAAACCAGATCAGGCCCGCTCCTCCACCCGGAGGGGCGGGCCTTCTCTTATTCCCCCTCTCGCCTTGGGTCAGGCATTCCTGGCCATCAGCCCGCCGTCGACCGGGATCGTCACCCCGGTGACAAAGCTGGCCGCCGGCAGGCACAGGCTCAGCGTCATGTGCGCCACTTCCTCGGGCAGGCCATAGCGGCGCAGCGCGGTGCGGCGCTGGGCATAGACGGCCTTGTCCGCCTCGCTCACCTTCTCGGTCATCCCGGTCAGGATCGGGCCGGGGCAAATTGCGTTGACGGTGATCCCCTCCTTGCCCAGCTCCACCGCCAGCGCACGGGTCAGCCCCGTCACCCCGGCCTTGGCCGCGGCATAGGGGCTGTTGCGCGCAGTGGCCCCCAGCGCCTCGGTACTGGCGATATTGACGATCCGGGGTGATGAGGACCGCCGCAGGTGCGGCAGCGCCGCCCGGATCATCCGCTGGTGCGCGGTGAGCAGGACGGAGACGGCACGATCCCACACCAGCTCGTAATGGTCATCATCGTCGATCGGGCAGAAGCTGGAGACCCCGGCATTGTTGACCAGCACGTCCAGCCCGCCCAGCCTCTCCGCGATCTCCGCCACGACCGAGCGGATCGCCGCCGCATCGCTGACATCCAGCACCCAGGCCGTCGCGCTGTGCCCCTGCGCGCGCAGGGCAGCGGCGATCTCCTCGATCGGACTGCCCGCCAGGTCCGTCAGCGCGACATGGGCACCTTCGGCCGCAAAGACCTCCGCCGTCGCCCGCCCCATCCCGCTGCCCGCGCCGGTGACGAGGACGACCTTGCCCGCGACTGACCGGCTCAACTGCTCTGCCATCTGCCTCACCCCTTATCCTGTTGTCGCCCCATCCTGCCCAGCCCGGCCCGGCTTGTACAGGTTGACACAGTTGACACTGAGTCCACTTCTTCCAACAGGCCGGGAGTGGCGGAATTCCGGGGCGTTGCGGGGGCTTTCGGGGTGACGTTGCGGTGGGAAAAATAAAAAAAGTGTGCCGCATACGGGACTGCCGGTGCGGGTGTGGATGGAGCAAGGCGGAGCGGTTGCGGCACGGGGGATCCTTGTGCGGGAGCGTGCCGGGGAGTTTAGCGGGTTTGACGGGTGTAGGAAAATTGGGCCCAACAATCGGGTAGCGTGACCGGAACCATCCCAATTGGTGATGCACCCCCAATCAAAGGTTCGTTTGATCGGCAGACTGCAGCCCTCCCCCCTTCCCCTTCGCCTCCCCAACCCCCATAGTCTTCCCCGCATGTCCCAGCTTGTCATCCGCCGCGGCCTTGAAGAGCCCGATACCTCTGGCAACTTCGTGCCGCACAAGCCGGCGCGGCCGGAGAAGGCTGAGGCGCAGCGGCCGTTCAAGATCGTTTCGGATTACCAGCCCGCTGGGGACCAGCCGACCGCGATTGCCGACCTCGTCGCCGGGGTGCAGGCGAATGAGCAGACGCAGGTGCTGCTTGGGGTAACCGGCAGCGGCAAGACCTTTACCATGGCGCAGGTGATCGAGGCGACGCAGCGCCCGGCGCTGATCCTGGCGCCCAACAAGATCCTGGCCGCGCAGCTGTATGGCGAGATGAAGAGCTTCTTCCCCGATAACGCGGTGGAGTACTTCGTCTCGTACTACGACTACTACCAGCCAGAGGCCTATGTCCCGCGCAGCGACACCTATATCGAGAAGGAATCGAGCGTAAACGAGGCGATTGACCGGATGCGCCATTCGGCCACCCGGGCGCTGCTGGAACGCGATGATGTGATCATCGTTGCCTCGGTTTCGTGCCTCTATGGCATCGGCTCGGTCGAGACCTACTCGGCCATGATCTTTGACCTGAAGGTGGGTTCGAGCGAGGACCAGCGCGAGATCATCCGCAAGCTGGTGGCGCTGCAGTACAAGCGCAACGATGCCGCTTTCCAGCGCGGCACCTTCCGCGTGCGGGGCGACAACCTGGAGCTGTTCCCCAGCCACCTGGAGGACACGGCCTGGCGCATTTCGTTCTTTGGTGACGAGATCGAGGAGATCGCGGAATTCGATCCCCTTACCGGCAAGGCGGGCGGCAAGCTGAACTCGGTGCGGGTCTATGCCAATTCGCACTATGTCACGCCGGGGCCGACGATGAAGCAGGCCGCCGATGCGATCCGCTTTGAACTGGCCGAGCGGCTGAAGGAGCTGAATGCGGAGGGCAAGCTGCTGGAGGCCCAGCGGCTGGAGCAGCGCACCAATTTTGACCTGGAAATGATCGCGGCGACCGGCAGCTGCGCGGGGATCGAGAATTACTCCCGCTTCCTGACGGGGCGCCTGCCGGGCGAACCGCCGCCGACGCTGTTCGAATACCTGCCCGACAATGCCCTGCTGTTCGTGGACGAAAGCCACCAGACCGTGCCGCAGATTGGCGCGATGTCCAAGGGGGACCACCGCCGCAAGATCACGCTGGCCGAATATGGCTTCCGCCTGCCGAGCTGCATCGACAACCGTCCGCTGCGCTTCAATGAATGGGACGCGATGCGGCCGCAGACCGTGGCCGTTTCCGCCACGCCGGGCGGCTGGGAAATGGAGCAATCGGGCGGCGTCTTTGCCGAGCAGGTGATCCGCCCGACCGGCCTGATCGATCCGCCGGTGGAAATCCGCCCGGTGGAAGACCAGGTGCAGGACTGCATCAACGAATGCCGCGAGACGGCGGCCAAGGGCTATCGCACGCTCGTTACCACGCTGACCAAGCGCATGGCCGAGGACCTGACCGAGTTCATGCACGAGGCGGGCCTCAGGGTGCGCTATATGCACTCCGACGTCGAGACGCTGGAGCGCATCGAGCTGATCCGCGACCTGCGCATGGGCGTTTATGACGTGCTGGTGGGGATCAACCTGCTGCGTGAGGGCCTCGACATTCCGGAATGCGGGCTGGTCTGCATCCTCGATGCCGACAAGGAAGGCTTCCTGCGTTCGGAGACGTCACTGATCCAGACCATCGGCCGCGCCGCGCGCAACGTGGATGGGCGGGTGATCCTCTATGCCGACCGGATGACCGGCAGCATGGAGCGGGCCATCGCCGAAACCGACCGCCGCCGCGAAAAGCAGCGCGCCTATAACGAGCTCCACGGGATCACGCCGCAGACGATCAAGCGCAACATCCACGATATCGTTGCCGATACGGCCAGCCGCGATGGCGTGCTGGTGGAGATCGAGGACGACGAGCGCAACAACCTCGTCGGCCACAACCTGCGCGCCTATATCGAGGAGCTGGAAGGCCGGATGCGCGCCGCCGCCGCCGACCTGGAGTTCGAGGAAGCCGGCCGCCTGCGCGACGAGATCCGCCGCCTGGAAGCGACCGAGCTTGGCCTGCCCGAAGGCGAGCGCAAGGCACCCATCGTCGGCCGCAGCAACGAGGGCAAGCCCGGCACCCGCAAGACCCGCTTCGGGAAGCAGCAAAAGAAGTGGGGGCGTTAGGGGGCTGAGCGCCCCCTAACCGGCAGGTTCAGACCTTGCCGAACTTGCCTTCGAACCCGGCGGTATCGCCAGCGGCGAGCAGCTTGGCCTGTTCAATCCAGCTGTCCTTGGCCGGGCGGCCCGCGAAGGCACCCAGCTTGGTATCAAGGTCAGCCAGATCGGCATCGGTCATCGCGGCGATCTGGGCGAAGCTGGTAATGCCGAGTTCGGGCAGCAGCTTCTGCAGCTTGGGACCAAGGCCCTTGATCCGCGAGAGGTCATCCGGACCAGCCGCCGGCGCTGCAGCCTTGGGCTTAGGGGCGACCTTTGGAGCAGCCTTTGCCTTGGGTTCAGCCTTGGGCTTGGCTTCGACCTTTGGAGCAGCCTTTGCCTTGGGTTCAGCCTTTACCTTCGGCTCAGTCTTCACGGCAGCCTTGGCCTTGGGCTCCGCCTTCGGCTTCGGGGCAGCCTTCGCCTTGGGTTCGGCCTTGGGCTTGGGCGCCGCCTTGGCCTTCGGCTCAGCCTTGGCCGCAGGCTTGGGTTCCTTGGCGGGAACCGGCTCTGGCGCAGGCTTGGGGGCGGCGACCGGGGCAACCTTGGCAGCTGGCGGCGCATCGATCAGCGCCTGGTTGCGGGCAGCCGGAGCGGCGCCTTCGTCCAGCACGTCAGGCTTGTAGCTGCGTTCGCGCGGCGCGCTGCTGCGGCCGAACAGGAACCAGACCAGCAATAGGCCAACAACCACCGCGCCGGCGATCATCAGCAGGTTGGGATTGGACAGATCGATCATTGCTTACCCTCCACGGCGGCATCAGCGCCGCCTACGTTTTTACGGAACAGCACGCGATCCTCCGGGCCGAAGCCCTTGTGCCAGATCACGTAGCCGTAAGTGAACAGGATCGCCGGCAGGCCCAGCGCCAGTTCCGCCCATTCGGGCAGGAACCGCGTGGCCGCCCAGCCCGCCAGCACGGCCGGCGCCACCGCCCAGATCAGCGGCCAGCGGAACGGATTGACCGGCGCCTTGAGCAACCGGCCGAGCAACCAGCCCTTGGCCAGCGAGGCAAAGCCCAGCGCCAGCAGCAGCGCCCCGGCCGCAGCGGCGGCGGCGAACTTGTCGTTCAGGCCATAGTGGCGGACCAGCAGGATGCCGCCGACAGTCAACGCCGCCTGCAGCGCGATCGTCGCCAGCGAGAGCCACAGGTTCTTGAGCCGCGCCACGTAAACCAGCGCCGCCTCGCTTACCACGGCCGTCGCGGCGACCACTTCGGCCAGCAGCAGGAAGGTCAGCGCCCCGGTCCCGCCGACGAATTGCGGCCCGACCAGCCCCATCACCGCCTCACCCGGAATGGCGAGCGCCAGGGCAATCCCGGCCTGGGCGGCGATGATCCAGAAGCCGACCTGGTTGACCTGCGCGGCGATCGCGGCGTGGTTGCCATCACGCAGGTTGCGGGTGATCACCGGGCCCAGGATCGGCTCGAAGCTGGTCTTGAGCTTTTGCGGCAGTGAAGCGACCTGCTGCGCGGCGTAATAGACCCCCACCGCAACCGGCGAGGTGAAGAAGCCGAGCAGCGCGATATCCAGCTTGCGGGTGCCCCATTCGACCAGGTCCGCCCCGGCCAGCGGCGCCGATAGCAAGGCAAGCCTGCCCAACCGCAGCGGGTGCGGGTGCCAGCCGCGCGGATGGCCGAAGGTGCCCCGCAGCGGCCACAGTGCCACCGCAAGCGCCGCGAACTTGGCGAGGATGAACGAGAGCGCCAGCCCCGCCGAAGGCAGCACGAACAGGAAGCCCACCGCCGCCAGCGTCTGCACCCAGGGTTCGACCAGCGACCGCGCCCGCACCGTTGCCCCCACGTTATAGCGATAGGCCAGTGCGGCGAGGGCAATGTCGGTCAGCGCATTGGCCACGATAGCCAGCGGCAGCAGCCGGTCCCAGGCGTTGTAATCACCGCTTGGGAACATCGGCGCTGGGAACAGGTAAAGCAGCGCCGCCGCGCCGAGCGACAGCAGCAGGGTCAGCATCAGCGCATCAGCGATGACGTGATTTTCCTCGCGCGGGTCTTCCGACAAGCGCTGGGCCAAGCCACGCCGTTGCCCCAGCACGCACAGCTGGGCAATCAGTTCGACGATCACCAGCGCCGAGGCATAGCGCCCCAGTGCCTCTACCCCATAGAACCGCCCAGCGATGAACAGGAACGGCGCCGTGCCGCCCAGCCGCAGGACAAAGCCGAGGAAGTTCGTCCGCCCGCCCTTGGCGAGGGCAGCAATATCCTGATCGGGCGGCTGGCTCATGCCAGTTCCCCTTCGGCCCGCAGCGGCCGCGCGAGCAGTTCGGCCACGACTTGCCGCGCGGGCGCGTCCCCGGCCAGCAGCCGCGCCACGGCAGCGACAATCGGCATGGCAATCCCGCGCTGTGCCGCCAGATCGGCCAGCACCGGCGCAGTATGCGCGCCCTCGGCCACGCTGAGCTTGCCCGAAAGTGCTTCCGCCGCACTCAGCCCTTCGCCCAGCGCCTTGCCCAGCGCGAAGTTGCGGCTGGAGGTGGAGGAGCAGGTCAGCACCAGATCGCCCAACCCGCACAGGCCCGCGAGAGTCTCAGCCCGCGCGCCCAGCGACAGCCCGAACCGCGTCATTTCAGCATAGCCGCGCGCGATCAAAGCGGCGCGGGCATTCTGGCCCAGGCCCAGCCCGTCCACCACGCCGCAAGCAATCGCCAGCACGTTCTTTACCGCCCCGCCGATTTCGGCCCCCACCACATCGTCTGAATAATAGGGGCGCATCGCCGGGCGCGAGAGCAGGCCGGAAAGCCGTGCCCATTGGGCTTCACCGCCGCTGCAGGCCAGCGTCACCGCAGTCGGCAGCCCGGCCGCGACTTCGTGCGCGAATGTCGGACCGGACAGCACGGCGATCTCCGCCTGCGGCAGGGCTTCGCGGGCCACGTCCGCCATCAGACGTCCGCTCCCGGCTTCGATACCCTTGGAGCAGAGCACCAGATCGCGCGGTCGATCGGTCAGCCCTGCCAGCACCTTGCCCAGATGCTGCGCCGGGGCGACAACCAGCAGCACGGCCAGTTCGTCCATCTCAGCCATGGCGCCCGTCGCGGTTATCGAGGGAGACAGTTCAGCGCTCGGCAGGAAGAGCGGGTTGCGGCGGTCGCGGTTGACGGCTTCGACGACCTCCGCCTCGCGCGCCCAAAGGCGCACCGGCGTGCCATCGCTGGCATAGGCTTGCGCAAGCGCCGTGCCCCAGGCACCGCCCCCGATGACGCCCAGCGTCATGCCTTCACCCCCGCCCCGCGCGCCGGCGCGGCATCAGGATCGAGCGGCCAGCGCGGGCGGGCAGCAATATCGAGCGGATCGGCTGAAAAATCAGGCTGCGCCAGCCGCTCCTGACCGGCCCAGGCGATCATCGCGGCATTGTCCGTGCAGAGCGCGAGCGGCGGGGCAACGAAAGGCAGACCGAATTCGGCGGCCAGCCCTTCAAGCCCGGCACGAATGGTCTGGTTGGCGGCAACGCCACCGGCAACCACGAGAGCGGTCAGCCCCTCGCTTTCGGACAGCGCACGGCGGGTGCGGTCAATCACGCAGTCCAGCGCAGCCTGCTGGAAGGCGGCGGCAATATCGGCATCGGCATGGGTAGCGGCTTGCTTGGCGCGCAGCACGGCGCTCTTAAGACCAGCGAAGGAGAAGTGCGGCTCTGCGCTGCCCAACAAGGGGCGCGGCAGCGGCACCGCCTTGGCATTGCCTTCGCGCGCCACCCGCTCAACCGCAGGACCACCCGGGAAACCCAGGCCAAGGATCTTGGCGGTCTTGTCGAACGCCTCACCCAAGGCATCGTCGATGGTGGTGGCAAGGCGGCGATACTGGCCCACGCCTTCCACCCGCAGCACCTGACAATGCCCGCCGGACACCAGCAGCAACAGGTAGGGAAATTGCAGCGCCGGATCAGCGAGGCGCGGGGAAAGCGCGTGGCCTTCGAGGTGGTTGACCGCGATCAGCGGCTTGCCCGATGCCATGGCCAGCGCCTTGGCCGTGACCAGGCCAACCATCACCCCGCCAATCAGGCCGGGCCCGGCCGTGGCGGCGATGGCATCGACATCGGCCAGCGTCATCCCGGCATCTTCCAGTACGGCGGCGACCATCGGCGCGATCCGTTCGGCATGGGCGCGGGCGGCGATTTCGGGAACGACCCCGCCATAGGGGCGATGGGCTTCGTCCTGCGAAGCGATGCGCTGCGCCACGATCCGGCGCTCACCATCCACCAGCGCAGCCGCCGTTTCGTCACAGGACGATTCAATGCCGAGGACAACCGCCATCCCGACTTTCCCTTAAAGCCAAACACGACTAGCACAACCCGCGCATGACTGACCGTCCACTACGTCTTGGTACCCGTCGTTCCCCGCTCGCCATGGCCCAGGCCGAAGAAGCGCGTGATCGACTGTGCGCTGCCCACCCCGGCCTGGCCGTGGAAATCGTTCCTGTGCTGGCCAGCGGGGACAAGGTGCTGGACCGGCCCCTGGCCGAGATCGGCGGCAAGGCGCTGTGGACCAAGGAACTGGATGCCTGGCTGCTGGCCGGCGAAATCGACTTTGCGGTCCATTCGGCCAAGGATGTTGAAACGATCCGTCCGGCTGAGATTGCCATCGCCGCCGTGCTGCCACGGGCTGACGTGCGCGATGTCTTGCTGGGGGTGGACAGCCTTGAAGCCCTGCCGCCGGGCGCGCGCATCGGCACGAGCGCGCCGCGACGCGCGGCCCAGGCGCTGCATTTTCGGCCGGATTGCCAGATCGTCTCCTTCCGCGGCAATGTCGCTACCCGGCTCGGCAAACTGGAAGCGGGTGAGGCGGACGCAACCCTGCTGGCAGCAGCTGGTCTGGAGCGGCTGGGCCAGAGCGATCTGGGCATTGCGCTTGATCCGGCAGTTTGGCTGCCAGCGCCGGGCCAGGGCTGCATCGCGATCGAATGCCGTGCTGGCGATGCTGCCACAGCAGGTCTGCTAGCCGCGATTGATGACCAGCCCAGCCATGTTGCCTTGCTGGCCGAACGCGCGCTGCTGGCCGCGCTGGGCGGCAATTGCCACAGCCCGATTGCGGCACTGACCGAGCATCGCGGCGCGGAACTGCTGCTCCATGCCGCCCTGTTCAGCCCGGACGGGGCCGAACGGGTGGCCGCATCGCTGCACTTCCCGGCCGGTGATTGCAGCGGTCCGGCCGAACTGGCGCGGCTGCTGCTCGATCAGGCTTCTCCAAATATCCGGCAGCATTTCGAAGGATAAGGCGCATGGTTCCGCTGGTCGTGATCCGTCCCGAGCCCGGCTGCACCGCCACGGTCAGCACCGCGCGCGAGGCGGGGCTCGATCCGCGCGGGTTTCCAATGTTCGCCATTGCGCCACGATCGTGGCAGGCACCGCCTCACGACGCGCATGACGCGCTGTTGCTGGGGAGCGCCAATGCCGTTCGCCATGCCGGGCCGGAGCTCGCCGCAGTTAGCCACCTCCCCGCCTATGTGGTCGGCGAAGCGACGGCGGAGGCCGCGCGCGAGGCCGGGATCAAGGTCATCAGGCAGGGGCAAGGCGGCCTGCAGAACGTGTTGGGCCAGATCGATCCGGCCCATCGCCGCCTGCTGCGCCTTGCCGGGGAAGAGCGGACCGCCCTGAGCCTGCCGCCAGGCGTGACCATGACCGAGCGCGTGGTCTATGCCAGCAAGGCCCAGCCGATGCCAGCCGAGCTGGCCGCGCTGTTGACAGAGCCAGCCATCATCGCGCTGCATTCGGCCGAGGCCGCGCATCACTTCGCCGCTGAATGCGTCCGTCATGGCCTGCGTCGCGCCGGGCTGCGCCTTTGCGCGCTGGGTCCGCGGATTGCCGCCGCCGCCGGTGAAGGCTGGAGCGAGGTAGCCGTGGCCGCAGAGACCAGCGACCGCGCGCTGCTGGCCTTGGCCCGCCAGATGTGCCAAGACCCATGGGGTAGAACCAATTCCTGAAGGCCGGTGCGATCAGGCATGACTGAATTTGACACATTTCCGCGTCGTCCCGTCAGCACGGGTATTTCCTGGCGCGCCGTGATGGGCACCTCGCTCTTCGCCTTTGTTGGCGGTGCCGCGCTGATTGGCTGGCTGGTCTATGACAACAAGCTGCCGTTCCAAACCGGGTTCAGCCAAGTTGCGGTAAGCACACCGGCACCGAAAGCCGTCCCAGCCAATGGCGCCCTGCCCGCCGCGGCCGCAAATGCCGTGGCAGGCGGCATGGACCAGCGCATTGCTGCGCTCGAACAGCGCCTGGCCCGGCTGGACCTGCAAGCTGCCGCCACCGAGGGCAATACCGCCCGGGCTGAAGCCTTGCTGGTCGCCCTGGCCGTGCGGCGGGCGATCGAACGCGGTGCGCCGCTCGGCTATCTTGAGAACCAGCTGAAGCTGCGGTTCGGCGATGCGCAGGGCAATGCCGTCAGCACCCTGATCGTCAATGCCCAGCGCCCGGTCACGATCGATCAGCTGGGCAGCGACCTCGACGCCTTGGCGCCAACACTGCTGGGCACACCAAAGAGCGAAGGCAGCTGGCACCGCTTCACGCGCGAGCTTTCGGGCCTGTTCGTGATCCGCCGCGGCGATGCACCAGCAGTCCAGCCCGACCTGCGACTTGATCGTGCGCGGCTGATGCTGCGCAGCGGACAGATTGACGCAGCGATTGCCGAGGTGGAGCGCCTGCCCGGTGCGAGTGCGGCCGGAAGCTGGGTGCGCCATGCACGGCTTTACGCGGCTTCGCAAAAGGCACTCGACCTGATCGAAACGTCAGCCCTGCTGGAGCCCGAAAAGCTCAAGGACGCGGCCGGCGTGGCGGTGCAGCAGCCCGGTCCGGGTGCGCCGCCGCCTGCAATCTAGGCGCGCAGCAGGCTGGGCAAATCGCCCGACATGCCGCGGGCTTCGTCCATAAAGAACCGCTTGAGCCAGCCCGAACGCTGGACCGCCGCCATGCCAAAGCGCCGCACCGCGCTGGGCAGCTTGCCGGGGATGGCGAACAGGCGGTTGATCGCATCGGTGGCAAAACCGACCGAGAAGCTATCGACCGAGCGCCAGCGTTCATAGCGGGTCAGCAACTGGGCATCGCCCGGCTCCAGCCCCAGCCGCATGCCATCGGCCAGCACTTCCACCAGCGCGCCGACATCGCGCAGCCCCAGGTTGAGGCCCTGCCCGGCAATCGGGTGAATGCCATGCGCGGCGTCACCAATCAGCGCGAGCCGGTGATCGACAATCCGCGGCGCGCGGTGGAAGTTGAGCGGATAGCTCATCCGCGGGGCGGCCAGTTCGAGCGCGCCGAACATCCCGCCCATGTGCTGGCTCACCTCGCCCAGGAACAGCGCCTCGGGCATGGCGAGCACCCCCGCGGCATCCTTTTCCGCGACGGTCCAGACCAGCGCCGAGCGGTGGCGGCCATTGTCATCGAGCAGGGGCAGCAAGGCGAAGGGTCCGGCCGGGTAGAAGATCTCCCAGGCGACGTTCTGGTGGCTCTGCTCATGATAGAGCGCCGTGACGATCGCGCGGTGGTGATAGTCCCACTTGGCGGTAGCCAGTCCGGCTTCGTCGCGCGTGGGGGACTTGCGCCCCTCGGCGGCGACCAGCAGGCTGCCGGTCAGTTCGGTGCCATTATCGAGCACCACACGAACGCCATGTTCGCCGCGCTCGCGTTCCACCGCCTCAGCCCCGGCGTGCCAGGCAATCGCCGGTTCGGCCTTGGCGGCGGCAAACAAGGCCACGCGGATATCGCGGTTGGCATACATCCGGCCCAGCGAGCCTTCGCCCTCACCGGGTTGAAAATCGATCTGACCAGGCTTCATCTGGTCAGTCACCGCGATCGCGTCGATCGGGCAACCCAGCGGCTCTAGCGTTTCTGCCAGGCCGATATTGGCGAACAGGTTCCAGCTGGCGGTCGAAATCGCGGAGGCGCGGCCATCGACGCCTTCCGCCGTGAGCTGTTCCGGCGTGGCCTTGTCAACCACGTGGCTGGTGATCCCCTGCCGCGCGGCGGCGAGGGCCAGGGTCATGCCGACCAGCCCGCCGCCCAGAATGACAAGGTCGCGCCGCTCGCTCACTTGGTGCGCTCGCAGGTGTTGCCCGCCCCCGCATCGAGATCGAGGCAGCGGCCATCGAACGCGCCGTCATCGATCTTAAGGCCGATCGCAGCCGCCAGGGTCGGCGCGATGTCGACCGTTTCTACCGGGTTCGGCTGTTCAAAGCCGGTCATGCCCTTGCGCCAGAACAGCATCGGCACGCGGCGGTCATAATCGAAGACGCTGCCGTGGGTGGCAACGAAGGCACCGGGGACCGGTTCCGGGATCGGGGTGACAGCGCGGTTGAGCAGGAACACCACATCGCCCGAGCGCTCGGCCAGGAACGAGGCACGGGCGCGATCCTTGATCGACCAGTCCTGCGGATTGCCGGTTGGCATCGGCGTGGCGGCCAGTTCGGCCGCGGTGAAGACCGCCGCGACTTGCGGGTGATTGCGGGTCAGATTGACCAGTTCGTTGATCACCCGGTTCTTGGCATCGCCGGTGATCGCGGCGTTGACGTAGAAATCACCGAACGGGCCATCGCCATAAAGCAGCGGACCCTGCGGCGCGGTGATGCCGGTGCGGCGGCTGATTTCGGCCGAGAGCGCGGCTGGCATCAGCGCCTTGTCAGCCCGCGTGGCGCCAGGCATCGCCTGCTGGCGGAGCCGCTCGGGCGCGTCATGGCCGCCGTGGTCAGCCGTCAGTACCACCAGGTAATCGATCTTGCGCTTGTCGAGCGCGGTGAAGAGGCGGCCCAGGGTGCCATCCAGTTCGTTCATCTGGATGCACATCTCGACCCCTTCGGTGCCGAGCGCGTGGCCGATATAGTCATTGGCCGAAAGGCTGACCGAGAGCACATCCGTCGTCGCACCCTGGCCCAGCTTCATTTCATCAACCAGGCCAATCGCCAGGTCGACAGTCGCCCCGTCCATCCGCGGCGAAACGCGCAGGACATCGGGCTTGGCGCCCTTCGGCAGGGCAAAGCGATAGGTGCCGACCGCGCCGTTGCCGATTGCCACGGCGTGGTCACGCGGGCCGCACCACAGCGGGGCCTTGAGCGCCGGGGCACCCTTGGCCAGCAGGGCAGCGGTAGCCGCGTTGGCGCGCTGCGCAGCCGGGGCCAGATCGCGGCCCTTGAAGGTGACGAAGCTGTTGCCCTTCCACCAGTAACCGGCATCGATCTTGTGCCCGCCCATCATCACCACGGCGCGGTCCTTGGCCGAAACGGCGACGTTGCGCGTGGCGGGATTGGCCGCCTTCATCAGCTCACCCAGCGTCGGCACCTTTAGCAGGTTCGCCGAGACCACCGGGTTATTCGGCGTGCTGGCCGGGTCCGAGAGGTCTTCCGAGCAGTAGATCTTCTTTTCGGCGCGGCCGATCGAGGGATTGAACCAGTTGTTGGCGATGATCCCGGTGCGCGCCGGGTGGGCGCCGGTCAAGATGGTCGAATGGCCCGGGCAGGTCTCG
The DNA here is from genome assembly GCA_964413885.1 of uncultured Novosphingobium sp. GTDB lineage: Bacteria > Pseudomonadota > Alphaproteobacteria > Sphingomonadales > Sphingomonadaceae > Novosphingobium. The sequence goes on from CAYPTU010000004.1 coordinate 132,890, forward strand.
GTCGCGGCGTGCGACTGGAAGCCCGAAGGGAAAACCGCGCCGGTCAGCAGGCGGGCGAAACCGCCGGTGAAATGCTCACGATACTGGGCGAAGAGATCGGCCGAGAGCTGATCGATCGACACCGCCAGCACCAGCTGCGGCCGGGCCGGTTCGGCTGCCGGCTGGGCCGGAGCTGCCTGCGCGGGCTGACCTTGGGCCAAAGCCGGGGCTGACAGGCCCAGGGCGGCAGTGGCAAGCAGGTGGAGAACGGTGCGGCGCATTGGTGAATCCTTGCTTTGAACGCTGAAATCGGCAAGGCCCTGATGGCGTCACACGGGCGCGAGCGCAAGGCTTCGCGCGGCCCTGGAGAACACATTTCGATGGCTCGCATCGCGGCTCTGATCGCCTTCCTGCTGCAACTGCTTATCTTCGCTTCCGCTCCGGCACGCGCGGGCGAGACAAACATCGCCGCGCGCCTGCTGGCGGAAGGCCCGGCCATGCCCGGCACCACGGTTACGCTGGCGGTGGACATGCAGCCCAAGCCCGGCTGGCACGGCTACTGGAAGAACCCCGGCGATGCCGGCCAGGGGATGAGCTTCAGCTGGACCCTGCCCGCCGGCGGGAAGGCGGGTGAACCGGCCTATCCGGTGCCCGCCACGCTGACCATCGCCGGGCTGATGAACCACGTTTACAAGACCGAATATGCCCTGCTGGTGCCCTTCACCGTCCCAGCTGATGCGCAGCCGGGCCAGGTGCTAAACCTGCGCGCCAAGGCCCAATGGCTGGCCTGCACCGATGAGATCTGCGTGCCCGAAGCGGGCGACCTGGCCACTACGGTAACAGTCGGACAGCCCGGCCGGCCCGACCCGCGGTTCGATCGCTGGCGCGCCGCCCTGCCCGCACCGCTGGGCAGCGCCGCCCATTTCGCCTTCGCTGGCGGCAAGCTGCGCGTCGCGATCCCGTTGCCTGCCGCGATGCAGATCAGCGACCCGCACCTGTTCCTGGGCACCAACAGCGTGGTCGATTACGCCGCGCCGCAGGCCTTCTTCCGGAAGGGGGACCTGCTGGTGGCCGAAGTGCCGGTGGCGAAGTTCGATCCGGTTCAGCCGAATGCGATCGAGGCCGTACTGCGGCTGAATACGAACGGCGACGGGGTGACCATTGCGGCAGCACCAGGTGACGTACCGACCGGCGGAGAGCGGTTGAAGAACGCGGCAAGCGCGGCTCCCTCAATGCTCTGGCTGGTCCTTGCCGCGCTGGCGGGCGGCCTGCTGCTCAACGTGATGCCCTGCGTCTTCCCGATCCTCAGCCTCAAGGCACTGAGCCTCGCCCGCGCTGGCGAGAGCGAAGGTCAGGCCCGCGCTGAGGGGCTGGCCTATACCGCCGGGGTCGTGGTTGCCTGCCTCGCGCTGGGCGGGCTACTGCTGGGCCTGCGTGCAGCCGGGCAGGAAGTGGGCTGGGCCTTCCAGTTGCAGGAACCGCTGGTCGTGGCCGCGCTGTTGCTGCTGGCCGTGGCGATCACCGCCAACCTGCTTGGGCTCTATGAGTTCATGGTGCCGGGTTTTGCCGGCGACGGATCGCCGCAAGGCGCCTTTGCCACCGGCCTGCTGGCCGCCTTTGCTGCCACGCCCTGCACCGGCCCCTTCATGGCCGCCGCCATGGGTGCGGCGCTGCTGCTGCCGCCGCTGCCGGCCTTGTTGCTGTTCGGGGCGCTGGGGCTGGGGATCGCAGTGCCCTTCCTGGCAATCGCCTGGATACCCGCACTGCGCCGCCGCATGCCCAAGCCGGGCGCCTGGATGAACACCCTCCGCCGCTGGATGGCGCTGCCGATGGCGCTGACCGCGCTGGCGCTGGTCTGGCTGGCCAGCCGGATCGGCGGCAATGCCTTTGCCTTTGCCCTGGTGCTGATCGCGGTCATCGTCGTGGCCGCGCTGGTCCTGCTCGGGCGGCGACAGCGCAACGGACTGGCTGGCGGACGGCTGTGGTGGGCAGGACTTGCCGCCTTGCTGGCTGTTTCCGCTCTTGGTCTTCCGGACATGGTCCGCGCACCGGCCAGCGCCGAAGCGGGTTTGCTCGATGCCCGGCCGTTCAGCGAAGATGCGCTGGCCAAGGCGCGCGCCAGTGGCAAGCCGGTGTTCGTTTACATGACCGCCGACTGGTGCCTCTCGTGCAAGGTCAACGAACGCGTGGCGATCGAGCGCGAGCCGACTCGCGATGCCTTCCGCAAGGCCGGGGTGATCGTGCTGCGCGGAGACTGGACCCGGCGCGATCCGGCGATCACCCGCTTCCTGACCGCACAGGGTGCCGCCGGGGTACCGCTTTACCTGTGGTATCCGGCGGGCAGTTCGGTGCCAGAGCAATTGCCGCAGGTACTGGGGCCGGACAGCCTGGTCGAACTGGCGCAGCGTTAAAAATCACCGGCAGTTGATCCCGATCAAAGCATTATCGGGATTGCCGCTCCATCAGGGGAACAAGGCGGAGGCCAGTGGCCTCCTTGACCACCCTTTCTCCCCACCTGGAGCGGCTGCATGTTCAGCCGCTCTTTTTTTGTTGCCTCAGCAAGGCAGAGGCAAAGCAACACCAGCCCGCGCCCCCACCCGGCCTCCCAGAATCTAGGGTTACCCTATGGGAGGCCGGGTGGGGGCGTGGGCTGGTGTTGCCGCCACGGCAGTGGACAACGACTCAAACGGCCGAGCTAAAGCGCCGGGCCGAGTCCTGCCGATAGGGATCAAATAGCGCCGCGATCGTGCGCGCATAGGGCAGCGCATCGGGCAGCAGGCGCAGGGTGCCGTGATCGAGTTCGGCCAGTTCACGGTCAACGAAGGGCAACAGGCGGACCAGCACTTCGCTGGCGATATCGGCATCCAGCTTGGCCTCGCCCCGGCACAACAACCCTTCGATGATCGCGCCGCGACGCTGGTCATCGGCGCTGCGACGCAGGCCGCCATTGGCAGGCATCCGGTCTTGCGAGAGCAGCATGCGGTAACGCCCGGCATTCTTCTCGTTCTGCCAGATCATATCCGGCGCCATCGAAATCGACGAGGCACCCAGTCCAACCAGAACCGGTGCCTGATCATCGGTGAAGCCCTGGAAATTGCGCCGCAGGGTGCCGTTCTGCGCTGCCAAGGCAAGAGGATCACCCGGCTTGGCGAAGTGATCGAACCCGACCGGTACATAGCCCGCCGCCGTCAGCAGCTGATAGCCGAACTGGGCCATGGCAAAGCGCTCGGCCTGGCCCGGCAGGTGGCTGGCATCGATCCGGCGCTGGCGCGGGATCATGTGCGGCACATGGGCATAGCCGAACAGCGCAATCCGGTCCGCGCCCAGTTCCACCGTGCGGTTCAGGGTGGCTTCGAGATCGGCCAAGGTCTGGCCGGGGAGGCCATACATCAGGTCAAAGTTGAGCGAGGAGACGCCCGCACCGCGCAGCATCTCTGTGCCGCGGGCGATCAGGGCATCATCCTGGACCCGGCCAATCGCGGCCTGAAGGTGCGGGGCAAAGGTCTGCACGCCCATGCTGGCGTGGTTCACGCCCACCCAGCCAAGCACCTGCGCCCATTCCGCCGTCAGCGTGCGCGGATCGATCTCGATCGACCAGACCGGGTCTTCCAGCGAAACGTGCAGCGTCAGCGCATCGACCAACCGGACGAAGTCGGTCGGCGCGATGGCATTGGGGCTGCCACCGCCAAAGGCAATCCGCCGCGCGGCAATCCGGCCATCAAGCCGCACCCCGGCGAGCGCAATCTCGCGGTGGAGGGCATCGAGGTAGCTCGACAGGCGCTGGCGGCGATTGGCCGCGCCGGTGTTGCAGCCGCAGTACCAGCAGATCTGCTCGCAAAACGGGATATGGACGTAGAGCGAAACATCGCCCGAAACCGAGCGGAGCGCGGCATCGGCGTCACTTGCGCCAACCCGGTCACCAAACTCTGCCGCAGTCGGGAAGCTGGTGTAGCGCGGCACCGGCACAGCCAGCAGATCGGGATGATAAGACCACATGGCAGGGCTTATCGCGGGGGTAGCGGGGCCCGTCATTGCGCAGGCTCAAATTGCGGACCCCGCTTGCGCGAAGTGCCGCCGTGACAACCCTTGATGCAATCCTGCTCGCCGCTCTTGCGCGGGGCAGAACCATCCCGAGGAATTTCGACCAGCCGGGTCTGCCCATCACCAGAGCAAATCGGCACCAGCAGGCTGCTGCTCGCCATCATCGGCGCAGCGTGGAGCGCGGCGGGCATGATCGCCAGCAGGGCAAAGAGGCGGGCGGAGCGCCTCATGCCGCCTTGTCATCCTCATCATCGATCAGGATCCGGGCGGCCGCACCGTCAAGGTCCTCGAACTGTCCGCGCTTGAGCGCCCAGAAGAAGGCCAGCAGGCCCAGCATGCCCAGGCCGAGCGCGACCGGGATCAGGACAGCGAGCCCGTTCACCGCGCCGCTCCATAAAGCCGGAGCGAATTGGCGATCACGATCAACGAGCTGGTCGACATGGCGACCGCCGCAATCAGCGGGGTGACATAGCCCGCCATGGCCAGCGGTACGGCGAGTGCGTTGTAACCAATCGCCAGCACGAAGTTCTGCTTCACCACGGCCATGGTCCGCCGCGCCGCCCGCACCCCGCGCGGCAGGGCCAGCAGAGAATCGCCCAGAAACACCAGGTCGGCCGCCTGCCGCCCGACATCGCTGGCGCTGCCCGGCGCGATCGAGGCATTTGCAGCAGCGAGCGCGGGACCATCGTTGAGCCCGTCACCCGCCATTAGCACCTTGTGGCCCGCAGCCTGCAGCCGGGCGATGGCGCCCTGCTTGTCCGCCGGGCTGGCCGCGGCCTGCGCGGTCAGCCCGGTCAGCTTGGCCACTTCGGCAACGGCGGCGGGGTTGTCGCCCGAGAGGATCGTTGCTTCGATCCCCAGCGCCTTGAGTTCGGCCAGCGCCTGCTCGGCATCGGGGCGGAGCCGGTCAGCGAAGGTGACCAGACGAACCGGACGGCTGCCAATGGCCAGCGCCGTGGCGATGCCGCTGGCGCTATCCGGGCGGCACAGCGCGACAGGCTGGCCTTGCCACAGGGCGGTTACGCCGCGTCCGGCCTCCTCTTGCACATCCTGCAGGTCCGCCAGGCGGCAGCCTTCCGCACCCAGCGCATCAGCCAAGGCGCGCGACAGCGGGTGGCGGCTGTGCGAGGCGAGTGCGAGGGCGACGGCAGCCTCATCCGGATCAAGCGCGGCCAGGCTGGCCGAATCGGGCAGCGGCCGGCCCAGCGTCAGCGTGCCGGTCTTGTCTAGCAGGGCCCGGTCGATGCTGGCCAGGCGCTCAAGCGCGGCGCCATCCTTGACCATCACCCCGGCGCGCATCAGCGCCCCGCTGGCCACGACCTGCGCCACCGGCACGGCCAGGCCGAGCGCGCAGGGGCAGGTGATGATCAGCACGGCAATCCCGATCACCAATGACTGGTGCAGCCCGGCCCCGGCGATCAGCCAGCCCGCCAGCGTCAATGCAGCCAGGGTATGAACCGCCGGCGCATAGAGCCGCGAAGCGCGATCGGCGATGCGGACATAGCGCGAGCGAACCTGCCCCGCCGCTTCCATCAGCCGCGCGATCTCGGCGAGCGAGGTATCGCTGCCCGCCGCGGTGACCTTCACGTCCACCGGGGCATCAAGGTTGAGCGTCCCGGCGTGGACTTCATCACCCGCCAGCATGGCCACAGGCGCGCTTTCGCCGGTCAGCAGGGAGCGGTCGAACCGGCTTTGGCCCAGCGCAATCACGCCGTCCGCCGCCAGCCGTTCGCCGGCGGCAACGCGCATCGTCATGCCCGGCACCAGATCGCGCGCGGCGATCCATTGGGTGGTGCCGTCCTTGCCGATGACCATCGCCCCCGGCGCCGCCTGCCGCAGCAGGGCATCGACCCCGGCGCGGGCGCGATCGCGCATCATCGCATCGAGTACGCGGCCCGCCAGCAGGAACAGCAGCAGCATCAGCGTGCCGTCGAACCAGGCCTCGTGGCCGCCGGTGACGGTTTCATAGAGGCTGAGGCCGGTGGCGAGCGTCACCCCGATCGAGATTGGCACGTCCATGTTGGTGCTGCGCTTCTTGAGCGCGCCCCAGGCCGAGGTGAAGAATGGCCGCCCGGCATAGGCAATCGCCGGAACCCCGATCAGCGCCGAAAGCCAGTGGAACAGGTCGCGCGTGCTGCCTTCCGCACCCGACCAGATCGAGACCGACAGCAGCATCACGTTCATGCAGGCAAAGGCCGCGACGGCCAGCGGCGCGAGTAGCGGCTTGACTGCCGACGGCGGTGCGGAAAGATCTTCGACGCGGGGCTGGCTGGGGAAGCCGGCTTCGGCCAGCGCGGCCATCAGGTCCGGCTCGCGCACGGCGGCTTCGTGTTCAACCCTGACTTGCCGTGCGGTCAGATTGACGCGGGCGGAGTGCACCCCCGGCAATCCACCAAAGGCCCGCTCAACCTTGCCCATGCAGCCGGCGCAATGCATTCCCGGCACGACCAGCACGGTCGTCTCCAGCGGCATGGCATCGGCAAGGCGCGCGGGGGCGTTCACCGCAGTTCCTGCTCCTCGCGCCACTTGGTCTGCCCGGCCAGCGCGGTCAGGCGCACCAGCCACCGCCCCGGAGCCACGGCCTTGTTCGACACAAAGGCACCGTCCGCCGCCTTGGCAAAGGTCAGCGTCTGGTCAGGCGCATGGCCCAGCGGGTGGCGAGCTACGCCGGTAACGACCAGTTCCGTCGGCGCGCCGGTAAAGCGCACGGCAACGCGGTCGTCCGGCAGGCGTGAGACCGCCGCACTCCAGCCCAGCTTCTTCTCCGCTGCCGCTTCATCCAGCCACTTGTTGTAGTTCTGGCTCGCGACATAGGAATTCTCCACCACCACGCCGCCGAAGGTCGAGCTGGCGAAGTGCGCCATGGTGAAGTTGACCGCCATGACGATCCCGAAGAACACCACGAAGATAGCGGTGATCTTGCGGCCGGTCAGCTGGCCCTTGGTGCTGGCAGTGGCGGTCATTCGTCTTCCTCCGGCGCATCGAAGCGGGTTTCGGCGCGGTCACCGCCGGCTTCGCGGTCCCGCGCGGCGAGGACGAAGTTGAACTCTTCCTCCTCGGTCCCCTGCGGGGCCACAACATAGACCCGGACCGGCTTGGTCTGGTCTGGCGCCACGGTGAACTGCAGTTCGCGCGAGGCGCTGGCCTGGCCCATTTCGTCGGTCCACATCACTGCACCCGGCAGGCCTTCCAGCGTCACCGACATCGGGCGCGGGCGGGCTTCCATGTTGCGCAGCTTGATCGTGTAGTCATTGCGCACGTCGCCGTTCGACAGCAGCATGAACGGCGGGTTGCGATCCTTGGCCACGCTCAGGTCAATCCGCTGGCGCGTGCCGAGCGCAAACAGCAGGCCAATGCCGATGGCGGCCCAGACCCCGAAATAGACCAAGGTGCGCCAGTGCAGCGCGGTCTTGAGGATCGAGCGGCGTTCACCCCCGGCGCGTTCGTGATCGCAGTCTTCCAGCGTGGCATAATCGATCAGCCCGCGTTCCCGGCCAAGCTGCACCATCACCTTGTCACAGGCATCGATGCACAGGCCGCAGGTGATGCAGGCGATGTCCGGCCCATTACGGATGTCATAGCCGGTCGGGCAGACCGCGACGCACTGGTTGCAGTCAACGCAGTCACCGATCACGTCGGGCTGGCGTTCCTTGGCCTTGACCGAGCCGCGCTGTTCGCCGCGCCAGTCCTTGTAGGTGACGATCAGGCTCTTTTCATCGAGCATCGCGGTCTGGATGCGCGGCCAGGGGCACATGTAGATGCAGACCTGCTCGCGCATGAAGCCGCCGAAGACGAAGGTTGTGGCGGTCAGGATCGCGACCGTGGCATAGGCGACCGGCGCGGCCTGCCCGGTCCAGAAATCGACCGTCAGCCTGGGCGCATCGGCAAAGTACATGATCCAGGCACCGCCGGTCCAGAAGCTGATGGCGAGATAGATCGACCACTTGAGCCCGCGCTTGAAAATCTTCGTGGCGCCCCACGGTGCTGCTTCCAGCCGCATCTGGGCATTGCGATCGCCATCGATCAGCCGCTCAACGTGCTGGAACAGGTCGGTCCAGATCGTCTGCGGGCAGGAATAGCCGCACCAGGCGCGGCCAAAGGCGCTGGTGATCAGGAACAGCCCGATCCCGGCCATGATCAGCAGACCAGCGACGAAATAGAATTCGTGCGGCCAGATTTCGATCGCGAACATGTAGAACCGGCGGTGGGCCAGATCGACCAGCACCGCCTGGTTCGGGGCATAGGGGCCCCGATCCCAGCGCAGCCACGGCGTGAGGTAATAGATCCCCAGCGTGAAGATCAGCATGAACCACTTGAACCGGCGGAAGGGGCCGCTCACCACCTTGGGAAAGACGGCCTTCCGCTTTTCGTAGTACGATACCTTGCCCGCAGGCTCAGGGCTTAGCATTGGCCTCACCATTCGCAGGAGTTGTGGGCGCTGCAGCGGCCGGTGCTGCCACGAAATCCTCACCTCCCCCGAGCGAGTGGACATAGGCTGCCAGCATCTTGATCGTTACCGGATCAAGCTTGCCCCCCCAGGCCGGCATCACCCCGGCGTGAGCCTGGGTAATGCTGCCGACAACCTGTTCGCGCTTGCCGCCATAGAGCCAGATCGCGTCAGCCAGGTTCGGCGCGCCAACCTGGCGCCCGCCCTTGGCATCCGCGCCATGGCAGACCGCACAGTTGGCGGCGAACAGTTCGGCGCCCTTGGCGTTCGGCTTGCTCTTGCCGGTCAGCGACAGAACGTGATCGGCCACGGCCGCGATGTCGGCCGGCTGCAGGATCCCGTCCTTGCCGAAGTTCGGCATCAGGCTCTGGCGCGTCGCGTCATTGCCCGGCTGACGGATCCCGTTGGTCAGCGTGGTCTCAATTTCCTTGATATTGCCGCCCCACAGCCAGTCATCGTCACGCAGGTTGGGGTAGCCCTTGTTGCCGGCTGCACCCGAACCGTGGCACTGCACGCAGTTGACGCGGAAGGCGGCGCGGCCGCCTTCGATCGCGGCGCGCATCAGGTCTGGCTTGCTGGCGAGCTGCTCGATCGGCGTGGCGGCGAGGGCCGCAAGCGTGCCGGCGCGGCGGGCGTCTTCGGCCTTCATTTCATCGGCCAGTTGGCCGCGGCTGGTCCAGCCCCACAGCCCTTCGGTGCCCTTGTGGACCATCGGGATTGCCGGATAGACAATCACATAGCCGATCGCGAAGGCGATGCAGGCATAGAACGTCCACAGCCACCAGCGCGGCAAGGGATTGTTGAGTTCCTCGATCCCGTCCCAGCTATGGCCAACGGTTTCGACACCGGTTGCTTCGTCGATGCGCTTATCTGCCATCGTCGTCATCCTTGAAGATCATGGTCTTGGCCGCCTCGTTGGCGGAACGGGCGCCCGGGCGGAACGGCCAGAGCACGAGGATGAGGAAGGTGACCAGCATGGCCAGCAGCCCCCAGCTGTCGGCAATATGCCGCAGCATGTCATAGGTGGAATGCGTGCTCACCGGCCCTTCTCCTTGGCCAGGTCTTCCTGCGCAGCCGCGCTGTTCACATCGACCAGCGTGCCCAGCATCTGCAGGTAGGCAATCAGTGCGTCCATCTCGGTCAGCTTGTCGGGCTGGCCATCAAAGTCACGCACCTGGGCCTTGGGATACCGCTTGTTCAGATCGGCGGCATCGCCCATCGGATCGGCCTGCATCTTAAGGTCCTCGTTCGCCTTGGCGATCTGTTCCTTGGTATAGGGCGTTCCGGCCCGGTAAAGCGCGGTCAGCGTGGCGCTGGCATCGCCAGCATCCAGATCACGCTCAGCCAGGAAGGCATAGGTCGGCATGACCGATTCCGGCACCACGGCGCGCGGATCCTTGAGGTGCTGGACGTGCCATTCATCCGAATAGCGGCCGCCCACGCGGGCCAGGTCGGGCCCGGTGCGCTTGGAACCCCACTGGAACGGGCGATCGTACATCGATTCCGCGGCCAGGCTGTAGTGGCCATAGCGCTCAACCTCGTCGCGGAAGGGGCGGATCATCTGACTGTGGCAGACGTAGCAGCCTTCGCGAACGTAGATATCGCGGCCGGCCTGTTCGAGCGGGGTATAGGGGCGCATCCCCTCCACCTTCTCGATCGTGTTATCGATCCAGAACAGCGGGGCGATTTCCACGATCCCGCCGATTGTCACCGCGGCAAAGGCCGCGATGCCGAACAGCGCGATGTTGCGCTCCATCTTCTTGTGGCGCCGCCAGTCTTCCTTGGGGGCGGTGTCGGTTGCGTTTGCAGTCATTATCTGGGCCCCCTTATTCGGCCGGAACGGCGATCAGCGGACGATCCGCGGCCGGATCATGCTTCGGCTGGTAGAGCGGCTCCTCATCGCGGAGGTTGCCGGCAATCGTCTGCCAGATGTTGAAGCTCATGATCGCGGCACCGGTCAGGAACATGCCACCGCCAAAGGCGCGCAGCAGGTACATCGGGTGGAGCGCGGCAACCGTTTCGGCGAAGGAGTTCACCAGATAGCCATCGGCCCCATATTCGCGCCACATCAGGCCCTGGGTGATCCCCGCCACCCACATCGAGGAGGCGTAGAAAACGATCCCCAGGGTGGCCAGCCAGAAGTGCCAGTTGACCATCCGCAGCGAATAGAGCCGTTCACGCTGCCACAGGCGCGGGACCAGGTAATAGACGCAGGCGAAGGTGATCATACCGTTCCAGCCCAGCGCGCCGGAGTGGACGTGACCAATGGTCCAGTCGGTATAGTGCGAGAGCGAGTTGACGCTCTTCACGCTCATCATCGGGCCTTCGAAGGTGCTCATGCCGTAGAAGGCCAGCGCCAGCACCATCATGCGGATGATCGGATCGGTGCGGACCTTGTCCCAGGCGCCGTTGAGCGTCATCAGGCCGTTGATCATCCCGCCCCAGCTCGGCATCCACAGCATGACCGAGAAGACCATGCCCAGCGTCTGCGCCCAGTCGGGCAGCGCGGTGTAGTGCAGATGGTGCGGACCCGCCCAGATATAGAGGAAGATCAGCGACCAGAAGTGCAGGATCGACAGGCGATAGCTGTAGACCGGGCGCTGTGCCTGCTTCGGCACGAAGTAGTACATCATCGCCAGGAAGCCGGCGGTCAGGAAGAAGCCGACGGCGTTGTGGCCATACCACCACTGCACCAGTGCACCCTGCACGCCGGACCATGCCGGATAGCTCTTCGAGCCGAACAGGCTGACCGGAATGTTCACGTTGTTGACCAGGTGGAGCATGGCCACGGTCAGGATGAACGAGAGGTAGAACCAGTTGGCGACGTAGATGTGCGGCTCAGACCGCTTCACGATCGTGCCGACGAAGACGATCAGGTAGGCCACCCAGACGATCGTCAGCCACAGGTCAACGTACCATTCCGGCTCGGCATATTCCTTACCCTGGGTGATGCCCATCAGATAGCCGGTTGCGGCCAGGACGATGAACAGCTGATAGCCCCAGAACACGAAACGGGCGAGGCCGGGGAAGGCCAGCCTCGCCCGGCAGGTGCGCTGCACCACGTAGAACGAGGTGGAGATCAGCGCGCTGCCTCCGAAGGCAAAGATCACCGCAGAAGTGTGCAGCGGCCGCAGGCGGCCGAAGCTGGTCCATTCCAGACCCAGGTTGAGCACCGGGAAGCCCAGCTGCAACGCGATGATCAGGCCAACCAGGAACCCGGCCATGCCCCAGAACATCGTGGCGATCATGCCATAACGGATCAGGTCATCGTCATAGCGGGTTTCGTCGAGCGGGGCTTTCAGCAGGCCGCGTACGGCCGCCTGAAAGTCCGTCGTGCGCAGCGAGATGACGAGGCCGATCAGCGCCGCCAAGGCAAAAATGCCCATGTGCACCGAAAAGCCCCAGTCGACCGCGGCCGCCATGGCGAAAATGGATACAAACATTGCAGCAAGCCACCAGCCGCTGCGAGAGACTACGGATTCCATGAGCCTTCCCTCTCAGGAAATGACAGATGGGATCGCTTTGGACCGCCTGCTGCGCCGCAACATTGACCCGGATCAAATTTCACCCTTCGGTGCGGAAATAACCAGAAACAATGTGAAAATTGCGCAAGATCAATGTTTCACGTTCGATCCGGTCGCACTTCCCTGTCCTGCGCCGTAACCACCTCTGCTGCACAGGGCAGCTGCTGCGGCGCCGGATGAGGGATTATGAAGAAACTGACTGTCTCCGCCCTGCTGGGCGCCTGCGCTATTCTGGCCGCGAGCCCGGCAATTGCCGGCAGCACCGACGGCAAGGTCCAGGTCAAGCTGCTCGCCACTGGCGTGCTGCCGGATGGCAAGATCACCGCGCTGGAAAACAACGCCATCGGCCTCCCGGCCGGCAGCCAGACCAGCGCCAACGACAACGTGGTGCCAACCGTGGCGATCGAATACTTCGCGACGGACAGCGTCTCGATCGAAACGATCTGCTGCCTGACCCAGCACAAGGTCGGCGGCGAAGGCCCGATTGCAGGGGCCGCGATCCTCGATCATGTGCTGATCCTGCCGGCCACTGTCACGCTGAAGTACCATGTCAACGCCGGGCCGATTAAACCCTATGTCGGCGTTGGCCCGTCGATCTTCTTCTACATCAATGAAAAGCCTGGTGCGACGACTGCGGCACTGGGCGGCACCAAGGTCAAGCTCGACAACCAGTTCGGGGTCGCGCTCCAGACCGGGGTCGACATTCCGCTCAGCAGCAACGGCTTCGGCGTCAGCCTGGATGCCAAGAAGTACTTCATGAACACCCGCCTGCACGTGTCCAACGCGGCCGGTGCGGAAGTGCTGACCACGAAGCACAAGCTTGATCCGTGGGTGCTTAGCGGCGGCGTATCCTACCGCTTCTAACCCGCTTCGGCCAACAGCCCTTCGCGGTCGAGAATTTCCACCTCGCGCCGCGAAGGCAGGTCGATCAGGCCGTCTGACTTGAGCCGCGTAAACTGGCGGCTGACGGTTTCGATCGTCAGCCCCAGCACGTCAGCCACCTGCTGCCGGGAAAACGGCAGGGTAAAGCGCTTCAGCGGCTCATCATGGGTGCCCTGGCAGCCCTGTTCCACCAGCCGTTCCGACATTTCGACGATGAAGCTGGCAACCCGCTCGCCGGCCGACTTGCGGCCCAGCAGCAGCATCCAGCGCCGGGTCCGGTCCAGCTCGCCCAGGGTGCGTTGCAGCAGCTTGTGTTCCAGCGCCGGATGTTCCCGCGCAAAGGCATCAAAATCGCGGCGGCTGAACACGCAGACCTTGGCCTCGGTCAGGGCGGTGACGCCATGCCCGGTGGTCGATCCGAATGGCCGGCCGATGAAATCAGAGGGGTAAACCACCCCGACAATCTGCTCGCGCCCGTCCTCGGTACCGGTCGAAAGTTTGAGCACGCCATCGATCACATTGGCGACCAGAACCGAATCCTCACCTTCCCAGATAAGCGATTCCCCGGGAGCAAGGATGCGGCGGCGACCGATAGTATTGAGCATTTCCAATTCGTTCGCATCCAGCGAAGCGCAAATCGCTCGGTTTCGGACAACACAGGTATCGCACGCGCTCATACGAGCATATTGCCGGACCGCCCTGCCCCGCGCAAGCTAGACGATATCGACCATGGCCCCCAGCTCTGCGCGCAGGCGGTCCAGCGCCTGGACCTTAAGCTGGTGCACGCGCGGCACCGAAACATCGAGGGTTGCGGCGATTTCGGCCAGATTGAGCTCTTCCACGAAGTAGAGTTGCATCACCAGTTGCAGCCGTTCCGGCAGGTTCGCCACCGCATCCGCCAAGGCCTCGCGCAGTTCCTGCGTTTCCAGCAGGTCGTGGCTGTCAGGCCGCTCATCGGCAAAGGCCGGATCGTGATCGGAATAAACGGCGTCGATCGGCTCAAACCGCAAAGGCTCGCTGCTGCCGCGCAGCTGCGCCAGTTCATCGGCGCTGACCCCCAACCCTTCCGCCAGTTCAGCCGCGGTCGGTTCGCGCCCCAACTGGCCGCGCAGGACATGCTCCTGATCGGTCAGCTGCCGCCGCCGCTCGATCCCGCCGCGTGATATGGGCACGGCGCGGCGGATCAGATCGACCATCGCGCCGCGCACGCGGATCTTGGCATAGGCGGCAAAACCGTCCTCACCCGGCCCGGCGTGCTTCTGCGCCGCTTCGGTCAAGGCGACGAGCCCGGCCTGGATCAGGTCTTCGAGCTCAATCCCGGCCCGGCCAGAGCCGTGGACATGCCATGCCAGCCGGCGCACCATCGGCATGAAACGCCGAACGCGATCGGTCGTGACACAGCGATAGGCGCCCGCGGCTTTCAGACTTTTGTGATCCTGGATCATGCGGCAAGAATCTCCGGTTCGGGAAGGGCTGGAGTGGCAGGCGCGCCAATCACGGCGACAACCTCGATCGATTGGCTGGCCGGTAATTCGGCGATGGAAATGACCAGACACGACGGCGCCCGCAGCCGCAGCAGGCTGGCCAGCGCGCGGCGCGCCCGCGGCTGGACGACCAGCGCCAGCGGCGGAGCAGAGGGGCCGCGTTCGGCCACCAGCGCGGCAACGTGTTCGCCAATGTTACGGGCCAGGTCGGGCTCGATCAGCGGCTGGCCGGTGCTGGGATCGCTCAGTCCCTGAACGATCGCCGCTTCAAGCTGGGCATCCAGCGTCAGCACCGGCAGGCGTTCGCCCGGGGCGCAAATCCGGCCAACGATCAGTCCGCCCAGATCGGCCCGGACCAGTTCGACCAGCCGCTCATGATCAGTCGCCACCTGCACGCCGTTGGCCAGGCTGGCGAAGATCGGCAGCGGATGCCCGATCGGAATGCCGTCTTCCAGCAGTGCGCGCAGCACGCGGGTCAGGGCCGCCAGGCTGAGCGGTTGCGGGTGGATCGCCTCGACCAGCCCGGCATGGTTTTCCTTCACGGCATCAAGGATCGCGCGGACCTGATCCGGCCCCAGCAATTCGCCCGGGCGTTCACCCAGCAACTGGTTGAGCTGGGTGGCAATCACGGTTGAGGCATCGACTGTCAGGAAGCCCTCGGCAATGGCCAGGTCGCGCTGCGCCGCGTCGATCCAGCGGGCCGGACAGCCAAAACTGGGATCGCGGGTTTCCTCACCGCCCAGCACGTGGCCTTCGCGCACTTCGCCAACATCGATAGCGAGGATCTTGTCGGGCCGGATCGAAGCGCCGCCCAGCGGCACCCCGCCCAGCACAATCCTGTAGTCCTGCGGCCCAAGATCAAGGCTGTCGCGGACCCGGAACTGCGGAACGACAAAGCCGAAGGCCTGGCTCAGCTGCTTGCGCACACCGGTGATCCGGCCAACCAGCGGCGCGCCGCGCGCCTCATCAACAAGATGAACCAGACCATAGCCCAGTTCGATCGTCAGCAGCGTCTGGTCGGACACTTCGCTCAGCGAAATGCGGGCCGGATCTGGCACTTCCGCCGCTGGTGCAACTGGCACCGCCGCCCGCACGGCCCGGCGCGACAGCGCACGCCAGAGCGCCAGCGCCGCGCCCGCTGCGGGCAGGAAGATCGTCTGCGGCATGGCCGGAATCAGGCCCATGGCCCCCAGGATCACGGCCACCGGCAGCCAGGTGCGCGGATTGGCCAGCTGGCCGCCGATCTGGCCAGAAAGGTCACGGTCCTGGCCATCACGATCGTCACTGACGCGGGTAACGATGACCGCGGCAGCTATCGACAGCAACAGGGCCGGAACCTGCGCCACCAGGGCATCACCCACGGCAAGCGTGACATAGACCTGCGCCGATTCCGCTGCAGACAGGTCATGGCTGATCATGCCCAGGCAGAAGCCGGCAATGATGTTGACGCCCAGGATCAGCAGGGCGGCAACGGCATCGCCCTTCACGAATTTGCTGGAACCATCCATCGCGCCATAAAAGTCCGCTTCGGTCGCCACCTCGCGTCGGCGGGCCTTGGCTTCGTCTGCGGTCAGAATGCCAGCAGCCAGATCAGCGTCGATCGCCATCTGCTTGCCGGGCAAGGCGTCGAGGGTGAAGCGGGCCGAAACTTCGGAAACCCGGCCCGCCCCCTTGGTGATCACCACCATATTGATGATCACCAGGATCAGGAACACGAACAGCCCGACCGCGAAGTTGCCGCCGACGAGGAAGGCCCCGAAGGCTTCGATCACATGCCCCGCAGCCGCTTCGCCCTCGTGCCCGTGAACCAGCACCACGCGGGTCGAGGCGACGTTGAGCGAGAGCCGCAGCAGCGTTGCGAACAGCAGGACCGAGGGGAAGGACGAGAAATCGAGCGGCTTTTGCGCGTTCATCGCCGCCATCAGCACGGCCACCGACAAGGCGATGTTAAGCACAAAGAACACATCGAGCAGCAGCGCCGGGACAGGCACGATCATCAGGCAGATCAGCGTAAGGATGCCGATCGGCAGGGCCACCGTGGCCAGGCGCGGACGGGTCAGCGTGTTCACAGCCCGAACGCCTTGAACTTGCCATAGGCAGCGCGGACATGGGCCGGGGCGTCATTGCCTAGACCGAAAGTGCTGGCCAAAGTCGCCGAAAGCGCCGGGCGCGCCACTGCTTCCGGCCCTTGCGCTGCCAAGGGTTGCCAGCCTGCCATGGCAGCGCTGGTCGACCAGAGCATGGCACCTGCCGGCTGGTTCATCGCCTGCCCCACCTTGTCGCGCAGCAGGGCCATCACGTTGCCCAGGGATCGGGCTTGACCGCCGTCGTAAAAGATCGCCTGGTTGGCCGCCGCAGCTTCGGGCAGGACTGCCGCCGCGCTCTGCGCCGGGTCGGCCGCCAGCGCGGTAAGGAATTGTCCCGCCCCGCCAGCGCCAAGGAAGTGGGCGAGATAGAGCTCGGTTGGATCAGGTTCGCGCCCCAGTACCGGCAGCAATGCCGCGCGGTTATCCCGCGCGAGTTCCGCCGCCATCCGCGCCGACAGGTCCGGATCGTTGCGCAGGGCCAGCACTTGCTGGCGGAGCATGGGATCGGCCACGCGCCCACGGTCAATCGCGGCGTCAGCCCAGCCAAGGCCATGCGCAGCGCCATGCTTTTCAAGGGTCTGCAGCCAGGTGCCGCGGGTGAACTGGTAAAGCCCAGCCGCGCTGGAGGAACCAGCCTGCGCGGCAGGATCGAGGTTCGATTCCAGCCGCGCCTGGGCCAGCAGATAGGAGAAATTGACGCCCGTCGCCTGGGCGGCGCGGGCAATCGCGGCCTGAACTTCGGGCCTGGCGCCAGCGGATGCCGGCGGTGCGCTGGAATTGATACTGGCCTGGCCCAAGCCAAACCTCCCCTGCATAGAAAGTGCTGGGTCTGGTTCAGCAAGGGCCGTGCCAAATCAGGTATTGAAGCCCGCCCGGACGAAGCTGGACCCGGCCGGGCGATAGAGTGCGGGACTGCCCGCCAGCACTTCCAACCGGGCCGTCACATTGGCGGCCACCAGATTGCGGACCTGGCGGTTTACCTCGTTAATCCGCATCGCCGCATCGAGCAGGCCGCGGCATTCTTCATCGAGCGCAAAGCCTTCACCGAACGGGCCCGTGGCATCGATCCGTCCACACAGTTCGCGCTTGTCGTGCGCGCAGCCAAGGATTGCATCAAGATCGAGGGCGGCAAGGGCGTGCCGCTCGCTTTGCAGGACGGCAACCATCTGCCGCAGGTTATCGCGCAGTTCCTGGTTCAGGCTCATTTGCCACTCCGCAGCAACAGGCCAGAGGCGATGAGGGCATCAGCGACGCGCATCGGGATCACCGGATAGCGCCCCTCATCGATGGCCTTGCGGATCTCGGTGATGCGGCCGGTATCAACCGGCGGCTTGCTCGCGGTCAGCGCGGCATCGACTTCGACAGCCGGCGCGGCGACTTCGGGCTGGGCCGAGACCTGCGGACGAACGGCAAGGGGCTGGTTCTGGCGCGGTTCGACCGGGCCAGTCGGGCGGATCGGGGGAAGGTCAATCGGTGGCATGGTGCCGCTCCTGATTTGTCATCACGACCCAGAACGGCCGTGGCGGAAGGAATTTAAGCCTGCCCGGAAAATCCCGGCGGATCAGGGCAATTCCACGTTTATCAGGCCCGGTCGAACGATCTGCCCGCGCAGCACCGGTGCCTTGGCAGACAGGCCGCGGACCTTGATCCAGTCGCCGCGGCCGCCGGGCTCCAGTGCCTCGCCCGGTTGCGAGACCGCAAAGCCATCACCGCCCACCATGATCGTCACGGCATCGCCGCGCCGGATCATGGCCGTTTCGCTGGCCGCCGCGGGGGCGGCGACAGGGACGTAGAGGGTCCAGCCAGCAGCAGCCGGGCAGCGCACCTGCACAGCCTTGCGCTCTGCCCCGTACCAGTTGAGAGCAAGCGGGGCCGGGCAGGCGGCCAGCCGTAGTCGGCGATCAACCGGCGGCGCGGGTTGCCCGGCAAAGGCGCTGACCTGCTGGTCAATCTGGCCCAGGTCCATCAGCCCCTCGGCCAGACCGGGCGTGGCAATTGCGGCCAGCAGCAGCGGCAGTTTACGGATCATGGTGTGTCTCCCCTGTCATAGGTAAGTGCGGCGTAAGGCGGGCCGTTGAGCCCCGGTTCAATCAGGACGCGGGCCGGTCGTGGCAGGCGGGCCGCTTCGCGCAGCAGGGCCGGCCCATCGGCCGGGGCGGCCACTAGGGTCAGACGCTGGCGGGGATCGACGGCCTGGCCGGCCAGCCACTCTGCCAGACTTGGTCCGCCGGTCCGGGCGCGCCAGACCGCCACCGGCTGTCCCAGCGCCGGCAGGACAATCGGCGTGGGTTTGGGCGCAGGTGCCGGCGATGCCGCAGGCGCCTCGCTGACCGCCGCGGCCGTGACCATGAACAGGATCATCGACAGATCGGCCAGCACGGTCTGCCAGCCACTGCCCATCCGTGTATTCATGCTGCTACCCCGCTGCGCACAGACGTTGCCCGGCGCTGGGTGCAGGCTGCACGCACCTGGGCGGCCAGCCAGTCGGTCATCCATTGCCGCTCCGCTTCCTCGGCCTGGGCCTTGCGCTCGATCATCCGCGCCAGGGGGGCCAGCACCAGATTGGCCCCCAGCAAGCCGTAAAGCGTGGTGGTGACCGCCATCGCAATCGATCCGGCCAGAGCGCCGCGGGCGATCCCTTCCATCGGCAGCTGGCTCAGCGAGACCAGCGTTCCGGCCAGACCGAAGACGGGCGCCAATTCGGCCGCCTGGGCCAGGGTGCGCACGGCCCGTTCACTCTCGCCAAGGCGGCGGCTGCGATGGGCCTCGTGCGCCTCAAGCAAGGCTGTAACCGAGCGGCGGCGGATCAGGGCATCGGTTGCTTCGTCGAATTCGGGGTCACCGGAATGGTGTGGAACGGCACGCAGCAGGCCATCCTGCCGGATTTCCTGAACCTGCAAGGCCAGCTCGGCACGGGTGTGATCAAGGTCAAACCCGTTCCGGCCCAGACCGGCCAGCTTGCGCAGCGTGATCCGGCAATCCGCCAGACCGCTGCGCAGCACCGTCGCCAGCAGCGTTCCGCCGCCGACGATCAGCGCAGAGGGGCCGTCGATCAAGTGAGCCAGGTCCATTCGGGCAACTCCTTCACCCGCAAGAACGGCGCAGCGTTCTGGCCATTCAGCCTTGGCCAGAGATTGCCGGGGAACGGCAAGTTTTTGCCGGGAGGAACCTAAAAATTGGCCGAAAAACACCATTCCCAAAACTGGCACGGGCCTTGCGAAATACCCGGCACACATTGTCAGAGGGACACGCCATGCGCGAAAGCCTGTTCGGAATTCACGGCCAAGCACTGGAACTGCGTTCGCAGCGGATGGCGCTGATCACCTCGAATATCGCGAACGCCGCCACGCCCGGCTACAAGGCCCGCGATCTGGATTTCGGCGCCGCGCTGAAGGCCCGCAGCGAAGGCCTGGGCAGCGACCGCGCCGCCGAACAGGCAACCCGCTATCGCGTTCCGGTCATGCCCAGCCTTGATGGCAACACGGTCGAGATGGCGACCGAGCAGACCGCCTTTACCGAAAACGCCGTCGCCTATCAGGCCACGCTCGGCTTCCTGCGCGGGCGGGTCGAAACGATCACCCGCGCGCTGAAGGGCGAGTAACGATGGCCCAGCCCCCCCTCACCCTGTTTGGCGCCGCGCAGCGGGCCATGTCAGCCCAGCTGGTGCGGATGAACGCCGCCGCTTCGAACCTGGCCAACGCCGGGACCGTAACCGGAAGCGAAGCGACTGCCTATCGCCCGATCCGCACCGTCTTTGCTGCAGAGGTCGACCGGGCATCCGGCCTTACCACCGTGCGCGTGGATGGTGTGATGCGCGAAACGGCCCAGCCGATCAAAAGCTATGAACCCGATCATCCGCTGGCCGATGCCCAGGGCAATGTCTGGACCGCACCGGTCGATGAGAATTCCGAGATGGTCGAAATGCTCGACGCCTCGCGCCAGTACCAGAACCTGGTCGAAGCCCTCTCCACCGCCAAGCAGCTGATGCTTGAAACCATGAGGATGAAGTGATGGTCACCGCCGCTTCCACTGCGGGGGCCAAGGCTGAAGGGCCACCGATCATCGTAAAAAAGATCACCGTGGTGGCGGCCGGCCATCACGGCGGGGCCTGGAAGGTTGCCTATGCCGACTTCGTGACCGCGATGATGGCCTTCTTTCTGCTGCTTTGGCTGCTGGGTGCCACGAATGAAAAGCAGCGCAAGGGTATTGCCGACTACTTCTCGCCAACGCTGGTCAAGCTGCGCCAGGAAGGCGCCGGTTCCAACGGCATGCTTGGCGGTGCGTCGATTACAGATGTCGACAACTACCCCAACCGCGCCGGACAGACCGGCACCAGTTCGATCACCGTCCCGCGCGATACGACCGGCGGGCCCAAGGAAGCGGCCGAACGGATGAAGCAAATGCAGCAGAAGCTCAGCCAGAAACTGGTTGAGGCCAAGCTGCCGCAGCGGATCGCCAAGCAGGTCCGGATGATCGACACCACCGAAGGGATCCGGATCGACCTGGTGGACGATGCCGACTTTGCGATGTTCCAGCTGGGGACCACGGTGCTGACCAGCGATGCCGCCGCCTTGCTCAAGGCGATCGGCGCGGTGATCGCGCCCCAGCCGGGCGCGGTTTCGATCCGTGGCCATACCGATGCCCTGCCCTGGCGCGGGGGCGCCCGGATCAACAACTGGTCGCTTTCCGCCGGACGCGCCGAGGCCACCCGTCAGGCCTTGCTGCGGCAGGGCGTGGCGGAAACCCGCTATCGCAAGATTGAAGGGGTGGCCGATCGCGAACCGCTGGTCAAAAACCACCCGGAGGATCCCCGCAACCGCCGGATTTCGATCCTGTTGCTGCGCTAGGCCGCCCGTGCCAAGTTGCGGGCGATGCATATCGCCTTCCTGCTGTTCCCGAACGTCACCCAGCTGGACCTGACCGGCCCGGCCCAGTTCCTCTCGCGCCTGCCCGATGCCCGGGTTGACCTTGTCTGGGACAGCCGAGAGCCCGTGCCGACCGACGCCGGATTTTCGATCATGCCAACGGCAACCTTTGCCGATGTGCCGCAGGTTGACCTGCTCTGCGTGCCGGGCGGGATCGGGGTGGCCAAGGTGATTGACCATGCCCCGGCGCTGGACTGGGTCCGGCAAGTTGGCACTTCGGCCGGGTGGGTCACCTCGGTCTGCACGGGCGCGCTGATCCTCGGCGCGGCGGGCCTGCTCAAGGGATACAAGGCGACAACGCATTGGGCCTGGCATGACCTGCTCGGCCTGTTTGGCGCCGAACCGGTCCACGCCCGCCATGTGATCGACCGCAACCGCGCGACCGGCGGCGGCGTTACCGCCGGGATCGATTTCGCTCTGGCGCTGATGGCAGAGATCGCCGGGGAGGATCATGCCCGGGCGGTGCAACTGGCGCTGGAATATGATCCGGCCCCGCCGTTCGATAGCGGATCGCCAGACAAGGCCGGGCAGGACCTGATCGATGCCTATACCGCCCGCGCGAACCGTCTGGCTCCCAGCCGCCGCGCAGAACTGATCGCTGCCGCGCATCGTCTGGGCTTTTCTGCCGGCTGACACCGTGCCACAGTCCCGTCCATAAAACAGGGAGGGACGATTCATGGCCGGCGGCCACCATGTGCTGTGGGGTACCCCGCATTCGCTCTACACGGGCAAAGCGCGCAGTTACCTAATCAAAAAACAGATCCCGTTCGTGGAGCGGGTCCCAGGCGATCAACGCTTTTTGGGCGAGATCGTGCCCACGATCGGCCACATGGTCGTGCCGGTGCTGGAAACGGCCGATGGCCAGCTGGTGCAGGATACCAGCGCCATCATCGATCACCTGGAAGCGCTTTATCCTGATCCGGTGCTGGTCCCCGCAGGCGGCGTGCAGCAGGTGATCGCCGCCGTGCTTGATGCCTTCGGCTCGAACTATCTGCTGCCGCTGGCCATGCATTACCGCTGGACCTACCGGGCCGAGCAGGAGCTGTTCCTGCAGGCTGAATTCGCCCGCGCCGTGCCGCCGGCCCTACCCTATGAGCACCGTCTGGCGATGGCTGGGGCGATCATGCAGCGCTTCAACGGCTTCCTGCCCAACCTGGGCGTCACGCCGGACGTGATCCCGGCAATGGAGGAAAGCTACCACGAATTGCTGGCCGTGCTCGAAGCGCATTTCCGCCAGCACCCCTACCTGCTGGGCGGGCGCCCAAGCCTGGCCGATTTCGGTCTGATTGCCCCGCTTTACGCCCACCTTGCCCGCGATCCGGTTCCGGCCCAACTGATGCGCACCGTGGCGCCCAGCGTTGCCCGCTGGACCGAACGGATGAACAGTCCGGCGATTGCCGACAGCGACTATGCCGACACCAGCGCGACTTTCCCTGTGGACGATGCCATCCCGGAAACGCTCGAAGATGTGCTGCGGGTCGCTTTTGCCCATTGGGGCCCCGGCCTTGCTGCCGATGCCGCGCAGTTCGATGCCTGGCTGGCCGGGCTTGAGGACGCAGCGCCCGGCACACTCGTTTCACATGACGGTGAGCGGCAGGTCCATCCGCACGTCGGCCGGGTCAGCTATGCCTGGCGCGGGGTGACGATCGAGCGCGCCAGCCAGATACATTCGCTGTGGCACCTAGCGCGCGCGCAAGCGCTGGCGGCAGCCCTACCGCCCGAGCAGGCCGCATCCCTTACGGCACTGCTGGAACGCACCGGCGGCACCGCCATCATGGCAACCCGCACCGCGCGCGCCATGTCCCGAACCGAAAACGTCCTGGTCCTGGCCTGAGGACCACGATCCCATCCGCTTGCAAGGAATACCGATGAACTACGATGATGTTGTCCTGGGCCGCCGATCGATCCGCGGCTATCTCAACAAGCCGGTGCCGCGCGCGCTGATCGAGGAAGTCCTGACCCTCGCCATGCGTTCACCCAGCTCGATGAATACCCAGCCGTGGAACTTCCACGTCATCACTGGCGAGCCGCTGGACCGGATCCGGGCCGGCAATACCGAACGCAATCTCGCAGGCGTGCCGCACAGCCGCGAATTCCGCACCGGCAGCGCCTTTGAAGGCGTCCACCGCGAACGTCAGATCGGCGTCGCCAAGCAGCTGTTCGCCGCCCAGGGGATCGCCCGCGATGACAAGGAGGCCCGGCTCGACTGGGTGCTGCGTGGGTTCCGGCAGTTCGATGCGCCGGTCTGCGTGATCATCACCTATGACAAGGAACTGGCTGACAGCGATGACACCGCCTTCGATTGCGGCGCGGTCACCACGGCGCTGGTCAATGCCGCCTGGTCACGCGGGCTGGGCTGCGTGATCAACAGCCAGGGGATTATGCAAAGCCCGGTGGTGCGTAAACATGCCGGAATCCCGGCCGATCAGGTAATCATGAAGGCCGTGGCGCTGGGCTGGCCGGATGACAGCTTCCCGGCCAATGCCGTCGTTTCGGAACGCAAGTCGGTGGACGAGGCGACCCGCTGGGTCGGCTTCGACTGAACAGAAAAGGGCCCGGCGGCTTCGGGGGACCGCCGGGCCATGCCTGGAAGGGGACAGGCAACCGTGTTCAATAGGTAGAACGGTTGCCGCTGCCGCCGGTTAAGGGGTAAAAATCAGAACGGCACCCAGCGCTGCTTTTTTGAGAGTTTCATGTAACCGGCGCTTACACCAACGCGCAAACCGGCACCCATCCGGACCGGGATCAGCACTACATCGCCCTGGCGCATGTAGCTGACGTTGAACCCGCCAATCAGATAGGCCTGACCTTCGGCAGCACGATAGAGCTTGTAGAGGTCTTCGGTGTTGTAGAGGTTGTAGACCAGCACGAAGGTCTTCCCGGCGTTTGCCCCGAAATCAAGGCCCAACGAAGGCCCGGTCCAATAGACCGGCTTTTCGCCTTCTACCTTGTGATGCAGCGTGCCAGAACCATAGCGCACCCCAAAGCCGAAGGCACCGCCGCCTTCGCGGCCGATGATATAGGCATTCGGTTCGCCCTGCTTCTTGAGCAGATCCTGGATCAAGGTTGCCAGGCTTTCGGCACCCTTGCCAAATACGCTCTCGGCTGCGCCGATGAGATCGTCTTCCTGATAAGTCGTCGTGGCCGTTGCGGGCGAAGCCGGCGCCGTGGCCGCGGGCGTTGGCGCTGCGGCCGGAGCTGGCATGGGTGCGGCTTCGGGAGCCGGGGCTGAAGCTGGGTCGGGAGCTGGGGTTGGGGCTGAGGTTGGGGCCGCCACCGCCGGCTTGAGATCCCCGTCGATTGCCTTGTTCGGATCGACTGGGGTCACCTGAGCGGCGAGACCCGTGCTGAACGCCAAAGCAGTCAGGCCCAGCAAGCTGGCCCACCACTTACGCTGCGGCTGCGCTATCATCATATCTGAGTTCCGTGCCTGGCTACCCGGCCAAGCCGCCGGGCAGAATACCGGCAATGGTCAGAATCGAGGTCGTAACGCACGGCAATCTGCCCGCGATGGACCGAGTCTCTTTCACGATGAACCGAGTCTTTTCGGCAAGCCGTAAAAAGTCCCCGCCAGCCCCTTGCCGCCCTTCGCCCCCCTCGCTATAGGCCGCGCTTCGCCGCTGCGATCCGGAGACGTGGGTGAGTGGCTGAAACCAACGGTTTGCTAAACCGTCGTACTGGTAAATCCGGTACCGAGGGTTCGAATCCCTCCGTCTCCGCCATTTAACCCATTGGAATCATTCTATTCCATGGGTCAGGCGCAAAAAATCCCCAGCATTTCAAGGGTTATAGGTAACAGCCTCTCCACTGCACATCTGCGGTGCTGGGGCAGATATGCTCTCTTAGGCCCGATATTCTCCAAAGCTCTCGACCGAACCTGTTTTAGTGGATGATAGGAAGATATTGAAAATACGTGATTTCCTAGTTCGGCCCTTTTGGAGTTGACTCTGAGTGCCGACAACACGGATGTTGCTCAACACCAACCACTGAGCCAGAAATCTTGTTACCGAACCACCCAGAATGGGCGTCAAGGCACGTGAAAGATGTCAACCTTGGTTTCGAGGCACTTACGCAGCGTTAGGTCGTTTGCGCCGACTTCAAACCAGCTACTCGGCTTTTGATAGAAGTCGAGGCCCCGGCCGATTTTGATGTGCCATCCGTTATCGATCCTGATCTCTCGATCATGCAGGTTGGGATTCAGCGATATGTTGAGAACAACGTCGGCCTCGACTAGGCTCTGTTTCAGATCCTCGAGCTTCTCGGAAATGTCTGCCAGCTGGGTGTTGTCATCGTAGCTGCTGATCAAATTGATGGTCTTGATCGATCCTGATTTTAGGCAAGTCTCACAAAAACGGACGAAGTTTTGGATCTGATGCTGCATCCGAATGTAGGGGTCTTCAATTGTGACCTCCTTCGCTCCTAGAAGGTATGGCCCCATGATTGTCTCATAGCTATGCCCACTATCCCCATAGAGAATAGTGAAATGCTGCTCCTTAGGCCGGTTGATCGATTGGTCCGGCTGTGAAGGCGGCCCCCCTTCAGATGGTGCAAAGGCAGGCTGTAAGGGAGGAACGTCGTGAGCCCTAATGGGCTCTTCGCCGCTCGGCATGGCAATTGCCACACTGCTCTTTTCCAGCAGACGTCGAGCCGGCTGCTGGGTGGCCAATGCATCTTTCGACTCGGGACAAAAAACAACGACCTCCGTCCCATCGGCAGTAACATAAGAGAGATTGATCCGAGCGAACTCATCGTCCGGCTTCCGCTTGTTCATCTGCTCCTTCACGCGGCGGCGGCACTCGACAGCATATGCGACATATTCTGCGAATTCTTGCTCGCTAGCGGCGCCATCAGGGTGAAGAATTTTCAGAAACGCTGCGACGGTTTTCTTTATCCCTTTCTCGTCCCTGCCCTCGATGTCCTTGCCTAGCCGGATTTGGCGACTGACCTCTTCATAACGGTTCGTGTGCTTGAACTGATAGTGGAAAGCCTCTGCGAGATAGTCAGTGATGAACCCATATCTCGAGGTCAGAAACTCGCTGCTGTTTTTCGGCATCTCCCAGCCCGGAATATATGCCGCAAAGCGGTCCATAACTGCGAGATCCAACTCTGGAGGGAGCGGCTGAAACAAGTCATACTCTGTCGAGTTTACCACCTGGGAAACGGAGAGGTCGATGTTGCCGACAAAGCTCAAGCTCGCATCTGCAATCACCTCTGCTCCCCTCGAGAAGCGACCATTGGCCATGAAGTCTTTCATGATTTGAATGGTGTCTGGGTCGCGGACCTTGATGCCACCAACCTCGTCAAACGCGACTGTGTCCCAGTATCCCACCAGGCCAACTTTCCGACGCGCGTTGTTGTAAAAAAGCGTGGCCTTTGTCGCCTGTCCGCCAGATATCAAAGTGGCATAAGGCGAGAATTCGCTGAAGAAATATGACTTCCCCGTGCCTCTTGGCCCAAGTTCAATGTAATTATAATTGGGTTCCACAAGAGATGCTAAACGGGCTATAAAGTGCAACTTCACACGCTGCGAGAGCCTGGATGGCTCAAGGCCCACGGACCGCATAATCGCATCCAGCCACTGATCGCGCGTGAAAGATTTCCGGCCTTCAGCATATTGCTCGAAGTCGAACCTCGAGAGTTGAATTGGGCGCAGATCTTCTATGTAAAATGCGTAGTTGTCCTCGTCGACTTCGTTATGAGCTAAGGTAACTTCAGCCCAGATTCCGCCCTCCAAAAGGCGATCATTATCTCTGTAGAACTTTTCGCCGACTGCTATCCGTTGAGAATTGAAGTTCTCGAGAGAAGCCCAATGACGCTTCTCTTTTTCAACAAAACGGACATGTACTTTATCAATAAATCGGTGCTTACCTTTTGTTGCCACTTTGGACTGTGCGGCATTAGCCTCATCAGGTCTGACATAATTATCCTGCAGTGTGGCAAGGACAGCTTCCATGCCAGCATCAATCTCAGCCTGGTCGTCGCTGGCGCAGAAACGGGCAAGGAGGAATTCCAGCACGAACGTAGGAACGTTGGTCCCTTTCTTGATCCGATGGAGAAGATCCTTTCGGACAACCTTGCCGTCAAATGCGGCAATCAGCTGCCTGTCGAGTTCATCCAATTGGCTCATACCGTGTAGTCCGTTTCCAAGGTGATTGCGCAGAAGCTAGCCAGCGTGGTGGGATTGAGAGCTTTGACGGAGAACTTTCCTTCAAAGTCAGCATCCATCCTCAAGGCGATCTGCTTGCTCTGCCCAGGCATTAAAGAAAGCGTCCGTGTGGCGGGATTTAGATCACCGCCTGGTCTCGGCTCCCCAATCACATTGCCTTTCGCATCCTGCGCTTCAATCAGCACTTCAACCATGGTGTCTTGAGAGAACATGTCGTCCGACGTTAATTTAATATCGATCACAGGCACTCGTGTTGTGATCCGCTTTGCTCCATTCTTATAGGCAATCTCTACTGTCACCTTGCCTGATGCGATCTGATCATCGTCATCAAGTCGCATCAGCAGGACAGGAACGACAGCTTCGGCGAGCGAGGCTCCCCCATGGAAGTAGAGATGCCCGGATCGATAGGGCGCCATGCTGCGGGGCATAGCAACCTGAGAGAAGTCGCCTCTGATCCCAAGCTTTTCAGCGGCGACAACAGCGTTGTGTGCGTCGGCGTTGCCATCCCCCAGCATCAAGCGATCATGGGCGTTTATGGCCCAGTTGCCCTGGGGTTTTATGCAGACATCGCCGGCTTCAGCCTGGGCATTCAGGAAAAAGCCATGATCGGTCACTATGACTGCTTCCTTGAAGCCCATTCCTCGAAGTTTGTGGAGGGCGACCCTGATAGTTTTTAACGTTGAAGGGATAAGCCCCAGAGTGGTCTCGGGATTGCTCTCGAGCTGACTGTCAATCTCTGTGGACCGTAAAACGAGCAGATCCGTCGTCTCTGAAATCCTGGGCCTGCCGCGAACAAATTCATTGAGCGGCATCTCTTGGAAACGGTCGCCAAACCTCTTTCTGAGCACATCCATGCGCTGGGCGACATTGCCTACGCGCATATCACCCAGCTTCGGGATCATCGTGTCAGCTTCGAGCGCAAGAGATAATTCGGTTCGAGCTCCTGGCAACAGACTGGCCATGCCAACGAGGGTGATCGAGGGAAGTTGAGCGTAAGCAGCTTGCAACTCAACCGGGCCATCCTCAGAGAGCATTTTTTCGAGCGCCACGCCGAGTTCATATCGCAAGGCGTCGATCATCAGATATGCTACTCGGCGCCCGTTTTCCGTGAGGCGATCGGCGAGGAGGCGGTCGAAAACGTCAGCGTTCGACAAGCGCCCCTGTGGCGGCCATCCAGCGCTTTCAACATGCTTTACGAAGACATTCTGCACTTTTTCGGCAAGCCGGCGATAGCGCCCGCGCGCCTGGTCAATGACCACTTCCATCAAGCCATGTGTGTCAAGAAAGTCTCCGACTGCCTGTTCAAACTCACGCTGCAGCCGGTCTGCTTCACGCAAACTGCCAAGGTAGAAGTCCAAGAGGTCAGACTGTGACCGTGCATGGTTTGGAAGCTGACGCTCGAAGTCATCGCAAGCTTCAATGAGGCTCAGACCTGCGCGTATAAGCTCCCACTGAGCCAGGCTTTCGCCCTTGCCCAACCATACAGAATTCTTGTTTCGTGCCAGCATCCGACGGGTTGCATCGGTGTCGTTGGCGGTGATGCCATTGATCGCGGCGTTGAGAAACGTTCGCTCCTCAAATGGAAATGTGTCGCGCTCGCCAAGGTCTTCGATCATGCTGCATTGCGCGGGAAGGTCTAACTCCGCTTCGATGGTTTCTGCGCGCTCAATGTAGGTAGCTCGGATGTTGGCATCACCTCGGAGCCTGCTGCAGACATCTTCTAAAACTGGCCTTGCCTCAAGTGATGCGTGAGGAACCCCTTTCAGAGATTCTGGTAGGGCACCGGGAAGGTCGAAAACAAATTCGCTGAAAAGAACGAAGCGCCAAAGCTCGTCAGCAAGCGGATTCCATGTCTTGCCCCGCGTTTTGACCGACATGCCCAGTGTCGATTGGACAAATTCGCGTGCTTCATCGGACCAACCATCCTGAGCCTTTAATGCTTCGAGCTGCGAGCTAGTTGGCGCTAGCAAAGCGGTCAAAATTTCCCGCGCAGAGTCGACTTTCAGCACGGAGCGCAATTGAGGCCAGTTCGCTCCTCCGCCGATCGCATCGATTACTGAAAAGGCAGGGCCAGCCGGCGTGCTCCCGAACACACGACGAACTTCGGTGGCATGATCTGGTTTCGCCCGAAGGCATATGCTCAGATAGTCATCACCATCGTCATGTGGGAAAACGGCTCCCCCCTCGGCATAAATTGCGAAAGGATCGACCTGCTTTTCCTCATCCGTCAGAGGCGGCTTTGTTGGAACGTAAACCAGAACCGCATCTAGTGATCTTTGTGGCCGCCCAATCTCGCGCAATGCCATAATGGCTGCCAGGCGACTTTCGATGCTACTGTCGGATGCATCGACAAAGCCGGTGCGATCGTCGGCGATACCTGCGCAAATTTGCTGATAGCGTCGGGCTGGATCGTAAACGACCAGGCAGCCGGCACTCGATAGACGCGGCTTTAGAACATTGTCCCGGATGAATGCGGCAATGCTCATTCTGCATCCTTTTTAAGCTTACCAGACTTCGGTGACCTCGGTTCGGGCTCAATGTAAAGCGCCTCCAGGTCGTGCGCGATGGCTAATGACTTGTCGGTCTTGCACTTCTCACGAACCCGGTCGGGCCAATAGGCCATCGCGAGGTGAGCCCAATCGTATTCGCCCTTTTCCAGTTTGGTCCAGGTGTCCTTCAAAATTTTCTGCCACGGCTTGTAGCGAAAAAGCTGCCAGAGCGGGGCGGCGGTAATTTGGACGCCATCGTCATGGTTCGGGCGATAGGTCGGCGCGATATGAAGCAAGGTGTCGCGCAGCTCAATCAGCTCCAGCTCGAATGTCCGGAGCGCCTCAAGCGCCTTTTCGTCATCGCGTGAGCGGGAGGTACCCTTTTCGCGCAGAATCGCTGTGTCTTTGCTGATCTGCTTCAGCTTCGGCTCGACGAAATCATTGATGGCAGTGTAGAGCGTCTGACTGGTCAGATTGGGATAATATATCCACAGCGTATAGCTGCCAGAGGAGGTGGATATCGGCCAATAAATCGGCGCAATGCGTCGGCTCCTCGAGTACATAGATAAATGGGATTGGAAGAATCTATCCCTGAGATATTCTGCTAAGCGAGTTCTGCCGAGCAGTGATAGAATCTCCTGCTCCACTACCTCCGCACGCGATCCCCAGATATCAGATATCGCGGACGAAACCTGGTCGGCCAGATTATCGGATTCAAGTACATCACACCGTTCCCCGGTGTCATACATTGCCCTACCTGGCTGAAGGACCTCAATCGGTGAGAATGGATCGACGATTTCTGGCCACGCCCTGTCGCCCACTGAGTACTTGTAGTTCCATCTGCCGAATACGATGCCCACAAGATAGCTAAACACTGCACCTACCCAATCTTGAAGATCAAGTAATTTGGCGATGTCAGGCTCAATGTTTCCGTATCGAGAAATTTCCTCCTTCACGAAATCATAGTCACTGATCCCAAGTGCACTGACCACAGCCAAATCAGCCTTGCGCTTCTCTGACTGCATACGAGCAATAGCTGCGTCCCTCTCAACGGCGAGCTCCTTCCAGGCTTCAGTGAGGCTCTTGCCTGACAGTACCGCCGGAGCCACAAAGTAGACTGAGGTCTCACGCTTCTGGGAGAGCGATGCCAGTCCCAGGATGGCTGACTTGATTTCGCCTGCGTTGAGAGGTCCGCACGTCTTGCGGAAATCCAACGGAAGACCCGAAACGATACCTTCGCCGTATGATCTTGAAGAATCTTCTGCCGCCCCCACAAATGTATCCATAAACACCTGTGAAATATCAGTATTTAGGATCATTAAAAGCTTAATAAGTTGGTCATTACTATCGCTGATTGAATTACAGTTCGGTATAAATATGGCTGATCCCTTTGTATCAAAAATAGAGCCGGCCGGCATCGCTCTTGGACCGAATTTTGATGACGTTCTGGTCGGATATGTAAGGCCAGGCCTATTTAGATATTTATCAGCGTTTTTTGTAACAAGACAAGAAAACACAGTTGTATTTCCGTTGAAAAACTCCTGCCACTTATTGCCCCAGGAAACAAGGAGATGAGTATCGTAAAAAAATGGGGAGTATTCTCCGCCTTTTGAGTATGGGTGCCAAATTTTGTATATTTTATCTGGAGAGACTTCTGGGAATAGTCTCAAGAAGCGAAAATTATCTCCAGTTGCTATTCCTTGTTTAACCTCAACGCCATCTTCCCTAAGTTTTCTGCCGACCTTTCGCGCTGAAGCGATGCCTTGCGGCAGCCAATACGAAAACGCATTGAGATCACCATCGAGGAAGAGCTGAGGATCTGCTTCGAATTTACCGCGACCACTTCCATGGATGGCATCTGCAACTGCATGCTCTTTCTCGTCGTGGCTTGTCACTCGGATGAACGATGCGGGCTCCATTTGGGCGGCGCTCGTAGAAAACGTCGCAGCCGCTGCCTCTACCATCGCATCTAGAACACCTGATCCGAGGTCAACGAAGCTTGTAAGACGCGCATCGGTGAGCACACCTTCGCGAAATCGCGATAAGCGTGACAGGAAGTATATAGTCCTATTCGAAAGAATACCAATTTGACCATTCTTTCGCATCATCTGAATTCCTCGTTCGAGGAATACCGCGCCGATATCGTATTTACTCCGGGGGAAGTTCTTTGCGATTTTTGCTCTTTGATCGTAACTTGACTCTCCAAACGGAGGATTCATTACGATAACGTCGAACAACTCGCGACAATGGTCGATCATCCGCAGTCCCTGGAGGGCATCTTCGGCAAACAGCCGCCCTTGGTAAGTTGATTGCGTCGCGTGAGCATAGTTCGCCAGAGCTTCACGGAGCCTCTC
This sequence comes from uncultured Novosphingobium sp., assembly GCA_964413885.1. GTDB lineage: Bacteria > Pseudomonadota > Alphaproteobacteria > Sphingomonadales > Sphingomonadaceae > Novosphingobium. The sequence continues at coordinate 165,268 of CAYPTU010000004.1, forward strand.
CTCGGCCCTCTGCCATTGCGCCATGTCCTCGGCGCGGAACAAGCCCCCGTGCTCGCCGAAAACCTTGCGGATCAGCGAAGGCAACTCCTTTTCGACCTGTAGCAGCACGCCAAGCTCAGGTAGCCCCTTGAGCATAAAAAGCGTTTGTTCGAACAGCTCTGCATCCAGGGGATCCAGCTCTTCCATGAACTGGTTGCGCAAGTCCACTTCGGCCGGCGGTGCCACGGCCGCCACCACATGCCCCTGGCCGACCTGTGGCCTGTCCTTGGCCTTTACGCCTGCATCATGCCAGGCCCGTTGCGCACGAAGCCACAGCGCCAGTGATGCAATCTGAGCCGCACGAGGATCGATATCGACGCCATAAATGTTATGTTCGATGATCAGCCGGGGCACGTCGCGCAGAAATGCGTCCCGGTCAGCGTAGGTGTCGGCGAGAGGTTTAAGTTCTAGACTTCCGCCGGTTTCCCGATCCAGCGCACCCAGGCCATGGGCCTGTTCCCAATCCCAAGCCTCGCGATAAATCTCAAGAAACAGATCGAAGGCATAAAGCCCGAAATGCATAGAACCACAGGCGGGATCAAGCAGCTTGATCGTGCGTGGGTCGCGCAGGCTCGCAGCCGCGTCGTGCTGCCCTTCCGGTTTCACAAGAAGATATTGACAGCGATCATGCAGCGCGGTTTGGCCGCCAGTCCAGTTGAACCAGAGCCGACCCAGCGTGTTGTCGACTAGAAACTCCACTACATAGCGCGGCGTGAAGAACTGGTTGCGCACGGCAAGCTCACGGCTGTTGCGTGGCGCCTGCGATGCGTCGCGCATCGCTTTTCGTTCTTCCTTTGAATTGAAGTACTGATAGATCCAGCCGATGGTCTCATCCTCGGCCCAGAGGGGATCGATCTCGCCATGGTTAATCTGGCCCAGCAACTGCATCAGTGATGCCTCACGCGGGAAAAGGCGACCTTGGGGGGAATATCGGTCAAACAGGCCAGGCAGATCCTGAGACAGTTCATCGAAAACGCTTTGCAGATAGACCCGATAAGCATCGCCCGTTTCGCCCAGACCGGCTCCTGCAAGCCTAGTGTAGAGCTGGAAACCCTTCGCCTGGTAACCGTTACCGACGGATTCAATCAGCAGACCGCGCGCCTCAGCCATTCGAAGTGCGGCCAGCCGATTGAGCACCGTAAATGCCTGCTCGCGCACGATGCGATCCAGCCCGGATCGCGCATCGGTGCCCGGACTGGCGCAATAGTGGGCCAAAGTATCGCGCATGATCCGCGCAGTTTCGCGCTGTTGATCGTTGATATGCCGCAGATTCTCGATCGGGGTGACGCTCCCGGAGGCTGGGTCCATCCCGTAATCGTTCTGCAATTGGCGCGTGAATTCCTCTTCCAAAATTCGGCGCGCGTCGGTTACGAAGCGCTGCAGTCGGTTCCGAGTAGCTTGATCGAACGCCATCGTCAGACATCCCCACTGAGCGTGAACGACACATCGAGGTCATCGTACATAGCGATTTGCATTTTTAGCTCACTCAGAGCTGCAATCAGCGCATCCAATTGCGCACGAGTTGTTATCTTGCTCGGCACTGGAACGGAACGAGACATCGTTCTGGTTTCTCGAACTCCGCCAGCCTCTGTTTCATCTTTAATGTCTTGGAGCCGGCGTTCCTCATCTTGGCGAATAATTGATCGCTTCAGCTCTTCGACTGTCGTGCTGATCTCGTAATCTCTGGCCAAAAGCTTCTTCAACCCAGCCAGATCCTCCGCGGCTGAAAGGCTCAGCGTCTCAAGCTGCGCGAGCGCGTTGCTGCGCTCTTCTTGTGTTAGCCCTCCCCACTGGGGCAGCCGCTGAAGGTCTTCCGCCCCAACCTTTAGGCGCACTTTCTGTTGATCGGAGAGCGAGCTAACGGCTTCTCGGACACGTGCTTTGACATGCGTCAGGAGCGAATTGAGATCAGCCGCATGCTTGAAAAAGTCATCCTTCTGAAGACGCTCGTTCAGCATCGTCAGATCATCATTGAGCTCCTTGCGAAGCTCACCAGGTGCACCGGTGCTGGGTAGGTCTTCAATGTCGCGGCGGTGTGCTTGAAGCTCACGAACTGTGTGGTAGAGGCCATTATCTAGCGCCCTCTTGACCTCGAGAGCCCACTTTAAGTTTTCGTATATTGCGGACTCTTCTGCCCCAAGGCGCTGAGGGGCGTCCGAAGCATCAGTGAAAAGAACGTCGGCTATGTCTTGGTTCATGGTCTGAATGCGTTCGCTGCCGGCGAGGCCTAAACCATTCAGCTTCTCTGACAACGATCCATAGTCATTCTGAAACCTTGGGAAATGTTTCGCCGCAGCTCTGCTAATTTCCTGCTCAAGAGGAATGACGATGTCACCGACAAGCTCGGTCAAGCGCTCCGCAGCTCGACCAAGAGTTTCGTTGGAAGGACGCTCTTCTCTGAGCGACACGCCAATTGGCTTAAAGGAGTTGTTGGTTTTCAGGGCATCAATTGCTTGCTGCCCTGCTGCGGTGACCTCCCTCCCTGAGACCTTTAGCTTGATCTCACCAGCCATCAACATCGCGGCTAGAATATAGCGGGTCGTGTCTGGTGACCACCCAAAGGGATCGCTGCCGAAGTGGTCCAGCAGCCGCTTTCCATCGACTACGCCGCTTTTATCAATGTAGTCGCGGATGCTGATCATCGCCCTGTGATCAGTCCGAAAGCTTGCCCGCCCACCAGCGGACTGCACGAGCCCTAGCGGATCCAGACTGCTACTAATGGCCGAGGGGTTAGCCACCCTAAGAAATTTTTCGGCGTTATCGGTCGCGACCCTCTCGGGCGCTTCAGCATAACGGTCGAACACTTGCCCGGCCACATCGGAGAGGAGCTTTTTTGAAGCTTCAAGGAGATCAACGTGGATAGCTGAGACCGCAGTGGCCTGGCCACGAAATATGAAGGAGCCGCCCTGCAGAGTTTGCTTGATTTTGCTTTTTAGCTGAGCGGCCAGCTTGGCAGCCCTATCCAGTTGGGCCGCGCAATAGTCCCTGATTTCCTGATCGGGTTCGTTGCGATGAAGCTCTGCAATCCGTTGACTGCGGTAGATTTCATTCGCGAAATCGTCGAGATCGGGGTTGCTGCGAGCCAGCAGCCCGATGACGTTCTTACCCGTCCGGCTTCGTGAGTCATCAAGCATCCGGTTGCGAGCAGCATCATGGTCCGCGCCCGTGACCAGCTCGATAATCATCTGAATTGGGTTCTGATCACCGGCCAAGCTCGTGGCGGCTCCACCAGATTGAACCTTTAGCCCCGAAGCGACCGCCAATGTTCCATGCAGGGTTACCCTTGGCAAAGGGTCGAATGTATCCCGCAATGCATCGTTGAATGCTCGCCGGACATCAACTGAACGTAACGCTAGGGCACCACGTTCCTGTTCGATGTCACGAAGCTTCTCGCTCAAGAATACGAGATACCCGTCCTTTTCTCCAAGCGGCACGAATACATTGTTGAGCATCTCATCGACTGCCTTGCGGACCTCCTCAAGATCCGAACCGGCGGTGATCGAGGACTGCATCAAACTCGCAACGTTTTCTACAGTGATGGGGAGATTGCTAAGTATCTGGAGAACCGCGATGGTTTTAGCGACATCCTGATGTAGCTGGTTATCTGGGAACTGAAAAAGGACCTTGCCTACTGCCTGATGGATCGATGGGAATGCGCGTCGAATGTCCTTCTCGAGCTCGTTGTAGAGCGTAACCGTTGTCGCGAGCCAACCAACAGGCTGGTCAGCCATAGCGGTCACCCCGTCCTCTCCCTTAAGAACGTCCTGAACCACTTTGATGGCTGAACGCAGCCCGATGCCACCCGTCGACTTAGCAAGAGCACCAAGTAGGTGCAGAAGGATATCAAAATGTGCAGGTAGGAATGGATAGAGGTTTATAAAAGTTTCACGACTGAAGTCGGCATTGTAGTATTTTGCGTCTTGCAGCTTCGTATTGTGACGGAGAGCTTGCCCGTGCGTGTCGAAAAGTTTGCCGAGAGTGTCCTCGCCTGAGGGGGATTTGCCAAGCAGCCTTCGGTAGCAAATTTCCTTAATGTCGCTGGACTCAAGATCAATTTGGATCGGGAATCGATCCTTAAGCTTGTAGAGCTTGTCTGAATTGAGTGTGGCTCGTGGATCATCTTCGGTTAGTGTTTGCTGGGCAGTCGAAATGATCCAGACTTTGCCATTCCCCAACCGTTTCAGGTTCTTAGCCAAGCCATCGAGATTGAGGATAAGATTATCTCGAGAAGCTACGTATTGCCCCACCTCATCGATGATGAAGATGATGTTCTGTTTGCCACTCTTTTCGCGAACGATCTCGATCATCTCTTGGACACGCTGGTCCTCGAACTGAAAAAATCCGTCAGTGTTGGAAGAAAATGACTTCGCTTCTGGGAACAGCCCAGGGTACATTTCATGAGCGATTTTGGGAATAAGCCCGTCAATTGCCAGCGGGTTGTTTTGAACGCGATCCCATGTAGCCCCAGGTAGAGCTTCTGCTACGAGCTTATAGAGCTCTTCCGTCCGATTGTCCTTCTCAACCATCCGCTCGAACGCGGCTACCTTGAGATTACGAGAATAGCCGGCCCACTGTAGGACCTTAAAATAGAGAACTGTTGAGACTTCCTCCATCGTCGCTCCAGCCAGCATTTCGCTGGCAAGATCGAGCAGGACGACAGCAGCAGGGAAGCGTTGTGCAACAGTGCTGAGAAGTGCCTTAGTTTGGGGCTTATGGAGACGATCCTGCAGATACTTTATGAACGGCGTTCCATCGATAGTCCGTCGGTCATCGAATGCGAGGCCCAGGTACTTGGTGAACGAGCTTTTGCCCGAGCCATAAAAGCCTGAGACCCAAACGCCGACTTCGTTCTCCCCGCCAGCTTCCATCGCTAGCTGCATGCGATCTAAGAGCTTGCGGAATTGCTCCTCGATGCTTTCCGTTACAACGTATTCGGAAATTTCGGCTTTCAAGCGATCCTCTTGGGCAGCACCATAGGTGATGACCTTTTCAATCGTCCTGAAAATGTCCTTCGATGGATCAAACAATTCGCGAATGTTCACCGTTTAGTCCCTTTGCCTGTTCTCAGCTTCTCAACCGCCGACATGGACGGAACGATAGTTTCCATCCTCGGGGTAAAAACCGAGGAATTTTAGTCGGGTTTTGCCCGTTCTCACGCCAGGGTATAGAAACACCGTCGGCACGTGAAATTGCCCTTGGAGCTGGCTCTCGATGGCTCCGATCCGCAGAAATGGATGGAGCGCCTCCAAGTCTGTGACTAGCAGGAGCGCATTTGGCTTACCTTCGAGAGCTAGAATGTTATCTTCTAGGCGCTTGAGGAGCCCTCCGCTGGCCGTGATTAGGTCAGCTAAGGATTTGTTCGTTCGCTCCCAATCGAGAGGTGAAGCTTTATCCTCGTTGACGCAAAGCTGCCAGAAGGGGTCGTTTTGCAGGAGATCCCAAATTTGCTCTGCTACGGAGAAGCTATGGACGTCCCAGCCTTCTTGGTGGAGCTTCGCTACCCAGGCGGGCGTCTGACGCTTTACCTCAAGGATCTGATCTGGAGAAAAAATCAGATAGTAGATCGGCTCGAAGCTGGCATGACCAAGCTCACGGCCGTGCCGAATGCGCTCACGCAACTCGTCAAAATCAGCCCTGAGTGAGGACATCGCAAAGCTCCTGCATGTTTGATTGTTTCCAGCTTATGCGAACAACATCGCCTGCGACCTGGACAATGAGATGTCCTTTCAAGGACAGCCTTTTAAGCTCATCAAGCACATCATCTTTAGCCAACCCGAACAGCTGCCAGTCGGGATGGGATAAGAGGGCATTATCGCCAATGCCTGCGAGGTGCAGGTCATAGGCCAAATACGCAGAGGCGACCGGTGAGATTCTTAATGGGTGGATCCGGCGTGCCGAGCGCGCGCCCCCGGAGAGCAAGCCATAGTCGGCACAACAGCCGGTGAGATAGGCGGAAATTCGTCTGACAGTGGATTCTGACCAACGTATGCTCGTTTTACCATCATCAATCGCTCGTTCCACAAAGGATCTAGCGTCGTCGTTGGTGATTTCTGCATAGCCTCCTGCATATCGAGGCCAAAACACGGTGCGTATAAAATCTCCCAAAATTGGGTTCGCGCGGGCCGTGTAAATCAGCATGATTTGGGTTAGATCTGCCGCCGGAATGCCGCCGGAGAGCTGCTTCAAACACTTAGCAGGAGCGCCATTCGATATAAGGTAGCGCGGCGCAAAGCACTCTGAAACGATGTTTCGCAGGCGCCGAGCGGTGACATTAGGAAAACGCCCTGAAGTCAGCGCAAGTTGATGCAACTGAGAAGCGGTCATACCCGCCACCCACAGATCTAAAAGCTCCTTGGTCTCGTCAACCAAGCCAAGACCAGCCTGCAATTGCGTTGTGTAAAGGATCGCCTCTGTCACGATCACCTCACCAGGTAGGGGAAAGACTGAGTGTTTGATTGAAATGCCGAATAGTACACTGCCGCCAAAGGCGTCAGATGAGCATTCAGTTCTGCAATGTTACCAATCGACACGGGACCAACGCCTGATATTCGCTCTGATCCTGATAAGCTCGCAAGTGCACTCAGAGCTCCCTGCTGGTCTCCGTAAAGTGCTGAAGACGAGAGCCCATCACCACCACTTTGTGCCATGTAGTGAAGATCCTGCTCAATCTCCTCCGGAAGCCGGAAAAGATGGTAGGTGCCGACGCTTAAATGTTCATCGTGCAGGCGGCGCGCAGCCTCAGTGACACCGTGATATTGGGCTAAGTTTTGAGATTTGGGAAAAATTGGCTCAAGGAATAAGCGGCCTGATGCATCATAAAAAGTTGTTGGCCACCAGCCAAATTGAGACCGTTCGCCGAGGAAACCGACGAGGACCCTCAGGTTGAGAACTGCCGAGAGGGACGCATCCGTTTTCAAGCTCATAACGCCACCCCTCTTATTGCCTTGGTATTGATTAGAACGATCTGCTGATCCTGCGGCTTGCGGGCCGAAGGATCTGTGTCGAGCCCCAGCCGCTTCAGCGCATAGTAGAGCAGCGCTCTGCGGACCGGGATCGTGACGCTCCCATTCTCCATCCCATAATCCAGCTCGATTACGCGCCTCTGATTAGGGCTGAGATCAGGATGAGGTCCAACCTCAAGCTCGACCACCTCCTCCCAAGCGGCATCTGACACTGCCTGCTTCTTGGCGGCTCTTGTTTGACGCGTCTCAAGGATACGAGAGATTACGAAGTCGCGGTACTCACCGCTCTTCTCGCAGAAGGATCGGGCGTGCCAACGGAACCCATCGAATGCGAGGGCGTGCGGTGCAATCCAACGCCACTCTGGATCCGGTGCTGACATTGATTGATAAAGAACTTCGATAGCCTCATGCCGCTTGTTGGCGGTGACGATTGAGCGCAGGACAACAGGATCAATCCCCCGCGCCGGTGCGGGCGTGGCGTCGAATGCCGGTAGGTTGCCGATCCATGCTTCCTCGGGAGTGATGATCCCTTCAGCTACCGAGCGAACCTGAGAGAGAAATTGAGTTGCGTCCGGCTTCAGAAAAAGCGGTTTGAAAGCAGAGGAGCGAACATAAGTCTTGCCGCTCTTATCGTAGACCATGTTGTCCGGTACCAAGGCGATATAACGGTTGAGGTCGCCCGATGCCTGGTTTGGAGAGACCCCAAATTTTTCGATCAGATCGCTCCGGTTGACGTGGCCTTCCCAGAACAAGCGAAATTCGATGAACTGGAACTTTTGCTCCACACCCCATCGTAAACTTGGCTTGCTGTCGCCCACGGTCACCCCCGAATCACTTTTCGGAACCTTCCAAAAAGTTGACAGGTGATGTCTAGTTGAGATTCACCTCGACAAGCAAGCGAGGACTGAGCCTGTTCAACTATCCATCGGAGGAAAGCCAAAATGCCGCTTTTGCGCGCCCCATTCCATTGGGAATGGGGCCGCTAGAACGGTCAGATCAATACCATCCCCTTGGCGCCCATCAAGGATCGCATTTATGATGTCGGGTGCAAGCAGTGTCATACGCATCACGCGTGTGAGGTAGCTCATCCCGATCTTCTCCTGCTCGGCGAGCTCAGTGATTGAGGCATATGAGCCCTCTTCGAGCATCCGCTTCCAGCGGAATGCCCGGGCCAAAGCCTTGAGCACGGTGTTGTCATGCCGCGGCCTGCTCAGCTCGTTTGCGGGGGGAAGGATCATTTCCTTGCGTCCGCCACGCTTGGTGAGCTTGAAGGGTACGAAGACGGAGACAATTTTCGGCTCCTGGGGCGTTTTCATGCGGCTTCCTCCAATGCAGGTGCACACAGCTCTCGGGCTAGGGCACCAATGCCTTCGGTGCGAAGCCGGACATCAAGGCCTTCGCTGCCGACAATGACTTTATCAACGATTAACTGAACAATCCGGGCCTGCTCGGCTGGAAACAGTTCATCCCACATCGGGTCCAGATCTCTCAGAGCCTGTCGCGCTTGTGCTTCGGTCAAAGCCGGTGTGCTGCGCGTAGCCTTCTTCCAAGCGCCAATGATGAGTTCAGGTTGACGGAACGCTGCCCGCAGTTGCTCGACAACGGCGGCTTCAACCTCTGCAGCTGGGGCCCTGCCAACCTCACAAGCTCCTGCGCCGTTACGGAGCAATGTCTGGCTCACATAGTATCGGTAGAGCTTCCCGTTCTTCAGCGTGTGCGTGGGAGAAAATGCCGCTCCATCTTGCCCCCAGATTAGCCCCTTCAGCATGGCAGGTGTGTTGGCGCGTGTGCGTCCGCCACGAACCCGAGGGCTTTCCTTCAGGATAGAATGAACGGCATCCCAAAGCTCGGTGCTGATGATTGCCTCGTGCTCGCCGGGGTACCGGGTTCCCTTGTGGACTACGTCGCCGATGTAGATCCGGTTGTTGAGCACACGATAAAGGAAACCCTTGGTGATGCGCTTGCCGTTTCGGGTCGTGATCCCTCGCTCGGCGAGCTCACGCAGCAAATGCGTGCCCGAACCGATTTCCCGGAACCGCTCGAATATGTATTGGATTTTGGCCGCGCCAGACTTGTTTATGACAAGCTTGCGAGCCTTCACGTCATAACCCAGCGGCGGCACGCCGCCCATGTACATGCCCTTTGCGCGGCTAGCCCGGAACTTGTCGCGGATCCGCTCTGCCGTCACCTCGCGCTCAAATTGAGCGAAGGACAGAAGCACATTCAGCGTCAGCCGCCCCATGCTGGTGGTTGTGTTGAACGACTGGGTGACGGACACGAACGTTACGTTGTTGCGCTCGAACACCTCGACCAGCTTGGCGAAATCCATCAGCGAGCGGGAAAGGCGGTCGATCTTGTAGACGACCACAACATCGACCAGCCCATCTTCGATGTCGGACAAGAGGCGCTGGATTGCTGGGCGATCGAGCGTGCCCCCGGAGATGCCGCCATCATCATACTGATCGCGGACCGGTATCCACCCTTCCGAGCGTTGGCTCGCGATATAGGCTTCGCAAGCCTCACGTTGGGCATCAAGCGAGTTGAACTCCTGCTCGAGACCTTCTTCGGACGATTTGCGAGTGTAAATGGCGCAACGAAGCTTGCGGACGATCTCGTTGCTCATGCCGCCCTCCGCTTGTGCTTCAGGCCAAAGAAGACCCAACCGTTCCAACGCGAACCAGTTATGGCTCGAGCGATGGCAGAAAGCGATTGATAGGGGCGCCCCTGCCACTCAAAGCCATTCAAGGTCACGGTAACGGTGTGCTCAACGCCTTGCCATTCGCGGATCAGCCGGGTGCCTGCGATAGGTTTCAGGTCAGCGCGAACGCTGCGCAGGCCGATATTCCCGCCATCCAGCTGCTCGCCTAGGTCTTCCAGCCGCTTCACAGTATCAGGCTTCAGGCCGCCATAAGCGAGTTCCTGGACGCGGTAGGCCAGCCGGCTCTCCAAATATCGCCTATTGAAGGGCGGTGGCTCACTGCCAAAAAGCTCTCGCCACTGCTTCTTAAGTTCGCCGATGGTAGCCGCCTTGATGGCGGCCAGCCGGGCCAGTACGGGGTCATGTTTCATTGTGCGTTTCTCCAGTGAGTTGGAGCCGCACTACCGCTCTGTTCGGAGGCGAAGTGTAGCGGAAAACCTTCTGTTTCGTCATATAGTTCGGGGAAATTTCGTCTGTGCAGGCGTGCTAGCCCCAACGCGAGAAGAGCGCACAATTCCTCGCGCCGCTGAGCGGGCGTCATACTGTCCGGCGGGATCGGATTGGGGTACCGCGGGGCTCCCCGGCCAAGAGGCCGGGTGCCTGAGGCTGTGGCGTCTAGGTTACAATTCTGAGAGACTTTGGCCATTGGAGTTCAGTCCATAAAAGGGTCTGAACTCTCCTACTGGCGTAGCTTCGAAACCGTCCCAATGAGAGGTTTCGGCATCTTTGGCCGTCCCTCAGAGACCCTTGTGGCGCCTGACAGTTGCTTCCTGCGCCTGCTTAATCGTCTCACAGGCGCCTGATAAAAGCAGATCGATCGCGCAGTAGACCCGATTGGCATAGGCAATCCCTGACCTAAGCGCTTTAGATGGGCGCATTGCCGGACCTAGACGGTAGAGCATGTGATCTGTCCACTCAGCCCAACGTGGATCGCGCTCGCCTAGATTGGCAACAAACTCAGCAGATTCTACATGCCTAACGCTCTGCAGCTGCCCATTGTACCGAAACCCCAAGTAATTAGGTGGGCTCGCTGGCCAGCCTCCCCGCCCGATAGGGTGAAAGTAGGCATTATCGCTCTCGACCACGTCAATCCAAGTGTACCCTGGTACGATCTCTTGGTCTGACAGAGCAACTACATAGACCATGTTGCTGCTGGTCATTTGCATCAACACATACCCCTCCAAATGCGTATCCAGATCCCGCAACCAGCGGCGTTCATTTGAGCCCGAGGCTTTGCTTATGGCGGTTCGGACCATTCCCCGTACGTCACCCCACGATAGATGGATAAGCGGAACGCCATCCACACTGTCAGCAAGCACGCGTGAAGCCGCGTACGTTGGCGCTGCCGAAATCGAAACCAGCGCCTGGCCAGGATGATCGTGCCCGAACCGGGGACGGTAACGCATCAGTTGTTCGCTGCTTGGAACAACCCCACCAACTTTAGCCTCAACAATGACGTGTAGTTCGCCAGATGTGATCAGCTCAATGTCGGTGAAACCAGCGTCTTCTGCATGTCGCTGCAATTCGATACGGACCATGTTCGATGGGCGATCAAGGCCAAGCCCCCCCAGAAATTCACCGAGCAGCACTTCACTTCGGCTCAGTGTCCAGCCGAGCGCGTATGTAGCAGAATTTTCATCGGTACCCAAAAGAGAGAATACCGTCGCGGCATCGGATCCGCGGACCACCAGGCTTGATGACATGAAAGATTTTGTCTGCGCGTGGCTTCGATTAATCAAGACGAAAAGGCCGATGACGATAGATGGCTTGGGGCCAATTGCCTCTCGATCAAAACATCTCCCGCCCGTACCAGCGTATGCGCCCGATGATATTCACCTCGTCGGCTAGGCAGTCGTAGGGCGGATAACGGGTGTTGTCCGAAATGATCTGCACGCGCGGCGGATCGCTCATCGGGACGTGCTCTAAGCGCTTGGCCACCAGCCCGAGGCCGTCGTGGAGCACAAAGATCCCGGGCGGCTGGGGGATTTTCTGGGACATGTCGACCAGCACCGTGTCGCCATCTTCGAGCGTTGGCTGCATGCTATCCCCTTCCACCTGCATGACGCGAAGCATTGATGGGGCCGCTTTCAAGCGATCCTTAATCCAGGCTCGGCGGAAGTGAAAATCACGCCCGGGCTTTGCCTCTTCCTCAAGGATGGAGCCGCCGCCCATTGAAGGGCGGGCATTGACGTAGGCAATCCCAATGAAGTCGGACTGCGCCCCCTCATCCAGCGGGGTCTCACCCTGGACGTCTCCCTGACCGTGAAGCAGCCACTCAACGTCGACCTTCACCACAGCGGCCACACTCTTGAGCCTGTCCAGATTAGGCGTCTGCGAGCGACCGCGGATAATGTCGTACAAGAACGACCGGTTCACACCGGCCAGTGAGGCAACGTCGGCGACGTTCATGCCTAGCTGGCGAATGCGTGCGCGGAGGCGCTCCTGCAAAGTTGTCGACATAACTATCCTCAGAAATTTGGATTGTGTGGACAGAACAGGATTGCCGCTCTCCTGTCAAGCTGATATGAGAACAATACCGGAACAAAGGGAATCGGCAATGGGGCGGATCAAGAAGGATTATCACGAGCTCGACGAACTCATTGCCCGCTGGAATCTCTCTGAGTCAGATCTGCGTTATGTGGTTGAGAACGGTAAGCTGCCCCTGTCCGTCCGCATTTACGCCCAGCCCATGGAGCTTGGCTCTTACGAGGCTGAGGACTGGGGCCAGATGCCGGTGCCCTATCATCAGGGCACATTCGACGGCGTGGCAGACTTGCTGCGCTACGATATCTATCGCCTGTTTCTGGAGGGGGAGGTTAAGGCCAGCGAGTTCTCCTTGCCGAATGGCGATTATGCCAGCCTTCTGAACCCAGCGGAGGCCCGCTCGATCAAGCGCGCAAATCTCGTTGTGCGCGAGGATGTTCGCCTTGAATTTGAACAGGCAGTGCTGGGAACCCTCAGCCAAGCAGAGCCAGAGAAACCCGACTTTCGGCGCTTTTCCTATGCGGGTCGGATCTGGAATTTCACCGAAATGCAGGCCCGCGGCATGCTGTTCTTGTTCGAAGCGGCCAAGAGCGGTGACCCCGAACAGCACTTCCGCAAGATCCTCGACGCTGCCCATTCCGGCTCAGACAAGATTGCCCATCTCTACTCAAGCCGGCGCGATTGGACGAAGGTGATCCTGAAGGCAAAAGGAAGGCTGGGATGGTACTTTATGGAGCCGAGCCTGGTCGTTGCCATGTCGCGCTGATCGATCGCCTGCCACTTACCAACCCGGAAACGAGCCCGCCTTGCGCGGGCTTTTTCGTGTCCAGGTTTTGCCTGATTCGCTGCGGCGCGAACCGCTTCTGGTGGGTGATCGGTCGGGATTAGGTCGGTGGATGGTTGGTAAAGGTTGGTGCACACCTCCCAGCGCCCGCAAACCCACGCACCAGCGAGGGGCTTAGGTTGGTACATCTGCCAACCACTTCTGTGACGACCACCAACCATATCTCGCTTTAGTCCAATTTCAGGATGACGAAACAGGACGAACTCATGACCCCTCACACGCTCTCCACGCTTCAGTGTGAAGCCCAAAGCGCCGCCCGCCGTTTGGCACGTAGCCTGAACCTATGTCGTGATGCTGAAGCCGATATCTGCCAGGATCTGCTGGCCGATCTGCTTTCGCGGCTTCACCGCTTCGATCCGGATCGCGGCACACTTGGTGCTTTTGCCGGTCGCATTGTTGCCAACCAGGCCAGTTGCATTGCCAAGCAGATCCAGCGCGAGCGGCGTGTCATGCCATGCTCGCTTGATCAGGATGAAGGTTGTCCGATCAAGCAGGATCAGATCGCCGAAGACCAAAGCCTCGGCGCAATATTTGCACTGCCTGGGGACGCCTGCCGCGCGATTGAACAGCGGCTTGATGTGGCTCGTTGCGGCACCCGTCTCACAGATGCCGAGTCCGCTTTGTGCGGCTGGCTGGCCGAACATCCGGTCACTGAACTTGTCCGCATGGGGCTGGGCAGCCGCAGCAGCCTTTATCGCCGCATTGCCGAACTGCGCGCGCTGTTCGCCGCCAGCGGTCTGGCGAGCGCCTGAGACACTTTCCCCGATCCCCCAGTAGAGGTGAATATGAACACCATTTCTTTCATCAACCCCCAGTCGCGCAGCACCGGGAAGGCAAAGGCCAGCAAGGTCGCCATGACCGAGTTCGACCTTTGCATGTGGCTGGGCGATGCCATGCCTGGCGACACGCTCGAATATTACCGCGGCTTTCTTGCCAAAGATGCCTGGAAAGGCCCGGGGCAGCGGCTGAGGGAGGCCGAGCGCTCGGTGCTTGAGAGGCTTGCCAGCCGAGCGCGCTGGGCATCTGAGCGCGGGTTTGCCCACCTGGTTCAGCGCCGCATCGCGCCGGAGCAATTCAGCTACCTCGTGATTGCCCGGCCGCGCCCCCGCGGCGCGCGTGGGCAGCTCCTCCTTAACGAACTGGCGAAAGCGGCCTGATGCGCAGCTCCGCCTGTTCCTGACCCAGCTTGGGCAGTGGGGGCCAACCGTGAGGCGCCCACGGATCTTCGATCGCCGCGTCAACCACTGCCCCGACCATGCACCGACGCAAACCCGAACCACTCACTGAAGGACCCATTCAATGACACTTGAGGAACTCCTCCACGAACCGCCAGCGAGGCTTGATGCGCTGCCGATTAGCCTGCTCGCAAATTTGCAAACGCAGGCCCAATCCCATCTGGCCCAAGCATCCCAGATTGTTGCCATCCTCCATGGGGTGTTCTCCCGGCGCTATGCAGCTGGCCTCAACACGACCGGCACGCACCGCCGCATCGATGGCGATTATGAAATCCGCATTGAGGTTCCCAAGAACGTCGCTTGGGATCAAGCCAAGCTTGCCGCAGCTATCGAGACGATCCGTGGTTGGGGCGAAAACCCTGCTGACTATGTCGACACCAAACTGTCGGTTTCGGAAACCAGCTACAAGGCTTGGCCTCCTGCCATCCGTGATCTGTTCACACCAGCTCGCACGGTAAAGCCCGGCAAGAAGAAGTTCGAAGTTGCGCTCGCTCAGAAGGAGGCAGCGTGATGGCCATTTCCCTTTCTTCGCTCAACCGCCTGTCAGTGCCGAAGCCCCCACGGATTGTGATCTACGGACCGCATGGCATCGGCAAGAACAGCTTCGCCGGCAGCGCTCCGCGCCCTGTCCTCATCAACATCGAGGACGGACATCCCACCGGTCAGCCAATTGATGCCTTTCCGAAGGCTGAAGGCTTCCAGGATGTCATGGATGCGATGGCCGCGCTTTACGCCGAGAAGCATGACTTCGAGACGCTGGTGGTGGACAGTCTGGATTGGCTTGAGCCGCTGGTCTGGGCTGAAACTGTCCGCCGCAACAACGTAGCTAATCCGAGCAAGCCTTGGGCGTCGATCGAAGACGCAGGCTACGGCCGAGGATTTGTCGCCACGCTTGATGTCTGGCGTGAATATCTCGACGCCATCAATGCGCTGCGGAACGACAAGGGCATGGCGGTCATCCAGACCGCGCACGCTGAAGTGAAGCGCTTCGACAGCCCAGAGACCGAGCCGTTCGACCGCTACCAGATCAAGCTGCACAAGCTGGCCTCTGCGCTCGTCCAGGAACACGCCGACATGGTGCTGTTCGCCAATTTCAAAACCAGCGTCACCAGAACGGACGTTGGAATGAAGAAGGTGGTCCGCGGTGTCGGGGCTGGCACCCGTGCGCTTTACACCGAAGAGCGGCCCGCCTTCCTGGCGAAGAACCGGCACAATCTCCCTTCAGAACTCCCGCTGTCCTGGGAGGCGCTTGCCTCCGCCATGGCCGCGTCGAGCGCGGCTGCCCGCACCAGCGAAGCGGCCTGACAAACAACCCCTGACTGACAGAAAGGATTGCCGCAATGGCACAACTCGGAGGCATGTTCGACGCCACACAAGTCGAACCCCAAGGCGACTACACGCCAATTCCGCCCGGTGATTACACCGTACAGATCGTCACTTCGCAGATGGTCGAGACCTCGAACCGCAATGGCCACATGCTCAAGCTGGAGCTTGAGATCCTTGAGGGCGAGCATGCCGGTCGCAGGCTTTACGATCGGCTGAACCTCGAAAACCCCAACCGCCAGGCAGTCGAGATCGCCCAGCGCACCTTGTCGGCAATCTGCCATGCCATCGGAAAGCTGTCGGTCCAGGACAGCGAGGAACTGCACATGCAGCCGATGACGGCGGTGGTTGCGGTCAAGGCACCGAGCACGGGGCGTGATGGGAAGACTTATGCGGCTTCCAATGAGATCAAGACTTACAAGGTCCTGCGTGATGCGCCGGCACCAGTGAGTTCAGGATCGGCTTTCCGGCCCGCCCAAACTGGCTCTGGCCAGATGGCTAGCGCGCCCTGGAAGCGTAGCGCCTGACCCAGCCTTGAGAGGCAGGGCGGTCGATTGAGCCCGCCGCCCTGCCACCTTTCCCCTGACTGACACTCAAAGGAGCAGGCAATGGCTGCCCTACAGGATTTTGCATGCCCAACGCTAGCGCAAGCCGACCAGGCGCTGGTGGATGGGCAACCTTTTAGCCGGCGCGCTTATCTTGGCATGTCCGCTATCGGCGGCGCTTGCGAACGGGCGCTCTGGTATCAGTTTCGCTGGGTGGCGACCGTCCGCTTCGATGCGGTCACGTTGAAGCGATTTGCTGACGGTCATGCCAGCGAGACAGTGGCTGTAAACCGTCTCAAAGCTACCCCAGGCCTTGAGGTCCATGACGTTGATGCCAGCGGCGATCAATTTGGTTTCCGGGATTTTGGCGGACACTTTGCAGGCCACATGGACGGCGTTTGCCTGGGCCTCGTTCAAGCCCCGAAGACCTGGCACGTGCTTGAGATCAAGGCTTCAGAAAAATGGCAGGATCTCGACAAGGCGCGCAAGAAGGTCGGCGAGAAGTCGGCGCTCGCTGAGTGGAACCCCACCTACTACGCCCAGGCCGTCCTCTACATGGATTATGCCCGGCTCGACCGGCACTACCTTGTTTGCGTCTCACCCGGTGCACGCCGTTGGACTGCGGTACGCACGAATGCCGATCCGGTTCATGCTGCAGCGCTAAAGGCGAAGGCCGAGCGCATTATCTTTGCCGATGTAGCGCCCCAGCGGATTGGTGGCCCAGATAGTTTTGCATGCCGCTTTTGTGACTTTTCTGCCCAGTGCCACGAAGGCGCGCGTGCAGAGCGTAACTGCCGCACCTGCCTTGCGGCTGAAGTCAGCCGCGATGGAGGCTGGCGCTGCACGCGGTTTGGCCATGAACTCTCACGGACAGATCAGGAAGCAGGCTGCCCGGAGCACCGTTTTCTGCCCGATCTGGTGGCGGGCGAACAGATCGACGTCATCCATGGGCAGATCGTCTACCGTTTGCGTGACGGCTCGCGGTGGGTCGATGGCGGCCCCCGTGTCCATAGCATTGGCGACATCATCAAGCGGCAGGCTTGCCGCTCTTGCGGTTCACTCAGCTGGAAAGTGACGGAGGGTGCCGGGCCTCACGCAGCAGGTCTGCGCTGCCTCAGCTGCGATACGCATGGTGGCTGGCTCCAAAAAGCGGAGGTCGTGGCATGAGCGAGCCTCTTGCACTGCGCCCCTATCAAGAGGCCGCGCTCACCAATTTGTGGAACTGGTTCTCAGCCGGGAAGCGCGACTGTCTCGTTGTCTTGCCGACCGGCGCGGGCAAGAGCCTGGTGATCGCCGAATGGGCAAAGCTGGTTTTCGATACGGATCCGAGCGCCTGCATTCTGGTGCTGACCCATGTGCGCGAGCTTGTGCAGCAGAACGCGGCCGAGCTGGTTGGGCTTTGGCCGGATGCACCGTGGGGGATATATTCCGCCGGGCTTGGACGGCGAGACATCGGCGCGCAGCTTTTGTTCGCCTCCATCCAGTCGATCCACAAGAAGGCCTACAAGCTGCCGCGACGGGTCGACATGGTGCTCATCGACGAAGCCCACATGATCCCGCGCAACGCCGACACCATGTATGGCAAGTTCCTGGCGGACCTGCGCACCATCAATCCTGCCCTCAAAATCGTGGGGCTGACCGCCACTCCCTTCCGTCTTGATAGCGGCAGGCTTGATCAGGGCGAAGGCGCGCTATTCGATGGCATCGCCCATGAAACCAATGTGCGCGAGCTCTTCGACAACGGCTGGCTTTCGCCGCCCGTAAGCTATCGCCAGGCAACGCAAATCGACACCAGCGGGGTTGGCACGCGTGGCGGTGAATTCATCGCAGCACAGCTCGAAGCTTCAGCGCTGGATCCCGAGGTGGTCGCTGCAATTGCTGACCGGATTGTTGAGGCGGGCCGCGACCGACAAGGCTGGCTAGTGTTTGGCTGCACGGTCAAGCATTGCGAGGCGCTGGCCGCCGCACTCAATGGTCGAGGGTTCTCCGGGACTGGGGTCTTTGGCGACACCAAAAAGGCCGAGCGCGATCGGATCATTGCTGACTTCAAGGCGCAGCGTCTCCGATTTCTCGTGAGCCAAGGCGTGCTCACCACCGGGTTCAATGCGCGCCATGTCGATCTTGTTGCCTTGGCGCGTCCGACCAAGTCGACGGGCCTTTACATCCAGATGGTCGGCCGCGGCACCAGGCTGTCGCCTGAGACCGGCAAGACCAATTGCTTGATCCTCGACTTTGGCGGGAACATCGCGCGGCACGGCCCCTTCGATGACCCGTCTATCCCGGAGAAAAAGAAAAAGGGCGAAGGCGACGCACCCTACAAGGAATGTTCGCAATGCGGCTGTGCTTGCGGAACCATGACCCGGTTCTGCCCGGCTTGCGGGTTCGAGTTTCCTCCACCTGAAAGGCGGGTGACGACTCTTCCCGCTGCGCGAGCAATCCTCTCCACCGAGCCTGAATGGCTTGAGGTCAAAGGGGTGACCTATCGCCGGCACGAAAAGCCGGGATCGCCGCCATCTTTACGGGTGGACTATCGCACCGGGCTCAACAGCTACCGCGAATGGATCTGCTTGGAGCATACCGGATACGCTCGGGCAAAGGCCGAGAGTTGGTGGCTTCGCCGTGCCTCTGCACCAGTTCCGGGGAGTGTCGATGCGGCCCTCGAGAGGCTGCAGGAGCTGAACGAGCCCTCCCACATTCGGATCCGGACCAAGGGTAAGTACACCGAGATCTCCGGGCACCGCTTCGATGTCGGGAGGCTGGCAGCATGAGCCTTTGCTTTTGCGGCCGGGCTGCTCGCGGATTTGCCTGGCACGACTTCTCCCGCACCCCATTCGACAGGCCGCCACCCGTGCATGCCTGCTCGATGACCTGTCTCGACATTGCCACCCGAAGGAAGGGCCAGATGAAAGCCAATATTGACGAACAACGCGCGATCGCCGCAGCCAGCCCAGCTATCGGCGCTTTCCTTGAAGACCTCGGCAAGAGCGATCTGGCCGTGCTTACCCAGCAGGAGTGGCTTGCGTTTCTGACGCATGCCTATGTCACGGTATGCGCCGAGGTCAGCAAGATCTGGGAAAATGAGGTGCCGTTCTGATGCGCACCCTCCAATTCGATCCTACGCTTGCTCGGCCGCTCTTCTCGAGCCTCGACCAAATCCACCTTGTGATGATTAACCCCATCGGCCCCGGCGTGCATGGCAAGGACTTCGGGACAGATATCGAGACTGCTCTGGCTGAAGCTGCCAAAGCCAACGCCAACGGGTTTAACATCTATTGGACTGTCAACCGTGTGGCACCCGGTCTCAACAAGAAGCCTGGGAAGCGCGACATTCGTGCAGCTCGTTTCGTGCACGTTGATATCGACCCGCCCAAATCAGGCGGCGCCTTCGACAAAGAGGAAATCACGGCCGCTTTGCAGGGCATCGGATGCCCGCCGAGCTTTATCATCGACTCCGGTGGTGGGTTGCAGGCGTTCTGGCGGCTTGAGGACCCTTGCGCCAACCTCGACAGCATCGAGGGGATCAACTTTCAGGTGCGCGACTGGTTCGAAGCGGATGCCTGCCAGAACATCGACCGGCTGATGCGGGTGCCGGGTTCAGTGAACTATCCTGACATTCGCAAAGCCGGACGCGGACGCAAGGCGTGCTTGGCGCGCTGGGCTGCCACAGATGAAGCACTGACCTACGCTCCAGAGGACCTGGCGGCGAGCTTCCCTCAGGCCAAGACTGCCGAGGCTGCCATTAGCCGAACCACCCTGGCGCTGCCGGCCGATGTGGCACTGCTGGAGCCAAATGATCTGGGGCTTGGGAGCCTCGATCCACTGCGGATCGCCATTGAAACACCCCCCGGACTGGACCGCTCAGGCGATGGGCTGGCTGTCGCCCGTCTGATGGCGAACGAGGGCCTGACGGACATCCAGATCATGGGCGTCTTGCTTAACCCGGCCAACGCTATCTCGGGACATTTTCTCGAGCAGCGTGATCCGCGTCGAGCAGTGGCTCGTGCGATCCAGTTGGTGCGCCGCGATAGCCCCCGCGAAGGCACCACGCTCCATGCGCCGATAATGGCTGATGCGGAGTTCGATCAGTTCGTTGCTAACGAAAAGGCCAAGGTCCGGCGGGTCATGGTTCCGGCCACTTTGCAGGTTGACGATTGCGATGACGCGATCGAGCCAGCACCCAGGTTCGGCACGCCCGGATGGCTTCGGGATCTAGGCGACGGTGCTCTGGCTCAGTTCGTGGAGCACACTTGTGCCTCGGCTCCGTCCCCACAACCATGGCTGACGCTCGGTGCTGGTCTTGCCATGTTCGGCGCTGCCGCTGGCCGGCGATATGCAGGGCCGACGAACCTGCGCACAAACATCTATGCCATAGGCGTGGCGGATTCCGGCGGCGGGAAGGATCATCCGCTGCGGGCATCGACCCGACTGATGATTGCCGCAGGCCTGGCTGACCACATTGGCTCGTCCAAGATTGCGTCGGGTGCGGGGCTTCTGACCGCGATCACAGCCAACCCATCTATCTACTTCCTTTTGGACGAAGTGGGGTTCCTGATCTCATCGGCCGCAGATCGGAAACGCGCGCCCCGGCACCTGACCGAAATCATCGATAACCTCACCGAGTTCTATTCGCTGGCTGACAGCACGTTCCTTGGCATCGCCTATGCCAACACAAAGGAAAAGCCCCGCGAGGTT
The DNA here is from genome assembly GCA_964413885.1 of uncultured Novosphingobium sp. Classification (GTDB taxonomy): domain Bacteria; phylum Pseudomonadota; class Alphaproteobacteria; order Sphingomonadales; family Sphingomonadaceae; genus Novosphingobium. The sequence goes on from CAYPTU010000004.1 coordinate 186,090, forward strand.
ATCGAGCAGCCATGCCTGTGCTTGTTTGGCGTGACGACACCCGGCGTATTCTGGGGCTCGCTCTCCAGCGACAACGTCATCGATGGCAGCTTGGCGCGCATGCTGATCTTCGAGAGTGAAAACCACTATCCCGATCCACAGCATCAGTTGGCCCCTAACGATCCACCTGCTGATCTGGTGGCCATTGTGGAAGCCGTGGCCAAAGGCGCTGATGGATCCACGCCCTTTCCGCTCGGAAACGCCGCAGCTGCGATCCCTAAGCCCTGGACTGTGTCTTATGCGACGCCCCAGGCAGAGCTGCGTGCACGAGCAATGCGCGAGGAGCAGATCGATATGCTCCGCCGGCACCAAGGGACCCATCTGACGGGTATCATTGCTCGCCTGGCCGAAAATGCGGCCAAGCTGGCTCTGATCAAATCTATCACTGACAATCCCGGAAAGCCGGCAATCACAACCGCCGACCTTGACTGGGGCATGGGTATCGCGCGCCGAAGCGTTCAGACGCTGATGCAGGCAGTGAAAGAACGGGTTGCCGACAACGAGTATGAGGCCTGCGTCAAGAAGGTGCATAAGGTCATCGCAGATGCCGGGAGTGCCGGTATCGACGGGAATGAACTGTCGCGGCAAACCCAAACGGTAGATCGGCGTCGGCGGACCGAGGTCGTCGATCACCTCGAGGAGGCCGGCATGATCCGGATCATGGAGATACCGCGCGCGAGAGGTGCCCGCGGGCGGGCGAAGCGCATCTATTTTGACATTGCCTAAGAGAAAGGTGCGTGGACGGGGAGGCTTCGTGACTTCTCGCACCCGCCCCTGATCCAATGATCGGTGGCTTCCAAAGTATACCACTAAGTGGTATAGATCTTTCATGCAGCAAGATCTCAAAGTCAGCGATTTGGCAACGAAAGATAAGACGAAAAGCGATCTGCTTGCGGCGCTCCATGAGACCGCTGCAGGCTTTGAAAAGCTCGGCTTCATCGACCAACGCCAAATGCGCAAGTTCGATGCCCTGTGCCTAGAGCCAGTGCCTGACTTTGATGCAGAAAAGATCAAGTCGCTCCGAGCCCGCCAGTCCATCAGCCAGACGGTCCTCGCCTCGCTTCTGAACATCAGCCCATCGACGGTGCGGCAGTGGGAGGCCGGGGCAAAGCACCCGAGTGGCTCATCGCTAAAACTGCTTCATTTGATTGAGCGAAAGGGTCTGGAAGCAGTCCTCTGACCACTGCAGTGCTCGGTCCCCGTCACCTAATTCTCAGCGGCAAAAAAGCCTCAATGAAATTTCTCAATGGCCCGGAGCCCCAGAAAACTGGGGTTTTTTCCATTTCCTCAAAAACTCCATTTCTCGCGCGCGCGCGATAAAGGGGGAGGAGTAGATGGATGACTTGGCTATATAATATATATATTGAGATATTGAGATATTAGGCCAATTCCATGAAAATCTGCCATTTTCTGACCTTGAGTAGAATTTGAGATCCAAATTTATTCCTGAGCTTTTTGTTTCGCTTCTCCGGGCGCAGCCGACAGGCTACAAACTCACCTGACGCGGCGATCCTTCTTCTGGAGGATTGCTTTGAACCAGACAGCCCTAGACGCATCCGCCCGAACGGATGCGGGCTCTCCCCTCGAAACAGTTGCTCGCCGAACGCAAGGGGCAATTCTCGCCCTTGATCTCGGCACCAGCACCGGCTGGGCGCTGCGGACGACTGACGATTACACGTCCAGCGGCACCGTCCTGCTGAAGAACTCCCGCTACGATGGTGGCGGTATGCGCTTCCTGCGTTTCCGGCGCTGGCTGAACGAGCTTGATCAGGACGCAGGACCGATTGTGGCGATCTACTTCGAAGAGGTCCGTCGCCATGCCGGTACCGATGCGGCCCACATCTACGGCGGCCTGCTCGCAGTCCTCTCGGCCTGGTGCGAGGAGCATCTCGTCGCCTACCAAGGCGTGCCGGTGGGCACCATCAAGCGCTTTGCCACCGGCAAGGGCAATGCAGACAAGGCCGCGGTGATTGATGCCATGCGGACCCGTGGGTTTGCCCCCCGGGATGACAACGAAGCGGACGCACTCGCCATCCTGCTCTGGGCCATCGAGACCCGGGGAGGTGTGCGATGAGCGAAAACTGCATCCTCACCCACGCAGCCAAGATCCTGAATGAACGCCAGGATGAATACGGCGATCCGGTGGAATTGCTAACGACCATCGCTGATCGTTGGTCGATCACGACAGGTGAGCGGATAACCCGTGAACAGGTTGTGCTTTGCATGATCGACCTCAAGCTTGCCCGCCTGGCTTACGACCCGCGGCACTTTGACAGCATTGTCGATGTGATCGGCTACGCCGTTCTGTTGAATGAGCTGCGCTGATGAGCATGACCTCCCGGATTTATGATCACGCGCAGCATCGTGATGGGGAGCAGCTTCGGCGTGATGGCTGGCGCAACGGCATACTTGCCGTGTCGGTCAGCGATCAGCGGCTCACCACACTGGAACGCGAAGCCATCCGAGCGATCGGTGAACGGCTCTACGGAGGCGCCCGTGGCAAGGGGTCGTAAGCGCAAGGCGGGCCGCAGGCTCCCATGCGGCAAGCGGCCGCGCGAGGTGACCCAGCGCGAAGCCATGTCGACTGTCCTTGATGCCCGGCGCCGTCACTTTGGCGTGACAGCCAGCCAAGCAAAAGACGAGAGGCTCGGTACGGCTCTCGGCAGGCTGTCTTTCACCGGGCGCATTGGCGCTGACCAGTTTGCTGCCGGACAGCTCTACGGTGAAATCATGGCGCGCAATCGAGCCGTCATGGGGCTGCCCATGGATCAACCGCGCTCTGTTACCGCACTCCTGATCAACGAGGGGATCTTCGGTGGCAGCGCGCCAGACCCGGATCCTGAGCTGGTCGAGAAGGTTCGGAAGCAGGCTGCGAGCGCAATACTCATGCTACGCTCAGCTGATAGTGATGCCCCTGGAGCAGTTGGAAGGAAGCCCAGCCAGCTGGTTCATGCACTGGTTTGTCACGATGTGGATGCTGCGTTTTGGTCTCCCGCCGATCTGCGGAACCTCGTTCATGGCCTTGATGCGCTGTGCCGGCTATTTCGGATTGGATCGCCGAGTTGCAATTGAGCATTCAATGCCAGGCATTCGGTATAACAAACTGTGATTAAACGATAAAATTACGATTTGGTGTTGACGGAAAATTGCAGGCAGCGTATCTGTTCCGAAATTCAAAGCTCAGAACTGCGCCCGGAGCCCACAGGCTTTCGGGCGTTGTTCGTTTCAGGCAATCCAGCGCCGATTATAGATCTGGAATGTCTCCGGATCGATTGAGGCGGCGCACTGGTGACCGGCTCGGCATTCGGAGACGGCATTAATCAGGCCGCTGTTCGGATCGGTGCGCTGCTCGATGATGTTGGACGGCTCGCCGCAGATCGTTCCGTTCTCATCGATCGATTTGGGGCAAGCTTCATTGATGATGAAACGACGTTCGGACATAGTAGGCACGCTCTAGCATGAAGCGCCTAAGAGGGCGAGCGGGTGTCTCCCAGCGACTTCGCCGTCTCCGCGCCGAACCTCTCTGCCGTGATTGTGCCTCCGCCGGAATTGTGCGGGAGGCGACCGTACCTGACCACATCGTGCCGCTAGTTCGTGGCGGATCGGACGAGGACAGCAATATCCGCTGCCTATGCGCCGAGTGCCATGCCAAGCGGACTGCCGAGCAATTCGGCCATCGCAGGGCGATCGCGATCGGGCCCGACGGATGGCCAATCGTCGCGGCTAACTGATGGAACGGAAGTACTCTAGAATTTCATCCGTAAGGTTGGTGAGGCGCACCGCGTTTTCATCGCGCAAACGGCCGGTCGCTACACCCCAAAGCATTGCTTGGTCGCGCTGTGGTATCTCGCCGTAGCGGTCAATGTACCAGGCTAGCCGAAGGGCCAGCTCCTTCTGAATATCTGCCATCATCCACCTCTCCGCCTATGTAGCCGCATTCAGCCGAAAGCGAAAATGGGGGGCGGGCCTCGAAAGTCTGGACCTTGGCCGAGGGACACCGCGCTTGGCCCAAACTTCACGCAACCGCGAGTTAGCGACCGGGGGTCAGAAAGCAGAAAGTCTCAGATTTCCATCGAATTGACTGGATAGTCGTCGCGATAAGAGCGGTAGTCGCTTCACGAAAACGGAGCGATGCAAATGACCAATTCGACCTTGCCAACCGCTAACGAAGCTTGGGGCTTCTACGGCACCAGCGGCGCCTTCGCGGATGCCGATGCAGCCTGGGCGATTGCCTTTCCGGCGGTGCTGGCAGCAACTGATGGCACGGCCGAAGGGGTTCGGGATTTTCTCGATAGCCGCCACGGCCGCCATTTCGCAGATGACGTACACAACGGCATCCACGCGGGGCTTGATCTAACCGCAGCCATCAAAGCGGCGATCACCCGCTGGATGGGATGGACCATCAACCGGGAAACGTCGCGCGAGATCGCGATGCCCAAGGGTCTGCCCTACCTTAAGGGTTTCGTCCTCTATTTCAGCCTGCAGGCGCAGACCGCATGAGCACGGGCATCACCAGCACCATCCGCCTTGCGATCCGCACGCTGCCCGAGAACTTCGACCGCAGCCGGATCGTCGCGGTGATCGAGACGATCGAACAGGAACTTTACGAGGGCGGCGTCTACGCCAGTGCAACCGCCGATAGCTGCACCGTCGAAATCACGGTCCGGACTGACCAGTTGCTCGACACAGCCAAGGTGCTGACCGAGCTCGAACTGATCTGAGCCCGGATAGGGGTGTCAGTCTTCTTCGCCGTCCTGAAGCCACGATGGAATATCCCGCTGGGCATGCAGAATGCGCCAGACATCGACGTGGTCCTCACGTGCCATGAAAAACACGAGGTAGGGATAGCGTTTCAGTTTCTGGCTGCGCAGACCCGTTAGATTGAGTTCTTGCCCCCATCGCGGCGTACTGCCGGAGGGGTTTGCACCAATCTGCGCGTAGGTGGCCTCAAGCGCATCGATGAAGCCGAATGCGACATCGCGACCGGCTTCGGCGAGATAATGATCGATTGCCTGCTCAGCATCCAGCCTCGCCAGTTCGCGAGGGATCACGGGAAGCGACTTCACGAAGCAGCGTGCTGGCTGACCCTGGCGCGAAGCCCGGCAAAATAGGTCTCATCGGCAGGTGCCGTCGGAGCTGATGCCGCGCCGTCCAGCAGGAGGCCGCGCAGTTTCTGGATGTCCTGATCCTTGCGGATCAGCTCACGGACATATTCGCTACTGGTGCCGTAGCCCCGGGTGCTGACCTGCTGGTCGACGAACGACTTCAGCGTGTCCGGCAAAGAGATGTTCATCGTGCTCATGAGGGCGCGAATACCACTTTTGGCAAAAATTGGCAAGATCGCCGCTATAGCTGATCTGTCAGGATCTCATCGGAATTTTCATGACCCAAAACTGGCCGGCCCAGAGCAGCGAGCTCTGGCCGATAGAGAAGATCACGCCCTATGCGCGCAACTCCCGCACGCACTCGGACGAACAGGTCGCCCAGATTGCCGCCTCCATCCGCGAGTGGGGCTGGACCAACCCGATCCTCGTCGATGAGGATGGTGGCCTGATAGCTGGCCATGGCCGTCTTCTGGCCGCGCGTAAGCTGGGCCTGACCCAGATCCCGACGATGGTCGCCAGGGGTTGGAGCGAAGCTCAGAAGAAGGCCTATGTGATCGCCGACAACAAGTTGGCTCTGAACGCCGGCTGGGACCTCGAACTGCTGGCCGTCGAACTCGGCGATCTGCAGGGCTTCGATTTCGATCTGATGCTGACCGGTTTCTCGGATGATGAACTGGCCAAGCTGCTTGCCGAAAAGACCGAGGGTAACACCGATCCCGACGAAATCCCCGAAGCGCCCATCGACCCCGTCGCCAAACCCGGCGATGTCTGGCTGCTCGGCAAGCACCGGCTGGTCTGCGGTGACAGTACCGATGCCGACACAGTAGCCAAGGCGCTGAACGGCGTCTCGCCCCACCTGATGGTCACTGATCCGCCCTACGGCGTTGAGTATGATCCCGCCTGGCGCGAAAAGGCAGGCGTTGCCGCGTCGGGCACTGCCAAGGGCAAGGTTCTGAACGACGACAAGGCCGACTGGCGTGAGGCCTGGGCACTGTTCCCGGGCGACGTCGCATATGTCTGGCACGCTGGCCTCTATGCCGGTGTAGTGGGCGACAGCCTGGCGGCATGCGATTTGATGCTCCGCTCCCAGATCATCTGGGACAAGGGCCAGCTCGTGCTGTCGCGCGGCGACTATCACTGGGAGCATGAGCCCTGCTGGTATGCCGTGAAGAAGGGCGCGAAGGGCCACTGGGCTGGTGACCGCAAGCAGACTACTGTCTGGCACATTGCCAAGCCCAAGAAGAACGAGACCGGTCACGGAACCCAGAAGCCAGTCGAGTGCATGAAGCGCCCGATCGAGAACAATTCCAGCCCCGGCCAAGCCATTTACGAGCCATTCTCGGGCTCGGGCACCACCATCATCGCCGGCGAAATGACGGGCCGTTCAATTCATGCGATCGAGCTAAATCCAGCTTACGTCGATGTTGCCATCAAGCGCTGGCAAGATTTTACCGGAATGGCTGCCACCCTTGAGGGTGACGGCCGGACTTTCAATGAAATAGCCGAGATCGTCAGCAACGATGGCCCCGCCAGTACCGATCCCATCGCAGAGCCCAACCACCCCTAACCATTGCGCAAGAGATATCGCCAGATTTTGGCGACACGCACCAAGCTGCGGTTCGGGAACCACCGGCGCCTCCTTCAGAGCGGCACTCCATCGCCGGACCGCTCACAAGAATATGCCCTTCACGCGACACCCCAACCGGGCGGCCGATCAGCCTGACCAGCGCATCTCGAGCTTCTTCCGCTGAGGCACGCGGGCATGGCTGATTGGATCTGCAGCTACCGTCGCTTTCACGCGCAGCGATGCCGGACAGGCGGATACGCGGACCTTCGGCGCACCAGACCGGCCCATCGCCGTCCCAGACCCGTGTCGGCGTGCAAGTAAACGTCGTTCCTTGCGGTGCAATCACTGCGGCAGCGGTCATGATCAGAAATTCAAATATCGTCGTGTCCTCGGGTTTTGGAGGCTTTGTACCGGTCAGGCGCGAGACATAGAGGAAGGCGCTCGGCCATGAAACCCGGAACAAAACCCAAGCCAACCCATCTTAAGCTGGTCACGGGTAACCCCGGCAAGCGGACGCTGAACCGCAAGGAGGCCAAGGCCAAAGCGGCCATTCCCGCACCGCCGCATCACCTGACCGCAGATGCGGTCGAGGAATGGAACCGGGTGGCGACCGAGCTCTACAACCTTGGGATCCTCTCCGAGATCGATCGGGCGGCGCTCGCGGCTTACGCGATGGCTTACGGCCGCTGGGTCCAGGCCGAACGGGCAATCGCCAAGATGGCCGAAAAGGACCAGCTGACCGGCGGCCTCATGATCAAGACATCGAACGGCAACGCGATCCAGAACCCGCTGGTGGGCACCGCCAACAAGGCGGCGGCGGACATGATGCGTTACGCCGCAGAATTCGGGATGACGCCGAGTGCCAGGAGCAGGATCGCGGCCCAGCCGCCAGAAGAAGGCGCGGACCCCGCCGACCGCTTCTTCGCCTGACCGGACACTGGCTTATGCCAAGGCCGTGGTCTCAGGCGAGATTGTCGCTGGGCCGCACGTTCGCAATGCCTGCAAACGGCATATCGCGGATCTGAAGCGCAAGGACGGCATCTGGTTCGACCACGATGCGGCCAACCACGCCTTTGCCTTTTTTGAGGAGGTGCTGAAGCTTTCCGAAGGCCAGTTCGAGGGTGAACCCTTCCGGCTGGAACCGAGCCAAGCCTTCATCGTCGGCTCGCTGTTCGGCTGGAAGCGCAAGGACGGCCGTCGCCGCTTTCGCCGCGCCTACATCGAGCAAGGCAAGGGCAACGGGAAGTCACCGGTCGCGGGCGGTATTGGCATTTACGGAATGACCGCCTGCCAGGAGGCCGGCGCCCAGATCTATGCGGCAGCGGCCAAAAAGGAGCAGGCCAACATCCTGTTCCGCGATGCGGTGCGCATGGTCCGGCAATCACCGGCTTTGGCCCGGCGGCTGGAATTCTCAGGCGGCCCGGGGCGTGAATTCAACATCGCGCATCTGGCTTCGGGGAGTTTCTTTCGCCCGGTCTCGCGCGACACGGGCAAGACCGGCTCTGGCCCGCGGCCATACTTTGTACTGGCGGATGAGGTCCACGAGCTTCCCGACCGCTCGATCATCGAGATGCTGGAGCGTGGCTTCAAGTTCCGCCGCGATCCGCTGCTGTTCATGATCACAAACTCGGGCTCGGATCGCAATTCGGTCGCATGGGAGGAACACGAACACGCCATCCGGGTGGCGGCTGGCAATCCCGATGCGGTGACCGACCCGACCTTTCTTGGACAGGTCATCGACGACACAACCTTCAGCTATGTCTGCGCACTCGACGAGGGCGACGATCCGCTGACCGACCCCAGCTGCTGGATCAAGGCGAACCCACTGCTGGGCGTCACGATCACGGAGCAATACCTCTCGGAAGTCGTGTCGCAGGCAAAGGCCATCCCGGGGCAGTTGAATGGCATCTTGCGCCTCCACTTCTGTGTGTGGACCGATGCCGAGACCGCCTGGATGGCACGGGCAACGCTCGAGCCGCTGCTGGCAGAGTTCGAACCCAAGGCTGGCCATTCCGTCTGGCTCGGGCTCGACCTTAGCCAGAACCGCGACTTGACCGCTCTGGCGGCCGTCCAGCGTAATGGCGAGAAGGATGGCAAACCCTGCTTTGATGCATGGGTGGAGGTCTGGACACCGGGCGATACGCTCTGCGCACGCGTGCTGCGCGACAAGCAACCCTACGACCTCTGGGTCGCCGACGGATTTCTGAACGCGCCAGCAGGCGAGAACATCAGCTTTCGCCATGTGGCACAGGCGCTCGCCGAGCTGGCCTCGGACTACCGGGTCGAGGCGGTCGCCTACGACCGATACGCTTTCCGGCGGTTCGAGGAGGAAGTTGCTGAACTCGGTCTCGACCTTGCCTTTGTCGAGCACCCTCAGGGCGGCACCAAACGGGCCAAGCCATCGGGCGAGATGACCGAAGGCCTCTGGATGCCGGGCTCGCTCCGGCATCTCGAAGAACTGATCCTTGAGGGCCGCATCCGGCTCAAACGCAATCCGGTCCTCATTTCGGCAATGATGTCGGCGGTTACCGAGACCGATCGTTGGGACAACAAGTGGCTCTCCAAACAGCGGGCCATCAACAAGATCGACGCAGCCGTGGCGCTGTGCATGGCAGTGGGGGCAGCGATGGCAGGCGATACCACCGGCACCATCGACGACTGGCTGAAGAGCCTCGCATGAACCTGCTGCAAAAGGCGTTCGGCTACCTCGCGCGCTCCATCGGCCTCACCGACCCACGGCTGGTGCAGGCGGCGGGTGGCCGCACAACCACGACCGGTGAACTGGTCTCGACCAGCTCGGTGCTGGGGCTCGCCTCGGCATGGGCATGCGTCAATCTGCTGGCAGGCACGATCGCCTCTCTGCCGCTCATGGTCTACCGGACCCGGGGCGGAGCGCGGACGGTCGCGAGCGATCATCCGCTCTATCGGATCCTGCATGACAGCCCCAACGCCGACCAGACCGCAGTCGACTTCTGGGAGTTCATCTGCGCCTCGATTGAACTGAGCGGCAATGCCTATGCCGAGATCATCCGGGGCAGCAATGGCCGGGTGGTGGCGCTGAGCGTGCCGATCGCGCCCGAGCTCATGACAGTGCGCCGTCTGCGTGACGGCAGCCTGGAATACGAGTGGTCGGATGGCGGCATTCGCAGCATCGTCAGTCAGGACAACATGCTCCACATCCGGGGCTTCGGCGGCAACCCGCTGGGCGGTCTCTCGACCCTCAGCTTCGGCCGCCAGACCTTCGGATTGGCGCAGGCCATCGAACGGGCATCGGGCGACACCTTCCGCAACGGCGTGCGGCCGTCGGGGCTTCTGAAGACCGCTGACAGCCTGACCCTCGACCAGCGCAAACAGGCCGAGGAACTGCTGCAGGAGAAGTTTGCCGGTGCGATCAATGCCGGGCGGCCGATGCTGCTCGACCGGGGCATGGACTGGGTCCAGCTCTCGATCAGTCCCGAAGATGCCCAGATGCTGCAGAGCCGGGCCTTCTCGGTCGAGGAGGTCTGCCGTTTCTTCGGTGTGCCGCCATTCATGGTCGGCCACACCGAGAAGACCACCAGCTGGGGCACCGGGCTCGAACAGCAAACGCTGGGGTTTCAGAAGTTTACGCTGCGCCGGCGTTTGAAGCGCATTGAACAGGCGCTCGCCAAACAGCTACTCTCGCCAGCCGACCGGCAGGCAGGGCTCGTGATTGAGTTCAACCTGGAAGGCCTGCTGCGCGGCGACAGTGCGGCGCGCGCATCCTTCTACCAGCAGATGCTGACCAACGGCGTGATGACCATCAACGAGGTCCGCGCCCTTGAAAACCTGCCGCCGGTCGAAGGCGGCGATGTCCCCCGCATGCAGATGCAGAACGTGCCCATCACCCAGACTGGATCAGGCGCAGCGCCCGCAGCGCTCCTGCCTGCAGATCCCGGAGCTACCCCATGAACCATCTCGACTTCATCCTCGATACCAAGGCCGTCACCGAAGATGGCCAGATCGAGGGGCTGGCTGCAGGTTATGGCAATATCGATGCTGGCGGCGATGTGATTGTGCCCGGCGCGCTCGCCCGCTCATTGAAGGGTCGCACCTCGGTGCCGATGCTCATGTATCACGACCAGACCCGCCCAGCTGGGATCTGGACAGACTTTGCTGAAAGCCGGGATGGCCTTGTCGTCAAAGGCCAGATCTCGCTTTCATCGCGCGCCGGCCAGGAGGCCCATGCTCTCGTGCGCGATGGCGCGATTGGCGGGCTCTCGATCGGCTACAAGACCATTCGTGAACAGATTGTCGGCAAGACCCGCCAACTGCTCGAGCTTGCCCTTTACGAGGTCAGCCTCGTCACGATCCCGATGAACGAGCGCGCGGTGATCACTTCAGTGAAGTCGTTCATCGAGGACGGACGACTTCCGACCTTGCCAGAATTTGAGAATTTCCTGCGCGAGGCAGGGTTCTCGAAAAGCCAGGCCACCGCAATCGCGGGCAAAGGCCTGGCACCGCTGATCCGGAGTGAGTCTGGCAGCACCTCTTCCGACTTCCTGTCGGCTCTTAAGGCGCAAATCGGCGCCTGACCCCCACTCCAGTTCAGGAATATCCCATGACCGATACCAAGAGCGCCGAGCAGCTTGCCGGCGAAGTGAAGGGCGTGCTCGACGCACGTCTCAATGAAGTGAAGTCAAGTCTCGAGGCACGCCAGAGCGAACTGCGTAGCAGCCTTGATGCCCGGCACGACGAGATCAAGTCGGACCTCGCTGCCAAACACGACAAGGTGAAGGAACTTGCCGAAGAAGCGCTGGGCAAGGCGCAGCGCGGCGAAGACCTCTCCAACGCCACCAAGCAGCTGGCTGATGAGGCGCTTGTTGCGCTCAATGAAGCCAAGGCTCGCCTCGATGAGGTCGAGCAGAAGATGGCCCGCCGCGTGGCGGACGAGGGCGCGCCTTCGTTCAAGACCATCGGCGAACAGGTTGTGGCTGACGAAGCCATTCGCGCATTCCTAGGCAACAACACCGTGCGCGGGCGTGCCAGCGTCGAGGTGAAGTCGATCATCTCCTCGCTCACCACCGATGCCAATGGTTCGGCGGGCGACCTGATTGTGCCGGACCGCATTCCCGGCATCATCTCCCCGGGACAGCGCCGCATGACGGTGCGCGATCTCCTCACCCCAGGCCGGACCGCCAGCAATTCGGTGCAGTACGTCAAGGAAACGGGCTTCACCAATGCGGCCGCGACCGTCTCGGAAACTACTGGCCCTGCCAAGCCGCAGTCTGACATCAAGTTCGACGTGGTGACCAGCAATGTGACCACGATCGCGCACTGGGTGCTGGCCACCCGCCAGATCCTCGACGATGTGCCGATGCTGCAGTCCTATGTGGACGGGCGCCTGCGCTATGGTCTGGCACTGGTCGAAGAAAACCAGCTCTTGAATGGCAGCGGCACGGGCACGGATCTTGCCGGTATTTACACGCAGGCAACCGCGTTCACCCCGCCGATCACCATTCCGGCAACGGTGACCAGGATCGATGTCCTGCGCCTGGCCATGCTGCAGACGGCGCTGTCTGAGCTGATGTCGACCGGCGTTGTGCTCCATCCCGCTGATTGGGCGGCAATCGAGCTCCTCAAGGATGGGCAGGGCCAGTTCATCGTCGGCAATCCGCAAGGGACGATCACCCCGACCCTCTGGGGTCAGCCGGTGGTCTCCATCCAGTCGATGGCCACGGGCAAGTTCCTGACCGGCGCATTCCAGCTGGGCGCGCAGATCTTCGACCGGATGGACGCCGTGGTCGAGATCTCGACCGAGGACGACCAGAACTTCCGCAAGAACCTTGTGACGGTGCTCGCCGAAGAGCGTCTCGCGCTCGCGGTCTACCGTCCCGAGGCCTTCGTGAAGGGCGACTTCGCGGCGGCTGCGACGGCAGCGACCAAGGTCTGATGATCTGGGGAGGGCTGGTCTGATGGCCAGTCCTCCTTTCCCATTTTCAGGAGACAACCATGATCCTTCAGGCACTCGATACCATTCATGTGAGCTCGGTGAGCTCGGAGAACATCACCACCGGCCAGACCTTCGAGGTCGATGACCAGGCGGGCCGCAGCCTGATTGAGCGCGGCCTTGCGATTGAGGTCGATGCGGCCGCTGCGGCCAAGACAGAACCCGCCGTGAAGGCCGAGCCGGAAGCCGCTGAACAGACGCCGATTGCCAATAAGGCAGGCGCTAGCGTCCGCACGAAGGCTGCATGATGTCCGAGATCGTCACGGTAGAACCGCCTCAGGATCGCGCCGTGACGCTCGAGGAAGCACGCCAGCAGCTGCGCCTTGATGGCCATGACGAGGATCTGCTGCTCGGGGCCAAGCTCGATGCGGCGCAGGCCGAACTTGAGCAGCGGACGGGCCTCAAGCTGTGCGAACAGACCCTGGAATTGCAGCTGGACGGCTGGAGTGATGAGGTCACCGTGCCGGTCAGGCCCTGCATGGTTGCTGAGATCCGCTACACGGCGGCCAATGGCGCGACCATCATTCTGCCCGAGAGCCACTATGTTGCCCGCAAAAGGCATGGGTTCACCCGCATTCGCCTGGCATCAGGCAAGTCATGGCCCGAACTTGGGTCCGATGGCCTGATTCTGGTGACCCTGTCGGCCGGATTTGCCGAGAATGACCCCGATCTGGCGATCGCAAGGGCAGCTATCCTGGTTAAAACCGCATCCCTGTTCGAAAACCGGGAAGGCGTTTCCTGTCTCGCCTTCGATACACTGGTGTCCCAGCTGCAATCCCGATGGATCTAGCCTCTAAGCTCAGCGTCCGGATCCGCATTGAGCGCAAGACTATCACTCGCGATCCCCAATACGGGACCGAGGAGGTAAGCTGGACCCAATTCGCCTGCGTCTGGGCCGAGGTGAAGGACATCCTGCCCTCCCGCGCCGAGCGCATGGCTGAACAGATCCAGATTGCGCGCCGGCCGGCCCGGATCCGCATCCGCTACCTCGCCGGCATCACACCCGACATGCGGGTGATTATCGCGGGGCGCATCCACCAGATCATTGCCGGCCCCTCGATGCTGGGGCGGCGGGAAGCCATCGAGCTGATGGTTGAAGAACACTCGACTGAGGGAAGAGCGCCATGACCTTCAGGCTCAAAGGCGGCCCTGAACTGCTGCAATTGCTCGACCAGCTCCCCAAAAACCTCGAACGCAACGTCATCCGAGGCGGACTCCGGGCGGGTGCCAAGGTAATCCAGCAGCAGGCCAAGGCTAATGTGCCGGTGAAAACCGGGCAGTTGAAGCGTGCGATCGGGATCGGCACACGGACCGATGGCGCGAAGCTGTCCTCCTACGTCAAACTGCGGGGCAAAGGCTCCTATCTCGGGCTCTTCATCGAATATGGCGTAGCACCCCACCTGATCTCGGTATCGGACGCTGACACGCCGGTCCGTCAGACCCGGCACGGTCCGCGCAAGGTCAGCATCGGCACAATGAACAAGATGCTGAAGCGCGGCAGCATCAAGATCGGCGAGAACTTCGTCGGTCCCGTGGTCATGCACCCTGGGCACGCCGCCAAACCTTTCCTGCGCCCTGCGCTGGACCAGAAAGCCGAGGAAGCCGTCACCGCGATGGGCGCATACATCGCCCACCGGGTCCAGATTGGCGATCTCAAGGCTCCCGCACTTGAGGTCGATGACGAATGAACGGCGTGATTGCGGTGCGTAGCCTCCTGGTGGTTGACACCGGGCTGACGGCGCTTGTGCCGCTTGAGAGAATTGCGGCGGGCACCCTGCCGCAGGGCACTGCCCTCCCGGCCATCGCCCTGATGAGTATCGGCAGTACCGATCTGAACATCCCATCGCCGGGGCCGAAGCGCCGGGTGACCGAACGGGTGCAGGTGACCGTGCTCACGCGGACCTACGCAGAGGCCAAGGCCATAATTGCCGCCATCCGCGGGGCCGCAGCTGACCAGATGCCCGCGATCGACGGGCTCAGCGACGTCACCGTTCACACAGATTCCGCCGGCCCTGATTTCCTCGACGAGGAGACCGGCATCCACATGCAGACGCAGGATTTGCGCGTCTCATTCAACGAGGCACGGCTAGCCTCACCTTCATAAGGACCTAGCAATATGACCGTTCGGACTTCCGCCGGCACCACCTTGAAGGTGTCGGCCTCTACCCCTGCGACCTTCGATGCCACCGGCTACAATGCGCTCACCATGACCGTGGTCGGCGAAGTATCCGACCTTGGCGAGTTCGGCCGCGAGTTCAATCTCGTCACCTTCAATCCCGTAGGCAGCCGCGGCGTGGTCAAGAAGAAGGGCAGCTTCAACCAGGGTACGATGACTATCCAGCTCGGCCTCGACACCGACGATGCCGGACAGATCCTGCTGAAGTCCGCCTCACTTTCGGACAGCGACCACAGCTTCCTCGTCACCACCCAGAACGGCGACAAGTACTACTTCCAGGCTCAGGTCATGAGCTTCAAGGTCAATGTCGGTTCGGTCGATCAGATAACCACCGCCACCGTGACCCTCGAACTCACCACCAACTCCGCCGGTGTTGGCATTGTCGAGGTGCTGGCGCCTTAACGCCAAAACTCGCCGCTTGAATAGATTGGGCGGTGGTAGATGCGATCATCTTTCAGCTGAGCCGCTGGTTTTGGGATGAAACTCTTGGCGTCCTTGTCATCTTCAAACAGAGCGAAGCCATTACGCCGAAGTGCCTTTGCAGCATCCTCTGCCTTCGCAAAATTCATGCGGTCGAAGATGTAGCTGGTGTCGCCGAAGAAGACCACTCCAGCGCCATTTTCCTGCGGCAATATTACTGCCCAATTATGCTGCAGCATATCCACGATCTTGAACCAGAAACTGCTGGTCTCAACATCTAACACACTCCTCTGCATCAATATTCTCCGTCCTTCCCCCCATGCAAAGAGGCTTAACATTCATGTTTGACATTACCAAGCTTGCCGCCACCGAGACCTCGATCGTCGAACTGGTCGGCGGCGATGACGCCCCGCTCTATGACGACAAGGGCAAGCGGCTAACAATCACGGTCTACGGCCCGGGCACCAAGGTCTATCAGCGCGCCCAGCAGCGTCAGCAGAACCAGCTGATGGACAAGATCAAGAAGCGCGGGAAGATGGACCAGACGGCCGAGGAGAAGCTTGCCGAACAGGCCGATTTCCTCGCTGCTTGCACGGTCAGCTTCAACGGCTTTGCCTATCCGCCCGCCGACGGCCTTGAAGGCCAGGACCTGTTCCGCAAGGCCTATGCCGATCCCTCGATCGGCTTCATCGCCTCCCAGGTTGCTGCCCACATCAATGACTGGGCAAATTTTACGAAGAGCTCGGCCGAGAGCTGAGCCTCTACGTCCGGCAATTGGCGTGGCTCGGCACCGCGCCCAGGCCTCGCAGCAGCAGTAAAGGCCGCACAGACCCCGATCCCGAACCGCTGACCCGCATGCAGCGCATGGCAGTGGACGACCTCACACCCGATATGCCGCCGATCCGCACGCCCTGGATCATCGACCATCTGATGGATCTCGGACCGAGCGAAGCGGGCGCCATGGGGTCGGTGCCCATCTCATGGGCGTCCATCGATCACTGGCAGCACTGTTCCGGTATCGATCTCCCGCCTTGGACGTCGCGCCTGCTGCGCCGTCTTTCGGTCGACTTTGTCGCCGAGACGGTACGGGCCCGCGAACCCGATTGCCCGCCGCCCTGGACGGCAGCGTCCAGTCTCAACCGCGATGAAGTCTCCCGGAAAGTGACCAACGCCTTCCGGGCGCTCATGATCTCGAAGGAGCCAAACCCATGAAGGCCGGCACCCTCGAGATTGAGCTCATCACCAATGTCGCCCGTCTCCAGAAGGAGATGGCTGACATGAAGCGGTCGGTGGCAGGCGCTATGGGCGACATCGCGGAGTCCGCCACGCGTGCAGACAAGGCGCTGGGCTCGGCAGGCGGCGGCGGGATCACCCGTATGGGCGGTTCCGCCAAGCTTGCCAGTCACCATGTGCAGAACCTTGTCTTCCAGTTGAACGACATGGTCGTCGGCCTGTTCTCCGGCCAGAAGCCACTGACCGTGTTCATGCAGCAGGGCACGCAGATCGGTCAGATCGGCATGCAGGCCGGCATGGGCATCGGGGGAATGGCCCGAGCTCTCGTTGGCCTTGCCGCAAGCTCGGCCGCGGCCGCGCTCACCAACCCCTATCTGCTGGCGGCTGCCGCTGCCGCGGCGCTGGCATTTGGCGCATTCAAGATGTTCCAGTCCAGCGTCAAGCAGACCGGCGAGCTCGACAAATATGCCCAGAGCCTCGGCCTCACCAAGAAGGAGATGGAGAAGCTCGGACCCGTCGGGATCACGCTCGGTGACACCATGAAGGGCCTGTGGAAGACCGTGTCCGACGGCCTGAGCCTCGGTTCGGTATTCTCGACCCTCAAGGACTGGGCCACGACCGCGTTCGACGCGATTATGCAGGTCGGCAAATATGCGATCGCCTTCATCTATGCAGGCTGGGTTGGCGGGTTCGGCGCGATCAGGATCCTCTGGTCCTCGCTTCCCGGCGTCATCGGCGAAGCGGTCGTTGGGGCAGCCAACCTCGCGATCAGCGGCGTCGAGTTCATGGCGAACAAGGCGATCGCCGCCATCAACTGGCTGGTCGACCGGGTGAACCCGCTCCTCGACCGGGTTGGCCTCACGACAATTTCGCGGGTTGAAAGCGTTGCCCTGCCGCGCATGGAAAACAGCTTTGCCGGATCGACCGCGCGTATGGCGGGCCAGATCCAGAGTGAGTTCTCGGCCGCCTTTGGCGATGCGATGTCGATGATGGACGCGTTCTCAGCCAAGTGGCGCGAGAACACCATTGCTGCGGCCAAGGCACGGCTTGCGGCCAAGGCGGAAGAGATCCGGGGTGACAAGGCGGACAAGACCGCCAAAGGCCCCAAGACCACCGAGGCGGAAAAGGCGCTGAAAGCCGCGCAGGACTTTGCCCGCAACCTCGAGCTCGAGACCTCCAAGATTGGCAAGACGCCGATCGAGATCAAGCGCATGGAAGTGGCCATGGCCGCCCTGAAGGCGCCGACCGACGAAGCGCGCATCGCAATCTTGCAGGCGGGTGAAGCCTGGGAGAAGGCAACAAAGGCGCAGGCCGAGAAAGAGTTCATCAAGAATACGGTCGCCCCGCTTGAGCTCCAGGTCGCAATGCTGGCCAAATCGACCAAGGCGCAGGAACTGGCAAACCTTGAAGCCGAGAAAGAGCAGATCGTGCTCGAGCGCGGTGCGGCTGCCTGGGAGCGATACCGCGCCGCAAAGACCGCGCTCATCGAACACGACTTTCAGGTGAAAGAGCAGGAACAGTTTCTGCAGAGCCTCGAGGACATGGTCTCGGCGACGCAGGCGGCTGCCAGCAACATGGCCGATGCCTTCGGTTCAGTTGGCGGCGCGATCGGCGGCATTACGGTCGAGATCGCTCGTTTCGCTTCAGCCCAGGCGGCATCCGCCAAGCGGGTTTCTGATGCGGAGCGCGAATACGGCAAGACCTCGTTCCAGTACGCCGACGCTCGCGCTGCCCAGGCCTCGGCCGAGATCAACCACTATGGCAATCTTGCGTCCGCCGCGAAGGGGTTCTTCGAGGAGGGCTCCGACGGCTACAAGGCGATGCTGGCCGCAGAGAAGGTCTTCCGCGCCTTTGAGTTGGCGATTGCGATCAAGAATGCCGCGGTGAAGATCGGCCTTATCGGTGCGCAGACCGCCGCCAAGGTCACCAGCGACACCGCCATGGCAGCTTCGGACACCGCACGCGCCGGGGTTGAACAGGGCAATTCGATCATCACGACCGGCATCAAGGCGGTCGAAGCGGTGGTGAACGCGATCCGCTCGCTGCCGTTCCCGCTCAACATTGCCGCAGGTGCTGTCACGGCAGGTGTGATTGCTTCGCTGGGTGTTGCCATCTCGGGTGCGTTCGGGGGCTCGGGCAAGGCGCCTGTCACCAACGACGGCACCGGCACGGTGTTCGGGGACAGCGCAGCGAAGTCCGAGAGTCTTGCCAAGTCCATCGACCACCTGCGCGAGGTGGACACGCTGACCATGCGGTATTCCGCCGCGATGCTGGCTTCGCTCAAGAACATCGAGGCCAATATCGGCGGGCTCACCAACCTCATCATCCGCACCAATGGCGCTGAAGCTTCCGCTGCTGGCGTGAACACCGGCTACCAATCCACGGGCGTGACCGGCCTCATTGGCAAAGGTCTTGAGGGCGTCGGCTCGGTTCTGAACAAAACTCCCATCATCGGCGGCATTCTGGGAGGTCTGGTCGGGCTCGTCGGCAAGGCGTTCGGCGCACTGTTCGGCACCAAAACTACGATCACCGGCCAGGGCATCTTCGGTCGCGGCCAGTCGCTGGCAGACATCCTCTCCGGCGGGTTTGACGCGAGCTATTACAGCGACGTCAAGAAGACCAAGAAGTTCCTCGGGATCAGCATGGGCTCGAGTTACTCGACCCGCTATTCGGCTGCCGACGCTGAGCTCGAGCGCCAGTTCGCGCTCATCTTCTCCGGTTTCTATGATGCGATCTCGGCCGCAGCCGGGCCGCTGGGCTTGTCGCTGAGCGAGGTTCAAACCCGTCTGCAGGGTTTCGTCGTCAACATCGGCAAGATCGATCTGAAGGGTCTGACCGGCGCTGAAATCCAGGAAAAGTTGACCGCTGTCTTTGGCGCAGCGGCCGACAATCTCGCCAAATACGCGATCCCCGGGCTCGAGCAATTTCAGAAGGTTGGCGAAGGCTATTTCGAGACGCTGATCCGGGTTGCATCGAGCGTCGAGGCGGTGAGTTCCTCGCTCAGCCTGCTGGGCACCTCGGTCGAGGATCTGAGCCTTGCCGCGAAGATGAACTTGTTCGACCTGTTCGGTTCGGCCAGTGACATGACCTCCGCGACGGGCGAGTATTTTGCGCTCTATTACAGCAAGGCCGAACAGGCGACGGCCCAGACCGCGCAGATGGCCCGGGCGTTAGAGAGCCTTGGGCTTGGGCTTCCGCAAAGCATCGCAGGCTTCCGGGCGCTCGTCGAAGCGCAGGACCTGACCACGGAGGCTGGCCGCGCTGCCTATGTCACCCTGATCCAGCTGGCGCCTGCCTTTGCTGAGCTCATTGGCGCGGCCCAGGACGCCGCCAGTGCAGCCGCCATTGCCGACGAGCGTCTGTCGCTCGAGCGCCAACTGCTGGAGGTTCAAGGTAATACCGCGGCGGTTCGGGCGCTTGATCTGGCCCAGCTCGATGAAAGCAACCGCGCGCTGCAGCAGCAGATCTGGGCACTCCAGGACCAGCAAAAGGCAGCTGATGAGGCGGCAGCTGCGGCCGAAAAGCTACGCTCGGCCTGGGAAAGCATTACCGATAGCCTGCTGTCCGAGGTTGCCCGCATCCGTGGGAGCATGGGCAGCAGTACAAAAACCTACGCTCAGGTTCTGTCCGAGTTCAACACCGCCACTCTTGCTGCCCGGGCCGGTGATCAGGAGGCGGCGAAGTCGCTGCCTGGGCTCAGCCAAAGCCTGCTGACCGTGGCAGCCGATGCTGCCACCTCGGCACAGGAACTGGCGCGCATTCAGGGCCAGATTGCTGCCAGTCTCGAGCAGACCGTCGCGATCATCAACGGGGTGGCCGGGCTGCCAACGGCCACTGCGACGGCAGCCGCATCAACTACACCGACCTGGTGGGAACAGTTCGTTGTCAATCAGTCGGCCTCAATGGCTTTGCCGGCCAACGACAGCTCCACGGTTCTGGTCGACGGGCTCGCCGCGCTCCGTCAGGAGCTTGCTGACCTGCGCGATGAACAGCGGATTGCTTCGGCTACGATTGCATCTGGCACCAGCAAGACGGCCCGCATCCTCGAACGCGTGACGCCAGATGGCGATGCCCTAGCCGTGAGAACGGCGGCATGAAGCTGATCCGGCCCACCACGCTGACGGACGCGATGCTGACCAGCAGCACGGCCCCGGAGAATGACCACCCGGTATGGGCATCCGGGACAGCTTATGCGTTAGGCGCCAAGGTGATCCTGACGGCAACCCACCGGCGTTATGAAGCTCTGGTCGCATCCACGGGGGTCAACCCGGCGAGCGATCCGACCAAGTGGCTCGATCTGGGGCCGACCAACCGCTGGGCCATGTTCGATGACCGGGTTGGCACTGCCACGACCAAGGCCGGAAGCTTGCAGGTTGTGCTGGCACCAGGCGCGACCGACGGGGTTGCGCTTATCGACACCGATGCGGAGAGCGCGACGGTTTCACTCACGGTCTCGGGTACGCAGCTTTATTCGAAGACCCAGAGCTTCAATGCGGGCGGGAATGCGATTGATAGCTGGTTCGCCTGGTTCTTCGAACCGCTGGGCAAGAAAAGCAGCATGCTGTTCCTCGATATCCCGGTCTACGAGACTGGTATCCTGACCGTTAGTATGACCCGCGACAATCCTGCCGATCTGGTCTCCTGCGGAACATTGCTTGTCGGGCGTCAGTTCGACATTGGCGATACCGAACACGGGGTCGATCTCGGGATCATCGACTATTCGCGCAAAGAAACCGACCAGTTCGGGGTGACCTCGGTGGTCGAACGGGCCTTTGCCAAACGGATGACTGCGCGCGTGGTCATGCAGACATCTGCAATTGACGACGTGCACCGCACCCTTGCCGCAATTCGTGCAACGCCAGTCCTCTGGATTGGCTCGGAGGGCTTCGAGAGCCTGACCGTCTTCGGCTTCTACAAAGAGTTTTCGATCGATCTTGCCTATCCGACGGTCAGCTACTGCAGCCTGACCATCGAAGGCCTGACTTAACCTTACCCCCAGCGCAGGAACTGCCATGCCCATTACGGCCTTGCCCGCGCCGCCCACCCGGTCGGACGCGACGAACTTCAATGCGCGCGCCGATGCCTTCCTTTCGGCGCTGCCAACATTTGCCAGTGAAGCCAACACGCTTGCCACCGAGGTCAATGGCTACGCCAGCAATGCTGCAGCAAGCGCGGCCACGGCCACCAATGCCCCAGGCACCAGTGCCACCAGCACGACCTCTCTAGCGATCGGCACCGGATCCAAATCGCTGACTGTCCAGACGGCGAAGGCCTTCGTGGTTGGCCAATGGGTGACCGTTACCAACACGGCCACACCCGCAAACTGGATGCATGGTCAGATTACCGCCTATACCAGCGGCACCGGCGCGCTTGTCGTCAACGTCTCGGCGATCGGCGGCAGCGGAACCTATGCGGCATGGACGATTGGCCTAAGCGCGCCGGCCCAGTCCAGCGCAGCGCTGCTTTCCACATCGAGCTATGCCGATCCTACGTGGCTGACGTCGCTCTCCGCCTCCAAGCTCACCGGCACGGTGCTCGTTGCTGGCGGCGGCACTGGCGGAACCACTGGGGTTGAAGCCCGTGCCAATCTCGATGTGCCATCGAGGAGCGGTGTGGGCGCAACCGGCACATGGGGCATTTCCATCAGTGGAAGTGCGGCAAGCGCCAGCACCGCGACGACCGCAACCGTTGCCGGCACGGCTAATGCCCTCAACACGGCCGGCAATTATCAAGTCGGCTCGCTTGGTGTTGGCACACCGGCATCGGCAATTGCCGGCGAGATCCGTGCAACCGGCGACATCACCGCATATTTTGCGTCTGACGCGCGGCTCAAAGAGAATGTTCGCCCCATCGATGGTGCGCTGCGCGCTATTGGCGAGATCGGCGGCAAGCTCTTTGACTGGCGCGACGAGCATATTGCCGCCCGGGGAGGCGAAGATGACCTCTTTGTGTGCAAGGCCGACTTCGGGGTCATCGCCCAAGATGTCGAGCAGGCCTTTCCCCTAGCCGTCCGCACCCGACCCGATGGCCACATGGCCGTTGATTACGCCAAGCTGACTGCACTCGCGTTCCAGGCAATAGTTGAGCTTGAGGCCGAGCTTGATGCGTTGCGAGCGCAGGTCGCCGCTTCAAACATCTTTCGGGGGTAAGTATGGCTGAACAAGACCCCGCCGTGGAAATGGCGCTCATCCGTGCTGACCTTGAAGCCGTCCAGGCCGAACTGAAGGCTGTGCGCAAAGAACTCAAAGATCTGCTCGACGCCTGGAATACGGCAACCGGCGTCGTCCGCTTTGTCAAATGGCTCTCGACCCTGGTCGCCGCGATCGCGGTGATCACGGCTGCCTTCAAGGGCTTTTCCGGCCGCTAACCTCCCACAGGAGAAACTTCCATGAACGCTCTGCCGCCAGCCTATGGCTGGATCGATGAACTGCGCCCATTGCCCCGGATGCTGGAAGAAGCGCGCAAGCTTTACGGCACCTTCGAGGTCGCCGGATCTGCCAGCAATCCGCTTATTATCGATTGGGCCAAGGAGGCCGGGCTTGCCCGGACCTATCTTGAGGATGGCATTCCCTGGTGCGGTCTCTTCATGGCAGTGGTCGCCAAACGCGGCGGCAAGCCAATCGTCGAAGGTCCGCTCTGGGCGCGCAACTGGGCAAAGTTCGGCAAGGCCGCTGACAAGGCCCAGCTAGGCGATGTGCTTGTGTTCCGTCGCGGCCAGGGATCAGGTCATGTCGGGCTCTATGTCGGCGAAGATTACGGCGCCTACCATGTGCTCGGCGGCAACCAATCCGACGGCGTGACCATCACCCGGATTGCCAAAGAGCGCTGTATTGCCGTGCGCCGGCCAGCCTATCGCAAGGCGCCTGCGACCGCGAAGCCGGTCCAACTGGCTGCAACCGGCACTCTGTCCACCAACGAGGCCTGAGCAGGCTCGAGCCCTATCCGCTGCCGCTTTTGCGCAGCCGGACAACCACCCGCCTTTGGCGGGTTTTCTTTTGGAGAACTGACATGGAAGACTTGAAGCCTTGGTGGACCTCGAAGGCCATCTGGACCGGGATCATCGGCAGCATCTGGGGTGTCGCTGGCGCGATCGGCATTTTACCGGAAGGTCTCAGCGAGACGGACGTCCTGACTGTGGTCCTGGCGCTCACCGGCATTGGCGGGGTCCTGTTCCGCAAGACGGCGACCGCCCGGATCGGCTGATCCCAAGACATTCACCGGGCAGGCGGAGGTTTCGGCCTCCGCTCGCCCTTTTACGAACAGGTGCAGGCATGACCAGGCTGACTATCCGCCGGGGCGGCACCAGGCGGCTGCGCGCGACACTCTATGCCAATCTCGCTTCGGGCGACCGACGAGATCTGAGCGGCTTTTCGGCGCTGGTCATCGATCAGAGCCCCAACATCGAGGTTCCAGCGGTCACCATTCGCTCGCCGCCTAATTTGGGCGAAATCGAAGTGCTTTGGACTGACGAGCAGACAGCCCACCTCAAACCTGGGGCGGGCCGGGTCTGGCTGATTATCGGCCTCGAAAATGGCGAAGGGGAGCGTGAAGTCCTGCCGGTCTTCACGTTCGACGTCGAATGACAGGCACTATCCAGATCCTGGAGACGGTCCAGACCATCGTCATCGAACCCCAGGGCATTGCTGGCCCGCGCGGTGAAACCGGCGCGACCGGAGCCCAGGGACCTCAGGGGCCGCCTGGACCGCTGAGTGCACTCAATGATCTGTCTGACGTCGACCTCACGCAGCCCGAAGGCGGCGACGTCCTCATTTTTTCGTCTCCCGACAACCGGTGGACCAACACGAATTCGGCCAGGCTGGTCGATGGAGGTAATTTCTGATGGCCAATACTCTTCGTATCAAGCGCCGTGCTGCAGGCGGCGCAGCCGGTGCCCCGGCATCGCTCGCCAATGCCGAGCTTGCATTCAATGAGCAGGACAACACGCTCTACTACGGCACCGGCACGGGCGGCGCTGGCGGGGCGGCGACTTCCGTCATTGCGATTGGCGGCCCGGGCGCATTTGTCGGGATTTCAGGCGATCAGACGATCGCCGGAGTGAAGACCTTCTCGAGCACGATTGCGGGTTCAATTTCCGGCAATGCGGGCACTGCAACCGCACTGGCAACCGCGCGTTCGCTCGGCCTGTCCGGTGATGTAAGTGGCACAGCCTCGTTCAATGGCACCGCCAATGCAACCATTGCCGCGACCCTTGCAAACAGCGGCGTGACCGCTGGCTCCTATGGCTCTGCCACGCAAGTCGGTCAGGTCACGGTTGACGCCAAAGGGCGCGTAACGGCTGCAAACAACGTGGCGATCACGTTCCCGGTGACTTCGGTCGCCGGTCGTACCGGTGTCATCACGCTCTCCACCAGCGACGTCGCCGAAGGCACCAACCTATACTTCACTGATACCCGAGTGCGTGCAAACCGGCTCGACCAGTTGACAGCACCGACCACTGCCGTGGACTTCAATAGCCAGCGGATTACCGGGTTGGCTGATCCGACCGGTGCGCAGGACGCAGCGACCAAGAACTACGTTGATCTGACCGTTCAGGGGCTCGATCCTAAAGCCTCGGTAAAAGCGGCATCCACCGCAAACATCGCTTCCCTCTCCGGCACCATGACCATCGACGGCGTGGCGCTTGCTGTCGGCGACCGCGTGCTGGTGAAGGACCAGACCACGCCGTCTCAAAATGGCGTCTATGTCGTTGCGTCTAGTGCCTGGGCACGCGCAGTCGATCTCTCGACATGGGATGAGCATGTCGCGGCTTATTTGTTCGTCGAACAAGGCACGGTGAATGCCGATATCGGCTATCTCTGCACGGCCGACGTCGGCGGTACGCTTGGCGCCACTGCTGTCACCTTCGTCCAGTTCAATGGTGCGGGCCAAATCATCGCTGGAAATGGCCTCACCAAAACGGGCAACACGATCGACGTGGGGGCTGGCGCCGGCATTTCGGTTGCGGCTGATAGCATCGCGCTGACGGGGCAAGCGCTTGCAGTCCATAACCTCGCCGCCAACGGGATCATCGCCCGCACGGCCTCTGGAACAGTTGCAGCGCGGACGCTGACAGCCGGCTCGAGCAAAATTGCGATCACCAATGGTGATGGGGTGGCGGGCAATCCGACCGTCGATGTCAACGAAGCCAACCTGACGCTTGGAAACATTGGCGGCACGCTAGGCGTGGCCAAGGGCGGCTCGGGCGCGACCACTCTTACTGGCTACCTCAAGGGTAATGGCACCTCCGCCTTCACCGCGTCGGCAACGATCCCCAACACCGATATCTCCGGGCTCGGCACCATGTCGACCCAGGCGGCGAGCAACGTCGCCATCACCGGTGGCTCGATTGATGGCGTGACGCTGGATGGCGGAACCTTCTGATGCCGAGCACCATCCTGCTCAAACGATCTTCGACTGCCTCCAGTGTGCCCGCCGCTGCGTCGCTGCAGGCGGGCGAGTTGGCGGTCAATTTGGCCGATCAGAAGCTCTATTCAAAGACTGCGGGCGGCACCGTTGTTCAGGTGGGTTTCGGCAATCTGACATCTGCGATGGTGACGACGGCGCTTGGCTTCACGCCCTACAATTCGACCAACCCCAGCGGTTACATCACGGCCAGCGGGTCGATCACCGGCTCATCCGGATCCTGCTCCGGCAATGCCGCGACAGCGACCAGGTGGGCTACCGGGCGCACCATTGCGCTGACCGGCGATGTGACCGGGTCCAGCGGAAGCTTTGATGGTTCAGGCAACCTGTCATTCGCCGCCACGCTGGCCAATAGCGGTGTCACGGCCGGGACCTATCTCAAGGTCACGGTCGATGCCAAAGGGCGGGTCACCGCGGGCTCATCGATGACCTCCGGCGATGTAACGAGCGCTCTTGGCTTTACGCCAGCCAACAAGGCGGGTGAAAGCTTCACAGGCAGTATCTCAGTGTCGGGGACAATCACCGCAACTGGCGATGTGACGGCATTTTCGGATGCTCGGCTCAAGACCGACGTGGAGACCGTTTCTGACGCCCTGGATCGCGTCCGCAAGCTTCGCGGGGTGACATTTTCCCGGCGTGACACGGGCCGTCGTGGTATCGGCCTCGTTGCCCAGGAACTGGCTCCCATCGTGCCCGAAGCAGTCATGACCCATCACGATGGGCTCATGTCTGTCGCCTACGGAAACCTGGTGGGACTGCTCATCGAAGCGGTCAAAGAGCTCGCTGATCTCAGCGACACCCAAGCGCGTACCGTTGCCAAGCTGGAGGCTCGACAATGACCCTGCAAACAACCGGCCCGATTTCTCTGGGTAATGTTGGTGGAGAGCTCGGCCGCGCGGCTGGCACTGCCACTTCACTAGGCGAAACCGCTGTCCGCAATTTGGCTGGTATTGCCTCCGGGGCGATCAAATTGTCCGACCTCTATGGCAAATCCTCTGTCGCATTCACGCCCGCGGGCGGGCTGTCGAGTGGATCGCCGGTCGCGCTCAGCGACTGGGCTGCCGGAGGAGGAAATGCGACGGTTACAATCCAGTGCACGCAATCAGCGGTCTGGACCTGGTCTGGTTCGGGTGGGGCTGGGTCATTTGTGAGCGTCGCGTCTGGAGGATCATCGACAGCGATCACCTTCCGCCTGTCCAATGCTGGCTACACCATCCGGCAAAGTTTCTGGACAGTTAGTGCGACCGCAGGAGGTATCACGCGATACTGGCAGGTTGATCTGATTAATGAGGGGTATGTGTGATCCAGCGGTTGCTCGGAGAAACGGGGCGTCGATGGATATCCCGCAAATCAATGCCGCGGCAGGCCCGTTGTCCGAGCTGAACAGGTACGAAGCAGAAGCGGTTCGGGCCTACTATGCGGGAGATTTGCAGCTATAGTGGGCAGATGAACCGGGACGACGAAAAGCGCATTGCTGCCAGGATGGCGAAAACGCTGGCGATGATGTGCGTCCGCAATACGGGCCTCGAAACCCTTCATTCTGGCGTAGTCCCGGTCACCCAAACTGGTGATTATTCGGACGTCCGCGTCATCGATGCTGATGGGCGAGAGATAGCGTGGAATGATGTCTCCCACCTCGACGATGACCAGATGCGCGCGCTGATGAAAGAGATCGTGAACCGGGTCTACACGTTCTACATTTCTATCGATGACGAGGAATTCAGGGATCGGATCGATCGCTGGGCACGGCTTACCGACTGTTGGGATGAACCTGACAGTGATATCGAGTTTTTGAAGTTATTGGCTGATAAAGAATGAACTGCACAGTCAAAGCAGGGCTTTGTAATCAAACCATATCCTTATCGATCATCGTGAAGGTTTGGACTGGAATAGGTTTTATGTCCTCAATCTCCGAGGGCAGTCGTAACTCATGAAGCTCTGTTATGTCCCGAGTTAGCCCATAGGCAAGTAACAGTCGCGACTGGTCCCCTGGTTCCTTCAGAATCTTGGGTGGTGGAGTTGGACGTTTAAACGGGATGGCTCCCAGGACGTTTTCCCGAGGCAGAGTGTTTATAAAACGGGTGTGAATATCGGTATCGCAGCCACCACCTGTTATGACTAATTGCACTGGTTTGTCACCGCGTCCTAATGGTCCAGGAGGCCCCGGCTTGAACAAGCTCGGTGCGCGATTATCGGCTTTCGCCTTTCCATAGACTTCATCGAAAAGATGGTCGCATGCGCGCGTGAAATCGCTGTCATCGATGCCTCCAGCTCGTGCAATATGCAGTGCGCCAGCACCGAAAAGGTCAACACCAGCTGTAAAAACAGCAGCCCTTAGCTGCGCTTGAAGGTTGAAGGCGACGATATCAAGGGTGGATGCTCCTACGTCGACCAAGATATGGGCACCAAGCTGAACCATAGGATCTGCCGCGTAACCCGCAATCGCGGCAGTAAGTTCAGGCACCAGCTGCAAAAATTCTGGCAATTTTATGGGCGCACTAGCCAACTCTTGCTTAAGTCTGTCGAGGTGCAGAGAGCCGGCATCCGGTGCCAACGCGTAGGCAGCTGAAACCAAGCGAGAAAATTCGGCAAAAGCCCTTTTGTCGTCACGTACCGCAACCGGAATGCCGATGTTGATTAGAGCAAAATGCTCGCCTCCTACGGGATGCAAGGGCTGCTCAATCGAGTAGGCACCCACAATATAGGCGAATTGCAATGTCAAAAATGCCGTCGCCGCTTCAGCCCGAGTAACCTTGGCTGATTGAGGCATCGCCTTCCAACCATTCCCAGCAATGAGCCCCGTCTTGAAGCCATCAAGAGCAATTGCTCCCACTTCTGGGTAAAGCGAGAAGGTCTCCTTCTGTGGGTGAAACCATACAACGCTCTGCCAAAGGCCGGGGTGATTGGCAGAGCGCAGCTCTTTTGGAACGGGCAGCACGGCAACGGGATCGTCCGCAACGTAAGGCTGACGGTAAGCCACCTTGAGGGAACTCGTGCCAAAGTCGAACCCGATGATGTAGCCGTCCTCGTCTGGCCCTGGATTTTCCCTGAGTAGATCCGCGCCCGCCGAAACAGCTTGGGCAATTTTGTTTCTGCTTGAGTTAGAGATCGCGGATGGCCGCTCTTCGATCGAAGGCGTTGAACCGGCGACCAGTGCCCGCACCTTATCGGCGGCAAGCTCGCGCATTTTTGCCGCACTAATTTGTGCAGGCTTTGGCTGTGCAGGAGGTTCGGGCCTTACGATTGGCTTGTGAATGACTGTTGGCTTGGGCGCCGGAGGTGGCGACGTCGTAGTCTCCGGATTGGCTTTGACCTCCCCCGGCAGTGGGGTGTTCAGTCGGTCAAGATAGGCTTTCTTCAGTTGTGGCCTTGGCCCAGTCGGTTTTGGAGCAGGCTTTGGGAATTCAGAGGCTGCACGTCTTTTCTCCTCCTCTTCTTCCTGACGTTTTGCTTCTGCAGCGGCCGCCTCAGCTTTGATCAGTGTCCGTTTCAGGTCACCTAATTGAGTGCCAAGATCTCCAAGCTTAACCGGCGGAAAGCGGCGATTCCTGCTCATCCGATCAACCCTTCACTTCGATGATGGCAACCCCCACCAACTGTGGCTGGGCAATTTCGAAGGCATCTTCCTTGACCTTCAGATCGTCGAGTTTGACATCCATACGGGCTAGGAACTTGTCGAGCTTCCCGCGATGCATCTTAGCCGATCGCAGCTTTTTATCCTTCTGCTGCACGTCACCGCCGGATAGTTCCAGATCACGAATACGCGTCTCCATTTCGATGCGTTTTCGATCTCTGTGTTCCTGTACCAGTGCGATTTGGGTCTCAATTTGGTCATAATGTCGAGCGGCTTCGGCATTTTCGAAGTCATCTCTTGCAGCCGCAATATGCGGAAGGATCGCATTCTCGACTGTGTCGATAGCACTGTCCAGATCTCCAACCGCCAGCGCCGTTAGACTTGGGTTGGACGTTAAGCTCTGAATGAGCAGCTTTTCCGCATCATCTGAACCCACAATCCTGCCAGTTTCAATTTCGGAAGCGAGGTAGAAGAGCTTGTCGACCGGAACGAGGCCATCAATTGACCAGCGCTCAACGGCTACAGCGTAGCGGCCTTCTTTTATTCCTACTGCTTGGCCTCGCGAAATCTGAAGCGATGTGACCGGCCTAACTGCAAGGCCAGCTAGGCGGCGTTGGCGGACCTCTGATGCGAACCTTGCTAGCGGATGCGTCATCGGAACAGTGTCAATCGCTCTGTAGCGGCCAGGATCCGGATTGCTCCCAAATATGACCCGAACACCCGATCCGCCATCGCGTCTGAACCGCGTTGGGTAGCGTTTCGCTGAGGTGTCCAGAAACCTTGAAAACTCTGCCATCGCACGTGACGATAAGCGAGCATCGTAGATTTCGACTGGCGTGTTTGGCACCCGATCAAAGCGGGTTCCTGGAAAATTCTCAACGAGAGTGCTGACGATATAATCTCTTAGGTCGCTGCTTGAGAGCATCTTGTGTGGGGCGTTTGCCTCCTTGATCCGGTTTAGGATGTTCTCACCATGCGCAATGAGACCTGGGGCCTCGCGTTCCAGTTGATCCGCTTGCTGCTTACGTGTTTCCGCTGCCATCGTGGCGAGTTCAATTTGCTTCGCTTTTTCTTTCAGGCTCAGCTTGGGATCGGAAAGGATGATATCGAGATCTTTTACGATATCTCCTAAGATTGGCTCGAAATCACCAAGCGCATAGCGAATGATGTCGAGACGTTGGTAGAGGCGTTCATAAACGATCTCTTCAATGGTGTTGCTGGCAATCAGATTGATAATGTCGACGGTTTCAGCCTGTTGACCGATACGGTCTACGCGACCGATCCTCTGCTCGACCTTCATTGGATTCCAAGGCAGATCCCAATTGAGTACGATGCGACAGAATTGAAGGTCGAGACCTTCGCCACCCACCTCTGATGTAAGAAGCACGGTTCCGCCTGGCGCATCGGCAAACCGCTCTACAGTCTGCTGGCGATCTTCCTTGATCCCGCCATGCAGCTCTAGAACGTTGATGCCTTTTGCTTCCAGGCGGCCCTTGAGGTAACCAATAACCCGCCTGAAGCTTGAGAAGACGATTAGCTTTTGCCCCCCTTCTGCGGCCTGAAGGTCCTTGATGGCTGCACTTAGCTTGTTGAATTTGGTGTCGTTACGCTCCAACTCAGCAAGGTCAGCATGGTTGTTGCAGATCTCACCGAGGACACTGATCAACGGCCCGGGCACTGATTTGGGGACATCATCGTCCTCCTCGTCAAGCGAGAGGTTGCCAGTTTTTTCGCCCCAATGGCGATAGGCTGACGCTAGGCTGGATGCGAGCAACCGCTGTGTCTGAGCTAACAGAAAACGCTCGTTGAGATCCCTGTCGAATGCATAGCGCTCGATCGCGTGGGTAATACGATCGTAAAAATTCCGCTCTTCAGCAGACATTTCCCAAGGTATGGTTTTGGGTCGGCGCTCCACCTTGAACTCGGCTACGTCACGGCGACGGGTCCGGTTCACAATTGAACCG
This sequence comes from uncultured Novosphingobium sp., assembly GCA_964413885.1. Lineage (GTDB taxonomy): Bacteria > Pseudomonadota > Alphaproteobacteria > Sphingomonadales > Sphingomonadaceae > Novosphingobium. The sequence goes on from CAYPTU010000004.1 coordinate 217,559, forward strand.
AGGAGCGACATTTCCTCAAGGCGTGCAGCCAATCGAACACGTGTTTCCGGTGTGTCTTCCATGCCTCCCGCAAGTTCAGCGCGAAGTCGCTTAAGGCGGCCCCCTGTTTTTAACACGCGCCCTGGCGGCAACTCCTCGATCAACTTAGCGACATTGGCGAGAGGCACACTCGGATTTCTGGCAGCCTCGCAGGCTGCTACCAAAGGTGCGTTTTCATCCTGCAACATTGAGAACTGCCATTCGTTCTCGAAGGTGTCGGGGTCTAACAGCTTCAGCAAAACGCGCAGGTCATTCGACCTAAGGTTGATGGGGGTAGCTGAGAGCAGAAGGCTGTAATCGGCGGCTTCAGTAACCAACTGACCGAGCTTGTGATTGGCTGTATCGGCATTCCGCATGTGGTGAGCTTCATCAAAAATCACCAGGTCAAACAGCTCATCCTCCCTCTCATCTGCCAGTAGGCGCGCAAGTTCACCTCTAGCAGTCTGGTTGGGTTCCAAATCGTCATTCCACTTGGCAGGCGGCCTGATTGAAGACAGCGACACGACGGCGGCGAAACCCTGCCTGCGCTCTGCGTCGTCCCGGAGCAAATCCAGAAGGTCGGCCGCATTGCAGGCCTTCGCTTCTACGTTGAATTTAGATCGCAACTCAGCTCGCCACTTTTCAACCAGCGGCTTAGGGCAAACGACTAACAGTCGACGAGCATCGAAGCGGGCCACGAGTTCGGTCCAGATCAGCCCCGCCTCAATGGTCTTACCAAGGCCGACCTCATCAGCGATGAGAAGGCCTCTAGCGGGAGCGTTCAGAAGCTTGAGTAGTGGCTTGAACTGATATGCGTGAAACTGCGTGTTTGTCGCACCCATGGCATAGATCATGTCGGCCAGTTTGCCGGTCATTCTAAGATGATTGATCGTCCGCCTGAGATCGATCGGCGATGAAAGCTTGCCGTTCCTTAGATCTTCAATAGCGCTAGTTTCGGCTTCTACGCGCTCAAGCTGGCTTGCGGGACGCCGAGCCCGTCCGGAAGGAAACTCCACCTCAATCATGAGGCGACCTGTCATCTCTTGGGGAGGTGCATCCGTCACGATCCCCATTGAAGATGGGTCGCGCTTAAGGCGCACTCGCTCACCAGGCTTGAATGGCATGATTTGTTATCCCCCCTGTTCCAATGATGCTGCTGACATCGGGGGAAAATCAAGAGCGCCGGTGCGCAAAAGATCGTCGAGTTGCGTAGGATATTGAACTCGAATATGGCCCCTGAGCTTTATTAACAATGGCTGTCCAAGTCTATTTTTTGACTTCCCAGCTGGCACAAGAATCCAATTTTCTGTTACTGCATATTCATGGACGTCAAACCGCTCGCGTTCTTTGAAAAATACGCGCACCTCTCGGTCAAGAGCTGCCTTGGAGTAGTAAGGACTATTTTCATCTGCGCTTAACCGCTCAGGTGGAGTGTTTGCGGCGGTAAATCTCTGGAGACGAATGGGATGAGTCGCAAACTCTCCTAAATCGAGCATTCCTTTGGCTTGATTGCATGCGTGGCAGGCGGCAACCGTATTATCGAAAGTGTCTGGCCCGCCTTTGGCTAAAGGAATTACATGGTCTAGTGTCAGTGAATTGGGCATTTTAGCGAGAGATTCGCTGCAAATTAGAGGCTGCCGGCAGTAGATGCAGCGGCCACCTTGCTGCTCGTATCGCTGCTGCCTCCATCCGTTCCGCATGGCGTATACGGTTGGCGAAGATTGTTCTAATACGCTCCAGGCCTGTTCAATTTCCCAAGCCTTGCGATTTGCATCCGTCCAATCTTCCAGGACGTCGCCTTGTCCCTCGGGGCAGCCAGACTTGCCGGCCATTTTCACGGAAGAGCAGGCCATGACTGAGCTTTCTCAGGCATAAGGTCCCGCAGAGCGGCTGGCTCTATGACCTCAACCTGATCGCCCCAGCTCATTAGGTGCCAGGCCATTTCCAGCAGCCCACCGGCTCGGAAACGAACAATCAGACTCCCATTGGCCTCATCCTCCACGGATTGGCTATGATGGAAGACGAAAGTTCGAGCTAGGGGAGCCGCCTCCGGCGAAAACCGCCAAATCACGTCCACGGGAGCCTCCTCAAAGACGCCAAAGCTGTGAGAAACAAATTCCTTCAGGCTGAAGTTAGGATCGCGTTCAAAGCCGTCCGTCTCAAGCTTCAGCTTGCTGATTGAGGGTAAGCTGAAAAATTTAGGCTTCGTGGCGCCCTCTTGCAGGGCGACCAGGTAGTGGCGATGGCCATACAGAAAGCCCAAGGGCGCCACAGTTCGGCGGGTAGATGACCTCCCGCTTCGCGAAGCGTAATCAAAAGAGACCTTGCGGCAGGACTTGATCGCAGTTCTCAGTCCATCGAAAATGCTTGGAGATATGTGAGGGCGAGGTCCGGCTCGGTGTGCCAAACCCTCAGCCTCGGTAAGTGCCTCAAGGTCGGGCTCGATGTGATTGAGCGCGCCGCCTTCAATCAGATTTCGGATCTTAGCTGCTACCCCCCGCAGATCCTGGGAATGCACGGGCAGATTAGCTCGCTCCATTGCTGCAGCAGCGATTTCGATGCTTGCTAGGTCGTCCGACGTTATCTCTGCAAAGCTCTGGGCTACGCCTGGGCTGAGCCGCCAGCGCTTGGTCCGTTCACCGGTGGGAACCTCAGTCGCATTGGGGAAGGCCCGCATTACTGCGTCGCGCATACGGATCGCAGTCCGCCGACTTACGTCAAACTTTTCCTCGATATCGGCGATGGTCAAGCCACCACGCGCAGCCTGCATTTCTAAGGCAAGTTGAATAAGCCGTTCGGCTCTGCTGTAGCGCATGTGTCCCCCTTTGACCTGCAAGCTTAGCAAGGCCAAAGCGCTGAAGCACGCGCAAACTCCTCATGGATGTCCCCAATTGGCATGCTAATGCTAAGCGTTAGTCGTCAGCAGGCCGAGCAGCCTCAAGCCAGCGTGGTTCTCCACGAGGCAGAGTGACCAAGTGATACTGTCTGTAGAAGGGTTGCTCGCTAGATGCCGCTTTGAGGATCAAATCAATGTCGCTCTCTGCTGGAAGGCTTTGGAGGTAGTTATAAAGCTGGTCCAAGTCAGTGAACGTCCGGTTGTTCACGGCAACAAGGTGCTGCCCGGGGTATGCCTCGGTCATCTCGGCTTCAGAGCCTGGCCTCGTAAAATCGATGAAAAGATAGCCCTCGTGCTGGAATTCGGCGCTATCCAGCTTCCACTGGTTGGAAATCACCAGACCTGAAAGCTCGATTGATTTGGTTCGGGTGATGTCGGGCATCACACGGGTCGCCAAGCTCAAAACAACCTCTCGGCCATCCCGCTCTACGGTCACATTGACCATTCCTCCATTGCCACGGAGCCTGCTGGCAAGGTCTGACGTGTTGCGGACATCGCCCCGCCCATTGACCGCTACGATGCGGTCGCCAATTCTAAGACCCGAAGTAGGATCAAACACTGTCGCGACTATTGGCCGATCATCGTCTTCGGCCGTTGCGTAGGCCGCAGGCAATTGCCGGTAGCGCGCATCGCGCCCAGCTTTCAGCAGATCAATAATCTGGCAAACCGGCGGCATGGGCTCAGAAAATGAGACTGCTGTCGAATGATCGTCGTTGGTATCGCGAAAGCTTGCTGCGGCGATTCCGACAATCTTGCCCGTCGACAGATCGATTAGGGGGCCGCCTGAGTTGCCGCCATTCACCGTCGCATCGCTTTGGATGATCTCTGTTGGGAACACCCACGAGATGCTGGAGATTATGCCCCGCGTTGCAGTGTAGGACAGGCTCCCGGGATGGCCAAAAATCGCCACCGGAGTTCCCACGCGTGGCATCGCATTGCATTGGAGTTCTGCCGTGACAGCGTCCGATGGAATATCCTTTGGATCAATTTCGAGAACAGCCACATCAGTCAGCCGATCAACGAAAACCCGTCGCGCGGTGATATATCTTTGACCCTTGAATGATACCGTAAGAGTGACTGGCGAACGACTAGCCACGTGCGCATTAGTCAGGATCCACCCTCGGGCGCGATCGACTAAGAACCCAGTCGCATTGGCTGATGTGCCCTGATCCTCATTGAAGCCAATTGAGCCCACACGCCGCACCTTGACGGTGTAATGGTTCGCCTGATCAAGGATTTCGTCAGCAGAGGGAGCTCGAGCCTGAGCCTGAAAAGAGCACAATGCCAGCGCCACGGCTAAGCCCAGTTTCCTCACATTAACCCCTACTGCTGCCCCAATCGAATGACCTGCCTCTAGCAGAACAATCAGGGCGGCATAGCCGGAGCATGCCAAAATAGGACACTTGTGTGGAAGCCGAAATGGTCGAACACTGCAATCGGTCTGAGCCTTGCGACGCTCGACAATCCAACCCGAGGGGTGGGGCTTTCTCGCCCGATAAAGTTTAGAAAGAAATCGCATCCGGCTGATACGACTGTGACGCTTGCTTAAATTGCTGGACTGATGGAGATGAGAGGATCGGTGACGCGGGAGGGCTGAGTGTAAGGATGGCAAAAACTCATCAACCAGAACTCCCGACAACCAACCATTTTGCCGCGCTGAAGGATAAGCAAAGGGCCATTCGCGATAGCTTTCCTGAGGGCCTGGGTTTGCGCGTGCATAGAGCGCTCAGCTGGCTAGGTCGCGCCGAAGCCGAAACCAACGATCCCGACATACGGTTCATTCTTCTTTGGATCGGTTTCAATGCTGCCTACGCCGCGGACATTGAGCGTGACACCGAAAGCGAGCGAGGCGTCTTTCAGACCTTTTTCGAAGCGGTTGTCAGACTTGATTCTGACGATAGGGTTTACCGAGCAGTATGGCAGAGATTTCCTCAAGAAATCAGAGTTCTACTCGCAAACCGGCATATCTTCTTGGCTTTTTGGAAGCACCAAAATGGCGTGCCCGGATATGAAGATTGGGCTGATCGCATTTCCACAAGTCAACGTGCGATTAATGGTGCGATCGCCCGCAAAGACACGGCTAAGATCCTGTCGGTTCTTTTCGATCGGCTATATGTCTTGCGGAACCAGCTGATCCACGGTGGCGCCACTTGGAATAGCAGTGTCAACAGGTCTCAAGTAAAGGATGGAGCGGCGCTCTTGGGGTTTCTGCTGCCCGTTTTCATCGACATCTTGATGGATAATCCGGGCCATGATTGGGGCCGCCCATATTACCCTGTCGTTGAATAAGTTCCCGCGATCGGCAGATTTATGGCGCCGTGCATCAGTGTATTGCACGGCCCTCTGACGGCTCTGCCTTGGATAGGGGAGGGTCTAGGGTTTCAACGCCAAGCAGATCTTCGGTATCCTCATGCTCCACAGCTCGATGAAAAAGCTCCGAGAAGAGCCTTGCTATTCGCAGAAGCTGTGAACGGATTACACCATCCCGATAATACATCATGTAGAAACCGTAAAATCTCTGCCGGTCTTCCGTCACGCTGAATTGAAGCAGGATGATGCTGTCATTACACTCGTTCACGAACCGGAGAAGCCTATCCTCCGGTGTATCGATTGCCACCGGCCAATAGGAATAGAAGCGCAAAAACTTCCGATCTTCGTCGATAGATATCCAAAAATTGAAAGGCGAAGCAGTGACGTAAATGCAGCCTCCATCTTCGACGGAGTGATCGATGGCGGCGTCTTCAAGAAGAGAGCTGAGGGTGGCCAACGAGACCTCGGATTCTAAGATTATTGTGCTCATATAGGGGCTTGCCTTTCTCGAGCTTAGCACTGAATAGCCCCCCTCTTTAGACCTTTCTGCGACAAATTCGGTCGCTTTTGCGCGATGATGTGTCCCACCTCGAGCGTGCCTCTTTTAAAAAAGACCGCCTTCTTCATTTTGGGTGCTGGGCCCTGATCATAGAGCCCGGTCACCTCAACTGTCCTTTGAGTGGACCGTCAATCGTAGCAATACATAAACCCGTCACGGGTCAGCTGTAGGGCAAAAGGCCTGTTATCAATCATTCCAATATCAAGCATTTTTGCCAATTTTGTGTCTTCGCCGTCAATTGAGAGCCCAAGCACATCTACGGTCACGTCATGCCATCCGAGCTTATCGAAAGCATATCGCGACAAATTGTCCCAAATTTCATGATAAGCGACACCTAGCTTACTATCATCAGTCTTGGGCGGTTCGCAGTTAGGGTTGTCGTACAGGGCACGAAGAAACATCGTGAACGTCTCTTCTGTAGGGCGGCTTTCACAAACCCAACCCATCGCAATGACCTTCTCATCGCTAATTTCGACCTCAATGCTCCGGGTGTCAGTCTCGTGACTGTCGGCATTGTTGATCCTTAGATCGAGTTTGATCTTCATTTAAACCTCCTGCTTAATTAAGTAATCTGTGCCCGTGGATTAGCTCTCGAAATGCAATGTCAAATGCCAGAGCTGCGAAACTTCATCCAACGCATCCCCATCGAAACCTGAGGACATGCAGCATTCCGTCTCGTCAGCCTCGGCCATTAGACTCTGTCCTTCGGCAGATAGCGTTAGTTCGCCATCATCCTCAGAGAGAAGCTTCCAGACCTCTTGCATCAGCGAGTTATAGATCACCGCTAGTTCGGGCTTGTCTGCTTCAAGCTCATCAATGTCGCTGTATTCCAGCGCCCGCACATCGTCGTTTTCGTGATCGATGACGAAATAGCCACCTTCGTTCACGCCGCCACCGCAGTAACCGTAATAAGCGCCGCGGATCACTACGTCCCCGCCAGCATCCTCGATGGCCGTATAGACGATAACAGCACTCACTGTACCGTCGTCATTCAACCGAATGTACTGTTCAACCTCACCAGGAATGGCGGATCCGTCACCATCACCTTGGCTGGCGCCATCAGACGATCCGTCCAAAGTGAGCACCTGATCATCAGTGACGACCAATTGCGATGCCTGCCGCATTCGCAGTGTCCCGAAGTTCAGCTCTTCACTTCCATGGTCCACAAGCACGAGATTGAACTGAGGAATTGCCGTTTCGAAACTGCGGGCGGTATCTCCCTCACCAATGGTGCCAACCAGCACCCGATCGCTCACGATCCGGAGGAAATCATCGATCACTTCCTCTGAGATGTTCTGGACGCCATTCAGAATGGCAGTATGTCCATCCTCCACTTCAAAAAGCGGCGCCACATAGTCCATCATGCTCTGACCAGCGTCGACTGTAATGCACCGCGCCCCATCGCTGATTAGCTCCTGAACGAGCTCATCCCGCAGTTCCTCACCCGCCTCGTCAGCGATGAAAACCGTAAGGCTAGTCGAACTGGCCAGACGATCTCTTACGCTTTGCAGCGCCTCAGAGCGGAAGTCAGCAGTCCCAAAGGATGAGTTGTCCTCATAGTCCTCATCCTCGGCAAACTCGCGGAACACAAAGTGACCACCTTCATCACCGTTGTATGACCAGTTCGCGCTGATAAATCCGGCCGCATATCCGCCATTTTCACTTAGCCAGTCATTTATTTCATCTTCATCCACGCCGGGATTTACCTGCATGGGGAATCTGATGGTTGCCGTCAAAATGAGCGTGCCATCTTCGACATCCAGCACAATATCATGGTCTGGATTGGCGTAGTTTAACTCGAAATAGACTTGTTGGCCGCTGGGCATGAACTCATCTGGCGAGCTATCCAGATTGTCCATATTATATTCAAACCAAAGTGCGGGCAGGGCTTCGAGGGCAGCTTCTTGCTCTCCTTCCTCGACCAAGACAGCCGCTCTTTCAGCTGCATCACGTTCGTCCTCATCCTCCATGTCATCGATGTTCACCGAACCACGGAACATGTGCCATTCGAAGTAGGCTGTAACGCCTTCGCCATCACCGGAGACATTGCCACCTCTTCCGGCACGGCCAGAATTGCCCATCACGGTGGCCTCGCACTGAATGCCCGCGAAATTAGCCCAATCGTATCCTTGGGATTCGAGTTGTGCCTTGGTGTCATTCAGGTCGAAATAGGTGTCTACTCCCGATTGGATTTCTTGCAGCTCATCATCATCCAAATCATCTTGCCGGTCGGTAAGAGCCAGTCTTACACCAACCGAAAATGCCTCTGCCTCTCCCGTCAGGAAAAGTGCGAGCTTATCCACACGTCCGCCGTTGGTGAGGCTGTCTTCGAACCAGTCCAGCTCCAGCATTCGGTCTGCCGCTGCCTTCAAGATTGCGTCAACATCCTCGTTACCAGATGACGGTACTTCTTCCGTCCATGCGCCTTCACTATCTCCACCATCTTCAGCGTCATCATATGCCCCTTCGGATGGTTTGGCCTCACCCCTAAACGTAGCTGTTACGCCATCGACGAGCGATTCAAATTCACCGAAAGTAAGATAGATTTTTTGACCAGGCTTCACGTCCCAAAGCCAGCTTGTCCCAGTCTGAGTCGGCTCTTCCTCATAGCGACCCCAAACGTTAGCGTCGGCTTCGGGCTGTTCGGATGAGACTTCGAAATTGACGATGTGTCCTGGGTAGGCGCTCAGCTCGTATTCGACCCCGTAAGAGCCATCATCGTCCTTGCGAGCGCTAAGGCTTGCAATGCTAATCTTCTTAGAACCCAATTTGGGTATCTTAAGATCCCCTTCTTTCAGCTCAATTTCATGAACTTCAACATTCTTCAAAACGAAGAACGACGCATTGACGGTGCCTTCGTAATGAGCGGAAGGCAGGCGTCCGACCCGGCAGTAAGGGCTGCCGATCGAGAACTCGTCTTCACCGTTAAAACAGGCACTGTCAGTCTGCTCTTGGCGCTCCCCCTCTGCGCTAATGGAGATCTCGTATTTTGAGCACCAAGCTCGATAACTGCCAGCGAAGTCCGGTTTCGATCGCGTGATACGGAAAGACATGTCACCGTCGCTATCGATCCAAGCCTCTTGCTCCGCTTCAGACAGCCACTGAGTAAGATCTGACCGGAGTGCATCCGAGTTGGCCAACGGCTCCGATTTGGACTGTTTTGTCTCGGCGCTAGCGCCGCATTTCGGACAGAACTTTGCCTTTGCCGGCAGCTTTGATTGACACTGCCCACAAACGCCTTTGGGCTGGGCTGGCAAACCACATTCGAGACAAAATTTGGCGTCGCTTGGAAGCTGCGCGTCACACCCAGCGCACTGCATTGTTTCAGTTGCTGGTACCGGAGCTTCAACAGGCTCCTTTTTTGATTTTGGCTTAGATTGAGGCTTCACTTCAGTCACAGAAGCCCGGCGCGCTTCGGCAGCACAAGCATTCAGCATATCGACTAAAATATCATGATATGCCTTATCAAACCCCGTGACCGTCAAAAAAGGCATATCATCAATAAACAGCTCGATATTACCGAGCATGCGCTTTTCGTATGTGAACTTCTTTACGGTTCCAAGGTCGAGAACTTTAGGCCCTTCGCCTATTTGCTTATAATATAGCTTTCCATTTGAAATGGCCATTCCATCTTTGGCCGAGCCCCAAATCGTATCATCCAGAAGAAAATCGACTTGCGATCCCGAAAAGCAGTAAGACTCAATGCAGTTATTTAGCTTTTTTGGAGGAATATTTGGATGAAGGTAGCAGTTTTTCGATAGCTCAATCTGCCGAAAGTCTTTGAAGATATCCGATACCGACATCTTAAACGTCCCCTGCTTAGCCAATTCGTCGTCAAAATTGCATTGTATTCAGAGCCATTCGATAGCGCCAAAAATGAGCCCGCGTTAGCCTGTCTGATGTTGCGTTGGCCTTCCCCGAGGGGCGCTCATAAACAGCTCAAGCTCGATTGCCTCTGCATTCCTCTCGCGGGTCGCTAGACTATGGGTAACACTCAGAAAGCCACCGTAGGTCTCAACCTGAAGCGCCCTGGGATATGTTTTGAATTTTCCATTGGGATGGCGACATGATCCAAGCCTTGTTTTGATAGCAGCCCAGTGCGGTTCGCCGCTTTCCGCAATCGACCGCATCACCATCTGATCATAGATCAGGCAGCTGCCCTCGATTGCTGCAATATCTGCAAAATAGAGCATTTTCGTATATGTAGATGGGCCCAGACCTTGGAAGCCATCAAACTCTGAGCAAATAGCTTCAGCAGAAAGCGGTTTCCCGGACTTGAGCTTCTCAAGCTTGCCAGCCAGGCCTTCTGCCTTGGCAAAAATTCCTGCGAAAGATCTACCTCCTGGGAATCTCCCTTTAGGATAGCCCCAAATCACCGATGCGATCACGCCTTTGGCAAAGGACTGGGAGAAAGCTTGGCTAACATACCCACGTGTTATCAAGCTTCCGTCTGAATGCTGAATTTCCTCACAGATCTCTGCCACCCAGTTGGCGGTGAGCCTGTCGTCGGAATCAACATATCGCGCCCAGTTGGCGAGATTGATTGCCACCCCGTGTGATTGGACGTCTTGCGAAATCATATTTCATCCCAGCGCATTTAGGGGGGAATCATATCCCCCCAACTCAGCATCAATCGAGCGTCCGTTTTGCAGATGCTCGAACACTTGCGTCTGGATCAGAGAGGAGCTGCTTCACGAACTTCTTGGGCGCGCCCCAGCTGCCAGCCAATGCGTTTCGGACATCCGGGTCCGAATGCTTGCAAAGCTCGATTGCAACCTTGTTGGCATCAGCGTTGCTATAGTCACCAACGCTACCGGCAATGGTCTTGGCGCATTCGATGTCTGCGCTGATATATTCCAGCAAAAGTTCGGTGCTGGCCCATTCCCGGAAAGGGGTCTGTCCGCATAGCCGCCGCCGCACATCAATCGAAGGATCTTTTGAGAGGAGCTCAACAGTATCCTCATTGAGATTGTCCTTGTAGGCAATATCGCTGCGGACTTCTGACGACGCGCATTGCGCCAAATAACCGAAAATATCTTTGCTCTCAGCAACATCGGCTAGCCGCCCAGTGAGGCCACTCACTGCTTCGGAGCCCAGTTCTTCAGTGCAAACCTCGGTTCCGTCGATTTCAATCACCAATTTGAATTTCACAGATGTCATTCAAAATCTCCCTCTCAATTATTGCCCGTTAAGCCTTTCAGCTACTCTCGATGCCTTAGCTAGACGAACGACAAAAACGGTCGCTATCGAAAAGCTGCGACAGACAATTCCCCATTGTTGGTCCAGAAGATGCTGGCGCCTAAGACAGGTTTGCCTCCCAGCTCGTCGATCGCTTCGGCATAGGCCGACAATTGCGGCCAGTAGGATGCAAAACGCATGGCGTGGTCTGCAACCGGACCGCTTTTATGGTCCACGATCATATAGCCAGCATCTCCTTCAGCCAGCAGATCAATGATCGCAGTCAACGCCCCACCGTCGCTCAGTCTGACTTCTAGTGGCTGCTCCACATGGAGAATTGGAAAACCAAGCGATGCCAGCTGCTTTTGGAGCCCCTGTGCCTGGAGGGCCAAGGCTTCTACATCTTGATCTGTGAGCCTGCAGTGAGGCCCAACCTTTGCTTTCAGATCAGGCCGCGGGAGCAAAATCCGGAAAGCCTCGTGGATAGAGGTTCCCTTCTCGGTCGCCAGCAGCAACTCTTCCGAGCTAATTTGATGGCCCGGCGCAACCGCAATGGTTTCCAGCGCTGCCGGCATGGGCCGGCGAGCGATGGTGGCACTGGACGGCCCTGCGACGGCTTCATATTCACGGCGTGTCTGATGGCCGATTGAATTGCGAATGGAACGCGTGCCGGTCAGCGCCTCTCCATCATCAATCTGAGGTTCAGAAAAGGAAACGGGCATCTCAGTCATGCAGATAAGGTTCCTGACCGGGAACTCGCTCTCTTCAATCCTGATCTGATTGCCATCGACCGACAGCCCGCACTTGTCGACCATCACGCCATAGGCCGTAATTGGTGGGTCTCCCTCTTTAGGATTTTCCACTACAGGCCATTCGAAGACGAGCCGATCTCGAGCGCGGGTCAAAGCAACATAAAGCAAGCGATGGCAGGTCTTTTCGGCTTCGGGCCAAAGCCCCTTTAGAAACCGTTCTGTGGCCTCCGGAGCAGCAAATTTGGGCGCATAGTTAATCTCAGCCCCCGCAATGACATGGTCGAGATCATCGAAGCTGGGAAAGACTGTGCCGAACTGGCCAACACGCGGGTTACGATTGTCGTCGAGACCGCAAACTATCACCACCGGCCATTCGCGCCCCTTTGATGCATGCCATGTGACGACTTCAACGCCATCGGCCTCTATACCCGATGGGTTCGGCCGCTTGTCTTCGTCCGGGTTACTGACCTTGCTCTCGAGCCAGCCGAGGAAGACGAGAGGCCCCTGTCCATAGAAACCTGAAGCTTCTCGCATATCCCGGTGAGCTTGCAGGAAGGCCTCGGCTTCAGCCTCGAAGCGCAACAGATCAGCCCGCATTTGAGCTGGGTCGTCCAGGCTGTCGCACCATTCCCGAAGCCCCGCCGCATGCACTACGTCATGAACTAGGCGGTTGACCGGGGATAGGTTGGCGGAGGATGAAAGAGCTTCGAGTGAAGCCAGCTCGGGCACATCAATCCGGCCGCTATTAGCAATTGCGCGCAGAGCTAGATCCAACGGCACTTTGGCTGGGCCAAGCGTTGCAGCACAGATAGCGGCATGAGTGTCCTGCGGGTCCGCAGCATACCGCAATGCAAAGACCGCAGCCTGGACGACTGGGCTATTCCACCATCCACCCTCAGCGACCCGAACATCAATACCAAGCCCTCGCAGAGCTCCGGCATAATCACGGCATAGCTTATGGGTCGGACACAAGATCGCGATGTCTTTGGGTTCCAACTGGCGTGGCAATTTTGAATAACGGTCGACAATGGACACATTATCTTCAGTCAGAAGCGATTGGACGCGATCGGCTACAAAGTGCTGGGGCTTTCCACCCTTTCGGCTGCTCCGCTTCTCGGCGAGTGATATCACCTCGATTGCGGTGTCACCTCCCGCTTTGTTTTGAGGCGTCAGATCCGTGTAGTCTGCTCCAAACAGGCGCTGTCCCAAGGCATTCACGAAATCCATAATCCGAGGATCAGAACGCCAGTTCCGGTCAAGCGGGCTCGTCTTGAACTTTTTGGTGAGGGCTTCGCTCAAGCGCGGATCTGCCCCCTGAAAACCCATAATAGCCTGCTTGGTATCGCCAACGATCAATGCATGCTTGGCACAGCGGGCAAGATTCCAAAGGAACGTGAACTGGATTGGATTGGTGTCCTGGAATTCGTCCACGATGACGCAGTCCACCTCTGCCATGATGGCATTGAGCACGGTGGGGTTGTCTGCCAGCAGTTGCGCTGCATTGGTTACCATGTCCGAGAAATCGATCACGCCAAGCCGACGCTTTCGATCCTCATAATCAGCCATCGCGGCTTGAGCCCCCGTGACCAATGCCCGCGCATGATTGACCGCATCTTCAAGGGGCCCCGGATGGCGTGCCAAACGATCGGCCGCTGAGATGACGACCGTTGCCAGATCATCGTACCCGTCAGGGGTCTTACTTCCACGCTTGGAAAGCCGGAGGCCTCTCAAACGCTGCCAAAGTTGCCAATCGCCCTTGCCATCGCTGAGAGACTTCTGGGCCCTCTTGAGATCCGAGAAGTTAGTCCGGAAATCCTTTTGGGCTGCATCACTGGTCATGAGCCCCGCCAAGGATTGCGGAAACTGGGTAAGCAGGCTGTCGATGGCAGCCTTCAGACTGTTTGCCAGAACAGCACTGTCACCCTCAGGCGATCCATAGCCCTGGCGGATTGATGCCTCAGCAAAGTCCGCCATTTTGCTGTCCGACCCACGGGGGCCGAGGGATCGCAACATTGCAATCACGCTTAAGAGATTGCGCCGGAAGTTATCTTCCTGGCTGTCATCGGAGCTGAAGCTCGCCCGATAGCCATAAGCGCCAAGATTCCTGGTGATCTCATTGAGATCTTCATTTTCTTCAATCGCGCGGCGGATCAGCAGGTCTTGTTCATCCTCTGCGATCAAACGCTGTTGCGGTGAGGCTCCATTCGCGAACGCATGCTCGATAAGGAGCCTTCGTCCAAGGCCGTGGATGGTGGATACATAGGCCCGCTCGACTGCGAGGGCGGCCTCAAGGTTCCCATCTTGAATCAACGCAGCACGTATCCGCTGCCGTAGTTCACCCGCAGCGGCTTCAGTGAAGGTTACTGCCAATATCCGCTCGGGGCGGACGATACCGTCACGCACCCAACTTGTAAGCGTTTCCTGGATGTGATGAGTTTTACCGGCGCCTGCGCCCGCCGGAACAATCGAGAGATTATTCATCGTTTGCTCCAACTGCAGCTCCGGCTGGCTGACCGTCCTCGCGCATAAAAGTCTTAACCAGAGGGCTGGAACTCAAGGCGTAAACCCCAAGGTATGCCTTGCCCTTGTAAAACTTTTCGTCCCCAAATGTGTTTGTCTCCACCAGGCCAGCACGAAGTTTCTGAAAACGCCTCTCAAGCTGGACAGTGGCGTTCTCGGCGATGTCGCCCTCGATTACCTCGACAAATGTCGGATCAAGCCCGTCTGCGCCATTGATCAGAACGCCCCCATCATTGAGTAGGTGGTAGGCGACTGCAGGCTTAGCACCCCATGCCTCCAGGCAAGCAGCAACCTTCAGTTCATCTGGGTTGGAGCGTTCGTTCGTCCTCACAGTCATTTTTCGATAGAGATCGACCTGCAGATCCCACTGGGCTTTCAGGCGGTTGCGCCTTCCGCCCGTGCTGCTCTTCTTGTAGTCGACGATCAGCGGCAATCCATCAGGGAGGCAGATGAGACAGTCTGCCTTGCCGTGCACTGGATGACCCAGAATCTCGCCAGCCAACCAGAACTCATTGCCGATAAGAGTGGCTCCAAGCGATTTCAGGACCAAAGCCCAGTGCTTTGCTGACTTGATGATTTCGCCTTCCAGAGCTTGCTGCTCAACCCTCCATGTCGATGCCTGGAGGAACGGAGCAATTGCTCGGATGCGATCAGCCAAAAGTTCAGGAACGCTTGCGTCGATTTCGTTATCCGTCGGGATGTCTTGATCGGGAACGAACAGGCGTTCGAAAACCTCATGTGCCAAGGAACCCCTGAGCGCGACGGTCAACTGTTCTGGCTGCCACGGGACATGCCGGGCTCCGAGCTCGGAAAGTACCCATGCAAGAGGGCTGATCAGTAGCGTCTCAAGGCTACTTGGGCTCTGAGGCCGAGGCTTGCCCTCTGGCGTTTGCCTGAGCGTCAGCAGATCTCGGCCGAGTTCATAAAATTCGGGAACGACCTCGGGCGTAGCTTTTGATCGCACGGGCTTGGACTGCCAATTTACCAGGCGCTCCCATGCCGTGCCTGCTGCCCGCTCGAGCGGAGCAACGAAGTCCTCTGGATCTTTCACACCTTCTACCAAGCGTGACAGCAATGGCAGGCTTGAGGATGGTGCGAGAAGCGAGCCCATCCTGTCGCGCTCTGAATAGAGGATTATTGTCTGCTCGGATGCAGAGCGCAGCTGCCTCTCAAAGAGATCGAGCCCCCGTAACAACTGCTGCCGCTGTGAAGGCAGGCAGAGACCTGTCCGCTCCTCGATCTGCGCGATTTCACTGTCCAGAAAGAAGGGATTGCCGGAGCTTGGACGTGGATAGTTTCCATCGTTGAAGCCTAGAATGATCAGCCTGCGATATTTTCTGGGCGGGGTCTCGCCAGCTCGCAGAACGCTGATGCCTTCGAGATAGTATGAGCCTTTGGTGGCAGCAGGCTCTTGGTAGCTAGCCGCTGATTTGAATACAGCCTCCCAGTCTGGCTCGCCGTCCGCAGGGCCATTCTCAAGGGCTAAGGCCAATCGTGAAATCTGGTTTCGGGCCTCCCACACATCCTCGAGCACGGCCTCATTATCAGACAGCAGTTTTCCTAAGGCCCGCAGTTGGCTGGCCAGCTGCCGCCCACTCGATGGTGAGGGCGAGCGTATCAACTCATACAGCTCAGCCGCTTTGCCCTTCAGCTCCTTGCTCAACTTCGGGCTGAAATCACCATCCATGGTTTTGGTCGCCAAATGGCTACCCGTCGTATTTGGCCAGCACAGGATTGGCGACGCATAGAGCGAGGCAAGCGCCATAGCCGGCGCGGGACGGCGACGGCATTGGACAAAGAGCAGGACGGCTTCGGCACCTACATTGCGCCGTGCTGCTCCACTCGGAAGTGACGAAAGCGCAAGCCCCGCATGAGAGAAAGCTTCGGATAGATAAGCGGAGTAGTCTCCTACGTCGGGGATGATGATACCTATTTGACTGCCCGAGAGGTCTGAATCGCTGGAAAGCCAATTTTGGGTAATGGCAGCCGCTGCTTCGCATTCTGAGAGGCTGTCGCGGACCGACAGAATTGAAAGGCTGTCATCGGCACCAGCCTGGGTTGCAGCAGCGTCGAACAGGTGCCTTTGAGCATGCCCCAGCAAACTTTCCGAGGCAGCAGAGGATGTTTTTAAGTCTGCAATCAGCCTGATGTAATCTTGGTCAGCATCCCCGATTGGGCCATGGTGCGCCTCAAGTCGCAACAGGACCGCCCGCTCAAGGCAAGAGAGGCTAATGCAATCTCGATCCCAAATGACCTGGATCTTCTGAAGGGCATCACCAGGAGGGCATTCTAGAAAAGCCTTAAGTGTCAGCATTTCGCTAGGCATGACCTCGGGAGCGGTGCTCCAAAGATCAACCAAAGCCTCAAGATGCTGGCGGGGCCGCTCACCTTGAGGCAAGTCGCCGAGATTGATCCTAGTCGCATCTAGGTCGGGGGTGGAGAGCATCAGCTCGGTGAGCATCGCACTTACCGCAGCCGCAGTTTGTTCAGGAGCAATAGAGAGGCTCTTTGCCCAAGGGGTGCCATCACTGTGACGCTCCAGCGTGTCCCGAATTGACACTTCAGGGAAGGCCGGAAGAGCATAAATGCTGGAAAGCAGCGAAACCGATAGGGGCTGGCAACCGGCAATTGGGCCCGATCCGATTCTCAGGTAAGCCCCATCAAACATATTGAAATGCCGCCATAATTATACACCTATGGCCGAATTCCCCCCTACTCGTCGCCCCCTGATCCACGATTGCTCCCCTTCCTCCGTCCCAGATTATATTCAGAATTGAAAATGGCCAGCCCTATGGGCGACAAATCTGGTCGCTCAATCCAGTTCGGGACTTTTCACAGGGCAACATCTATGACAGTTCTGGTCGCGTAAAAATCTACGGGCGTACAAAGTCGGCGACCAAATCTGTCGCAAGCCGCACTTAGAGGGCTGCCACGGAAGGAAACAGAGATGCCGGGTTATGCTCAATACGATGCACAGCAGAACCGCCTTGAGGTCATTCGCCCTGGTGAGAATATGACCCGCTATATTCCGTGCATGAATCTCCGGCCGAACGCAGAGAAGGTGCATGGCGTCCAGATCGACGGAGACGAAATTTGGGTGTTCGTTGGCCCCTTAACCAACCCCAGGCCCAACAAGAAATACATCTACCGCTTCTCGTCCCTTTCGGGCGGCAGTAGCAAGATGCTCTGATTGTCAGGAGCCCGACAAAATCATGACCCATCGCATGGCCAAATTGGACAGGCTTCTGTCACTGGTTCACGCACTGGTTGATGAGCCAGAAGGGCTGACCCTCGATGATATGGCCCAGCACGTTGGAGTGAACCGTCGCACGGCCGAGCGCATGCGTGACGTTATCATGATGCATTTTGACCTCGAGCCAATTAGCGAAGGACGGACGAAGCGTTGGCGGATCGCTGGAAAACTTGGCCGGATGTTCACCAAGCCCACGCCAGCTGAACTTGCTGCGCTTCAAACCGAAGTCGACGGCTACCGCAGATCATCGCAGGACGCTCAAGCGGATTTGTTGGCCAGTCTGCTGCATAAGATCAGAGGCGCCCTAGACGGGCCCACTCGAACAAGGACAGCGCCGGACATTGAGGCTCTCACGCACGCCCAAAGGATCTTCATTCCTGCCGGCCCAGGCATACCTGTAGCAGCAGAAACTTTGGTGGCGGCCCAACATGCGATCATGGCAGGCATGATGCTTGAGTTCGATTATCAAGCGGAGGGGAAAGATGGAGCAGAGTGGCGACGCGTCATACCTTATGGACTGATACATGGGCCAATCAGCTATTTGATAGGCAAGTTACCCGTGCGAGATGCTCCTCCCGTGTTTTATCGGCTTGATCGGATGATCGGCTCCAGTGTCAGTGACCGCGCGGGCGTTGTCCCCGCTGATTTCGACATCGACGAATGGATGTCCAAAAGCTTCGGCATCTGGCGCGGAGAGGAATATCAGATAGAATTAAGGGCCCTGCCAACGGCGGCAGAGCTGGCTAAGCAATGGCGCTTTCACCCCCAACAGGTCTTGCGAGAAGAGGCAGACGGCTCACTGCTGATCACATTTCGGGCTGGTGGCCTCAGGGAATTGGCGATGCATTTGTGCACTTGGTCTGGTTCAATTGAGCCGGTTAGTCCAAAAGAGTTAATCGATGAACTGTTTCAGATCTCAAAGGCAATTTCTTTCTAACTAGTATCATGTTTTCAAAAGCCCCTTTTGAATTCCGCTCACGCATAATTGTAAAGAATTGGGCTGGCCATGCCCTTTCTACGCTGCAGAACAAGAGGCAACCGCTTGCCCAAGTACAGCCCTTCCGTATCTTGATCCGCGGGCATGCCGATAAACCCGTATCGGCCAACCATATCCTGCTCTAGGTCTGGGAAATTGGCGGTTGTGGCATCTACCCAATCTTTCGGGACGAATACCGCGCGACAGATGCCTTCAACCACGGCAAACACTAAGTCTGCTTTTCTCGCCCTCGACACATTGATACGCCATGCACACCTAACGGCATGATAATAGTTAGGCCTCTCTTGGACTGATCTCCGAACGTTGATCGCAATGACCTTGTGCTCGGGGTCAATCTCCATGACGTCTGCTCTATAACGCAGAACTAATTGCTCCGGAGCACAGGGGCCTCGGTCGTTGGAGCCATGCCCTCCCACCAAGTTCGTTAGGCCTGGTGTCGCGTCGATGAGCACAGCCTCGGCTACGAAGGCTTCTGCCTCCGACAAGCCGTGTCGATGGATAACATGTAGCGGCTTTAGGCCCGTGTTTCGAATATCCCTGATGGTTCGTAGTTTCAGGGAAAAATCATCCTCCGACGCGTCTTTGTATTCACTTGCGAGCTCGTCGTCAGCGTGGGCAAAAACTCGATTGCCTTTGCCTTTCCCTACATAGAATGTTGTTCCATCACGCGGGTCGATCAACCTGTAGATATAATACCCAAGTTCGCCGTGTATCTCGGGTGGAAATCTGTTGATGCTCAAGCTTTAGCCCTCATTGTATCCGCCTCCAGTTTGCGCCTTTTAGCATGGAATGGATTAGTAGCCAGCGCGCCACAAAAATGCGGCCGCATTTGTCGCCGTTTCCCAGCCGGTAATGACTCTCATCTCGGCTTCATAGAGGCGTGCCGCGACAAAATCGGACGTGCGAGATATGGCGCTCTGTATTTCTGCCGACGTTTAATCGGGTCAATCATTCTCCTCAAAGCTGAAATTAGGTCAAGTCTGTTTGGCTACCGTCAGTGTGCTATTCTCGACTGAATCCCGGAGTCGCTCTAATCACGGGTCGCAATATGGAGGGGCTAAATGGCAAAAGAGTTGAAAGCAGCGGTGGCGAAGCGCCGGATCGCGAAATTCCGGCCCGGCTGGGAAGAGCTCGATTTAACGGAATTCACCTCGATAGCAGAGGATGCAGCCGAGCTAGTCGCGGCAGTCGAGGACTCTGTCGATCTACGGAATTTGGAGGAAATTTCGGACACAGTGGCCGAGATATTTTCGCGACACAAAGGCTCGCTTGATCTAGGTGGTCTGAAGTCTCTCTCTGCTGCGGCAGCTACCTCTCTTGCGAAGCATGATGGATGGCTTCACATGGAGATCCCTGAGATCAGTGATGACGCGGCGCTAGCTTTGTCCAAGGGCATCGTCTCCTTAAAGCTTACCAAGCTTGAAAAACTGGATGGCACTCCAGGGCACATAGCTCTTGCTCGTAAGCTGGCTGCTGATGGCACTGTGGACGTGATGTATTATTTGGAAAACGTCTCCCCGGACCTACTCGCAGCTGTTCCAGAATTTAAGCGAAAAAAATGACGGGTCTCCCAAGCTCAAAAATCGTGATTGGCCTTCCCCCTGGCGGTTTGGAGAGTCTACCGCCAAGAGAAGTTATTCGGTTCTGCGCGGCAGCTCTGGGTGATATCTCAAAGATCCTATCATATCACATTATAGAAAGAGATGGGGCCTTGCATATTGAAAAATCTGAAGCAAAATTAGTTAAAAAATACATCGATGAGGCCATCCATTGGGCGTCGATTTAATATCTGAATTGGGAGGAGGCCAATGCCGAACATATTTGTCAAAGCTGACTGCGAAATCCAAGTAGACCTTCCTGAGGTGGGTTGGGTCTCGGATCAGTGGAAAAGTCGCGAAAATGAGCAAATTTGCGAAGAATATGGACATCCTAAGTGCACAATCAATTTTAGGATTGAAAACCCTGATGAACCCATCTGCCCAGTCATTATCTATGTAGGCGATAATGAGGCGATTGAAGGGGGCATTTCTGTTGAGGCGCAAAGCGAAACTAGATACAAATTTACGATTAAGGGGACTTTTAAATCTAAGATTCACAAAGATGGTCTTTCCCTTCTTGATGCAGGTCAGAAGCCTATGTTGGAGGGCGTGACACGTTTCCGGCAAGGTTATGATTTTGAAGAGCCCCAGCCAACGGATTGCGAATTTTCATTGAAAAAGTTTAAGTGAGCTGCCGCAGTTAGCGAAAACTGCAATGCGCCATCGAGCATGAGGCGTGCCTTCAACTGGCACGCCTCTAGTCCCGCTCAGATTGGAACGGCGTACAACAGGCCATTGAGATTGTTACAAACCCGGATCAGTCCTCGTGTAAGTTCTGGCCGCCCACGAAAGCGGCCAACTCCTGATCTGTGTAATCCTCTAGCCGCCTACCTTCAGGCACCCAGCTGTCCACGAACAACCCCTCATCGACTGCAGCTTTAATTGCAGCTTCAGGAGTTAGAAATAAGCCAAACCACTCGAACTCCCAGCCACCTTGTCCGCAGCAGTATGACTTTGCGGCCAAGACTGCTTTGTTGCCGAGCTGATCCGAGATCGGGTACCCTTCTAGGTATGGCCCGTAAAACTCAGACCTGGCGCTTTCGACTTCCAAACGTGCGTAAGCTGCACGGTGCGCATCAGTAATTGGCTGTTCCGGCTCGATATCGAGACGATCTCTAACTTCTGTATCTTCGGCTTCTAGGGAATGCATCGTCCCCAGCGCGGCATCCCCAAACTCGTAAAATGCAGAAGCGCCATCCTCATCCAGCCAGCCCTCTATTTCCTCCTCAGCTGATGGGTCCGCCACGCCCTTATAAAGGCTGCTAATCGCCGCGTCGCGCGCGCTCCATAAGGATTGAGGGAGAGGAAGTTCACCAGACATACGTGAGCCAATCTTTGAGCCGGAAATCACCTACATCTATGGAGCGGCTCCAGTTTCACGCAACGGGCTGGCTTTCTAGATATGTCAATTGAGGTCATAGCTCTCCCTGCCTCAGTTGACGCCTGGCCAAAATTCAGCCGAAATACTGACAAAATCGAGGTATGCTAACGCGGTCCCCGAAGTCGAAGTGGCGAGCATGGAATTAAGGGCGTGTGGATGGTGGTTCGAACGTGAACCTGATTGTGCTTACGGGGGCGGGTATATCTGCCGAAAGCGGTCTGGCTACGTTCAGGGCGGGAGATGGCCTTTGGGCTGATCAAAGGATCGACGACGTATGCACTACGGAGGCCTTAGCACGCGATCCGAGCAGAGTTTGCCAGTTCTACGATCAGCGAAAATCGTTAGCCGCTAAGGCACAACCCAACTCAGCTCACCGAGCCCTGGCTGCCCTTGAGCAACATTGGCGCGAACATTCGTATGGCGACTTCCTGCTTGTCACCCAGAATGTCGACGACCTTCATGAGCGTGCTGGATCCAGAAGTCTAATTCATATGCATGGAAGGCTGAACTCTGCCTTTTGCATGGAATGTGGCTTTCAGATGACACGGCACGGTCCACTTGAGGATAACCGGGACTGTCCAAGCTGCCAGCTGGAGGCGCTAAGGCCGGACATCGTTTTCTTTGGCGAAGCGCCCAGAGGGCTGCCGCAAATCCAAGCGGCCCTCAAATCCTGTCATCTTTTCGTTGCTGCTGGCACGTCAGGGACTGTTTTTCCTGCAGCGGGTTTTGCGCATGAAGCAGTATCCAACGGAGCCAAGACACTTCTGCTCAATTTGGAGCCCCCCGAGTTTTCTGCTGACTTCTCTGAGATTAGATTGGGGCCAGCAAGCCAGACTGTCGCAGAATGGGTAAGCGACATTGTTGGCGCGGGCGCAAATGCCTCACGGAGAGATGGGCAGTGAGCCATCATGACGGGACAATCTATTACCTCCCTGGGCGCGGCGGCAGGGTTGACGAGGGGCTCGACTTAGTTCTCCAAAGTGGGGGGATATAGTCTAACCACAACCGCCGCGGCCGTGGTCAGGGCTGGATGACAGTTCTGTGGCAGGCCAGTTTCAGATGGGGCTTTTTGACAATCTTCAAAAATACTGTTGATAATAATTGCTAATGATCTGCCTGAGGACTGCAGAAACGCTGCATGCCAAGGTTTTTCGTAGCCAGTTTCGCCGATTACGAGTTCATGTTCCGGAGATCATATGTCAGATATTATCGTGACAGTTTATGGGAATATGGAATGGTTTCAAGTGGCTGAACAGCCTGGAAATTCATCTTCGCTGCCTGCTGAAGTGGAACAGGCTAGATCACTTTGGCAAGAGGACGCGAAAGAGAATGCCGAAAAGATCCTTGAGTTGATGTCTCCATTTATCGGAGGCCGATTCGTGGCCGACAATTTGACAGGGTGGGAAGATTATCTCAGGCAAGACACATTGGGTGAATTTGAGGCATCCATTGTTAGAATGGTGGCTGTAGATTTTTCTAGCGCTCCCATTCCCCTCTGCAAGGCGGAGGGGTGGTTTGATCTACCGCTAAAGCAGGGCGTATCTCGATCAGAGTTCGAGCATTGGCTTGCTGAGAACCACGATGGTGAACTTTACGGCGCGATCTGCTTTTATTGGAATTTTGCGGCGCCTGAGTTAGAAGATTTGGATCTTACTTTTGGGGATCATCATGGCGCTGAAGGCGTCATTATTGAAGACCCAGAACGTCACTAATAAAAAATGGATTGTGTGCTTTAGTGTCGAAATTTGCTCGAAGCCAGCAAAATAACCTGACGTTCAACCCTGCTGGCGCCGATAAGAAATAGAGCCCTAAGCCTTGATGGATCATCGTTAATGCGATGGCTAGGGGGTTGCGGGGCATGACCCCAGCCTCATTGATGGCCATCTCGGCATTGGCTTGCCAGACCAGTTCCGAATGAGACCCGATCATGACGTCATAGTGCTTCAAACATCTAGGACCGGAGTTGAAGAAAACTAACTTGGAATAACCTGAACTTCATCCAAGTTCAGAGGTATGTTCAATTCCATAGACCAAAACTCTGACCGAATCTCACCATTGTTCGCTACACAAGAAAGGATCGCTTGAAGCGATTTATTTTGAATTGCGGTTAAGAAAGCATCTTTCGCATCGGCCGTAAAAAATCCAAAGCTTTCATCTGAAGAGCAATTTGCGGAAATGCTGAAATTATTATCACCGGTTTTATATATTTCGTAATTTCCTTCCGACAAATTGTCAGGTAGAAAATTAAAACCCGTACCGCCGACACGGCCCTTATAATCAAAATCTATATTGAAATTCAGAAAACACGGGCTTTTTTCGATCGCGGATTCAATCAAGCCTACAAAAGTTAAGTCATCAGCGCTAAAGCTTTTTTTAAATTTAACGCTAACGGTTACATTGACAAATTCCATTGCGCCGTACTTCCCTCAAATTACACGTTTTTCTTAGCTCAGAATCAAAAAAATAGCAAGGGAAAATCGAGTGCCTTTTGATGGTCGCCCGGTTTCGTGCCCTGGCATAGTGTCAGCTTCAAGGGTGCCGTTAGGCCAACCTCCATGGACCATGACCCGCACGATTTGAAGCCCCACACCGCCGATCCGCGCCGCCGCACTCCGACTGCCGCCGTCGTAAATTTCGGCCAAGCCCAACAGACGACGTGCCTGGTTCGCGCTCTTCGCCATCCGTGACAATCGTTGCAGCGCTGCGCCGTCAAAATCTTCCCGCACACCAATCGCTTACCCCATGGTGCCGATCTCCGGTGTCACAGCGCCATTGAGTCAGATTTCCGCTGCCTTGCCCCCCCCGTGAGCCCGAAATTACGCAGGTTGGTATAACGCTATGGCCTCCTTATGCTTGCTCCTGGCCAGCGTCAGCATCTGGCTGATGTGTTCAACAGCAGCATCCGGCAGGTCTGAATCGGCTGTATCCATGCCCCCTCTTACCGCATCCTCGCCATCGGAATACCATCGCTATTAAATGGCGATATCGAGACAGGCACGGAATGGGCGAAGCCAATATTAGAAATTTAATGATACCCCAGGAAAACCAAGGGTTCCGATGTGAGAGAACTTCGGATTGGGGTCCCGCATCCTCCGCCATTCAACCCTTTGGAATCGTTCTATTCCTTGGGTTTAGCGTAAAAAATCCCCAGCATTTCAAGGGTTATAGGCAACAGCCTATCTACTGCTCATCTGCATTGTCGGGCCAATTCTGCTCTCTACTGGCCAATATTCTCTGAAGCTCTTGACCACACCGGATTCGGCGGATGACCGTATCCAACTAATTTCCCTGTATAATTTCAGAGACAGTTTGATGGTTGGGCACCGGTAGAACCCTAAGGTTTCACCGGCATCCAACCTCACGTGCTCGATATTTCCACATATCCGACTAGCTCCGCAGAATAGCTTCCATCATGGCCTCCGTCAGCGCCGAGGGCCCAATGCCAAAAGCTCTCTCCACAAGGCGCACCTCGCCCCTGATGCCGGGCTGCAGGCACCAGGGGCGAGCCTGTCCTTTGCGCAGGGCTCGCATGACTTCGAATCCCTTGATCGTGGCATAGGCCGTGGGGATCGATTTGAAACCGCGCACCGGCTTGATCAGTATCTTGAGCTTTCCGTGATCGGCCTCGATCACGTTATTGAGATACTTCACCTGCCGGTGGCCTTCACACGCACGAAAGGCGGCGAAGCTCCGCCGTTAATCCGTCCGCCGGAGATCTCGCCCAGGCAGGCTGAAGGCCGAGCAAGCCTGACAGGCCCGAAAAGCCCGGCACGGGCGTCGGCGGCGATGACGGCGGCGGCATTATCCAGGGTTGATGATGGAAGTGGAGGATATCGACAACCTCTCGCGCAACCAAGACATCGCGGTCGGACTGCAAGTGATCTTGAA
>CAYPTU010000005.1:0-224498 GCA_964413885.1 uncultured Novosphingobium sp.
AAATCTCAGTGAAAACTTATGCCGCTAACGGGTCACTTCTCAACGACAATCAACAATCGGTTCACTTGACGAAGCACGAGCGTATCTAGCTCATCCGGTTCTAGGCAACCGGTACCTCGAATGCGTTGAAGCCCTTCAGGATTTACCGCTTTCCGATCCTAAAGCTGTGCTTGGCTCAATCGACGCAACGAAGTTGCACTCTTCCCTTACCTTGTTTGCCGAGGCCGCCCCCACGCAGAAGCTCTTTACGGCGGCTCTCGAGCGGTGGTTTCGGGGGACTAGGGACCAGCACACACTCGATTTGCTAAGGGCCATGTAGCCGGCCATGCACAGACAAGTTGGGATTGCTGCCGCGCTAGACTGAGAAATGCCACTTTGGGGCACATTCCCCAATGCCGTCCAGCGACCCGTGCCCGGTTTTGACACTCTGAAAGTCTAAAGAACCTGCAGGTTGCGGGAATCGCCCGCGTCCGTTTTTTCAAAACATTCACCTTCAGGGGGTCTTATGACTAAGCGTCTCTTCGCTGCCACTATTGGCGCACCGATCGCCATTCTAGTTTCCACCGCTGCCCATGCCGAAAGCTTTCAGGGCTTCCGCGTGGATCTGCACGGCGGCTACGATGCCGTTTCCAGTGTCTATACCGTCGATGGCGCAACTGCCGGTGTTGGTATCGGCTACGATTTTCCCGTCGGTGAGACCGTCATTGTCGGCGTTGAAGCAAATCTCGACTACTCGTCTGTGAAGGATGAAGGCGTTTATCTTGGTGTGGCCTATTCGCAGGTCGCGCGCCGGGACATTGAACTTTCGGCACGCGTCGGCGCCAAGCTCGGCGATGGGACCCTCGCATACGTTAAAGCCGGCTACAGCAATGCCGGCTACGAAGGTGCTGCAGCCGGCTACGGCCTTTGGGCTTATGAGAGTGGCACCAGTGACGGCATTCGTCTCGGCGCAGGTCTTGAGCAACGCATTGCAGACCGTTGGTTCGTAAAGGGCGAGTACCGGTACACCCGCTACGGTTCTGAAGATGTAAACCGCAACCAGGCCATCTTCGGCGTCGGCTACCGCTTCTGATACTCATTCTCCCGGGGCACCTACGGTGCGCCGGGAGGGTTCCCCCCCGTTCAAGAAGGCCTTCCTCATGAAAATCCATCATTTTGCCTGGGCACTATCCATTGCAGCCATCAGCCCCCAAGTCAGTGCTCAGCCAACGACGACCGCTCCGGCACCAATGCCCACACAAGTCGCACAACGAGCTCTTCCCGCCAGCACACTGATTTCGGTAACGCCCGACGCCGAGATCTCTTCCAAGCATGTCGAGGTTGGTCAAAAGGTCGGTTTTACGGTCGTCAACGACATCACCGATGGTGGTGTCGTTGTAATCCCCCGCGGCTCGCAGGTGACCGCCAGCGTAACTTGGAAGACCGGTAAAGCTGTCGGCGGAAAATCCGGCAAGTTCGAAGTGACCTTCGAGAAGGTGAACGTTCGGGGTCATGACTACGCCATGCGCGGCGTCCATCGTCAGGAGGGTAAAGGTAACACGGTTGCGGCCGTGTTTGCGACTTGGCTGGTAAGCGGCCGTTCTGCTGTCATGCAACCGGGGCAGTTCGTAAATGCCTTTACGGCCGAA
The DNA here is from genome assembly GCA_964413885.1 of uncultured Novosphingobium sp. Lineage (GTDB taxonomy): Bacteria > Pseudomonadota > Alphaproteobacteria > Sphingomonadales > Sphingomonadaceae > Novosphingobium. The sequence continues at coordinate 1,629 of CAYPTU010000005.1, forward strand.
GCCATCCCATACTGAATTTGCCTAGCTTCTAGGGGGCTTTATCCTGCCCCCTAGAACAACAAATTTTTGGTTATGAATTGCCGATGGCAGCAAAGGACATACGATGACGACGATGGATCAATCTCAGCGGACATGCTCCGTCTGCGGCAAAAAAAGCAAACAGACTGCGATTATGAGTACAAATCAATTTGGATCGCCAGATCTTGATTTGCGGCCACCGGAGATGATGCGATCGACCATGGCATACTGGGTCGAAGAGTGTCCGCATTGTCACTACGCCTATCCGTCGATTGAGACCAAGGTCGAAGGCGCGGAAGCGTTGCTGAATGAACTGTCGCTAATGGACGGGCCATGGATGTCGCGAACCGGAAGCTTAACAAAGCGCTTCATGACCGCAAGCCACGTCGCGGAGTGCGCGGGCCAGGTAATGGAAGCCGCCGAATATGCACTGAATGCGGCTTGGGATGCAGATGACAGTCAAGATGACGCCTCAGCGCGCGATTGCCGTGGACGTGCAGCGTCATTGCTCGAGAACGCCTTGGCAAACGAAGAGATAGAAGCGGACGAAAAGATCGGCCACTCGACGCGATTGGTCGACATAATGCGACGCAGTCAAAAGTGGGATCCTGCTTCAGAGTTGGCCAAATCGCTCCTCATGCAAAACCCCTCGAGCCCAATCGACAAGATCCTGGAATTTCAGATTGATGCCTGCCGCCGAAAAGATGCAGCCTGCTACAAAATCTCTGACGTGGTAAAATGAAGGGTTAATTGGGCTACCCGATAACCTGGGCCATGAGCATCGCCAGAAAAACTAGGGTAAGCCATGGCCAAGGCGTCGCCCATGGCGACTGGACCTTCACACTCTCAAGCCGGGCTATCGCCGCTTGAACGGCCGCCTGTTGAAAATGCAGGTCCTTGATCGCAGCCTTCATCACGTCAGCCTCGACGTAGGTAGATGCATCGTCGGCCAGAAGCTCGACCTCTTCCAGTAGCCGAAGCACTTCTCTGAGGCGTGGCAGTGCGTTCGGATCAGGCGTGCCGAGCAACGTCATGGCCTCCTGATGCTTGCTCTTAGCTAGCGTCAGCATTTGGCTGATGTGTTCAACAGCAGCGTCAGGCAGGTCTGGATCGGCAGCGTCCATGGGCTACTCTTACCCCATCTTCGCGGCAGGTATATCCCCCCACCGGGTCGTGAAGCTGGGCGAGAGGTTCTCCCGTCGCATGCGCCATTCAGCATCCTTCCGGGCCAATCCCAGTGTGGCGGTCCCGCGGCCATAGCGATCGTTAATCCGGTCGATTGCCTGCATCAGCCCATCGTCTGGCGCCTCCATCACGTCGAAGAGTGATACCGGGGCAGCCCCGGGCGCAGCCAGATCGAGCAGCAGCACACCAGCCTTACGCCAGCCATATCCATCCCGCCATATGCGCTCAAATATCCGCAGGACCGCTGCAGTGATGTCGCGAGTGTCTGACGTAGGCCGGTGGAACGTCGCGGAGCCTGACGCCGACTTCTGCGGCATGTCCTGCGCGAATGGGTCAGTCCGGATGAACAGCTGCACAGCGCCTGCCACCTGACCCGCGTGGCGGACCTTTTCAGCCGCCCGCTCGGCAAAGCTCATTACGGCGTCATGCACCTGACCCTTGTCGTAAATCGCGGTCCCGAAAGTGCGTGAGCAGCAAGTAGTCTGCTTGGGCGGAGGCTGGTCTTCCAGGGCATGGCAAACATGCCCGCGCAGTTCGTGAACGGTGCGCAGGCCCACAACGCCCATCCGCTGCCGCACCCAGGCATCCGGCGCGCTGGCAAAGTCATAAGCCGTGCGCATGCCGCGCTCCTCAAGCATCATGCTCCAACGGCGCCCAACGCCCCAGACGTCGCCGATCGGCGTTTTGCGCAAGGCGGCGTCGATCCAGTTCGGATGATGAACCAGATCCAGCACGCCGCCGGCTTTCGCTGACTTCTTCGCCAGCCGGTTGGCAAGCTTAGCTAGGGTCTTGGTGGGGCCCACACCAACCGAAACCGGGATGCCCGTCCATTGCAGAGTCGTTTGCCGAAGGTCACGGCACCATTCCGTCAGGTTCGGCACAGCCAGGCGGTCCAGATCGAGGAAGCACTCGTCGATACTGTAGATCTCGTGGCCTGGTGCATTTGATCCCAGAACGCTCATGACCCGTTCGGAAATGTCACCGTAGAGCGCGTAGTTGGAGGAGCAGACAGCAATGTCGTGTTCCTCGACCAGTTTGCGGATCTTGAACAGCGGTGCGCCCATGGCGACGCCCACAGCCTTGGCTTCGTTGGACCGGGCTATGACGCAGCCATCGTTGTTCGATAGGACCACGACCGGTCGCCCCCGCAGGCGGGGCTGGAAGAGCCGCTCACAAGATGCATAAAAGTTGTTGCAGTCGACCAGCGCGAAGGTGGCCATCAGCGGCCGCAGTGGCGCCGGACGCTATGGGTCACGACGCCCCAGATCTCGCAATCGCCTTCAATGAGCGGCAACGACGGATAGGCACTGTTTTCGGCAACCAAGTGCCAATTCCCGTCGACCTGCCTGAGCCGTTTGACGGTCAACTCACCCTGCAGGATAGCAATGACAATGTCGTCGGACTGCGGGCTAACGCCACGGTCAATGATCAACAGGTCGCCATCGAAGATCCCTGCACCACGCATCGATTCCCCCGACGCCCGCACGAAGAAGGTGGCCGCTGGGCGGCGCACAAGATGCTCGTTCAGGTCAAGCTTGCCCTCGATGTGATCATCCGCCGGGCTCGGGAATCCCGCCGGCACCGTTGAGGTGAAAAGCGGCAGTTCCAAAGAGGTAGGATTGTCGGCGAGTCGAAGCACGTTTCATGTTCCCGAGCGAGTGGAACATAAATAGAACATCCGAACTTAGATTCGTCAACTTTTGGAAGCGTGACGGAATCGGCTATACGTCATTGACTCACAATTCTTCGGCACATAGACTGGAACCTATGGATATATCGGGTGAGAGAATCTCGGCGTGAAGAAGCATCAAGTCGAGGTGCCTGCTGTCGACGTCGTCGCCATCAGGGCACGCACAGGGCTCTCGCAAGGGGCCTTTGCGCGAAGCATTGGCGTCGCCAAAGGCACTTTGTTGAACTGGGAACATGGCCGGCGGCGTCCAACTGGTCCCGCAAAGGTACTCCTAGCGATGATTGAGAAGAGGCCCGCATTAGTGTCGGAACTTCTATGCTAGCCTCGTTTCACCGGACGATCGCTAAAATCCGAACTCTTGAGATGGCAGCCTCATGAGCGCCCCCTCAGGTTCATCCATACGAAAGGTTTGTTGACTTACATGTCAACACTGTTAGATCTCGTTGGGAAAGGCCTCTTGCGCCGATACCCGCTTGAAACGGGCGAATTGGATGTTCGGCAGATATTTTATCTGCCGAGGATCGAGGGGCAAATTCAGGACAGAGTGCAGGGTACAGTTTCAGACCGTCAATTGGAGACCAAGCCAGAGGAACAACTGGACGCGTTGCTGGTAGACTTTTGCGAAGGGGTCGAACTAGACGCAGGCACGCAGTTTAAGAAACTAACACCTCTAAAAGAGGGGATATGGGAATTAAAAACTCCAGACCTCCGACTTTTTGGTTGGTTTTATAAAAAGGATCACTTCATCTGGACAGCCGTTGACGCAAAATGGAGGCTTCTTGAAAATCCTGGAATTGTAGTTGGATATATCAATGAGGCCAAACATTTCAGAGACAACGTTCTTCTTTTTGGTGAAGATTATATAAAGAGCGACAATCCCGATGACGTTATTTCAAACTCCTATTAAGCAAAATCGGAGAGCTGCAGCACGTTTCGTGGCGAAGGTTCATCGCACTCTTCAAAGGGCATATGAGGCGGCGAAGGCTGAGCAGGGAGTTACCCAAACATCCATTGCCGACGCCTTGGGTGTGCATCGCTCGGTTATCTGCAGGCAATTGAATGGTCGGGAAGATATGTCACTCGGCAGGGTGGCTGAATTTGCCTGGGCATTGGGATGCGACATACACTTTGAGTTCAAACCCCGAACCAACTTACCGGGGTCAAATCACCGCAAATTGATGGCACCGGCTTCGGCGGTTGGGCTAGCAAGCAAAGGCAGCGGAAAAATATATGAGATAAATATCCCCTCCGGGGTGACAGGGAACGCAACCGTCGCAACCCCCAATCGAGTGCTTGTCGATGCATGACTACACGGTCACTTCCGCCATTCTGTGCGAATTTTGTCGCTCTGAGCTTGGAGGAAAGACAACGCTCATAGGCGTGCTTAGCGGGGATATCGTGGTTGAGCAGTTTCCGGCCTCGTTTCCTGTGGCAGCTTATCTCGAAGTAAGAAACATACCCGAAGGCCTTCATTCGATAAGATTTAGGATAATAGCCGGTGAGCAGACGATGGACCTCGAAGCGCAAGTCGAAGTCCGCGGAGAATATGGAGCTTTTCCTCTGCCAACGATGCCAGTCGATTTAAAAGACCAGGCTCAGTTGCAGGTTCAATTCAGCCTTGATCAAGAGGATTGGGTCACTGTTATCTCCCGTCGCGTAGTGACACTTTAAGCGTTAGGCTCAGATAATTGATATACAAAATCAATGATATAGCTATCCCGCCTCAGAGACAGTTCGTTATCGGACAACGATACACGACCATTCAATACGCGCGAATTCAAAACTGCCCCAAAGGGGCCGAAAAACGGCAGAATTCTGAGGTTTTTCAGAACGGAGAAATTTGGAGATTTTCCAATTTCACCCCCAAAACAGCCAATATTTTTTCCACAACCTCTGGACCGGAGATGGGCTAGGTCACAGAATTCTGCTGTTTCTAGAGCCCGGAACGGGCAATCACAGTTTCAAAAACGCGACGGCTTACCCCCAAACTTCAGACTGCTCTTGCCTCCCGTCAGCTAGCGGGGAAAAGTGCTCGAATTACAGTGGTGGGTACAGGCAATGTTACTACGCCATTGACGTAGTTTGGGACGCAAAATAGCAATCGGGAATGAGGCAAAAGCGCAAACCATGGAAAGCCGTGAAGGTCTCTGTAAGCGTCGCATCACCTGACGATCCAATAACCCGCCCGCCTCGTGCCCACGTTCCAGTTGTCGACGTATCAGCGATTAGAGCCAAGGCCGGAATGTCGCAAAGCGCTTTCGCGGCAAGCATCGGGGTGCCTCTGGGCACCTTGATAAACTGGGAACAAGGCCGCCGACAGCCGACAGGAGCCGCCAAGGTTTTGCTCGCATTGCTTGCAAAGAAGCCCTCTCTTGTGGGTGATCTGTATCCAGCGACCCGCCCAAAGACCCTTCATTGGACCCCCGGCAGCCCAGACCCCAACGAAATGACCGCCAAGGAGAGGCTGGCTGAGGTCGGCGAAATATTGGCCAAGGGCGTTGCTCGAATGCTTAAAAAGTCAGCGGAGCATTCTTGATCATATCAGCGCGATCTCTTGGGGCGTGCCGGCTCGCCACATAACCGGCACGCCCGTTCATACATCATGCGCGGCAACACCGCGCATGCGGCCGGTCCTTATGACGGCCGGCCTAGTGGGCTCCGAGCGGGTTCGCCGCCATCCCCACACCCATGCTCGATCCGCCCCACAGTGCGGCTTCTCCCATGGTCCCCGCGCTTATCGGGTCCGGGTCCCCATCACACTCAATCTTGAATTGGCAGCGTGGCTGATGCCGGCGCGATCGACTCCATTTCCGCGATCCGCTGGAACTCGCTGAGATATTCCTGGTGATGCTGAGAAAGCCAACGAACGATGAGGGCATTACTTAGGAGCTTGACTATGTATCCGCGCGCTACGGTAAGGTGCAGGTTGTCGATGCCGTAGCTGTCCTCGACCGATTTCACCTGCGTCTGCAGGGCTGCGAGCTCCCGCTCCATTCGGGCGATCTGCTGGGCCGTCGGGCCATTCGCATCGGCCTTCTTATCTTTCTTCGGTTGCTTCGCGAGCTGATCGTCCGGCGTTGCGGCCAGAAGAGCTTTTGCGAACATCAGGCTGAAATTGTTCTGACCGACCATCAGATCTGCCGCTTCGATTTGCCGCGTGGGTGACATGCGGCGCAAAATGTCGAAAGCGTTCATAGGACAGATGGTGTCTTTCAGGATCTCCGCGGCCTCGGGGCAGATTCCATCCAGCAAACGAAATTTGCGGTGTATCGACGCGACATCCAGCCCTAAAGCTTCGGCTATCACGGTCGGCGCCACCCCTCGCTCTACTGCTCGCGCGATCATGCGATGTTCCTGAAGAGGGGGCAGGCGATTTACACGCTTGTTGTAGGTGTAAGTCTCATCGTCGGTCGCCACGAGACAATCGACCGTTTCGGTGCCAAGCTCTTTGAGTGCCTCGATGCGCAAGTGCCCATCGAGCAGAAAGTACCGCCCAGAATGCTGCGTGTCAGCGATGATGACTGGCGCTTCAACCAACCCGATCGCTTTGATCGAATTTACGATTTGGGCATATTTCTTGCTCTCGCGAATACCTTCGCGGAGCGACTTCAACGGCACAATGACAGAAATCGGGACCGAAACAGTCTGGCGTTCAAAAGCCAGATGAACGTCTGGATCGTCAGAAGCTTCGATAACGTGCTGAGGGAGCCAGTCAGCCATCCAAGCCTCCCGCGATCTTCATAGCAAGCGCCCTGGGCATGGTTTCCAGACCCTCAGCCCTTAGTAAGGTGGTAAACCCCTCGTCGCTCAGGAGATCTTTGATAGCCTCGACAACGAACAGAAGGCGAGTCTGGGTGAAGTCAGATTTCTTCACGAGCAGGCGCTGTTTTTCGGCTTCGCGTTGATAGACCTGCAGCAGGTCGTTTGCCGTTATGCGGCGGTTGCCACCACGCGAACCCGACCGGCCTGAATGAATTCCTTTATTCCTGCTCCGCAGACGCCGATCAAGCAAGCGTCGGACAGATGCGAGCTTTTTGCCTTTCAGTTTCCCCGTTTCATAGGCTTCGAGCAGAAGGTTCTGAGCCTCTTCTGTTTCAGCCTTTGCCACCTCCATGGCCATTGTTATCGGTATCAGACCAGTTTCGACTGCCGACAAAAGTCGATCCTCGCCGCGCTCGAGCAGCGATACGACCATGCTGACCCAAGAGTTATGGACACCGATCTTCCGGGCGATATCAGCCTCGCTGTAGCCGCGTTTCCTGAGTTCGCCGATTTCGCGCATCACATCGATCGGTCGTTGCACCCGTCGTGCAATATTCTCGACCAGGCTCATGACGAGACACTCGTCCTCTGCCGCCTCGATCACGACGGCTGGGATTTCCTCCTGTCCGAGCATCTGAAACGCCTCAAGGCGCCCTTGCCCGCAGACCAAGTCGTATCTTGGCCCGCCCGGCCCCTGCCGCAAGCTGACTGTGATCGGCCGTTTCAAGCCGATTGCCTCGATATTGTTCACGATTTCGCGGTGCTGCCGCTTGTTGCGGGAACGGGGGTTGAGCACGTTGATCCTTGAAATCGGGATCATCTCGATCTGTTGCGAGCCCACTTCGGTCATCAGGCAGCCTCCGCAATGCTGACTGGGGCGGCAATTTCATAGAGGTAGTCCAGGGTGTCGAAACGATAGGCGTCGAGGCTCAGGCCATTGTCTTCGGCCATCCTAAGCCGCTCGGAGGTTACGTCGATCCGCGGGAACAGGTAGAAATCGAGCGGCGCCCTATTGTCTATGTCCATGCGCACCACGATCGTGATGTCTGACATGGCTGATGTGTCGAAGCGCATCTTCCAGCGCAGCAGGCCCGTTGGCGTGACCAGGCATCGGACTATGACGATCGACAGGCTGAACTCGCCATTGACGATGACGCTGTCGGAAGTGAGATCCTGCCAGGCATCGCTGCCCTGCCCTCGCAGCCCGTCCAGTACCTGCCTGAGAACATCGGGATGCATCTGGCGCAGGGTTCGATTGATCGCGACGTACCGGTAGTCCCGGTCTGGAGTGAACCCCACCAGGCTATAGGCTCTCAGCAGGCTGCCGAAACGGGAGCTATAGGCACTGCTTGAGGGCAAACCATCGCACTCGTCGATGACGATCCCCGAGAGCAGGCCTTTGCTGGCATAGAGCCCGCGCAAGGCTTCCAGCATTTCATCATCTGACAGTCGGAACGAACGCGCCGCAATGATCGAATGGGCAGCTTCAAACAGATCCCGCTCTACGATGCCCTCGAACGCACCCTGAGACCGAATCCACATCTCGGGCGCATTCTGTACGCGCTTCTTCTTCAGTTTGAACGAGCGGCGGTTCCAAACGTTGTCGCCGACATATTTCTCATTGATCAGTAGCTGGTGAACGGTACCGCGTGTCCATGGGCGGTCGAGGTCGGTCAGGATTCCCCTGGCGTTGAGGTCTTCCGCGATCTCGCGCTCACTGCGGCCTCCATGCACGAAGGCGTGATAGATCTGACGAACAGTATCTGTTTCCTCTTCTGGGCCGGGCGTCAAAATAACCCGGTCGGTTTGGATGCTCTTGTGCTCGCCGCGCCCCAAAACGCCTTTGATTGCTCCACTCTCGTCGATCAGGGTTCGGCGAAGTCCAAAGCCCGCAGGACCGCCCTGGCGGTAGCCTTTCTCGATCAGTCTGCCCTGCCCAGCGAACACCTTGGTTGAGAGCTCTCGGCTATATTCCCCTGCCATGGCGCGCTTGACGCCTTTGACGATAGTCGAAACCGGACTGCCATCGTTCTCGAATTGCTCCGCGCAGTACTGGACTGCGATCCCAGCGCGCTTGCAGATGTACTCGTAGTAGGCGCTTTCATCCGCGTCCTGGAAACGTCCCCAGCGGCTAATGTCGTAAACGAGGATCATGGTGTAGTCGGCTGAGCCAGACTGAACATCATCGATGAGTTGCTTGAGGGCGTCGCGCCCTTCGATCTTCAGGCCGCTCTTACCCGCATCCGCATAGGTGCGAACAATGTCGATGCCCCGCGCAGTGGCGTAGTGGCGGATCGCATCTGCCTGGTTCTCTGTCGAGTATTTCTGGTGGTCTGTGGACATACGAACATATTCAGCCGCCCTTACATTGCGCCCTGTTTGTTCAGGGCGCTTCCCCCCGTCCTCGTAGTGCCAGTCGCTCAACTCACGCCCTTTCAAATTAAGCCGCCGCAGCAGTCCAGGGCGTCCACCAGCTGCAGTCCGATCAGCGCCTCTGCCTACCGTTCCGCACACACGCGAATGTAACGGGGGAAAGGACGGAGGATGTTGCCGAAAAAGGGCAAGATGTTGCACCTGTGGGTGGGGCTGGCGAAGTCGCCAAAGGACTATGCCGAGTTGATCGCGGACGCTTTGAAAGAGGAGCATGGCGACACGCATCGATCAGTCAAAACGATCATGGGCTGGACCAACGCAAGTGAGCGCAGCGTCAAGAATTGGCTGAGCGGCGAAACCGGGCCAAGCGGGTATTTCTTGATGAGACTTTTCGCAAAATCGGCGGCCGTCCAGGCACTGGTTTTGGAGCTGATTACCGATGCGAGCGCCCAGCCGCCAACGCCGCAAGTGGCCACCAGGATTGATCTTGGAAACGATGATCCACCGGGCACAGAGGTCGAAACCGACGCTGATTATGGTGACATTATTGGTGACATTTATGGTGACATCGATGTCACCATAAATTGTCCCGAGTTTGCCGAACTTAACCCGAGACAGGAATGGTTTCTGGAGCGAGTCGCACTAAATGAGAAATGCACCGCCGAGGACATCGCCAACCATTGGCAGGTCACGCTGAGAACCGCGAAACGTGACATAGGGGTGTTGCGGGACAACGGTAGAATCATCTTTGTCGGATCGCGTCGCCTGGGACGGTATGTAATGCTGGAATGAGGTGACAGCGCGCCCAGCCATACGTCATTGACTTATGGGTCATTGACGTATAAATAAGGCTACATGACCACTTTACAGACCGTCGTGGAGCTGCCCGAGTTCCTTCGACGGGCGAAGGCCATCATGACCGAGGCCGAACGCCTCGGTCTTGTGAACTATATCGCGGCAAACCCGGATGCGGGAGTGTCTTTGGGCGGTGGCCTACGCAAGGTAAGGATCCCCCGCGAAGGCGGTGGCAAGAGCGGCGGATACCGGACCATCTACGTTTTTGGCGGCACGCACATGCCCATATTTCTGGTCACAGTGTTCGCCAAAAACGAGAAAGCCAATTTGACCAAGGCCGAACAGGCAGCAGCGATCCAGCTAAGCAAGATCCTAGTCGATACCTATGGAGGCAGCCAATGAACGCACATGACAGCATTATGCAGGGTCTTAATGAGGCTCTTGCCTTTACCCAAGGCCAGCATGTCGGCTCGAATGTCCATCACGTCGAGGTGCCTGCCGTCGATGTCGCCGCCATCAGAGCGAGAACAGGGCTGTCGCAAGGCGCATTCGCCCGGAGCATTGGTGTAGCCAAGGGCACATTGCTGAATTGGGAGCATGGCCGACGTCGCCCGACTGGTCCGGCCCAGGTGCTGCTAGCCATGATTGAGAAGAAGCCATCGTTGGTAGCAGAACTACTGCGTTAGGGCCGGCCAGTCAGGGCAACAGAACCTTTTCATTGCCTGCACTAACACGGGCATGCCTATTTCTTGGCTACAACCCAGACGGTTAATTTTATTACACCATTGTTATTATTGAGATTTTTACTGGAGACAGTTCGCTATCGGACTGCTATCCACGACCAAATCATCCTAACATCGCAAATCGAAGCAAATACTGGCGGCGCCTGGGGCGCCGCTTGGGATGCGGTGATTTTTCCATCGCCCCAAAAAGAAACGGCGCCGAACGTACAGAACGTTCGGCGCCGTATGTTTTGGTCGAACCTTACGAATTACTTCGGCGGATCAACGTAGGTCGGCTGGGTAGCGCAGTTCAGCTGCAGGTAACCCATCTTGTAGATCTTCTTGTTGTCTACATCCTGGAACAGGACGCCCGTCGAATCATAGGAAATCGAGTAGGTGCGGCCGTTATACATGCAGCTCAGCAGATCGTGCGGCGAAGGCTGGCTGGCCGACGCATAGTTAACCTTACCCTTGGTGTAAGGAGCGCAACCGCTGACGTTGGTCCAGTTGCCGAAGAATTCAACGACATCGTCAGGATCGCCGCAGTTGTCAGCCCAGGTCGTTTCGTAACGCTGGCGCATCCAACCGTTCATGTTTCCATAGGTGCTGGTGATCGAATCCGCGATCCGGTCAATCGCACCCTTGGTCCCATTGTAGCCGTCGCACTGGGCGCGCTGCCACTGGTCGTCGCTGAGCAGGGCGCTCTGGCTCTTGGCGGTCAGGTCATTGCGATAAAAGACTGCGATCCGCTTCACGCCAGCGCTGGTCGAGACATCCTTTTCCCAGCCGCAAATAACGGCGTCATTGCCGGCATAGGCCGGAGTAGCGGCCGCAAAAAGCGTCCCGCCAGCGAGGGCCACGACGGCCAACGCACGTTTAAAGAAGTTCATCATAATATTGTTCCTTCATTGCTGCCGCACGACCCACCAAACGCGCAACGCATGTTGGCCCAAGAAAACTCCGTTGTACGCAGAGCCTTAGTTCGAGCCACGGCAGATTGATGTCTAACTTGAAGGCAATGACGGTCAATATTGGCTAATACGTAATATCATGATGATTTTTTGCCTTAATTTTAATCATATGGCCTAAAAAGTTGCCAATTAGATAGGCTGGTCTACAGATGAAAACAGGCCTTAAACTCTGTTTTTAAGGAGAAAAAATACCCTATCCGCACTTGGCAAAACTCAATCGATTGCACATCCAGCCCATAGGATGCTGCATCTGACACCGTTGCCAACATAGCCCGAGCCCACGTCGCCGCGCATCAATGCGGCGGACGATCTCTTCGCCAAAGGTGCTCATCCTAATGACGCTGAGCCACCTAAGCAGCAGTATTCTGACGATCCGCAAGAAAGCAGGAACCCATCCTGACGGGCTAAGTCGAAAGTCCCACGCGCAGGACGTCGCTATCGCCAGCGCCTGTTAAGTATCCAGCCTGCGTCCTTAGCAATCACAATTAGATTGCAACGATCCCGATCAGCAAGGTTAAGCCTCCTAGCGCTACTGAGAGCTGCAAACGCAATGAAAGCCAGTTTGATCCTGTTCCAGCGATCATCGCGTCAACAAGCGGCGATGCCACCAACATAGCGCCGACAGCGATCAGCGAGGGGCCCGGCCACTCCCATCCCAGAACCCAAGGAATATAAGCAGCCAATGCCAACAGGCTGGGCATGACGGCGGCGCCGAAAATCCATGGAGGTGAATCCTCACGCATCAGGCCGATGCCCCACCAGACTCCGCCCAGAAAGCTGAAGATCAGCGCAGCATAGCCAAAGGCCACAGCTTGGGCAGTCCATTGCCACTGGCCGCGATCGACCACGTAAGCCGCGCAGATGACTTGGGGTAAAAGGCCAAGGTAGCCCAACTGGCGGGCGGCACGGGGCAAAGCTTTCATCAGAAAAATCCGTGTTGGCGACGTGGCCGCAACCTGATCCCCTGCAGTCCGTTCCGATAGCTAGACCTAGGACTGCCTAGCCACCGCGCAGCAACTGGACGCCCCAATCGCGTTCAAACAGGTAAAGCAACAGGCGTGCGGCCTCGCCGCGTTCGCCGGTCAATCCGCCATCGCGCTCCATCAGCAGGCGGGCATCATCGTGCGCCAACGGCAGCAGCTTCTGGATCTGCTCCAGACTGGCCACGCGGAACGGTGTATCGCCCGATTGCCGGGTGCCGAGCAGCTCCCCCCCTCCGCGCAGGCGCAGGTCTTCTTCCGCAAGCCGAAATCCATCCTGCGTCTCGCGCATCAGGGCCAGCCGCTCACGCGCGGTTTCGGACAGGTTGGGTCCGCGCAGCAGCAGGCAGGTGCTCTTGCCGCTCCCTCGCCCGACACGCCCGCGCAGCTGGTGCAATTGGGCTAGGCCAAAGCGCTCCGCCTGTTCGATCACCATCAGCGTGGCGTTGGGCACGTCTACCCCCACCTCGATCACCGTCGTGGCGACCAGCAGCCCGGCCTCGCCGCGGGCAAAGCGTTCCATCGCCGCATCTTTGACTTCCGGCCTGAGCTGGCCATGCACCAACACAACCCGATCCCCGAACCGCGCTTGCATTTCGGCATAGCGCGCCTCCGCAGCGGCGAGATCCTCATTCTCCTGCTCACGCACCATCGGGCAGACCCAATAGGCCTGTTGGCCGGTTTCCAGATGGCGGCCAATGGCGGCAATTACGTCATCCTGCCGCTCCACCGCGACGACGCGGGTGTCGATCGGCTGGCGGCCGGGTGGCATCTCATCCAGCTTGCTGACGTCCATCTCGCCATACTGGGCCAGGGTCAACGTGCGCGGGATCGGCGTGGCGGTCATGGCCAGGCAATGCGGCGTGCGCCGCCCCTTCTGCGCCAGCATCAGCCGCTGGCCGACGCCGAAGCGGTGCTGCTCGTCAATCACCACCAGCGCCAGGTTGCGGTAGTTCACCGCATCCTGGAAAATCGCATGGGTGCCGACGACCATATCGATCGAGCCATCCAGCAGCCCCATCAGGATCGCTTCGCGCGCGCGGCCCTTGTCCCGGCCCGTCAGCAAGGCAATCTCCACCCCGGTGCCCGCCGCCAACCGGGTCAGCGTTTCGTGGTGCTGGCGGGCAAGGATTTCCGTCGGCGCAAGTAGCGCGGCCTGCGCCCCGGCCTCCACCGCAATCAGCATGGCCGAAAGCGCGACTACCGTCTTGCCCGAGCCGACATCCCCCTGCAGCAGCCGCAGCATCGGCGCGCTTTGCGCCATGTCTCCCTCGATCTCGGTAATCGAGCGTTGCTGGGCACCCGTCAGCGGGAACGGCAGGCTGAGCCTTGCCCGCCGCGAACCATCGCCCTGGAGCGGTGTTCCGCTCTCCCGGCGGTTCGATTGCCGCACCAGCATCAGTGCCAGGCTGTTGGCCAGCAGTTCATCATAGGCCAGCCGATCGCGCGCGCTGACGTGGTTGTCGCGGTGCACCAGCGCGAGGGCATCACGCCACGTTGGCCATTGCATTTTCGCCAGCAGGCCCGGCTCGATCCACTCCGGCAGATCCGACACATGCCCAAGTGCCTGTTCGACCAGCCCCGTCAGGCGGCCCTGTGTCAGGCCTTCGGAAAGCGGATAGACCGGCTCGTTCAATTGCCCCAGCAGCACGGCGCTGTCGGCCTCGACATGGTCCGGATGCACCATCTGCAACATCTGGCCGTATTGCTCCAGCCGACCGGCTACCCAGCGCTGCTCACCCACCGGCAACTGTTTCTTGGCCGAGTAAGACGCCCGTCCGAAATAGCTGATCGCGCAGACATTGCCTATCGCATCCTGCGCCAGCACGCGGAACGGCCCGCGCCCGGAAGAGCTGCGATGCTCGATCGGGGTCAGCGCAACAACGATCTGTTCGCCAACGCTCGCCTCATCCAGGTTCGCCACGGCCCGGCGCTGCACGAAGCGGTCAGGCAGGTGATAGGCAAAGTCCTTCACCCGGGTCAGTCCCAGCTTCTCCAGCGGACGCGCCAGCCCTGGGCCGACGCCCTTCAGGCTATCGGCCGAAACGAACAGGGAATTGAGGCGATCCGGGCGCATGGTCCTCCTCTATAGCCAGCCCCGACGCTTGCTTCCAAGCGCGCGCTGACTTAACCGCGGGGATATGGACCTTTCCGACCGCCTTCGCCGCCTGAAGTTCCGCGCCTGGCACCGCGGCACACGCGAGGCCGATTACATGATCGGCGGCTTTTATGATCGCTATCATGGCGAATGGGCCGAAGCGGAGATCGCCTGGTTCGAAGCCCTGCTTGACGAGGAAGACGTCGATATCATGGGCTGGGCACTGGGCACCCTGGACATCCCCGAAGAGTATCGCGGCGCGCTGATGGATGCCTTCCGCAAGCTCGACTACGTCGAAATCCCGCACTGACACGGCGCTAAGCCCGCGCTAAGGCCGCCTTACCGATTCCCACCCCGTTGGCCTCGAAATGGCCCGCGGGGCAATTGTTGTTGCGCGCATCATGGCTGACCTGAACAAGATCCTCTCGGCAAACACGCCCCTCACCCTCGCCGGATTGGCGCGCGGGGCCCAGCCGCTGGTGCTGGCTGACCTGGCCCGTGCAACCAAGGGCCGTGCCGTGTTCATCGCGCCAGATGAAGCCGCCATGCAGGCCGTGGCTGACACCGCCGCGTTCTTTGCGCCCGAGCTGGATGTGATCACCTTCCCGGGCTGGGATTGCCTGCCCTATGACCGCGCCAGCCCGGCCCTGTCGGTCTCCGCCCGCCGCCTCGCTGCGCTCTATCGCCTGCAAGGCAAGCGCGAGGGGCCGCAGCTGCTGGTCACCACGATCAACGCCGTGCTGCAACGGGTGCTGACCCCGTTCCGGATTCGCGAATCGGTCAAGCTGCTCAAACCCGGAATGGAGATCGGCCGGGAAAGCCTGATCGGCCTTCTCCAGCGGCAGGGCTACAGCCGCACCGATACCGTGGTTGATGCCGGTGAATATGCCGTGCGCGGTTCGATCTTCGATATCTTCCCCTCGGGGCTCGAAGTTGGCCTGCGGCTCGATTTCTTTGGCGATGAGCTGGAAACGCTGCGCCTGTTCGATCCAAACACCCAGCGTTCGATCGGTACACGCGATCAGCACCTGCTGCTGCCGGCCAGCGAAGCCCTGCTCGACGAGGACAGCGTCAAGCGGTTCCGCAGCCGCTATCGCGAGATGTTCGGCGCCAATGCTACCAGCGATCCGCTCTATCAGGCGGTCAGCGATGGCCGCCGTCTCGCCGGGATGGAGCACTGGCTGCCGCTGTTCGAAGACCGGATGGTGACGCTGTTCGATCACCTGGCCGAGAATGACCTGATCGTGATCGACAGCAGCGCGCAGGGCGCGGCGGATGAACGCCTGGGCGACATTGCCGATTACTTTGCGGCCCGCACCGATACCGCCGGAAAGGCCGCCGGTTCCTATCGCCCGCTCAAGCCCGACGCGCTTTACCTTTCGCAAGACGAACTGGGCGGCCGGCAAGCCTCTTGGCCGATCCACCGCGCCGATATTTTTGCCCAACCAGACAGCGCCTCGGTCATCGACTTCGGCTTCACTTCGGGCCGCGACTTCGCCCCCGAACGCGCCCGCGGTGATAATGTTTATGAAGCGGCGGCGCGCTACCTGAATGGACAGGCGGCGCAGGGCCGCAAGGCGCTGATTGCCTGCTACACCGCCGGCAGCCGCGCCCGTATTGCCGCCATCCTTGGCGAAGCGGTCAAGCCTGCCCCGGTGGAAGCGGAAACCTGGCAAGAGGCGCTGGGCCTTGCCGCCAAGGGTGTGCCGGTGGCGCTGGTCCTGCCACTCGACAACGGTTTCTCGAACCCCGGCTTGGAACTGATCACCGAACAGGACCTGCTGGGTGACCGGCTGGTCCGCCGCAAGAAGCGCAAGAAGAGCGCGGACGCGTTTCTGGCCGAACTCGCGGCGCTCACCCCCGGTGACCTGGTGGTCCACATGGATCATGGGATCGGACGCTATGAAGGGCTTCAATCGATCCCGGTCGGGCAATCACCGCACGATTGCGTGATGCTGACCTATGCCGGGGGCGACAAGCTCTACATCCCGGTCGAGAACATCGATGTCCTCAGCCGCTATGGCAGCGACAGCGAACTGGTCGCGCTCGACAAGCTGGGCGGCGAAGGCTGGCAGCGGCGCAAGGCCCGGCTCAAGGAGCGCATCCGCGAAATCGCGCACGAATTGCTTCGCACCGCGGCCCAGCGGGCCTTGCGGCAGGCGCCAGTGCTAGCCCCCGAACAGGCGAGCTATGGCCAGTTTACCGATCGCTTCCCCTGGGCCGAGACTGAGGATCAGGAGCGCGCGATCGAGGATGTGCTGGAAGACCTTGGCGCTGGCCGCCCGATGGACCGGCTGGTCTGCGGCGATGTTGGCTTCGGCAAGACCGAGGTCGCGCTGCGGGCCGCATTCGTGGCAGCCATGGCCGGGCAGCAGGTGGCCGTGGTCGCCCCCACCACCCTGCTCGCGCGCCAGCACTACAGCAATCTCGTGGAGCGCTTTGCCGGCTTCCCGCTCAATATCGGCCGCCTCTCGCGTCTGGTACCGGCCAAGGAAGCGGCCGCCACCCGCGACGGCCTGACCGAGGGCACGATCGATGTGG
Source organism: uncultured Novosphingobium sp. (assembly GCA_964413885.1). Taxonomy (GTDB): domain Bacteria; phylum Pseudomonadota; class Alphaproteobacteria; order Sphingomonadales; family Sphingomonadaceae; genus Novosphingobium. The sequence goes on from CAYPTU010000005.1 coordinate 18,764, forward strand.
TGATCGGCACCCACGCGATCCTGTCCAAGACGGTCAAGTTCAAGCGGCTGGGCATGGTCATTGTCGACGAGGAACAGCGTTTCGGTGTCAATCACAAGGAAGCGCTCAAACAGCTGCGCGCCAATGTCCACGTCCTGACGCTGACCGCCACGCCGATTCCGCGGACGCTGCAGATGGCCATGTCCGGCCTGCGCGAACTCTCTACCATCCAGACCCCGCCGGTCGATCGCCTGGCAGTTCGGACCTATGTGATGGAATGGGACAACATGGTGATGCGCGAAGCCCTGCTGCGCGAGCATCACCGCGGCGGCCAGAGCTTCATCGTCGTGCCGCGCATTGCCGATATGGAAGGCATCGAAAAGTGGCTGCGCGATACCGTGCCGGAAATCCGCTTCGTCACCGCCCACGGACAGATGGGCGCGACCGAAGTGGAAGAACGGATGAGCGCCTTCTACGAAAAGAAGTATGAGGTGCTGCTATCGACCACGATCGTCGAGAGCGGGCTCGATATTCCCAGCGCCAACACGATCATCATCCATCGCGCTGACCGCTTCGGCCTGGCCCAGCTTTACCAGCTGCGCGGCCGGGTCGGCCGGTCAAAGCTGCGCGCCTATGCCTATCTGACCACCCCGGCCGACACCCAGCTGAGCGAGGTTGCCGAAAAGCGGCTCAAGGTGCTGGGCGATCTGGATAGCCTGGGGGCCGGGTTCCAGCTGGCCAGCCACGATCTGGATATTCGCGGTGCCGGCAACCTGCTGGGCGATGAGCAATCCGGCCACATCCGCGAGGTTGGCTTCGAACTTTACCAGTCGATGCTGGAAGACGCCATTCTGGCGGCCAAGGCCGGCGACATGGGCCTTGCCAAGGAACGCCACGCGCTTTCGCCGCAGATCACGGTTGATGCGCCGATCATGATCCCGGAAGACTATGTGCCGGATCTGGCCGTTCGCATGGCACTTTATCGCCGCCTCAACGATGCCGAGGACCTTGCCGAAATGGAATCGATCTCTGCCGAAATGATCGACCGCTTTGGCCCTCTGCCCGCTGCGACCGCCAACCTGGTCAAGCTGATCCAGATCAAGCAGCAGGCGATCGTCGCGAACATCGCCAAGATCGATGTCGGCGCGAAGGGTACGCTGGTCAGCTTCCACAACGATCAGTTCGTCGATCCGGCGGGCCTCATCGCCTATACCGAGCGGCTCAATGGCGCGGTGAAGCTGCGGCCCGACAGCAAGCTGGTGGTCAATCGCGCTTGGGGCGATCCGGCAGCGCGCCTGAACGGCCTGTTCCAGCTGACCAAGGGGCTTAGCGCAATTGCGCGCAAGGCCCGCTAGGGCTTAGTCCGCCGCGAGACGCACGAAGGCCGCAGCGTCGAGCGGCGGGGATCGCAGGAACCCCTGGTAAGACTGGCACCCTTCTGCCGCAATCAGCAGGCGCTGCCCCTCGTTCTCAACGCCTTCGGCCACGACCGCCAGATCCAGCGCCCGGGCCATGGCCAGGATCGCCCGTAAAACCGCAAGGTCACGGCTATCGGCAACGATGCCCTCGATCATCGAACGATCGAGCTTGAGGATGTGGAGCGGCAGCAGCTTAAGGTAACGGAAGTTGCAGAACCCGGCGCCGAAATCATCGAGCGCGAATTTGATCCCCCGGGCCGCCAGCTCCTGCAAGGCCCGGCCGGCCGTGGAGACATCCGCAAGCAGGACTTGCTCGGTCACCTCCAATGTCAGCCGCCACCCCGGAAAGCCACAATCATCCAGCAACCCGACAAAGCTTGCGGCGAAATCGTGCGCCGCCAGATCGTTTGGCGTGACATTCAGCGAAAGCCGCAAGTCCCCTGGCCACTCCGCCGCAGACCGCAGCGCCAGCCGCGCAATATGGCGTGAGAGCTGGGCTACGTGATCGGTCCGCTCGGCCACCGCGAACAGGCCGCCCGCACCAATCTGGCCCAGCGCGGGGTGGTTCCAGCGCGCCAGGGCCTCGGCACCGGTCAGGAGGTCGGTGGCGCAGCTGTATTGCGGTTGGAACACCACCTCGATTTCGTCATGATCGAGCGCCCGGAGGAGGTCCGCTTCCAGCTGGACCGCGCTGCGTCCGGGCCGGGTCCCTTCACCATCGGCCCACACGATCCGACGGCCCTGCTGCACCAGCAACCGGTCCAGCGTATGCGCCAGTCGGTCGAGGATCGAATCCGCGCCCTCGCCGGCCAGACCGCGCAGCATGGCCGCTCTGGGGCTAGGCCGCAGCGTTCCGGCCCCGCTCATGATCGGCCGGGCGAGCAGATCCAGCAGTTGTGCCACCAACACTTGCCAACGCTCACGGCTGCAGGGTTCGCGGCTTACCAGCAGGAATTGTCCCCCACCGATCCGGGCGGCAAACCAGTTTGCGGCCAGCTCATCGGCGGCGAAGTGCCTGAGCCGGGCTGCGACTTCAGCCAAAGCGGCATCCCCGATCGCCGCGCCATAGGCAGCGTTTACGGCATCCAACCGCCGCAGGCCGATCAAAGCGCCGTGAACCTGAGCATCCCGCCCCAACCAGCTGGCTAACCGCTGATGCGCAGCTTCGCGGCCGAGCAGGCCGGTCAAGGCATCGCGCATGGTGTTTTGCAGCGGAGGTAACGTCATGGTTGCGGGATAGCAGCGGCAGCCTACCAAACCGTTTCCGGGGCTTTGCGTTGCCAAATGCGGTAACGGTCCATATGCATCACTGCTAATGAGCCAGTTACCCCGCCTTGCCCTGCTCGCTTCCGACACGCCCCGGGCGCAGGAAGCCGCCGAAACCTATCGCGCCCGCGAAAACTTCGTCAGCACGGCCGAGGCTGAGGCCGTGGTCGTATTGGGCGGCGATGGCTTCATGCTGCAAACCCTGCACCATATGCTCGATAGCGGGCGTGTCTTGCCAGCTTACGGCATCAATCAGGGCACCATCGGCTTCCTGATGAACCACCCGCGCGGCACCCGCACCCTGGCAGAGCGGGTGGCCCGCGCCCGCCGGATCGCCGTTGCTCCGCTGGAGATGACGGCCACCACCGGCAGCGGCAAGCAGGAAAGCTTTTACGCCATTAACGAAGTCTCGCTGCTGCGCGAAACCCGCCAGACAGCGCGGCTGGAAGTTTCGGTCAATGGCAAGGTGCGCGTGCCGGACCTGGCCTGTGACGGCATTCTGGTGGCCACGCCGGCCGGTTCAACAGCCTATAATCTTTCGGCCAACGGCCCGATCCTGCCGCTGGGATCGAACATGCTGGCCCTCACCCCGATCAGCCCGTTCCGCCCACGGCGCTGGCGCGGCGCGATCCTGCCCGATCACTACGAGATTGATTTTCGCGTGCTCGATCCGATCAAGCGCCCCGTGGCGACCGTTGCCGACCAGAAGGAACTGCGCGACATTCAGGCGGTAAAGGTTTGCACGGCGCGGGATCAGGCGCTGACGCTACTGTTTGACCCGGGCAAAAGCCTGGAAGAGCGCATCTTCGCAGAACAATTCCAGTTCTGACGAATGACCCCCTTGCCAACCCGATTTGGGGTGGTATAGGCGCCCACCTGTCCCGGAAACGGGACTGCTCCTCGATAGCTCAGCGGTAGAGCACTCGACTGTTAATCGAGCGGCCGTTGGTTCGAATCCAACTCGAGGAGCCACTATTTCCTAAAGGCCTCGCCATCCGGCGGGGCCTTTATGGTTTCAGCGCAGCAGAAGCTGTGAGCCCGCCCAGATCGTCAGCGCGGCGGTCAGCCAGCGGATGACCTTTTCGGGCAGCAGGCGCTGCGCCAGCAGGCTGCCCAGTTGCCCGCCGACGATCACGGCCAGCACCAGCGGCACAGCTCCGCTCAAGGCTTCGGCAAAGCGGCCGGGGCCGTTCTTGGCCAGTTGACCAACCAGCCCGGCGATCGAATTGATCAGGATGAACAGGCTGGCGGTCGCGGCGATCTGGCGGGCGCGGTGCCAGCGGGTCAGATGCAGCAGGGGGGCCAGGAAGATCCCGCCCCCGATCCCGACCAGCCCCGCCAGATAACCCAGCGGTGCGGCGGCGAAGCCCATCCATCGGGCAGCAGGTGTTGGCGTCCCGTCCAGTTCCGGTGAGCGCGGCAAGAGCAGCGCCAGCCCGGCCAGCACGAGGCTGAGCCCCAAGAGCAGCAGGAAGGTGGCCTCCTTCATCGGCGTCAATCCGCCCAGGAAGGCCAACGGGGCAGCGACCAGGGCCAGCGTCAGGGCGCCACGCCACGGCACCAGTCCTGCCCGGGCGAACCGGATCGTGCTGCCCGATACCACGACAATATTGCAGGCCAGACTGACAATCGGCAGCAGCCGGTAATCGAACCCCGCCAGCGCCAGCAGCGCGCTGTAGGTCGATCCGCCGCCAAACCCGACAGAAGCATAAAGCAGGGCGGTGACGAAGAAACCCAAGGCTAGCATCGTCACCCCCTGTCCTTAATGGTTACGCAGCCACCCCGTGGCAGTGCTTGTATTTGCACGGCGTGACTCTAAAACACTGGTTTTGCGTTATTTTTTTCATATAAAAACCTACTGTCTAACATTTGTAAAACACGATTCAAAGTATTTCTATAATATAAAATACCTTAAATCATGTTTGCTTCACCCTTTTAACCGCAGAAACCTGTCCGTTTAAAATAGAATCAAACTCACCATCAATAACAGCTTGCTTCACAGCCTCAAGAATGGTCGCTATTACAGAAACACTTTCACATTCAATGGCGTTCTTTCCCTTCACAAGCTCCAACGGTTTACTGCCATAACGAATCGTAAGCTGGGCAGTTCCATCGATATTCTCAACCCACCAACGCTTAATACGCTTTGCTACTTCTCGACGCTGCTGAACACCACTCTCATCAGCAGCCCAAATAAGCTTAGTAGGGGCATGGGCACAAAAATGGTGGCGTTGCGGAGAAACTTTAAACTTTAAAGTAAGCTCAACCCAAACGATCAGCCACAAGCGCAGACTTTGCGCTACTGCCATAGTGCTTCTTAATGATCGTCACATCAGCGCCCATATTCTCTGAAAGATCCCAGATAGTCGCCTTGCCACGCCTTAGCATCTGAACCGCATAGAAGTGACGCAAGCAGTACAAACTGAATGGCTCTCCATTGAAGTTATGCGTGATCTTCTCTCTTTCCAGAACCTTTTGAAACTGATCTCCGAGAGAGATGACTTGATTACCATCAGCCATTCTGAAGAGCCAATCGCCCTTCTTTGCTGCCTTGCGATTGTGCGCCTTCACGCCGTTAGCTGCGTTCTTCTCCCATCGTTCACGCCAAAGTGCGTTCCGCGCAAGACAGCGTTCAACATAACGAACTGCGTTTGTACGCAGCACAACCTCTCTCTCACCAGTCTTGCCGTTGACAACGAAGCGATAGTTCTGCCTTCCAAGCCCATCTGTAAACTTAACCAGATCGCTCTCTCGCAAGTTGTTCGCTTCCCCAACTCTGATCCCTGAGTTCGCCAAGATCAGCACATAATCCCGCAAAAGCTCTCTCGTGTAGCGTCGAACTTCGTTCTTTTTCTCAGCATACATCCAGCTTCGCATCCCTTTGTAGAGAATGCGATACTCGTCGAGCGTGAATGATGGGCGAGTTTTCGTTCTACTCGCCTTGTAGTAGTAATCTGGCATCTGCTTGGCACCACGATAACCGCGTTCGTGTGCATACTTCAGCAGCGTCAGCGCAAAGACCGTTTCCCACTCAAGTGTCTTATCAGCAGGATAAAGCGAGTAGTTTCTTGGACGATCTTTCTCAGGAATCTTCGAGTAGTAATCTCGACGCCACGACACATAATCCGTCAGCACAGCGTTATCGATTGTCTCGACAGATCGTGACCCGCAGTACTCAAGCCAAAACTTGCTGACCCGCTCCATCTGACGCAGATTCTGATCGCTCGTATATTCCTGGCTGCGACGATCTGGAGACTTCTTCAAGCCGCGCTGATTCTGAGACCTCCTGAGCTTAAGGTACTCTGCAATCACATCTTTGAAACGCTTGCCTCTGACAGGCAGGTTGTTGTCTTGCTTGATCTGAATCTCGTACCAGAAGTACTCAGCACCTTTACGAGCTTCATCGAGCTTTCGTGTCTTCAAGCTCTTCGTGAGATAGCGACGACCACCGATGTACACACGAGCCTGAAAGATGCCGTTTCGTGTGTAGAGTCGCAGCTTACCCTCGTGAGTAAGCTCCTCAAAACCATCGAAGTTTTTGTCTAACATTTGTGCAACATAGCACCCTTTTTCGAAGAAATGTACAACATTTGTCTAACAACGAAATGCGACATTTAGAGTGCTATGTTACTGATATTTTTACTTATTTCAAAGCGCCGTGACAGTGCTTGTATTTCTCGCCCGAACCGCAGGGGCACGGCGCGTTGCGCGACAGGCCCATGTCAGCATAGGGATCCGCGACCCCAGAGCCCAGCGCACCCATCACGGCCGCCGCGCCCGCCGTTGCCATGCCACCCTGCGCACCTGCCGAAGCATCAACGTGGCTGGTCAGGAAATCAGGCAGATCAGGGAGCTGCGCCGTTTCAGGCATCCGCAGGGCACTGTTCATCAGGATACGGGTCACATCCTCGCGGATCACTTCCAGCATCCGTTCAAACAGGCCGAAGGCTTCCTGCTTGTACTCGTTGATCGGAGTCTTCTGGGCATAGGCCCGCAGGAACACGACCTGGCGCAGCGCATCCAGCGTGGCCAGATGCTCCTTCCAGTAATGATCGAGGCGATCGAGCAGGACCTGCTTCTCGATATGGCGCCACAGGGCGGCATCTTCGCCAATCTTCTCGGCATCCTTGGCATCGGCCAGGGCGACAACGCGCTCTTCGATTGCCTCCGGCTCAAGTCCGTCTTCCTGCATCCAATCCTGCAGCGGCACGTCGAGGCCCAGCACTTCGCCCAGCTTCTGGCGCAAACCATCGACGTCCCACTGCTCGGGATAGGAACCCGGCGGGCAGGCGGCGCCGACCAGCGAATTGATCGTATCGTGGCGCATATCCACCACGACATCGTCAATCGCCTCGGCATCCATGATGTCGGCGCGCTGTTCGTAGATGACCTTGCGCTGGTCGTTCATCACGTTGTCGTATTCGACAACCTGCTTGCGAATGTCATAGTTGCGGGCTTCGACCTTCTTCTGCGCGGTCTCGATCGCCTTCGACAGCCACTTCGAACCAATTGCCTCACCATCGGCCAAGTTCGAATTCATCATCTTGGCGAACAGCGTGTCCGGGCCGAAGATGCGCAGCAGATCGTCTTCAAGGCAGAGGTAGAACTTGCTCAGGCCCGGATCGCCCTGACGGCCCGAACGGCCGCGCAGCTGGTTATCGATGCGGCGGCTTTCATGGCGTTCCGTACCGATCACGCAGAGACCACCAGCCGCGAGCACCTTCTGCTTTTCAGCATCGATCTCGGCCTCTATCTTCGCGATCGCGGCGTCACGCTCAGGCCCCTCGGGCATGTCCTTGAGCTCGTCCTCGATCCGGAACTCGGCATTGCCGCCCAGCTTGATGTCGGTCCCGCGGCCCGCCATGTTGGTGGCGATAGTCACCGCGCCAAGCCGGCCGGCCTGAGCGACGATATGAGCTTCCATCTCGTGGAAGCGGGCGTTCAGCACCGCGTGCTGCACCCCTTCCTGCCGCAGGTAGTCCGACAGCATTTCCGACTTTTCGATCGAGACGGTCCCCACCAGCACTGGCTGGCCGATCTCGTTCTTTTCACGGATCAGCTTGGCGATCGCCTGGAACTTGTCGGCGGTGTTCTTGTAGAATTCGTCTTCCTCGTCGATCCGCTGCACCGGCACGTTGGTCGGGATCGTCACCACGTTCATGCGATAGATGTCGAAGAATTCAGCCGCTTCGGTGGCGGCCGTACCGGTCATCCCGGCCAGCTTCGGATACATCCGGAAGTAGTTCTGATAGGTGATCGAAGCCATGGTCTGGTTTTCCGGCTCGATCCGGACCCCTTCCTTGGCTTCGACGGCCTGGTGCAGCCCGTTCGACCAGCGCCGGCCATCCATCATGCGGCCGGTGAACTCATCGATGATGACAACCTTGTCGTCCTTCACGATGTAGTCGGTGTCACGCTTGAACATGACATTGGCCTTCAGGCTCTGGTCCAGATGGTGCACCACCTGGGTGTTTTCGACATCGTAGAGGTTCGAACCAACCAGCAGCCCGGCCGCTTCCAACTGGCGTTCAACCCACTCCACCCCTTCTTCGGTGAAGTTGATGTTCTTGGTCTTCTCGTCCTTGTCGTAGAGATCTTCGGTAACCTGCTTCACGATCGCATCGACCGCGACATAGAGATTGCTCTTGTCGTCGGTCGGGCCGGAAATGATCAGCGGCGTGCGGGCTTCGTCGATCAGGATCGAGTCCACTTCGTCGACGATTGCGAAATTGAACGGGCGGTGGACCATCTGGCCCCGCTCCTGCTTCATGTTATCGCGCAGGTAATCGAAGCCCAGTTCGCTGTTCGTGGCATAGGTAATGTCGCAGGCATAGGCCGCGCGGCGTTCATCCTCGGGCATATTGGGCACGATCACGCCCACGGTCAGGCCAAGGAAGTTATAGATTTGCGCCATCCACTCGGCGTCGCGCTTGGCCAGGTAATCGTTCACGGTAACAACGTGGACGCCCTTGCCTTCGAGCGCGTTGAGATAGACCGGCAGGGTTGCCACCAGGGTCTTGCCCTCACCCGTGCGCATTTCCGCAATCTCACCGCGGTGCAGCACGATGCCGCCGATCATCTGCACATCGAAGTGGCGCATGCCCATCCGGCGCTTGCCTGCCTCACGCACCGTGGCGAAGGCTTCAGGCAGAAGCTCGTCAAGGGTCTTGCCCTCATCCAGTTGGCGGCGGAACTTGGCAGTCTGGGCGGAAAGCTCGTCATCGGTCATCGCTTCGATCATCGGCTCGAAAGCGTTGATCTGACGGACAATCTTGTCGAGCGACTTGACGTAACGATCGTTGGACGAGCCGAAAATGGCTTTGGCAATGGCGCCGATCATGGGGCAATTCCTGTGTATTCAGAGGTATAGAGGCAGACGCGCAGCCGCTACCGGCGCGCGAAATAACGTCAAAAAAGGGAACGCTTGCGCTATTCCAGCGCGCGATCGGGACCGAACAGAACCGATGGAATATAGACTCGCCCGCGACCGGGGCGGATACGCGTCAGCTGCCGCTCACGCCGTTCCTTCTGGGCAACCGGGGCATCGACAGGCTGGGCCTGGACCTGGCTGGGCCGGGCCGTGCCGCGCGATCCGTCGGAAACGCCGATTTCCGTATCTGCAGCACCATTCATGCGCGCCTGGACCGGGCCAGCCTGCGCAACAAGACCCGTCATCAGGGCCAGAAAGGCGAGAAGAATACGCTTCATTACGTGGGGATATAGGCGCGGCCGGGCCAACCGTCCAGACAGCGCGCGACAACAACCCCCAAAAAAGCCGAACGCCGCGCCTGCACTGGGCAGACGCGGCGTAATTTGGCTGGCCGACCGCGAGGCGGTGCGGTCGTCAGGAAAGCTGCTTAGTTGACAGCGTCCTTCAGGCCCTTGCCGGCCTTGAACTTCGGCTGAGCCGAAGCCTTGATCGCCATCGGTTCGCCGGTGCGCGGGTTGCGGCCGGTCGAAGCCTTGCGCTTGGCAACCGAGAAGGTGCCGAAGCCAACGAGGCGCACTTCGTCGCCCTTCTTCAGCGCGCCGGTGATGGCGTCGAACACGCCTTCAACAGCCTTGGTGGCATCGCTCTTGGTCAGGCCGCTTGCTTCTGCGACTGCGCCGATCAGGTCGTTCTTGTTCATGGAGATTAGCCCCTACCTTGTGGAATTAATGACTAGTTTGATTCGCCTCGAAAAGCTGACGGAATTGAGCCGCTTTTCTGGAAGCTGTCAAAGCGAAACCAATAGAAGTAACGCGGATTATCCACCGATTCCCGCCGTTCCTGACCGCCTACGCGTAGGAACACGGATAATCCCGCCGTGCTGCACCGCAGCGAATCGGAAACGTAGAACCGGCCTCAACGCTTAATGCGCGGTGGGGATCTCTCCGCTCCCGGCTGCCGCGCCCGCGCTGGGCTGGCTGGCCAGGTCATCCGCCTCGGTCCATTCGATCGGTTCAGGAACCGCTACCAGCGCGCGTTCCAGCACCTGATCGACATGGCCCACCGGCACAATTTCCAGACCAGCCGTGATGTTCGCCGGCAGTTCGGCCAGATCCTTCACGTTCTCCTCGGGAATAAGCACCGTGGTAATCCCGCCGCGCAATGCAGCCAGCAGCTTTTCCTTGAGACCGCCAATCGCCAGGACCCGGCCTCGCAGCGTAACTTCGCCGGTCATGGCAACGTCCTTGCGGACCGGAATGCCTGTCAGGGTCGAAACGATCGAAGTGACCATCCCGATCCCGGCGCTTGGCCCGTCCTTGGGGACAGCGCCTTCGGGCAAGTGGATATGGATATCCTTGCGCGCGATCAGGCTGGGCTTGATGCCGTAGGCCGGTGAACGCGCCCGGACGAAGCTGAAGGCCGCCTGGACGGACTCGTTCATGACCTCACCCAGCTTGCCGGTGGTCTTGACCCCGCCCTTGCCGGGCACGGTCACGCTTTCGATGGTCAGCAGTTCGCCGCCCACCTCGGTCCAGGCCAGACCGGTAACGGCGCCGACCTGATGCTCTTCTTCGGCCTCGCCGAATTTGAACTTCCGCACCCCGGCATAGTCACCCAGGTTTTCGGGCGTGATCGTGATCGCGGTTTCCTTGCCCTCAAGGATCTTGCGCAGGCTCTTGCGGGCCAGGCGGGCAATCTCGCGTTCCAGCGTACGCACGCCGGCTTCGCGGGTATAGTACCGGATCAGGTCGCGCAGCGCAGCGCTTTCCAGCGTGAATTCGCCCGCCTTGAGGCCATGAGCCTCAACCTGCTTGGCGACGAGGTGCCGCTCCGAAATCTCGACCTTTTCGTCCTCGGTATAGCCTTCCAGCCGGATGATCTCCATCCGGTCGAGCAGCGGCTGCGGCAGGTTCAGGCTGTTGGCCGTGCAGACAAACATCACGTCAGACAGGTCATAGTCCAGTTCCAGATAGTGATCCTGGAACTTGGCGTTCTGTTCCGGATCCAGCACTTCCAGCAGGGCCGAAGCCGGATCGCCGCGGAAGTCCTGCCCCAGCTTGTCGATCTCATCGAGCAGGAACAGCGGATTGCTGGTCCCGGCCTTGCGCAGGTTGCTGACGATCTTGCCCGGGAGCGAGCCGATATAGGTCCGGCGGTGGCCGCGAATTTCAGCCTCATCACGCACCCCGCCCAGCGACTGGCGGATGAACTGGCGGCCGGTCGCCTTGGCGATCGACTTGCCAAGGCTGGTCTTGCCGACGCCCGGCGGGCCGACGAGGCACAGGATCGGCCCCTTCAGCTTGTTTGTGCGCGCCTGCACCGCCAGATATTCAACGATCCGGTCCTTGACCTTTTCCAGCGCATAGTGATCGGAATCGAGGATCGCCTGGGCGGCCGGGATATCGCGCTTCAGCTTTGACTTCTTGCCCCAGGGCAGACCCAGCAGCACGTCAAGGTAGTTGCGGATCACGGTGGCCTCGGCGCTCATCGGCTGCATCGTGCGCAGCTTCTTGAGCTCGGCATTGGCCTTGGCCCGGGCTTCCTTCGACAGCTTGAGGCGATCGATCTTGTCCTGCAGTTCCTGCAGTTCGTTGACCTCGCCTGCATCTTCGCCGCCCAGCTCCTGCTGGATCGCCTTGAGCTGTTCGTTGAGGTAATATTCGCGCTGGGTCTTTTCCATCTGGCGCTTCACGCGCCCGCGGATGCGCCGCTCAACCTGCAGCACGCCCAGTTCGCCTTCCATGAAGGAATGGGCCATCTCCAGCCGCTTGAGCGGATCGCTCTCACTCAGCATGGCCTGCTTGTCGGCCACCTTGGTCTGGATGTGAGCGGCCACGGCGTCCGCCAGCGGCGAGGCTTCGGTGATTTCGCCCAGATTCTCACCCGCGTCCTGCGGTAGCTTCTTGTTGAGCTTGGCATATTCCGCAAAAGTCTCAACGACCGAGCGCATCATGGCCTCAACCTCGTTGCCGCTCGCGGCGGGCTGGTCCATCAGCTCCACCGCGGCGACAACCATTTCGCCCTGCGCGCCGTTCTCCACGCGCAGGTCCTGAAGCTTTGCCCGCTGCCGCGCCTCAACCAGCACGCGGACCGTGCCATCGGGCAGCTTCAGCAGCTGCAACACGGTGGCGACAACGCCAACGTCATAGAGATCATCGCCATCGGGATCGTCGCAACCCGGATCGAGCTGCGCGAGCAGGAAAATGTCCTTGTCACCCGCCATCGCCGCTTCCAGCGCAGCGACCGATTTCTCGCGGCCAACAAACAGTGGCACGACCATCCCGGGGAACACGACAATATCGCGAAGGGGCAGCAGGGGGAGCAAATGCATGTGGCTATCCATCATCAAACGGTGCTGGTTGCACCATCCGGGTGAGTCCCGGCTTAATCCGAGATATGGGGATGCCCCTTGGACGGTGCAATGGGCGGCGCTTTCAGGGCTGTGGACGGCGCGGGATTGCTATTCGCGTACGAAACAAGCATCAGAAAGCCACGTTCTCTGGAGAATATTGCTGATGAAGCCCCTTGCCCTTTCGCTTTCGATTGCCGCGGCCGTGCTGGCCGCTCCGGCGCTGGCCAAGCCGGTGGTAATCACCGCCGATCGCTATCTTGACGCGGCCAAGGGCAATTACGTTGATCACCCCGCGATCTTCGTGGACGATGCCGGACGCATCACCAGCATTGCCAATGCTCGCACGATCAAGCTTTCGGCAGAGGTCGACCGCGTAGACCTGCCCGGCAAGACCCTGGTTCCCGGCCTGATCGACATGCACGTCCACCTTGATGGACCGGCTGACATTGGCGGCTATCGCGGCCTGGAATTCACCGACAGCTTCTTTGGCATGACCGCCGTGGGCAATGCCCGGGCCATGCTTGATGCCGGCTTCACCACCGTGCGCAACGTCGGTTCGGCCAACCGCAACGATATCGGCCTGAAGCAGGCCATCGCCAATGGCTATGCCATCGGCCCGCGCATCGTCCCGGCCGGTTATGCGCTGGGCGCCACCGGCGGCCATTGCGATTCCACCTTCCTTCCGCCCTCGCTGGAAAAGGACCACAAGGAAGAAGGCGTCGGTGATGGCGAGGAAGAGCTGCGCTATCAGGTGCGCCGCCAGCGCAAGTTCGGTGCAGAAGTCATCAAGGTCTGCGCCACCGGCGGGGTCTTCAGCCGCAACACCGAGCCGGGCCAGCAACAGCTGAGCGAGAGCGAACTGCGCGCCATCGTTGATGAAGCGCAGATGTGGGGCCTGCGCGTTGCCGCCCACGCCCACGGCGCGGCCGGGATCAAGGCAGCGATCAAGGCCGGGATCGATACGATCGAACACGTCAGCCTGGTTGACGATGACGGGATCAAGCTCGCCGTCAGCCGCGTCAAGCCGGTCTACTTCTCGATGGACATCAAGAACACCGATTACACCCAGGCCGAAGGCAAGAAGAACGGCGTGCTGGAAGACAATCTGCGCAAGGACCGCGAGGTCGCCCAGATCCAGCGCGACAACTTCCGCAAGGCCTTCAAGGCTGGGGTACGCATGGTGTTCGGTTCAGATGCCGGGGTCATGCCGCATGGCCAGGTGGGCCAGCAATTCGCCGTGATGGTGCAATACGGGATGACCCCGCTCGACGCGATCCGCGCTGCCACGCTCACGGCATCGCAGGCGCTCGGCCAGGAAAGCGATGTCGGCCAGATCGCGACCGGGCGCTATGCCGATATGGTAGCGGTTGAGGGTGATCCGCTCACCAACGTCCGCCTGCTGGAAGCACCGGCGGCAGTGATCAAGGGTGGCAAGCGGATCGAACCGGCGCGCTGATACGCGCCGGCAGGGTCCCTACATCCCCGGCAGCTTGAAGCCCGGCGGCAGTCCCATCCCGGACTGCATCCGGGCCATTTCCTGACCGGCAACTTCATCCGCCTTGGCCCGCGCATCGTTGAAGGCGGCGGCGATCAGATCCTCAAGGATACCCTTCTCTTCGGGCTTGAGCAGGCAGTCATCGATATTGACGCCGATGATCCGTCCCTTGGCCGAAGCGCGGATCGAAACGAGCCCGCCGCCGGCGCGACCTTCAACCTCGATCCCGTCGAGCTTGGTCTGGCTTTCGGTCATCTGCTTCTGGATGGTCTCGGCAGCCTGCTGTGCGGCCTTGAGCATCTCTTCCATCGACTTCACGTCAGTTTCTCCATTTGCTGCCACCAGCGCTGGCAATCCGCGCTTCGGGCTTTTCTTCAACGATCTCGGCCTGCGGGAAAGCGGCGAAGGTGGCTTCAACCAGCGGGTGGCGGCGCAGTTCCGCATCCTCGGCAGCCTTTTGGGCCTCCGCCTGCTCACGCAGGGTGGGCGCGCCCTCCCCTTCGCCGCGCTGGACGGCCCAGCGTTCACCGGTAGCGCGCAGGATCGCGTCGCGCACTTCGGGCCCGACATCGCCCGGATAACCCGGCGCAACCGAATAGGTCAGCTCTCCCGGTGCAATCGCGATCACCCGGACCCAATCCCGCATGACCTGGGCCACGCGCAGCTGGCCGGACTGATCGACAGTTTCGATCAACTGCTCCCAACCAAGGCTTGCGACCGGAGCCGGAGCAGCGGCAGCGGATGGCGAACCTTCGGCGCGGGGAGCATTCGCCAGCGCGTTTTCCAGATGCTTGGCCAGTGTGCCGGGATCAGGCAGGTCCGCAGCGTGCAGCACCCGCAGCAGCGCCATCCGCGCCGCGACCAGCGGATCGGGTGCGGTCTTGACCTCTTCATGGCCCTTGAGCAGCAATTGCCACAGGCGGTGCAATTGCCCGGCCGAGAGCCGCTGCGACCATTCGCTGATCGTCGCGCGCTCTTCTTCTGAGAACGAGGATTCGTCCCGCCCGAGCTGCGCCAGTGTTACCCGGTGGGTCAGTTCCAGCGCGCCGCGTAGCAGCGCCGGTGGCTCAACCCCCAGGGCGAACTGCTGGTCCACCAGATCGAGCAAGCCAGCCGCGTCGCCGCCGATCAGGGCGGCAAACAGGCGGCGCTGGACACTCTTGTCAGCCAGCCCCAGCATGTCCTGCACCTGCGCAGCGGTGACCTTGCCATCACCACCAAGATCGGCATGGGCAATCGCTTGGTCGAGGATCGAGAGGCCATCGCGCACCGAACCATCGGCCGCGGCGGCAATCATCGCGAGCGCCTCGGCCTCGGCCTCAACGCCCTCCTTGCCACAGATCATGGCGAAGTGGCTGGCGAGCAGTTCAGTCGGGATCCGCTTGAGGTCAAAGCGCTGGCAGCGCGACAGCACCGTGACCGGCAGCTTGTCCACCTCGGTCGTCGCGAACAGGAACTTCACATGCGGCGGCGGTTCTTCCAGCGTCTTGAGCAAGGCGTTGAACGCATTGCGGCTGAGCATGTGGACTTCGTCGATGATGTAGATCTTGTAACGCGCCGAAACGGCTGCATAGCGCACCGCCTCGATGATCTCGCGCACGTCATCCACGCCGGTATGGCTGGCGGCGTCCATCTCGATCACGTCGATATGGCGGCCCTCGGCAATCGCCAGGCACGGTTCGCACTGGCCGCAGGGATCGATCGTCGGGCCGCCCTGCCCGTCCGGACCCACGCAATTGAGCGCCTTGGCAATCAGGCGCGCGGTGGAGGTTTTCCCCACCCCGCGAATGCCGGTCATCAGGAAGGCGTGGGCCAGCCGGTCGCGCTTGATCGCATTGGCCAGCGTCTGGACCATCGCATCCTGCCCGATCAGTTCGGCAAAGGTCTGCGAACGGTACTTGCGCGCCAGCACGCGATAGGGCTGCGCCTGGGCGGCGGGAACCGCTACGGGTGCTGCGACAGGTGCAGGAGCTGGAGGCGGCACAGGCGCCGGGACCGGGGCAAGAGCTGGCTCGGGCGCGCCGAACATCGATTCCTGCCCTGCGGCTTCCAGTTCCGCAGCGCTGGGGGCCTCGTCCTCAGGCTCTTCGCCAAAGATATCGGGTGAATCGTCCATCGCGTCCTTGGTAGGCGCTGGCGGCACAATTGTCGAATGGAGGAAAAGGAGCCGGCCGACCCGCCGCAACCCGTTGTGGCTGCTTCCTTCCGGACCTGACCAGGTTGGCGGACGCAAGCGTCCGACCGACTCCCGGGCGGGCATATGGCGGCGTTGGGCTGATTACGCAAGTCTCTGACAGCGCCTCGCCAACTGGTGGGCGCAACTTAGAGCGACCTAGCGAAAGTTGTCAGCGTAACTCTGCAGCTTCAGGCGGCGCGGCGGAGTGCCGTGGACCATGGCCGTGATGCCATGCTTGGCGGCATAGGCCTGGGCTTCCGCCAGGCTGCGGAACTTCAGCTGGACCTGGGTCTGCGTATCGCCCGAACCCGACCAGCCCATCAGCGGATCGGGCTTGCGCGCCTCTGCAGGGGCGAAATCGAGGATCCACTGGTCCAGCAGGGCCTTGCCCGACTGCATGGCGTTCTTGGGGCGTTGATAGATGCGTGCAGACATGACCGGCGCTTTCGGGCGAATCGCGCTGGGAATCAAGAGCGGCGCGAAGCTTCGAACGCGTTTTTCGTTTTTAGACTGGGATCCTCGGCCCACGGCGCGTCCGGCCAGCGGTGTTTGGGATAGCGGCCCTTCATGTCGCGCTGCACATCTTTCCACGATCCCCGCCAGAAACCCGGCAAGTCGCGCGTAGTCTGGAGCGGCTTGCCGCCGGGATCGGTCAACTTGAGCAACAAGGGCTGTGGCGGCTGACCGAACGTGGGATGGCGATCGATCCCGAACAGCGCCTGCACGCGCACCTCAACCGAGGGACCGCCGGGATCGTCATAGTCGATCGCATGACTGGTCCCCGCCGGGGAAACGAACTGCGCGGGCGCAAGCTTGTCCAACGCCTGCTGCGCCGCGTAGTCCAGCCGCGTGCGCAGGGCATCGTGAAGCTTGGCCGATTCCAGCGCATCAAGCCGCCGGGTCAGCAAAGGCCCCAGCCATTCATCCAGATCGAGCAAAAGGGCTTCATCGCCCAATTCCTCAATACCGGCAAAACGCGCGCGTTTGAGCAGCCCCATGCTGGCCTTGCCGAACGGCACAAGGTCCAGCCCGTCCGCACGGATGCGTTCAACCAGAAAGGCCCGGATCGCAGCCGGGTCTGGCGAGGGATCAGAGCCTCGCGCCAACGAGACCGCGCCAAGGCGGGATTCCACCAGCGCTTCGACCCGGCGTTCATCGGCAACCCAGCGCAGCACCGAGCGACGCTCGATCCGGTGTGCCAGCCAGCGCTGCACCTCAGCCTCGGTCAAAGCGATTGCGCCGGTGATCCGGGCGCCTTTTGCCTCGCCCTGGGCATCGCCAACCGCCAGCCATTCGGCGCGGGCGAGTGATGACGTCGGATCCAGCCGCAGCCCCCTGCCCCCGGCCGTCAACCAGTCCTCTCCGGCGGCATCGCGGCGCTTGGCAAGATTGTCTGGAAAGGCTTCGGCCAGCAACACGGCCAATGGCGGGCTGTCCTTGGACGCAGCCGGAGCCAGCGCCTTGGCCCGCACTTCCCAGCGCTCGGCAAACTTACGCGATGCTTCGGCTCGCCCAGAGCGGTCCCCATCCCAGCGATCCAGCCGCAGCGCCAGATCTTCACCCCGACCGCCCAGTCCACGCTCCTGCAACAGCAAGGCCAACCGCGCTGCCTCATCGGCCACGCCATGCCCGGCGGCATAGAGCAGCATGTGCGCCATTCCCGGCTCCATTGGCAATTGCGCCATGTGGCGGCCATGCGGGGTGATCACACCCGCCGGATCCAGCGCGCCAAGTGCCTGAAGCCCTGTCTTGGCTGCCGACAGGGCCGCAGGCGGAGGCGGATCGAGCCAGGCCATCTGCGGCACGTCAGTTGCGCCCCATTGCGCCAGCGTCAGCAAGAGCGGGGTCAGATCGCTGGTCAGGATCTCTGGCGGTTCGAAGGCCGGCCTTCCCGCGTGCGCCGCCTCTTCCCAAAGCCGATAGGCCACCCCCGGCCCCTGACGCGCCGCACGGCCAGCGCGCTGGGCCGCCGCGGCCTGGGAAGCGCGATGCGTGACCAGCCGGGTAACCCCTGCCGCCTTGTCAAACTCCGCCCGGCGCGCGAGGCCCGCATCGACCACAACGGACACGCCATCCAGCGTCAGCGAGGTTTCAGCTATGGCAGTGGCGAGTACGATCCGACGACGTCCTTGCGGATCGCGCTTGATCGCCGCCCGCTGTGCAGCGGGCTCGCACTGCCCATGAAGCGGCAGGATCGGCACATCGGGCAAGCGCTGGACCAGCCGTTCGCGCGTGCGTTCGATTTCGCCCACGCCCGGCAGAAAGGCCAGCACGTCACCCGCCTCTTCGCGCCATGCAGTCAGCACGGCGCTGGCCATGGCCTCGTCAATCCGCACTTCGGGCCGTGCGCCAAGCCAGCGGATCTCCAGCGGCCAGGCCTTGCCCGCACTTTCGACAACCGGAGCATCACCCAGCAGACTGGCAAATCGCGCCCCATCCAGCGTGGCAGACATGACCACCAGCCGCAGGTCCTCACGCAGCACCCCTTGGCTCTCAATCGCCAGTGCCAGGCCAAGATCGCTATCAAGGTGCCGCTCGTGCGCTTCGTCGAACAGAACGGCGGAAACGCCGGCCAGTTCGGGATCGTCCAGCAAGGCGCTGACGAAGATCGCCTCGGTCATGACCAGCACCCGGGTCTTGGCCGAACGTTTGCTGTCGAGCCGGGTCAGGTAACCGATGATCTGCCCCACCGGTTCGCCCAGTAGCTCTGCCATGCGCTCCGCAGCGGCCCGCGCCGCGACGCGGCGCGGTGACAGGACAATAACGCTGCCGGTGCACCACGGCTCATTCAGCAGTGCTGGCGCCACGGACGTGGTCTTACCTGCTCCCGGCGGGGCAATCAGGACAGCCGAATTGCGCGCGCGTAGCGCAGCCAGCAGGTCCGGCAGTACGGCGTGAATGGGAAGCTGGTCGCGCAACCTGGCCTAGAACCGGCGCGCAACCGCGAATTCAGCGGCTTCGACCATGGCGGCATGGGCCGCACTCGCCGGGAAGCCGGCAATCGCATCAATCGCGCGCTGGGCATAATGCCGCGCACGTTCGCGAGTTGCGTTCACGGTATCGTGCTTCTCGATCAGGGTAATCGCATGGGCAAGGTCCGCGTCGGAGCTGCGATGCCCCTGGATCGCGAGCTCCCAGAACGCCCGCTCTTCCTCAGTACCGCGAGCATAGGCCAGGATGACCGGCAGGGTCATCTTGCCCTCGCGGAAGTCGTCGCCCTTGCCCTTGCCCATCTCGCCGGCTTCGGAATCGTAGTCCATCGCATCGTCGACCAGCTGGAAGGCAATGCCGAGGTTACGGCCGTAATCTTCCAGCGCACGTTCATCAGCCTCGCTGCGTTCGGCGACCACGGCTGCGATCCGGGTCGCGGCAGCAAACAGGGCAGCAGTCTTGGAGCCAATGATCGAGAGATAGCGTTCTTCGCTCGTTTCGATCTGGCGCTGGGCGGTCAGCTGATCCACCTCGCCCTCGGAAATGACCGAGCTGGCGTTGGAGAGGATCTTCAGCACCTTCAGGCTGCCGTCCTCAACCATCAGTTCGAACGAGCGGGTAAACAGGAAGTCACCAACCAGCACCGTGGCCGGATTGCCGAACACGATATTGGCAGTGGACTTGCCGCGGCGCAATTCAGAACCGTCAACCACATCATCGTGCAGCAGGGTTGCGGTGTGAATGAACTCAACGGCGGCAGCTAGCTTGTGGTGACGGGTGCCATGATAGTCGCACAGCGCGGCCCCGGCCAGCGTCAGCATCGGCCGCATCCGCTTGCCACCGCCGGCGATCAGATGACCGGCCAGGGTCGGGATCAGGGGGATCCGGCTTTGCATCTTGTCCAGGATGACCGCGTTGACCGCATTCATGCCATCGGCGGTCAGCGCCAGCATCGGGGCCAGCGAAGCGGAACTGCTGGGCTCTGGCGCACGCTTGCGCAGGGGAATGACGTCGGCGCTCATTGCTTGCGCCCCTAGCGAGGGTGATTGCCGGTCGGCAAGTGCTATTGCAGCAATAGCCTTTCGCAATTCCACATGCTAGCGCACCGATTATGTCCGAACCCGATCCCGTCCTTGCCGGCTTCCGCTCTTCGATCGACAATATCGACGCGGCCCTGATCCATATTCTGGCCGAGCGTTTTCGCATCACCAAGGCGGTGGGTGACTACAAGGCCGAGAAGAACCTACCCGCATCGGACCCGAGCCGCGAGGAACGCCAGATCGCCCGGCTGCGGCAACTGGCCAGCGAGGCGAACCTCGATCCCGAATTCTCGGAAAAGTTCCTGCGGTTCATCATCCAGGAAGTGATCCGCCACCACGAGCAAGCCGCAGCGAAGTAACCCTTCAGGCCGGTTTCGCGGCTCGCGGCAGGCGCAGCTTCACCAGCAGACCGCCCAGGTCCTCGCTTTCTTCAAGCGTGACCGTGCCGCCGTAGATTTCGGCCACATCACGCACAATCGCCAAGCCAAGCCCTGTTCCGGGCTTGCTGGTATCAAGCCGCGCCCCGCGATCGAAGATCCGGCTTCGATCTGCATGCGGGATACCCTTCCCGTCATCCTCAACCCAGATCTCGCACCAGTCGGGCTCGGCAACGGGATCGATCGTCACGAAGACCGAGCCCCCGCCATACTTGGCCGCATTCTCAATCAGGTTACCCAGAATTTCATCCAGGTCCTGCCGTTCGATCGCCACTTCTGCAGCGCGATTGCCGTCCAGATCGAAGCGGGTCCTGTCATAAAGCCGGGTAACGGCTCGCAACACAGCTTCGACGCTTTCGGCCACAGAAGCTCGGCTCATGCCAGCGGCACGGCGGCCAACGGCGCGCGCCCGGGCAAGGTGGTGGTCCACCTGCCGCCGCATCACGGCAGCTTCACGGATTACTGTGTCTGACAGGTCCGGCGCCTGGGCTGTGGCCGCGTTCATCACCACTGTCAGCGGCGTCTTCAGCGCATGGGCCAGATTGCCGGCGTGGGTGCGTGCCTCCTCAGCCTGCTTCTCTGAATGGGCCAGCAGTGCGTTCAGTTCCTGGACCAGCGGCTGCACTTCCAGCGGTAGCGGCTCAGTCAGGCGGTTTTGTCCGGTCGCACGCAGATGCTGCATCGCCAGTCGCACCCGGCGCAGCGGGCTGAGCCCATACCAGGACTGCAGCGCCGCCATCACGAACAGGCCGAGGCCCAGCACCAGAAAGCTCCAGACCAGGATCGAACGGATCCGGCTGATCTGACTATCCAGCTCTTCCCGGCTGGCGGCGACGGCAAACTTCCAACGGGTCGCACTGTCGGGCAGGATGACCGATCGTTCGATCACCCGAAGCGGCTCATCAGGATACTGGAAGTTGTTGTAGATATGCGGCGCCGTGTCGAAGTGATCATGCTTCAGCTCAAGACTGCGATCCCACAGTGAGCGCGACGGAAAATTCTCGTGTCCGGTGCCGGTCACCAGCCAGTACCGGCCGCTATTGGGTTCCAGGAAACGCTGATCACCCAACGGCCGGTTGAAGAACACCTCGCCATCCGGCCCGATCTCGGCCGAGGCGATCATCGCGTTCATCACATATTCGAGCTGCTCGTCGAAATTGCGGCTGACCAGCCCGGTCAGGGTCCGATCGAGTGCAAAGCCGCCCACTGACAACAGGACGACGATCCATCCCGCAGCGATGAGGATGATGCGCCGCGACAGCGAGCCGGCTGGCGCGCTTGGACGCGCAAATGGATCGCCTGCCGCCATCGCTCCTTAGCCGCGGCTGCCCTCGGCGGGATCATCCAGGCTATAGCCCAGCCCGCGGATCGTGGTGATCACATCGGCGCCCAGCTTTTTGCGGATGCGGGTCACGAAGACCTCGATTGTGTTTGAATCCCGATCAAAATCCTGATCGTAAATGTGCTCAATCAGTTCGGTGCGACTGATGACCTTGCCCTTGTGGTGAAGCAGGTAGGACAGCAGCTTGTATTCCTGCGCCGTCAGCTTGACCGGCTCACCATTGAGCGTCACCCGGCCAGAACGCGTATCCAGCCGGACATCGCCCGCAATCAGTTCGCTGCTGGTATTGCCCGAAGCGCGACGGATCAGCGCGCGCAGGCGGGCGATCAGTTCCTCGGTCTGGAACGGCTTGGCCAGGTAATCATCGGCCCCGGCATCGAGCCCGGCCACCTTGTCGGACCAGCTGTCGCGTGCGGTCAGCACCAGCACCGGGAACTTGCGGCCTTCCTTGCGCCACATGCCCAGTACGGTCAGCCCGTCGATTTCGGGCAGGCCAAGGTCGAGGATGACGGCATCGTATTCCTCCGTCGAACCCAGGAAGTGCCCGTCTTCGCCATCGGTCGAAAGGTCGACGGCATAGCCGGTGGCCTCAAGCGTTGACTTGAGCTGTTTGCCAAGGGTGGGTTCGTCCTCGACGATCAGGATGCGCATCGCGAATTTCCCTGTTGTGAAGTGTTGTACTGCTTGGCGCGGGCTGCGCCGTCAAGCTAGCGTGACTGCCGCAAAACCTCGCCCGAACGGGCATCGACATCGACAAACATGACACGCCCGTTGCGGATGAACTTGAGGCGATAGGTATAGGCCGCCGGATCATACTCCGGGCCCAGGTATTGCGCTCCGGCCATCATCGGCAGCACCCGCTGCTCGATTTCCCGTAACGGGCGGACATTCCCGGCGCGCAGGTCCTTGCGTGCCATCCCGGCCTCATCACCCTGACTGGCAACGGCGACCCCGGCGGGCGCGCCGGCAATCAAGGCTAGGGCAAGAAGGGATCGGATCATGCCCCCGGCCTAACCCACCGGGATTGAACGATGTGTGAATGGCTCATGCGTTGCGCAGCCGATCCAGATAGCGCTGGCGCAGCTGAAGGCTGAGCGCGCCGGCCTTGCCATCAGCGATTTTCCGGCCGTCCACCTCGACCACCGGCATGACCACGGTCGTGGCGCTGGAAATGAACGCTTCGCGCGCCGCGAACAGTTCTTCCACCGAAAAAGCACGTTCTTCCACCACGAGCCCCATTTCGCGCGCCAGCGGCAGGATGCAGAGGCGCGATATGCCCGGCAGGACACCATGATCAACCGGGTGCGAAACGAGCACACCGCGGCTGTCGATGATATGGGCATTGGCACTGGTGCCCTCGGTGATCATGCCGTTATCAACCAGCCAGGCATCATCTGCCCCGGCTTCACGCGCCACTTCCTTGGCCAGAACAGCGTAAAGCAATTGCGTCGTCTTGGCCGAACGCAGCGCCCAGCGGCCTTCCGGATGCAGGATCACCTTCATCCCTTCCAACGCCTTGGGCTGGTCGACCACTGGGGCGACCTGCGTGAAGGCAAAGCGCGTCGCCGGCACGCCTGGCAAGGGTGACAGGAAATCCCGGTCTACCGGTGCTCCGCCAGTGACCTGCAGATAGATCCGGCCTTCCGACAGGCCATTGCGGGCGATCAGCTCGTTAAGAATCGGCGGCCAGTCGGTATCGTCAACAATCCGGGCCAGGTCCATCGACCGCGCCAGCCGCGCCGCATGGTGCGGCCAGTTGCAGAAGTGGCCGTCGATCACGGGGGTTACTTCATAGACCCCCTGCCCGAACAGAAGACCGCGATCGAAAACAGGAACCCGCGCCTCGGTTTCGGGCAGGAACTCTCCGTTGAGCCATACAGTACGCATGACGTCCTCTTCTGCACCCCATCGGTGCTTGTCAACGCTCTGCCACACCCGCTAGGGCGCCTCGACCATGGCCGCCGCACCGATCCTTTCTTGGGAAGCCCTCAGCTTGCAACAGGGTTCCGGCTGGCTGTTCCGTGATCTGGACCTCCACATCGGCCCGCGCGACCGGCTGGCGCTGATCGGCCGCAACGGCGCGGGCAAGACCACGCTGCTCCGGCTGATTTCCGGCGCGGTCGAAGCAGACAAGGGCAAGCGCTCAATCCAGCCCGGCACCAAGATCGTGACGCTGGAGCAAGACCCGTTCTTCACCGGCTATGACACGCTGATGGACTTTGCCCTGCACGGCAAAGACGCCCCGCCGCAGCACGAGGTTGAGGCCATCGCGGGCCAGCTGGGCATCGACATGAGCCGGAAGGCAGATAGCGCCAGCGGCGGCGAACGACGCCGCGCAGCACTAGCCCGCGCCCTTGCCAGTGAACCGGACCTGCTGCTGCTGGATGAACCGACCAACCACCTTGATCTGGCGGCGATCGACTGGCTGGAAAGCTGGCTTTCCCGTTACAACGGCGCCTTCGTGGTGATCAGCCACGACCGGACCTTCCTGGAACGGCTGACCAAGGCGACGATCTGGCTCGATCGCGGCGGCCTGCGCCGGAAGGATATCGGCTTTGGCGGCTATGAAGCCTGGATGGAGCAGGTCTACGCCGAAGAGGCCCGCGCCGCCGAGAAACTCGATGCCAAGTTGAAGATCGAAGCGCATTGGTTGGAGCGCGGCGTCACAGCCCGGCGCAAGCGCAACCAGGGGCGCCTGGAGAAGCTCTGGGAAATGCGCGCCCAGCGCGCTGCCATGCTCAGCCCGCAGGGAACGGCCAAGCTGGGCCTGGCAGTCGATGATGCCAAGTCCAAGGCCGTCATTGTGGCAGACAGGGTTGGCAAGAACTTTGGCGATCGTCCGATCATCAAGGATTTCACTCTGCGGATTACGCGCGGGGACCGGATCGGGATTGTCGGCTCGAACGGAGCGGGCAAGACCACCCTGCTCAAGTTGCTCACGGGCGAGCTGGAGCCCGACACCGGCACCGTCACGCGCGCCAAGACCCTGCAAGGGGTGCTGATTGACCAGCAACGCAGCCTGATGGCGCCGGAAAAGCGCGTCCGCGATGTCCTGGCCGAAGG
The DNA here is from genome assembly GCA_964413885.1 of uncultured Novosphingobium sp. Lineage (GTDB taxonomy): Bacteria > Pseudomonadota > Alphaproteobacteria > Sphingomonadales > Sphingomonadaceae > Novosphingobium. The sequence continues at coordinate 43,693 of CAYPTU010000005.1, forward strand.
GGGCGACTGGATCGACGTGCGCGGAGTGCGCAAGCACATCCAGGGTTACCTGAAGGACTTCCTGTTCGATCCGGGGCTGACCGATGCGCGCGTCGGGACGCTGTCCGGCGGGGAACGCTCAAGGTTGTTGCTGGCACGGGAATTTGCGCGGTTTTCCAACTTGCTGGTGCTCGACGAGCCCACGAACGATCTCGATCTCGAAACGCTCGATCTCTTGCAGGAAGTGATCGCGGATTATGATGGGACCGTACTGATCGTCAGCCACGACCGTGACTTCCTCGATCGGACAGTGACCATCACGCTCGGGCTGGACGGCTCCGGCAAGGTCGATGTGGTAGCCGGCGGCTATGCCGATTGGGAAAAGCAGCGGACCAAGCGCGTTGCGCCGGTCAAAGCGAGCAAGCCGGCAGCGCACCCCGCACCCGCCGCGCCGCCCCCACCCAAGAAGGCAAAGCTGTCCTACAAGGACCAGCGCGATTACGACCTGCTACCCGGCCGCATCGAGGAACTGCTGGCACAGATTGCAAGCAATGAAGCTGCCTTGGCCGACCCCGCGCTGTATACGCGCGATCCGGCCAAGTTCGCGTCGCTGACCAAGGCCATCGAAGCGGCTCGGGCAGAAAAGGACGCTGCAGAGGAACGCTGGCTGGAACTCGCCGAACTGGTTGAAGGCTAGCCGATCCGGTAATATCCCGCGACCCGGTCAAGCGCGATCCGCAGCACCAGCTTGCCGCTGCGCACTGGCCACGAAAGCGCCCTCTCCGCGACCGGCAGCGTCTCGCCAGAGCAGACCACCCGCCAAAGGATATCAGACAGGTCACGCCCTGCAGTTGCCAGTGCGCCGTCGAACCGTTCGCGCGCTGCCACTTGCCGCTCAGTCGGATTGAGGCCGCGTTCCCGCGAACTGCTCGCCCGTACCACATCCCACCGCATGGTTATGCCCGCTGCAATCTGGGCCCGTTCAAAGTCGCGGCGCAGGCATTCCCCTGCAGCCAGTTGCGCATCGCTGAGATGCCCGCGGGCGTGCAACCAAGTCAGCGGGCTTTCGGCAAGGTTGACCGTCACCCGTCGCCGTCCGGCGCGGGGCGCGGCAGCCAGAGGGCCAGTGTCATCCAATTCGCGTTCAACCAGCACCTGCTTCATCGTCGCCTCCATCGCTGTTGCCGAACACCCGCTTGCCAAAGACGGCTATTTGTAGGAAAGCAGAAAAACCAGATTGGTTAAAATGAGGCGTGCTGTGATCAATCGCATTCGGGATATCCGCAAGCAGAAGGGCCTGACTCTGGCAGACGTTGCGGAGCGCTGCTCACCCCCGACTACGGCGCAGACAATTGGCCGGCTCGAAACCGGGATGCGGCAGCTGTCGCTCACCTGGATGAACAAGATCGCCGCCGCGCTTGAAGTAGAGCCCGAATTGCTTGTGCGCGGCGCCGAGGCCGAACAACCCCGCTATGTTGCCCGGTTCACCGAGAACGGTGCAGAAGCTTTGTCGGCACCGCGCGATGCCCTGTTGCCGACCGACCTCGGCGGCGATGCCCCATTGGTGGCGCTGGCGATCGAGCATGGCGCGGGAGACTATCGCACTGGCGATCAGGTCTGGCTGCGCCAGCACCAGCCGGAACACTATGCCCGCCTGCTCAATCGCGATGTGCTGGCCCCGCGGACGGGTGGCCGCTTTGCCTTTGGCCGCATGATCGATCGCGACGAGCGCCGCGTCGCGATCCTCCCGCCCGGTCCGGGCAGCCGCCAGGTGGTGATAGACAGCCCGGCCTGGGTCGCCGTTACCGAAATGCTGGTCCGCAAGCTGTGACCCGCCGCTTGCGAGTTCTTTCGCTGAGCACGCTTTATCCCAACGACCGGAATCCCAATTTCGGTATCTTTGTCGAACGGCAGATGCAGGCCGTAGCCAAGCATGGCGATGTCGATCTGACGCTGGTCAATCCTGTGGGCCTGCCGCCCTTCCCGCTAACGCTCCACCCGCGCTATCGCCAATTGCGTGACCTGACGCAGGAAGAGCTGCGCGGCGGCGTAAAGGTGCTGCGCCCGCGCTTCACCCTGCTGCCCAAACTGGGCGCGCGCTTCAATGCCGGCGCCATTGTCCGCGCCATCCTGCCCATTGCCCGCAGGCTACATGCGGAGCGGCCCTTCGATCTGGTTGATGCTCAGTTCTTCCATCCGGACGGCTATGCCGCCGTGCGGATCGCGACCGTGCTGGGCCTGCCGGTCTCGATCAAGGCGCGCGGGGCAGACATCCACCACTGGGGCCGACAGCGCGCCACGGCAGGCCAGGTCCGCAAGGCTGGCCGCCGGGCGTCAGGATTGCTGGCCGTGTCGCAGGGGTTGGCCGATGAAATGGCCGCGCTGGGCATGCCGCGTGAGAAGATCACCCTGCACCGCACGGGTCTGGATGCTGACCTGTTCCGCCCCTACGACCGCCGCCTGTGCCGCGACCAGCTTGGCCTGCCGCGTGACAAGCCGGTGTTGGCCACGGTTGGCGCGCTTATCCCGCGCAAGGGTCAGCGCTTTGTGATCGAGGCACTGGCCGAGCTGCCGGACGCTTTGCTGCTGGTCGCAGGCCAGGGTCCGGACGAGCCGGCGCTGCGGGTTCTGGCCAGGGATCTTGGCGTTGCAGACCGCGTCAGGTTCATGGGGGCCGTGCCGCATCAGGAACTGCCGATCCTGCTGAACGCCGCCGATGTCTTCGTCCTGCCCTCATCCAGCGAAGGATTGGCAAACGCCTGGATCGAGGCGCTGGCCTGCGGGACACCGGTGGTTACCACCCCGATCCCCGGCGCGCAGGAACTGATTACCGATCCGGATTGGGGCCGGCTGGTTCCCCGCAGCGCTGCCGCGATTGCTAAGGCGGTGGGTGCGCTCCTGACAGAGCGCCCCTCACCCGAACGCGTCCAGCAAGCCGTTGCCGGCATGAGCTGGCAAGCCAACGCCGCCGCGCTCATCGAGCACTGGCGGCGCCTGGCCCGCGATTAGGCGCCTTCGCGCGCCAGACGTTCCTGCCGCTCAATATCGGACTCGGTCGGCACGAAGCTGGTCGGGTTGACCTTCAGCCAGATCAGGATCGGCGCGGCCATGTAGACCGAGCTGTAAGTCCCGACGAAGATCCCCAGCGTGATCGCGGCGGTGAAGCCGAAGATCACGTTCGGGCCCAGCAGCAACAGGGCCACAAGGGTGATCAGCACCGACAGCGATGTGACCATCGTGCGGCTGAGCGTTTCATTGACCGACAGATCGAGCAGTTCCGGCATCGGCATCTTGCGGAACTTTTTCATGTTTTCGCGGATCCGGTCGTAAACCACGATCGTATCGTTGAGCGAATAACCGATCAGGGTGAGCAGCGCGGCCACGATGTTGAGGTCAAACTCCATCTGCGTGATCGCGAACATGCCCAGCGTTAGCGACACGTCGTGGATCAGGCTGAACATGGCCCCCACGCCGAACTGCCACTCGAACCGCACCCAGATGTAGACCGAGATCGCCGCCATGGCCGCGAGCAGCGCCCGCAGGCCCTGCTTGCCCAGCTCTTCCGACACCTTGCCCGAAACCGAATCCACCCCGTCAATCCGGGCGTCGGCATGCTCGGCCTTGATTGCGGCGGTGATCTTGCGGGCCATCTGGTCGGCCAGGTCAGCGTTCTGGGCCGAGCCTTCCGGCAGCTTCATCCGGATCGAGATCTCGTTCGGCTTGCCGAATTGCTGGATGATCGGTTCGCCATAACCCAGCTTGCCGACCGTTTCGCGCAGTTCAGCCACCGGCGCGGCCGGGGTGTTCTGGAAGGTGACGCGGATCATCTGCCCGCCGACAAAGTCGACGCCCAGGTTCAGGCCCTTGGTCAGGACCATGCCCCACGAAGCCGCAATCAGCAGCACGCTGATGATGTAGAAAGGCACCCGCCACCGCAGGAAGCGGATGTTGGTATTATCGGGAACAAGCTTGAGCAGTTTCATCGAATTGATCCCTCAAAGCACCAGCTCGGACGGACGCGCACGGCGCAGCCAGCCAGCAACCCACATGCGGGTCAGGGTAACAGCGGTAAAGACCGAGGTCGCGATACCGATCATCAGCACCACGGCGAAACCGCGGACCGGGCCAGAGCCAAACACGAACATCAGCGTTGCCGCGATCACGTTGGTGATATTGGCATCGAAGATCGCGCGACTGGCTTCGGAATAGCCCATTTCAACCGCGTTAACGACGCGGCGACCCCGCGCCCGCTCTTCGCGGATACGTTCATTGATCAGCACGTTGGCGTCCACCGCCGCACCGATCGTCAGCACGAAGCCGGCGATCCCCGGCAGGGTCAGTGTGGTGTTCATGATCGCCATGACCCCAAGGATCATCAGCGTGTTCAGGATCAGCGCAGCATTGGTATAGACCCCGAAGCGGCCATAGCTGACCAGCATGAAGATCATCAGCGCGAGGGTGCCGGCCCCAAAGGCGATCATGCCCTTTTCGATCGAGTCCGCGCCCAAGTCTGGACCGACCGAACGCTCTTCCACCACCTTCAGGTCAACCGGCAGCGCGCCGGAACGCAGCGCAATGGCCAACTGGTTGGCGCTCTGGATTGTGAAGCTGCCGGAAATGCGCGCCGTGCCGCCGATGATCGGTTCGTTGATCACAGGCGAAGACAGCACCTTGCCATCAAGGATGATGGCGAACGGCTTGCCGACGTTGTCGGTGGTCAGCTTGGCAAACTTGGCGCCGCCTTGCTGGTCAAAGGTAATGGTGACCACAGGTTCGTTGGTCTGCTGGTCAAAGCTTTGCTGAGCGTTCGTCAGGCGATCGCCCTTGATCCCGCCCAGACGCTTCACGGCGATCGCGCCAGCTGGCTGGGTCGAACCCGGCGCAGCTTCAAGCGGCACGATTTCCGAACCCGGAGGGGCAATGCCTTGGGCCACGTCGCTCGGCAGCGCCAAGGTATCGACCAGCTTGAACTCCAGCTTGGCGGTCTGGCCCAGCAGGCTTTTCAGGGCGGCCGGATCCTTCAGGCCCGGCACCTGCACCACGATGCGCTGCGCGCCCTGGCGGATAATGGTCGGCTCACGCGTGCCAAGCGCGTCGATGCGCTTGCGCACCACTTCGGTAGCGGTGTCCATCGCCTGGCTGATGGCCAGATCGATCCCGGCCTGGGTCGGACGCAGGACGATGCGATTACCGTCCAGCACCTGCAGGTCCCAATCGCGCTGGCCGGTCAGCTGGGCGCCGCTGGTCAGGGTCTGGAGCTGTTCGCGCGCCGCATCAACCTGGCCCGGATCGGCCACGATGAAGCTGACCGTGCCATCCTTGGTCGAAATATCGCCAATGCGGATCGCCGGATCGGCCTGACGCATGCGCGCCCGGACATCTTCTTCCATTGTTTCCAGCCGCTGGCGGCGCACCTGTTCGGGGTTCGCTTCCAGCAGGATATGGCTGCCGCCGGCCAGGTCGAGCCCGAGATTGATCTTGGGGCTAGGCAGGCTGTCGGGCAGGTTCACCCCACCGACCGAAAGAAGGGAAGGCAGTGCCGCAAGGCAGGCCACCAGAGTGATGGACCACAGCCACAGCTGCTTCCAGCGAGGAAAATCGAGCATCTAGAACCTGCCTTGGATTATGCGGACCGGATCAGTCGTTCGCGGCCGAGCCGTTGGGCGGGATGACATCGGCGATGGTGGACTTCAGCGCCTTGACCTTGATGTTCTGACCCAGTTCGATTTCGGCATAATGTTCGTCAACCTTGACGACCTTGCCGATCAAACCGCCACCGGTGAGTACCTGATCGCCCTTCTTGATTCCGGCCAGCTTGGTCTGCTGTTCCTTCTGACGGCGCATCTGCGGACGCAGGATCAGGAACCAGAAAATCACCACCATCGCGACCAGCGGCAGGAACTGAATCCAGACCGGCGGTTCGGCAGCAGCACCGCCAGCGGCGGAGAGGATCGGAAGAAGCGGAGTATTCATCGCAGGTACGACTTTCGTGACAAGGGTTTGCCCCACACCCGAAGCGCGTGCCGGATGCCGCAATAACGCCATCCCTGCCCGCGCCCCCGGCGCAATTGCGCGCGACTAGCAGCAAGCGCATGCCATAGCAACGCAGCCACCGATCGAACCGGGCGCAGATGGCGCTTGTCCGATCAGGTTCAAGGGCTTGAACCGGGAAAGCTGCTGATTGTCGCAGCACGCTTGCCATGATGCCACACCCTGCCTATAGCCCAGCTCCCCAGCCCGCCACGCGGGCAGGAACCGGTCGGGACGTAGCGCAGCCTGGTAGCGCATCACACTGGGGGTGTGGGGGTCGGAGGTTCGAATCCTCTCGTCCCGACCATTTTTCCACATGGCAAAGAGCCGGAAGGCAAGACGGCGAAGCAGCCGCTCAGGTCCGGCTTGTTCAGTTATAGGCCACGTTCACCGTCAGCAGCCCGGAATAGATCCCCGGCGGGGTGGTGGGACTAAAGTTGTAACTGCCACCCACTCGAACAACCAGTGCGCCAGCCGTTCCAGACGTTCCACTGAGCACTTGCGCCCCGCTCGCCGTGGCGCTGGTCGCGACGGAAATTGTCCCGTTCGGACTGGTCAAAGAGAAGGTTGCGGGGACAGTTACCGAAATGGCCTGCCCGCCCTCGCCAGCGATGGAAAACTGGGCAGCACTGGTAGCGGCGCCTGGCGCAGCCACGGCACCCGTTCCCGTTACAGTCCGCGCCCCGGTTGTTGCATTGATCGAAACTGAGCCAGTGCCAGAGGTCGGCGCAAAAACGCGCCCGAAGGCCAAATCAGAAGATTTGGTGATGGCAAGGCCGCGCACAATCGTCGCGGAAATCGATGCGTACAGGCCATTCGCCATGGTGTAGTCACTGCGGGAAGCCTGGACAGCCAGATAAACAGTGCGAGCCCCCCCGGCGAGTGCCGAATTATCGCCGGCGATTGGCACATCAAAGCCAACCCAGAATGTCCTGGCCGCGGCATCCGGAATTGGCTGTAGGAGAAACGTAATTGACGATCCCGTGGTCGGCTGCGTGGCCAACGTTGCCGTTGCACCAACAGTGGACACAGTGAAATTGGTGGGGGCGCCCATACGTCCGCTTGCCGTAGACGGGGTGTAAACGGTGATAAGCGGTGCGCTTGAACTGCAGACTGAGCCTCCCGCACAGCCAACCGTAACGAGAGAACGCACACTGGTCGTGGCAACCCGTCCGCCTGCGCCAGACACGGTAGACGTAACGCCGTTATCGGGATTGACCCGGATCACTGTTTGACCGGTAATCCCGCCAGCGACTGTTCCCAAGGCAACATTACTGACACTAAAGACAGCATAAATTTGCGCTTGTGCCGGCCCAGCCAAGCCGCCGAAGGCCAACAAGAAGGCGAACAGAACCGATACCAACCGGATCATTTACCGTGCTCCCTTTCAAACCGGATTTCCCCTGACAGGCGGGTCAACCCGCTGCCCGCGTCGACCACAAAGCTGATTGGCTCGACCAATTTCATGCCGAGCCGGTCGGCCTGCGCAGGATCGAGCTCAACCGAATAGCGCCCTGGCCGGACCTGTTCGAAAACGGCCATGCCATCGAATTCCGTGGCGATTTCCTGCCTCTGCCCCTTGGCATCGACCAGATTGAGCCGGACTGCCGAAATGGCCGCCATCGACCCGTCCGGGCGCCGCAACCTGATTGAAACCGCGACTTCCGATGTTGGCACAACCGCAAAGGGAACCTGCATCACCAATCCGGGGCGCGGGATGAAGCTGATCGCCGTCGGCGGGGTTGCGTCGAACACGGTATCCACCTTGTCCGTGTCGATCCGCATAAAGCCGCTAGGGCCATCGCCCAGTCCGGTAACAAAAGCCCGCCCCCGCTCATTCGTTGCCACCGGGCCATAGGCTCCCCTGACAGCGAGGCCGGGCAATGGCGCCTCTCCTTGATCGAACTGGCCATTGCCATTGCTGTCGCGGAAGGCCAGCAAGACCGCACTGGCGCCACTGGCCGGGCCAGGCGGGGTCAAGCGATAGCCGCCCCCCACAGGGTCCGGAGCAAGGCCCACGTTGACCTGCACCCCCACGCGCCAGCGCTTTTGCGATGTCGAATAATCACCGTTCAGGCTGAATGCACCGAATGGCAGACGTGCAGTGAGCCCAGCCTGTACAGTCGTATCGGTGACGCTCCCGAACGACTTGGCAATAGCAAGCCGCAGGCCATAGCGATCCGATAGTTCGCGATCGGCACTAAGGGCAATGGCTCGCAAACGGGCTTCGGGCCGAAACTCAAAATCACCGGAAGCCCGTAGCTGCCATTTGTAATCAATCAGCCGGGTGGCCGAAACATTGCCTGAAAACTGGCTGGAAGCCACACCACCGCGGCTGGTCTGGGTATAATCCATCCCCAATCCCACCAATGTATCAGCCAGTGAAACGGCACTGCGTCCGCGAGCGACCAGGGTTGTGCCATCCGCGAACTGGGCCCGCTCGATCCGGCCCGATAGCGGCAAGCGGGCCTTGCTCAAGAATGGCACGGTCAGGTCAAAGGTCAGCTCACTATAGCGGGTCATGGGACGCGACAGATCAAAATGCGCACTGGTCTCATCGGCAAAGTGACCACCATATTCGGCATGGCGCGCCACCATCGAAACCCCGGCGATATTGCCCGCGAGACCGGCCGAGGTGGCCGAACCTGCCTCAAAGTCACGGGCATGATCCAGCTGGACCGCCAAACCGGCGAGCGAGGTTCTGACCCCGCCGCTTGCCAGGCGATGGATCGCGCCATCCTGATCCGGATAGACCGCCGCGCCCAGCTGCACCGTCAGCGAGGGGGAAAAACCGTGCGCTACGGAAGCCACGGCCCGGACCTTGCCCCGGCTGCGCCCCAAATCCGAAAGGCCGGTATGGCCCACGTCGATGAGCGGCTGATCCTGGGCGACAATTCCCGCCTCGATCACGGTGCGCCCGGTTTCAACCTGCCCGCCGCCCACGTTGATAACCCGGGTCTGTTCATCGCGCTCACCACGCGGACCGAATGCCACAATGCGGATCACGTTTACCCCGCGAACAAGCGGCACATCGAGGAATTCATAGCGGCCCTGGACCGCGGTGTTCTGTCCCGCCCGCAGAACGTCGTTGACGTAAAGCTCTACATCATAGCCCTGGGGCAGCTCGCCCCGCAGGTCGATCCGTTCGAAGACACTCAATTGTTCGCGTGGTGCGGTGGACAGCACCACCCCTGCGCCGCCAGCTGCGCGCGGACCTAGGGGGAGCCCCGGTGAATAGATATCTCCGGCAGCAAAGCGCCGCACCCCCAGCGGGCCGAACAATGGGCCATCCAGCGCTTGCCGTTCGGCCTTGATCCGCGCTGTGGCCAGCTTGCCGCGATCGTCGGTCCCCAGGAACCCGGTGACGTTGGTCGTCAGAAAATCCATCGCAAAGCGGCTCTCGATCCGGCTGGTCAAGCCGCCTCGGGACGGATCGTTGCCGAGATCAAGCGCGACATCAAAGGCCGGGCGGCTGATCCAGCGATAGGGTGTGACAATCCGCGACGCATCCCCTGCCGCAGTTGAGCCAGAGCCCAGTCGCAACAGCTGCTCAGCCCGTTCGCGGCGCGCCTGCACGGGCAGCTTTTCCCGCGCCTCGATGGTAATCAGCAAATCGTCTTCATCAACCTTGAGCGCAATCGGCAGCAATTTCGCCAGCAGCGACGCACGCAGGTATACTTCGGTGGGGGTGGTAAAGGCATCGCCCGGACCGATGGCAACCCCGGTTGAGCCGCTTCGTCCCTCACCCGTTGCCAAATCAATCGTCAACGGCCGCAGCTTTTCACCAAGCCGGCCGGTCACGCGGCCAATCCCGGGCTGCAACTGGATATCCAGCTCCAACAGCCGCGCCATCTCACCCAGCGGCAACAATGGATCGGCCGGCTCGCCATAAGCAGTCAGCGCTTCCGCGATCGTGGCGCCCTCGAATTGCATTGCGAACAGCAGCAGGTCATTGCGCTGTCCGGCCATGGAAACCGGCTGCGCGGCAACCGAAACCGCCGGGCCCAGCACCGCCAGGCCTGCCAGCACCGCCGCAATCAAGGCGCGCGAACCCTGCATATCAGGGGGCGATCATGGTTCCGCTGGCGCGCAATTTGGGCAGCTGGGGATCATCGCTGATGAAGGTCACCGCGATCGTCTCACCTGAATGCGGCATCCGGGTCAGCGGCATATCCACCCGCCGGCTATCGAGCTCAGGATAGACTCCAAGACCACGGACATAGCCAATGATTTCATTGGATTTACCTGACGTGGACTTGGCCTCAATGTTGCCGAAGATTGAACCGGCACCGCTGCGTGCAAGGGTGAAAGACAAGACTGGCACCCGGCGCAGCTCCCCGGTTGGACCGACCGGTGCAGCCAGCATTTCGACCTTCATGCCAGAGATCGACGCAACGGGATTGATCGGGGCCGGACGCAGGATCAGCGGAATGCTGATCCCGAAGACCGACTGGATCTTGAAGGCCAACTCCCCGGCACGCGGTGTTGCAGCGGCTTCGGCCGTCAACCCGCTCTCGGCTGCCGGCACCGTGGTAACCGCAAGGTGGGTACGCAGTTCCGCACTGTCCGCGCCGGCTGGCAAACTGGCCCGCAGGCGGATCGTCCGCCCCTTGCCAGGGGGCAGGGTCAAGCGCGACGGCGATGCCAGGATAAGGTCACGGGCCGACTTAAGCTTGGCGGCAGTGGTCTGATCGGCCTGACTGCGCTCGGCAAGTTTGTCCACCGGGACGATTTCTCCGGTGGGCAGCATGACATTGTCGATCAGCGAAACGTCAACCGTAACCGGTGCCGTTCCCTGATTGAAAACAAAGACCGCCTCGGTGCGTTTGATCGCATCAAACACCACCCGGCGCGGGGTGATGTTGATATTAGCACTGGGCGCAGCAATGCTGACACTTGGCGCCGCCCCGTTGACCACCGGATTGGCCAGCGGCGGGTTCGGCTCCGCTTGTGCAAGCCCGGCGCCGGAAATCAAGGCGCAGCCCAGCGAAATCATGGTTAACGCCGCTTGACGCGCAAGGTGCTGGCTTGCCTTCATGACACTATGCTCCGGTGGCTAGTTGAAATTGACGAGGACAAGGATCGCCTGAGCGCGATCGCTGGCCTGTGCCTGCGCTGAAAAGGCCAGGGGCTGGCCAAATTTCAGGCTGGTTGCCTGTAAGACATGAACGGCAATGCACTCTGCGTCGGCAGAATAGGAAATCGCCCTGCCCACTGCCGTACCCCGCGCCGCGTTGTAGGCGAACGTCCCAGCCCGAACCGGCATTACCGCCAGCTCAGCCGCGTCGAGGGAACGGGGCCGGAACACTGCGGTCAGCGCCTGGTTCGATGCCAGCAAAGCAAAACTGCCGCCAACAGGCTGTTCGATGATGACCGAACCCGCCGCGTCTGTTTGGACCGTTTGGCCCCGTACCGGCGATGCAATCACCAGGGCGAACAGTGCGCAGCCGAAACTGCCCACTGCTCGTTGCCCTGTTGATCTGACACCGGTCTGACCCATGGCCCGATCCCGCAGCTGCGCCGTTGCGGCTTACTGATAAGCAACCGTAACGGTGAACGAGCCAGTGTAGAGACCGGTTGCCAGGGTGCTTGGCAACGAGAAGTTGCCGCCAACATTCAGCGATGCCGAACCGGCCGCACCCAAGGCATTGCTCAGCGTCACCGAGCTGCCAAGGTCGGGCGAAAGGCTGACAGTGATCGAATCGACGCCCTTGCTCATCGTAAAGCTGCTGGGCACGGTCACCGAAACAGCCTGGCCACCTTCGCCATCAATCGTGAACTTTGCACGCGAAGTGCTGCCACCAGCCACGGCAACGGCACCAGCCGCCGCCGCGACGGTATCGGCTGAATTGGCCATCGTAACCGTCCCCGAACCGGTGCCCGGGCGCACAATCTTGCCAAAGGCCAGGTCAGCGGTCTTGGTGATGGTGATCGGCCGCATGATGGTGGTTGAGCCGTTGGCAGAAGTGCTCGCAGACGTCTGTGCATGAGCAAGGCCCGGAAGCGCGAGAGCCAGCACCGAAGCGGCAAGAGTGATAAGATTCCTGTTCATTGGATTAACCTCCAAAAAGTCCCGAACGATCGCTCAGGCGCCCCGGTGCGTCACGCGACACCAAACACGTCCTGATCGATCGCTTCGCCCACCCCGGCCCGCATCTATCGGACAAGAATTGATGAAGCTGAGCGGTTAATACGGGTGAACCCTTACCAAAATCCTAGCAAAGCCGTTAATTCAGTGGGTTAGGAATTCCTTGCAGCGCAGCAACCGGCACGCAAACCGCAGAAAAACGTTGTTTAGCAGCCACGTGCACCGCTGCACTTACCATTTGGCAAGGTCTGAGCGGCTAATACACGGTAATGGATCAGTTTTTGCGAACCGTAACCCTCTTGGCGCTCGGGCTAATCGGGTTAACCTATATCATCGCGCGCCCAGGCGGATTCATGGACCGCGCTGGCCCCACAAGTACCGGCGCAGCCGTCGCACCAGTCACAATCCAGCCGCCCGCGATTGCCCCGGCGACGTCTGCCGCCCTGCCCAGCACGGATGAACCTGCGGAAGGCGCCGAGCCCGACCCACTGTTGGAAACGCCCGAGGCAGAGGCCGACCCGGCTTTGACCGGGGCGGCTCCAGCCGCTGAACAGCCGCAGCCAGTGATCGCCGGAGATTCAGTCACGGCCACGTCGCAACCGGACGCGGCATAAATGCATCTTGGCCCTTTTGCCGGATGAGATCCAAAAGTCATCTCAATATCAGTCATTTAGTATTAACCAGACCAGGGCATTAGAGCCAGGACACAAACAGCCCTTCCGGGTCCAAAGGCAACCAATGGCGCTCCATCGTGCGATCATGACCAATCTGGTGCAGTCGACGGCAGGCAACGTGTTGCCAATCGTTGCCGCAGGCCTGGTCGCGCTGCTGGCCCTGATTGGCGGGGGGATCGATATCGGCCGGGCCTATATCGCCCAGAGCCGGCTACAGGCTGCCTGTGACTCTGCCGTGATGGCGGGGCGGAAATCGGTAAAATCTGGCACTTACAATGATGCCGCAAAGGCTGTGGCCAGCAACTATTTCGCAACCAATTTCGTGGCCGCCAGCGAAGGGACCAGCACCCCCACCTTCACATCGCAACTGCAAACCGGTGGCATCACGGTGACCGGCACTGCCTCGGCAACGCTCAGCACCGCGATCATGAAGATTTTTGGCATCAATACGCTGAACCTGTCGGTTGCGTGCAGCGCCACGGAGAGCAACATAAAAGCCTATACCGACATCATGATGGTGCTGGACACCAGCGTTTCGCCCAGCCTGCCCTCGCGTCTCTCTGATCTCGGCGCGGCGATGAAAAGCTTTTACACCAAGATGGACGGCTACGCCCAGGCAAACAGTGCCCGGATCCGGTATGGATTTGTCCCGTTCAGCTCATCGGTAAACGTCGGCAATCTGCTGATGCAAACCAACCCGAGTTACATGGCCACGACGCATACGATCCAATCCCGCGCCTGGGTAAACTTTCCGACACCCGGACCAACGGCAACACCTTTCAATGATTTCATCACTTTACCCAAGGGGCCAAAGGTGACCGGCACAACGGGCTATCCCACCCGTGCCGCCTGCAATGCCACGCAACCTGCCGACGTGGACTGGTATACGACTGGCCCTTCGACCAAGCCGCCCTATATCTGGGGTGTTTTGCGATACTCCGACATCGTCACTTACCAGGTGACGATCGCAAAAACACAGATCCCGCAGCAGAGCATAAGCTATACCTGCCCGCAGGGCAGCGATGGCAAATATTATCCAACATCGCAGGTGTCTTATCGCGAAGCCCGCTATTCTGAAACCGACATCAGAGCGCCTGTCATCATTACCAAGATTACTGACCCTTACGAGTGGATGGTGCTGCATCCGGTGCCATATGATGTCAGCGCCTATCTTAATGGCAGCACCGTTGCCGCGCTGAGCGGTGTCAGCAGCAAAGGCGGGCCCGCCTATGTCTACTCTACCTGGGCCGGTTGTATCGAAGAGCGCCAGACGGTCGCCACCAACAGTTTTTCATTCACCAGCGGCCAAGGCATCAGCCCGGCTGCGGCCCTTGACCTGAACATTGATGCCGCGCCCACCAGCGATCCCGCCACGAAATGGAAGCCGCTATGGCCGGAGGTTGCGCATATGCGCAGCGATGCGTCGAACCCGCCAGCTGCCTGCCCGAGATCAGCGCAATTGCTGACAGAAATGACCCAGGTAGATTTCGATGCCTATGCCGGTTCACTGACCGGAGCTGGCCCGGCCTACTATGATCTTGGCCTTATCTGGGGCGCCCGGATGAGTTCGCCGCAAGGGATCTTCGGCGCCAATGTCAATGATATGCCCACCAATGCCCAAAAGGTTACCCGCCATGTAATCTTCGTAGTCGGAAACGCGCCGGCACCGGCGATGAACATTTACAGCGCCTATGGCATCGAAACCTACGATCAGCGCATCACCGGCACCACCGGAAGCACCGAATTGGCCAGCCGGCACCGATCGCGCTACCTGGCAGTGTGCGAAGCGATCAAGGACAAGGGAATCCGGCTGTGGATCGTTGCCTATGGGACGCCGCTGACCTCTGATCTGACCACCTGTGCCTCTGCAAACAGCACTTTTGCGGCCGCGAATACCACGTCGCTTGGCGCGGCGTTCGATTCCATCGCGGCAACGCTTGATAGCTTGGAAAAGTGACATGAAGCCGCGCCTGCTTCGCACGCTTCATCATCACCAGACCGGCGCGGCGGCGATCGAATTTGCGCTGGTCACGCCGGTACTGTTGTTCGTGCTGATGGGCATGCTCAACCTTGCGCAAATGGTCTTTGGCCAGGCCGTGCTCACCGGCGAAGTGCAAACTGCCGCGCGCAGTGGCAGCCTTGATGGCACCAGCACGACTGCGGCCGAGACCAAGATCAAGAACGCGCTCAAGCCGATATTGGTCAGCGTCTCCGGCGTTACCACCTCTCGGCAGAGCTACCGCGATTTCAGTGATATCGGGCGGGCCGAACAGTTCACAGACACCAACAGTAACGGCACCTGCAATGCGGGTGAGACCTACACCGATGAAAACGGCAATGGCCAGTGGGATAGCGACATCGGCAAGACCGGCACCGGCGGCCCGGGTGATGTGATCACCTTTACCGTGAAGGCAACCTATGCACCGATCTTCAAGATGCCCTTCGCGAAAGCTGACTGGGCTTCAAAAACGCTGAAGGCTGTCTCGGTCAGGAAAAACAAGGCACCTGGTAGTCAGGCCAGCTACGGGACAACGATGAAAACATGTTCGTGACACATCGTCCCGGCCGTTTGAACCGCAGCCTGCGCCGCGAGACCGGCGGTGCCGCGCTGGTGGAATTTGCCCTGGCCTTGCCATTCCTGATCTTCAGCGTGCTGCTGGGCATCGAAGTGGGCTACCTGGCTATTGCTCGGTTGCAGGTTGGTTATCTGGCCATGACCACAGCCGAAAACGCGGCGCAAATGGTGCAGATCGATGATGCAACCGTGGCGGAAAGCGACATCGCCTCGGCGATCAAGGGGCCCCTTGCGCAAGGGGACACGATCCATTTTGGCGATGCAGGCAGAGGCCGGGTTATCCTGACCAGTTTGCAGGTCGATCCGGCGACAAAGGCCCAAACTATCGGCTGGCGGCGCTGCGGCGGGACAATGAACCAGGCGACCGCCTATCCCAGCGTGACAGCCAGCGGGCTTGGCAGCGGCACCAGCAAAGTGACGGCCGCCGAAGGATCGGCCGTGATGTTCGTGGAAGTCTATTACCTGCACAAGGGCCTGTTCGGCACGCTGTTCTTCAACAACCGAACCCTGTCGCGCGAGGCGGCCTTCATTGTGAAAGACAAGCGGAACATGACCGCAGCCCCAACCGGCACCAACACCACAGCGTGCTGATCCTGGCCGGTTGATTGCGGACTGCGCGCCTGCGATTTTCCTACATGCTAACATTGCGATATCTGAACCGGCTTTCTGCCCTGCCATGGAGCCACCGATGCCGCTTTCCGCCCCCCTCATCGCCCCCGTCACCGCCGTCCTGGACTCGATCATCCCCGACAAGCGGGGCCGCGACAGGGCCAAATTGCGGCTGTTGCGCCTGCACGGCTCGGCCGAGCTTGAAGCGCGGCTTTCGGCCCTTGCCGCCGAAGCCAGCAACGGTGATCGCTGGGTCAGCCGCGCGCGGCCAACCTTTCTATACGTCATGTACCTGCTGCTGCTCTGGTCGCTACCGATGGGACTGATCACCGCGATCAAGCCAGCCGTTGCCCAGGCCATTATCACCGGAATGACCAGCTATCTCTCCGCCCTGCCCGAAGCCCTCTATGCGCTGTTTGGCACTGGCTACCTGGGCTATACCGCCGCGCGCCAATGGGGAAAGATTGCCGGGTCAAACCGCTAGACATGGATGCTGGCGGCGGCATGACACCAGACCGCGATGCGTGCCTGCCTGGCTGGCCCTGATCCGATAAGTCCTGTGGGTTGCTGACATTCCGTAGCGTCTGAGGGCTTGCCTCTGCCTGTCGTGCCGCGCATAGGCGATGGCCAAACCAACCAGTCGAGGAACGCATGGCCGACAGCAAGGCAGGCAGCCGCCCCACCGGAATGAACATCGATACCGCGCTGGTGCGCGAACTGGCGGAAATGCTCGCCGACACCGGACTGACCGAGATTGAGGTCGAGGATGGCGATCGCAAGATCAAGGTTTCGCGCGGCGGCGGCATTGCTCCCGTGTTCCACTCGGCCCCGGCCCCCGTTGCCGCACCTGCGGCCGCTCCGGCCGCTGCTGCAGCTCCGGCAGCCGCTGCGGCGCCCGCCACCGATCCCAACGCGGTAAAGTCGCCGATGGTCGGCACGGCCTACATGGCACCCGAGCCCGGCGCGGCGAACTTCGTCAGCGTCGGCCAGGCGGTCAAGGAAGGCGATACCCTGCTGATCATCGAAGCGATGAAGGTGATGAACCCGATCACCGCGCCGCGCGGCGGCACGGTGACCGCGATCTTCGTCGACAATGCCCAGCCGGTCGAATTCGACCAGCCGCTGGTCGTGATCGCGTAAGGCGCGCAATCCATGGGCATCTCGCGGATCCTGATCGCCAACCGCGGCGAGATCGCGCTGCGCATCCACCGCGCCGCGCATGAAATGGGCATCGAGACGGTGGCGGTCCATTCCACCGCCGATGCCGATGCCATGCACGTGCGGCTGGCCGATCATGCCGTCTGCATCGGCCCGCCGGCCGCGAAGGACAGCTACCTGAACGTTGCCGCGATCATCTCTGCGGCCGAAATCACGCAGGCTGACGCGATCCACCCGGGCTATGGCTTCCTCTCTGAAAACGCCAAGTTTGCGGAGATTGTCGAAGCCCACAACATCACCTGGATCGGGCCCAAGCCCGAACATATC
This sequence comes from uncultured Novosphingobium sp., assembly GCA_964413885.1. Lineage (GTDB taxonomy): Bacteria > Pseudomonadota > Alphaproteobacteria > Sphingomonadales > Sphingomonadaceae > Novosphingobium. Next base: position 61,133 of record CAYPTU010000005.1, read on the forward strand.
CGCACCATGGGTGACAAGATCGAGGCCAAGCGCACCGCCGGTGCGCTGGGTCTGCCGCTGGTCCCCGGTTCGGACGGCGCTGTCTCCGACATCGAAGAAGCAAAGCAGATCGCCGAAGCCGCCGGTTATCCGGTGATCATCAAGGCGGCATCTGGCGGCGGTGGTCGCGGGATGAAGGTTTGCAACGGCCCGGAAGAGCTGGAAACGCTGATCCAGCAGGCCGGCAGCGAAGCCAAGGCCGCGTTCGGTGATGCCACGGTCTATATCGAAAAGTACCTCGGCAATCCCCGCCACATCGAATTCCAGGTGTTTGGCGATGGCAACGGCAAGGCCATCCACCTTGGCGAACGTGACTGCTCGCTGCAGCGCCGCCACCAGAAGGTGCTGGAAGAAGCCCCCTCGCCCGTGATCTCGCCCGAAGAGCGTGAGCGGATGGGCGGCATCGTAGCCAAGGCCATGGCCGACATGGGCTATCGCGGCGCCGGGACGATCGAGTTCCTGTGGGAAAACGGCGAGTTCTATTTCATCGAAATGAACACCCGCCTGCAGGTGGAACACCCGGTTACCGAAGCGATCACCGGCGTGGATCTGGTCCGCGAACAGATCCGCATTGCCGATGGCAAGCCGCTGTCGGTTTCGCAGGAAGACATCGAATTCAACGGCCATGCGATCGAATGCCGCATCAACGCGGAAGATCCCTGGACCTTTGCCCCCTCGCCTGGCCTCATCAGCAGCTATCATGCCGCTGGCGGGATGAACGTCCGCGTCGATTCAGGCCTCTACGCCGGCTACAAGGTGCCGCCGTACTATGACTCGATGATCGCCAAGCTGATCGTCAAGGGCCGCACCCGCGAAGGCTGCATCATGCGGCTGAAGCGCGCGCTGGAGGAAATGGTGATCGGCGGGGTGAAGACCAGCATCCCGCTGCACCAGGCCCTGATGACCGAGCCCGATTTCATCCACGGTGATTACACGATCAAGTGGCTGGAAGAATGGCTGGCTGAGCGGAACGGTTAGTTCGGCCTCTGCCATCCACCACGGCGGATCAACCAGATGTGAAACAGGTGAGCCGCGACAAAGGCCGCTGCCACGAATGCCATCACACCTAGCATTGCCGGCACATCTGGTTCCCATTTTACCGGGATCAGGAATGCGATCGCCAGCGCGGTAATCAGATAAAGCGAAGGTGTGAAAGCCAAAGCCGTTTTGCGCGGTGCATACCAGGTTGGGCGACCATCAATGCCCCATTGCATGGGTAATTTGGCAGAAGCAGGAAGTTTCCGATTGGCGTGGATTGAAATGCCGATCAGGAGCATTGCTGCAACCGCGACAAGTGCAAGGTAGGCTGCCAGAGCCATCGTTTTCTATTCCAGCGGCACGCCCGGCATCTGCTTGGCAGTGCGGATGGTTAACGAAGTCTTCACGCTCGCCACGTTGGGCGCCGGGGTCAGCTTGCTCGTCAGGAATTCCTGAAAGCTCTGCAGGTCCTTGCTGACGATCTTCAGGATGAAGTCGATTTCGCCGTTCAGCATGTGGCATTCGCGCACTTCGGGCAGGCCCTTCATCGCATCCTCGAACTGACGGAGCGAATCCTCAGCCTGGCTCTTCAGCGAAACCATGGCGAAAACCGTGATCGCAAAGCCCAGCTTCGAAGCATCAAGATCGGCGTGATAACCGCGGATTACGCCCGCTTCTTCCAAGGCGCGGACCCGGCGCAGGCAAGGCGGCGCGGTCAGCCCGACCCGCTGGGCCAGCTCAACATTGGTAACGCGCCCTTCCGCTTGCAGTTCGGCAAGCAGGCGCCGGTCGATTCCATCAAGATTTGCCATCTCACCCACCTTTTCGCGCTCCCCACTGCAAGCAAAGCCGGAAAGCTCGTAATTTTTACAGCCCTGTGTGCAGGATCACGATAATATTATTGTTTCATATCGCAACCGTCCCGCTTTGCAACGCATCAATCGGAACGCTATGGCCCGGGCGGGGGTTTGCTGTAGCGTTCCGGCAAAAGAGCCTGTTCGAAATTGAGCGACACCCTGATGCATTTTGATGATCGTCTGGCCACAGTCCTGCGCATGCGCGCTCAGGGCAGCGGTTTGGCGCGTATCCAGTATCGGCAATTGCTCGACCTGCTTGGCACCCAGCCTAACGATGCCCGCAGCGACATGGTCGAGGCGGCCTATGAACGCCTGGCAGCCTTATCCGCCGAAATCCCGGCCAGTGAACGGGCAGCGATCCTGCGCGACAAGGCGATGCGGCTGCGCGCGCCGCGGCTGGTGGCGGCGCTCAGCGCGGCGGAACCGGTGCTGGCCGGGGCGGCGATCGACGCTGCACGGCTTGAACCGGCGGAATGGACAGACCTGTTACCCGCACTCCCGCCCACTGCCCGCGCGCAGCTGGGCAGCCGCGCTGACCTGACCCCCCTGCTGGCCGGGCAACTGGAACGGCTGGGCATTGCCCGACCCAGCCTGCCCGCTGCCCCGATCGAGCAGGCCGATCAGACTGTCATCGTTGCGGTTGATCCCGCCGGGGATTCCGCCGCAACCGAGCCAGACCAGCCCACCGCCGAACCGGGTTCGATCTCGGCCATCGTCAAGCGGATCGAAGCCTATCGCAAGGCCCGCCAGCCCGAGCCTGCGGGCGAGGCACCGCGCCTGCCGCTGGACGAAGACCACGTGCTGCACGTCCCGCCCGAGGCACGGGCGTTTGACTTTGCCACCAATGCGAATGGCCAGGTCGTCTGGGCTGACCCGGGCGTGGCCCCGATGATCATCGGCCAGCAACTGGCCGGCCCACTGGCCGGCGATGAAATGGTGAATGCGCTAACCCGCCGCCAGCCGATCCGCGGGCAGCGCCTCGATTTGGGCGGAAGCCCTGCCATTGCCGGGACCTGGCGGGTGGATGCCAGCCCGCGCTTCGATCCGATTAGCGGCCAATTCCTGGGGCATCAGGGACGGATGCGGCGCTGGCCGAGCCTGGCCAATGCCGAAATCCGGCCCGCGGCAGACAGCGAGGCCGAGCGGATCCGGCAATTGCTGCACGAACTGCGCACCCCGGTGAATGCGATCCAGGGCTTTTCGGAAGTGATCCAGCAGCAGCTGTTTGGCCCCACCCCGCACGAATACCGCGCCTTGGCCGCCGGTATCGCCGGTGATGCCGCACGGATGCTGGCCGCCTTTGAAGAGCTGGAGCGGCTGGCCCGACTGGAAAGTGCCGCCATGCAGCTGGAACCCGGCGATTGCGATCTGGTCGGGGTCATGACGGCCACGATTGCCCAGTTGGCCGCCCATACCGGCCAGCGCGGTAGCGGCTTTACCCTGACTGCCCGGCCGGAAACCTGCCGGATCGGGCTGGCGCAACTTGAAGTTGAACGGCTCGCCTGGCGGCTGTTGGCCACCCTTGCCGGTGCCGCCGCTCCAGGCGAATCGCTGCCCATCGCCATTACCGACAGCACCGAACAGTGCGAGGTCAGGCTTGGCCTGCCGGCCATCCTCGCGGCCCGCACTGATCAGGAGCTGTTCGAGGCCGCGCCAGGGTCTATCCCCCAGGCCATTTCGGCGGGCGTCTTCGGGATCGGCTTTGCCCTGCGGCTCGCCCGGGCTGAAGCGAAAGCGGCTGGCGGCCAGTTGCTGCGCGATGGCACAGATCTGATTTTGACGCTCCCGGGCTTGACCGGCATGGCAGTCCATCATAGCCACGCGGGGTGACGCCGCATTCGTTGCTAAGCCACTGACGTGCAAGGGGAAGCGCGATGATGCCGCAGGCTCGCATCACCGATTTGCCGGCTCCTTCGCAACTGGTCCGTTTCCCCGCCGCTTTCGGCCAGCGCTTCCTGTTAACTGTCGACACTGAAGAAGAGTTCGACTGGAACCAGCCGATCAGCCGCGATGGCTATACCCTCCACTCCGTGACCCGGCTGGCCCGGTTTCAGGAGTTTTGCGAAAACGCCGGGGTCGTGCCGCTTTATCTGGTGGACTACCCGATCGCGACCTCACCAACGGCCTGTGCTGCGCTAGGCGATGCCGTTGCGGCTGGCAGGGCCGAGATCGGGGTCCAGTTGCATCCGTGGGTTAATCCTCCGCACCTAGAACACGTCTCGCAGTCCAACTCCTTCGCCGGCAATCTGCCCGCCGCACTGGAGCGGGAGAAATTCCATCGGCTGTACGAAGCGATCGAAAAGGGCTTCGGCGTGGCCCCGGTGGTCTATCGCGCCGGGCGCTATGGGCTGGGGCCAGAGACCACCACCCTGCTGCGAGAGCATGGGATCGCCATCGACACCTCGGTGCGGTCGCGGTTCGATTATGGTTCTGTCGGCGGTCCGAACTACAGCCGTCACCCGGTTACGCCCTGGTGGATCGGACAAGACCAGCAGTTGCTGGAATTGCCCCTGACCACGGTGTACTGGGGCCTGCTCCGCCAGCTTGGCCCGGGCCTTTACCCCAAGCTGTGGCGGATGCCGCAATTGCGCGGCCTGCTGGCCAAACTCGGCCTGCTCGAGCGCATTCCCCTGACGCCGGAAGGCATCACGCTGGACGAGGCGATCCGCGCCATCGACATTGCGCTGGACGATGGCCTGCCAGTGCTGGTCTTCTCGTTTCACAGCCCCTCGCTGGCGCCGGGGTTCGCGCCCTATGTCCGCAGCGAGGCCGATCTCGATGACTTTTACGACTGGTGGCGGGCGGTTTTTGCCTATCTCCAGCGTCGCCAGATCGCCTCCACCTCGATCCGCGGATTAATGGATGCGGTCACCCTTGCCTAAGCCGGGCCTGCGGGCTAACCGGAAATCTGCCATCGCGCAGATGGGCCTGTAGCTCAGTTGGTTAGAGCTGGCCGCTCATAACGGCTAGGTCGCGGGTTCGAGTCCTGCCGGGCCCACCACCCTCCCTCAGCCCATGCGTGATCCGGCTGGGAGGGGAATGAAAAATGCGTAAGAAGATCGGAATTGCGGCTCTGTTGGGCCTTGGCGTTGCGGCTGGCGTTGTTGCCTGGAACACGGCGACCTTCAAGCCGGCCGGTCTGGCCACGGCTGAAGACGTCAAGCTGGCCGATGCCATCGAACCCGACCTTGCGGCAGCGGCCAATCGGCTGGGAGCGGCAATCCGCTTCAAGACTGTTTCCAACCAGGACCCGGCACAAAACCAGCTTGATCAGTGGACCGGCTTCCAGGCCTGGCTCCAGACGTCATACCCGGCCGCGCACAAGGCCATGACGCGCGAGATCGTGGGCAAGGCTACTCTGGTCTATACCTGGCAGGGTAGCGACCCGTCGCTGCAACCAATCATCCTGATGGCACACCAGGACGTTGTTCCGGTTACCCCCGGCACCGAGAAAGACTGGAAACACCCGCCGTTCGACGGCGTTATCGCCGATGGTGCGGTCTGGGGCCGTGGTGCGGTGGATGACAAGGGCTCGCTGGTTACCCTGTTCGAGGCGGCAGAACTGCTGGCCAACAAGGGCTTCAAACCGAAGCGGACGATCATCATCGTATCCGGCCATGACGAGGAAGTTGGCGGCACCGGGGCACAAGCCGCTGCCGGGGTGCTCAAGGCGCGCGGGGTGAAATCCCTGTTCACGCTGGATGAAGGCAGCGCGATCATCGCCGACGCCCCGATCATCAATGGCCCGGCGATCATGATTGCCGTGGCGGAAAAGGGCTATGCCACCCTGCGCGTCACCGCCAAGGCGCCCGGCGGCCACTCGTCCATGCCCCCAGAAGAGATCGGCACCGTTACCCTCGCCAAGGCAATCACCGCGATCCACGCGAGCCAGTTCCCGGCCCGGCTCGATCAACCGGCCTTCGGCACGGTCGAGGCCCTCGCCGCCGAAAAGGGCGGCATGATGAAGATGGTTGCAGCCAATCCCTGGCTGTTCGGCGGTCTGATCAAGGCACAGATGGGCAGCAGCCCGGCCGGCGCCGCGCAATTGCACACCACCATCGCCCCGACCATGCTGCAGGGCAGCCCCAAGGAAAACGTGCTGCCGCAGGAGGCCTTCGGCCTGGTGAATTACCGCCTCGCCCCGTGGGACCGTTCGGACGACGTGCTGGCCCGCGCCAAGCAGGCCGTCGGCAAGCTGCCGGTCACCTTCAGCTGGGAACGTACCCCGCGCGAAGCTTCGCCGGTATCATCCACCACGTCGCAAGGTTGGAAATTCGTTCGCGCCGCGGCTGAAGCCGAAGCGCCCGGCGCCCCGGTTGCGCCCTTCCTGGTCGTGGGCGGCACCGACAGCCGCTATATGAACGAAGTGTCGCAAGACACCTATCGCTTTCAGGCGCTGCGGCTCTCCACCAAGGAGACCAAGATGATCCACGGCACCAACGAACACATCTCGACGGAAAACCTTGGCACGATGATCCGTTTCTTCACGCGCCTGATTGCCACCAGCGCAAGTTGAGCCTAAGGCCCGCCTCACGGTCGGGGAGTAGCGCAGCCCGGTAGCGCGCCTGCTTTGGGAGCAGGATGTCGCAGGTTCGAATCCTGTCTCCCCGACCAAGTCTCCCCAAATCGCCTAATTGCCGGACAGCGGACCGGCTTCATTGCCGGCAATTGCCAGCACCCGGCGCCAAGCCTCGACATTCTGCGCCAGCTGCACGGGATCGACCTTGTCGAGTGTATCGTCCGGGGTGTGGTGCAGGTCAAAATAGCGGGTGCCATCCTGCCCCAGATCGACCACCGCCAGCTTCTGCGCCTTGGCGATGGCGCCAACATCGGCCCCGCCGCTGGCCTTGCCGCCAGCACGGACCACGCCGATTTCGGCCAGCGAGGCAGCAACCTTGTCAGCCAGCGCGGCGTTGGCCGGGCCGAAATCGAACTGCACGCGCCAGACCTTGTCCGCGCCGAAATCGCTCTCCATCGCCAGACCGTGCGGCTCATTCTTGTGGGCTTCGGCATAGGCTGCCCCGCCAAACACGCCGACCTCTTCCGAACCGGCCCAGAGCACGCGGACAGTCCGCAGCAGCTTGCCGTCCTGCTGGGCCGCGAGGGCGCCGGCGGTGATGATCCCGCAACCGGCGGCATCATCGAAGGCCCCGGTGCCAAGGTCCCAGCTATCCAGGTGGCAAGCCACCAGAACCGGCGGAAGCGAGGGATCGCGGCCTGGCAGCTCGGCCACAACATTGCCCGAGGGCAGCTTGGCCACCGGCTTACCTTCCAGCTGCAGCGCCAGCGTGATCGGCTGGCCGCCCTTGGCGACGCGGGCGATCAGATCGGCGTCGGGGTTCGATACGGCACCAGCAGGGATCGGGGTAACGTCCTTGTTCCAGCTGGTTGCACCGGTGTGCGGATTACGGTGCCAGTCGGTCCCGATCGAGCGGATCACCACACCGGCCGCCCCCTTGGCTGCGGCGATCGAGGGGCCTTGGCGGCGGGCGGCACCATAGGGGCCATAGCCCGAACCATCCTGCGCGGCGCGCATGGCGTGGTCGATAAAGGCGATCTTGCCCTTGAGTGATCCGTCAGGTGCCGCTTTCAGCGCGTCCAGCGACGGGAAATAGACCAAGGGCGCGGTCAGGCCGCCCTTGGGCGTCGGCGCGCTATAGCCCAGCGCGGTAATCGCCAGCTTGTGCGGATAGGGCGCGGTCATGGTCGCGCTTTCCGGCCCGCGGACCCAGCCATCGAAGGTAAAGGGTTCGATCCGCACGTTGGCGAAGCCCAGCGATTTGAGCCGGGCAACCGCCCAGTCGCGCGCCGCTGCCTCGCGGTCAGACCCGGCGAGGCGCTGGCCAATCTCGGTCGTCAGGCCAGCAGTAATATCCCAGGCCACGCCCGAACCTTCGCTCGGCGGGCCGGCATGGGCGGCAGTGGCAAGGAGCACGGCGGAGAGCGCGGCAGCGCGGGTCATGGTCTTGATCATGGCCTTGCTTTACCCGGCGCGCGATCAAAGGCAATCCGCTTGCCCCTTGCCCCGCCTGATTGTAGAGGCGCGGCCAATTCCCTTTTCCAGATTATATCCAGAGGACCCAGCGATGGCCGCCCAATACGCCTATGTCATGAAGGGCATGACCAAGACCTTCCCCGGCGCGCAGAAGCCGGTGCTGAACGACATCAGCCTGCAATTCTATCAAGGCGCCAAGATCGGCATCGTCGGCCCGAACGGCGCGGGCAAGTCCACGCTCATGAAGATCATGGGCGGGATCGACACCGATTTCACCGGCGAAGCCTGGCCGGGTGAGAACATCACTGTCGGTTACCTTCCGCAGGAACCGGAACTCGACAAGACCAAGACCGTGCTGGAAAACGTCAAGGACGGTGCCCGCGCCACGGCTGATCTGGTTGACCGCTTCAACGCTATCTCGGCCGAAATGGGCGATCCGCAGGACGATACCGATTTCGACGCGCTGATGGAGGAAATGGGCGAGCTGCAGGCCAAGATCGACGCAGTCGATGGCTGGACACTCGACAACCAGCTGGAAGTGGCGATGGAAGCCCTGCGCTGCCCGCCGGGTGACTGGTCAGTGGAAAGCCTCTCGGGCGGTGAAAAGCGCCGTATCGCGCTGACCCGCCTGCTGATCCAGAAGCCGGACATCCTGCTGCTTGACGAACCGACCAACCACCTTGACGCGGAATCGGTGGAGTGGCTGGAAAACCACCTCAAGGAATATGCCGGCGCGGTGCTGATGATCACCCACGACCGCTACTTCCTCGATAACGTCGTCGGCTGGATCCTCGAACTCGATCGCGGCCGCTACTTCCCTTACGAGGGCAATTACTCGACCTACCTGGAAAAGAAGGCCAAGCGCCTTGAACAGGAAGACCGCGAGGAAAGCGGCAAGCAGAAGGCGCTGCAGCGCGAACTGGAGTGGATCCGGCAGACCCCGGCGGCCCGCCAGACCAAGTCCAAGGCCCGTATCCGCAAGTTCGAGGAACTGCAGAACGCGCAAGACAACCGTCCGGTCGGCAAGGCCCAGATCGTTATTCAGGTGCCAGAGCGCCTGGGCGGCAAGGTGATCGAGGTGAAGAACATCTCGAAGGCCTATGGCGACAAGTTGCTGTTCGAAGACCTGACCTTCACCCTGCCGCCGGGCGGCATCGTGGGCGTGATCGGTCCGAACGGCGCGGGTAAATCGACCCTGTTCAAGATCATCACCGGCAAGGAAGTGCCCGACAGCGGCACGATCGAAATCGGCTCGACCGTCCACCTGGGCTACGTCGACCAGAGCCGCGATCACCTTGATCCCAAGCATAACGTCTGGGAGGAAATCTCCGACGGGCATGATTACATGACCGTCAACAAGCAGGAGATGTCGACCCGGGCCTATGTCGGCGCCTTCAACTTCAAGGGCGCTGACCAGCAGAAGAACGTTGGCAAGCTCTCGGGCGGTGAACGCAACCGCGTTCACATGGCCAAGATGCTGAAGCAGGGCGGCAACGTGCTGCTGCTTGACGAACCGACCAACGATCTTGACGTCGAAACCCTCGCCGCGCTGGAAGAAGCCATCGAAAACTTCGCCGGTTGCGCCGTGGTCATTTCGCACGACCGCTTCTTCCTTGACCGCCTGGCCACCCACATCCTGGCCTTCGAAGGCAACAGCCATGTCGAATGGTTCGAAGGGAACTTCGCAGCCTATGAAGAAGACAAGCGCCGCCGTCTGGGCGATGCGGCGGATCGTCCGACCCGCCTGGCCTACAAGAAGCTGACGCGCTGACCGGTCAGGGGATCACCCAGGTCCCCTGCCAGTCCTGGTCCTGCCCCGTCCGCGTGAACTGCGCGCGGCGGTGGCCGTCATGGGCCAGATAGAGCCAATCGAGCACGATCGGCTCGATCAGCAGCACGGCAAAGTTTTCGCGCGCGGGGAGCAGTTGTGGCTCGCTCGGGCGGATGCCCTCAACCTCTGCCGGAAGCCCTGAAGTCGGCTGCGTCGCCTGCGTGCCGGGCGCACCCTCGGCCAGATAGCAGCGCCGCGCATAAGGCGTTGCGGCGGACCAGGCCGCATCGGCCACGGGTCCATTTGTTTCGACCCGCGCCGTCCCGCGCAGGCGCAGCTGCATCTTGGCTTCGGGATCGAATGCCAATACGCTGGCTGTCCCGCCCTGCCCGATCGAAACGGCTTTCGGGCTGCGGGCATCAGTATGAAAGCGCAGCAGGCCAATACCATCAGAGCATTCGCGCAGCACCATCATCCGCAGATCGCCGTCCGGCGTTCCCACCACCGGCACATGCATCGGTGATTTGCGGTCCCGCGCGGCGCGGGTCAGGTGTGCGGTCGCATCGGCCAGCACGGATTCAAGGGTTTCGAACATCCTGCAGCCCTTACACGGACCGGCTGCAAACCTGAACAAAGAACCCACTAACCCATTCACCATCGCGACAGGGCGAATCGCCTAGCTCTTACCGCATGGTCGCCGCCGATGGTGCGGCGCGCTGAATGGAGAACGGCCATGGCCGTGAAGTTCAAGTCGCTTGCCGGGAAGGTCAGTGCGCTGGCGCTGACGATTTCCGCCCTGGCCCTGCCTGCTGCTGCCGAAGCGCAGCAACACGGCCGCCGGTTCCGGGATAACGAAGCTGCCGGCAATGTTGGCGGCGATAACGAGGCGCGCCGCGCGCCGCGCTCGGCACCGTCGGAAGACGGCGACCGCGGTTGGTCACGCCCCGCGCAAGTTGCCCCCCGCGCCGCTCCGGCGGACGAGGATCAGCAGGGCCGCGCCGCCCAGGCGCCCGGCTGGAACGGCGGTGCGCGCAGCTGGAACGATGGCCGCTCGGTCCGCCAGGATGACAGACAATGGCGCGAGCGGGACCGCGAGGTCCGCCGCGATGAATATCGCCGCGAGGAATACCGGCGCGATGACGATCACCGCTGGGACAATCGCAATGACCGCCAGCGCTACACCGCCAGCCGGGATTACCGCCGTTGGGACAACCGCTGGCGCGATAACCGGCGTTATGACTGGTATTCCTATCGCCGGACTTCACCCAGCACGTTCCGGGGCGGCCTGTATTACGCGCCGTACCGGAACTACAGCTATCGCCGGCTGAACATCGGGTTCTTCCTGGATTCGCTGTTCTATTCGAACCGCTACTGGATCACCGATCCGTGGCAGTATCGCCTACCGGACGTTTACGGGCCCTATCGCTGGGTTCGTTACTATGACGACGCCCTGCTGGTGAATACCTACACCGGCGAAGTGGCGGACGTGATCTACGCCTTCTTCTGGTAGCACTTCACAAGTAGCGGCCCGAGAGTGGACGGGCCGCACGGAGCCCCTGCCCGGCAACGGGTGGGGGCTCTCTGGTTTCAGCGCAGGAAGGGAACCATCCGCGCCAGCGTGCCGTCCCGGTCAAGGAACTGGTGCTTCAGCGCGGCGGCAAGGTGCAGCCCAAGCAAGACCAGCATGGCCGTGGCCATCACTTCATGCAGTTCGTGGAACAGGCCGATCGTCGGCTTGTCCCAGCCGACCGGCAAGGCGGGGAAATCCGCCAGCCCGAACAGGCTGACCGGCTTGCCCTTGCTGAAGGCCGAGTGCAGCCCCAGCCCGGCCAGCGGCACGGCCAGCATCAGGCCATAGAACAGCAGGTGGGTGACCCGCGCCAGCATGGCTTCCCAGCCCTTGAGCGTTTCCAGCATGGCTGGCGGACGATAGACCAGGCGCCAGCCGATCCGGACCAGCGTAAGCAGCAGGATCACCACGCCGGTCGCCTTATGGTAACCCATCATGACCATATGCTGATCGCGCGGCAGGTCTTCGGACGTCCAGGCGCCGATGAAATTGCCGATGATCAGGAGGGCAATCAGCCAGTGAAGGAGGATCGCTCCGCGCGAATAGCGTGCTGCGCTGTCAGTAGTGCTCATGGAACAGCAAGTTGGCGCAAGCTTTGGCCCGCTGCAAGCAGCTTTTGCTTGCCCTGCCGCGCGGCCCGGCGATAGGCAGAATCGCATGGACTATCCCCCCTGCCCCAATCCGGACAAGGTTGCGCTGATGCGGCTGGGGGCCCACGTTCGCCGCCGGCTGGAATCCGATCCGGCGGTCCACAAGGTGCCGGTCGAAGCTGCTGAAATCTGGGCCTTGTCCGAATTTGTCAGCCCGGACGAATGCGAACAGCTGATCGCCATGGTCGATCGCACCGCCAAGCCCTCGGCCGTGCTCGATCACGGCTATGCGTCTGACACCTGGCGCACCTCTTATTCGGGGGACGTTGATCGCAACGATCCCTTCGTGAAGATGATCGAGCGCCGGATCGATGACCTGCTGGGCATACCGCACGAATTTGGCGAAACCATGCAGGGCCAGCGCTATGCCCCGGGGCAGGAATTCAAGCCGCACCAGGACTGGTTCTGGACCAAGGCGCCGTACTGGAAAACGGAGAACAAGCGCGGCGGGCAACGCGCGATCACGGCGATGATCTACCTCAACGATGTGGAAGACGGCGGCACGACCGACTTTCCCCGGATCGGCGTTTCGATCCCGCCCCAACGCGGCGCGCTTATCGTCTGGAACAACAGCTTGCCGGATGGCTCGCTCAACCAGGATACGCTCCACGCCGGGACCCCGGTGATCACGGGCACGAAGTACATCATCACCAAATGGTATCGCACCCGCAAATGGGGCTGATCCGCGGGCTCCTTGCAGCAACTCTGGCTGTCGGCGGCCTCGCCCCGGCGGCGGCGCAGCCCGTGCCGGCGATGGGCACCCAGGCTGCCCGGCAGGATGAGGATGGGCGCTTGCTGGCCCTGCTCAACGGCTTCGCCCGCGCGCAGGAAGCGCTTGACCCGCTGGGGGCCGTTGCCCGCGGCGACAACAGCAATCCGCAGAGCCTCCAGCGGCTATACAGCGACGAGCTGGCCGCCGCCCAACGCGCCGAACTACGGCGCGAGCTGACGCTTGTCGCGCGGATTGACCGCGCGCGGCTGAGCCCGGAACGGCAGCTTTCCTACGATGCCTTCCTGCAAGAGACCCGCGAGGCGCTGGGCTGGCTTTCGCCCGATATCATCGCGCTAACCGCGGTCCGGCCGTTCAACCATTTCCGCGGCCTGCATGAAGACTTCCCGTCGCTGCTGGGACCGGGCGGCAGCCTGCCCTACCGCGACGAGCGCGATTACCGCCGCAACCTGGCCCTGCTTCGCGCCTTTCCCGCGGTGCTGGATCGCGCCGTTGCCCGCTTCCGTCAGGGCATGGCCAGCAGCGTGGTCGAAACCCGGCTGACGACGGTCAATATGATCGCCCAGCTTGATGAAGCCCTGGCCCCACCAGCGGACGGATCCGTCTTTGCGGCCGCGCTGGTCGATATGCCCGAAACCATCCCGCCGGCGCGCCAGGCGCTGATCCGGGAAGACTGGCTGGGTGTCGTCAACGACAATGTGCTGCCTGCCTATCGCCGTCTGCGGCGATTCCTGGCTGAGGAATATCTGCCGGCCGCGCGTGCCGAGCCCGGGATCGCTGCCATGAAGGGCGGCACCGGTCTCTATCGGCGCCTGATCCTGCACCACACCACCCTGCCGCTTGAGCCCGAGGCAATCCACGCGCTTGGCCTGGTCGAAGTGGCCCGGATCCAGGCCGAGATGGAGCAGGTCAAGGACCAGTTCGGGTTCAAAGGCAGCCTCCCCGCCTTCTTCAATCACATTCGCACCGATCCGCGGTTTCACCCCCGGTCCGCCGATGATCTGGCGCAAGGCTATGCCCGCGTCGCCCGCAGCGTCGATCTGCAGCTCCCCAACCTGTTCCTGCGCCTGCCGAAGGGGCGGCTGAGCATCGCCGCCTATCCGGCCGATCGCGGCAAGTTCGAAGCGGGCGGCTCCTACTCGCTTGGCTCGCCCGACGGCCGCCGGCCCGGGATGTTCTATTTCAACACCTATGACCTGCAGAGCCGATTCCTCTCAGGCGTGACCACGCTCTATCTGCACGAAGGCGTGCCCGGTCACCACTTCCAGACCAGCCTGGCCGAGCAGGACCTCTCGCTCCCGGATTTCCAGCGCTTCGGTGACAACGCCGCCTATGTCGAAGGCTGGGCGCTCTATGCCGAGACGCTGGGCTATGAAATGGGGCTCTACAATGATCCCCTCCAGCACTGGGGCACGCTGGATGACGAGATGCTCCGTGCCATGCGGCTGGTGGTCGACACCGGGATCCACGCCAAGGGCTGGAGCCGCAGCCAGGCGATTGCCTATATGCTCGCCAATTCCGGCATGGGCCGCAGCGACGCCGAAGCCGAAGTCGATCGCTACATCGCCAACCCGGCCCAGTCGCTCAGCTACAAGATCGGCGGCCTGACAATCCAGCGGTTGCGGCGCGAGGCCGAGGCGGCACTGGGTCCGACGTTCGATCTCAAGGCCTTCCACGAACAGGTTCTCGGCAGCGGCGTGCTGCCCCTGCCGGTGCTGGAAGGCAAGATCAGGCGCTGGATATTGGCGCAGTCCGCAGGCTGACACGATCAACCCGCAAATGAGGCCTTCAAGTCAGAGTATGCCAGGCCTCGATAAAGCTCTCATAGTCCATGCATAACCTCAGATGGTGAACGGTTGAGAACTTCCTGAAACTGGATTGATCTTCGCCATGCCGGCTTCCAATCGCGTTTCGGATGAAATGGATGGCTGCCATGGCATCGCTTAGGCGCTCACCATAAACAGGTTCATGATGGGCCACACGATTGCGCGTCGCGTATATCGTCTCGATATTCTTTGAAATCTGGCTTCGCTTCAAACTCTTGTCGGGAAAGACGCGTTTAAGCGACGGCTTCCAAAGCCGATCTTCGTAATCGGCTGAATAGAGACGCTTCCAAAAGCCCAAAGTGGTCTGGGCAAGGATCTGGCCATGCGACACATCGAAAAGCTTCTGCCGCCTTTTCACCACTGCTGCATGCGATAGATTTGGCGGTACACCCGCTGGAAATGCCCTGCCATCCAGCGCATTCTTTTCCTTGTAAGTCAGCTTCGAATAGGCCGCCTTTTGCGCATTGCTGGTGGCCTTGCTAATCATCCGCGCCAAGTCCGCATCAAGCGGCAGCGCTGTTCGGCCGGGCAGCAGCCATTCGTCGTCGCCAAAATCCAGACTGAGCCGCTGATTCGTACTGTTACGCAGGGAAAGTTCGATCAAGGCGATCATAGACATCAGCGAGGAGCCGAGCTGCAACGTGTGATTGTGCAGCGCAATGGCCTTCTTTTCACTGTCAGTGATACCCCGATAGGTCTGGAGCCTTTCAACTGAAATGAAATCAATGACTTCCATGCAGCCTTGCATACTGCGGCAAACGCGTGTATGTCGAGAGGCGAAAGGCCGGGGATCAGGTCGGCAGCGCTACGAAAGTAGTGACGGACCCCCCGCCTATCGAGGAAAGGCTCACCCACGGGTGGGCCTTTTTTCGTTTCTGGCAAGCCTAGCCCAGCGCCTCGGCGATCAGCTTGCGGGTATTGGCAATGCCGTAGAGCGCAATGAAGCTGCCCATGCGGGGGCCTTGCGGTGAACCCAGCAGGGTCTCGTAAAGGCACTTGAACCAGTCGCGCAGCTGCTCGAACCCGTAATGCGGGTCCTTGCCGATTTCATAGACCAGGTTCTGCAACTCTTCCGCCGTTGCCTCGTCGCTGGTCGCGGCCAGTTCCTCGTCCAGCGCGGCCAGGGCCTGAGCTTCATTGCCTTCCGGCTTGCGGCGCTGCAGCGTCGGCGCGATGAAATCGCGGTTATAGGCCAGCGCATTGGTAACCAGCTTGTCGAGCTGCGGGTGCGCAGCCGGATCGGCGTTTTCGACATAATTGCCAAGGTAGGACCAGACCTGCTCACGCGTGGCCTGCGCGCCCAGCACACCAACCAGGTTCAGCAGTAGGCCATAGGTCACCGGCAGCTTGTCACCCGCGCCGCCCTGCTCGCCATTGGCGCGCAGCAGGTGCCACACCGGGTTGCCCAACTGCTGCTCGATCGGCTGTTCGGCCAGCTTTTCCCGGAACTGCCAGTATTCATCGACCGCGCGCGGAATGATGCCGACGTGCAGGCTCTTGGCGCTCTTGGGATCGCGGAACAGGTAGAAGCCAAGGCTTTCTTCGCTGCCATAGGTCAGCCACTGCTCGATCGTCAGACCATTGCCCTTGGACTTGGAAATCTTCTCGCCGTTCTCGTCCAGGAACAGTTCGTAGATCATCCCTTCCGGCGCACGGCCACCCAGCGCGCGAGCGATCTTGCCGCTTTCGCGCACGGAATCGGTCAGGTCCTTGCCGCACATTTCATAGTCGACGCCCAGCGCGACCCAGCGCATCGCCCAGTCGACCTTCCACTGCAGCTTCGAATTGCCGCCCAGGATGCAGCTTTCGACCATCTCGCCGTGATCTTCGAAGCGGACCAGGCCGGCTTCGGCATCGACCACCTCTACTGGCACCTGCAAGACCTGCCCGGTCTTGGGGCTGACCGGCAGGACCGGCGAATAGGTCTGACGGCGCTCTTCGCGCAGGGTCGGCAACATGATGTCCATGATCGCCTGCCAGTTGCGCAGCACGCCGCGCAGGGCATCATCGAACGCGCCCGCATTATAGCGGTCGCTGGCCGAGACGAATTCGTAATCGAACCCGAACCGGTCCAGGAATTCGCGCAGCATCGCGTTGTTGTGATGCGCAAAGCTTTCATACTTCTCGAACGGATCGGGGATGCGGGTCAGCGGATGGCCCAGATAGGCGGTCAGCAGGCCCTGGTTCGGAATATTGTCCGGCACCTTGCGCAGGCCATCCATGTCATCGCTGAAGGCGACCAGCCGCGTCGGCGCTCCGCCGGTCAGGGTTTCATAGGCGCGGCGGACCAGCGTGGTGCGCAACACTTCCTGGAAGGTGCCGATATGCGGCAGGCCCGATGGGCCATAACCGGTTTCAAACAGCACCGGGCTGCCATCGGGTTTGCCCTCAGGATACCGCTTCAGCAGCTTGCGGGCCTCTTCAAAGGGCCAAGCCTTGGAAACCTGTGCGGCGGTCAGGAGAGCATCTTCAGTCATGCGCGGCCCTTTCGCGCCAAAGCGTCCACGTTGCAAGGCGCGATTGGCGCTTGCATCAAGCGCGCGCCCGCGTGAAAGTCCGCCAAAGAGGATCAAGAGGGGCAACAATGCGAATTGCAGGATGGCTGGCCATGGCCAGTGTGGCGCTGGCTGCGCCGCTGGCGGCAAAGGATCAGGGCGCGGTGCTGTGGCGCGGCGGCACGATCATCACGATGGATGGAGACCAGCCGGTAACCGCCGAAGCTGTGGTGGAACGGAATGGCAAGATCGCCTTTGTCGGTCCCGAAGCCGATGCCCGCGCCGCCGCCGGCAAGGATGCGCAGGTTCATGACCTGAAGGGTGCCGCCCTGCTTCCCGGCTTCGTCGATGCCCATTCGCACTTTGCCATCGGCCTGCAAACCGCTGGCGGGCTGGACCTCGCCGATCCGGCCACGGGGGATACTTCGTCGGTCAGCAAGCTCCTTGGCGCCGTAAAGGCCTATGGCGCGAAAGTGCCGAAAGGCGGCTGGGTCGTGGTCTGGCGCTATGACGATGCCGCGCTGGCCGAGCGTCGCCACGTTACCCGCGCAGAGCTTGATGCCATTCTGCCCGATCGCAAGGTGGTGCTGCTGCACGTCTCGCTTCATGGGTTGGTGGCGAACAGTGCCGCGCTTAAAGCCGCGAAATTGCGCGACGGGATGAAGCCGCCCGCCGGGGGCGTGATGCCCAGCGATGCCAAGGGCAAGCTCACCGGGCTGCTGTTCGAAAAGGCCATGCTGCCGATGTCGCTCGTTCTGCCCCAGCCCAGCGTCGAGGCAAAGCTGGCGGCGCTGGATGGCGTGCAGATGCGCTATGCCCGCGAAGGTTTCACCTGGGCGCAGGACGGCGCGACCAATCCGGTAGACCTGGCCTTCCTCACCTCGCCTGCGGCGCAGCAAAGGCTCAAGATCGATCTCGCGCTGCTGCCCTTTGCGATGACCGGGATCGATGCCGTGCTGGACAACCCGGCGATGACGCCCGGTGCCCACTTCGGCCGGGTCAAGCTGCAGGGGATCAAGTTCACCCTCGATGGCTCGCCTCAGGCGCGCACCGCCTTTTTCACCCGCGACTATGCGCTGGGTTCGCCCGATGGCCAGCACCCCTGGCATGGCCAACCGGTGACCACCGACGAGGCGTTCCAGACGCTCGCCCGCAAGGTGCATGAACGCGGCTGGCAGATCTTCGTTCATGCTAACGGCGATGCCGCGATCGACATGGCGATCCGGGGCTTTGACGCTCTCGGTATCAAGGCGGCCGATGATCGCCGCCCAATCGTGATCCATTCGCAGTTCATGCGGCCAGACCAGATTCCGGCCTATGCCCGGATCGGGGTTGGCCCATCCTACTTTTCCAACCACACCTATTACTTCGCCGATACCCACCGGCGGAACTTCCCTAATGAGGTGGTTGATTTCATCAGCCCCTTCACTGCCAGCCGTGCTGCCGGGCTGATCCCGTCGAACCATTCGGACTATCCGGTCACCCCGCTCGACACCCGCGCCCAGTTGTGGAGCGCCATGGCCCGCACATCGCGCACCGGCGTGGTCAGCGGCGAAGCCCAGCGTGAGGACGCCTGGCACGCCTTGCAGGCGCTCACCACCGGTCCTGCCTGGCAAGCGTTCGAGGAAAGCCATCGCGGCCGGATCAAGCCGGGCCTGCTAGCCGATTTCGTGGTGCTCGATCGCAATCCGCTGACCACCCCGGTCGATCAGATTCGCGCGATCCGGGTGCTCGAAACGATCAAGGAAGGCGAAACGATCTGGCGCGCGGCTGACTAGCCTTCGCGCAGGATCATCGCCGCACCCGGCTTGTGGGCGCGGATTTCTTCCTCGCTCAGCCCGCAGATCTCGTGCGGGAAGACCAGCCATTCCTCGGTCTCATGCACGAAGAAGTCCGGCTGCAGCTGGGTCTGGTTGCGGCTGGGCTTGTAATAGGCCGTGGCGATCTTGATCGTTTCCGGCGTGTTGTGCCGGCAGCGCGCCTTAAGCTCGCGCAGGAAGGCCTGGACCGAGCGGCCGGTATCGAACACGTCATCGATCACCAGCAGCCGGTCATCTGGATTGAGCACGTCGATCAGGTAGCCCAGCGCATAGACCCGGACTTCCTTGTCCTGCCGGTCGATCCCGGAATAGCTGGCGGTGCGGATCGCGATGTGATCCGTTTCGACCCCGCGATAGGCCAGCAATTCCTGCACCGCGATCCCCACCGGCGCCCCACCGCGCCAGATGCCCACGATATGCGTCGGCACGAACCCGGCATCGAGCACCTTGTTGGCCAGGGCAAAGCTGTCTTCCAGCAGGCGATCAGCCGTCAGGTAAACCTTATCGACCACCAGCCACCTCCGCGATCTCGGCCAGGTGCTGGATCTGGTCAGCCATCGGCAGGAACGATCCGGTAAAGCTGTTTTCGGCCAGCTTGACGATCTCGGCCTCGGTCAGGTCCAGCGCATCGGCAATCGCGCGGAAGTTGTCGTTGATATAGCCGCCGAAATAGGCCGGGTCGTCGGAATTGACGGTGGCCTTCAACCCCAGCTCCAGCATCTTGCGCACCGGGCTTTGGCCGATATCCTTGATCACGCAGAGCCGCAGGTTGGAAAGCGGGCAAACCGTCAGCGTCAGTCCCTCCTCCGCGATCCGGCTAACCAGCGCGGGATCTTCCAGCGCGCGATTGCCGTGGTCGATCCGTTCGACTTCCAGGAGGTCCAGCGCCTCGTGAACATATTCGGGAGGGCCTTCCTCGCCGGCGTGAGCAGTGACATGCAGCCCCAGCTCACGCGCCTTGGCAAAGACCTGTTGGAACTTGCTCGGCGGGTGCCCCACCTCGGATGAATCCAGCCCGACACCATGGATGCGATGAAGGTGCGGCTTGGCCTGATCGAGCGTTGCAAAGGCCGCTTCCTCGCTCAGGTGGCGCAGGAAGCACATGATCAGGCGGTAGCTGATGCCTAGGTGCATCTCACCGTCCTTAAGTGCCCGCTCGATGCCGTTGAGCACCGTTTCAAATTCGACACCGCGTTCGGTGTGGCCCTGCGGATCGAAGAAGATTTCAACGTGGCGCACGGTGTCTTCAGCGGC
This sequence comes from uncultured Novosphingobium sp., assembly GCA_964413885.1. Taxonomy (GTDB): domain Bacteria; phylum Pseudomonadota; class Alphaproteobacteria; order Sphingomonadales; family Sphingomonadaceae; genus Novosphingobium. The sequence continues at coordinate 81,118 of CAYPTU010000005.1, forward strand.
GCGTTCCAGATAGGCCCAGGTCAGGTCATAGAAATCCTGCTCGGTCAGCAGCACCGACATGCCCTGATAATAGATGTCCAGAAAGTCCTGCAGGTTCGAGAAGGAATAGGCCGCCCGCACCGCTTCGACCGAATCGAACGGGATCGAAACCCCGTTGCGCTGCGCTAGGGCAAACAGCAACTCCGGCTCCAGCGAGCCTTCGATGTGGAGATGAAGCTCAGCCTTTGGCAAGCGGGCGATCAATGCATTACGCGCGGGATTCGACATGGGCTGACGCTTAACCGGCACGGCTCCCCGGTCAACAGTTGCCCTGCGTTCCAGTTCCGTTCTATCCCGGAAAACGTGACTGCCGCCCTGCCCTTGCCCGCGATTCACGCCAGCCATTCCGGCTGCTGGCTGCGTGATGGCCACGGCACCACCCGCGCCACCGGCAAGGGCGAGGCGATCATTGCCGCTGCCGATACGCCACTGCTGATGCTCAACGCCCCGCTGGTGGCAACGCGGCTGGGTTACCCGGACCTGTCGGGCCTCGATCTGCTCGAGCTGTTTGCCTTCATCCACCCGGCCCGGTTCATGGTGCCGACGGCCAAGGGGCTGGCCCACGTGCTCGACCTGCCCGAGTCTGAGGGCGACGATGGCGTCCCCGCCCTGCTCCAGACCGCCGCCGAAACGCTGCTGGCAACCTGCGCCGATCCGAACTGGCAAGAACGAGAAGGGGCCTGGAGCGCGCTCCAAAACCTGACCCGCCTCCGCTGGCCCTGGGCACCTTTGCTCGCGGCGCGGCTGGCTGCCCCGGCCAAGGCCGAGCGCTGGCTGTTTGCGCGGCTCCCGGAATGGGAAGAAGCAGCCGAACGACCGCAGCCTGCGCAGGTTACCCTCCCCGCTGAAGCGATCACCCAGCGGCTTGGCCAGCTAACCGGCAGCGGCGCCGAGGCCCGCCCCGCGCAAGTTGCCTATGCCAGCGAAGCCGGTGAAGTTTTCGCTCCCCGCCGCCGCGAAGGCTTGCCGCACGTCTTGCTGGCACAGGCTGGCACGGGGATCGGCAAGACGCTGGGATACCTCGCCCCGGCCTCGCTCTGGGCCGAGCAATCGGGCGGCACGGTCTGGGTCTCGACCTACACCAAGGCCTTGCAGCGCCAGCTCCGCCGCGAAAGTCGCCGGGCTTGGCCAGCCCAGCGTGGCAACGGCACACAGCCCGTGGTCGTGCGCAAGGGTCGCGAAAATTACCTTTGTTTGCTTAATCTTGAAGACGCTTTGCAAGGTGGTTTCGCAGGTCGAGCTGCGATCATGGCGCAACTGGTCGCGCGCTGGGCAGCCTATAGCCAGGACGGCGACATGATCGGCGGGGACCTGCCCGGCTGGCTTGGCACCCTGTTCCGCCAGCGCGGCATCAAGGCCCTGACCGACCAGCGCGGCGAATGCGTCTATGCCGGCTGCCCGCATTACCGGAAGTGCTTCATCGAACGCGCCGCCCGCGCCTCAGCGCAGGCCGATCTGGTGATTGCCAACCACGCCTTGGTCATGGTCAACGCCGCACGCGGCCGGGATCATGCTCAAAGCCCGACGCGGTTGGTATTTGACGAAGGCCACCACGTTTTCGAAGCGGCAGATTCAACCTTTGCCGCCGCCCTAACCGGGGCCGAAACGATCGAACTGCGGCGCTGGGTGATCGGCCCGGAACGCGGCTCCAAAGGCCGCCGTCGCGGCCTTGCCGCGCGCCTGGCCGATATCGCCAGCTATGATGAAGCTGGCGGCAAGGCCATTGCTGCGGCCCGCCATGCCGCCGAGGCACTGCCCGGCGACGGCTGGCTGCAGCGCCTGTCCGAAAACGCCCCTTCCGGCCCGTTGGAAGAGCTGCTCGCCGCAGTCCGCGCCACGGTCTATGCCCGTGATGAAAGTGGCGGACAGGAAGCGGGTTACGGACTGGAAACCGAGGCGGCCCAGCTTGATGGGGCCTTTGTCGAACGCGCCCAGGCTGCCCAGCAAGCTCTTGCAGAACTGCGCGTTCCCTTGGTCCGGCTCGGGGTGCGGCTCGAAGCAGTCCTGGCCGAGCCGCCCGATTGGCTCGACGGGGCTGGCCGCGCCCGGATCGAAGGCGCGCGGCACTCGCTGGCCTGGCGGATTGACCTGCTGTCCGCGTGGGAAGCGCTGCTTGATCGCCTCGGCGGTGCGGCCGATCCCGAATTTGTCGACTGGCTGGCCGTGGAGCGCAGCGAGGCCCGGGAGTTTGACATCGGCATCCATCGCCGCTGGCTGGATCCGATGAAACCTTTCGCGCGCACCGTGCTGGAAGGCGCGCATGGCGTGATGATCACATCGGCGACGCTGCGTGACGGGCCAGACTGGAATACAGCCATCGCCCGCAGCGGTGCGGGCCAGCTAGAGATCGCCCCACGCCTCTCCAGCTTCGACAGCCCCTTCGACTATGCCGACCAGGCCGAAGTGCTGATCGTTACCGACGTTCCCAAGGGTGATGTCGCAAGTCTGGCTGCTGCCTATGGCCGCCTGATCGAGGCTTCGGGCGGCGGCGTGCTGGGCCTGTTCACCGCGATCCGGCGGCTACGCGCGGTTCACGGCCGGATAGCAGACCGCCTCGCGCGCGGCGGACTGCCGCTTTATGCCCAGCACGTCGATCCGATCGATACCGGCACCTTGGTCGATATCTTCCGCGATGATCCCCGCGCCTCGCTGCTTGGCACCGATGCCCTGCGCGATGGGGTCGATGTCCCTGGCCATTCACTGCGGCTGGTGGTGATGGAGCAGGTGCCCTGGCCCAAGCCGTCGATCCTGCACCGCGCGCGGCGGCTCGCGGGCGGCGGATCCGCCTATGACGATCAGATCATTCGCGCCCGGCTGGCCCAGGCCTTTGGCCGCCTGATCCGCAGTAAGGAAGATCGCGGCCACTTTGTCGTGTTGTCGTCGGCATTTCCTTCGCGCCTGCTCTCCGCCTTCCCCGCCGGGACACCTATTGCACGGGTAACTTTGGACGAGGCTTTACAACGCGTTGGCGCCGGTGTTTCTGGCGCCACCCTTCCTAGCGAGAGTCCCGCGTGAAACTCCTCGGCCTGTTCCGTCATGCCAAATCCGATTGGGGCGATCCGCGCGCCCGCGATTTCGATCGCCCGCTGAATGAACGCGGCCGCGCCGGGGCCGAGATCATGGGCCGGCACATTCGCGATCATGGCGTGCGGTGGAACCGGGTACTGTCATCCCCTGCGGTTCGCTGCGCCGAGACGATCGAACTGGCCTGCCAGGCCAGCGGCCAGCCGGTGAAGGTCAATTGGGACCGGCGCATTTACCTCGCCAGCAGCGTCACCCTGGCGGATGTCCTGCGTGAACAGGAAGGCGATCCCGCCGCAATCCTGATGGTCGGGCACAATCCGGGGCTTGAGGATCTGATCTTCGATCTCGTTCCCGACAATGGCTCCAGCCCGCTGCGCGATGCCGTGGAAGAGAAGTTCCCCACGGCCTGCTATGCCGTGCTGGAGCTGGACATTGAACGCTGGGCGGACCTGCATGACCGCTGCGCCCGGCTGGTCCATCTAACCCGCCCGCGCGATCTTGATGCAGCACTGGGGCCTGTCTTCTAGACCACGCCCATCGGCACATGCGGGCGTGGCTGGTGATCGATAATCACCGCATCCCCTGCGGCCACCGCACCACCCGCAAGGACAATGGCCATGATTCCGCTCTTGCGGATCAGGCTGCCGTCCGGTGCGCGATCAAGCATTGCGTCCATCAGGCCCGGAGCAATGCCATTGATCTGGTGGCACGGATTGCGCAGGCCAGTCACTTCCACAACTACGTCCGCACCCAGTCTTAGTCGGGTGTCGACTGAGAGACCCAGCAGATCAATCCCCTGGGTTGTCACATTCTCGCCCAGTTGGCCGGGCGTTACCGTAAAGCCTTTGGCGGCGAGTTCGTCGAACAGCTCGGCATGAATCAGGTGAACCTGGCGGAGGTTCGGCTGGTCGGGGTCCTTGGCAACCCGCGAGCGGTGCTTGACCGTAACCCCGGAATGAGCGTCGCCTTCCACCCCCAGTCCGGCCAGAAAACGCAGGCTTGGAGCCGGCTCTTTCGAGAACCTGTGCACACTATCGCGCGCCAAAGCGACTACCCTGCCCATGACAGCCTGCTAACCGCTGCCTACGGCATCGGCAAGCCAAGCGCATATAAAACCGGGGCTTCCCCCACTCGACAGCGCCCGGCCCTCTGCTATGAGCACGCTTAACCGTTCGATTAAGCCTTCGGAGATTCCCACCCATGCCGCTGCCCGCCCCGTTTGACCGCCTGCGCCTGCCCGTGATCGGTTCGCCGCTGTTCATCGTTTCCGGGCCGGAACTGGTCATTGCCCAGTGTAAGGCCGGGATCGTCGGCAGTTTCCCGGCGCTCAACGCACGTCCCTCGGGCGTCCTCGACGAATGGCTTCATCAGATCACCGAGGAACTGGCCGCGCACAACCGCGACAATCCGGGTCGTCCGGCCGCACCCTTCGCAGTCAACCAGATCGTCCACAAGACCAACAACCGGCTTGAGGAAGATATCGAGGTTTGCGCCAAGTGGCAGGTGCCCCTGACCATCACCTCGCTGGGCGCGCGGGAAGACATCAACGCTGCTGTCCATGGCTGGGGCGGGATCGTGATGCACGACGTGATCAACGATCGCTTCGCCCGCAAGGCGATTGAAAAGGGTGCGGACGGCCTGATCCCGGTTGCTGCCGGTGCGGGCGGCCATGCCGGCACACTCTCGCCCTTCGCGCTGATGCAGGAAATCCGCGAATGGTTCGATGGCCTGGTCGCGCTGTCAGGCTCGATCTCGTGCGGTCATTCGATCCTGGCGGCGCAGGCGATGGGCGCCGACTTCGCCTATATCGGCACCCCGTGGATCGCCACCAAGGAAGCCAATGCGGTGGACGGCTACAAGGAGAGCATCGTCGCCAGCAAGGCCGAGGATATCGTCTATTCGAACCTCTTCACCGGGGTGCACGGCAATTACCTGCGCCCCTCGATCGTCGCCGCCGGTCTCGATCCGGACAACCTGCCGGAAAGCGACCCGAGCAAGATGAACTTCGGTTCGGGCGGCAATACCGACGCCAAGGCCTGGAAGGACATCTGGGGCTCTGGCCAGGGGATCAACGCGGTCAAGGCAGTTGAAACTGTGGCCGATCGCGTCGACCGCATGGAAGCGGAATATAACCGCGCCCGCACGGAACTCGCCGCAAAGGCCCGCATGGCGCTCGCCTGATTTCGCTAGGGCCCGCTAACCTCGGTAGCGGGCCACAGCTCATCCACCAGGGCATCCAGCTCGGTAAAATCTGTTCCGGTCCCCAACGGGTCCTTGCTGCTTAACACCAGTCGCCTGCGCTGATCCAGCAAGCGGCGGCGCAGCGCGCGCTGGAGCAGTTCCAGGCGGATCACCGCATCGCAAACAGCGACCCGCGGCATAGCACATCGGCTCCGCGACCAGCCTGCTTCAATCTGCCCGACCCGTTCGCTGACCAGCTCATTATAACTGCGATGGGGCCCGCGATGCAGGGGCAGACCAACCCGCAGGGCCGAACGATCCGTCGCCGGCAGCAAAAGCCCGTTGCGTCGAAAGTCATCGAACCGCAGCCGTTCCCGCCCGACGGCGCGAAACAGGTCCGCCGTGCCAACCTGCCGCAGGAGCTGCATCGGCAGCAGATGGTGGCGCTGCATCCCGGGATCAAAGCCTGGGCGATCGCGAAGATTGACCGCACGGAAAGGCAACCAGTTGCGATCGCCCGCCCGCAGCCCGGTCATTGCGATGGACCAAGCCCGCTTAGCAGGATCCGGATCTGCGTGCCGCCGCGCACGGGAACCGCCAGCAGGTGCTCCCCCCCTGGCCCTTGGAAATCGCGGTGTTCCGTCAGCGGTTCGGCATGAACGAGTTCATGCACCAGCCGCACCGCCAGCCGCGCCATTGCTGCGCTTTGCATCCGCTTGTCAGGCTCAAACCGTAATTCCTGCCCGGTGAGCAATTGCAGCCCGCGTGACGCCATCGCGCCATTTCGTTCCCGCTCTAGCGCAATCAGGACAAGCGCGGGGAACGCACCACCCGAAAGCCATTCATTCACTGATCGCTGGAAAAGCTCTGGCGCGACCCAGGCTGCCGCCGGGGTCCAGACCACTGCCCGCACCCCCGGGAGGGTGGCCAGCCTGGCCCCCAGCCCCGCGATCCCGCGCAGCACCGGCAGCACGCCGGCCCCGCCGGCCAGATGCGGCCCTGGCACCAAGGCCAGAACCTCACCCGCGGGCATCGAGCGCAAGCCCACCGGCAAACCGACTGGCGGCTGCGCCTGATCAGGACCGGGCGCCAGACCTGTGCAGTCAAACGTCAGGCCATCGACAAGCAGTTCGGCCCATTCGCCGCGACCACCGCTGTGCGAAATGGAAAAGTCCGATCCCGGTGCCCCGCCCCTGGATCCGGCCAGGGTGGCAAGCGCCGCCAGATCCGGCCGGGCTCCGGGTGCGAAGACAAGACACAGCCTTGGCGCCTCTTCATTACCTGGATTATCGCGCTGCCGTTTGATGACTATTCCCCTAAAATCGCAAAATGTCTGGCATTTTTAGGCGCGCCTCGTCGAGTCCTTACCGGTAAGATGGCTCAACTTCGGACCAGATTTGTCCGCGTTGTTCCCGCTCCGATCAGAAAATTCCCGCCGCAATGCCCTCGGCAAGCGCCGCCCCCAGCTCGGCCGCGGCGGTACAGGCCGGGGCTGGCACGAACTTCGGGGCCAGAATCTCAGCCGGGCTCTGCGCCGCAAGGTTGACGATGAGCGGCTCTGCCACCCGTCGCAGCCGCCAGCCCGTGACAATCCGGTCCAACTGCGCTTGGGCACCATGTCCATCGCTGCCCGCTGCGATGAGCGAGGCATAGGGCCGCCCGGCAATGGCGCCGAGCAGCGAATAATAGGTGCGATCGAAGAATTCCTTCATCGCACCGCTCATTGATCCCAGGTTTTCCGGGCAGGCAAACAGATAGCCCGATGCCGCGATCAGATCATCGGCCTGTGCCAGCTCTGCCGCCAGCAGGACAGACCGGCCGCCGGTCGCTGCGTGGGCGGCTTCGGCAAGTGTGCGAGCGGCGCCGGTGCGGCTGTGCCAGATGATTGCAAGCATGGCCCGATCATGGCCCAGCACAGCCCGCCTGCAAAGCCGTGAAAAGCCGCAGTCCGCCCCTTCTCAGCGACCGCCGGTTCGGCTAGCCGGAAACCCATGGCTTCCGCCTCTTCATCAATCCTTGGCATCGACCGTTCGCTGACTGGGCGCACATGGCGCTGGCGTGGCGGCAACATGGACCTGTCGGCCAGTCATGCCTCGCTCGACCACGATCTGGTGACCCAGCTGCTGCTGGCCCGCGGCGTGCCGCATGACGATATCGAGCGGCACCGCAACCCGTCATTGCGGGCTTTCCTGCCGGACCCATCCGCCTTCCGCGACATGGACCAGGCTGCGGAACGCCTCGCCCAGGCGGTCGTGACCGGCGAAAGCCTGACGGTTTACGGCGATTATGATGTCGACGGCGCGACCAGCGCAGCGCTGCTGATCCGTCTGCTGCGCATGCTGGGCCATCCGGCGCGCTATTACATCCCCGATCGCCTGCTGGAAGGCTATGGGCCATCGGGCGAAGCTCTGGTCCGCCTTGGCGCGGAAGGTTCGAGCCTGATTGTCACGGTCGATTGCGGCGCCATGGCATATGAGGCGCTGGAAATGGCGCACCAGGCCGGGATCGACGTAATCGTGGTCGATCACCACAAGTGCGCTGCGGAGCTGCCGCGGGCCATGGCGCTGGTTAACCCCAATCGGCTGGACGAGGATGACCTCGCCGCAGCCCATGGACACCTGGCAGCCGTGGGGGTCGCTTTCCTGCTGGCTGTCGCAACGGTGCGCGTGCTGCGCCTGCGCGGTTTCTTCGAAAACCGGCCAGAGCCTGACCTGTTCTCACTGCTAGACCTGGTCGCGCTGGGCACCGTAGCCGATGTCGCGGCCCTCCATGGCCTGAACCGGGCCATGGTGGCGCAAGGCCTGAAGGTGATGGCCAGACGTGAGAATATCGGCATGGCTGCCTTGATCGACGCCAGCCGCCTAAATCGCGCACCCTCCTGCAGCGATCTGGGCTTTGCCCTCGGGCCGCGAATCAATGCCGGTGGGCGGGTTGGCGAGGCGACGCTCGGCGTGCGCCTGCTCACCACGGGAGATCCGGACGAAGCTCAAGCCATCGCCGCGCAGCTTTCGCAGCTCAATGAAGAGCGCCGGGCGATCGAGGCCGCTGTGCAGGAAGCCGCCGAAGCGCAGCTGGAAAGCCAGCACAACCGCGCCGTGGTCTTGCTCGCCGGGTCGGGTTGGCACCCCGGCGTGATTGGCATCGTCGCCGGGCGGATCAAGGAAAAGTCGGGTCGCCCTGCTATCGTCATTGCGCTCGATGCAGATGAGCATGGCCATGGCAAGGGCTCCGGCCGTTCGATCGCCGGGGTCGATCTGGGTGCGGCCATCATCGCCGCACGCGAGGCCGGTTTGCTTGTGGCGGGGGGCGGCCACGCCATGGCGGCCGGGCTTACTGTGGCGCCGGATCGGCTGGATGCCCTTGCTGCGTTTCTCGACGAGCGGCTGGGCGCCGACGTGGTGGCTGCCCAGGCCGGACAATCCTTGCAACTCGATCTCGCGGTTGCTCCGGGGGGGCTGGTGCCGCCGCTGGTCGAAACATTGGAGAGTGCGGGCCCCTACGGCATGGGCTGGCCGGGACCGCGGATCGCTGTCGGGCCGGTGCGCCTGGTCAAGGCCGATCTCGTCGGGAAAGACCATGTGCGCCTGATCGTGCGGGGGGATGACGGCGCCAGTTTCAAGGCGGTTGCTTTCCGGCAAGCCGAGACCGAACTGGGGCAGGCGTTATTGAACCGCGCACAGGGGCGCCGCTTCTGGCTGGCTGGCCGGGCCAAAATTGACGATTGGGGCAGCCGTCCGGCCGCAGAACTGCATGTTGACGACGCGGCTTGGGCCGATTGAAATATTCTTGCAAAAACCCGCTTGACCCTCTCCATCTGCTTCCCTAAACGCCCGGCCTGCCTGACGGCTTCAAGCCGGTTTGGCCCCTTCGTCTAGCGGTCTAGGACGCGGCCCTTTCACGGCTGAAACACGGGTTCGAGTCCCGTAGGGGTCACCACCAGCTTTCTGCAGGTGCCAGCACAATTGGCTGCTGGCATGCTTTGCCCGGACAGACTAATCATTACACCCCCATGACCGGCAAGCGCTCTCTTCCGATTGCAGGATTGTCTCTTGCCACGCTTGCTGCACTGGGCCTTGCTGTTGCAGGTGTCAGCCTGTGGCTGATTGGCGCAGTCGTGCTGGTCTGGGCAGGTTCCTTGTGGCTGACCATGCCCGAACCGGAAATCGCCGAAGCCCGCGTCGACCAGGCCGAAGTCACCCGCGATGCAGTGCGCGAAGCCATCGAATCGCTTGGCACTCCCCTGCTCGTGCTCGAAGGCGCGCGGATCGTCATGGCCAACGCCGCGGCCCGTAGCGCGCTTGGCTCGCACATCCAGGGTCAGGACGCCCGAATCGCCCTTCGTCATCCCGATGCCATGCGCTTGCTCGACATGGCCGATGGCGAGAGCGTTGCGATCACAGGCTTCAATGGTGCGCGCAGCCTGTGGCAACTGACGCGCCGCCGGATCAACGACCAGCGCTGGCTGATCGAACTGGCTGATCGCACGACTGAAGCCGATGTCAGCCGCGCCCACACCGACTTCGTCGCCAATGCCAGCCACGAACTGCGCACGCCGCTAGCCTCGATCATCGGCTACGTTGAAACGCTGGAGGATGGCGGCCCAACGGTTGATGCCGAGGCCCAGAAACGCTTCCTGGGGATCGTACTGCGCGAGGCCCGCAGGATGCTTTCGCTGGTTGAGGACCTGCTCTCGCTGAGCCACGCCGAAGCCGAGAAGCACGACTACCCCTCCGAACCGCTCGACCTTGGCAAGCTGGCCGCACGCGTGGTTGGAGAGGTCGCCTCGCTGCGGGGCAAGGAGCGGGTGCAGCTGCTGGCTGCGACGGACAACGCTAGCGTGGCGGGCGACCCCACCCAGCTTGAGCAACTGCTCCGCAATCTGATCGACAACGCTCTCAAATATGGTGGCGAGGACTCGCCGGTAGAGGTTAGCGTTTCCACTCCGCAACCCGGCACGATCGAACTCTGCGTGGCCGATCATGGCCCCGGCATTGCGCCTGAGCACCTACCCCACCTGACCCGGCGCTTCTATCGGACCGACCCCGGCCGCAGCCGGGCCTCGGGCGGGACCGGGCTGGGCCTGGCGATCGTCAAGCATATCGTCGAGCGCCACCGCGGTTCGCTAGAAATCACAAGCACGATCGGCCAGGGCACGCAGGTCAGGATTTCCTTGCCCGCTGCGGCCGAAATGCAATTGTCATAAACTTGTCATGGAACTTCGCCAGAGCGGCTCGGTCATCGCCAAGAAGGGGCTGATTCCATGACCAAGACCAAGTTGCTCATCGCTGCTGCTACTGCCACCCTGTTGGCTGCATGCGGCACCCAGTCGACCTCGCGCGACCAGATCCGCGCCGTTGGCTCCTCAACTGTCTATCCCTTTGCCAAGGCGATTTCGGACTCGCTCGCCAAGTCGAACGCCGAGATCAAGTCACCGATCATCGAATCGACCGGTACGGGCGCCGGCATGAAGCTGTTCTGCGCCGGCGTCGGCGTGCAGCATCCTGACATCGTCAACGCTTCGCGCCGGATGAAGAAGTCCGAATTCGAGGACTGCCAGAAGAATGGCGTGAAGGATATCATCGAGATCCAGGTCGGGCTGGACGGAATCGCCTTTGCCGAAGCCAAAAACGGCCCCTCGATTGCCCTGACCCAAGCTGATGTTTACAAGGCTCTCGCCGCCAATCCGTTCGGCAAACCCAACACCGCCAAGACCTGGGCCGATGTAAACCCCGCCCTGCCCGCTATTCCGATCCTGGTTTATGGCCCGCCGTCAACCTCGGGCACCCGTGACGCGCTTAAGGAACTGGTCCTGATGAAGGGCTGCGACACCGATCCGGCGATGAAGGCGCTGAAGGACAGCGACAAGGAAAAGCACGAAAAGATCTGCACCGAAGTGCGTAATGACGGCGCCTATGTCGATGCTGGCGAGAATGACAACCTGATCGTCCAGAAGCTCGAAGCCAATCCCAAGGCGCTGGGCGTGTTCGGGTTCTCCTATCTGGAAGAAAACGCCGATAAGCTGAAGGGTTCGCCGATGAATGGCGTGAACCCGACCTATGCCTCGATTTCCGATTTCAGCTATCCGGGCGCCCGCCCGCTTTACATCTATGTCAAGGCGGCGCACGTCAGTGCGATCAAGGGACTGAAGGAATTCCTCGGCGAATGGGCCAAGAACTGGAGCAAGGGCGGCCTGCTCGCGCGCCAGGGCATGGTTGTCGCCCCGGATGACGTTCAGGCCAAGAATGCCAAGGTGGTCAGCGACCTGACCGTCATGGACGCCAGCGGGCTCAAGTAAGTCAAGATAACAGGGACCAGTCAGAACGATGTCGCCAGCCATTCCTCTCCTGCTCGCCCTCGGGCTGGGCCTGGTTGCATGGTTGGCGGCGCGCTCCAAGGCTTGGGCCCTTAAGCGCGCCGCACCGCCCGGAACGCGCGCGCCGCTGCATTCGCTACCGAATTACCATGGCTGGTACGTCGCCCTGTGGGCAGCCGTGCCAGCCATGCTGTTCGCGCTGGTCTGGAATGCCGCAAGCCCGGGCTTGATCCTGGCGCAGGTGATTGGCCACCCGGCCGCAGCCAGCCTGCCGCCATTCGGGATTGAGCGCGATTCAACACTGGCCGAAGCCTATGCCGTGGCTGCCGGGACTGCCTTTGGCGCGTTCAATCCTGCCGCCAGCGGCCTTGTTGCCCCGTTCCGCGAGGCAATCGCCTTTTACGGCACGATCGGAATTGTGGTGACACTGCTGCTCGGCTTCGTGGGCGGAGCCTATGGCTTCCTCAAGCTGCGCGCCGACTTCACCGCCCGCACCCGCGTTGAGCGTGCGGTGATGATCGGGCTGCTGATGGCTTCTCTGGTCGCGATCCTGACAACCTTCGGAATCGTTGCTTCGCTGTTGTTCGAAACCATCCGGTTCTTCGGCTTTGTCAGCCCGGCCGAATTCCTGTTCGGCACCCATTGGGGGCCAGACCCGATGGCTACGCCTGGTGCGAATTTGGGTGCCAACTATGGGGCTCTCCCGCTGTTTTGGGGCACGATCTTCATTGGCGCCATTATCGCGATGGTCGTGGCAATTCCGCTCGGCCTCATGAGCGCAATTTATCTGACCCAATATGCTTCGGCCAATCTGCGCAAGTGGATGAAGCCGCTGCTCGAGGTCCTCGCTGGCGTCCCGACCGTCGTCTACGGCTATTTCGCGGCGCTGACAGTTGCCCCGCTGGTTCGCGACGCAGCGCAGGCGGCCGGCATTGCCAGCGCCTCCAGCGAAAGCGCCATAGCCGCCGGCCTGGTGATGGGGATCATGATCATTCCGTTCGTTTCATCGATGGCGGATGACAGCATTGCCGCCGTGCCGCAGGCCATGCGCGATGGCAGCCTGGCCATGGGCGCTACCACTTCGGAAACGATCAAGAAGGTGCTGATCCCGGCCGCCCTTCCCGGCATCGTCGCTGGCGTCATGCTGGCAGTCAGCCGCGCCATTGGTGAAACGATGATCGTGGTCATGGCAGCCGGAGCCACGGCCCGGCTTACCGCCAACCCGTTTGAATCGATGACCACCGTCACCTTCCAGATCGTTGCCATGCTGACCGGCGAAGGCAGCTTCGATCACCCGGCAACGCTCTCTGCCTTTGCCCTGGGTTTTGTTCTGTTCTGCGTCACCCTCGCCCTCAATTTCATCGCCCTGCGCGTCGTCAAGCGGTTCCGCGAAGCTTATGAGTAACGTCTCCTCTGCCCGCCTGAAGGCCCGCTACGCCGCCGAGCGCCGCTTCCGTGCGCTTGGCCTGGCCGCTGTGCTGTTCTCTGCCATGGTGTTGGCCTTCCTGCTCGTGACAATGACGGCCAATGCCATTGGCGGATTCAAGCGCGCCGAACTGCGGTTCCCGGTTGATCTTGCCGCCAGCGCCATGACGGTTGATCCAAACAATCTGAAGTCTGGCGATGCGGTATCCCAGCTCGAGACGGCCGGTCTGCCTGATGTGGTGACTGCCGCCGCCGCCAAGGCCCTGACTGCCGAAGGTGCGGCCGAAGTTGATCCGCAGGCTTGGCGTGAACTGGCCAAGACAATTGCGGCCGATCCGCAAGTGCTGGGCGGTACGGTCGAGGCCGAACTGCCAGCCAGCGATGATCTGGCAGCAGCCTTGCGCGGTGATGGCGCTTCGGAAGGTCTCAAGGCGCTGGCTGCCAAGCTGAAGGCAGAAGGCAAGTTGACCCAGGCCTGGGATCTCGGTTTCCTGACCCGCGCCGATGCCACCGGGCCTCAGGCAGTCGGCATCTGGGGCGCACTCAAGGGTTCAATGCTGACCATGTTGGTCACTCTTCTTCTCGCCTTCCCGGTCGGTGTGCTGGCAGCAGTTTATCTTGAGGAATACGCCCCCAAGAACCGCTGGACTGACATCATAGAGGTCTCGATCAACAATCTGGCCGCAGTGCCGTCGATTATCTTCGGCCTACTTGGCCTGGCCGTGTTCCTCTGGATCTTTCCCAACTATCGTTCGGCCCCGCTGATTGGTGGGATGACCCTGGCACTGATGACCATGCCGGTTATCGTGATTTCGGGCCGGAACGCGATCAAGGCCGTGCCGCCCTCAATCCGGGATGCAGCCCTCGCCATCGGCGCCAGCCGTGTCCAGACAGTGTTTCACCACGTTCTTCCGCTTGCCCTGCCTGGCATCCTTACCGGCACGATCATCGGCATGGCCCGTGCCTTGGGTGAAACCGCGCCGCTGCTGATGATCGGCATGCGCGCCTTCGTCGCCACCCCGCCCGAAGGCTTCACTTCGCCGGCCTCGGTCCTTCCGGTCCAAATTTTCCTCTGGTCGGATGAAATCGACCGTGGTTTTGTTGAGCGCACCTCGGCCGCGATCATCGTCCTGCTGCTGTTCCTCCTGGTGATGAACGGCCTCGCCATCTACCTCCGCAACCGTTTCGAGAAACGCTGGTAATGACCACGACCCATCCCCTTGATCCCGTCAGCGCCAAGATCAGCGCGCGCAATGTTTCCATCTATTACGGAGAAAAGCGCGCGATCGATGACGTCTCGATCGACATCCCGACCGACTATGTGACGGCCTTCATCGGCCCGTCCGGTTGCGGCAAATCGACCTTCCTGCGTTCGCTTAACCGGATGAACGACACGATTGTCGGGGCCCGGGTCGAAGGCGAGATCACGCTCGACGGCGAAGACATTTACAAGTCTGGCATGGACGTGGTGCAACTGCGCGCCCGGGTGGGGATGGTGTTCCAGAAGCCCAACCCCTTCCCCAAGTCGATTTATGAAAACATCGCTTATGGCCCGCGCATCCACGGCCTGACCGGCAGCAAGGCAGACCTCGACAACATCGTCGAGAAATCGCTGAAGCGGGCAGGCCTGTGGGATGAGGTCAAGGACCGCCTTGACGATAGCGGCACGGCGCTCTCAGGCGGCCAGCAGCAGCGCCTGTGCATCGCCCGCGCCATCGCGGTCGACCCCGAAGTCATCCTGATGGATGAGCCCTGCTCGGCACTCGACCCGATCGCCACGGCCCGCATCGAGGAACTGATTGGCGAGTTGAAGGGGCGTTATGCCATCGTCATCGTCACCCACTCGATGCAGCAGGCCGCGCGCGTTTCGCAGCGCACCGCCTTCTTCCACCTCGGCAAGATGGTAGAATATGGCAAGACCAGCGATATCTTCACCAATCCCCGCGAAGAGCGGACCAAGGATTACATTACAGGACGGTACGGCTGATGGCACACGAACACACAGTCAAAGCCTTCGATGAAGACATTACCCGCCTGCGCGGCCTGATCGCCGAAATGGGCGGCTTGGCCGAAGTCTCGCTGGCCGAGGCGATGGAAGCCCTGGTCAAGGGCAACAGCGAACTGGCCAAGGGCGTGATCGCCCGCGACAAACGGATCGACGCGCTTGAAGCCGAGGTCGACAAACTGGCCGTGCGCGTGATCGCCCTGCGTGCGCCGATGGCGGATGACCTGCGCGAAGTGATCGCCGCACTCAAGATTGCCGGCGTTATCGAGCGGATTGGTGACTATGCCAAGAACATCGCCAAGAGCACCGACAAGATCGAGCATCGCAAGAAGTTCGATCCACTTACCCTGATCCCGGCGATGGCCGAAGTCGCGGGTGAGATGGTTCACGATGTCATGACCGCCTTCGCCGCCCGCGATGCTGCGCTGGCGACCGAGATCGTTGCCCGTGATGACAAGGTCGATGCCTTCTACAATTCGATTTTCCGCAATCTCGTATCGCACATGATAGAAAACCCCACCTCGATCAGCAGCGCCGCCGAACTTCTGTTCGTGGCCCGCAATATCGAACGGATTGGCGATCATGCTACGAACGTGGCGGAAATGGTTCACTACGCCGCAACCGGATCCTACCTGACCGACCGGGAAGACACGGCGGGAGCTTGATCTATGAGCAAGCCGCGGCTGCTGCTGGTCGAGGACGATCCGGCGCTGGCGGAGCTGCTGGAATTCCGCTTCACCGCGGAGGGCTATGCCGTATCTGTCACCCCCGATGGCGATGAGGCCCTGCTGCTCGCGCAGGAAGAAGCGCCGGACCTCGTCGTGCTCGACTGGATGGTCGAAGGCACCAGCGGGATCGAGGTCTGCCGCCGCCTGCGCAAGGGAAAGGCGACCGCCCACGTACCCATCATCATGCTCACTGCCCGCGGGGCCGAGGACGACAAGATCCGCGGCCTTGAGACCGGGGCCGATGACTACCTGACCAAGCCGTTTTCCCCGCGCGAACTGATCGCCCGGGTTGGCGCTATCATGCGGCGGATTCGCCCGGCGCTGGCAGGCGAGACGATCACGGTTGGGGACCTGTCGCTCGATGCCGCAGCCCACAAGGTCACCCGGCGCGGCCAGGTGCTTTCGCTTGGCCCGACCGAGTTCCGTCTGCTCAAGTTCTTCATGGAGCACCCTGGCCGGGTGTTTAGCCGCGGGCAATTGCTCGATGCGGTTTGGGGCACCGAGAGCGAGATCGAACTACGCACAGTCGACGTCCACATCCGTCGCCTGCGCAAGGGAATCGAATTCGACGGCGCGCCCGATCCGGTCCGGACCGTACGCTCGGCAGGCTATGCGCTCGAAGCGGTCTGACCGCTCAATGAAAATCCCGTGATTTCGGAATGACGTGGGCGTCACGCGGATGACCCGCGCGGTGATAAGCCGGCGTGTGCCCCTCGATCGGGCGGCGCACTTCGTCCGCGCGGTCGAGCGTTTGCGGAAGCAGGTCATCCGATAGCGCGTGAAGCGCCGGGGTGGCGTCGGTCAGGTGGGTGGCGATCACGTGGATCACCTCGTCGTCGTATTCGACCCGGCCGCGCACTTCCATCAGCCGCGCCCCCATGATCACCTTGCGCTGCTTTTCCATCAGGTCGGGCCAGATCACCAGGTTCAACACCCCGGTCTCGTCCTCCAGCGTGATGAAGCAGACGCCTTTGGCGCTGCCCGGACGCTGACGGATCAGCACCACGCCCGCCACCTGCACGGCCGAACGACACTTGCGCTCCCGCAGCTCACAGGCGCGGACAAAGCCCCGGTCGGCCAGGCTGGCGCGCAGGAAGGCCAGCGGGTGGGCCTTCAGACTGAGCCGCTGGGTCTGATAATCGGCCACCACTTCTTCCGACAAAGGCATAGCCGGTAGCCGCGTGGCGCTGCGCTCTGCCCCATCATCCCGCGCGGCCATGGCCGCGAACAGCGGCAGGTCGGGCGCGGCGACCAGACTGCGCGCATCCCACAGCGCTTGCCGGCGGGTGAGCCCCAACGAGTTGAGACAATCCGCCGCAGCCAGCCGCTCAATTAATGCAGGGGATATCCCGGCCCGCTCCTTCAATTCGCGCACATCACGAAACGGCCCCGCTTCCCGTGCGGCAACGATCCGCGCGGCGGCGGCCTCGGGGAAGCCATCGACTTGCCGCAGGCCGAGGCGGAGCGAAATATCCTTCTCACGCAAAGACGCAAAGCCGCGAAGGTGTTGCACTTGCGGCGAAGCCGCGGCTGATGTGCAGGCTCGTTCAGGCTCCAAGGTTGGGAACGGAGATTTAGCCTGCCGCGCAGCTATGCCGCTTTGCGTCTTTGCGTCTTCGCGTGAGCCTTTTCGCTCCAGCGCATTGTCCCACCCGCTGGCGTTCACATCGACCGGCAACACCGCCACCCCATGCTCCCTTGCATCGCGCACAATCTGCGCCGGGGCATAAAAGCCCATCGGCTGCGAATTGAGCAGCGCGCAGGCAAAGGCCGCCGGATAATGGCACTTCAGCCAGGATGAGACATAGACCAGCAAGGCAAAGCTGGCGGCGTGGCTTTCCGGAAAGCCATATTCGCCAAAGCCCTTGATCTGGCTGAAGCAGCGCGTGGCAAAGTCTGGATCATAGCCGCGCGCCACCATCCGCCCGACCATCAGGTCTTCCAGTTCGTGAACCATGCCGCGGCTGCGGAAAGTTGCCATCGCCTTGCGCAACCGGTTGGCTTCGGCGCTGGAGAACTTCGCGGCGTCCAGCGCGATCTTCATCGCCTGTTCCTGGAAGATCGGCACCCCCAGCGTGCGGCCAAGGATGGACGTCAGCTCGTCGGGCGGCCCGTGGCTGGGCCCGGGTGCGGGAATCGCCACCGCCTCGCCCCCGCGCCGCCGTTTGAGATAGGGGTGGACCATATCGCCTTGGATCGGCCCGGGGCGGACGATCGCCACCTCGATCACCAGATCATAAAAGCAGCGGGGCCGCAGCCGCGGGAGCATGTTCATCTGCGCCCGGCTCTCCACCTGGAACACACCGAGGGAATCCCCTTTGCAGAGCATGTCGTAAACCGCCGGGTCCTCACGCGGGATCGTCGCAAGCACCAGGTCCTGCCCGTGATGGTCGCGCAGCAGACCCAGGCACTTGCGGATGCAGGTCAGCATGCCCAGTGCCAGGACATCGACCTTGAGGATGCCCAAGGCATCGATATCGTCCTTGTCCCATTCGATAAAACTACGATCGGCCATGGCGCCGTTGCCCACCGGCACGGTCTCGATCAGGGCACCCTCGGTCAGGATAAAACCGCCGACATGCTGAGACAAATGTCTAGGCATGCCAATTATTTGCTCGGTTAAAATAAGAACTCGCCTGAGATGTGGATCGCTTATATCCAGGCCGCTTTCCGCCATGTGCCGCTCTTCGATCGAGCGGCCGTAGCTGCCCCAGACCGTACGGGCGAGCATGCTGGTAACATCTTCTGACAGGCCCATCGCCTTGCCCACCTCGCGGATCGCCATGCGCGGGCGATAGTGGATCACCGTCGCGCAGAGACCCGCACGGTGGCGCCCGTATTTCTCGTAAATGTGCTGGATCACTTCCTCGCGCCGCTCATGCTCGAAATCGACATCGATGTCGGGCGGTTCGTCGCGGTCCTCGGAAATGAAGCGTTCAAACAGCAGCGCATGCTCGACCGGATTGACCGAGGTGATGCCCAGACAGAAACAGACCGCCGAATTGGCCGCCGAGCCGCGCCCCTGGCACAGGATCGGCGGCTGGCGGCTACGCGCGAAATCGACGATTTCCTTGATGGTCAGGAAATACTGGGCAAGTTGCTTCTTGCCGATCAGGGCCAGTTCCTTCTGCAGCGTCTCGGCCACGCTGTCCGGCACGCCAGCCGGGTAATGCAGCGCAGCGCCCTCCCAGGTCAGCCGTTCCAGATAGGACTGGGCATCCAGCCCGTCGGGGTATTCCTGCCGCGGATATTCATAGCGCAGCTCGTCCAGACTGAACCGGCAGGCATCGGCGAGGTCCCGCGCAGCCGCGATCGCATGGGGCCAGCGCGCGAACAGGCGCTGCATCTCCTCCGGCGATTTGAGATGGCGCTCGGCATTGGGTTCCAGCAGGTATCCGGCCGCCGCGACCGTAGTCTTGTGGCGGATCGCAGTCATCACATCATGCAGCGGGCGGCGCTGGGGGGCGTGATAGAGCACCTGATTGGTGGCAAGCAACGACAGGCCATGGGCCTTGGCCATGACATCCAGCCGGGCAATGCGGGCCAGATCATCGCCGGTATAAAGATAGCTGGCCGCCAGGTGATGCAGGGTCGGCAGGCGGGCGATGAGGTGCGGGAGGAAATCCGGGAACGGGGCGGTTGTCTTCACGTCACGCGGGGCCCCGCATAACGGGATGACATTGCTCTCCACCGCAACCGTCAGCTCTGCATCCAACTGCTCCGGCGGGACCAGCACAAGGTGTACGCCCTCGCTGTGCTCCGCCAGCAAGGCGAGGTCGATCTCGCAGGCGCCCTTATCCTGCCATTCGCCATCAAGCGTGGCCATCCGCCCGGCCGAGATCAGGCGGCAGAGCTGACCATAGGCTGCGCGGTTCGCGGGATAGGCCAGGAACACCAGCCCCTCGACTGTCTCGATCCGGCAGCCGATTACCGGCGTCAGCCCCAATGCCTTGGCCTCGGCATGGATCCGCACCACCCCGGCCATAGTGTTGGCATCGGCAATCCCGATCGCATCATAGCCCAGCGCCCGCGCCGTGGTGACAAGGTCGACCGCATCGGATGCGCCACGCAGGAAGGAAAAGCAGCTGACCAGCCCCAGCTCAACAAAGGGCGCGCGCGGCGGTGGGCCAAGGTCCGGCCTTGGCGGCACGCGCCGCCGCTCAGGCGTGAGCGGAGCCTCAGGCATAGAGCCCCTGCAGGAACCATTCCGGCACCCCACCGCGCCCATCGTCAGGCACGCCATTGCGGTAGATCCAGTAGCGCCGCCCTTCCCCGTCCTCGATCCGGTAATAGTCACGCAGGCGCACGCTAGAGCGTTCGCGCCACCATTCGGGGGCGATCCGTTCCGGCCCCTCGGCCCGGGCAATCTCGTGCACCTGCCCGCGCCAGCGGAACCGGCGCGGCAAGCCATCGGGGCTGGCATAGAGCACGGCAATTGGCTCGGCCCGGTCGAGCAGCTTGAGAGGCCGCGTGTGAAATGGCAGGTCGCCCTGACTGGCGCTCTCGCCTTCCAGCGGTGGCACCCAGCGCTGGGCGCGTTCGGGCACATGGCTGGCGCGGGGAACGGGGCGGCGCACGGCATCGGCGCCCAGCCGGATCGAGAGGCGGTCGATACAGGCGGCCAGCGAGGTGCCGTGCTTTTCCGCCGCAGCCTCAAAATCGCTCTGGCTGAGCGGCAGCGGCTCGGTCCACGGCGCACCCAAGCGGGCCAGTTCGATCCCGAACCCGGCATCCAGATCATCGAGCTTGCGGCCGAACAGGGCGGCGATATGGGCCGGATCGCGGCTGGCAGCGGCCAGTTCAAGGCGGCGCTGCAACACCTCGCCATCGACCTTCCACAGCGCCAGCTCCAGCCGCCGCGCGCCCAGCGCCCGCCCTTCCAGCACCCGCACCAGATCGGCGCAGAGATCGCCCAGCACCTGATCGAGCAGGCTGCGGTGGCGGATCGGCTCCATCAGCCGCCGCTGCACCAATGGCACGTCGACCGGCAGGATCGGCAGCAGCGGCTCTGGAACCCGCCCGCGTAGCTGGTCGAGCCGAAGCAGCGGATTTGCGGCGGGCGCTTTGTGGTTGCGAAACCGCCGCGCCAGCGCATCGCGGGCAACGCCTGACAGTTCGCCAATCCGCTTCAGGCCAAGCCGCCGCAGCACCAGCACTGTCGCCGGATCGAGCCGCAGCGCGGCAACGGGCAGGTTATCAAGGCTGCCACCCGGCTGGAGGATCGCCCGCTCCCCCCCATAGTGTGCTAGCGCCCAGGCCGCCCCCGCCGTGGGGGCAATTGCCAAACGGGCGGCGAAGCCCCGCCGCGCCAACGATTGGGTGGCATCAGCGATCAGCCCTGCCTCACCCCCGAACAGGTGCGCCACCCCGGTCACGTCGACTACCAAACCGTCCGGCAGATCAAGTGCCGACCAGGGCCCCCAGCGCTGCGCCCACAAGGCCAGGTTTTCCAGCGCAGCGCGGTCACCCGCCGGATCGGCCGGAGCCACGGCCAGCGCCGGGCACAGCGCCCGGGCATCGGCCAACATGGTGCCGGCCTGCACACCCGCTTCCCGGGCAGCACTATTCGTCGCGGTAATCCGCGGGCCATGAGCGGTTTCGGCAATCAGGGCAAAGGGAGCAGCATCACCGCCTTCCCCCGCCCGCAGCCCTTCAGCCAGCCGCCAGCGGTCGATCGCCAGCCGTGCCAGCCAGATCGACAGGATGCGTCGATTGCTGGAGCTGCTGGGCGATGAGAGCCTGTCCGTCATCGCGCAGGATCCATTCTCCGGGCGGGTGATTGCGGGCGCGGAACAGGTCGGCGTGCCAGGCAGCCGGGCCCGGAGCCTGCGCGTTCCAGCGCGGCGAAAGCGAAGGTGCCGGGCGCAAGGCCCAGCGCTGGCGGGCGGAGGACAGATCCCGCTCTGCCCCCACGCGCACCAGCCACAGCGGCACGCCATGCTTTTCAGCCGCCAGGCTGAGCCGCCGCTGGGCCGTGAGCGAAAGCGCGCGGGGATTGCCCGCCATCTCCCCCACCACGAAGGCCAGGTCGCGGCAGCGCAGCCCTTCTTCCAGCGCGAACAGCGCACCCTCGGGCGTGGTGGCAACGACATGGATTAGCCGGTGGCGCAGCGCGGGGGGCAAGCCCGGACGATAGGGCCGCCCGGTCTGGCGCAGGCTGGCGCGGTCCTGCACCCACAGCCAAGGCCGCTCATCCCCTGGCACTGCCCGCTGGCTTTCCAGCGCCAGAGCAAAGGCCGCTCCCGCACAATCCTGCGCCCCGCTGAACAGTTCGGCATGGGTCGCCCCACCCGGTGCAGGAGCAAATGCAGCGGGCAGCGCAGGGGCGGATGGAGCGGCGGCAAGCATCGAATCAGAACCTTTCGTTCCTATTATGTTCCATTTTGCGGAACAGGCAAGGGGACGCCGCCAGGATGCTCCTGGGCATGAACGTGCGCGACAATAACGACGTTGGCTGCACCCTGACCCAACTTCACGGCCAGACACGAAAAAGGCCGCTTCCCTTGCCGGGAAGCGGCCCCTCTCCCCACCCCTACGGGTGAACTCTGTCGCCTCAGTCGAGCTTGGCGCCCGGCAGCGGCGGAACCGGCTGCGGCGGAATGCCAGCATCGTCTTCGTGCACTTCAACCAGGCCGCGACCAACATGGCTGCGGCTGCGGCTGTAGGCGAAGTAGACTACCAGTCCGACAGCAGCCCAGCCGACGAACAGCAGCTTGGTATAGTCAGACAGGCTCCAGAACAGATAGACGCAGCCCACTGCCGCCAGCGGCGCGACCAGCCACACCAAAGGCGTGCGGAACGGACGGACCCGGCTGGGGTCAGTCTTGCGCAGAACCAGCACAGCGATCGCCACCATGGCGAAGGCAAACAGGGTACCCGAATTCGAGATGTCGGCCAGCGCTCCGACCGGGAACAGCGCAGCAAAGACAGCCACGAACACACCGGTGATCACAGTGACCACGTGCGGGGTGTGATACTTCGGGTGGATCTTGCTCAGCGCTTCCGGCAGCAGGCCGTCACGGCTCATCACGAAGAAGATGCGGGTCTGGCCGAACATCATCATCAGGATGACCGAAGGCAGAGCCAGACCGGCCGCCAAGCCAACCAGGTTGCCGATCTGCTGCCAACCGATTTCACGCAGCGTCCAGGCCAGTGCTTCCTTGGAGCAGACGACCGATTTACCGGCGTCAGCAACGCAGGCTGCGGCCATCTCGGTGCTGCCCGGTGCCAGCGCCACACCGCCAGAAAACAGCGGCTGCGCGCCAACCGAACCGATCACGCCCGATGCCACCAGAATGTAGAACACGGTGCAGATCGCCAAGCTGCCGATCAGGCCGATCGGCATGTTGCGCTGCGGGTTCTTGGTTTCTTCAGCCGCGGTGGAAACCGCATCGAAACCGACATAGGCAAAGAAGATCGATGCCGCTGCCGCCGAAATCCCGGCA
This sequence comes from uncultured Novosphingobium sp., assembly GCA_964413885.1. Lineage (GTDB taxonomy): Bacteria > Pseudomonadota > Alphaproteobacteria > Sphingomonadales > Sphingomonadaceae > Novosphingobium. The sequence goes on from CAYPTU010000005.1 coordinate 104,278, forward strand.
AACCCAAGCGGGGCAAACGGGGTGAAGTTCTGGCTGTTCATCACTGGCACGGCCAGCACCACGAACAGCGACAGCGCGGTGATCTTCACCATCACCAGGATCGCGTTGATAAAGGCGCTTTCCTTGGTGCCGATCACCAGCAGCCAGGTTACCAGCAGGGAAATGATTGCCGCCGGCAGGTTAATGAACCCGCCCGATGCGATTGCCGCCTGAATAGCGTCGCTATTCGCTGCACCGAAGGCCAGCTTGATCTGGGCAATCAAGGCATCGGCATTGACCAGCTGGGCGGGCAACGTGACCCCAAGGTATTCCCTCAGCAAACCGACAAAATAGCCGGACCAGCCGACCGCAACAGCACCTGCGGCAACAGCGTATTCCAGCACCAGGGCCCAGCCGACCATCCACGCCAGCAGCTCACCCATAACCGCATAGCTATAGGTGTAAGCTGAGCCGGAAACCGGCACCATCGAGGCCATTTCGGCGTAGCACAGCGCGGCTACGGCACAGACAAAGCCCGCGATGATGAAGCTGATGATCATCCCGGGTCCGGCCTTCTGCGCCGCTTCCGCGGTCAGCACGAAGATCCCGGTACCGATGATGGCACCAACGCCAAGCATGGTCAGCTGGAAAGCACCCAGTGAACGGTGCAGCGATTTCTTTTCGGCAGTGGCCAGAATGGCGTCGAGTGATTTGACGCGACCGAACATGCAATTCCCCTAAAAAGCGCGATGCCGGATACATAGTCCGGCCCACATTTGCATCTGGCGCGCGAAGCTAGCGGCAAGCGGGCCATTGGCAAGCGCAAATCGCCGGACTTCCCCAGCTTTGCCAGACAGTCTAAAGGCCAATCCCATGTCCACGACCTTCCAGCTCGACACGGCCACCAGCCGCGCCACGCCCACCCCGGCGCCCATGAAACGCCTGACCATCCCTGCGATCCGCAAACGCAAGGTTGATGGCGTGACAGCAGAACCGGTGGTTATGCTCACGGCATATACCGCACGGCAGGCGCAACTGCTTGATGCGCATTGCGATCTTCTGCTGGTGGGGGATTCACTGGGCCAGGTAATCTATGGCCTGCCCTCGTCCGTACCGGTTACGCTCGACATGATGGCGGCGCATGGCGCGGCAGTGGTGCGCGGCTCTTACCATGCCGCCGTCGTGGTCGACATGCCATTCGGTGCCTACGAGGCTTCGCCACAGCAAGCCTTCGAAAGCGCCGCCCGGTTGCTCAAGGAAACCGGCTGCGCGGCCGTCAAACTTGAAGGCGGTGCAGCCATGGCCGAAACCGTCGCCTTCCTGACCCAGCGCGGCATCCCGGTGATGGGCCATGTCGGGTTGACCCCACAGGCCGTCAACGTGCTGGGCGGCTACAACGCCCGCGGCCGCAGCGATGCTGAAGCGGCGAAGATCCTCGCTGATGCCAAGGCGCTGGATGAAGCCGGGGCCTTCGCCATCGTCGTCGAAGGCGTGGTTGAGCCAATCGCGATCGCGGTGACCAAGGCTGTGGCCTGCCCCACCATCGGCATCGGCGCCTCGGCCCAGTGCGATGGCCAGGTGCTGGTGACCGAAGACATGCTGGGGATGTTCGAACGCGTCCCCCGGTTCGTTAAGCGGTATGAGGAAATCGCCGAAACGATCTCTGCCGCGGCAAGGCGCTATGCCGCCGAAGTTCGGGACAGGTCTTTCCCGGGCATTGAACAGACCTACCAGCCGAAATAGGGCGAGCCGATGTTGATGCGTTTCTACAAGGGCTCGATCCTGTTCACCCTCGTCTGTCTGGCGCTGGGTGCATGGTATGGTTGGGCGATGACCGGCAACCTCGCGGCCACGGCATCGATGCTGTGGATCATCCTGGTCCTGTCGGTCCTGGAGGTGTCGCTCTCGTTCGATAACGCCGTCGTCAACGCTGCGGTGCTTACCGACATGGACGATATCTGGCAGCGCCGGTTCCTGAACTGGGGCATGGTGATCGCGGTGTTCGGGATGCGGATCGTCTTCCCGCTCGCGATCGTCGCGATTGCGGCCGGCTTGGGCCCTGTTGATGCCCTGAACCTGTCGCTCAGCAATCCGGCTGAATACGAACGGATCGTCAGCAGCGCCCATGTCGGCATTGCCGGTTTTGGCGGAGCGTTCCTCGCCATGGTTGGCCTGTCGTTCTTCTTCGATGGCGAAAAGGACGTCCACTGGATCACCTGGATCGAGGAAAAGCTCGCGCTGGTCTCCAATATCAAAGCCGCGGAAATCGCACTGTTGCTGCTGGTGCTCTATGGCGTTTCGCGGATGATCCCGGCGGACGAGGCGCTGACCTTCATGATCGCGGGCGTCCTTGGCCTGGTCACCTTCATCGCAGTCGAAGCCATCGGCACCGTGCTAGAAATGCGCGAGGAAGCGCTCAAGCTGCAAGGCGCGGTGGTCCGCTCGGGCCTGGGCGGGTTCCTCTACCTCAACATCCTCGACGCGTCGTTCAGCTTTGATGGCGTGATCGGGGCTTTCGCGCTTTCGAACAACATGGTGATCATTGCGCTGGGCCTCTCGATCGGAGCGATGTTCGTCCGCTCGATGACGATCCACCTCGTTAAACAGGGCACCCTGTCAGAGTATCGCTATCTTGAGCATGGCGCCTTCTGGGCAATCATCGCGCTGGCGGCGATCATGTTGCTTTCGGCGAAATTCCACATCCCCGAAACCGTCACCGGGCTGATTGGCGCGGCGATGATCGGGCTGTCACTGTGGTGGTCAATCCGCCACAACCGGCGCTATCCCGATGGCGAGATCGAGGACGCTATCCGGGCGGATTGAGCCGCGCAGCAATCGGCGCGGCGATCACCAGCTGGACCAGATGGTAGAGCAGGATCGGCAGCAGGACGATGCCCGCTGCGGCTGGCGGGAACAGCACGGTGGCGAGCGGTGCCCCCATGGCGATGCTTTTCTGCGCCCCGGCGAACAGGAAGCTGACCCGGTTGGGTCGATCTAATCCAACGGATCCGCCTGCCAGCCATGCACCAAGGTGTCCGAAAATCAGGAACAGCGCGGTTCCACCGGCCAGCCATAGCCAGCCCGCCAGATCGATCCGTTCCCAAAACCGCTGGGCGACCGCGCCGGAAAAGGCGACATAGACGGCAATCGCGATCGACGTCCTGTCCATGCGCGTTACCAGCTGGCGATGCCCTGCTACCCATTGGCCCAGTCGGCCCTGCAGGGCCTGCCCGAGCAGGAAGGGTATCAGCAGGATCGTCACGACTTTGATCAGCCCCTCGGCATGAAACGCTGCCGCACCGCTCCCTGCGAGCAGCGAGAACAGCGGCGCCGTGATGAACACGCCCAGAATATTGAGCAGCGCTGCCGCGACGACCGAGCTGGCGACATTGCCCCCGGCCAACGACGAATAGGCCGTTGCTGATTGCACCGTTGAAGGCAGGCAACCCAGATAGAGGAAGCCCAGCGCCAGCAGCGGCGGCATCCAGCCCTGCCCGCCTTGCCACAGCAGCCAGCCTGCTACCCCCATGCCCCCAAACACCCATCCCACCAGTGGCCAGAGTAGGCGGTGATTGCCGATCCCGGCCCGCACCTCGTGGCGCGGCAGGCGCAGCCCATTGAGGAAGAACAGCAGGAAGACGGCCGCATTGGCAACGAACTGGGCCAGATCGCGCGCTGCACCCTGCACCGGGAGGACCAGCGCGAGGCCGATCGCGAGCGCAAGCAGCCGCACCATCGGATCGATGCGGCTCAACATGGGATCAGCGCCCTGCCAGTTTCACCGCCGGGGCCGGCGTGGCCGAGAACCGCGGCGCCGGGGCCGGCTGGACCATGCCGCCGTCCTCAACGAAAGTACCGCGCGCCACGTTGTGCGGGTGCTTGGGCGCTTCCTTCAGGCTCAGGACCGGGGCGAAACAGATGTCCGTCCCATCCATGATCGCGCACCATTCGTCGCGGGTCTTGGTCAGGATCAGCGCAGTCATCCGTTCCTTCAGTTCGTCCCACTTCATCGGGTTCATCTGCTGGGCAAAGTCGGCATCACTGGCCAGTCCGGTCTTCTCCATCAGGATCGCGTAGAACTGGGGCTCGATCGAGCCGAGCGAGATGAACTTGCCGTCCCTGGTTTCGTAAGTGTCATAGAAGTGCGTGCCGCTGTCGAGCAGGTTGACCCCACGCTCATCCCGCCACTGACCGTTCCCCAGGAAGGTATAGGTCATGGCCGACAGGATCGCCGCGCCATCGACCATGGCACAATCGACCACCTGGCCCTGACCGCCGGAACGGGCATGAAGCACGCCAGCGACCACACCAAAGGCCAGCATCATCCCGCCGCCGCCGAAATCGCCCACCGCGTTGACCGGGAAGGTCGGCTTCTCACCCTTGCGGCCATAGGAATGCAGCGCACCGGACAGCGCAATGTAGTTGATGTCATGCCCGGCAAGCGGCGCCATCGGACCGTCCTGGCCCCAGCCGGTCATCCGGCCGATCACCAGCTTCGGATTGATCCCCAGCAACACATCGGGGCCGATCCCCATCCGCTCGATCACGCCGGGGCGATAGCCTTCGATCAGCGCATCGGCACCCTTCACCAGTTCCTTAAGCTGCTCAATCGCCGCCGGGTCCTTGAGGTCCAGCTCGATCCGTTCGCGGTTGCGGTTCAGGATGTCGCGATTGCCGCTGTCGCCAAACCGGCTCGACGTACCGGGGCGTTCAACCCGGATCACCCGCGCGCCATGGTCGGCCAGCATCATGCCGCAGAACGGTCCCGGGCCAATCCCCGCCAGCTCGATCACGGTAACCCCAGCCAGAACCCCTGCCATCACGCATCCTCCAAAATTTAATCGTTCGATTAGTTTTGGCGAGAGCGAAGCTGATTGTCGAGCGGAAAGCGGTCTCGCTAATCAGGGACTGAGGTCGTATTGCTTCAGCAGGTCATAGAGCGTGGGGCGACTGATCCCGAGCAACTTAGCCGTGTTCGAGATATTGCCTTCGCACCGCGCCAGCGCATGGCGGATCACGCGGCGATCCGCTGTTTCGCGCGCAGACTTGAGATTGAGCACGCTGGCCTCCTCAAGCGCCTTGTCGGCAAGGTCCAGATCGGCTGCATTTACCAGCTTTCCTTCGGCCATGATCACGGCTCGTTTGACCCGGTTCTCCAGTTCGCGAACGTTGCCGGGCCAATGCCAGGCAGCGATCGCCGCCAGCGCATCGGCAGCGAAGCCCTGGACCTGCGGGTTCATGTCGCGGGCGAAACGGGCCAGAAAGGTCTTGGCGAGTAACACCGCATCGCCGGGACGTTCGGCCAGGCCAGGGATATGCACCACGATCTCGGCCAGACGATAGAACAGGTCCTCGCGGAAGCTGCCTGCCGCGATCATCGCTTCAAGGTTCTGGTGCGTGGCGCAGACAATCCGGGTGTCGACCGGGATCGGCTTGCGTGATCCGATCCGTTCGATCACGCGCTCTTGCAGGAAGCGCAACAGCTTGACCTGCAAGGGCAGCGGAATGTCAGCGGCGCCATCAGGACCAGGGCCAACGCACTGGCAACGATATCGAACAACCGTTTCAACGCACGCGACAGCGCTTGCCCGCCCGAAAAGCCATCGGAAAAGATAAGCCACGAAGGATTGACTGTTTCCAGATCAATCCGCCCGGTCTCACGCTCAATGAAGCTGGAAAAATCGTGGACCAGCACCCCGGCTGTCTTGATCCGCAGCAGATCGGTCAGCGGCAAGGCGTTACGCCGCTCTTCCAGGGCCAGCACCACTTCACTCACCCCCAGGCCTTCCACATAGCCCGCCAGGTTCTCGATTGATCCCCGGGCAACAGGATCCGGCACTACCGCTTGCCCATCCTCCATTGCGACAAAGCCGCCGATGCGAAAGCCGCACTCCGGTCGCAAGGAAAGCCGCCGCAGACGCTCGGCCCGATTACCTGCCCCCAGCACCAGCACACGCCGCCGGAACGCCTCTGCCCCCACGGCCGCGCCCACCATCAACCGGTTCAGCACCAGCGTGAAGACCGATCCGATCATCGCGTAAGCCAGCGTCGAGCGCCAGAAATTGCCCCCACCGACCAGGAAATCGAGCACCGCCAGCCCGATGATTCCGAAGGAGATCGCAACCACCAGCCGGGCCGTGGCATAGCGCATCGATCGCAGCGCTTCGGGGCCATAGACGCCAACCGCGATCATCGCCGCCAGCATCACTCCCGCGTGCCCGGCCAATTGCCAGAACCGGTCGCCGATCTCGCCCGGATCCATCCCGATCTGCGCCGCACGCAGCCGCCAGGAAAGATCCCCCGCCAGATAGAGCAGCGCCAGGTCGAGCACGCCGACCAGGATCACCGCATAGGGAACGTAATGTTTGAACAGCCGGATCATTGGCCCTTGCAACCCGAGAAATCTCGCGGCCTGCCTAACGGGCACTTATGAAATGTCGGTAAATCTTACAGCTGGTTCAATCGGCGAGGGCAAATGGCGTGAGCCCGCGTGATCGCTCGTCAAAGGCCAGGGCTGCGCCGCGGGGTGGCAGCGAACGTTGCGCGCAATCCTTGCGATGGCAGCGGGCACATCCCGGACCGATCGGCACGGCACTTTCCGGAACAAGCGCCAGACCGCGGGCCTGGGCCAGCCCCCCGGCCAGTGTGGCATCGATCCCCAGCGCAACGGCAAAGCGCGGACCTTCAGTGCCGGGGGCAGCATTGCCCTCAACAGTCCGCGCAATCGTCAGCCACTGGGTTGCCGCGCCGCTGGGTTCAACAAAGCTGGCAACCTGCACGCACAGTTGACCGGCGCGCTCAAACGCCCGGTGCGCAACCCACAGCGGGCAGCCAGTCTCGCTATCAAGCAGGGCCGTGCCGCTGGCCCCGGCATAGCGTTTTGAAAACTGCCCGGCCCGGTCAACCCGCGCCATGAAGAACGGCAGGCCGCGCTGGCCAACCCGCTGCAGGGTGGTCAGGCGGTGGGCCAATTGTTCAAAACCCACGTTGAACCGACGCTGCAGGATCGGCAGGTCATAGCCGGTTGCTTCGCAGGCCCGGATCAGGCGGCCATAGGGCATGAGAATGGCGGCCGCGAAGTAGGCCGTCAGGTGCCGCCGGAACAGCCGCCAGGCCGCCCGGTCCGTAAATTGCGCGCCATTGGCGATCGCGCTGATTTCGTCGCGCTGTTCCAGCATGGCCAGTTGCAATGCGATCTGGAAATTGCGCGATGACGGATCGAGCAGTTCGGATAGCTGCAACTGGCGGGCATGCAGATCAAGCCGCCGCAGCGCATCGGGCATGACCTCGACTGGCAGGGTGCGCACGGCAATCTGATGCTTCTGCCGCAGCCGCTCGGTCAGGGCTGCGCCCATGTCCGGGTTGGACAGACGCAATTCATCGGCCAAGGCCTCGGCCGCGGCGTCAAGGTCGGGAAAGTGGTTGCGCCAGCGTTCAATCTCACGCCGGACCAGTTCCATCGGCTCGTCGACCAAGGCACTACCGGCGCCGCTGGAATCAAACAGGCGCGCAAAAGCGATCGCCGCCTGCGGTGCAGCGCTCAGCCATTCGGCGATCTCGTCGCGATCAATCGCCAGATCGGCAAAGCGCGCATCGGCCAGACGCCGCCGCAAGCCATCGACCCCGCCGACCGATTCATCCTGGCGCAGGCTGCGCGGATCGAAGTCGAATGCTTCGGCCAGTCGCACCAGCAGACGCGCCGTCAGCGGCCGTTGGTTGCGCTCCACCAGGTTCAGGTAACTGGCTGAAATGCCGAGCTGCGCCGCCATCCCCGATTGGGTCAGCCCTTCGCGCTTGCGAAGGCGGCGGACCGCAGGTCCAGCGAGCAAGAGGGTATCGGCCATGCCGCATTTTGTAATATTTGTGACAATATTGCAAGCCAATGCTGCTCTTTAACCGCATTAGGACAAGAAATTTTGTAAGTTCTTGGACAGCGACTCAGCCATTCGGGGTTAGCCAAGGGTTGTTCAAACCCCTGGAGGTTCCCCGTGTCCTATACCGATATCATCGCCACCGCCGACAGCCAGATCAGCCGCTTCAGCAACTGGGACGGGATCGATGCTGAATCGGTTGCCCGGATGCAGCTGCAGAACCGCTTCAAGACCGGGCTGGAGATCGCCAAGTACACCGCGAAGATCATGCGCGCCGATATGGCCGCCTATGATGCCGATCCGGCCAATTACACCCAGTCGCTGGGCTGCTGGCACGGCTTCATCGGGCAACAGAAGCTGATCTCGATCAAGAAGCACTTCGGCACCACCAAGGGGCGCTACCTTTACCTGTCGGGCTGGATGATCGCGGCGCTGCGCAGCGAATTCGGCCCCCTGCCCGATCAGTCGATGCACGAAAAGACCAGTGTTCCGGCGCTGATCGAGGAACTTTACACCTTCCTGCGCCAGGCTGACGCCCGCGAACTGGGCATGATCTTCCGCGAACTGGACGATGCCCGCAAGGCTGGCGATGCAGTCCGGACCAAGCAGGTCCAGGCCCGGATCGACAACTTCGAAACCCACGTGGTGCCAATCATCGCCGATATCGACGCCGGCTTCGGCAATGCCGAGGCGACCTATCTCCTCGCCAAGAAGATGATCGAGGCCGGTGCTTGCGCGATCCAGATCGAAAACCAAGTTTCGGATGAAAAGCAGTGCGGCCACCAGGATGGCAAGGTCACCGTGCCGCATGAAGACTTCCTCGCGAAGATCCGCGCCGTCCGGTACGCCTTCATGGAACTGGGGATCGACGATGGGATCATCGTCGCCCGCACGGACTCGCTCGGCGCTGGCCTGACCAAGCAGATCGCCTTCACCCGCGAAGCCGGTGACATCGGCGATCAGTACAACAGCTTCCTCGATTGCGACGAAGTCAGCGAAATCGGCCACGGCGACGTTCTGATCAGCCGCGATGGCAAGCTGCTGCGCCCCAAGCGCCTGCCCAGCAACCTGTTCCAGTTCCGTGCCGGTACGGGTGAAGACCGCTGCGTGCTCGATTGCATCACCAGCCTCCAGAACGGGGCGGACCTGCTGTGGATCGAAACCGAAAAGCCGCACATCGGCCAGATCGGCGGCATGGTCAGCCGCATTCGCGAAGTCATTCCAAATGCCAAGCTGGTCTACAACAATTCGCCCAGCTTCAACTGGACGCTGAACTTCCGCCAGCAGGTGTTCGATGCTTGGACTGCTGAGGGCAAGGACCTGTCAGCCTATGACCGGGCCAAGCTGATGAGCATCGATTACGATGGCACCGATCTCGCCGCTGAAGCCGACGAGCGCATCCGCACCTTCCAGCGTGATGCTGCTGCTCAGGCCGGAATCTTCCACCACCTCATCACCTTGCCGACCTACCACACGGCGGCGCTGAGCACCGACAACCTGGCAAAGGAATACTTCGGCGATCAGGGCATGCTCGGTTACGTCAAGGGCGTCCAGCGGCAGGAAATCCGCCAGGGTATTGCCTGCGTGAAGCACCAGAACATGTCGGGCAGCGACATGGGTGACGATCACAAGGAATACTTCGCCGGTGAAGCCGCGCTCAAGGCGGCGGGCGAACACAACACGATGAACCAGTTCGCGGCCTAAGCCCGGAACGACACAATTCGCAGCAAGGAGAAGGTACGATGACAACCATGACCGCTACCGAAACCCGCGAACCGCAGCGCGCCCGCGCCCTGCTTTCGACGGCCGACTTCCAGCTGCTCAAGGCAGCACTCGCCAGTCATGCCAAGGCGGTGGAAGGCCCTGAAGAAATCGCGCGGATCAACGCGCTCTATCATCGGCTTGGCACTTACAGCTGAGCCCGCAATCTCCTGGGGAGGAGAAACGACGGCCGTCCGGGTGCCCCTTTCACCCTGGCGGCCGTCAATTGCTTGGTAACCAAGCATAATCGGCGGCCAATTAACCCTTTTCAGGCTAGGGCTCGACCATGCGCCGCGCCAAAACAGACCTGCCGATCTCGCCGAAATTGCTGCAGCACTTTGCCGCAGCGACGCTGGCCATCACCTTTTGCATCGCCCTGTTTGCAAGCGGCAACAGCACCGAAGTGGTCAAGCCACAACTAGCGCACAAGGCTGCACCGCGGCATCAAGTCAACCTAGCGGATGCCTCAAACAAGGCCAACAACGGGCTCAAAATCGCGCCCCGCCGAACGATGCCCGAAGAAGACCCGCCGCTGCAGGAGCAGACCTTGTCCCAACAGTCCGCGATCCCGATCTTACCGCCCGAGGCATTGGCCAAGCCGGCCCTGCTGCCCAGCGACGTTGCCCGCCCTGAAGACCTGCTGCCCGAACGTCAGGCCGCGCTGAGAGCCCGCAAGCACCGCTTGCCCCGCAAGCCGACGGCGGCGGAAATCGCCGCGATCAAGGAAGCATCGCGCATCAGATCGGGCGCCAGCACCCTGGATTAGACGGCGAAGCACTCGCGGCCGAGGTATTCCCGGCTATCGGCATTGATGATTGCGGCGTGGCCATAGTTGGGGTGATCGATCACCAACATCGCATTGCCCTCACCCGACTGCCAGGCGGCAATCGCGGCATCGTCAAAATCGAAGTGCAGGAAGTGGACTGCGCTGGCCTTACCATCGCTTTCGCGGGTCCGTTCGACATCGCCCTCGGCGCGGGCCTTGACCACATGGCCGCCGATCTGCAGCGCAATGTGATCTTCAACCCCGCCAATCGTGCGGAGGAAGGCATCACGGCGGACCGGATCCTCGATCTCGAACAGCAGGGTGCAGGTCAGTTCGCGCCCCTTGGGGACCATCGGGTCATAGGCCGACAGCTCGTCGACCAGCTGGTCCGCCCCGCCCTTCTCAATCCGCAGCATTTCCTGGACCTGAAGCCACATCGAATCCCACGTTTCGAACAGGGCAGTCGCGTGCGGGCCAACACCCATGCGGGTGAGCTTCTTGCGCAGCAGGGCTTCCTGCTTCTTGTCGTTGCGGATCAGTTCATAGCGATCCAGCGGCAGGATATCGTCAGCAGTGATGGTGCGGGCGTTGCGGGGCATGATCGTTACAGTCCATAAGCCTGGGCCATCACCTCGATGGGGTGGCCGATACGGTCAGGGGCTTGTGCCCCGGTGGTTTCGATGACCTGCTTCAGGTGCGGACCGGCCAGCGGACATTCACTGACGATCACGTCCGGCTCGGTCTTCAGCAGATTGCGCGCGGCGGGCTTACCCACCTTCACGGCGCGATCGAAGTTCTCCTTGAAAATGCCCCACTTACCGCCGTGGCCCGAGCAGCGCTCGGTCAGCGCAGGCTTGGCTTCGGGGATCAGCTTGAGCATTTCCATCGCCTTGGGCCCCATGTTCTGGGCGCGGGCGTGGCAGGCAAAGTGCACCGCGATCGAGGCCGGCATGGCTTCAATCGGCGCCAGGCCCGTCTCCTTTGAGAGCGCCACGACATATTCGGACACATCGAAGCAGTGCTTGCTGAGCAGCTTCACCGCCTCGTTCTCCGGCTCGATCAGCGGCCATTCGAACTTGAGCATCAGCGCGCACGAAGTGGTCAGCGGCACGATGTCCCAGCCCTGCTCGATCAGCGGCTGGAAGAAGGCGGAAATGCGGGTCGCGGCACTGGCCACGGCGGGCAGATCCCCGTTCTCGAACTTGGGCATGGCGCAGCAATCGGGGTATTCCACCCGAACCTGGACGCCGTTGTGGGCCAGCACCTTGATCGCGGCTTCGCCGGGGGTGCCGTCGTTGAAATTGTCATGGCAGCCGGCATAGAGCACGACCTTCTTGCCAAAGGCGGGGCCATCCGGGTTGGGCTGCGGAATGATCCCGGCAGCCTTGTTGACCAGCGGCACCTCGGCGAAGGTCGGGACATGGGCCCGGCGATCGATCCCGAGGGTCGATTCCATCACGCCGCGGGTCAGGCCATTGTCCGGATCGGTCGCCCAGTTCGCCAGCCCGGCCACGGCCGAGCCAAGCTTGCCGTTGCGGGTCATCTTGGCCAGTTCGCGATCGGCCAGCTTGGTTTCGCCCTTGCGGTTTTCGATCGCCCGAGCGCGCAGCATCAGGTGCGGGAAATCCAGGTCAAAGCTGTGCGGCGGCACATAGGGACACTTGGTCAGGAAGCACATGTCACACAGCGTGCAGGCGTCAACGACGGCCTGGAGCTGCGGCTTGGTCAGGTCCTCGACTTCCTCGTTCGGGCTCTCGTCAATCGAGTCGAACAGGATCGGAAAGCTGTCGCACAGGTTGAAGCAACGGCGGCAGCCATGACAGATGTCATAGACTCTGCGCAGCTCGGCATCGAGCGCGGCTTCATCATACCAAGCTTCGTCCTGCCACGGAATGACGTGGCGGATCGGCGCCTCCAGGCTGCCTTCCATGTCGGGAACCCCTGTATCTCTGGAATCAAACGCCGCTCCGGGACAATCCCGGAGCGGCGCCAATTAATCACGCGTCAGCAAGAAGCGTGTCGAGCGTCTTCTGGAACTTGCCGGCGTGGCTCTTTTCAGCCTTGGCCAGCGTTTCGAACCAGTCAGCGATTTCGTCGAAACCTTCGTCGCGGGCGGTCTTGGCCATGCCCGGGTACATGTCGGTGTACTCGTGGGTTTCGCCGGCGATCGAAGCCTTCAGGTTGGCAACGGTGTCACCGATCGGTTCGCCGGTAGCCGGATCGCCGCACTCTTCGAGATATTCGAGGTGGCCGTGCGCGTGGCCGGTTTCGCCTTCCGCGGTCGAGCGGAACACGGCGGCAACGTCGTTGTGACCTTCGATGTCGGCCTTCTGTGCGAAGTACAGGTAGCGGCGGTTCGCCTGGCTTTCACCAGCGAAGGCAGCCTTGAGGTTTTCCTCGGTCTTAGAACCCTTGAGTGCCATGTTGTTTCTCCTTTGGCGGTGAATCGTGACCATTGCGCAATGCGCAATTGGTTCCGTTTACGCCAAAGGGATTTTCCGCGACCAGTAATCGGCAAACCCGATCAACCTAATGCGAATAATTCGCAAAAATGGATCAGGCTTGTCCCCTCACTTGCGCGGCATCAGTTCCAGCGTTGAAGCCACCAGCGCCTCGGTCCCAGCTGCGATCACCTTGTCCGCTTCTGGCGCCCAGAATGGGCTGTGCAGCCCCGGAAGCTGCTTGCCCTCTTTCGCTGCGGCTTCCATCTCGGTAGCCGAACGCCCGCCGATCCAGAGGATCAGCGATTGGGTGCCGGGTCCGGCGGCCCGGGCAATTTCGCCAAAGTCCTCGCCCGCCATCGACGGCTGCGGACTGGCCACCCGGTCTGCACCGAACCGCTTGGTCAGCACGCCGCGCATCCGCTCTGCCAGTTCCGGCGTATTCCAGGTGGCGCGAGCATAGGGTTCGGCAATCTTGATCACCGGCATCCGGTCTTCCGGCAGGCCCGAGGCCTCCGCCTCGGCCCGGGCGATCCGCTTGATCCCATCGAGCAGCAGCTTGCGCGAGCTGTCCGAATAGGACCGCACAGTCAGCTGCATCTTCACCTCATCAGAGATGATGTTGTGCTTGGCCCCGCCGTGGATCGCGCCAACCGTGACCACGCTGGCTTCAAACGGATTGCTCTCGCGGCTGACCAGGGTTTGCAGCCGCATCACGATCGCGCTGGCCAGCACGATCGGATCCTTGGTGGTGTGCGGATAGGCTCCGTGCCCGCCCAGTCCCTTGACCGTGATGTCCACGCTATCAGCATTGGCCAGGGCGAACCCGGCCTTCACGCCCACCACGCCTGAGGCCAGTTCGGCACTGTCATGGAATGAAATGGCATAGTCAGGCTTGGGGAAGCGCGTCAGCAGCCCGTCCTTGATCATCTCCAGCGCACCGAGATTGATCTCCTCGGCCGGCTGGCCGATCATCACCAGGGTGCCGGACCACTTGTCCTTGTTGGCGGCCAGCACGCGCGCCGCGCCGATCCAGCCGGTCATGTGCGTATCGTGGCCGCAGGCGTGCATCACGCCGCTTTCCACGCCCGCGGTCGAAACGCCGCGCGCCTTCGAGGCATAGGGCAGCCCGGTCTGCTCTTCCACCGGCAGGGCATCCATATCAGCACGAACCAGCACCACCGGCCCCGGCCCATTGCGCAGCACGGCCACCACGCCGGTCTTGCCGACGCCCTCGGTCACTTCAAACCCGGCCTTGCGGGCGGCATCAGCCATGATCTTGGCCGAGCGGACTTCCTTGAAGCTCAGCTCCGGGTTCTGGTGAAGGTCGCGGTAGATCGTCATCAGTGCCGGCAGCTCTGCCGTAACCTGCGCCCGGATCGGGTCAGTCTGGGCGGCGGCAGGGGTCCCGGCCAGGGCGGCAAGGACAAGGGCGAAGGCGGCGGTGCGCGGAGCGGTCTTGATCATGGCGCGCAGGACTAACCAGCCGAAGCACCGGCGGCAAGCACCGAGCTTTTCGCCCACCCGGTTTGTCCGCCGGTTCAGGCGCGGAACCACGGCCGCGGCCGCCGGTTGGCCCTGCCCTGCGGTGGATTGCCACCGCGCCCTTCAATCCAGGAGGATACCATGGCGCAATATGGCGACAACAATCAGTACGGCACCTCAGCCCTTGGCAGTGCCAGCCAATATGGCAGCAGCAGCTATCAAGGCGGCTATCGCGGCGACAACCGGAACCAGGGCAGCCAGTACGGAACGTCCGGCTATGGCTCGGGCAGCAGAACCGGCGTTGAAATCGAGGAAACCCACCGCCTGATCGGCTCTGACAAGGTCGAAGGGACTGCCGTTTATGATCGGGATGGTTCGCGCATCGGCACGATCCACAATTTCATGGTCGATAAGCGGTCCGGCAAGGCCGAATATGCGGTGATGAGCTTTGGCGGCTTTCTGGGCATGGGCGAAACCTATTACCCGCTGCCGTGGCAGATGCTGGACTATGACACCGATCTAGGCGGCTTCCGCGTGGAGATGGACGAGGAAGACCTTGATCACGCGCCCAGCTTCCGGGCCGGATATGAGCCGGAATTTGACGACCAGTATGGCCGCCAGGTTCACGGCTATTACGGTCTGGGTTTCCAGGCTGTCCGCCTGAAAATGGTGCCCCTGGCCCGACTCGAACGGGCACGCCTTGCGACAAACGATTTTGAGTCGTTCGCGTCTACCATTCCGCCACAGGGGCTCCTGCAACGCCGCGCGGCTTAGCCGCGCGGCCTCGCGGGTTCAAGTAAAGCTTACTTCAATGCGCTGACCAGCGACTTGTGCAGCTTGGAATGCAGCACATCGTTGGCAGCAAGAACCTGGTTATCGCAGACCGGCTGCGAAACGCCGCGCCAATCGGTCACGAAGCCACCGGCTTCACGAACCAGCAGGCAACCGGCAGCCGTATCCCATGGCGCCAGACCGCTTTCCCAGAACCCGTCATAACGGCCGGCCGCAACCCAGGCGAGATCAAGCGAGGCCGCACCAAAGCGGCGGATACCGGCGACCTGCGGAGCCAGCGCACCGTAAATCCTGGTCCACTCCAGGCTGTCACCCCGACCGGCGAAGGGAATGCCGGTGGCGATCAGGCTTTCATCCATGTGCCGGCGCGACGAGACGCGCAGGCGGCGATCCTGAAGCCAGGCGCCGCGGGCCTTTTCAGCCCAGAAGCTCTCATCCGTGACCGGCTGGTAGACCAGGGCAGCGGTAATTTCGCCCCAGCCCTTCCCGTCAAGCCGCGGCTCCTGCACCGCGATCGAAATCGCGAAATGCGGAATGCCGTGGAGGAAATTGCTGGTGCCATCGAGCGGATCGATGATGAAGCGGGGCTTGCCCTCTTCTCCGTCGATCTCGCCGCCTTCTTCCATCAGGAAGCCCCAGCCCGGACGCGCTGCACGCAGTTCGTCCCACAGGGTGCGCTCGGCGGCGCGGTCAGCCTTCGAGACGAAGTCTGCCGGGCCCTTGCGGCTGACCTGGAGGTGCTCGACCTCGCCAAAGTCACGCCGCAGGCGGCCACCCGCCTTGCGGGCGGCCTTTTCCATCACGCGCATCAGGCCGGAAATGGCTGCCATGTCGGATCAGCCCGCCTTGCCGACGTAAGTGCGTTCGTAGACGTCAACCACGATCCGGGTGCCGCTTTCGATATGCGGCGGCACCATCACGCGCACGCCGTTGTCCAGAATGGCCGGCTTATAGCTGGAAGAGGCAGTCTGCCCCTTCACCACGGCATCGGCCTCAACAATCGTGGCTTCGACTTGTTCCGGCAGCTGCACCGAGATCGGGCGCTCGTCATACATTTCCAGCAGCACGGTCATGCCATCCTGCAGGAAGGCGTCAGCGCCGCCGAGCAGGTCCTTGGGCAGGTTGATCTGCTCATAGGTTTCGACATCCATGAAGACCAGGTCTTCGCCCTCAGCGTAGAGGAACTGGAAGTCCTTCGTATCCAGGCGCACGCGCTCAACCGTGTCGGCGCTGCGGAAGCGGACGTTGGTCTTGCGGCCGTCGATCAGGTTCTTCATCTCGACCTGCATGAAGGCCCCGCCCTTGCCCGGCTGGGTGTGCTGGGTCTTGGCAACCTTCCAGATGCCCTTTTCGTATTCGAGAATGTTACCGGGACGGATGTCCACGCCGCTGATCTTGGCCATAACGCCTGCCTTGCTGGATTGAGAAAGAGCCGCCCGCCAGTGGCGGGTGAAGGCGCGCCCTTAGCGCCTGCGCGCGCCGGGGGCAAGGTGCGCCCTTCCGTGACTGGCATGGCAGGGCCGGTGCTGCTAAGCGATGGCGCATGAACCGCGCCCTGATCCTGCTGGCCGCCCTGGCCGCCTGTGCCCCGGCAAAAACGCTGCGCCCCGTGCCGGGCGGTGAAATTGGCGTGCTGCAGCAGGGCCTCTACGTCTGCGAACTGCCGGGCGACGCCACGGGCGCTGCCGGCATTCGCCAGGAAGCCAAGGATTTCTCGGTCCAGATCAGCTCACGGTATTTCACCAAAGACGGCGGCGGCACCTATCTGCTGACCGGTGATCTGGTCGAACTGACCAGCGGCCCGCGCAAGGGTGAGCAGTTCCGCAAGCTGTCGAACAATTTCCTGCGCCAGCTGGATGCTGCGGGGAAAGAGACTGACCTGCGCTGCATCCGGCAGGTCCAGAACAACCGCTAGTCGGCCGCCAGAACCTTGGTGAAAGCCTGCACGGCGGCCACTTCGTCACCGTTCCAGACAGCACCGGAAACAGCAATGAAATCGGCTCCGGCCTTCACGAGCGGAGCACAGTTTTCCGGCGTAATTCCGCCAATCGCCACGCAGGGGATTTCCATGATCGCCTGCCACCATTCCAGCAGGTCAGTCCCGGCCTGGTGCGTCACCTCTTTCGTGGTGGTCGGGAAGAAGGCCCCGAAAGCAACATAGTCGGCTCCGGCCTCCCCGGCTTCCATGGCGAGATGGCGGCTGTCATGGCAGGTGACGCCAATCTGCGCGTCGCGGCCCAGCCGCTGGCGGGCTTCCTCGACCGTACCGTCATCCTGGCCCAGGTGCACGCCATCGGCCCCCAGCCGCTTGGCCAGGCTGATCGAATCATTGACGATGAAAGCAACGTCTCGCTCGGCGCAGATCGCCTGCAACGGCGCGGCAAGCCGCGCGGCTTCGTGTTCATCAAGGCCCTTCACCCGGAACTGGAAAGCAGCAACCGGCCCGGCATCCAGCGCACGGGCAAGGCGATCAGGAAAGTCACCGCCGGTTTCGAGCGGCGAGATCAGGTAAAGCTGGCAATTGCTCATGCCCCGCGCCCTAGGTCAGGCTTGGCCCAGCGGCAAGCCTTCGCGCCGCTTGAGCTCTCCCACCACGCCGGTGCAGATCAGGAACTGCGCGAAGTAATAGAGCGGCCAGATCAGCAGCCCCGGCAGCGGGCTGCCCGCCAGCACGCCCGCCTTGGAGAAAATCAGCAGATCGGAAATCACGAACATCACCGCGCCCACGCCGACCCGATAGCGGCTGAAGCTGCTCAGCCAGGCACTGGACGCCATTGCCCCCAAGCCGAGGGCATAGATCGCCACCGGCAAGCCCCCGAGGAGGAAGGAGACCACCGGCGTCAGCACCAGCAGGGCCAGCGCGGCGGCGCGCTGGCTGCCGCTCGGCGCGGGGCGTCGGTGCTGCCAATAGAGCCGTGCTGCGATGATATGCCCGATCAGAAAGGCCACCGCGCCCGCCTCAAGCCTGATCTCGATCAGCACATCGCCCAGCGCGCCGAACCCCATCACCGCCGCGATGGTATTGGCATCATGCCCCTTGTGACGGTTCAGGGCGTAGATCGCGAGCAAAGCCACGCCAGCCCCCTTCAGGGCCATCCGGTAAAGCCCGGGCATCGCCGTATCCTTCAGCAGCCAGAAGCCGATTCCGGCCAGCAGACTGGCCAGCAGCCAGGGGCGCTTCTCGATCAGGGCACGATGCGGCATTTGGTCTTCCCTCCCGTTTCGCCTCGGCTTGCCGCTGGATTGTCAGCCTTGCAAGCGGTAGAGGCCGCGCCATGCACTATGACGTTCACATCATCGGCGGCGGCATGGCCGGAAGCGAAGCCGCCTGGCAGCTGGCCAAGCGCGGCCTGAAGGTCCGCCTCTCGGAAATGCGCGGCGGGGGAGACATGACCCCGGCCCACCAGAGCACGGGCCTGGCCGAACTGGTCTGCTCCAACTCGTTCCGTTCCGATGATGATGAGAAGAACGCCGTTGGCCTGCTGCACTACGAGATGCGCCAGCTGGATTCGCTGATCATGGGCGCGGCGGCCAAGGCACGTGTTCCGGCAGGTTCGGCACTGGCGGTCGATCGGGACGTGTTCTCGGCTGAGGTCGAGGCCACCCTCGCCGCCCAGCCAACGCTCGACATCGTTCGCGAGCGGATCGACGTGCTGCCTTCCGCTGGCCTGACGATTGTTGCCACTGGCCCTCTGACAGCGGAAGCGCTGGCCCAGTCGATTGGTGGCGCCACCGGCGCGGATAGCCTGGCCTTCTTTGATGCCATCGCCCCGATCGTCTACCGCGACAGCATCGACATGGATGTCGCCTGGATGGCCAGCCGCTGGGACAAGGGCGCGGAAGCCTCGCTTGAAATGGGCGGCGACGGGCGTGACTATATCAACTGCCCGATGACCAAGGATCAGTACCTCGCCTTCCGCGAGGAACTGCTCGCGGGTGACAAGACCGAATTCAAGGAATGGGAAGCCAACACGCCCTATTTCGACGGCTGCATGCCGATCGAGGTGATGGCCGAGCGCGGGGTGGAGACCCTGCGGTTCGGGCCGATGAAGCCGGTTGGCCTCGATAACCCGCACTGGGCCACGCCCGAACATCCGAATGGCCGCTGGCCCTATGCCGTGGTCCAGCTGCGGCAGGACAATAAGCTGGGCACGCTGTGGAACATGGTGGGCTTCCAGACCAAGCTGAAGCATGCCGAACAGGTGCGCGTATTCCGCACCATCCCGGGGCTTGAACAGGCCGAGTTCGCCCGGCTCGGCGGGCTGCACCGCAATACTTTCCTCAATTCACCCACCCTGCTGGACCGGCAGCTGCGACTGAAGAAGGCGCCGCACATCCGCTTTGCCGGCCAGATCACAGGCTGCGAAGGCTATGTCGAAAGCGCCGCAGTCGGCCTGCTGGCCGGGCTGATGGCGGCAACCGAGGCGCAAGGCCGCAATTGGTCGGCTCCGCCGCGCACCACGGCGCTGGGCGCGCTGTTGGCCCACATCACCGGCGATGCCGAGGCGGACAGCTATCAGCCGATGAACGTCAACTTCGGCCTGTTTCCGCCGGTTGATCCCGACGTGAAGAAGAAGGTCCGCAAGGAAGCCTATACCGCCCGCGCCAAGGCCGACATGGCCGCCTGGCTGGCCTGACCTAGCACCGGCAGCCCGGTCGCTGCTGGGTCTGCTTGGGCTTGGTCGTGGCAAATTCGGCGCGGGTCAGGTTACCATCGCCATTGGCATCCCCGCCCTTGAAGCGGTTTGAGGTGGCGACGGCCCATTCCTCAAAGCTCAGCAGGTTGTTGCCATCCCGATCGAGCTTGCGGAACATCGCCACGCGGGGTTGCAACGCCTCGCTGCGGCTGATCAGGTTATCACGGTTGCGATCGAGCCGGTTGAAGCGGCGTTCCTCGCGAGTGTCCTCGTCAACCTGCGGAAGGTCAGCACCCATCAGCCCGGCACCGTCCTCGGTGGGAATGGCCTCAAGATCACCCTCATCCGGGATTTCGGCCCGGGTTGGCGGCGGCGGTGCCGCGCTTTCCACCGCGGCGCGCCCCTGCCACCAGAACAGGCCGGCGGCGGCCATCAGCAAGGCGCCAACCGCGCCCAGGACTGTCCGGTTCATCAGTAACCCCTTGTTATTCAGCGCCCCATGATGCCAATCCGCACGGCTGCTGCCAAGGCCAATGGTCCCTCAAGCAGCGGCATGGCCCCTGCCCGCCGGCGGGCCAATCCATAAAGCACGACCAGTGGCCGCAGATTGCGCGGCAACGACAGGGCCGGCAGCGAACCGCCCTGCCCGCTGCAAGCCAGGCTCCAGGCCCTTAAGGCCGCGCCAGCCGCTTCGGCGTGATCTGGCGCGTCTGCCTGCACCGCCAGCCCCCGGCCCAGGGCGGCGCGCCCTTCGGCCAGCGCCGCTGGGTTGGGCGCATCCGGATCGAGCATGGCTTCCCAGCCATCAATCAAGGCCAGCAAGGGCTCAACCGAACCGGTCCATCCGGCGAGAGCCGCCAGGATCGGCTCCCCTGCTGGACGCGCGTCAGGCGTTTCGGCCAGACGTTCTCGCCACCAGGCCAGCTTGATCTGGGCGAGCAGCACTTCGCGGGCATTACCCACAACACTGCGCAGCTTGGCATCAAATGCCATGGCCGCCAGTTGCACCGGCCGGACTTCAGCGGGAGCATAGGCCAGGGCCAGACGGATTTCGGGGGGAAGAGAGGCTTCAAGCACGATAGTCATCCGGTTGCGAAGGCAGTTCTGCCAAAGGGCCAGGGGAAAGACCCTAATGCGGCGTTAACCCAGATAGTTCAGAGATCGCAAACCAGCCTCATCAAAAAGCATCATCAGAAAGTCCACCCAGGCTTTGAGGGCTTTATGATGATGTCGATTCGCCGAACCATGCGAAGGCTCCAGCGCGCCACTGGTGGTAATGCCATCATGCTGCTGGCTTGCGGTTTACCCGCCTTGATTGGCGGCGCAGGTCTCGCGGTTGATGTGGCGCAATGGTACATATGGAAACGCGACCTGCAGTTTGCAGTCGATTAGGCCGCCTTGGCCGGGGCCTGGACCATGACCAATCAGAATGCCGCTGTGCAGCAAACCTATGCAGTCCGGGCGCAGCAGGAATATGATGCCAACCTGGCAATCACGCGGGATTTTGACACGCCCCCGGTGATCGAGCTGGCCAGATATGGCAACAGCGCGGGCAACAACAGCGTCAGGGTAACCGCATCAGCCACGCAGGCATTGCCCTTTTCCAGCCTGCTGACCGGCGCCGCTACCACGGTTACCGCATCTGCCCAGGCAACCTATGCCACGACAACCAACTGGACCGCCTGCCTGCTGGCGACCAGCCCATCCGCACCCAAGGCCTTCAAGTTCGGCGGCAGCGTGGATGGCAGCACCACCTGCGGCGTCGGCACCCTGTCCAACGATCCCACGGCGGCCATGTTTGAGGCCGGCAATACCAATAACGATCTGGGCAACCTGGTTGCGACGGGCGGGATCGACAGCAGTTTTTCGAACAACGGCAACAACCGGATGCATCCCAACACCAGTGGCCTGTCGGATCCCTTTGCCGCGCTCAGTGCACCCAGCGCAAGCGGCAGTCCGGCGCAGGTCTATGCCTGTTCGGGCAATGCGACGGGGACCAATTCAGGCAGCAGTGTAACAACGGCCACAGTCCGGACGCGCACCAAGGTCGAATACCTCTACAAGATCGGTTCGAGCGCCAATAACTATACCGATTACCTGTTCCCGGCCGGCAGCCAGACCGAGGCGAATGGCTACCTGTCGAATTATGACAATGATCCTGGCCTGCTGGCGGATCTGCAAACCGTTCCCGACGGGACAACGGCCGGCGGCCCCTACCAGACTGGCCCGGCGATCGGCAGCTATGCCAAGGTAGGCAGTGCATCGGGGCAGAACCAGATCTGGCGGGCAGCGCGAACGACCACCTGGGTGACCTATTCCAACGTGGTGCCAGCGGCACGGGCCCGACCGGCGGGTCCGCCAGCCCTGCCAATACGGCCAGTCTGCAGCCCGGGGTCTATGCCAATATCCTGATCACTTGCCCGACCACCTTTGCCCCCGGGGTCTACTTCATCGCGGGCAGCCTCGATTTTGGGCAGAACCAGCCGGTGCGCAGCAGCGGCACGGGCGGTGTGCTGTTCGTACTGACCGGCAGTGCAGGCGCGATCAGCATCAACGCCAACTCCTATGTGCAGCTGACGGGGATCAGCAAGAGCCTGTTGATGGCGGCCTATAATCTGCCCGAGCCCAGCGCCAACCTGCTGGCGGGAACACTGATCTTTGACAAGGATTCCACCGGCACCCTGACGATCAACGGCGATTCCCTGGTCCGGCTGGATGGGACCATTTACGTTCCCCGGCGGGATGTAAAATTGACCGGCAACGGTACCGCAGCCAGCGCCTGCATGATGGTGGCGGGATCAACCGTCGAATTCATCGGCAATTTCAATATCAACAATATCTGCACCCCCACCAATGCCAGCTGCAACATTGCGATCGGCGGAACCTCGCCCGAAGTGAAGCTGGTCAGTTGATCATGGTGGCCCGCTTCATTCTTGCGCTTGGAGGCGAAACGCAGGGCGCAATGGTGGTCGAAACCGCCTTCGTCGCCCCGGTGCTAGCGCTGCTGGGGCTGGGCGCCGTCGATGCCAGCATGATGATCTCGCGTCAGTCGGAACTGCAGCAGGCCGTTGCCGAAGCCGCGCAGATTGCGATCGCGGCAACACCGGACACGCAGGTTGAACACGATGCAATCGCCGGTGTCATCCGGACCTCGACCGGGCTCACCGGCGCCCGGGCAGCCCAGGTTTCGGTTGGGGTCAGATACCGCTGCGGCACGGCAACCACGCTGGTTCCCAGCAACACTTGCGACTCCACCAGCGCCGTCAGCACCTATCTCGATATCGCGGTAAGCGACAGTTACACCCCGCTCTGGCGCTCCTTCGGCATTGGCGCACCGATCGCGATCACCGTTTCGCGCCAGATCGTGATTTCATGATGGGCTCTCGCCGACACCTGGGCCTCGTTCGCGACCAGCAGGCCGTCGTCATGGTTGAGTTCGCGCTGCTGGGCGCGCTGGTGGTCAGCCTGATGATTGGCGTGCTCCAGATCGGTATGGCAATGCAGGCCTATAATGCGCTGCGCAGTGCCTCGGCCGACCTGGCGCGCTATGCTGCGGTGCAGCGCCAAGGCGGCAGCCCGGTCGATGCTGCCGGCCTCGCCACCAAGGCCCGGTCTATCGCGACTGCGCCGCCCTATGGCCTCAATTCAGCCAATCTTGGCACGGCCAGCGTCACCCCGGCGGCCACCCGTGTCGCCGGGGTGACGGAATTCGTGATAACCTACGAATACAGCGTCCCCAACGTGCTGCACTTTGCCGGGATCGGCGCCATTCCGCTCAGCTATTCGCGGCCGATCTTCGTACTCAACTAGGCCCCCGGGCAGCGCAGTTAAGAAATCACTGCAAAATTAAGCATATACGTTTGCGAGACTGTTACGTGGCCGCGCTAGGCCGCGATGCAGGTTGCGCGGGGCGTTGCTGAATGGTTCGATGGGGTAAGCAGTTGCAGGTGGTGATGGGCATGCTGCGGCAGGCCCGGCACCGCCTTGGCCGGCTGCAGCGCGATCGGGCCGGCAACACCCTTGCCATCATCGCCGCCGGGCTATTCCCGCTGCTGGCGCTGGTTGGTGGCGGGATCGACATGGGTCGCAACTATCTGGCGCAGACCCGCCTCCAGCAAGCCTGCGATGCCGGCGTACTGGCCGCGCGTAAGCAGTTGGGCTCGCAATTCGTGCTCAATGCCCAGATCCCGTCAGATGTCGCGACGGTTGGCAATCGCTTCTTCAACGTCAATTACCGGACCGGCGCCTTTGGCACCCGCGACCGCGCGTTCCAGATGACCCTCGAACCTGACTACGCCATTAGCGGCCTTGCCACGGTAACCGTTCCGACAACGATCATGAACCTGTTCGGCTATGATCAAACGGACATATCGGTCAATTGCATGGCCAATCTGAACTTTTCGAACACCGATGTGATGTTCGTACTCGATACAACGGGTTCGATGAGCTGGACCAATCCCGGCGACACCCAACCCAAGATCGCAATCCTGCGCCAGACGGTGAAGGACTTTTACGCCCAGGTCCAGGCCACCAAGACCCCCGGTACGCGTATCCGCTATGGCTTTCTGCCCTATTCAACCAACGTCAATGTCGGCGGGATCCTGAAGCCGGAATGGATGGTGGACAACTGGCATTACAATGGCCGCCTGCCGCAGCAGACCGGCACGATCACCACGGCGGCAATCTTCAAGGAAAACTGGACCTACGTCAGCGGAAGCGAGGTCGCCAGTGGCTGGACTGTCGAACCATCCTGCCCGGCCAACACGAAAACGGCCACGTCTGTTGGCCACTGGACCGATCCGGACGGCACCCAGAACTGGGAATATATCCTCAACGGCAGCGACTATGAATGCGGGTGGACCGACGCAACCCAGACCGAGACCAAGGTTTCGTCCAAGACCTACACGGACTATCGCTATATCTACAGCCTGCTCGACAAGCCGGCCACGACCACGCCGGTCATGACCTGGCGCTATCAGACCATTCCGGTCGATGTCTCCAGCCTGAAACAGGGCGGCGCGCTGCAGATTGGCGGCAAGGTTTCCGTGCCGAATATGGGCGGTACGCCTTATAGTCCCACCAATTTTGACGCGTTTTTCCGTGGCTGCATCGAAGAACGCGATACGTACCAGATCACCGACTATGGCAACATCGATTTCGCCCAGGCGCCCGATCTGGATATCGATCTGGTGCCCAGCCCGGGCAACCCGGCAACCCAGTGGCGGCCGGTGCTCAACGAGCTTTCCTATATCCGCCCGATGGAAAAGGGCTATCAGACCCTGATCATCGATCCCAAGCCGGCCGATTTCGACGGGGACTATCTCAACTCGCACGATATTCAGGCCGATGCCTGTCCGGCACCAGCCCGCAAACTGGCCGAAATGGCCGCCGGTGACGTTGCCGCCTATGTTGACAGCCTGTTTGCAGAAGGCGCAACCTATCACGACATTGGCATGATCTGGGGAGCGCGAATGTTGTCTCCCACCGGTCTGTTCGCCGCAGAAAATGCTGACCTGAAGGGCGCTCCCACCAGCCGCCACCTGATCTTTCTGACCGATGGTCTAACCTCGCCAGGCTACGTCGAATACGGTTCCTATGGGATCGAGCCGCTTGATCGCCGACGCTGGCAGCCTGGTTCAGCCCAATCGCTGACCGAAACCGTTGAAAGCCGGATCACCGTGGCCTGCGACGAAGCGAAAAAGCGCAACATCACGATCTGGGTGATCGGCTTCGGAACATTCCTGAACCCCGTCCTGACCCAGTGCGCCGGGCCCGGCCACTCGTTCGAAGCCAGCAATGCGGTTGAGTTGCAGGCCGCCTTTTCCAAAATCGCCACTTCGCTTGGCAATCTGCGGGTATCCAAATGATGCATCCCCTGATCAGCCGCCTGGCCCGTAGCCGCCAAGGTGCAACGATCGCCGAATTCGGCCTAATCCTGCCACCGCTGATGATCACGCTGACGGGCCTGTTTGACGTGGCGCACAACATGTACACGGCGCAGATGCTGAACGGCGCGGTGCAGGAAGCCGCGCGCAACTCGACGATCGAGGGGGCCAAGGGCAACCGCGCGACATTGGATGCCAGCGTCACCGAAGCGGTGCGGGCCATTTTGCCAGGGGCCAAGGCCGTCTTCAAGCGCACCGCCTACACCGACTTCTCAAGCGTCGGCCGCCCCGAAGACTAGACCGACCTCAACCACAACGGCAAGTGCGATACCGGCGAGCCGTTCGAGGATATCAACGGCAACGCCAAATGGGACAAGAAGCCCGGGGCCAATGGGATGGGCGGCGCGCGTGATGCCGTGCTCTACACCGTGATCATCACCTATCCGCGGCTGTTCCCGATCGCTGCGCTAATCCCGGGGCAATCACCCACCATGCAAATGCGGACTGCCACGGTCTTACGCAACCAGCCCTATTCGACCAGCCAGACCAGCAATCCCGTCACCGGATTTTGCAAATGAGATGGCTTCGCGCCCTGCTGCGCAACCGCTCGGGTCTGGCGATGATCGAATTCGCGCTGGGCGCGCCGCCCCTGCTGATGGCCGGCCTGTGGGGTACCGAAACGGCCAACCTTGCCCTGACCACGATGAAGGTGAACCAGTTGGCCGCCCAGATCGCGGACAATGCCTCGCGCGTGGGTGACATCTCCACCCTGCAAGACCGCCGGATCTATGAGAGTGACATCAACGACGTCCTCTTTGGCGCGCAGTTGCAGTCGGGCAAACTGGACCTGTTCCGCAATGGCCGGGTGATCATTTCCAGTCTTGAAGTCCACGCTGATAGCGGGGTGCCGTATATTCACTGGCAGCGCTGCCGCGGGGCAAAGCCGGTCAATTCCAGCTATGGCCTGGAAGGTCAGGATCTTCCCAATGGCATGGGCCCGACCGGGGAAGAGATCACCGCCATTCCCGGCGACGCGGTAATCTTCGCCGAAATCCAGTTTACCTACCAGCCGCTGATCTCGGACCGGTTCGTCAGCGCGACCGAGATCAAGTCGATTGCCTCATTCACCGTGCGCGACCAGCGTGACCTGACCCAGATCTACCAGCAAGACCCGGCAGAGCCCGATCCCGTGCAGAGCTGTGGCGCTTACCTCGGTACGATTACCGTCGGTCCGTCGGGCGAGGTGAACTGACCTCGCCCGTGGCCTAGCGATAACAAACCTTGCGAACCGCGGCCGCAATCCGGTCTGCGTCAATAATCGCAGCCTTTTCCAGATTGGCGGCATAGGGCAGCGGCACGTCTTCATCGCAAACGCGCAGAACCGGGGCATCGAGGTGATCGAAGCCCTCTTCCATGCAGATCGCCATGATCTCGGACGAAATCGAGCACTGCGGCCAGCCCTCTTCCGCCACGACCAGACGATTGGTCTTGGCGAGCGAGGTCAGCACGGCTTCCTTGTCGAGCGGGCGCAGCGTGCGCAGATCGATCACTTCCGCATCGATCCCTTCGGTCGCCAGCATCTCGGCGGCTTCCAGCGCAAGGCCAACGCCGATCGAATAGGACACGATCGTCACGTCCGTGCCTTCGCGCATGATCCGCGCCTTGCCAATTGGTAGGACATGGTCATCCAGTTCCGGCAGTTCGAAGCTGCGGCCATAGACCAGCTCGTTCTCGAGGAAAACCACCGGATCTTCACAGCGGATTGCCGCCTTCAGCAGCCCCTTGGCGTCAGCCGCGTCATAGGGCGCGATCACGACCAGACCGGGAACGTTGGCGTACCACGGGCCATAGTTCTGGCTGTGCTGCGCGCCGACGCGGCTGGCCGCACCGTTGGGCCCGCGAAACACCACCGGGCAGCGCATCTGCCCGCCCGACATATAGTTGGTCTTGGCGGCCGAGTTGATGATGTGGTCAATCGCCTGCATGGCGAAGTTGAAGGTCATGAACTCGATCACCGGGCGCAGGCCGCCCATCGCCGCACCGGC
This sequence comes from uncultured Novosphingobium sp., assembly GCA_964413885.1. Lineage (GTDB taxonomy): Bacteria > Pseudomonadota > Alphaproteobacteria > Sphingomonadales > Sphingomonadaceae > Novosphingobium. Next base: position 131,940 of record CAYPTU010000005.1, read on the forward strand.
ACCGATACCGGCAAAGCCATACTCGGTGATCGGCGTATCGATCACGCGGCGCGGGCCAAACTCTTCGAGCAGGCCCTGGGTAACCTTGTAGGCCCCCTGATACTCCGCCACTTCCTCGCCCATCACGAAGACGCGGTCATCGCGGCGCATTTCTTCCGCCATGGCATCGCGCAGCGCCTCGCGCACGGTCGACATCTTCATGTTGGTGCCCGCCGGGATCGCCGGATCGGCCTTGCGCGGCGCGGCAACCGGGCGTTCGACAATAACCGCGGGCGCGGGCGCCGCGACCGGGGCAGCAACAGATGCAGCAGCCGGAGGCGAAGCGGCCTCCCCCTCACCACCGATTACCGCAATGACGGTGCCAACCTTGACCCCTTCGGTCCCTTCCGGAACCAGGATCTGGCCGATCACGCCTTCATCGACGGCTTCGAATTCCATCGTCGCCTTGTCGGTCTCGATTTCGGCGAGGATGTCGCCGGACTTGACGGTATCGCCAGCCTTGACCAGCCACTTGGCCAGCGTCCCCTCTTCCATCGTCGGGGACAGCGCGGGCATCTTGAGTTCGATCGCCATCAGTAGCTCTCCACCAGAACGTCGGTGTAGAGTTCGGTCATTTCGGGCTCCGGCGAATTTTCTGCAAAGTCAGCGGATTCGGCAACGATGCTGCGGATCCGCTTGTCGATTTCCTTGATCCGCTCCTCGTCGACGCCCCGGGCCAGCAGTTCGGCCTTGGCGCCTTCGATCGGATCATGCTTGTCGCGCATTTCCTGCACTTCCTCGCGGCTGCGGTACTTGGCCGGGTCAGACATGGAGTGGCCGCGATAGCGATAGGTGTTGAGCTCCATCAGCACCGGACCATTGCCGGCGCGGACATAGTCGAGCGCGATGTTGGCAGCCTGGCGCACTTCCAGCACGTCCATTCCGTTCACCGCCATGCCCGGAATGCGGAAGGCGGTGCCGCGGCGGTAGAATTCGGTCTCGGCCGAGCCGCGCTTGACCGCGGTGCCCATGGCATAGCCGTTATTCTCAACCACGAAGATGATCGGCAGCTTCCACAGCGCGGCCATGTTGAAGGCTTCGTAGACCTGGCCCTGGTTGGCCGCGCCATCGCCGAAATAGGCCATGCAGACGCCGCCATCGCCGCGGTACTTGTGAGCGAAGGCCAACCCGGAACCCAGCGGCACCTGCGCACCAACGATGCCGTGCCCGCCGTAGAACTTGTGGTCGACGCTGAACATGTGCATCGACCCGCCCTTGCCCTTCGAAATCCCGGCGGCGCGGCCGGTCAGCTCGGCCATGATCACCTTGGGATCGATGCCATAGGCCAGCATGTGGCCATGGTCGCGATAGCCGGTGATCACGCTGTCCTTCTCACCATCCAGCGCGGACTGCAGACCAACCGCAACGGCTTCCTGACCGATATAAAGGTGGCAGAAGCCCCCGATCAGGCCGAGGCCGTAAAGCTGGCCAGCACGTTCTTCAAAGCGACGGATCAGAACCATCTGTTCGTAGAAGGTCAGCAGCTCGTCATCGCTGGCGGCATAGCGCTTGTTGGCGGCATGCGCATCTTGCAGGCAGCGCAGCGCAAAGCCCTCTTCGGCGGCGGTTGCAGCCTTGGTGGCAGTCGGTTTCTTGGCCAATTGTGGTCCCCTGGGGTGGAATCCTCTGACGCGCCTATAGGGCCCGAGCGCCGTAAGGGAAACCGGTGCATTCGTATTTTTGAGCAGGTGCCCGCACTGCGAGCGAAAACCCGGATCAGTTAAGCAGGATCACCACTTCATCCGGGTGGACAACGTTCATGTCCTTGCGCAGCAGTTCGCTGGCCATATCGGAATCTACGTTATCGGGATTGAGCAAGGCGACGCGGTTCTTGAGGACATCGCGTTCGGTCTTGAGCTTTTGAACCTGAGCCTGCTTTTCTGCCAGCTCCCGATTGTAATCGCTCCAGGCCAGCACGCCGCTTGGCCCGGCCAGGGCAATCCCCAGCAGGAACAGCAGACCCAGCAACGGCGACGCCTGCCGCACATTCTGGTTGAAGATCCTTGGTTCGTTACGCCCGCCCATAAAAGCCTTAGAATCATATTCGATTCAGCCTTTCAAGCGCAAAATATTAGAATTCCCAACAAACCGCCCCGCCCTCAAAAAAGTGAATCTATTTCAACAATTTGAGATCCGATAAAAATGCAGCCACTCGGGTTCGCGGGAGGCACCGGCCCGGCAGATCGGGAAATCGGCTTCGGTTCCCGCTGCACTCGCCGCAATCACTGCCATTTTGACAAGCAAACGATTGCCAAATTGGCGGCTAAAATCCGTACAATCTGCCAAACGACTGCTATCGACGGCGATATTGGTATTTCTAACAGGCTTGGTGCGCAATTGCCCAAGGGAAGCCGATGGCCTGCTTCCTGATATTGCCCGCCGGCAAGATCAGGAATGCAACAACTGCGGGGGCGCAGGAGGACACCGGAATGATGATCGGCTTGGATGCGCCATGGCTGTAAGCATGACCTGGCCGCAATAGCTGCGAAGCGAATGCACGGTAACCGGCTTCACCGTCAAACTGACCGAATATGAGGTTGTGGCCCTGATGTACCTCATGCTGCGCTGCCCCAATCCGGTCAGCAAGGAAGAGATGATCGAATGGCTCTGGCCAGACCCCGGCCTGGAACCCGAATTCACCGAGAGTATGGTCTATCTGACGATGCGGCGCCTGCGCGCCAAGGTTGGCGAATTCCATATCCCGTCGCGGGTCAATTTCGGCTATCGCCTGATGCAACAGCCCGAACCCGACCGCGGCCGCGAACGCGGCAAGCGCGGCCCCTGCATGGTCTTCAAGCAAGCCGCCTAACAGCCTCAATCCAGCAAAAAAATGCGTAACCGGCGGGCCTTGAACCTGCTGCCCCTTCATTTTTTCCATAATAGCATTTTTTCGTATTTCTTTTTCAAGGTTTAGCAAGTAATAACCGCTACGGCAGAAGGGGGTCACTCAACAACTTTGAGGACCCATTGTGATGAAATCAGCTTTGGAGATTGTCGCGTACTCGAATTCAACCGAAACTGAGGGCACCATCGCCTTGCTCGAAGTTGCCATTGCCGCCTTGAATCGCACCGGCTTCAGGGAATGTGCAGAACTGGCAGATCAGGTGCTTGACCAGTTCGTTGAAGAAACAGTTCAGCGAATGAAAACGAAAACCTTCGTCGCCGACAGCACCCGGCATTAAGCCGCCCCTCACCGCGAGGACTGCCGCTGAAGCAGCGGTGGTCCCACAGGGCGGCAGGTACCAACCGGCCAGGCCGATCACAGGCGGCCCTGGCCGCATTGCTGCGTGAGCCAAGCCCCATGTCTGCAGCACCGACACACGGCTGGGCAAACCTGCGGAAACACAATCCCGGAATGATCGGAAATAGTGCGCCATGCAGAATGAAGATGATAACATTTATGAATTTGCATTTACCATCAATTATTTTGATAGACCGTGACTGGAAAGCCGACAGGTCTTGACCATTTCTCAGCTCTCTGAGGCTGGCTGGCCCGCCCCTAACCTCAGCACCATCTGCCTCGCCAGAGCTACGGCCGTTTAGTGACCCGAACAGGGCCGGCGATGCCGGGTATGAAAACATCTCCATTCGGCAGCAATTGCAAGATACCCCAAGCACCGTTGAACTGCTGACTACGGCCAAGCGTCATCTGCGTTTCGGTCTTACCGCTGTCGAAATCGAGGCCGGTTATGTTCCAACCGCGCTGGTCCCAGCTCATCACATAGGCCTGTCGGCTAGTGGTGCTCAGCACGGGGATAATCGCGGCTGGCGTGCTGATATCGTTGCGAACCCAAAGGCTCTCAAAACGGTTTGCCTTATGGTCCCAGCGGAACATCTCAACACCCTTCGGCGGGGTGCGGAACGGCCCTTGGACCAACAAATTGTCTAGATCGGGCTTGATGTTTTCGGGCGCCATGCCGTTCAACGCAAAGACGTATGGACCCGCCACCCCAAGCGATGCTTCAGTCTGAATAAAAGGCGCCCCTTCGCCTCCCATACGAACGGCTATCTGGCCAGCGATCCGGCGCGACTTAGTCCCCGGCTGCTGGTTGTGATCCTTGGGGATAGCATTGCGCCAGAAGGCAACAACATTCATCTTCGGCATACCGTCTGCGATAACAACCAGTTCGTCCTCTCCCGGGCCGAAGCCCAGCAGGGTCGCGGTAGTGCCGGATCCTGTTCCGCCGCCACGCACGCCGGGCAGAGGGTTTTCTGTAAGGTCGTAAGGTGAGGACCATGCCCCATCGCGAACATCGTTTGAAAGCTTCCCATTCTTCCAAACGAACTTGTGCATCTCCCGGTCGCCGACCGCGTAGATCCCGCCCGCGGCATCGACGGACAACGAATTGGTAAACAGCTCGCCCTGTACTTTAATGACTTGCGGGGGAGAGGTGAAATCACGATCGATCACGGCCACCGTGCCGCCAACCATCGAAAACACCAGATGGCCATCATAGGTCATGTTGATGCCGAGAGGGATGTCCCGCAGCATTGCAATGCCCTTACGAAATTCGTCATTAACGGATGCGCCGGAGCCCTCGAGACGCTTAATCATGAGGGCCTGCGCTTCAGCATCGCGCTTAAGCCACGACGGGATCTCCCACTTGCGCAGTAGCACGACCTGCGAGTGCGGATCAGACGGATCAGCCTGTCCGAAGACTTGGATGTTCTTGCGGGTCAGGACGTAGAACTGACCTCGGTTGTCAGTCAGCGAATAGACCCCCGCTTCTCGCGCCTGGGTTTCGGCGTAGTAGGGCAGATTTTTCGCAAGATAGGTGCGCAGTTCCGCCTCGCTACGTGCCGCATCAAAGGCACCCAGATGCGCATCAATGTCGCGCGGAGAAAGTAAGTTCATGCCTTCAATCGGCAGCGATGCCAGTTCTTCCCAGCGACCATTGTCGATGCGGATCTTCGTTACGCGATTGTTATTCGTGTTCCAGGTGGCTTCAGCACCATCAGGGTATCGCAGCAGCCCGGCATAATTAATCGTCAAAAGGCCGGTTGAGATGCGTTTGACCCGGCTGGCCTCAACAACGCCAATTTCACGCGGGCCATCGAAGGTGACGGCGTCAGAGGCCCCAGCGTCATTATGGGTCACCGCCGGCGCACCCTTTGACAGGAAGGGATTTTCAGGCGGCAGCGCTGCGCCAGTAAGGGCTGCAGACAGCATAACAAGCTTCAACATCGCAATCTCCCACGCTTGGCCGAGCTTATCGAACCATGGCAGGCGATCAAGTGGCTCAAATTAAAATTACGTCGTTATAATGCCTCTAAAAATTTGCAAATATACGCCCATTCATAAATCTCTTGGCGATTTGCGTAATTTTTGCGCAGCCATAGCGATTGATTTCCAGCCGCCTAAAGTATGCCAAGATCAAGCACCTTTAAACCAACAAGAGCGTAACCGACCGATGAGCCGCGCCGCTTTGTTCGCAAATGGTGCACCATACAGAATGAAGGTGAGAACTGGGTAATCCGGCTCACCACCTGATTCCGATTGCCTTCACCCTGTTTGTTGACATCGAACCTTTGACGCTTGCACTACGTGACCCGTCCCTCGAAGATCACCTGTTGAACGTTGATGTCGCGCAAGCCTGCGGCACCCGCCTTGAACGGGTCCTGATCCAGCACTGCGAAGTCTGCCCTCTTCCCGGGCGCCACCGAACCAACCAAGTCATCCATGCCAATCACTTGCGCAGCTTCGATCGTGATTGCCCGCAACGCTTTGGCTAGTGTCAACCGCTCTTCCGGCGCCTTAAGATTGCCGTTCAGGGTCAGGCGATTAGCGGCGATCCAACCCAGATAGAATGGATCAATCGGCGCCATGTTAAAGTCGCTATGCAAACCCAGCGGCACATCCTTGGCCTCCAGTGATCCTAGCCGGTTGATCAAGGCGGCACGGTCGGCGCCAAGACCGTGGGCGGCATAGGTATCGCCAAGAACCCGGATGTAGTTTGGCTGGGCCGAAACCATCAGCCCCATGCGAGCGATCCGCCGGTTCTGTGCCTCGGTCGAATATCCAAGGTGCTCAAGCGTAATGGTTTGATCGCGACGCGGAGGGAGTGCGGCGAGCCCATCCAGCACTACGTCTAGCCCTTCATCGCCGTTGACGTGAATGTGAAAACTGAAGCCCGCGTTCCAAAACCGGCGAAACTGGGCATTGAGGTCAACCGGTTCGGTCAGCCATTTGCCGACATGGCCGTCGGTATATCCCGGCGCTCCCATTCGCATGTTTTGTGCAAAGAATGCGCCATCGGCAAAAAACTTGACCCGTCGATCAACACGCACGTGCGCCGAGGCATATTTGCCGCGCATTCCATCAAGCCATTGGCTCGGATCAGCGTCAGAGGGCACTTGCCCGGCAATCGGCATCAACATGACCCGGCTGGCGCCCCCCGGACGCTCAAAGGCAGCGCGGATCATCGCAGCCTCCGCATCGAAGCCGGCGAACACACCCGTAGCCATGTCAGATACGGTCGTGACGCCCTTGGCAGCCATCATCTGCTGCATCAACCCGATCCCGCGACGGATGCGTTCTGGTGCAAAGATAACCGGTCGCAGTTTGGAAAGACCGACCGCCAGAGCCGTTTCCGACAGGATCCCGCGATCCAGATCGCCATGGGCGGGATCGGCCTTGGCGGCAGCCAGGGCCGCAGCGAAGGCGTCGCTCTGATCCAGACCCCATGCCTTTAGCGCCGCAGTATTGACGAATATCTCGTGGAAGCTGCGCTGCCATACCACCACAGGGCGATCTGGGGCCAACTGGTCGAGTTCCTGGCGGTCAAGCGGCCCATGGAACAGTTCGTGATAGCCCCAGCAGATGAATGGCCTTTCATTCGATTGGGACAAGAGCTCGGCAAAGCGGCTTCGCCATGCCTGCGGGGTACGCGCGCCAGGGAAGTCGCCCGTGGGTAATTGCCAATCATCGGGTGCGATAAAGGGCAGGTTGAGCATAACGGCGGCCTGCATGGGGTGCACATGCGGATCGACCAGGCCTGGCATCAGCACCTTTTCGGCAAATCGGCGCTCAACCGCTACGGTTCGCCCTGCGGTCCATGGTTCCAACTCCGCCAGACTTTCCCCAAGTCCGAGGACAATGCCGTCGGCAACGGCAACGAACCGTGCGGCTGGAAGCGATGGCTCCATCGTGATAATCCGTCGCGTCTCGTATATCGTTACGGCCGAGGGCGTCGCTGCCCTTACCAAGGTTGGGCCCAGTACGGCACCAACCGACAAAAGCTGCAGCGATCTGCGCCGTGAAATCATCCCAAGCCCCCAAGTTCCCGTTAATTGGAAACTACGCTCACGCTTGAGTGTGTCAAATCGAAGGTTTGGGTGATGTGGTATTCGCCAATGAAGCGTGCGGTCCATTGGCAAGGCTATTCCCGGCAAGCCAAGCCAACCTGTTACGGCGCACCGTCACCTGGCAAGGGTGCAACCTGCAAAATTATCACAGAGGTTGTGCCCTTGGCGCACCATGCAGAATGAAGATGCGAACAGTTACGCAGTAGATCTGATCTACTAAGTCGAGAGCCCCCTAGATCACCTGATTGCCCTTGCTCACTCACGCCTGCCCGTTGGGTAGATCGGCGACGAGACCCGGCGTCAGGACCTGCGGCAGCTCCACCGGTTCGCGACCGGGGGCGTACCACAGGTAAAGCGGGACTCCAGCGCTGCCGCGGGACTTCAGAAACGCGGAGATTTCGGGATCCCCCCTGGTCCAGTCTCCGCGCATGATTGTAACGCCATGGCCTTTGAAGCTAGCCTTGACCTCGGCCGATGACAGGCTGGTAGCCTCGTTAACCTTGCAGCTCAGGCACCAGTCCGCTGTGAAGTACAGGAAGACTGGTTTGTTTTCAGCCCGCAGCGCAGCCAGACCGCTCGGCGAATACGGGACAATCCCGGCTGCTGCCTCGGCTGGGGCTGGGCTTTGGGCGGTTGCCGGGAGGGCCAGCCCGCAGATTGCAGCTGCAGCCAGCATCGGCAGATAGACCGGCCATTTAGCCCGATCTGTGAACTGCCGCAGTCCCAGCCACCACAGACCCATGGCAAGCAAAAGGCCCGCCACAAGCGCCACGGCCATTGCCGAGGCATCGGTCTGCCGACCGAGAATCCAGAGCAACCCTACAGCTGTCAGGAACATCGGAATACTCAGGATCTGGCGCAGCTTCTGCATCCACGCACCCGGCTTGGGCAGCCAGCGCCGCGCCGGTCGGAAGAAGCCCAGCAAGAGAAACGGCGCCGCCAGACCCAGCCCGAGCCCAAAGAACACCGCCATTGCCGCCGGCGCTGGCAAGAGCAGCGCGACTGCAAGCGCCCCCGCCATGAATGGGCCGGTGCAAGGCGTAGCGATAAATGCGGCCAGCGCCCCGGTCAGCACCGAACCCGCAAACGAGCCTTGCCGGGGGTTTACCATCGTCAGCGCAGGCAATTCGAACAGACCTGCCAGGTTCAGCGCGATGCCGAAAACCAACAGCATCAGCAGGCCAATTATTCTCGGGTCCTGCAACTGGAAGGCCCAGCCCAGCTGGGCTCCGCTGCTGCGAATGATCAGGATGATCGCGCCCAGCAGCATGATGATGCCGATCGCTCCCAGTGCATAGCCCGCGGCATCGCTGCGGGCCTGGCGTTCATCGCCCCCCGCCTTGGCGAGTGCCAGCGCCTTAAGGCTGAGAATGGGAAACACGCAGGGCATAAGGTTCAGCAACAAACCGCCAGCGAATGCGCCCAACAGAGCAAAGGCGAAGGTTGTTGCCTCGAATGCCGGGCTGCCTGCTGGAAGCGCCGCCGCCGGTGTGGCAACGAAACTGATACCGCGCGTAGCGTCTCCACCGCTGCCGCCCAGCCGCAAGACGCCGGTCAGCAGCTTTGGCGGCGGTACCGATCCCGCTTTGAGCGTTACAGAGACGCCGCCTTGGACCTCTGCAAATTTCTGCACGGCGCTTTCCGTTGCGATCATAGATCCATCAAGGAAGACATGGGCCGCTTGGTCCACGCGGCCCGACAAGGGGATGAACAGCGTGATCGACTTGCCCTGCAAGCGGTAGTGCGCGCTCCGCTCTGAAGGCTGCGGCAGTGCGGCAGTGGCCCGGGTGAAGAGCGAAACCACATTGGGATCGGCCACGCCATCCCCCGCCGGCAAGGCCAGTGCCAGATCGACTGGATCGGGAACACAGCTGCTCTCTGAACAAACCAGCAGATCCAGCTTGCCATTCAACTGCACAGTGCCGCCCCGCCGAACGGCGGGCAGCCGCAGGCTCTGGAGCAAAGTTATCTGCCCGGTATGCACGTTGGATGCGATCCCGCCGAGTGTGAGCAATTCAGGCGCCGGATGGATAAGGGCCGATGCAACCGTCCCAGTCGGCGTCGTCCAATCGATCGCCGGGGCATATCCACTCTCCCCGGGATTGGACCAATAGATGTGCCAGCCGGGCTTGATAGTCAGGGTCAGCGCCAGATCCAGCTTGCCATAGCCGCCAAGGCTCGCCTGTTTGCTGGTCAGCCGATAGCTGAAATGCTGGCCGCTGCCCTGCGATTGCGCGGCCAGGCTGGGCGTCTGCATAAGTGCCATCAGCAGCAAGGCGCCAAGCAGCTTCACAAGTCGGTTCATCGGATACTCCAGACAAAAGGGCGGCGGGTTCAGCGTAAGACCCATGCCGCTTGCTGCTCTTCACGCAGAAACTGTTCGGCTGCGGCGCCATGCGCCATGGCCAGCGTGGACATGATGCCTGCTTCCATGCAGGTCGGTGCGGCTACGGTGACCGAGCGCGGGGCATTTTGCACCGGCCAGCCGCTCCGTGGATCAAGGATATGGCCATAGCGTGTGCCATCGATCACGATTGATCGGCGCGCATCGCCGCTGGTCGTCAATGCACCTTGCTTGAGCGCGATGGCCGCGGGGCTTTCCGCTCCCGGATCGACCGCATCGATCGCGATCTGCCAGGCCGAGCCATCGCGGCGAGGGCCGGTGACCCGCAAATCGCCGCCAAAATTCACGAGCACCGGAACATCGGTTTTCTCTGCCAGCATAAGGAGAACCCGGTCCACGGCATATTCCTTCCCCAGACCGCCAAAATCGAGCTCCATTCCCGGCGGGACAGTGACTGTCGCTGGCCCGCGCTCAATTTTTTCCCAGCCGATCAGGGGCAGCAAAGCGCCAATGGCTGATGCACTCGGCATGGTAGCAGTTTCATCGAACCGCCAGGCCCGGCGCAATACGCCCGAGGTGATATCGAACCGGCCATCGCTCAATCGGAAACACGTGTCGGCATAATCGAGCAAGGCGGCCATTTCCGGCGTGATCGCAACCGGCATCCCCGCAGAACGGTTGACCGCCGACAACAGGCTGTCGCTGCGATACCGGCTGTACGTGTGCTCGATCCGCCGTGCTTCAGCTCCGGCCAGTTGGCCTAGCATTTGCATCACACGCTCTGTCCCGCCATCCAGCAGCACTTCGCATGGCGAATTCATCGCCATGAAAGTATAGCTGCGCGGCGGATTCAGCCGGGGCATCAGCCGCCGCCGCGCAACTTTCTTGGCAGGTCTGCCCATGGCCACTCTCAATCTATCCATGGGCAGCCTGCACCTCAGAACGTCAGCTTGATGCCCGTCATCAGGCTGATCGCATTAGTTCCGGCAAACAGGTTAAGCTGGCTGTTGCCGGGCAGCCGGGCCGGTGTCCCGGCCTCGGCCTGCTTGTAGTATTCGGCAAGACCATAGAGCTCCAGCTTATCGGTCAGCTTGTAGCCGCCACTGATGCCGCCCGTGATGGCATTGAACTTGTCCAATCGGCTATCCGCACTGGCATATTGCGGTAGGGGCCGGCTGCCATTGAGGTAATAGGTGAAGAAGTTAGCCGCCGTCTGATGATAGTAACGCACCATCGGCTCGATATAGGCCCTTTCACCCGCGGGAACATGTTCGGACACTTGCGCGGTGACCGCCTTGATGCCCCAACTGTCAGTATAATACCGGCCGGAAAGCTCCGTTACGAAGGATCCCACGGCCACCTTGGTGCCAAGATAGGCAGCATGGCGCGTGCGCTTGTCAGGACGCGATTCATAAAGATACCGCTGCGGCGCCCCGGTTGCGGAATCGACAACGGAGACGATCTTGTAAGGATCGGTCTGATAGCCGTTGAGCGAACCGAAGGTGTAGTTCGCCTGCACAACCACGCCTGGCGCGACAACCTGGGTGACGCCGGCGATCAGACCCAGCACATTCTTCGACCGCGAAGGCCCCTTCAGATTGCCGTTCATCTGGGTCAGTGGCGGCGGCGTGCCATAATGGGGCTTCGAAATGTCGTGTTCGAAGTTGACGCCGAACGACAGCGTAGTGTTGTTCCCACCCAGTTCCTGGGCAATGCCGGCGCGGCCCGAAATGGATTGATAGTCAGTTTCGGTCGATCCGTTGATACCAAGGCTGAGCTTGGTTGCATCGGTCAGCGGCTTGGTCATTCCCAGGTCAAGTGCATAGCGCTGATCCCGGAACCCGGCATCGACCGGCAGCTTTCTTGCTGCGGCATCATAGTTCAGCACCTGCAAGCCACTGCCGGGCAGGGTCACGACCGTACCGCCCGAAGCGCCGGTATGACTTTCGCTGCGCTGCCGCACCGGTGTCACGAAGGTCTGGTTTGAGGTCCACGGCGCCGCGCCGTTGGGTGTAGCGCCCGTCAGCGTATCGTAAGTAAACCTGGCGCTGTACGAGGAGCCATCCCGGCCATTGACCGTCATGGCCAGCATCGGTTCGATCGCCTGAACACGGCCATCGCCTTCCTTGTAAAACAGAATGGCGGAATCGGCGGTCATCGTACCCGGTTCTGAAGCGGGCAGATCATAGGCATTGACGGCGCCCGTGTCCTGTCCGGCCGGCTTGCCGTTGGCAGAGGATTGCGCCTGCGCGCCTGTTGCGGCCAGCAGCCCCGCAGTGGCCAGGCTGAGTGCGGCAGCAATTCGGCCGCCGGCATTAAGGGTCAGTTGCATCCGCAGCCTCCACCATCAAGCGAGGCACCGCCGGTTGCGGCTTCCTTGCTAAAATAAATATGATCGCGAGCGGCCGCAAAGTTGCCGTTCTTCACCAGGGCCATCGATTGACGGGCGGTGATGTCTCGCTGCCAGGGCGCCACCGATGCGCACGCTGACAATCCACTAACGGACAGGATCAGTCCGCCACAAAGCAGTATTCTTTTCATGCAAAGGGCTTTCAGTGCTCGTTGATTAACTGATTGATGTGTTGCTGGTATTCGGCCGTCTTTTCGGGATGAAACCCGCGGTGGGTGAAGCGGATATTGCCGCGCCGGTCGATCAACACCGATGTCGGCATATCCTTTACCGAGAAACGCCGGGCCAGAGCGCCTTCGCGATCGTAGACTACGGGCAGTCCGCCACCGACCTGACCCAGGAATGTCGCTGCAAGTGCCGGGTTGCGGTCCAGATTGACCGTCACGATTTCCAGATCGCGGTTCGGGTATCGCGCCCGTAGCCCCCGCATATAGGGAAACGAAAGCTTGCAGGGCCCGCACCAGCTTGCCCAGAAATCAAGGTAGACCACTTTGCCGCGATAGGCGGCCAGATCGATTGTTGCCGGCGCTTCTGCCGCGGCAGGCGTCACGCTCACGGCCAAACCGGCAGTAAGGACGCTCGCGGCCATTAGACCGCCCGCAATCAGGCTCCGCAGTTTTCTGATTGGCAACACTTTTCCTGCCTCCGCACGGCCGCCCAAACGACAGCGTTCGATGAGAAGACGGTGCCAACGCGCCAATCCCGCATCGCTGGAGCAAAGATTTTTTCGCGGCTCCTGCCCCCAGCACCCACTTGGGCTGTGGCGGCCGGGCATTGGCCTTGCTATCAGCCCACCCGAATGCCCGCCCCCAGTCTTGAACAGACCTATCTTGCGCACCGCCCGGAGCTGGAACGCTTCCTGCGTGCGCGCTGCGGCGATGCGGACAATACGCAAGACCTGATGCAGGACCTGTGGCTCAAACTGTCACGCGCAGACGAAGCCAGGATCATCGATCCGCTGCCCTACCTCTATCGCATGGCCAACAACCTGGTGCTGGACCGGCACCGATCGGCGCAGCAGCGGGGCCAGCGTGAAGACGCCTGGCAGCAAGTTTCACATGGACTGCCTGATGCCACCTACACAGACCCGTCGGCCGAACGGGTGGCCGAAGCAAGACAGCAACTCGATCTGGCCGAACAGTCTTTGCGGGACCTTGGTGACCGCACCTACCGGATCATCCGCCGGTTTCGGATTGACGAGATTGGCCAGCGGCAGATTGCCGAGGAAGAAGGCATCAGCGTCAGCGCTGTCGAGAAGCATCTGCAAAAGGCCTATCGTGCCGTGATCGCATTGCGTGGGCAGCTTGATGCGGAATGGAGCGAGCCAGAACGTCTGGTCATGGTGAAGGACGATAGTGACAAGCAGGTTTGAACCCGAAGTTGAAGCACAGGCCATCGCGTGGGCAATCCGCCTGCGCGATGCGGATGCTGCTGGCTGGGCGGCATTTACCCAATGGCTTGAACAATCTCCCGATCATTCGGCTGCATTTGATGCCGCCGCCGTGGCTGATCGCCAAATCGCCAGCGCGATGGCGGCCAGCCATGATGCCCTGCCCGGCCTCAAAGGCGCAAACGACAACCGCCGTCAGCCGCTTGCGCGCTGGATAGCGATTGCGGCCACGCTGTTGCTGGGTCTGGCCGCCTATCCGCTATATCGCATTACATTTCCAAACTACGCCATTGAGACACAGCTGGGGGAACAGCGTGTGGTGGCATTGGCGGACGGCACCAAAATTGCCTTGAACGGCGGCACCCGCCTGCTGGTGCGCCGCAGCGACGAACGCCAGATCACCATGGAACGCGGCGAAGCATCATTCACCGTGGTCCATAACGCGAAGGATCCCTTCACAGTCCAGACGCCGGCCGGCGCCTTTGTTGACCTTGGTACCATCTTCAACATCCGCCAAGACGGTGACGTGATCGAGACGTCAGTCAGCCAGGGCAGGGTCAGGTTCGCATCGCAGGCAATATCGGTGCTTGTTGCCGAGGGCCAGATTCTGCAAGTGAAAGGCCCCGGTAGCAAACCGACGGTCTCGGATCAGGCCCAATCGGATCAATCGGATTGGCAAGCAGGCCGGCTATCTTATCAGTCCCAGCCGCTGCCACGGGTGGCCACGGATCTGTCGCGTCTGCTGGGTGTGCGGATTGCTGTTGATGGCTCGCTCGCAGAGCGCCGGTTCACAGGTTCCCTGGTGGTCAATCGTTCCGACCCGCAAGCGATGGTTGGCATCGCTGCTTTGCTGGGTGTATCGGCCAAGCCAGACGAAGACGGGTGGATACTGGCGGCCAACTAGCGTGAAGTTTACGCATCCTCTGATACCGGGACTGGCCCTGATCGCCGGGGCAACAGTCGCCCATGCCCAAGAGCAAACGCCGCTCAACGTTTTAGCCGGGCCTGCTGACAAGGCTTTGCTTGAGCTGGCGCGTCAGGCCGGGGTCAGTGTTGCGCTGTCGAATCCGGAACTTGGCGGCATAAGGGTGCATGCGGTCAGCGGCCGCATGCCCGCCGAAATTGCGCTGTCCCGCATGCTGCGTGGTACGGGACTGGCGTTCAAGCAAGTCAATCGCGACGCCTTCCTGATCATCCCGGCATTGGACGAGCAGGCGCGCAGACGTGAGACCGGGTCGCGCTCGCAGGTAACGCTGGCGATGCCTTTGCCAGAACCCCTGCCAGCGCCAGTCGAAATCGTTGTTACGGCCAGCAAACGCGCAACCACCTTTGACAACTTTGCGGGCGCCGTATCGGTGGTTGACCTGGCCTCGAACCATTTCAGACAGGCCGGGCCGGCCGGCACGGACCAATTGGTTGATAACCTGCCGATGATCGATTCCACCCATCTGGGCCCGGGCCGCAACAAGCTGTTCATCAGGGGCATCGCCGACAGCAGTTTTGCCGGGCCAACCCAATCGACCGTTGGCCAGTATTTCGGCGATGTGAGGCTTAACTATAACGCCCCCGACCCTGACTTGAAGCTGTTCGACTATGCCCGGGCCGAAGTTCTCGCCGGTCCGCAGGGCAGCCTTTACGGCGCCGGATCGCTTGGCGGGATCCTCAAGCTGGCTCCAAACATGCCAAACCTTGAACGCTTTAGCGCGGCGGTCGCCTCGGGCTTTTCGGCAACGGCCGGAGGTGCATCGGGAACCAATATCGCCGGTTCGGTCAACCTTCCGCTCGATGACCGCAGGATTGCGCTTCGGCTCGTCGGATACAATGAAATCGCAGGTGGCTACATCGACGATGTTGGCCGCGGCCTGAAGGACATCAATCGCCATAAGACCCAAGGTGGCCGGATCCTGGCGCGGATCGAACCGGGCGGCGGCTGGGTGCTTGATCTGGGCTATCTGCATCAGGATATCTTCAGCAGCGACGGGCAATACAGCGAAACCGGTCAGCCGCCTTACAGCCGCAGCAGCGCAATCGCGCAGCCGTTTGATAATGACTTCGGGCTAACCTTCTTTACCGCAACCAAAGACTGGAACGATCTGAAGTGGGTAACGGCCCTCGGCCAGGTCAATCACCGGCTGAAAGTACGCTTCGATGCGACCCAACCCGGCGCGCGCCAGCCAACCGCCTTTGATCAGAATCAGCAAATCAGGCTGCTTTCCGGGGAAACGCGCCTGTCACAATCGCACCCCGACGGCACAGGATGGCTGATTGGCGTAAGCGCGATCAGCAATAACGAGACGATTACCCGGCTGCAGGGGCCACCCGCTTCGCTCTCGCGGCTCAGCGGGGTCCGAAACGATGTGATCGAAACGGCGCTGTTTGGCGAATGGGCAATCGCGCTGGGCCATCAAGTGGTTGCCACGGCCGGCGCGAGGCTCAATTTCAGCACCTTGACCGGTCAACTTACTGCCGGCCTCGCCGAAGCAGAAACTGCAGAGCCGAGCCGCAGCAGCATCAGCGCCATCCCGTCGCTGGCGCTGGCGTGGCGGCCAAACCGGAGGTTGACCGCCTATGCCCGCTATCATCAGGGATACCGCAGTGGCGGGCTCTCAGTCTCGCCATCGGGAAGCGATACACGCGTAACCCGCTTTGAATCAGACCGGCTTTCGAGCGTGGAAGGCGGGATCCGTCTAGGTGATACCCAGCGTGGATCGATCGCGGCGGGCTGGGAAGTGGCGTGGTCCAGATGGGACCATGTCCAGGCCGATCTGATTGATGGTGCAGGCTATCCCTATACTGCGAATATCGGGAACGGATCGATCTTCAGCACCTCACTTTCAGCCGATTGGCGGCCGGTGAAGGCCTTGCTCATTCAGGTGGCGGCAACATACAACGACAGCGCACTGACCCAGCCCGAACCGGGCTTCGCTGGCCAGGCAGACAAAAACTTGCCCAACATCCCGCATCTCGCGGGCCGTGCATCAGCTTCCTATTCGCGTGAACTCACTGCCGAACTTGGGCTCTCGGTATCAGCCAGCCTGCGATACTTTGGCCCGTCGCAGCTTGGCTTGGGGCAAGGTCTGGATCTGTCGCAAGGCGGCTATTTTGATACCATTATTGCGGCGCGATTGCGCTGGCACAGCGTTGGATTTTCAGCCAGCGTCAGCAATGTTGCCAATGCTTCCGGCAACACGTTTTCTTATGGCAATCCATTCTCGGTCGCCGCGCGGCGGCAACAAACCCCGCAGCCGCCCCGTACTGTGAGGCTTGGCATAGATGCGCCATTCTGAGCGCGTTTAAATTTGTCGCGCGCAGAACAGGTCTAACATTCGACTACTGCAACGCAGGAAAAGGACAAGCAATGGGAAAGCTGGCGCGCCCGACGGGATTCGAACCCATGGCCCCCAGATTAGGAATCTGGTGCTCTATCCTGCTGAGCTACGGGCGCCCGCGCCTCCCTTACGGTGCGGTGCTGCGGCTGGCAATCAGTTCGCCTGTTCGGGCGGGACCACCGGGAACGGCAGCGGCATGACAGCTACGCCCTCCTCCAGTAACTCCTTCGCCTCTTCGACCGTCGCCTGGCCATAGATCGGTTCGGCATCGCGCTCGCCATAATGGATCGCCCGGCTGGCTTCGGCGAAATCCTCACCCACCCAGCGCGATTGCTTCAGCGCTTCGGCCTGCAGCTTGGCCAGAGCCTCGATAACGGCTTGGGCTTCGGGCGGCAGGCTGGTTGCGACCGGTGCCGGTTTTGTGGTGGCGGGCAGCTGATTGCCCTTTTTCGGAACAGCCGGGGCCATCGGCGCCTTGGCCACTGCGGTCGATCCACAATGCGGACAATCGACCAGCCCACGCTGCTGCTGCTCGGCAAAGGCTTCTGACGAGGCAAACCACCCTTCGAAGCGGTGCCCGGCAGGCTGGCAAGTCAGGTCAAACACGATCATGGCGCGGCCTATGTGTGTATTGGCCGCCGGTTGGCAAGACTGGGCAGCTGCGCACGCACCTCGGCCAAGCGGGCCGGATCCAGTTCGGCAAAGCCCAGCCCGGGCGCTTCCCCGCCCATGTCGAGCAGCACTTCGCCCCAGGGATCGACCACCAGGCTATGACCATAGGTCTCGCGCCCGTCCTCGTGCCGGCCGACCTGCGCGGCGGCAATCACAAAGGCGCTGGCTTCGATCGCCCGGGCGCGCTGCAGGATATGCCAGTGCGCGGCGCCGGTCGGGCGGGTAAAGGCTGCGGGAATAGCAATGGCATCGCAGCGCGCCTGCCCCAGCGCCTCAAACAAGGCGGGAAACCGCAGGTCATAGCAGACCGTCAGGCCCAGCCGGCCCAGCGGGGTATGATCGACCGTCACCACCCGCTCACCCGGCGCATAGGCGTTCGATTCGCGCCACGATTCGCCCGTGGCCAGATCGACATTGAACATATGGATCTTGTCATAGCGCGCTGCGATCGCCCCATTGGGGTCGATCATAAAGCTGCGGTTGGCCCAGTGCCCATCATCCCGCGCCACGGCCAGACTGCCCAATGCAACCCAGATCCCGGCCCCGGCCGCAGCCTCGCGTGCCGCGGCGAGGACGGGGTTCTGATCCTCTGCCACGATATGCCGGCTGCCACGCGCCCGGTCGCGATCGAGCAGGCCTGCCATTTCTGGCGTAAACATCATGCTGGCACCGCCGCTAGCGGCAGCGCCGATCGCGCTGACCAGCGTGCTTGCATTGGCCGCCGGATCGATCCCGGTGGTCATCTGCAAAACGGCAATGCGGGTCATCGCGGCGTCTTAAAGACCCAGCAGCGGGTCAAGTTTGCCCGCGGCATCAAGCGCATGGATATCATCACACCCGCCCAGCGCCTGGTCATTGACCAGCACCTGCGGAACCGTGCTGGCACCCGGGACGCGGCGCACCATCTCTTCGCGCTCCTTGCCGCCATAGGTCACATCGATCTCGGCATAGGTCACGCCCTTGCCGTCCAGCAGCGCCTTGGCCCGAACGCAATAGGGGCACCCCCACTTGGTATAGATCTCGACTTTAGGCGCAGACATGACGGCTCCTCTTGAAACGGGCTGCGGCTACCATACATCGGTGGCGGTGTCATGGTCCGCAAGGGGATGATACCGCACCGCAGGGCGCCAGACGGGCCCTGCACAAACCAGAATTGCTCATTGGAGGATTTTGCCATGAACCGTTTCGATTTCACCCCCTATCGCCGCACCATGGTTGGCTTTGACCGGCTGTTTGACCTGCTGGAAAACCACAACCGACTGAACAGCGGCGATAATTACCCCCCGTTCAACATCGAACGCCGCGGCGAGGAAAGCTACCGCATCACTCTGGCGGTTGCCGGCTTCAAGCCCGCCGATATCGAAATTACCGCCCAGCAGAACCTGATGGTGGTGCAAGGGCGCAAGGGCGAGGAAGCGCCGGCCGGACAGTTCCTGCACGTGGGCATTGCCCAGCGCGGATTTGAACGCCGCTTCGAACTGGCCGACTATGTGCGGGTCGAATCTGCCAACCTGGAAGACGGGCTGCTGATCATCGATCTGGTCCGGGAAGTGCCCGAAGCGATGAAGCCGAAAAAGATCCCGGTCGGAACGCAAAAGGCCCTGACTGTCGTCAGCGATAGCGACGAAAGCAGCGCCGCGGCCTGAATTTCAGCACTTTAAGCCAATTGGGGGTGAGGCTTTGCAGCCCCACCCCCACGACGCTTGCGCGCCGCCCTGTCGCGCATCACAATCGTCCGGGTCGCAATAGACGATCTGACTGACGACAAGCTCAAAAGCCGATGTCGCGCCTGACTTAGCTAGTGTAAATACTAGGTCGATTGCAAGTGCAATCGTAGCAAGTTGCTAAACCCGGTTAACTAAAGTCTCAGACCAGGCGGGCCTGCTGCACCGCAGCGGCAATAAAGCCTGCAAACAGCGGATGGGGCTCGAACGGACGGCTCTTCAGTTCGGGATGGAACTGCACGCCGATAAACCACGGGTGGTCCGGCCGCTCGACGATCTCGGGCAGCAGTCCGTCGGGTGACATCCCGGAGAACACCAGCCCGCCCTGCTCCAGCGCCTCGCGGTAAGAGGAATTAACCTCGTAGCGGTGGCGGTGACGTTCGGAGATGGAGGTCGCGCCGCCATAGACGGCCGAAACGTGGCTGTTGGCACCCAGCCTGGCCTCATAGGCGCCCAGCCGCATCGTGCCGCCCAGGTCGGTATCGGCACCGCGCTTCTGCAGGCCCTCGGCGCTCATCCATTCGGTGATGATCCCGACAACCGGTTCGGCGGGCTCGCCAAATTCGGTCGACCCTGCGCCGGCGATCCCGGCCGTGTTCCGCGCGCCTTCGATGCAGGCCATCTGCATGCCCAGGCAGATGCCGAAGAACGGCACCTTGCGTTCGCGGGCAAAGCGGACCGAGGCAATCTTGCCTTCCGACCCGCGCACGCCAAAGCCGCCCGGCACCAGAATGCCGTGCATCGGCTCAAGCCGGGTGACGATCTCCTCGTCACCGGCCTCGAACAGTTCGGCATCGATCCACTTGATGTTGACCTTGACCCGGTTGGCCATGCCCCCGTGGATCAGTGCCTCGTTGAGGCTCTTGTAGGCGTCCGGCAGGCCGACATACTTGCCTACGACGCCGATGGTCACTTCGCCTTCAGGGTGCTGATAGCGGTCAACGATGTCCATCCAGCGGGTCAGGTCGGGCGCCGGGCTGCTCATGCCGAAATGGTGCAGCACTTCCGCGTCCAGCCCTTCGGCGTGATACTGCAGCGGCACGGCGTAGATGCTGCTGGCATCCAGCGCCTGGATCACCGCTTCCTTGCGGACGTTGCAGAACAGCGCGATCTTGGCGCGTTCGTTCTCCGGCAACGGGTGTTCGCAGCGGCACAGCAGCACATCGGGCTGCACGCCGAGGCTGGTCAGTTCGCGGACCGAGTGCTGGGTCGGCTTGGTCTTCAGTTCGCCCGCTGCCGAAACATACGGCACCAGCGTGACATGGACCGAGCAGAACCGCTCACGCCCCAGTTCGTTGCGCAGCTGGCGAATCGCTTCGACAAACGGCAGGCCTTCGATATCGCCAACCGTCCCGCCGATTTCGCACAGGACGAAATCGAGATCTTCGGTATCGGCCAGGGCGAAGCGCTTGATCTCGTCGGTAACGTGAGGGACGACCTGCACCGTCGCGCCAAGATAATCGCCACGGCGCTCCTTCGCGATAATGTCGCGATAGATCCGGCCCGAGGTGATGTTATCAGCCTGACGGGCGGAAACGCCGGTGAAGCGTTCGTAGTGCCCCAGGTCAAGGTCGGTCTCAGCCCCGTCGTCGGTCACATAGACTTCGCCATGCTGATAGGGGCTCATCGTCCCCGGATCGACGTTCAGATAGGGATCGAACTTGCGGATGCGGACCTTGAATCCGCGTGCCTGCAGCAGCGCTGCGAGGCTTGCCGCCATGAGACCTTTGCCAAGCGAGGAGACCACGCCGCCGGTAATGAAAATGAACCGCGCCATGGGAGTCGGGCCTTAAGCAAGGAATGGGGGAGCGGGCAAGCGCTGCTTGCCGCAATCCACAATTGAAATGGAACGGCCCGCCGAAAATGCGGGCCAGTACTTACTGCTTTGCGGGTTCACCCTGCGGAGCAGCAGCCGGGCTGGCGGCCGGAGCGGCCAGCGGATCGGCGCTGACCGGCGGACCGGCCGGAGCAACCGTGCGGTTCAGCGAGGTATCAAGCCCGCCACCCGAAGAGGTGCTGGCCGCGATGGCCGCCAGGGCAATGCTCAGCACCACGAACACCGTCGCCAGAATCGCCGTTGACCGGGTCAGGAAATCTGCCGCGCCGCGGGCCGACATCAGGCCGGTCGGGCTGCCGCCAACCCCAAGACCGCCGCCTTCCGACTTCTGCATCAGGATTACGGCGACCAGCAGCGCAGCCACAATGGCCTGCACGACGGTAAGGAAGATGAATAGCGACATTGGCGGCTTTCCGCTGGAGTGTAACTGTTGCTCGCGCATCTAGGCGCGCGCGGCTCTGGTTGCAAGCTTGGCGCTACTCTTCGCCGGGTCCGGCGGCAGCCAGCACGATCGCCAGAAAACTGTCGGCCTGCAGACTTGCCCCGCCGACAAGTGCGCCCCCGACATCGTCGGCAGCCAGCAATTCGGCTGCATTCGCGGCATTCACCGAACCGCCGTAGAGAATCGAAATGCTTGCGCCATCCTTGCCGTAAATCGACTCCAGTTGCGCGCGGATCGCCCGATGCATCGCGCTGACATCGGCCACCGATGGCACCCGTCCGGTGCCGATTGCCCAGACCGGTTCATAGGCCACGGTCACCCGGGCAGCGACGCCCTCACCCACCGGCAACGATCCGGCGAGCTGCCCGCAGACCACGGTTTGCGCTTGGCCGGCATCGCGCTGCGCCTCGGTCTCGCCAACGCAGACGATCACTTCCAGCCCGGCGCTGAGGGCAGATTCGGCCTTGGCCCGCACGACATCGTCGGTTTCGCCATGCATCGCGCGCCGCTCGCTGTGGCCCAGAATCGCGAAGGATGCGCCGGCATCGGCCAGCATCGCGCCGGACACATCGCCGGTGAAGGCACCACTGGCTGCGGCATGGCAATCCTGGCCGCCAATCGCCATGGCTTCGGCATTCTCTGCCATCGACTGGATCAGGGTGAACGGCGGGGCCACGGCCACGCGGACACCGGGATGGCGGGCTGCGCCGCGATCAATGGCGCGCGCTTCGGCCAGCATCGCCCGCGTGCCATTCATCTTCCAGTTGCCGACGATAAAGGGTCGGTTCGCCATGCCTGATTTCCTGCAATGTGATTAAGCCCCGGAGTGCGTTCCGGATAACCCTGCGCCTAGGCCAGTGGTGCCGTGCTTGTCAAAACTGCCTGTGGAACAGCGCGCCGGTTTGTCCGGTCTGTGGCCATGCGGCATTGCCCGCACGCGAATTGCTGCCTAAAGCCCCGCTTTGTTGCCCGCCTGGAGCGGGTCCTGTCCTTGTTCTGGCGAGTTCGCATGCTGCAGATATTCCGCAAATCCCTTGGCTCCAAACTGGGCGCCGGCGTGGCCCTTGGTTTCCTTCTGATCCTTGGCCTGGCCTTCGCGGCGGGAGACATTGCCGGCAACAAGAGCTTCGGCGGTGTCGCCGGAGGCGATCGCGCGGCAACCGTTGGCAAGGGCCGCGTCGACACTTCGGAAGTTGAACGCGCGGTCAGCCGCACGGTTGAGAACCTGCGCCGCGAACAGCCGACAGCATCGCTCAAGGATTTCATCGCGCAGGGCGGCTTCGAGCAGGTTCTGCGCAACGTGATCGACCTGACCGCAATCAGCGAATTCGGCAGCAAGCATGGCATGCATATCGGCAACCGCCTGATCGACAGCGAAATCGTCAAGCTGCCCGACGTGCAGGGTCCTGACGGCAAGGTCAGCGACACGCTTTACAAGGCCTTCCTGCAGCAGCGCGGCCTGACTGACGGCCAGCTGCGGCGCGAACTGGGCAATTCGCTGATGGCCCGCCAGCTGTTGACCACCGCCGATATCGGCACCGTCGTCCCGGCCGCGGTCGTGCAACGCTATGCGGCGATCGTAATGGAGCGCCGCACCGGCCAGATCGGCCTGCTGCCCTCGGCGGCCTTTGCGCCCAAGACGCTGCCCGGTGATGCCGAACTGGCCACCTGGTATGCCGCCAACCAGAAGGATTTCATCCTGCCGGAGCGCCGGGTGATCCGCTATGCGACTTTCTCTGACGCGGTCCTGAAAACTGTGCCGGCCCCGACCGAGGCCGAAATCGCCGCAGCCTACAACGCCAACAAGGCCCGGTTCGAGGCCAGCGAGAGCCGCAAGGTCAGCCAACTGATCCTGCCGACCGAAGCCGCAGCCAAGGCCGCCCTGGCCGAATCCGCCGGCAAGTCGCTTGAAGCCGTTGCCGCCGCCAAGGGGCTCAGCGTTGCAACGCTCGCCCCGCTGCAAAAGTCAGCCCTGGCGATCCAGACTTCGCAGGCGGCCGCCAATGCTGCTTTCGCGGGCGCCAAGGGCAAGGTGCTCGGCCCGATCAAGGCCCCGCTCGGCTGGGTCCTGCTGCGGGTCGATTCGATCGAGGGCAAGGCCGGCAAGACACTGGACCAGGCCCGGAGCGAACTGCTGCCCGATCTGATCGCGCAAAAGCGTCGCGCCGCGCTGACCGACTTCTCGGCCCGGATCGAGGAAGAGTTCGACAATGGTGCCAACCTGGCTGACGTGGCCAAGGAACTGGGCCTGACCCTGAAGGAATCGGCTCCGCTGCTCAGCAATGGCCAGGTCTTTGGCCAGACCGGCACGACCGCACCGGCCGAACTGGCCCGCGTTGTCTCCGCCGCTTTCTCGATGGAAAGCGAAGGGCAACCGCAGCTGGCCGAGATCGAAGCCGGCAAGCAATTCATCGTGTTTGACGTATCGCAGCTCCAGCCGTCGGCGGCTCCGCCGCTGGCCGCGGTCAAGCCGCAGGTGCTGGCCGAATACCAGCTGGCAAAGGGCGCCGCAGCCGCCCGCACCGCCGCGCTGAAGATCGAGGGCATGCTCAAGCAGGGCGGCGATCTGAATAAGGCACTGGCTTCGCTGGGCCTGCCGCTGCCGCCGGTCGACCAGGTCGACCTGCCGCGCGAAAAGGTGCAGCAGATGGGGCAGCAGACCCCGCCGCCGGTGGCCATGCTGTTCAGCATCGCCAAGGGCCAGGTCAAACTGATGGCCGCCCCGCGCAATCGCGGCTGGTATGTGGTCAAGGTCATCGACGTGATCCCCGGCCAGATCGCCGCCAACGATCCGCGCCTGCCGCAGTTCGCGCAGACCATGGCCCGCGTGACCGCGCAGGAATATTCGCTGCAGCTGCGCGCCGCGATGCGGGCCGATGTGGGCGTGAAGCGCAACGAAGCGGCGATCAACGCGCTCAAGACCCGCCTGTCCGGCGGCAACTGAGCAGGGCGATAATGCCGGGTCTTCACAATCGCGAAGCCGCTCTGGCGGCGCTGGCCGCCGGGCGGCCCGCGCTGGTCTGGCAGCGGTTGATCGCCGATACCGAAACCCCGGTTGGCGCAGCGGTAAAGCTGATCGAGCCGGGCCGCGGTGATTTCCTGCTCGAATCGGTTCAGGGCGGCGAAGTGCGCGGGCGCTACAGCCTGCTCGGGCTCGATCCCGATCTGGTGTTCCGCGGCACTGGCCAGGCCTGTGAGATCAATCGCGACTGGCAACATGAGCGGGATGCCTTTGCAGCCCTGCCCGGCGATAGCCTGACCGAACTGCGCGCACTGGTGGAAGCCTGCAAGATCGACGTGCCCCAGCCGCTGCCGTCGGCGCTGGCCTGTCTGGTGGGCTATTTCGGTTATGAGACCTATGGCCTGATCGAGCAGCTGCCCCGCCCGGCCCCCAATGCGCTGAACCTGCCGGACATGCTGTTCGTGCGGCCCACCCTGCTGCTGGTGTTCGACCGGCTCGGGGATGAACTGTTCGCCGTCGCTCCGGCCTGGCCGGGCCAGGGCGATCCGGCGCGGATGGTGGAACTGGCGGACGAGCGGATCGAGGCGGCGCTGGCCCGACTTGCGGCGCCGGCCCCGCTCCCCACGCGGACCACGGACCTGCCAGAGCCCGCACTCCAGTCGGTCCTTGCCCGCGACGACTACGCGAACATGGTGCTCAAGGCGAAGGACTACATCGCCGCCGGAGACATCTTCCAGGTCGTGCTGGCCCAGCGCTTCACCACGCCCTTTGCCCTCCCAGCGCTCGACCTCTACCGCGCGCTGCGGCGGATCAACCCTTCGCCGTTCCTTTACTTCCTCGATCTCCCCGGCTTCGCCCTGACCGGATCGAGCCCGGAAATCCTGGTCCGCGTGCGTGATGGCGAAGTCACGATCCGTCCGATCGCCGGGACCCGTCCGCGCGGCAAGACCCCGGAAGAGGATCGCGAGAACGAGGTCAGCCTGCTGGCCGACCCCAAGGAGCGCGCCGAACACCTGATGCTGCTCGATCTGGGCCGCAACGATGTGGGCCGGGTGGCCCAGGCCGGCACCGTCCACGTGACCGAGAGCTATACCGTTGAACGCTATAGCCACGTCATGCACATCGTTTCCAACGTGGTCGGCAAGCTGGACAGCGCCAACCATGATGCGATCGACGCGATGTTCGCCGGCTTCCCCGCTGGCACCGTCAGCGGCGCGCCCAAGGTCCGCGCCTGCGAGATCATTGCCGAGCTGGAGCCTGAAACCCGCGGCGCCTACGCGGGCGGGGTTGGCTATTTCTCACCGGACGGCAGCCTCGATTCGTGCATCGTGCTGCGCACCGGGGTGGTCAAGGATGGCCTGCTCCACGTTCAGGCCGGGGCCGGGATCGTGGCTGACAGCCAGCCTGAATATGAACAGCGCGAATGTGAGGCCAAGGCCGGCGCCCTGATCGCCGCCGCGCGGGAAGCTGTGCGGGTGGCGGGCGAAGCGGACTACGGACAATAGTCCCACCCGCTTGACCCGGAGCGCTGCTCGGCTAGCTTGCGAGCCATGCGCAAGTTCATCCTTCCCCTCCTCGCCCTGATCGCCACACCGCTCCACGCTGAAGACTGGCGCGCCAAATCCACCGAACGCGATGTCGTGCTGAAGGACTTTGCCTTCTCCGAAGGCGGCAAGATGGACGTGAAGATCCACGTCACCACACTCGGCACGCCGAAGAAGAACGCCGCCGGGCAGATCGAGAATGCGGTCATGGTGCTCCACGGCACGGGCGGCAGCGGCTACCAGTTTTTCCGCCCGCAATTCGCCGATGAACTCTATGGTCCGGGCCAGCCGCTCGACATCACGAAGTACTATGTGATCCTGCCGGACAATATCGGCCACGGCAAAAGCTCCAAGCCCAGCGACGGCATGAAGATGGCCTTCCCGCGCTATAATTATGCCGACATGGTCGCCAGCCAGCACCGGATGCTGACCGAAGGCCTGGGCGTGAAGAAGCTCCAGCTGATCCTCGGCACCTCGATGGGCTGCATGCACGCCTTCGTCTGGGGCACCACCCGCCCTGGCTTTGCCGAGCGGCTTGCGCCCTTCGCCTGCAACGCGATGGAGATTGCCGGGCGGAATCGGATGTGGCGCCAGATGTCGATCGACGCGATCAAGGCTGATCCGCTGTGGAACGATGGCAACTACACCAGCGCACCCGAAAGCGGCCTGCGCACCGCCCGCTACATTTCGATGATCGCCGGGGCCAATGCCTGGGGCCTGCAGACCGAATACCCCACCCGTGAGAAGGCGGAAGCCGCGCTGCATACCGGCTATGCCGCCCGCGCCACCGGTGATGCCGATGCCAATGACCAGATCTATCAGCTCGACAGCTCGCGCGATTACAACCCCGCACCGGACCTGGCGAAGATCACCGTGCCGGTGCTGTGGATCAACAGCTCGGACGATTTCATCAACCCGCCCGAGCTCGGCATGGCGCAGCAGCACGTCAAGCTGATGCCCAGGGCGCAGTTCATCCTCTTCCCCTTCAGCCCTGATACCAAGGGCCACGGCACCCACACCTGGGCCAAGTTCTGGAAGGCTGACCTGGCCAAGCTGATGGCCAGCAAGTGACAGAACGCCGCACGCTCTACCCGCCGGTCGAACCCTTCGCGAGCGGGATGCTCGACGTCGGCGACGGGCATAGCATCTACTGGGAACGCTGCGGCACCCCAGGCGGCAAGCCGGCGGTATTCCTGCACGGCGGTCCCGGCGGCGGGATCAGCGCGAAGCACCGCCAGCAGTTCGATCCCGCGCTTTACGACGTGCTGCTGTTCGATCAGCGCGGCTGCGGGCGGTCGCAGCCGTTTGCCTATCTCGAAGCCAACACAACCTGGCACCTCGTCGCCGATATCGAGCGGCTGCGCGAACTGGCCGGGCATGACAAGTGGATGGTCTTTGGCGGATCGTGGGGCTCAACCCTCAGCCTCGCCTATGCCCAGACCCATCCGGAGCGCGTCACCGAACTGGTCCTGCGCGGCATCTTCCTCGCCAGCCAGCGCGAGGCGGACTGGCTCTACAAATACGGCGCGAGCGAGCTCTACCCTGAAGCGTGGGCCGAATTTTCCGGCCATATCCCGGCCGAGGAACGCCATGATCTTGTTTCCGCCTATCATCGGCGGCTGACCAGCGATGATCCGGCGGTGCGGCTGGCGGCGGCCAAGGTCTGGTCGATGTGGGAGGGCGTCACCGTCACCCTGCTGCCCGATCCCGACATGCTGGCCGACTTCACCGCCGACGATCACGCCGTCGCCGTCGCCCGGATTGAAAACCACTATTTCAGCCACGATTGCTGGCTGGAGCCCGACCAGTTGCTGCAGGGTGCCCACAAGCTGCGCGGCATTCCCGGTGTGATCGTGCAAGGGCGCCACGATTGCTGCACGCCGCCCGCGGCAGCCTGGGCGCTCAAGCAGGCCTGGCCCGAGGTGGAACTGCAGATCGTGCCCGATGGCGGCCACCTGTTCACCGAACCGGGGATCACCGATGGGCTGGTTCGCGCGACCGATCGCTTTGCGGGTAAGACAGCGGCTTGATTGCCGCCCGCTAAGGGTCCAAGGCACCCGGCATGATCCTGGTTATCGACAATTACGACAGCTTCACCTGGAACCTGGTCCATTACCTGATGGAACTTGGTGCTGAGGTTGAGGTCGTGCGCAACGATGCGCTGTCGGCAGGGCAGGCAATCAGCAGCGGCGCACAGGGCTTTCTGATCTCCCCGGGTCCCTGCACCCCCAATGAAGCCGGGATCAGCCTGGATCTGGTTGGCGCCTGCGCCGATGCGGGCAAGCCCTTACTGGGTGTCTGCCTGGGCCACCAGTCGATCGGCCAGTACTTCGGCGGCAAGGTGGTGCGCGGCGGGTTGATGCACGGCAAGACCTCGCAGGTTACCCACGATGGCACCGGGCTCTACGCCGGGCTGCCCTCACCCTTCACCGCAACCCGCTATCACTCGCTGATCGTCGAGGATATTCCGGACAGCCTGGTGGTCAATTGCCGTTCAGACGATGGCCACGTGATGGGCTTCCGCCACGCCAGCCTGCCGATCCACGGCGTGCAGTTCCACCCTGAATCCATCGCCACCGAACACGGCCACGCGATGCTGGCCAACTTCCTCAGCGTCTGCGGCATCAAGGCGAAGGAACTGGCGTGAGCCTGTCGTTGGGGGAAGCCGAAGCGCTGTTTGGGCGGATGCTCGACGGCGGCATGGCCGATGAACAGATTTCCGCCACGCTGATCGACCTGGCCGACCGGGGTGAGACTGCCGCCGAAGTGGCCGGCCTGGTCCGTGCCATGCGCGCCCGGATGAAGCGCATCACCGCCCCGGACGGCGCAATCGACGTCTGCGGTACCGGCGGCGACGGCCAGCACAGCCTGAATGTCTCGACCGCCGTGGCGCTGGTCGTCGCGGCCTGCGGCGTGCCGGTGGCCAAACACGGCAACCGCGCGGCATCGAGTAAGGCCGGCGGGGCCGATACGCTGGAAGCACTCGGCCTGAACCTCGCCCGCGCCTCGGAACTGGCCGAAGAAACCCTGCCGGACCTTGGCATTGCCTTCCTCTTCGCGCAGGCGCACCACCCGGCGCTGGCCCGCGTCAGCCCGATCCGCAAGGCACTGGGCCGCCGGACGATCTTCAACCTGTGCGGCCCCTTGGCCAATCCGGCCGGGGTGACCCGCCAGTTAGTGGGCGTGGCACAGCCCGGGCTTATCGCGCTCTACAAGGAAGCGATGGAACTGCTCGGCACCGAGGCCGCCTTGATCGTCTCGGGCGCAGAGGGGCTCGACGAGCTTTCGATCGAGGGCACCAGCTACATGGCCGCCATCGGCCTGCCCCCGCTGCTCGCCGAGCTGCGGCCCGAGGATGCCGGCCTGCCCAGCCACCCGCTGGAAGACCTGCGCGGCGGTGATGCTGCCTACAACGCCGAAGCGCTGAAGCGGCTGCTGCAGGGTGAAGCCGGTGCCTACCGCGATGCCGTCCTGCTCAACAGCGCCGCTGCCCTGCTCGTCGCCGGACAGGCCGAAGACCTGTTCGAAGGCGTCGAGGAAGCCGCCGAGGCGATCGACAAGGGCCTGGCTAAGGCCCTGCTGGATTGCTGGATCGAGACCGTAAAATGACTGACAAGCTCGCCGAAATCTGCGCCACCAAGCGGGTGGAAGTTGCCCAGCGCAAGCCACAGGGCCTGGCCCACTGGCCTGCGCCCACGCCCGTCCGAGGATTTGAATCAGCCCTGCGCACCAAGGCGGCAGAGGGCTTTGCACTGATTGCCGAGATCAAGAAGGCCAGCCCGTCCAAGGGCCTGATCCGCGCCGATTTCGATCCGCCCGCCCATGCCCGGGCCTATCAGGCGGGTGGCGCGGCCTGCCTTTCGGTGCTGACCGATGCTCCCTATTTCCAGGGGCACGAGGATTACCTCATCGCCGCGCGCGCGGCCTGTGACCTGCCGGTGATCCGCAAGGACTTCATGGTCGATCCCTGGCAATGCGCCGAAGCCCGCGCGATGGGCGCCGATGCGATCCTGATCATCGTGGCGGCGCTGGAAGACGCGGCGATGGTCGAAATCGAGGCTGCGGCCCGCGAGCAGGGGCTCGATGTGCTGGTGGAAGTCCACGACGAGGCCGAGATGGAACGCGCAATCACGCACCTGCGGTCCAGACTGGTCGGGGTGAACAACCGCAATCTCAAGACCTTCGAGGTTGATCTGGCGACAACCGAACGACTGGCAACTATGGTCCCCGCCGATGTCCTGCTGGTCTGCGAAAGCGGGATCGGCAGCCATGCCGATTGCGAGCGCATGGCCCGCAGCAATGTCCGCACTTTCCTGGTCGGCGAAAGCCTGATGCGGCGGGCCGACGTGAAAGCGGCCACGCGGGAATTGCTTGGGCTGTAACGGAAGCTCGCGGCGCGAGTTTCCTACACCGACAAAACCTGCCATTCATCCTGCATGGTTGAAGCGAGCGACTTTTTTTATTTTGTTGGCAAGTTTGACCCGCAAACTGGGCCACAAACCGCTGATCACCGCGCCTTTCGGCCTGTTGGGATAAGCGGACGAAGTGTCAACTGTGTCAACTTCAGCGTAACGCAGCATTCAGACCGGAGGGCCGCAAAATGAACGGACTGACCCACCTTGACGAAGCCGGCAATGCCGCGATGGTCGATGTCTCTGCCAAGGCCGCGACAGTGCGTGAGGCGGTGGCCGAAGGCCGGATCACCATGTCCGATGCGGCACTTGCCGCCATTCGCGATGGCGCGGTGAAGAAGGGCGATGTCTTGGCCACGGCGCGGATCGCCGGGATCATGGCCGCCAAGAAAACCAGCGAACTGATCCCGCTGTGCCACCCACTGATGCTGTCAAAAGTGGCGGTGAATTTCGCGTTTGAAAGTGACGGGATCCGGGTCACCGCCATGTCGCGCCTGACGGGACAGACAGGCGTGGAAATGGAAGCTCTTACAGCAACTTCCATCGCACTTCTGACAATCTACGATATGGCCAAAGCGCTCGACAAGGGCATGGTGATCGGCGACGTGCGCCTTCTGGAGAAGCGCGGCGGCAAGTCAGGTGATTGGAAGGCAGAAGCCTGATGGCAACGCCGCTGCCGCTGGAAGAGGCGCAGCAGCGCCTGCTGGCCCTGGCCGAGCCCTTGCCGCTCGAACGCGTTGATCCGCCCTCCGCGCTGGGTCGCTGGCTGGCAGAACCGCTGGTCGCAGCGCGAACCCAGCCGGCTTGCGATGTCTCGGCGATGGATGGCTATGCCGTGGCGGAGAATGATCTGGCCGGGCCGTGGCAGCTGATTGGCGAAAGCGCCGCCGGCCGCCCCTTCACTGGCTTCGTTGCGCCCGGGCTGGCCGTTCGCATCTCCACCGGCGCCGTGCTGCCCGATGGCGCTGGCGCCGTGGTGGTACAGGAAGACGTCGAGCGCGCTGGGGAGCAGGTCATGCTGACCGGAACAGGACCTGCCAGACCCGGCTCGTGGATCCGCCCGGCCGGTTCGGACTTTGCGGAAGGCAAGGTTCTGGCTGAACTAGGCACGCGGTTGGGCCCGGCACATGTCGCACTCGCCCTCGCCGCCGGGCACCGCCATGTAGCCGTGCGCCGGATGCCGCGCCTCACTATCATCGACAGCGGTGATGAACTGGCCGCCGATCCGGTCGACTGCGCCGCGCATCAGGTACCTGCCAGCAATGGCGCGATGCTGGCCGCTCTCGCCGCGAGCCTGCCCTGCTCAGTCACGCGGCGCGGACCAATCGGTGACGATCTGGATGCGCTGATTGCAGCGCTCGACGCATCTTCGGCCAGCGATGTGATCGTGACCAGCGGCGGGGCTTCGGTGGGCGACCACGATCTGATCATCCCGGCGCTGCAGGCCTGGGGCGCAGAACTCGATTTCTGGAAGGTAGCGATCAAGCCGGGCAAGCCGCTGCTCGTGGCGCGGCGCGGGCGGCAGATCGTGCTCGGCTTGCCGGGTAACCCGGTCTCCAGCTTTGTCACTGCCTGGCTGTTCCTGCTGCCCTTGTTGCGCCAGATGTCCGGCGCGGCCGAGCCGCTGCCCCGCAGCCAGGCCGCCGTGCTCGCCGTTGACCTTGCCGCTGGCGGGGACCGGCGCGAATTCCTGCGCGGTGTGCTGGATAATGGCGAAGTCACCCCGGCGCTCGGTCAGGATAGCGGCGCGCTGGCGGCTCTGGCCGGAAGCAATTGCCTGATCGATCGGGCGGCAAACAGCCCCGTTCTGCCCGCCGGAACGCCTGTTCCGGTCTATCCGCTCGAAAATGGCGGAATTGCTTGACTGGCGCCAAAATGTTGCTTACCTGTTCCACATTCGTTCACTGAACGGCACGGGAACATGGGTGTTCTCCCGGCCGCGAATGGGAGGTTGTGGCAATGCTGACGCGCAAGCAGCATGAACTGATCCGGTTCATCCAGGTTAAACTTGAGGAGACCGGCGTCTCCCCCTCGTTTGAGGAAATGAAGGAAGCGCTCGACCTCAAGTCAAAGTCGGGCGTGCACCGCCTGATCTCGGCACTGGAAGAACGCGGCTTCATCCGCCGCCTGCCCAACCGCGCCCGCGCGCTCGAAGTGCTCAAGCAGCCGGAAGACGTGGTGACCAAGGCCCCGCGTGCCGCCAATTCGAACACGGCCGCCGCCGCCGTGATCCGTCCGCCCGAGGCCAAGCCTGCCCCGGCGAACGACGTGATCGAGATCCCGCTCCATGGCCGGATCGCCGCCGGCGTTCCGATCGAGGCGATGGAAACCAGCGCCATGCTGCCGGTGCCCGCCGCCCTGCTCGGCTCGGGTGAGCACTATGCGCTCGAAGTGTCCGGGGATTCGATGATCGAAGCCGGGATCTTCGATGGTGACTTCGCCCTGATCCGCAAGACCGACACCGCCCGCGATGGCGAAATCGTGGTTGCGCTGGTCCGCGGGGAGGAAGCCACCCTCAAGTACCTCCACCGCGACAACGGCATGATCCGCCTCGATCCGGCCAACGCCGCTTATGAACCGCAGGTCTATCGCCCCGGCGAAGTCATGGTTCAGGGCAAGCTCGCCGGCCTGCTGCGCCGCTATCACTGATTGCCGGGCCTGGGCCGGAACTCACGCGGTTCCGGCCCGGCCCACCAGCCATGGTCACCTTGGCTGTCCGCAACGCTGGTCACCTCACGCTCTGTCAGGTTGATCGCCAGTCCCCCGCTCCGTTCCAGATAACGCCGATCGGCCTTCAGCCATCTGGGTTGGCACGAACGGGGAAGCCAGCGATCTGAAATCACCACATCGACCCGTTCACAGGCAGCAGCCAGAGCCCGTTCAGGCAGGCGATCCTTCGTTCGGGTCAACAGCAGCTGCCAGTCCCGCCCGCCGCGTCGGATGGCGACAGTGCAGAGGTCAGCATTGCAGCGCGCACCGGGCCATTGGTCCATGCGGCGCAGTGTTCCGCTCATCCCTGCCAGTTCCAGTAGGGTATCCTGCGCATAGCCTTCGCGCCCTTCGCGCAGGACCAATAGCTCGCCCGGCACCTCACCCACCAGCCCGACATGGCGGCCGTCGCCCGAAACGAGCAGGTCAGGTGGCGTCAGAGTGGCAAGCAACCCAGCCCCTGCCGCTGCCGGAACGCAGCCCCACAACCGCACCCTTCCCTCCCACAGCGCGAGCCAAAGGCCGCCCGCAGCGAACAGCAGGAAAGCCCCGCGCCCCATTGCCGGCATGGTTGTCACCGCGCCCGGAAGACCTGCGGCATAGTGCGCCAGCCCCAGCAGAAGATCGAGTGATTGGCCCGCCAGCCACCAGACCGGGCCGCCCAGCCCCAACGGGTCGAGCAACAGCGCCAGCGCGATCAATGGCATCGAGACGAACGTCGTCAGCGGGATCGCCACGACGTTAGCCACCGCGCCGTAGACCCCGGACTGGTGAAAATGGAACAGTCCGATCGGCAGCAGCGCCAGCTCGATGACCACCCCGGTCAGCAGCAACATGGCCAGGTTGCGCAGGCCCCGCGCCAACATGCCTTCCTCGCGCGGGGCCAGAAATGCCCGGATCGGCCCAGCCCCATGCAGGGCAATGATCGCGATCACCGCGGCGAAACTCATCTGGAAGCTTGGTCCGACCAACGCCTCGGGCCAGAACAGCAGCACCACAAAGGCCGCCACGGCGACCATCCGCAGCGAAAGCGCCTCGCGCCCCAGCGCCATCGCGGCCAGCACCAGCAGCGCCGCGATGCAGGATCGAACTGTGGGCACCTCGGCCCCGGTCAGCAGCGTATAGCCAATACCCGCCAGCGCCCCGCCTGCCGCTGCGACGAGCGGCAAGCGCACCCGCAAGGCCAGCCATGGCCAGAGTGCCCCCAGCTTCAGCACCACGAAGTAGACCGCCGCGATCACTGCGCTGACGTGGAGCCCGCTGATCGAGAGCAGATGTGCCAGGCCCGAATTGCGCATTGCCTCATCATCTGCCTTGGGGATCGCCCCGCGGTCACCGCTGGCATAGGCCGCGGCGATCGCCCCGGCCGAGCCGGGCAGATGCGCGCGGACATGCGCGGATAGCGCCCGCTGGATATCCTCCAGCCCCCCTTCAGCTGCGCCCGGACGAAGGACCGTGATTGTGCCGAGGGCAGAGCCAGTGGCGGCAATGCCCTGGAACCACGCCGTCCGCGCAAAGTCATAACCGCCTGGCAGCATCGGCGGCGCGGGCGGCACCAGCCGCGCCCGTAGGCGCACTTCAGCGCCGGCCCGCAGCCCGGGGCGGTCAAGCGCGATCGGCACATTGATCCGCGCACGGATTGCCCGCCCGCCCTCGGGTTCCCGCGTGACCAGCAGAAGCCGCACGCGTCCCTCGGCAGGCTGTTCCTGACGCGACAAGACCCGCCCGGTCAGCTCTGCCGCTTGCGATCGCGCGATCGGCGGGGCGCCGGCAAACGTGGATTTGATCCAGACATGGCCGCAACCCAGCGCGATCGACAGCGACAGCGCCACCAGCGCCTGGCGCAGGAAGGGATAGGCGCCATCCTCCCGCAGCGATCCGGCGACACCTAGCGCGATGGACAGCCCCGTGGAAATCACCGCCACCCACCACCCGGTCGAGGGCAAGGCAAACCATGTTCCGATCCCCGCCGCAAAGCCCACAACCAGCCACGGCGCCCGCGCAAATCCGGCCTTCGCGAGGAAGCGCTCGATGGCACTAAGTCCGCTTGCCAAGTCCGCGCGCTTGCGCCAAGGGCCATGCTGCAATGCAGCGCTCCCTACGGGGTCCGCATCAAGTGGAATATCGGGCAAGGCTTCACGGGCCATGCCGCACATGACAGGATGGATCGCACAATGGCAAGTGTCGGAGCAACAAGCGAAAAAGCGGCCGGTCGACCGGTCGTTACCCGCTTTGCCCCCTCGCCAACCGGCTATCTCCATATCGGTGGCGCGCGCACGGCGCTGTTCAACTGGCTTTATGCCCGCCACCACGGTGGAACCTATCTGCTGCGGATCGAGGATACTGACCGCGCCCGCTCGACCGAACCGGCCATTGCCGCGATCTTTGACGGGCTGGAATGGCTGGGGCTAGCTGGCGACGAACCGGCCACGTTCCAGTTCGCCCGCTCGGATCGCCACGCCGAAGTCGCGCACCAATTGCTCGAAGCCGGCCATGCCTATCGCTGCTACCTGACCCAGGAAGAACTGCAGGCCCGCCGTGAAGCAGCCCAAGCAGAGCGCCGCACCTTCCGCATCGATAGCGAATGGCGCGATGCCGATCCGGCCTCTGCCCCGGCGGGTCAGCCGTTCGTGGTCCGGATCAAGGCCCCGCGCGAAGGCGAAACGGTGATCGAGGACCAGGTCCAGGGCCGCGTTGCCGTGAACAACGCCGAACTCGACGATTTCGTCCTGCTCCGGTCAGACGGAACGCCCACCTACATGCTGGCCGTGGTGGTCGACGATCATGACATGGGCGTGACCCACGTGATCCGCGGCGACGACCATCTCAACAACGCCTTCCGCCAGCTTTCGATCATCCGCGCCATGGGCTGGCCCGAGCCGACCTATGCCCACGTGCCGCTGATCCACGGGCATGATGGCGCCAAGCTGTCCAAGCGCCACGGCGCGCTGGGTGTCGATGCCTATCGTGACGAACTGGGCGTGCTGCCTGAGGCGATGTTCAATTACCTGCTCCGCCTTGGCTGGGGCCACGGTGATGAGGAAATCATCAGCCGCGATCAGGCGGTCGAATGGTTCGATATCGCCCACGTCGGCAAAAGCCCGTCGCGGTTTGACCTGGCCAAGCTGCTCAACCTGAACGGGCACTATCTGCGCGAGGCGGACGATCAGCGCCTTGCCACGCTGGTCGCGCCGCGCATGACCGGACAAATCGATCTGGATCTGCTGGCCCGCGCCATGCCGGTACTGAAGGTGCGCGCCAAGGATCTCAACGAACTGGCCGCGAATGCTGCCTTCCTCTTCGCCCAGCGCCCGCTGGCAATGGAGGAAAAGGCCGCGGCCCTCCTGACCGACGATGCGCGCGGCCTGCTGGCGCAGGTAAAGACCCGTATCGAAGCGGAAAACGACTGGACTCTCGAAGGTCTCGAGGCCAGTCTCAAGGCAATGGCGGAGGAGCTTGGCCTCGGTCTCGGAAAACTTGCGCAACCCCTTAGGGCCGCGCTAACGGGCCAGACAACTTCCCCGGGTATTTTCGACGTATTGGTTCTGCTTGGTCGGGATGAAAGCCTGGCGCGGATTGCCGCCCAGTCGGTCCCCTCCGATGCGGCACAGGTTTGAAGGAGCAAGACAGGTGGGCAATCAGGTAAAGCTGAACGCGAACGGCCAGGATCTCGAATATCCGGTGCTTTCGGGCAGCGTCGGTCCGGATGTGATCGACATTCGCAAGCTCTATGGCCAGACGGGCATGTTCACGTTTGACCCGGGCTTCACCAGCACGGCGAGCTGCGAAAGCGCCCTGACCTACATCGATGGCGATGAAGGCGTGCTGCTCCACCGCGGTTACCCGATCGGCCAGCTGGCCGAACATTCGAGCTTCATGGAAGTCAGCTACCTGCTGCTCAACGGCGAACTGCCGAGCCAGGCCGAGCTGGGTGACTTCACCCGCACGATCACCCGCCACACCATGCTGCACGAGCAGCTTGCCACTTTCTATCGCGGTTTCCGCCGCGATGCGCACCCGATGGCGATCATGTGCGGCGTGGTTGGCGCGCTTTCGGCCTTCTATCACGACAGCACCGACATCTCGGATCCGATGCAGCGCAAGATCGCCAGCCATCGCCTGATCGCCAAGATGCCGACGATTGCGGCCATGGCCTACAAGTATTCGGTCGGCCAGCCGTTCATCTATCCGGACAACAACCTGTCCTACACCGGCAACTTCCTGAAGATGACCTTCGGCGTCCCGGCCGAGGAATACGAAGTGATCCCGGCAGTGGAACGCGCGATGGACCGGATCTTCATCCTCCATGCCGACCACGAACAGAACGCCTCCACCAGCACCGTGCGCCTCGCCGGTTCGTCGGGTGCCAATCCGTTTGCCTGCATCGCGGCCGGCATCGCCTGCCTGTGGGGTCCGGCGCATGGCGGCGCGAACGAAGCCGCGCTCAACATGCTCAAGGAAATCGGCACGCCCGACAAGATCCCGCACTACATCGAGCGCGCCAAGGACAAGAATGATCCGTTCCGCCTGATGGGCTTCGGCCACCGCGTCTACAAGAACTATGACCCGCGCGCGACTGTCATGCAGAAGACTGTGCGCGAAGTGTTCGATGCGCTGAAGGTCACCGATCCGCTGTTCGAAACCGCCCTTCGCCTTGAAGAAATCGCGCTGAGCGATCCCTACTTCATCGAGAAGAAGCTGTTCCCGAACGTGGACTTCTATTCGGGCATCATCCTTTCGGCGATCGGCTTCCCGACCACCATGTTCACCGCGCTGTTCGCCCTGGCCCGCACCGTCGGCTGGGTGGCGCAGTGGAACGAAATGATCAGCGATCCAGGCCAGAAGATCGGGCGTCCGCGCCAGCTCTACACCGGCCCAACGCAGCGCGATTACGTGCCGGTGGGCAAGCGCTGATTGCGCAGCGGGCCCCGTAACAAGGTCCCGCTCGACAATTCTCCGGATTAAGCAGACACTCCTTCGATCAGGCAGCCGATAAAGGCGCTGATCGGGGGAGTTTCTGTATGGCCGTCATCCGTTTCCTGCTGGGCGTGATCGCCGTGCTGGCCATTGCCATGGGCTTGCTGTGGATTGGCCAGGGCCTGGGCGTGATCATGTGGCCCAGTTCCAGCTTCATGCTGGCGGACCGGCAGTGGGCCGTAAACGGCGCTGTACTGGCGCTATTCGGCGCAGTCGGCCTCTGGCTGCTGCGCCGTCGTCGGGCGTAACGCCAGCAGGTCAGCCGGCAGTTCAAGGATGAACCGCGCGCCCTGTCCGGGTGCGCTGTCGATCGTCAGGTCGCCGCCCATTGCGCGCGCCAGGCGGCGCGAGATGTAAAGGCCCAGGCCCGAGCCCCCGTCTTCGCTGCTGCGGCCCAGCCGTTCGAACTTTTCAAAGACCTTGGCCTGCTGGTCAGCAGACAGACCGGGGCCCTGGTCCGCCACGATCAACCGGGCGCGCGAACCGGCATCTTCCAGCCGGATCCAGACCTGCGAATTGTCGGGAGCGTAACGGATCGCATTGCCAACGAGGTTCAGCAGAATCTGCAAAACCCGCCGGAATTCGGCAATGGCGGGCAGGTGCTCACCGGGCCGCGGCGCGTCGATTGCAATGCCGCGCTCTTGCGCCCGCACCGCCAGAATACCCGCCGCCCGCCGGGCGACATCAACCAGATCAATCCGATCGGGTGCCGTGTTGAAATCGTCGGCTTCAACCACCTCCAGATCGGTCAGATCCTCAACCAGCGAGAGCAAATGCTGGCCGGCCGCGGCAATATCAGCCGCATAGGCCGCGTATTCTTCTGCCAAGGGCCCGGCCAGACGGGTGCGGATTGTTTCGGCATTGGCGATGATCCGGGCGATCGGCTGGCGCAGCACAGGGGCAATGTCGCGTCCGACCGGACCAGGCTCATTGCTAGGCATCCGGCTGTCCCCCGCGGGAACGGACGCAATCACAACTGGTTCCGGCAGCACCGTCTCTGATGTCAGGCACAGCTCAAACCCGTGGATCTCACCGGACACATGGGTCTTGGGGATCAGCGTGGCCCGCCACTTTCGGTCAGACCCGGGTACGCGCACCTCAGCCCCGTCAAGCAAGCGCCAGTGAACTGGCTGGCGGTGCGAACTGCCCTCAACCGTGATGAAATCGGTCCAGGGGCGCCCCGCCCCGGCCTGCATCGCCGCGCTCACTTCGACCAGGTCGATCGCTTCGGCATCCACGGTGATCACACACTGCGCACCGTCGAGCACCGCAACCAGTTCGGCGACGGTCCGGTCAATGGCAATCCGCCGGGCAACAGTCTCGTTCAGGTTTTCCGCCGGCAGGGGCGTGGCCTGCCAGCTGACAATACCGATCTGGCAACTGCCGGATGCCGGGTCCGGCTCAACCTCGACCCAGGCCGAGATGGCATCCTGACCATCGGTTGCTTCCATCCGGCGCGCCAGCTTCAGACCCAAGCTGCGCGCCCGCTGGACCAGTTCACGCAGCGCCGGGATGGCGATAGCGCCGGGCAAATCGCCGCCGCAGCGTTCCTGCAGCGCGGCCACTACCTCGTCAGCCGATGTCAGGACATCGTTCCCGTCGCACGAGGCGCGGGCCAGAAAGGCGCCGCCAGATGGCACGGCCTAGCGCCCCGCCCCCGCAAACGCAGGGACCAGCAGCGCCGCAGCGCGATCCGCACCCAGTTCGTTCAAACCGGCCGGCAGGCTGACATCGGGATGGATTGCCAGGAACTGCTCTTCGATCGCCTCTGTCCGTACGCCGGCAGCCCGCAGTGACAGGGCCAGCCGGGCAAGCTGCCCATCCTGCGCCGCCAGCACGGTAAGGTCGCGGTCCTGCCCCGCCGCCAGCGAAAGCGCCGTCAGAAACAGCGCAACGCCGGCGTGGCCAACCGCCAGCGCCACGCTCGCGCCGCCGCCCATGCCGATCACCAGCCGCGACAGCAGCCCCAATCGGCTGCGCCCTTCATCAAAATTGGCCCGCAGCGCGCGTTCGGCATTGGCCAGCACCGCGGCCTCGGCCGGGACGGTCCGCAGAACCTGCAACACCGCGTAAAACAGGTCGGCCGGAAGCTCTTCGAGCAGCAATTGCATCCGGCGCTGGGCCTGAACATAACGCGCTTGTGCGGCCAGCAGAGCCATTGCGCCCGAGGCTGTCGCGCTGTCAGGTGAGGCAATCAGGGCCTGCAACAAGGGCGAAAGCACTGCATCCAGGGCGATGCGGGCCTGCAACCGCTCTGCCAGCTGAAATTCGAGCGCCTGGGCATGAAGATGCGTCAACAAGGCCGTCCGCTCAACCAGTGCGGAAACCACGTGTGCAATGCTTTCCGCGGGATGATCGCGCAGCGTTGTGCCCTGCGCATCTTCCACCGCATCAAGGATCTGGCGCGCCATATGATCGATCATGCCGCGCACCCGGGCGACCACTTCATCGTTGAACAGTGAATGATCGTCATTGGCCAGCAAGTGGCGCAAAATCGGTCCGATCGAGCCAATCGTCGCGTCCCCCTGCGCCAATTCATCGCGCAGCAGGTCATCGACGGTGGGTTCGGCCCGGCCCGGTGCAAACATCTCGCTCATCCGGCACCCGATAGGGCAATTTTGGTTAAGATGGTGTTAGCCTTGTGGCCCCCTGAGGCCACAGGATTCCACAGGCTGCAAGTAAACAAGCCAGTCCGTAAACGACCGGAGTGGCCAGCCCTGCGAGCAGCGCCAG
This sequence comes from uncultured Novosphingobium sp., assembly GCA_964413885.1. Lineage (GTDB taxonomy): Bacteria > Pseudomonadota > Alphaproteobacteria > Sphingomonadales > Sphingomonadaceae > Novosphingobium. Next base: position 172,769 of record CAYPTU010000005.1, read on the forward strand.
GCCGATGAGCAGGGCCAGCAGGGCCCGGTCTTCCAGCCAATAGGTCCAGCGGGACTGCAGCATCCGCGGAACAATCCGCAACAGCGCCATCAGCATGAGCGGCGCAAAGATCCGATCAAACCCCGTCTGCTCCGGAAAGGCCGGCGCGGCCCATCCGATCAGCAGGACGAGCAGAGCATCGGTGCTCCATTCAAACAAACTGTGCCAATTGATCCCGCGCCCCGGCGGCACCACGCGGTCTGCCTCGATCCGTTTGAGCACCACACTGGCCTCGCCCAACAGCCAACCCAGACCAGCGGCAACCAGCGCCGGCCCCGGCCAGCCGAGCCAGCCAATGCCAAAGGCCAGCAGCAAGAGAACCGCGCCAGCACCGGTCACAAAGCGCGATCCACTACCGGCATGGAGCAGCGCCGATCCAAAGCTGCGCACCAGCCAGCGCGCCAGCCCACGGGTGGGGTTGAACGGGCGGACATGGCGGATGCGCCGGCGGATCCACAGCGGTTCAAGCGCGTGGGCCTGTTCTTCGCTATCCAGCAGGGTCCAGAAGCCATCGCCCTGCCCGGCCGGCGGTAGGGGACGCTGGGCCACCCCGGCCTGCAGCGCAATTCGCAGCAGGGCGGAAAAGGCATCGCAGTCATGCGGCAGGTCAGCCAGCCGCTCAACCAGGCGGCCCGGGATGCGCATGGCCCCGCCGCTGGCCAGCGTCGGATCGATCCGTTCAAAGCCGGCCTCGACCGCGCTCTCGGCGGGCTGAACCAGCACAGCCGAACCCGGTTCAAGCAGCGCCACGGCATCACCGACCGAGGCGAACAGCCCGTCGGCCAGAGCGATCACCTCGTCGACCGCGGTCACCTGTCCCAACAGGCCGTGCGGCCCGGGGATCAGCTGAAAGCGCGCACCGGCCCGTTCTGCCTCATGCTGAAGAGCGGCAACCTCTGGCGTCATCCGGCTGGCAAGGCAGAAAATCCGCTCGCAGCCCATCGACAGAACCAGCACCAGTTGCTCCAGCGCCACCGAAACCCCGCCCACGCGCAAGGCACCGCGCGGGGCGGCACCATTTTCGAGCATGGAGATAAGCGCGACGCGCAGTGCGGCCTCCGCAAGGATCGAGGTAAGGGAAGGACCGGCAGGATACCGGCTCAGCCGCCGCTACACAAGTCGCGAGCCTGCCGCTCAGGCGGCGTATTCGTCTAGAAAGCCCTTGATCCGGCGTACCGCCAGCGGGTCGCCCGGCGCGGCATCCAGCGCCTCATCAGCCAGCCCGATCAAGGCATCGGCATGAAAGCTGGCAGCCAAGCCCTTGATCCGCATAGCGGTTATTTGCCAGTTGCCATCGCAGCGAGCCCGCCCAAGCAGATCGACTTGGCGCGCCAGACTGTCCACGAAGGCCTGCCGCAATTCGGCAAAAAGCTGTGCATCGGCGCCAGCCGCAGCAGACAGAGTCGCGTCCAGGGATCCAACTTCATAGGCCATGCCCGGCACCCCTGACAGGAAAGGGTTAAAGTGGGGTTTATCGCCAGCCCACAAGTGGTATCACGTTAACCATGACCAAAAGATCCCGCATCGTAGCCATCGACGCAGCCTCACCCGCAGATGACGCTGCCGAAGCCGAAGTCAGCACCACCGATGCGGTGCCGGATGAGGCCTGGGTGGAGAGCCCGGAGGCCGAATACCTCGATAGTCATGATGCCCCACCGCCCCCGCGCCGCTGGTGGCCCATCGTCGCCGCAACCCTTGCAATTGCGGCAGTTTGCGGCTGGACAGGCCTGTTTGTCTTCGTAAATCAGGCAGATATGCTGACCGGCGGGACGCCCGCCCAATGGGCAAGCTGGCTGGCTGATTGGTCCGCACCGGTGCTGCTGATCGCGGTCAGCTGGTTGCTGATCATGCGCAACAGCAGCCGCGAGGCAAACCGGTTTGGTGACGTTGCCCAATCGCTCGCCCGCGAATCCGCTGCGCTCGAACTGCGACTGACTACGGTTAACGGCGAACTCAGCCTGGCCCGCGAATTCATCGCCGCCCAATCGCGCGACCTTGAGTCCCTCGGGCGCGTTGCGACGGAGCGGCTTTCCCAGCACGCCGAGCAGTTGGCCACCCTGGTGGCAGACAATGGCACCCGGGTCGAAACGCTTGGCTCGGTAAGCGCAGCCGCGCTCGACAATATGGAAAAGCTGCGCGGACAACTGCCGGTGATCGCCAGCTCCGCCAAGGACGTCACCAATACAATCGCCGCGGCCGGCCACACAGCCAATGCCCAGATCGAGGATCTGGTCAGCGGCTTCAACCGCCTGAACCAGTTTGGCCTGGCCAGCGAACGCCAGATCGCGGCGCTGACTGACAAGATTGACGCTGCGCTGGCCGAATTTACGCGCCAGACCGAGCAACTGGAAACGATTGCCAGTGCGCGGTTTGGCGAACTGGCCGAACGCGGTGAAGCATTCCGCGGCGAGCTGGATGCGCATGAAGTTGCCGCTCTCGCCAGCATCCGCACGCGGGCCAGCGCCCTTGCCGCCGAGTTGGCCGAAACCCGCACCCTGCTTGACCGCAGCGAAGAGGAGAGCCTGGTATCGCTGCGTTCGCGGCTCAACGCGGTCCGTGATGAAGGCTCGACGATTGGTCGTTCGCTGCGCGAGGCCGAAGCCGTTGCGCTGGAGGCCTGGCAGGCCGCGATCGGTCGCCTCGTCGATGATCTGCGCAATGCCATCGGCCAGATCAGCGACATCGATGAGCGGGCGCTGGAATCGGCCCGCAATCGCCTGACCGAGCTGGCCCGCGAGGCTGATGATGTTGACCAGCGTCTCGTTGAACGGGACCGGCTCTTTGCCGAAGAGCTCGAACGTCGCCGCAGCGATCTCGCCGCACGGCACGAGGCGTTTGGCGATACCCTCAAGGAACAGCTGGATGCGCTCGACACCGTGCTGGCCACGCGCCGAGCAGAGCAGGAGGAGCGGGCGCGGCAGATGTTGTCCTACACCCGCGAAATCGCTGCCCAGCTGGACACCTTTGCCGACAAGATCCGCGAAGCGGCCGCACTCGGCGGTTCCGCACAGGATGATCTGGGCGCCAGCCTGGCCACATTGGCTGACCGCCTCGCCGCCAGCCGCGAGGCCCTCACCGGGACAGACAGGACCGTCCTTGAGCTGACCGACAATTCGGTCCGCCTGCTTGAATTGATCCAGGCCAGTGCCACCCATGCTGCAACCGAACTGCCCGCCGCCATCGGCGCCAGCGAAGCCCGGCTGGCCGAGATTGAGCAACGCACGGCATCCCTGCGTGATGCCGCCAGCGAAGCCGAAGCCCGCGGCGCCGGCTTGCTCAGCAATATCGAGCGCAGCGATACCCTGCTGGGCGAAATCGGCGGCAAGACTGCGGCGCAGGCTGCGGCCCTTGGCGGGATTCAGCAGGTCTTGACCGCTACCCGCGGCGAAAGCCTGGCCCTGGCCGAACTGGCCCAGGCCGAGCTCAAAAGCGCAATCGATGCCCTGACTGTTGCGGCCCGCGAAGCCGTGGGTGAGCTTGAAAGCGGCAGCGCGGCAGCGATCAGCACTCTGGCTGAACGCCTGGCTGAACAAAGCAGCACGGCGATTGACGCCGCAGTGCAGGCCCGGATTGCCGATGTTGCTGAACAGCTGGAAGCGGCCAGCGCCCGCGCTTCGGGCGTCAGCCGTGATGCGGCGATCCAGTTGCGTGATCAGCTGGCCAAGGTCAACGAACTGGCCGGCAACCTTGAGCGGCGCGTGGCCCAAACCCGGACGCGGGCCGAAGAGCAGGTCGACAATGACTTTGCCCGCCGGGTCGCCCTGATCACCGAAGCGCTCAATTCCAACGCAATCGATATTGCCAAGGCCATGGATACCGACGTTTCCGACACGGCCTGGGCCGCCTATCTCAAAGGCGATCGCGGCGTGTTCACGCGGCGTGCGGTCAAGCTGCTTGACCCGGCAGACAGCAAGGGGATCGCCCGCCTGTTCCAGGAAGAGCCCGGCTTCCGCGAGCACGTCAGCCGCTACATCCATGATTTTGAGGCGATGCTGCGCCAGCTGCTGTCCACCCGCGATGGCCACGCCCTTGGCGTTACTCTGCTGAGCAGCGATATGGGCAAGCTCTATGTCGCGCTGGCCCAGGCGATCGAGCGACTGCGCAACTAACGTCGACCGCTGCCCCTGGGTCCGACCCGGGGCAGCGGGAAACTGCCGCCCTAGATCTCGACCTGGCTGCCCAGTTCGACCACGCGGTTGGTCGGCAGACGGAAGAACTCCATCGCGCTGGCGGCATTGCGCAGCATCCACGCGAACAGCTTTTCGCGCCACAGCGCCATGCCGGGCTTGGCCGAGGGCAACAGCGTCTGGCGCGAGAGGAAGAAGCTGGTCTTCATCATCTCAAACGGACCGCCGCAGATGTCGGCGCGCTTCAGCGCGGCCGGCACGTCGGTCTCCTCGAGGAAGCCATAGCGCAGCGACATCCGGTAGAAGCCCTGGCCCAGATCCTTCACGCTGCACCGCTCCGTCTCGTCAACGAAGGGCACGTCCTGGATCGCCACGGTCAGGATCACCACGCGTTCGTGCAGCACCTTGTTGTGCTTGATATTGTGCAGCAGCGCCGAAGGCACGCCCGAAGCGGTCGAGGCCATGAAGATCGCCGTGCCCGGCACGCGGGTGGCGCTGGAATGGGCGCTCTTGGCGAAGACCTCCATCGGGATCGCGCCATCCGCCATCGAGGCGCGCATCAGCGCCCGGCCGCGCGACCACGAGGTCAACAGGGTGAAGATCGCCAGGCCGATTACCAGCGGCACCCAGCCGCCCGACGGCACCTTCAGCAGGTTGGCACCCAGATAGGCCATGTCGACAATGATGAAGGCGATCACCAGCGGGGCCGCCTTCCACACTGGCCAGCGCCACAGGGTGACCAGCACCGCGGCGAGCAGGATGGTATCGATGAACATCGCCCCCGTCACCGCGATCCCATAGGCTGCGGCCAGGTTGCTCGATGAACGGAAGAACAGCACCAGGAAGATCACCGCGATCATCAGCGCCCAGTTGATCACCGGGATATAGATCTGCCCGGCGGCGGCGGCGCTGGTGTGCTTGATCTGCATGCGCGGCATGAAGCCCAGCTGGACCGCCTGCTGGGTCAGGCTGAAGGCGCCGGAAATCACCGCCTGGCTGGCGATGATCGTGGCCAGCAGCGCCAGGAAGATCACCGGGAGGCGCACGGCATCTGGGATCATCAGGAAGAACGGATCCTTGATCAGCAGCGCTGCCTGGTCCGGCGTCTGCGACAGGATCATCGCCCCCTGCCCCATGTAATTGAGCATCAGCGCCGGCAAGACGAAGGTCATCCAGCTGACGCCGATCGGCTTGCGCCCGAAATGGCCCATATCGGCATAAAGCGCTTCCGCGCCGGTCACGGCCAGCACGACTGAGCCCATGGCGACAAAGGCCCGGAAGCCATCCGTGGCGAAGAAGTTCAGGGCATTGAGCGGATTGATCGTCGCCAGAACCACTTGCGGCATGGCCGCCAGGTGCATCACCCCCAGGGCCGCCAGGGTGCCAAAGTAGAGCAGCATAATCGGTCCGAACATCCGGCCAACCCGCTCAGTCCCGCGCGACTGGATCGCAAACAGGCCAAACAGGATCGCCACGGCAATAGGCACGATCCAGGCTTCGAAGCCGGGATTGACGTATTGCAGACCCTCGGTGGCCGAAAGCACTGACATGGCCGGCGTGATCATCGAATCGCCATAGAACAGCGCGGTCGCAAACACGCCCAGCAGCACGAATGGCCCGGTCCACTTGCGGTTTTCAGACTTGCGGTTGATCAGCGCCAGCAACGCCAGGCTGCCGCCCTCGCCCTTGTTGTCGGCCTTCATGATGGTGAGGACGTACTTGAACGTCACCACGATCATCATCGACCAGAACACCAGGCTGAGCACGCCGGTGATATGAACCGGATCAACCTGAATGCCCGGCACGCCGTGGTGCGAGGCGAATGTTTCGCGGAATGCGTAAAGCGGGCTGGTGCCGATATCGCCAAACACCACGCCAATCGCGCCGAGGGCGAGCTTCGCAAGCCCCCCCTGTCCGTGGCCATGGCCGTGACCATGTTGGTGGGCAAATTGGGCAGCGGCTGCTCCGCTTTCGGTCTTCGCGGTATTGATCATCTCTGCGTCCCATAAACGGCGAGACTCGACCCGCCCCCTGCCGCAAGGTGTGTGCGATTAGCAGTGTGTTTGTACGCCCGCAACGCGGCTTACCGAAGCGGTCCGTTCTGCTGCTGCGCCTGCATGGCGATAAAGGCATCAAGCCGCTGAAGCCGCTCGGCCAGGTCTGCGCGCCACGGCGCATCCTTGGGGCTGCGCGCCAGCAATTCCGCCCACAGGCCGCGTGCCTCAGCCAGCTTGCCGGACTGGGCAAGCGCCAGCCCCAGGAAGAACGGCGGGCCGGGATGCGCCGGATCGGCCTGTGCGGCCCGGCCATAGGCATAGAGCGCCACCGGGGTCAGGTTCCCTTCGGCATGGCCGACCAGGGCATTGGCCATGGCCAGCCAGGCATCGGCATTTTTCGGATCCTGCTCAACCGCGCCCAGAATGACGCCGGCCGCATCGCCATATTGGCCGTTGCGCGCCAGGGCATCACCGATCACCAGCCAGCGGTTAAGCCCCTGTCCGCTCGCCTGCGCCTGAGCCAGCTGCTGTCGCGCCTCAACCAGCGCCGCCCCGCTCTTCGCAACCTGTTCAGCCCCTTGCTTGGGTGCACCGGGCTGCCCCGGGCTGGCTTGCAAGGCATAGGCAGCCATGCCCACCATCAGGGCCGCCGCAATAGCCTCCCAGCCGCGGCGTGGGGCGCGCAGCAGCACCGCCAGGGCAAAGGCGGCAAGCGCGGTCAGGATTACCAGCGCCCAGGTGAACAGCGGATTCATTGTTCGCCTCCCCGGCGCAAGCGCCGCCGCAGGACCAGGCCAACGCCCAGGATCAGCAGCAGCGGAATGGCAAAAAGCGGCCAGGTCAGGCTGGTCACGCGCGGCTGGTAGCTGACATAATCGCCGTAACGCTCAACCAGCCAGGCGCGGATTGCTTCGGGATCTTCTCCAGCGGCGATCCGCTCGCGCACCAGGCTGCGCATATCGCCGGCCATCGGCGCGTCGGAATCGGCGATCGACTGGCTCTGGCACTTCAGACAGCGAAGCGTGAGCATCAGCGCGTGGGCCTTGGCCTCTTGCGCCGGATCAGACAGCTGGACATTGGCATAGGGCGCTGGCGGCACCCCGTCCTGTGCATTGGCCGGCAGCGCGAAAACCAGCGCCAGACAGGTCAGCAGCAGCCGCATCATTGCCCGGCATCCTGCAGCTTCTCCAGCAGGAGCGGCAGGTGCTCGGGCCGGATCTCGCCGATGTGCTGATAACGGATCGTGCCCTTGCCATCGATCACGAAGGTTTCCGGCACGCCGGACGAACCAATCCCGAACTGCACTTCGGACCGGTCATCCGCACCGATCCGCGTGAACGGGTTGCCATTGCGGGCCAGAAAGGCGGCGACGTCTTCCGGCCGGTCACGGATTGCCACCCCGGCAATCTCCACCCCCTGCGCCTTCAATGCGGCCAGTTGCGGCGCCTCGACCGCACATGGCACGCACCACGAAGCGAAGATATTGAGCAGCCGCGGCTTGCCGTCGGCCAGGTTCGCGAGCGACAGGCCCGGACGGTCTGGCGAAGCGGCCCGCAGGTTGAACTGCGGCAATGGCTTGCCAATCATGGTGCTGGCCACTTCCCGGTCAGCCGGACGGTAAAGCCCGACCATGACCAGCGCCACGAACCCCAGAAACAGCGCCAAAGGCAGCCACAGCGTCCAGCGCGATGCAGGCTTTTGCGCGCTCATCGGCCCTGCCTCGTCCGGCGGTAGGCAATCTTGTCGCGCGCCACCAGGCGTTTGAGGTCGCTCACCAGGCGGCCGAACAGCGCCAACAGGCCGCCAAGCGCGATCAGCACGCCGCCATACCAGATCATCGGCACGAAGGGCTTCCACCACAGCCGCAGCTGCCAGCGGCCACCGCTCGTTTCCTGCCCCAGCACAGCATAGAGCTGCCCGTTCCAGCGGGTCTTGAGCGCGGCTTCGTTCGTCTCGTTCGGCGGCGCCCAGAAGGTCCGCGCGGCGGGGTGCAGTTCGCTCACGGCGCCGCCCTTGTAGCTGACGGCCAGATCGCCGCGCAGCGCGGTCCAGTTCGGTCCGGCGACGGGTTCGATCCGCTGCAACTGAACCTGCCACGGACCAACCTCGACCGTGTCACCCGGCCGCACAGCAACAAGGCGCTCGGTGGTAAAGGCCGCATCGCTGGCCATGCCAAGCAGCGCAACCGCGATGCCGAAGTGCGCCACGACCATGCCCCAGAGCGGCAGCTTGATCTGACGCAGCTTGCGACCGCGCAGCGGCAGGAGGCTCGCTACGGCCAACGCCGCTGACAGGCCGAGGCCGAGCGCCGGCAGGAGCCCGACCGCCTGGCTTGCCGCCCACAACAGGGTTCCCACCAGCAGCAGCGCCGGAACGGCCACCTGCACCTTGATCCGCGCCAGGCTATCGCGCCGCCACCGCAGCAGCGGGCCAACCGCCAGCACCAGCAGCATGGGCACGGCAAAGATCGCGCTGACCGGGTTGAAATAGGGTGGCCCCACCGAAACCTTGGCTCCCAGCGCTTCGGCCAGCAGCGGATAGAGCGTGCCAACCAGCACGATCCCCAGTATCGCGCTAAGCATGACATTGTTGAACACCAGCGCGCCTTCGCGGCTGGTCACGGCAAAGCGTTCCCCCTCGGTCACGCTGGAAGCGCGCAGGCCGAACAGCACCAGCGCGCCGCCGATATTCAGCGCCAGCAGGCCCAAGATGAAGCTGCCCCGTTCCGGATCAACCGCAAAGGCGTGGACCGAGGTGAGGATGCCCGAGCGGACCAGGAAGGTGCCGACCATCGACATCGAGAAAGCGACCACGCCCAGCATCACCGTCCAGGCGCGCAGCGCATTGCGCGCGGCCAGGACCGAGACCGAGTGCAGCAAGGCGGTGGCCGCCAGCCACGGCATCAGGCTGGCGTTCTCAACCGGGTCCCAGAACCACCAGCCGCCCCAGCCGAGCTCATAATAGGCCCAATAGGATCCGGCGGTGATGCCCAGCGTCAGGAAGAACCACGATCCCAGCACCCAGGGCCGCATGGCACGGGCGAAAGCCGGGCCGACCTCACGGGTAACCAGCGCGCCGATGGCAAAACTGAAAGCGACCGACAGGCCGACATAGCCGATGTAAAGCGGCGGCGGGTGGAAGGCGAGGCCGGGATCCTGCAGCAGCGGGTTAAGCCCTGCCCCTTCGAGCGCGGGCGAGCTCAGCCGGGTGAACGGGTTCGACGAGATCAGCAGGAAGGCATAGAACCCCAGGCTAACGAAGGCCTGACCAGCCAGCGTTGCCAGCATGGTCCGCTCGGGCAGGCGGCGCTCCACCGCGGCGACGAAGCAGCCCGACAGGCCCATGATCATGACCCACAGCAGCATCGAGCCTTCATGGTTCCCCCAGGTGCCGGTGATCTTGTAGATCAGCGGCTTCATCGAGTGGGAATTCTTGGCGACCAGCTCAACCGACAGGTCGGTCTGGGCGAAGAGCGTGACCAGCGCCGCGAAAGACAGCGCCACCAGCACGCCCTGCACCATCGCCACCGGCCGCACGATCTCGCCCAGGGCAGCGCCACGCGGGGTCAGCGACAAAGCCCCGGCAATCAGCTGCAAGGCGGCCAGCGCGGCAGCAAGGCACAGGGCGGCAAGGCCAAATTCGGCAATCATTGCGTCTCCGCGATGGCCTTGCGGGCCTCGTCCTTGGTCATGTTCTTCATTTCGCGCGGGACATAGTTTTCATCATGTTTGGCCAGAACATTGTCGGCCAGGAAGGTCCCGTCCGGCTGGCGGCGTCCTTCGGCGACCGCTCCCGATCCTTCAACGAACAGGTCAGGCACGATCCCCTTGAAGGTCACCGGCACGCGGGCCTTGTCATCGTGGATCACGAAGGTGATCGTCACACCATCGGCTGCCGTCTTGATCGAACCCTTTTCAACCATTCCGCCAAGCCGCACGGCGCGGCCGGCTTCGGGCGGATTGGCGGCATATTCGGCCGGCAGATAGAAGAACGAGGCCTGACTGCGCAGCGCCCAGGCTGCCAGCGCGCCGGCCCCCAGCAGCGCCACCAGCGCGATCAGCGCCAGAACCAGCCGTTGATGCTTGGCCTTCACTTGCCGCGGCTCCGGTCACGGCGCGCTTCGGCGCGGCGCATGGCCAGCCATGATTGCGCAACCAGCGCCAGCGTGCCGCCGATGCCAAGCGCAAAGGAGGCAGCGATAAACGGCCAGTGATCAAGGCCCTCACGCATTGTCAAAATCCATTGCTTTGCGGCGCAGGCGCGCATCGGCCTGGGCATTGGCCAGAATGGCCCGCATCCGCGCCAGCACCACTCCACCAAAGATCAGCGAAAAGCCCAGGCTGGCAGCCAGCAGTCCGCCCAGGAAAACCGGCGCCATCGCGGATTTGCCCATGGCAATGCTGGGCGGCTGGTGCAGCGAATTCCACCACAGCACCGAATAATGGATGATCGGAATGTTGATTGCGCCAACCAGACCGAAGATCGCCGGAATGCGGCTTTGCCCCGATCCGTTGCCGCCGTCGCGGTCAGCCGCTTCGGCCAGCGCCAGATAGGCCAGGTACAGGAACAGCAGCACCAGCATCGAGGTCAGCCGCCCGTCCCAGACCCACCAGGTGCCCCAGGCCGGACGCCCCCACAGCGAACCCGTTGCCAGACACAATGCCGCAAAGAAGGCCCCCGGCAGGGCAATTGCGCGCGCGCCGATTGCCGCCAGCGGATGGCGCCAGACCAGTTCAGTCAGGCTGGCAATTGCCAAGGCGGTCCAACCACCCATCCCCAGCCAAGCGGCGGGGACATGGACAAACAGGATCTTGGCGGAATCACCCTGCAACCGCTCGGCCGGGGCGGCCAGCAGGGCCCAGGCCAGCGTGATGCCGGTGATTGCGATGCCGCTAAGCAAGAACAACGGCGTCAACCAGCGCGCAAGGCGCAGGAAGCGGGCAGGATTGGCGTAACCGTGCATTAAAATAGGCCGTGCCTGGGGTTAAAAATGCCCGAAAATTGTCCGCGCCCCTTTGGCAGGGTGCAGGGATTCGGGCAAGCGCCTAACGCCCGATCAACTTTTGCGCCATGCTATCGGCCACCTGGTCTGCCGAGCGGCCGCTGGCCTTGCTTTCGTCCCAGATCGCGGTGAGGCGACCGGGGATTTCCTCCAGCCGGCGATGGACCTCTTCCAGCGAGGTAGGCTGGCCATGTTCGCGCGCCAGATATTCCAGCGCCACGGCGATGATCCCGCCCGCGTTGATCACATAGTCCGGCGCATAGAGGATCCCACGTGCGGCAAGGATCTGGCCGTGTTCAGGCCGAGCCAACTGGTTGTTGGCCCCGCCGGCCACGATTGGCGCGCGCAGGCGCGCAATGCCGGCATCGTCGAGGATCGCGCCCAGCGCATTGGGGCTGAACACGTCGCATTCGGTGTCCATAATGCTTTCAGCGGCGATAGCTGCTCCGCCCAGCTCGGCAGCAAGGACCTTGGCCCGATCAGCATTAACGTCAGCCAGGGTCAGGCGCGCGCCTTCGGCGGCCAGCAGCCGGGCCACACCGCCGCCAACACTGCCAGTCCCCTGGATCGCGACATGGACGCCCTTCATGCTGTCTGCGCCCAGCTTGTAAGCCACGGCTGCCTTGATCCCGTGGAAGATGCCGCGCGCGGTGAACGGGCCGGGATCGCCGCCAGCCTGCCCCTTGTCCTGCGCCGGAAGGCCGGTGACATGGCGGGTCTGCTGCGAGACGGCGACCATATCCGCTTCGTTGATACCAACGTCTTCGGCCGTAACATAGCGACCGCCCAGCGCATCGACCGCCTTGCCGAAGGCCGCGAGCAGTTCGGGGGTCTTGGTGCCAGCCGGATCAGCCAGGATCACGGCCTTGCCGCCGCCCATCGGCAGGCCGGCCATGGCATTCTTGTAGCTCATCCCGCGCGACAGACGCAGGGCATCGCGCATGGCCATCGCTGGATCGGCATAGTGCCAGAACCGCGTGCCACCAGCACCGGGGCCAAGGTGAGTCGAATGGAGCGCGAAAATCGCCGTCAGGCCGCTGGCACGGTCGCGAACGACCTGGACCAGTTCGTGATCATCAAAATCGGGTTCTTCCCAGATCGCAGGCACGCGCGTCTCCTTAAGTCGGGGCGCGGGATCAAGGGAGAGAATGGGGCGATCGATGGGGTTCGAACCCACGACCTCCGGTACCACAAACCGGCGCTCTAACCAACTGAGCTACGATCGCCATATCTCCCGGCGCCTGCCGGACTGCGCGCTGTTAGGCAGCGCTCGCCCGCCTCGCAAGCAGCGATTGGGAGAGGCGCGCCCTCTTGCACAGGACCTGCGCGATGGGAAGCGAAAAATCGCTCTCCAGGAAGCCCACGTAATTTAATTACTCACTGCATTTGGCCGAGCGCGCGGTGCGAATCACTCTGCGGAATGCCCAAAGCAAAAGGGCGGCCAATGGCCGCCCTTCGCTTGTTCCGCTGGAACCCGTCTTACTTCTTGAGGGTAAGACCGCCAAAGCGCTTGTTGAACTGGGCAACGCGGCCGCCCTGATCGAGCTGGCGGGTGCCGCCGGTCCATGCCGGGTGCGACGTGGGGTCGATTTCCAGCGTCAGCGTGTCGCCTTCCTTGCCCCAGGTGGAGCGAGTTTCGAACACGGTGCCGTCAGTCATCTGCACCTTGATCATGTGATAATCGGGATGGATATCGGCCTTCATAGTTCAATCTTTCGCTGGGGCCGGTTCCGACCGGCCTGAAAAGGAAGCGCGCCGCATAGCGGGGGAAGCGGTGTTTGTCCAGCCTCTCGGCTGGATTGCAACACCGGCCCGCTCCCCCGGCCCAACCACCCACAGGGTACCTTTAACGGGTGGCTGGGCCAGGGGAGCGGGCCGGTGTTGCTCGAGAGAGCCGGATGGCTCTACCGACTGATCAAGAATCCGCAGGCGGATCCGCGACCATGGCGGTAAACTGCACTTCGCAGGTTACCTTGCCCTCGATCGAGGCCTTGCCCCAGAACTTGCAGACCCGCGCCCGCTTCTGGAGAAAGCCCACTTCCAGATCGAGCAGCACGCCCGGCTCCACCGGAGCGCGGAACTTGGCTTCCTCAATCGCCATGAAGTAGACCAGCTTGCCTGAACCGGCGAGTTCCAGCGTCTCGATCGCGAGGATCGCGGCGGCCTGGGCCAGGGCTTCGATCTGCAGCACGCCCGGCATGATCGGACGGCCCGGGAAGTGGCCCTGGAAGAACTGCTCGTTAAAGGTAACCGCCTTTACGGCATGGATCCGCTCGCCGATTTCCATCGACTTGACGCGGTCCACCAGCAGCAGCGGATAGCGGTGCGGCAGCGCATTCAGGATCTGCCGGATGTCCCGAGCCGACGCGGACTGTTCCGCGCCGGCCTGGGTCGAGGTTTCGCTCTCGCTCATCGTTGCCTGGAGGCGATGCGCTTAGCGGCCTTCGGGCTGCGGACCAGCCGGAGCGGCCGGTGCTGCAGCCGGACGCGCCCCGCCCTGCTGGGCAGCCTGCTGCGCGCGGGCTTCGCGGACTTCGCGCGGTTCCCAGCCCTGCGGCGGGACCAGCTGCGCGGTCGGCAGCACGGCATTGATTTCCGCCACGATCTCGTCAGTCAGGTCATAGGCATTGGCGCGGGCCAGCACGGCACCGGGCTGCAGCAGCAGGCTGACCTTGCTCTTTTCCATGGCCTTCTGCACGGCGACATCGAGCTTGTCCTCGATCTGCTCGTTAACGAAGGCTTCCGACAGCGCGGCCGGGAGCAGGATCTGCTGGATTTCCTGCTTACCCTTTTCCTGCAGTTCCTGGATCGCCCGGGCCTGGGTCTGGAGCTGCTGCTGCAAAGCAGGGGTATTGGCCGCCTGGCGGGCGGTGTTGAAGCGGTCGATCATCGGCTTGATCTGGGCTTCCAGCGCGCTGCCGCGGGCCTGAGCCTGATCGAGCTGCGGCTTGTAGGTCACCGGGCGCTGCTGCTGGGCGGCGCGATAGGCGTCCGAATTGAGGATCGCAGCCTGGAGATTGGCAACCGCGATGCCCTGCACCACGTTGCTGACCGGAGCCGCCGCCGGAGCAGCCGCAGCCGCATTCTTGGCGTCCTTGTCGTCCTTCTTGGCGAAGGCCGGCTGAGCCGAAAGTGCAGCAATCGAAATAGCGGCAAACAGGGCCGAATTACGGATCAGTTTCATCAGAATTGTGTTCCCACGTTGAAAGTAAAGCTCTTGGTATCGTCGCCCGGACGCTTCATCAGCACCTTGGCAAAATCGATGCGGAACGGCCCGAAGGGCGAGTTCCAGTTGACGCCAATGCCGACAGACACGCGCGGACGCGCCGAATTGCCGACAAAGATTTCCTGGAAGGGACCGACATTGTTCCCCAACGCTGTATTGCTGGACGAACCAAGGCAGGTGGCCGCAGCCGGGTTTACGGCATTGGTAACCTGCGATGTCTTGGTTGCCACACAGTTGGTGTCAACTTCGTCCACCTGCAGATAGAGCTGGTTGCCGCTGGTATCGCGGGTCGGGATGAAGATCCCGTTGGGGAACGGGCTGTTCTGCAACAGCGGCCGGTTCACGCCCCAGACCGAACCAACATCAAGGAAGACCGAAGGCCGCAGCCCCAGTTCACGCGCGCCCGAACCGAGCGGAATTTCCAGTTCGACATGGCCGAGGTAGTAATAGCGGCCACCCAGCGCGTCATCGATCACCGAATTACGATCATCAATGATCTTCGGATTGCCGGTGCCGTCATCGACAATCGACTGGCGCAGCACGCGCGGGCCAACGCCGCGAATGTCAAAGCCACGCATTTCCGGCTCGCCCAGATAGAAGCGATCGGTCAGGCGGACAGGATCGATCCCGACCCCGCGGTTTTCGAACGACTTGATCAGGCCACCTTCACCGCGGACCGAGAAGATCCAACCCTTGGCCAGCGGCCAATACTGCGAGGCATTGGCACGCAGGCGGCCATATTTGACCGAACCGCCCAGCCCGGCGAATTCCGCGGTCACCGACGCGGCACGACCACGCGAGGGACGGATGCGGCTATCCAGCGAGTCATAGATCAGCGACAGGCCCAGGATCGAGCTGGTGCGGTTGCCGATCGCTTCGCACAGATAGCGTCCGGCCAGCAGGGCATCGCATTCCTGCACACCCGGGTTGACCCGGTCGGTAAAGAACTGGGCGCGATCCAGCGTCACGTCATCAATGTTGAACGTATAGCTGCCCACGGCCGAGACATATTCGGTCAGCGGCACGCCGGCGCGCAACTGGAAGCCGGTGGTGGCCTGCTTGTAGGTCGTGTTGCGGTTGTTGTTGAGATAATTGAAGCTGTTGTAATCGCGGCGATAGACGTTGAAGCCCAGCGAGACGTTGCGATCGAACAGGTAGGGTTCGGTAAAGCTGACTTCGGCGCTCTTCGAATAGTTCGAATAGCTCAGCGAAAGGCCGATGGTCTGGCCGCGACCGCGGAAGTTGCGCTGCTGGACCGATCCCTGGAAGATCAGCTTTTCAAGGCTGGAATAGCCAGCGGAGAGCTGGAGCTCGCCGGTCGGCTTTTCCTCGACATTGGCTTCCAGCACAATCCGGTCAGGGGCCGAGCCGGACTTCTGCTCGATCTCGAACTTTTCCTGGAAGTAACCGAGCGAATTGATGCGGCTGGTCGACCGCTTGACCTGGAGCGAGTTGAACGCATCGCCTTCCGCCAGGCGGAATTCGCGGCGGATCACCTTGTCCTGGGTCAGCGTGTTGCCGTTAACGTCAATCCGCTCGACATAGACGCGCGGCGCCTCGGCGATCTGGAACGTGATGCCCATGGTGAGGTCATCCTTGTTCCGATCATAGTTCGGACGGACATCGGCGAAGGCGTAGCCAAAGGCGCCGGCAGTATCGTTGAGCTTCTCGATGGTGTCTTCCACCATCTTGGCATCGTACCAGTCGCCCTTCTTCATCGGCAGCTGGGCAGCCAGGCGATCGCTGTCAAAGTCACGCAGCTGGCTATCGACCTTCACGTCGCCGAACTTGTAGCGCTGCCCTTCCTCGACCACGTAGGTCAGGATGAAGTCCTTCTTGTCCGGCGTCAGTTCGGCCACGGCCGAGATGATCCGGAAATCGGCATAGCCCTTCGTCAGGTAGAACTGGCGCAGCTTCTGCTGGTCAAAGGCCATGCGGTCCGGGTCATAGCTGGTGCCCGAGCTGAAGAGCTTGGTCAGCCCGGTTTCCTTGGTGACCATTTCATCCTTCAGGTCGCCATCATCGAACTGCTCGTTGCCGATGATATTGATCTTGCGGACCTTGGACTTCGGCCCTTCCTGAATTTCGAAGACGATATCGACCCGGTTCTGGTCGAGCAGCACCATCTTCGGTTCAACCTGCGCGGCGAAACGACCCTGGCGCTTGTACAGTTCGATGATGCGGGCAACGTCGGCACGGACCTTCGAACGGGTGAAGATCTGGCGCGGCGCCAGCTTGATTTCGGGAAGGATCTTCTCTTCCTTGAGGCGCTTGTTGCCTTCCAGGATGATCCGGTTGATCACCGGATTTTCCTTCACCGCGATCGAAACGTTGCCGCCTTCATTGCGCACCTGAACGTCAGAGAACAGTTCGGTCGCGAACAGATCCTTCAGCGCTTCGTCGGCGGCCTGCTGGGTATAGGCCTGGCCAACCCGCAGCTTGATGTAGGAACGGATCGTATCCGGCTCCAGCCGCTGCGAACCGGTGACCGTGATCGACTGGATCAGCGCCGGGGCTGGTGCCGGAGCAGCTGCCGGGGCGGCCGTAGCCGCTTGCTGAGCCTGTGCAACCTGCGGCAAACCGCCCAGGATCGAGGTACCCAGCAGCATCGCAGCGATGCGGAGGGTGGACTGGCGATGGCTGGCAATTCGGTTATTCGGCACGGCTGTTCCCGTCTAGATGCTCAACGCCCCTCGCCCACCCCAGGCGATAGCGCGGGCGCGCTACTGGCAATTGCCCGCCATTGCCCGATGCAGCCACGCCGATCAAGCAATGTTCCGGCGTTTTGCCCGTAGTTTTACCCTACCCTGCGCCTAGCCGCCGAAGATCGACAGCGAGGCAATGTCGTTCAAGGTGACGAACAGCATCAGGGCCAGCATAAACGCCAGGCCGGTGCGGAACGCCCACTCCTGACTGCGTGCACCCAGCGGCTTACGGCGGACAGCTTCTGCCGCGTACATAGCCAGGTGCCCGCCGTCGAGCGTGGGGATTGGCAGCAAGTTAATGAATGCCAAATTAATTGAGATCAGCGCCGCGAATGACACGAACGAAAGCCAGCCGAGCGAGAACTGCTCGCCCGAGAATTTGGCGATCTTGATCGGCCCGCCCAATTCATCAAGCGGGCGCTCTCCCGTGACGATCTGGACCAGCCCGGCCGCCATTGTGCGGACGATCCCCATCGACTGGTCAAAGCCGGTCACGAAGGCCGTGATCGGGCCCACATCCCGGAATTCCATCGCCGCCGGGCGGATACCCAGCAGGCCGCGCCGGATCTCGTTGCCGAAGCGATCCTTCTGGACATCGGTGGCCAGCTTGACCGGCTGGGTAAAGCTTACACCGCCGCGTTCCGCCGCGATGGTGATCGTCCGGCCGGGATAGAGCGCGACCCGCTCGGCAATGTCCATGAAGCTTTCAACCCGGGCGCCGTCGATCGCGACGATCCGGTCGCCAGTCTTGAACCCGGCGGCCTGCGCCGCAGAGCCCTTTCCGAACTCACCGATCACCGGGGCGGCCACCGGCACGCCATAGGCCATGTTGAACGCGGCGAAAATCGCGACGGCCACAAACAGGTTCATCAGCGGCCCGGCCAGCACGATCAGCGCGCGCTGCCACAGGGCGGCATACTGGAACATGCCCTTCTTCTCTTCCGGGCTGGCCTTGGCCGCCTCGGGATTGGGCACCGAGGTGGCGTTCATGTCACCCGCGAACTGGACATAACCGCCCAGCGGCAGGGCGGCGAGCCGCCAACGGGTGCCGCGCGTGTCCGTCCAGCCAGCCAGTTCCTTGCCAAACCCGATCGAGAAAACATCGGCCTTCACCTTGAACAGGCGGCCGACCAGATAGTGCCCCAGTTCGTGCAGCACCACGAGCGGCCCCAGCACCAGCAGGAACGCGCCGATCATCATCAGGACGGAAGGGGATTGGGTCACTGCCTTACCAACTCCAGAAAACCGCGCGCTTCCGCCCGGGCTGCCGCATCAATGGCCATGACATCTGCCAGGGCGACCGGCGGTGGCGGGGCATAGCGCGCCAGCACCTGCTCCACCACTACCGCAATACGCGTGAATGGAAGCTTGCCATCAAGGAAAGCAGCTACCGCTACCTCGTTTGCAGCATTGAGAACCGCCGGTGCCGCCCCGCCCGCTTCGGCCGCGGCGCGGCACAACCGGGTTGCCGGGAAGCGCTCTTCGTCAGGGGCACGGAAGGTCAGTTCGCCAATCGCGGCCAGATCGAGCGGCGCCAGCGGCGTGTCCATCCGCGCTGGCCAGGCCAGGCACGAGGCAATCGGCACCCGCATGTCGCTAGGCCCCAGCTGCGCCAGGGTCGAACCATCGCGGTATTCGACCATCGAATGGATCACCGACTGCGGGTGAACGATGATCTTCAGCTTATCGAGGCCGACCGGAAACAGGTGGTGCGCCTCGATCAATTCCAGCCCCTTGTTGAACATGGTGGCGCTATCGACGCTGATCTTGGCTCCCATTGACCAGTTGGGATGCTTGATCGCCTGGGCCGGGGTCGCGGCGTGTAGCTGGTCCAGCGTCCAGTCACGAAAGGGTCCGCCGCTGGCGGTCAAGGTAATGGAGCGGACGTGATCATAGCTATTTCCAGCAAGGCACTGAAAAATAGCATTATGTTCACTGTCGGTGGGCAACAACGTGGTGCCATGGCGGGCGATGGCAGCGGTCATCACCGCGCCCGCAGCAACCAGCGCTTCCTTGTTGGCCAGCGCGACGGTGCGGCCCTGTTCGATCGCGGCCATGGTCGGAGCCAAACCGGCGCATCCGACAATTGCTGCCACGGTCAGGTCGGCCGGGCGAGCAGCCGCTTCAATCAGCGCCGCCTCTCCCCCGGCAGCGATGGCGCCCGTTCCAGCCAGTGCTTCACGCAGCGCTGGAAGCGCCGCCTCATCGGCCACCACGGCCACCTCAGCCGAAAACTCGCGCGCCAACTTGGCCAGCTCGGTCGCATTGCCATTTGCCGTCAGCGCCACCACGCGCCACTGCCCCGGCTGGCGGCGGATCAGATCGAGCGTCGAAGCGCCGATCGAGCCGGTTGCCCCAAGAACCGAGATGCGGCGCATCACAGGACGCTCAATGCCGCAAGCAAGGCGGCCATGAAGCTCACGGCGATCAGGCCATCGACCCGGTCAAACAGTCCGCCATGCCCCGGAATGAGCTTGCCCGAATCCTTGACGCCGGCCCGCCGTTTCATCCAGCTTTCGAAGAAATCGCCGGACTGGGCAACGACCGCCGCCAGCACGGCCAGACCCAAGACCTGCCACCAGGCCGGGATGGCCGCGCTCAGCTTGGCTGAGAGGATCAGAACTGCGGTCGCACCAAGGATACCGCCGAGCAAACCGGCCCAAGTCTTCGACGGGCTGATCTTCGGTGCGATTTTCGGACCGCCCAAGGCGCGACCGGTAAAATAGGCGCCGATATCGATCGCGGCGACCAGCGCAATCAGGGTCAGCACATCGGCAAAACCCCTCTCGCCTTCGCGCATCAGCATCAGCATGGCAGTGGCCGGAGCCAGGTACAGAATGCCCCCCAGCGTCCAGCCCATTTCGCCGAGCGGCGAAGGGCTCCATCCCCGCACCAGCGCGCGCCATTCATACAGCACCCCGCCCGCCACCAGCATGGCAAAGCCCATCCACGCCCAGCCGCCGAGCCACAACGCCGTCAGCGAAATGGCAACGATGACAACGGCCGATGCGGCGCGCACGCCAAGATCGCTGTTCTTGGGTTGAGGCTCTGTCACTGCGCGTGCCCCCAAATACCGTCATCCTGAACTTGTTTCAGGACCCATTGTTCCGCAAAATCAAACGCATGCATCACGAACGGCAACCTTGCGTCTACATCCTTGCAAGCAGGCCGTATGGAACGTTGTACATCGGCGTGACCTCCGACCTGCCGCTTCGCCTCGCCCAGCACCGCAGCAACGCCTTGCCTGGGTTCACGTCGAACTACCGGGTTCACATGCTCGTCCATTTCGAGCTGCTTGGCGACATGGAGCGCGCTATCCTGCGCGAAAAGCAGCTCAAACGCTGGCATCGGCAATGGAAGATCAACCTGATCAACGCGCACAATCCGCATTGGGTCGATCTGGCGGTTAGCTTGGGCTTGCCCCCGCTTGCTCGGGGCAGGTCGCAAGATGGGTCCTGAAACAAGTTCAGGATGACAGAAGTGGAGAGCAGTTCCCCAATTTCTACCGTCCGCCATAGCGCCGCTCCCGTTGGCCGAAGGCGCTCAGCGCCTCGCGCAGGTGATCGGGCGTGAAATCGGGCCAGAGCACGTCGGTGAACCACATTTCCGCATAGGCTGCCTGCCACAGCAGGAAGTTCGACAGGCGGACCTCACCCGAGGTGCGGATCAACAGGTCGAGCGGCGGCAAGCCGGCCGTATCCAGTTCAGCCTCAATCGCCGCCGGCGTGATCGGGCCCTTGGCCGCAGCCTTGGCAGCGGCGCGGGCGATTTCGTCTTGCGCGCCGTAGTTGAGCGCGATCACCAGGGTCGTCCCGTCATTCCCGGCGGTGCGCTCCAGGGCATCGTCCAGCAAGGCCACGACATCGGCTGGCAGCGCAGAGTGATCGCCGATGATCCGCAGCCGCACATTGTTGGCCACGAATTCATCGATATCGGCCACGATGTAGCGCTTGAGCAGGCCCATCAGGGCCGAAACCTCGTCCTCCGGGCGGCGCCAGTTTTCCGTGCTGAAGGCGTAGAGCGTCAGCGCTTCGAGCCCCATCTCGCGCGCGGCGCGCACCATGGTGCGCACGGCTTCCACCCCGCGCTGGTGCCCCATGACGCGCGGCAGGTGGCGCTTTTTGGCCCAGCGCCCGTTGCCATCCATGATGATGGCGACGTGACGCGCGCCATGGGTGGCGCGCTTTTCCGTCACTTGCCGAGGATTTCCTGTTCCTTCTGGGCGGCGACCGCTTCGACGTCCTTGATCATGTCGTCGGTCAGCTTCTGGACCTCGGTCTCGCCGCGCTTGCGATCGTCTTCCGAGATTTCCTTCTTGTTCTCGTCCGCCTTCAGCGCGTCGATCCCGTCACGGCGGACGTTGCGGATCGCGATACGGGCCTTTTCAGCGTAGGAGTGGGCCAGCTTGGCCAGTTCCTTGCGACGCTCCTCGGTCAGGTCGGGGATCGGCAGACGGATGGTGTTGCCGTCGTTTATCGGGTTAAGACCCAGACCAGCCGAGCGGATCGCCTTTTCAACCGGCGTCACGTTCGACTTGTCCCAGACCTGGACCGAAAGCATCCGCGGTTCCGGGGCAGAAACGGTCGCCACCTGGTTGAGCGGCGTCTTGTTGCCATAGGCTTCGACCATGATCGGGTCGAGCAACGCGGTATTCGCGCGCCCGGTGCGGAGACCGCCAAGGTCACTCCGCAGCGATTCAACGGCACCCTTCATGCGGCGCTCAAGATCGGCCTTATCGTACTTGGCCATAGTCTTAATCCTTCTTCACGATAGTCTGCGTCCCCGCGCCGCTGAGCACCTTGGCCAGGTTGCCCTTTTCGCGGATCGAGAAGACGACGATGGGAATGTTGTTATCGCGGCACAGTGCCACGGCGCTGGCGTCCATGACCTTCAGGTTATCGGCCAGGACGGTATCGTAATCCACTGAATCGTAACGCTTTGCTGCCGGATTCGTCTTGGGATCGCTGTCATAAACGCCATCGACCGAAGTGCCCTTGAGCAGGGCATCGCACTTCATCTCGGCCGCGCGCAGTGCGGCACCGGAGTCGGTGGTGAAATAGGGCGCACCGACGCCAGCTGCGAAGATCACTACCCGGCCCTTTTCGAGATGCCGTTCGGCGCGGCGGCGGATGACGGGTTCGCAGACCTTGTCCATCTCGATCGCCGACTGGACGCGGGTCGGCACGCCAAGCTGCTCCAGCGCGTTCTGCATGGCCAGCGCATTCATCACCGTCGCCAGCATGCCCATGTAGTCAGCCTGCGCCCGGTCCATACCCTTGGCCGCCCCGGCCATGCCGCGGAAGATATTGCCGCCGCCGATTACCAGGCAGATTTCAAGGCCCGATTCCTTGGCCGCCTTCACTTCGGCAGCCAGTTCGGCCACGAATTCGGGATCGATCCCGAACTGCTGCTGCCCCATCAGCACTTCGCCGGAAAGTTTCAGCAGGATGCGCTTGTAGCGGGGCTGGGTCATGGGGTTCGATATCGCTCTAATAGGGGTTTGCGCGGCCTTATACCGAGCACCCGTCAAAGCCAAGCCGGGAGGCTCGGCAAGTCCCCGGCAATGGCTGATGGCTCACCCCATCGGATAACGGATTTCCTTCGAAACCTTGTCGATGGCCTTCATCACCTCATCCGACAGGATCAGGTCCCCGGCTGCAAAAATCTCGTCCAGCTGGTCCTCGCGGGTCACGCCCACGATGGTCGAGGCGACGAAATCGTGCTGCTTGGACCAGGCGACTGCCATGGTCGTGCCGCTGATCCCCGCTTCGGCGGCAATCGCCAGGAAGCGCTCGGTCGATTGCAGCGACCGTTCGTTGACAAAGCGCCGGGCCATGACCTGCTGCCGCCCCTCCATGCCCAGATAGCGCGAAAAGCGAGCGCCATCCGGCCGCGCGCCAGCCTGGTACTTACCGCTCAACACCCCGCCCGCGATCGGTGAATAGGGGATCAGGCTGACCCCCTCCTTGCGACAAACCTGCGCCAGCTCATCCTCGAACCGGCGGTTATTCAGGCTGAAATTGTTCTGGATCGTCTGGTAACGCGCCGTCCCCAGCCGTTCGGCCGTGGCGATCGACTTCATCAGCCCCCACGAAGTTTCGTTCGAGCAGCCCGTGATCCGCACCTTGCCATCACGCACCAGCTCATCGAGCACGTCCATCGTTTCTTCATAGGGCGTGTCGTGATCGGGCCAGTGGGTCTGATAAAGATCGATATAATCGGTTTGCAGCTTGCGCAGGCTGTCCTCAACCGCGGTGATGATGTTGCGGCGATCCAGCGCCGTCATGCCCGAGCGCTTCGGGCTCTTGAACCAGACGTGGCTGGGGCCGGAAACCTTGGTCGCCATGATGATCGCATCGCGCGGCTTGGTCTTCATCCAGCGCCCCACGATCTCCTCGGTCCGCCCCACCCACTTGGGATCTGGCGGCACCGGGTAGCCTTCGGCCGTGTCGTAGAAATTGATCCCGAAATCGAAGCAGCGATCGAGAATGCGGTGGGCCTCAGCCTCGTCAGTCTGGCTGCCGAAGGTCATGGTTCCCATGCAGATGTCAGTGACGGTGATGGCCGATTTGCCAAGGCGGCGGGTCTGCATGGCGAAGTCTCCCAATTGTTATTTGCAACGCTGATGGCTTGGCCAAGCCCCCCGCGTCAACTGCGCATGCAAAAAGGGCCCGCCGATCCGGCGAGCCCTTGATGTCAGCAGTTCCGGTCCAAGCCGGAAGAAGCTTAGTTCAGACCGGCAGCAGCCGCCACTTCGGCTGCGAAGTCGGTGACTTCCTTTTCGATGCCTTCGCCGAGCTGGAAGCGGACATAGTCCTTCAGCACGATCTTGGTGCCAGCGGCCTTGCCGGCCTGCTCGACGACCTGGGCAACCGGGGTCTTGTTGTCCATGACGAACAGCTGGCTGAGCAGCGCGTTGTCCTTGGCAAACTTGGCAACGGCGCCATCGACCATCTTGGCCTGGACTTCAGCCGGCTTGCCCGATTCGGCAGCCTTTTCGGCCGCGATCTTGCGTTCGCGGGCGATCATGTCCTGATCAAGGTCTTCAGCATTCAGCGCCAGCGGGAAGGCAGCGGCGATGTGCATCGCGATCTGCTTGCCCAGCGGCTCGAGCACGTCGGCGCCGGCATCCGATTCCAGCGCGACCAGCACGCCGATCTTGCCGAGCATCGGCGCGGCGGCGTTGTGCATGTAGGGCACGACCAGGCCGCTGCTGACCGAAACGGTCTTCATGCGGCGGACCTGCTGGTTTTCGCCGATGGTGGCCACGTTGTTGGTCAGCGTGTCGGAAACGGTGCCGCCGCCCGGATAGGCTGCAGCCTTGAGCGCTTCGACATCGTCCGCACCCAGGCCCAGGGCGACTTCGGTGGTCTTGCGCACGAAGTCCTGGAACTGGTCGTTCTTGGCCACGAAGTCGGTTTCCGAGTTGACCTCGACGGCCACACCCTTGGTGCCGGCCACAGCCACGCCAACCAGGCCTTCAGCGGCCGTACGGCTGGACTTCTTGGCGACAGCGGCCAGGCCCTTGGCGCGCAGCAGGTCAACTGCGGCTTCCATATCGCCGTTGGTGTCGTCCAGAGCCTTCTTGCAATCCATCATGCCGGCGCCGGTGCGCTCGCGCAGGTTCTTCACGTCAGTGGCGGTGTAAGCCATTGAACTGGTCCTTCTTGAATGGAACTGGCGGCCGAGGCCAATGGCCCCGGCACGCTACAGGTTTGTGACTGGCTGAGCCCGAACGGGGCTCAGGCTTCAGCCGAGGTTTCTTCAGCGGCGACTTCGGCCACGGCTTCTTCAACCGGGGCTTCTTCCATCGCACCGATATCGACGCCCGAATTCACGACGCCTTCGCGGCGGCCCTTGGTGGCAGCAGCGGCAACGGCTTCGCAGTACAGACGGATGGCGCGGCTGGCGTCATCGTTGGCCGGAATCGGGAAGGCGATGCCATCGGGCGAAACGTTCGAATCGAGGATCGCGACGACCGGGATACCCAGAACGTTGGCTTCCTTGATCGCCAGCTCTTCCTTGTTGGCGTCGATCACGAACATCACGTCCGGGATACCGCCCATGTCACGGATACCGCCCAGCGACAGTTCGAACTTGTCGCGCTCGCGGGTCAGCTGGAGCACTTCCTTCTTGGTCAGACCGGCGGTGTCACCCGACAGCTGCTCTTCCAGCGCCTTGAAGCGCTTGATCGAGCCCGAGATGGTCTTCCAGTTGGTGAGCATGCCGCCCAGCCAGCGGTGGTTGACATAGTGCTGACCCGAAGCGCGAGCAGCCTGGGCGATCGGTTCCTGCGCCTGGCGCTTGGTGCCGACGAACAGCACCTTGCCGCCAGCCTGGACAGTGGCCGAGATGAAATCGAGCGCGCGAGCCATCAGCGGCACGGTCTGCGACAGGTCAAGGATGTGGATGCCGTTGCGGGCGCCGAAGATGTACGGCTTCATCCGCGGGTTCCAGCGGTGGGTCTGGTGGCCGAAGTGGGCACCGGCTTCGATGAGTTGCTGCATGGTGACGACAGGAGCCGCCATAGATAATTCCTTTCCGGTTTACTGCCTCTGGAAAGCTGGGACCGTGCGGAGCTCCCGCTGCGGAACCGGTATATGTGCTTTCCATGTGGATTCGCTGTCACCGGAGGGAATCCCCGGATCAGGCGGAGCCGCCCTTAGGGCCTGTATCCCGCAGAATCCAGCCCAAAAGCGCAAGCGCGCGCGCAAACGCGAAAAAAGCCGCTTGACAGGATGGAACAAAAAGAGAACATTGCGACTCATCGAGGAACAGCCGCTGTTCTTCCACATAGTTATCAACAGGAAGTCCACAGGACAATACCCGTCCTGCTGCAAAGGAACGAAACGATGCTCGCTCTTCTGGTCCTTGCCCTCACCGTCTTTTCGCTTTCGGCGGGCACCATTGCCGCCAGCTGGAACCGCTATGGTCAGGCCGCTCGCGCAGCCCGCCAGGAATGGCGCGATTGTCCGCAGACCCGGGAAGTGCGTTTCACGATCATCGAATATGGTGCGAAGCCTGCCGGTCAGGTCATCGCCCTGCCGATCAAGCGGAAGGCTGCTCCGGCGTATCAGCAGCCGCTGCGCGCTGCCGCATGACCCGGGCATAGACCACCATTCCCACCGGCAGCAGCGCCAGATAGACCACGCAGCTCGCGACCAGCGTCCACCACGGTTCGGTCAGCAGCGCCGCGCCCAGCAGGCCGAAGAAGGCCAGGAACTCCAGCCGGACCGAGCGGCGCGGCCGCAGCCGCCCCCAGGTCACGGTTGGCAGGGCCGAAATCAGCAGGAAGCCAACAAACACGAGCCAGCCGCCCACCAGCAGTGGCTCACGGAACTCTTCCCGGCCGGTGGCAATCCAGAGATACATCGGCAGGAAGGCTAGGCCTGCCCCCATCGGAGCGGGCACGCCAGTCAGGAAACCGGCGGCCTTGCGCGGCTCGTCTGCCATGTCGA
Source organism: uncultured Novosphingobium sp. (assembly GCA_964413885.1). GTDB lineage: Bacteria > Pseudomonadota > Alphaproteobacteria > Sphingomonadales > Sphingomonadaceae > Novosphingobium. Next base: position 199,323 of record CAYPTU010000005.1, read on the forward strand.
TCCGGGCATTGAACCGCGCCAGCCGCAGTGCGCAGCCAATCGCAAAGGCCAGGGCCGCGAACCAGCCCAGCCGCGGCAGGTCTTGCAGCGACCACAGGAACAGCACCAATGCCGGGGCAACCCCGAACGAGACGTTGTCCGCCAGGCTGTCCAGCTCGGCACCGAAGCGTGATTGCGCCTTGAGCAGGCGCGCGATCCGTCCATCGATCCCGTCCAGCACGCCGGCCGCGACAATCGCTACGATGGCCTTTTGCCATTCCCCGGTGATCGCAAAGCGAATGCCCGTCAGCCCCATGCACAGCGCCGCTGCGGTAATGGCATTGGGCACCATCGCCCGTAGCGTCAGCCCCCCGCGAAGGGTGGGCTCGGTCACTGGCTGATGCCCTCGATCAGCGGGGTCTGGCCCAGTTCCGCCAGCACGGTTTCACCGGCCACGGTCTTCTGCCCCAGCAGCACGCGCGGTTCGGTTCCGGCCGGCAGGTAAACGTCCACCCGGCTGCCAAAGCGGATCAGGCCAACACGCTGGCCGCCGGCCAGCATGTCGCCCGGCTTGACGAAGGGCACGATCCGGCGGGCAATCAGCCCCGCGATCTGGGTGAAGCCGATGGCCACGCCATCGCCGCGCTCGATCAGGATGTGCTGGCGCTCGTTCTCTTCGCTCGCCTTGTCGAGATCGGCGTTCATGAACTTGCCCGGCATATAGACCACGCGTCGCACCGTGCCGCCAATCGGCGCCCGGTTGATGTGCACATCGAAGACCGACATGAAGATCGAAATCCGCGTCACCAGGCCGGGGGCCAGCCCCTTGGTGCCGCTGCCATCGTCCATCACCAGTTCACGCGGCGGCTCGACCTGCTGAATCAGGGTGATCAGGCCATCGGCCGGGGCGACGATAAAGCGATCGTCCTGCGGCGTAACGCGCACCGGATCACGGAAGAAAGCGCAGATGCAGATCACCAGCAGGCCCAGCGGCCAGGCCAGCGTTTCCCAGGCAAAAAAGGCCGAAGCCGCGCTTGCCACGGCGGCAATAAGGGCAAATTTCTGTGCTTCGGGATGGATTCGCGGCCAGTGCCAGGTCGCTTCACCGCGTCCGCGGTTGTCGAGAATCTCGTTGGCCATGGTTCAGGCTACCTTGCGGACGAAGACGGTGCCAGCAGAATAGCCTGCGCCGAACGAACAGATCAGCGCCGTATCGCCACTCACCAGATCGCTGTTGTGGAGATGGAAGGCGATGATCGAGCCCGCGCTGGACGTATTGCCATAGGTGTCGAGCACGGTCGGGCTCTCGTCCTCGCTCGCTTCATGGCCCAGCACGCGCTGGGAAATCAGGCGATTCATGCCCGAATTGGCCTGGTGCAGCCACAAGCGGCGCAGCGTGGTGGGATCAATCCCCAGATTGCCCGCGTGTTCGACGATCATCGTCGCGACCATCGGCACCACTTCCTTGAACACCTTGCGGCCTTCCTGGACGAACAACTTGTCCGGCGTGCCGATGGTTTCCGGCGTGGCAAAGTTGAGGAAGCCGAAGTTATTGCGGATATTGTTGGAGAACACCGTCTTCAGCCGGGTCCCGACGATTTCCCAGTGCTTCGCCGGGGCCATGTCCTTGGCTTCGACCAGCACCGCGGTGGCCACATCGCCAAAGATGAAGTGGCTGTCGCGGTTCTTCATGTTGTTGTGGCCGGTGCAGATTTCCGGGCTGACCACCAGCACCGAACGGGCATTGCCCGAACGGATGAAATCGGCGGCGGTCTGGATGCCGAAGGTGGCGGAAGAACAGGCCACATTCATGTCAAAGGCAAAGCCCTCGATCCCCAGCGCCTGCTGGATCTCGATCGCCATGGCCGGATAGGGTCGCTGCATGTTCGATGCGGCGCAGAGCACGGCATCAACATCCTTGGGATCACGCCCGATAGATTGCAGCGCATCCAGTGCGGCCTTCACGCCGATCTCGGCCATGACCGAAATTTCGTCGTTCGAACGCTCGGGCCAGCGCGGGCCCATGCATTCCGGGTCCAGCGTCGACGCCTTGCTCATCACATGGCGCGACTTGATGCCGCTGGCCTTTTCGATGAATTCGGCGGAACTGGGCTGCAGTTCCTCCACTTCTCCCGCCGCAATCGCTGCCGCGTTGCGGGAATTGTGGAGTTCCACATAGGCGTTGAAGCTGGCGACCAGCTCATCGTTCGAGATCGTCTCGGGCGGCGTGTAAAGGCCGGTGGCCGAGATCACAGGGGTGATTTCGCTCATGGCGGGGCTTCCTATCGGGCAGTAACGCACACGACAAGTCGATTGGGCCATTGACAGCACGCCCCGGCTTGTCCAAAGGCGCGCTCTCTCGGCCGGAAGGTCCCCTTGGGGGCCACATTCCGGGGAAACCCGGCACCGGCAAATGGTGTGGACAGGTGGCCGAGTGGTTAAAGGCAGCAGACTGTAAATCTGCCCGCGCAAGCGTACGCTAGTTCGAATCTAGCCCTGTCCACCACCCTTCTCTCTCCGCCCGGACCGATCAATGCCACCAGCTTGATGGTGGCCTCGTCCTGCTATAGCCGGACCGGCATGACCTCTGCTCCTGCCCAGAACGACTTCGATTTGCGCGCCCAGTGCCCCCGGTGGCTCTCCTCGCATGGCCCGGCCAGCCCGGCGGCCGTGCTCGGCGCGCTCCAGCAGACCGCGGCGGCAGAGCTGGCGCCGGACTATTACGGCGTGGGCGGCGCGGTTCAGGCACTGGAGGCTGAGACCGGCAAGCTGCTGGGCAAGCCTTCCGCGAGCTTCGTCATCAAGGGCATGATCGCCCAGACTGCCCTGCTGCGCACGGTCACCGAGGCCAGACCGGGCGCGGTGGTCGTGCCGAAGCTGGGGCACATGGCGGTCGATGAAGCCGATGCCATTCGCCACCTGCTCAATGCCGAGGTGATCGAGCTGGACGCGGAACAGGGGTTCACTGAAGACGACTTGGCGGCGCTGGATCGCCCGATCGCGGTTTGCGTGGTCGAACTGCCCGTCAGGCGGGCGGCCTACCGGCTGATGCCGTTCAGCGAATTGCAGCGCATTTCAGACTGGTGCCGCACCAACGACGTTCACCTGCACATCGATGGTGCGCGGCTGTGGGAAGCTTCCGCAAGCTACGGCGTTAGCCTCGCCGAGATCGGCGCGCTGGCCGATACGGTCTATGTCTCGTTCTACAAGGGCCTCGGCGCACTGGCGGGCGCGGTGCTGGCGGGCGAGCAAGCCCTGCTGGCGCGCTATGCCGTCTGGAAAAAGCGCTTCGGCGGCGATCTGCATACCGCCTATCCCTTTGCCATTTCCGCGCTGGACGGGCTGGAAAAGCGGCTGCCGAAAATGCCCGGTTACCTCGCTCGCGCGCGCCAGCTGGCTGCAGCGTTCGCTGCGCAGGGCTTCGAAGTTGTCCCCGCAGTGCCGAACGTGAATGCCTTTCAGGTGATCCTTCCCGGCGATCCCGCAACTCTGGCCGAAGCCAACCGCACCTATGCCCGCCAGACCGGCATCTGGCTGTTCAACGCCTTCCTGCCGGCCGATAAGCCGGGTTTTGCCCGCACCGAAGTCGTCATTGGTGACGCGGCAGAACAGTACCGGGATGAAGAAGCCGTGGGCTGGGTTCAGGCCATGGTCGCAGCCAGTTCGAATCTAGCCCTGCCCCCCGGCTTCCCCTAGGGACCACCCGATGATCAGGGGATTCGCCATATGAGCCGCAATCGTGACACCAAGCCCACCCGCGCCCTGCGGGGTCGTGCGGGGCGCATGCAGGGCGGGCGCGGCTCGGGCCGGGCCAGCGCGGGTGCCGTGCGGCTGTGGGGCCGGCATGCGGTTGAAGCCGCGCTCAAGAACCCGGAACGCAACCACCGCAAGCTCTGGGCCACGCGCGAAGGTATCGCCTCGCTCGATGGCGAGCTCCCCGCCGATTTCCCGATCGAATATGCCCAGCCGGCTGACCTCGCCCGGCTCGTCGCCCGCGATGCGCCGCATCAGGGGCTGGTGCTCGATTGTGATGCGCTGGAAGACGTCTTCCTCGATGAGGTGATGCAAGGCGATCCGGCCCGGCCGCTGGTCGTGCTCGATCAGGTGACCGATCCGCACAATGTCGGCGCGATCATGCGCTCGGCTGCGGCCTTCAACGCTGCCGCCATCGTCACGCAAGACCGCCATGCCCCGCCCGAGAGCGGCACCCTGGCCAAGTCGGCCTCGGGCGCGCTGGAAGTCGTGCCGTGGATCCGCGTGGTCAACCTGGCCCGCGCGCTCGAGGAAATGGCCGAAGCCGGTTATTGGCGCATCGGCCTGGATGGCGAAGGCAAGACCACCCTGGGTGAGGCCCTGCCCTCCGGCCCGGTCGCGCTGGTGCTTGGCGCCGAAGGCGAAGGCATGCGCCACAACATCATGCAGCACTGCGATGCCATCGCCCGCCTGCCGATGAGCGGCGCTGTGGAAAGCCTCAACGTATCCAACGCCGCGGCTATCGCGCTTTATGCGCTTGCCAGCCGCCCGCAGGACTGATTGCCATGTCCCACCCCGTTTCACCGCTTGCCCGCCCCTTCCCTGCGATCCCGGCGATTGCCGGTGTCACCCCGCGCGTCGCGCGCGCCGGGTATAAGGACTGGGGCCGCTGCGACCTGACCTTTGTCGAGCTGGCCGAAGGCACGGCCGTGGCCGGGGTCTTCACCCGCAACGTCTGCTGCTCTTCAGAGGTCGAACTGGGCCGCCAGAACGTGGCGCAGGGCCGCGCACGGGCGCTGGTGGTCAATGCCGGCAATTCCAACGCCTTTACCGGCTATCGCGGACGCGAGGCGGTTGAAGCGATCATGGCCCAGGTCAGCGCGCATCTGGGTTGCCCGCAGGAACAGGTCTTCGTTTCCTCCACCGGGGTGATCGGGGTGCCGCTGCCCAAGGACAAGGCCAAGGCCGGGATCGAGGCGGCACTGGTTGCGGAGCCATGCAATTGGCAGGATGCCGCCAACACGATCGGCACCACCGACACCTTTGCCAAGGGTGCGATGGCCAAGGCCGTGGTCGATGGCCGCACCGTGACGCTCGGCGCAATCATCAAGGGCAGCGGCATGATCGCGCCCGATATGGCGACCATGCTGGGCTACATTTTCACTGATGCCGCAGTCGAGCCCGCGTTCCTGCAGGAACTGCTGTCCGCTGCCAACCAGCGGACTTTCTCCTGCATCACGGTCGATAGCGATACCTCGACCAGCGACACGGTCATGGCCTTTGCCACGGGCGCAGCGGGCAATGCCCCGCTGGCTTCATTTGCCAGCCCCGGCGCCGATGCGTTCGCCGCCGCGCTGGAGGATGTCTGCCGCCAGATGGCCCATCTGGTCGTGCGCGATGGCGAAGGCGCGCAGAAATTCATCACCGTGACCGTATCCGGCGCCGTCAGCGATGGCAGCGCCCGCAAGGTCGGGCTGGCGATTGCCAACTCGCCACTGGTCAAAACCGCTATTGCCGGGGAAGATGCCAACTGGGGCCGCGTGGTCATGGCGGTTGGCAAGGCCGGCGAACCGGCCGACCGTGACCGCCTGTCGATCGGCTTCGGCGGGACCTGGGCCGCGCGCGAGGGCCAGCCGCTGGCCGATTATGATGAAGCCCCGGTTGCCGCGCACCTCAAGGGGCAGGACATCTCGATCGAGGTGGACCTGGGCATGGGCGAAGGCCGCGCCACGGTTTGGACCTGCGACCTGACCCACGGTTACATCTCGATCAACGCGGATTACCGGTCATGAGCCAGGCGCTCGACGCGGCGGTGCTGGCAGTCATCAAGGACGCATCCGCCCGCGCCGTGATGCCCCGCTACCAGCAGCTTGAAGCGCATGAAGTGATCGACAAGTCAGTCGGCGAACTGGTCACCGTGGCGGACCGCGAGGCCGAGGTGATCCTTGCCGAGGGGCTGGCCAGGCTCCTGCCCGAGGCCGCCATCGTCGGCGAAGAAGCCTGTGAGGCCAACCCGGCACTGATGGACCGGCTGGGCGATGCATTGTGCTGGATCATCGATCCGATTGACGGGACCAACAACTTTGCCAGCGGCAAGCCGCCGTTCGGGATCATGGTCGCCCTGGCCGAAGCGGGCGAAACGATTGGCGGCTGGATCTATGATCCGCTGCAGGGCCGGTTCTGCACGGCCCATAAGGGCAAGGGCGCCTTTATCGATGGTGCGCGGATTACCGCCCGCCCCAGCGGCCAGACCCCGCCCATCGCCGCGATTTCACTGGTCTTCGCCGATCCCGCCCGGCGCGAGGCGCTGAAGACGCATATCGCCCCGCACTATACGCTGGTCGATATCCCGCGCTGCGCGGCCGAGCAGTATCCCCGGATCGCATTGGGCGTGAACGACATCACGATCTTTGAACGCACCCTCGCCTGGGATCACGCGGCGGGCGTGCTGCTGGTCAACGAAGCCGGCGGCAAGGTCGCGCGGCCCGATGGCCAGCCCTACCGGGTGGACGAACACTTGCGCCCCAGCCTGATCGGCGCGGCCAGCCCGGCCCTGTGGGACGAGCTGGCAGAGCGGATGGCCCGGCTTTAACCCTCCCCCTCGGTGGGGGAGGGATAGGCAGGCTTGGCAGCTTGCTGCCTAGCCGCAGTTGGGTGGGGGTGAGCGTGCACCGCTAAGCCGCGCTGAACGAGAGATCACCCCCGTCCAACTGCGCCTAGTCTCCTGCGTCGAAAAGGCTGCGTATCCTTCCCCCATTAAGGGGGAAGGAAGAAGATCAAAGAACGCTTTCCAGCCAGGCCTTAAGCTGGCTCTTCGGCGCGGCGCCCAGCTTCTGGGCCACGGGCTCACCGTTCTTGAACAGGATCATCAGCGGGATCGACTGCACGTTGAACTGCGAAGGCGTGTCGGTGCTGTCCATGATGTCCATCTTGGCAATGGTCACCTGATCGGCCAGTTCCTCGCTGATTTCTTCCAGCGCCGGGGCGATCATCTTGCACGGGCCGCACCAATCGGCCCAGAAATCGACCAGCACGGGCTTGTCGGACTGGAGCACTTCGGCGGCGAAGTTAGCGTCGGTAACGGCTTTGGTGGCCATGGGGGAATCTCCTGAATGGGTTACTGGTTAATCTAGGAAGCTGCGAGCCCTTCGGCAATCGCTGCGCTTCAAAAGCTTTCCTGCGCCGCCAGCAATACCTGCTTGTGAATTGCCAACAATTCCGGCGGCAGGGCGATCAGCTGCGGGGTCTGGGTATAGAGCAGCGCCGCCTCGACCGGACGCCCCGGATAGGCCGCTTCCAGCGCGGCGGCATAGGCCGCCATCTGCCGCAAGATCGCGGTCGGCACGGCATCGAGGCTTTCGGGCGGGCGCCGCGCAGTCTTGAAATCGACCAGCCGGATGCGGTCTGGCAGCACAACCATCCGGTCAATCGTGCCGACCACCACTTGACCGCCAACCGTCGCGGCGATCGGGACTTCCGCCAATGCCCCCGGCGCGAACAGATCGGCCCAGGCCGGTTCGGCCAGCACGGCCATGGCCGAACGCACCATGTCGGCCCGCTCCGGCGCGGCGAAATCACCGCCGTTCTTCGCCAGCCAGGCTTCGGCCGCAGCCTTGCGCTGATCGACCGGCAATTCGGGCAGACGCTCAAGCAACTTGTGCAACAGCACCCCGCGTGCGGCGGCATGCCCTGCCCCCGGCGGGAACGGCGGATCGGTCGCCAGGTCTTCCCCCAGCGAGGACGGTGACAAGGGCCTGGGCGGACGAGGCTCCGGCGCAACTGGGCGCTCCAGCCAGGGCGGCGGCAGCGGCAATTCACCGGCCTGCCCGCTGTGGGGCGGCGGGGCAATCGGCGGCACTTCGCCGTGCGTCGCCGCGCCGCCCCAACGCGGGTCTTCCAGCCAATCGGCCTCGTCAAACAGCGCGGCCAGCCGGGCGTACCAGCTGTCCGCGTGGGGTTCCCTCTCGCGGGACGTCAGCGCGCCGCCGATGAACAGCGCCTCTTCGGCGCGGGTCATGGCGACATAGAGCAGCCGCCAGTGCTCCTCCATCTCGGCCTTGGTATTGGCTTCCGCCACCTCGGTGATCCGGCCCAGCCGCTGGCTTTGCGGCAAGGCAGGCAGCGGGATCAGCTTGCCGCTGAGCGGGTCTTCCAATTCGACCGGACCGCTGCGGCTGCCAGGGGGCTTGTCGGCCGCGTCGGCCAGGATCACGATCGGGGCTTGCAGGCCCTTGGATCCGTGAACGGTCATCACCCGCACCTCGTCGCGATTCTTCCCCGCTTCGCGCTTCAGTTCGCTGGTCCCGGCATCGAACCAGCGGATAAAGCCGGTCAGGCTCGGCACCTCGCTGGCGGCATAGGCCCCGGCGGCGTTGAGCAGTTCGTCGATCGGATCGTTGGCCTCAGTCCCCAGCCGCGCGACCAGCCGCTTGCGGCCTTGCCACGGACCGGTCAGAACCCAGTGCAGCAAGGCGCGCGGCGGTTCATAATCGGCAATGCGCAGCAGCTCGCCCAGCTGGTGCCATGCGCGGTCGACCGCAGGCTCACCCCGCGTCCTGCGCAGGTGCTCGTAAAGCCCCAGCCCTTCAGGCCGCCAGCCCCAGCGCAGCAGGTCATCCTGACTCCAGCCGAGCAAAGGGGAAACCAGCAGGTTGGCCAGGTTGAGGTCATCGTGCGGCTGCACGGCAAAGCGCAGCGTCGCCATGAGGTCGCGCACGGCCAGCGGGGTGGCCAGCCGCAGCCGGTCCACCCCTGCCACCGGCACGCCCGCGGCGTGCAAACGCGCCACGATCAACCCGGCCAGCTCCTTGCGCTTGCGCACCAGCACCATGACATCGCCAGCCGTGGCCCGGCGGGCACTGCCCGGCGCCTGCCCCTTCACCAGCGGGAAGCCGTGATCGATCCACTCACGCACCTGCCGGGCGATCCGTTCCGCCATCTGGCGATCGCCACGGCTGAGCCAGGCTTCGGCACCTTCGTCCGCAGGTTCCGCTTCGTCGCCATCGCCGCTTTCGCCGCCGATCACCCGCCACAGCGTCACCCGGCCCGGGCGGTCCTCGCCCATGTGCGGAGCAGCCGGGATCGCGAGGCCCAGCCCTTCGTGGCCAATTGCGCCAATCGCCTTGTCGACAAATTCCAGGATCGCGCTTGCGGTGCGGAAACTTTGCCCCAGGTCCAGATCGCGCAAGGTGCGGCCACTGCCTCCGCCACGCAGGCTCGCCAGGTTAGCCGCCGCTTCGTCCATCTTCCGGGCCACATTGGCCTTCGCGCTGGCGAAGTTCTCGGGGCTGGTCCCCTGAAAGCGGAAGATCGCCTGCTTGTAGTCCCCCACCACGAACAGCGTGCGCAGCTTGTCATCGCGCGCGCCCTTGCCGGCGAAGAACTCCTCGGTCAGCGCGCCGATGATCTGCCACTGCGAGGCATTTGTATCCTGCGCTTCATCCACCAGGATGTGATCGAACTGGCGGTCCAGCTTGTAGCGGATCCATTCGGACAGGTCGCTCCGCGTCAGGAGTGCGGCCGCCTGCCGGATCTGGTCATCGAAATCGATATAGCCGGCACGGGCCTTGGCCTCTTCCCAGGCCAGCGCGAACTTGCGGCCCACCTCCAGCGCGGGAACCAGAAAATCGACCAGATCGAGCAGCGCGCGGCGTTCGCGAATAGCCAAAACAGCAGCCAACACCGTTTCCGCCGCAGAACCGAAATGCTCCTCAAACTTCGTAAGGCTCGCTTCGTCTTTTACAGTGTCCTTCTGGGTGAAGAGCGTCCGATGCAATTCGGGCAACAATTCCAATCGCACATTCGGGCCAGCCGCCAACCAATCGGAGATTACGACGCGGCCCGCCTGTCCCTTCTTTCCATTCCACTGGGAGTAAGCCGAAAGGCAGCATTGCAGCGCATCGGTATCGAACTCGCCATCGCTGCACAGGTCCAGCAGGTCATCTGGACCGGCATCGGCGGGCAGGCCCAGCAGCCGCAGCACGCCATCGCGCATCGGCGGCTGCCAACCGGCGGCCCCTTCCCATGCTTCGCGCGCGGCGGCGCAGCGCAGCAGCCAGGCTGGCACCTTGTCCGGCCCCATCCGCACCGACAGCTGGGCCAGCGCATCGAGCGTTGCCGCATCATTGCCGCGTTCGGCCGAGAGCAACAGTTCGGCCAGCACTTCGCGCAGCAACAGGTCGCGGTCACGGTCTTCCATCGCCTTGACGCCGGGCAGCAGCCCCGCCTCGTTCGGGAAAGCAGCCAGCAGCCATTGGGCAAAGGCGTGGATCGTATCAATCCGCAGCCCGCCGCCGGGGCAATCGAGCACGGCGGCGAACAGCTTGCGCGCGCGGGCGACTGTTTCCGGGCCATGGTCCGCGCCGATCGCCAGCAGGTCCTTGGCCATCGCGGTGCTGTCCAGCCGCACCCAGCGGGCCAGCACCTCGTTGATGCGTGCGGCCATTTCGGTCGCCCCGGCCTTGGTGAAGGTCAGGCAGAGGATCTGGTCGGGCCGCACGCCCTCTTCCAGCAGCAGCCGCAGCACGCGGGCCGAGAGCACCTGGGTCTTGCCCGTCCCGGCCGAGGCCGAGAGCCAGACCACTTCGCCCGGATCGACCGCGGGGCGCTGTTCGTCGGTCAGCGGATAGACCCGGCTCATCCCTCTGCCCCTCCGCGCGCCTGCCATTCGTCCAGCCGCATCAGCTGATCATAATCGTTGTAGCCCGCGAGATCGGGATTAAGCCTCGCCGTGAACGGCTCACTGCCCTTGATCCACTTGTCAATCGCGTCGAGCAGGAACTCCTGCGTCTTGGTGAGGAATTCATCCCGTGGCAGGCCGGTCTTCTTCTGGCCTTCCAGCACCGGCTCATTGCAATAGCCGAAACCGGTCTCGCTATCGTCGCTCTTGCCGAACGACCAGTATTCGAAACCGTTGGGCACGCCCGAAATGCCCTCAAACCCGTTCGCTGCCGCCATCAGCGCCAGGGTGCCCAATTGCAGCGCGAAGCCTTCCTGGACCTGCTTGGCTTTGGGCGGGGCGCCGGTCTTGTAATCGACCACGATCAACCGTCCGTCCGCCCCGCGGTCGATCCGGTCCGCCCGGCCCTTGATCGTCACCCCGGCCAGCTGGAAATGGCCCTTGATCTCGCTGGCCAGCACCTGCCGCCCCTCGCCCGCATCCTTGGCGATCCTGGCATCGATCCATTGCAGCGCCCGTTCCAGCCGTGGCCACCACAGGCTGCGGGTAACCGGGTGCGCCTGCATGGCGGCCAACTCTTCCGAGGCTATCGCCAGCAGTTCCCCGGCGCGGCCCCCAGCCTTGTGCCAGCGCTCCATCACGTTGTGGACCACGGTGCCCTGCCACGCCGCGCTGGGATCAGCATCAAGCCCATCCAGCGCACGCAGCCGCAGGATCGCCTGAGCATAGAATTGATAGGGATCGCCGCGCAGCCGGTCGACCGCCGTCACCGCCAGCGCGACATTGCGCTGCTCGGCGCTCGGCACCGGCGTGGGCTGCGGATAGGGCGGCTCCAGCTGGGCATGGTCGATCAGGCGCGCCAGTTCCAAGGCGCGGCGTTCGCGGTGGGCTTCGGCCAGATCGCCCAGCATCGCCTCAACCCGCAGCACGAAGCGACTGGGGATCACCGGTCCGCCCTCATCGCGCAGTGCCCAGCTCAGCACCACCTCAGGCGCGCCGAGCGCCCCGGCCAGGTCATGCGCGGCCAGACCAATGCGGAATTCGCCCGCAGGCACCCCAAGAGCCCGCAGCACGGCCGGCGGCAGCAACGGTTCGGGCGAGGGGCTGGCCGGCCACGAGCCTTCGGTCAGTCCCGCGCAGATCACCAGGTCAGCCCGGCTCATCCGCGCTTCAAGCAGGCCATAGATCGCAATGCGCGGGTGGCCGCCCCACGGCGGGCGCACTGGCACCCGGTCCATCGCATCGCGCAGCACTTGCGGCAGATCGGCGCGGGTCAGCCGCGTGCCAATAGCGGCTCCGGCATCGCGCAATTCCTCAAGCCAGCTGGCGAGCGCGCGGCCATCCGCCTCGCCCCACAGCCGCGGCCCGCACAGGGCCTCCCCGGCGGCGGCCAGCACATCCAGCGCTTCAGCCAGCGAACAGTCTTCCGGCAGGGCCAGCACCGGTGCCAGCACCGCAGCCACGCTTTGCCACCACTCGGCAATCGCCTCACCCCTGCCGCGCGTGGCCAGCTTGGCGACAGCGGCCTCGACCGGCGCAAAGCCCGGCTTGGGCCGCGGCCCGCGCAGTTCGATGTCCAGCGCCCGCGCGTTTTCCAGCCAGGCCGCGCGACCCTCCCCCGCGCCGACCAGCGGGTGAACCAGCAGCGCGATCAGCGGCACCGGCGCGGCCTCGGTCGCCGCCAGTTCGGCCAGCAGCAGCAAGACCCGCCCCGCCGTGGTCTGCGGCAAGGGTTGGCCGGCCGTATCGTCCGCCACGATATTCCAGCGGCGCAGGTGGGCGACGACCCGCCCGGCCAGCCCGCGATCCGGCGTGACCAGCGCGATGCGCTTTTCGGGCTGCTCCAGCGCCTCACGGATCAGGATCGCGATCGCCTGGGCTTCCTCGCCCGGGTGGGCACTTTCCATCAGCCGCACGCCCGACAGGCGGCGCTGCTCGGCCTTCAGGTCAACCCAGCCCGCGCTGCCTTCGGGCGGCAGGAACAGGTTGGAGATCACCCGGCTACGCTCTGGCGGCGCGGCGGCCAGCCCGGCGCGGTGCCAGGGATCAACCTCGGCCCGGTTCACGCCCATGCGGTTAAGCAGCAGCTTGAGGTGATATTGCGGATGCGCCAGCGCATCGCGTTCGCCAAAGGGCGGGCCATCGGGTTCGGCAGGGATGCCTGCACTGCCCAGTCCATCCCAAACCGTCTGATCCAGATTGAGATCAAGATCCGGCAGGATCACCGCGCCGTTCGGCAGATCGGCAATCGTCCGCAGCAGCCGTGCCAGCGATGGTGAGGCACTGGTGATCCCGGCTGCAACCACCGGCAGGCTTGGCGCTGTTTCCTGCCACCGCCGCGCCGCGTGATCGAACAGCAGGTTGCGCCGCACCGGCGGATCGACCTCTCCCCGCGCAGCCAGTTCGGCCAGCCAGTGCGCCTGAACGCGGGCAAAGCTGCGGGTCGAATCCTGCCAGTGCCTGGCGAGGTCTCCGACGATCCCGGAAACGCGTTCCTGCAGCAGATCACCCAGCTCGATCCCCTCGATCGCGAGCCGGTCCATCGTCCGCGCCGTATCGAAGGCCAGCCGCAGCAGACCGGGCGCCTTGGGCGCGGCCTTGCCCAGCTCTTCGCGCAGCAATTCCGCCAGCCGCAGCCAGCGCCGCACCGGATCGGCGGCCGGCGGAACGGCGCTGCCTGCCCCCAACGGATCGAGCAGCGGCCCCAGCGTTTCATCCAGATCCAGATCACCCACCACCGCCATGCGCGGCAGCAGTAGCCCCCCACCGGAAAGACGCACAAAGGCCTCGGTCACGATCCGTTCGGCGCGTCGGCTGGGAAGCAGCAGGGTCAACCGGGCCAGGCCCAGCTCAGGCTCGGCGTAACGCGGGATCAATCCCGCGACCAGCGCATCGGCAAACCCGCGATGGGCAGCGATCGAATAGACGTGCGGCCCGGCCCGCTCAGCCATCGACGGTAGCGATATTGGCCAGTGCAGCCTCGGTCAGCCCGATGGCTTCGGGATAGCCGACATCGAACCATTCGCCCTGATGGACCAGCCCAAAGCAGCGCCCGGCGGCTATCGCCCGGTCCCAGAACACGTTGGTGGAAAATACCTCTTCCGGGGGATCGACGACCAAGTGCTTCGACAGCAGCTGCACCCCGGTCCAGTCAAAACCGCGCGGTCCCTTCGGCCCTTCGCGTGACAGGCGGCCGTCGCTCCCCAGATCGAAATCGCCGATGCCCTTGGTGTTGTTGGCCCGCTCATGCGGAACGAGCAGCATCAGCACATCCATCCTGGCCGGGTCCCATGCCTCAGCCAGCCGCACCAGCGGATTGGTGCCTTCCCAGGTGAACCAGTTGTCCGCATTGATGCAGAAGAACGGATCATCCTGGATCAGCGGCAGGGCCTGAACCAGCCCGCCGCCGGTGTCGCGCAGCAAGGCGCGCTCGTCAGAGATCGTGACGTCGAACCGGTCTTCCCGCGCCAGATGGGCCTCGATCTGGTCCGGCAGGTAATGGACATTGGCAACAATCCGCCCGACCCCGGCATCGGCCAGCAGATCGAGCACGTGATCGAGCAGGGTCACCCCCGCCACTTCGACCAGCGGCTTGGGCCGACTGGCGGTAAGCGGCATCATCCGCGTGCCCTTGCCCGCGGCCATGATCATCGCGGTGCCGGGCATCGTGCTCACGGCTGCCAGCTACCCCCGCCGCTCTGGCGCAGTTCGGCCGGGACATTGGCATCAAACCAGCGCGCCACCGGTTCCAGCGCCGGATGGGCCAGATCGCGTTCGAGCAGGGCCCAGACCCGCGGGATGTAATCAAGGTAGCGCGGCTTGCCATCACGCTTCCACAGGCGGACGAAAATGCCGACGATCTTGGCATTCCGCTGCGCGCCAAGGCGGGCATAATCTGCAGCAAAATCAGCGCCCGGCGCGGCCTTGCTGACGTAATAGTCGAGCATCGCAGCTTCGAGTTCGGGCGAGACATCGCGGCGGGCATCCTGCAGCAGCGAGACCAGGTCATAGGCCGGGTGCCCCACCAGCGCGTCCTGGAAATCGAGCAGGCCCTGAGCCTGCAACGAGCCCAGCAGCATGATGTTTTCGGCGTGGTAATCGCGCAGCACCACCACCCCGGGCCGCTGGCGCGGCAGCATTGGGCTGAGCACCGCCTCCCAGGCGGCAGCATAGCCGGCTTCGTCAACCGACAAACCCCGCGCCGGGCAGTACCATTCGGTAAACAGCCTTGCCTCGCGCTGGTATTCGGCCAGCGAATAGTCAAGGAACGGCCCCGGCGGCAGGCGGCGCAGTTCGATCAGCGCATCAATCGCGCCGCGATAGACTTCCGCCTCGTCAGCCGGCCACTGGTCCAGATACTCACGCATCCGCACTTCGCCGAAGTCTTCCAGCAGCACCAGCCCGCGCGCTGCGTCTTCGGCCAGAATGCGCGGTGCGCGCAGGCCGTTGGCATCCAGCCACTTGGCGGCGCGCAGGAAGGGCGCCGGGTCTTCATTCGGCGGCGGGGCGTCCATCAGCATGGCAGCGCGATCGCCCAGCCGGATGCGGAAATAGCGGCGGAACGAGGCATCGCCCGCCAGCGGTTCAATCACCGCACCCTGCCAGCCAGCGCCAGCCAGAAATGCTTCAAGCCCTTCGGGAAGTTTCACGTCCATCCCGGCCGTCCTAGCCAATTGGCCCCCGGCTCGACAATCGCAGTCCGCTCCGTTTCCGCAGTTTCGATTGTGATCGAAAGACAGCCTGGCTCATGCTCAAAACCACCCGCGTGATCGGGCCATTCGGCGATCAGCGCCGCGCCATCGCGGTAATCGTCGAGCCCGATCTCTTCAGCTTCCTCGGGCCGTTCCAGCCGATAGAAATCGGCATGGACCAGCGGCAGGCGTACGGTGGGGGGATCATAGGTCTCGATGATGGCAAAGGTGGGTGACGGAACCTCACCAGCATGCCCCAACGCCGCAATGATTGCGCGGGCCAACGTGGTCTTGCCCGCCCCCAGCCCGCCGGTGAGCGCAACGACGTCACCCGGCTGCAAGGCCGCGGCGATTTTGGTGCCCAGCGCCGCAGTCGCGGCCATGTCCGGCAGCGGAACCCTCACGGCAGGTCGATGATCGCGGCGGTGCCCTGGCCGGGCTCCGACAGCAGTTCCAGCGCGCCGCCATGTGCCTCGACCAGCCGGCGGGCCAGCGGCAGGCCCAGGCCCTGGCGCCGCTCAACCGCCTTGCCATCGGCCGAAAGCTTGATCCCTTCCAGCGCCCGGGCCAGCGTGACCGCGTCCATCCCCGGGCCATTATCCGAAATGACGATCCGGGCGCGCCCCTTCCGGCCGGACAGCTCCACCAGCACGCGGCCGCCATTGGGCGTGGCGGCGATGGCGTTATCCAGCACGTGGCCGATTGCCCGGGCCAATCGCCGGGCATCGCCGGTGATCCGGCCCACGCCCTTGTCGCCGCGCAGGTCCAGCGTCAGTCCGGCTTCGCGGATGCGATTGGCGCGATCTTCGACCAGACGGGTCACCAGCGGGTAAAGCTCCACCTCTTCACTGACCAGCGGCAGCAACCCGGCCTCGCTCTGCGAGAGATCGAGGACCGATTCGATCTGTTCGCCCAACCGGTCGACCGAGGCGAGGATCGCCGCGACATATTCGTGGCCCTGCCCGGAAAGCTCTCCGCCCAGCCCGGCATCAAGCAGTTCCGCGAACCCGCCAATCGAGGTCAGCGGGGTGCGGAATTCATAGCTGATGTTGGCCAGGAACCGGGTCTTGAGCGCGTCTGCCTCTTCCAGCGCAGCGGCCCGCTGCTTGAGCGCTTCTGCGGCTTTCTGGCTGTCCGTGATGTCGAGCACGGTCAGCAGGCCGTTGCCATCGGGCAGCGGAACCCCGGCGAATTCCAGGGTGCGGCCATCTGCCAGCACTGCGCGTCCGCCGGTCTGTCGGCGATCGAGCGTGGCGGCGCGAACCACATCGCCCACTGTCTTGGCCCGCTCCGGCTTCTTGAGCCGCATGGCAATCCGCTCAAGCAGAGTCTCGATCCGCGGGTGGGTATCCAGGATCGTATCGTCCAGCCCCCAATCGGCGGCAAAGCGCCGGTTCCACAGCTGCAGCTTGCCGTCCGGTGCGAAGACCGCGATCGATTCAAACAGGCTGTCGAAGGTGGCCGTGCGCGTGCGCAGCAGGGTATCGCGGTTGGCCGAAAGGCGCAGCTGCTCGGTCCGGTCCTCGGCAATCAGCAGCAGCCCGCCATCCGGCTGCGGCTGGGCGACCACGCGCAGGTGGGTGCCATCGGCCAGGGTCCAGGCCTCTTCCTGCGCCGCGCTGGCGAGGAACCATTCGGCCTTCTCGCGCCGCCAGGCCGGGAAATCGCGCGCCTCGGGCACCTTGCCGCCATCGCGGGCGAGGTCGAGCAGCCGCTCGAACGGCGCAGGATCGACCATCACGGCCGGCTTCAATCCAAAGATCCGCAAGAACGGCTGGTTGGCAAAGGTCAGCTGGCGGCGCGCATCGAACTGGGCAACCCCGGCCGAGAGCTGGTCCAGCATCGATCGCTGGGCTTCGCGGAAGGCGCGGAAATCGCGGCCGAGCTGCTCCATATCCTCGATGTCGATCGCATAGCCGGCGATCCCTTCCTGCCCCAGCGGCAGGTCGGATACGCGCAGCGAGCGCCGCTCACCCTTGATTGTCGCGGCGACGATGCGCTCGATCGGCAGGTTCTTGCCCGCCGCCTGCAAGGCCACCTGCTTGGCCGAGAGGCCATCGACATGCTCGACCAGTTCCACCCCGTCAGCCACGACC
This sequence comes from uncultured Novosphingobium sp., assembly GCA_964413885.1. Classification (GTDB taxonomy): domain Bacteria; phylum Pseudomonadota; class Alphaproteobacteria; order Sphingomonadales; family Sphingomonadaceae; genus Novosphingobium. The sequence goes on from CAYPTU010000005.1 coordinate 216,740, forward strand.
TGCCGCGCATCATCACCCGCCACGGCATCGACATAGGCCGAATTGACCAGCCGCAGCTCGCCATCGGGGCCGCGGAACCACATCGGCATCGGGGCCGCCTCGATCAGGCCAACCAGCGCGGCGAAATCTTCCTGCGCGCGGCGGGCTTCGTCGCGCAGCTGGACCAGCTCGCTCTCGCTATCCGAAAAGTCGAACACCCAGACCAGCGCTGCACCGCCGGGGGAGATCTGGGGGTCAGCCAGATGGCCGCGCAAGGCAAGGCTGCGCTTGGAGCCCTTGGGCGTGATCACCATGCGGAACGGGTTGGCCGTGCGCTGGCAGCGCCGCACCGCGTCGCTCAGTTCGCGCAGCTGTTCGTCGGTCAGCCCGCCGCCGCCGCCATCGATCCGGCCGCCGTCCAGTTCGGTCAGGAATTGCGGGACCACTTCCAGCCCCAGCCAGTTGGCCAGCCGCTGCGGCGCCTCGATCCGGCCGTCGGCGCGCACCAGCAGGGGAATCGCCGGGCTTTCATCCACCATCCGCGCCAGCCGTTTGGCCTGACGCTGGCCGGATTCGGCCCGCTTTTCCCTTGCGCGCGCAGCCAGCACGGCCCAGGCCGCTGCCACGGTCCAAGCCGAAAGCAGCAGCCCGATCAGCACCAGCGCGGTCGGGGTCAACGTCATGGCTTCCAGCTATGCGGCGTAGCGGCCGAAGGCAAGTCACTCCTCCCCCTTGATGGGGGAGGAATACCGCAGCTTGCGGCATGCCGCATAGCGGAGGTTAGGTGGGGGTGAATTGACGAGCGTCCGCGACGGAGCGCAACACCACCCCCATCCAGCTGCGACCAGGTGCCTCAGCACCAAGTCTTCGCATCCTTCCCCCATCGAGGGGGAAGGACGACGGAGAGCTTAGTAGCGGTAGTGGTCCGGCTTGAACGGGCCGGTCTGCGAAACGCCGATGTACTTGGCCTGCTTCTCGTTCAGCTTGGTCAGCTGGACGCCCAGCTTTTCCAGGTGCAACGCGGCAACCTTCTCGTCGAGGTGCTTGGGCAGAACATAGACTTCGTTCTTGTACTGCTCGCTCTTGGTGAACAGTTCGATCTGCGCCAGCGTCTGGTTGGTGAAGCTGGCCGACATGACAAAGCTGGGGTGGCCGGTGGCGCAGCCCAGGTTCACCAGGCGGCCCTTGGCCAGCACGATGATCTGCTTGCCATCCGGGAATTCAACCAGGTCAGTGCCCGGCTTCACTTCGGTCCACTTGTAGTTGTCGAGCGCAGCGATCTGGATCTCGCTATCGAAGTGGCCGATGTTGCAGACGATGCTCATCGGCTTCATCGCCTTCATGTGTTCGGCGGTGATCACATCTTCGTTGCCGGTGGCGGTCACGAAGATGTCGCAGCGCTTCACGGCTTCTTCCATGGTGACGACTTCATAGCCTTCCATGGCCGCCTGCAGCGCGCAGATCGGGTCGATTTCCGTGACCATCACGCGTGCGCCGCCCTGGCGCAGCGAAGCGGCCGAACCCTTGCCCACATCGCCGAAGCCCGCAACGCAGGCCACCTTGCCGGCCAGCATCACGTCGGTGGCGCGGCGGATCGCGTCGACCAGCGATTCCTTGCAGCCATAGAGGTTGTCGAACTTCGACTTGGTGACGCTGTCATTCACGTTGATCGCGGGGAACGGCAGCTTGCCGTCCTTGGCGATCTGGTAAAGGCGGTGGACGCCGGTGGTGGTCTCTTCCGAAACGCCCTTGATGTGGGCAACCGACATGGTGAGGTAGCCCGGCTTGCGCTTCAGGAAGGCCTTCAGCGCGCGGCAGAACTCGATCTCTTCGGCATTGCTCGGCTCGAACAGGTCTTCGCCCGCTTCCACGCGGGCGCCCCACAGCGCGAACATGGTGGCATCGCCGCCATCGTCCAGGATCATGTTGGCGGTCTGGTCACCCCAGTCAAAAATGCTGCCGACATAGTCCCAGTAGTCGGCCAGGCTTTCGCCCTTGATCGCGAAGACCGGGATCCCGGCCGCAGCGATCGCGGCGGCGGCGTGGTCTTGCGTCGAAAAGATGTTGCAGGTGGCCCAGCGCACTTCGGCACCCAGCGCGACCAGCGTTTCGATCAGCACCGCGGTCTGGATCGTCATGTGCAGCGAACCGGTGATCCGCGCGCCCTTGAGCGGCTTGGAAGCACCAAATTCCTGACGCAGCGCCATCAGGCCCGGCATTTCGGTTTCAGCGATGCGGATTTCAGCACGACCAAAATCGGCAAGGCCGATGTCAGCAATGGCATAATCATGGGTCTGGGCGGCAGTGGCCAAGGGACTTCTCCTGAAGGTCAGAGCGCCCGGCCAAAACGGCCGAAAGTGGCGCCGATCATGTCACCGCCCTTACCCAGTCCGCCGTGGCGAGGCAAATATAAAGATTGCTTTATATGGATGCCCGTGCCGCGCAGTTCGGTGCGCAATTGCCGGCCGGGCGGTCCACCGGGGTGCCGCTTTGCAAAAATGCCATCGGCCAGCCGAATTAACGATCGCCAGCCGTTGCCCTGCCCGCTTCACCACCTATATCATCACCACAATTCCCGCCCCATCCTGACAGGAGAAAGACAATGACGATTGCAGTTGGCGATAAGCTGCCCGACGTAAAGCTGGTCAAGGCCACCGAAAACGGCCCCGAAGCGGTGCAGAGCGCCGATTACTTCAAGGGCAAGCGCGTGGCGCTGTTCTCCGTTCCGGGCGCCTTCACCCCGACCTGCTCGGCCAAGCATCTTCCCGGCTATGTCGAAAAGGCGGCCGAACTGAAGGCCAAGGGCATTGACGAAATCGCCTGCACCGCCGTCAACGATCCCTTCGTGATGGGTGCCTGGGGCAAGGCCTCGGGTTCGCAGGACGTGGCCATGCTGGCAGACGGCAACGGCGATTTCGCCAAGGCCGTGGGCCTGACCATGGACGGTTCGGGCTTTGGCCTGGGCCTGCGCGGCCAGCGCTTCTCGATGGTGGTCAACGACGGCGTGGTCGAACAGCTGAACGTTGAAGCTCCGGGCGAGTTCAAGGTGAGCTCGGCCGAACACCTGATCGAAAACCTCTGAATTGCTTAAGGCTGGCACCGGCAGCGCCGGTGCCAGTCCGCCTCCGTGGGATCAGCCCGGCAGGGCGTAGGTCACCACGGCCTGCCCGACGATATTCGCCGGGTCACCCTGCCACAGCCGGCAATCGACCGTGGCCAGCCGCTTGCCCAATTTGAGCAGGACGGCATCGCACCACACCGTCTGCTGCTGCACCGCGCGCAGGAAGCTCATGTTGAGATTGCTGGTCACGGCCATGGCCACCGGCCCGATATGCGCCAGGATCACCGCATAAGCCGCGCGATCGACCAGCCCCATCTGGGTCGGGCCGGAAACGATCCCGCCGGGCCGCAGGTTGCTGCTGTCCGGCTCCAGCGCCAGCCGCACAAATCCCGGCTCGATCCGGTCAATCCGCCCCAGCCGTTCGTGATCGCCCACCGGGAAGGCCTTGACGAAGAAGTCCGCCAGTTCGTCGATCGTCATTACCGGCTTCATGGTGCCCTTCCCCGCAGTTCCTGTGCGTTCATAGGGCGGGGGCGCCCCGCCCGGCAACGGCCAAGCTGTCTGTCGGAAGCAGTCGGCAGTTGGCGGAAGCAGTGCCGACACCCTCTTGCGATAGGCGCCGCACCACGCCATCACTCCGGCCGGGTCAAACCAAATGGGGGATTGTTATACCATGCGCCTCGCCGCCAGCCTGTTTCTGCTCGCCACCACTGCCCTGACGCTGTCCACGCCGGTAACCGGCCAGGAAAAGCGGCCCGAGGGCGGCAAGTCCCACAAGGAAGCCATGGTGGCAGAGGTGGAGCAGGCCTGGGTCAAACCGCCGGTCGAGGAAGCCAGTGCGGTCAGCAAGGGCACCGCCACGGTGCGCGGCGCCAAGATCCCCTACACCGCCACGGCCGGCACGCTCACCATCCGCGATGATGATGGCAAGCCCACCGCCAGCCTGTTCTATACCGCCTATACCAAGGATGGCGGCGGCAACCGTCCGGTCAGCTTCTTCTACAACGGTGGGCCGGGTTCGCCGACCGTTTGGCTGCACATGGGCAGCTTCGCCCCGGTGCGGGTGCAGACCAATGATCCGGTCTATGTCGCGCCCGCGCAATATGCGCTGCGCCCCAACCCCGACAGCCTGATCGACAAGACCGACCTGGTCTTCATCGACGCCATCGGCGCCGGCTGGTCGCGCCCGTTGGGTGACAAGACCGGCAAGGACTTCTGGGGCGTTGACCAGGATGCCGATGCCTTCGCCCGCGCGATCATGCGCTATGTTTCCAAGAACAACCGCTGGAACAGCCCCAAGGTGCTGTTCGGTGAAAGCTATGGCACGCTGCGTTCCGGCGCAGTCGGCGCGCTGCTGGAACAGCGCGGGATGAGCCTGGACGGGATCGTCCTGCTCTCCACCATTCTCAACTATGGCGTGCGCCAGCCCGGCTATGATCAGAACAGCATGATCCTGTTGCCGACCTTTGCTGCCACCGCCTGGTATCACAACCGCGTGCCCGACCGCCCGGCCAGCCTGGAGCAGTTCCTCAACGAAGTGCGCGCCTTTGTGGCCGGGCCCTATGCCGCAGCCCTCGCCAAGGGTGACGATATCAGCGCCGAGGAAGCCAAGCAGGTTGCCGGACAGATGGCGCGCTTCACCGGCCTGTCGGTCGATTACCTGCTGCGCGCGCGCCTGCGCATTTCGCTGGGCCACTTCCAGACCGAGCTGCTGCGCGAAAGCGGGCTTGCCACCGGCCGGCTCGATACCCGCTATCTGCTCAACGTGGGCGATGCCAATGCGGACAGCCCCGAGGATGATCCCGCCAACACCGCGATCACCGGCGCCTATATCGCCAGCTTCCAGGACTATGCCGCGCGCACCCTCGGCTACAAGACCGACATGCCTTACAAGCAATCAGCCCGTGACAGCTCGTTCGATTGGGACTGGCGCCACCGCGCACCGGGTGAGCGCGGCGCCCAGACGTCGCCCAACACCGGGGTGGACCTGGCCTATACCATGCGCACCAATCCGCACATGAAGGTGCTGTTCCTCAACGGCTACTTCGATGCCGCCACCCCGTTCTACAGCACCGAATACGATGCCGCGCACCTGGGGCTGACGCCCGAACTGCGCAAGAACATCGCGTTCAAGTATTACCAGAGCGGCCACATGGTCTATCTCAACCCGCAGGCCCTCACGCAGATGCATGATGACCTGTCGGCCTGGTACGATAGCGCCACCAAGCGGTAAGCCTGCTGCCCCCCGGCCCTGCGCCGGGGGCCGTCAGTAGCCCATCAGGCTCAGCACTTCCTTGCGGCTGCGATGGTCATCGAGGAAGCAGCCGAGCAGGCGGCTGGTGACCATGCCCACCCCCGGGGTCTTGACCCCGCGTCCGGTCATGCAGCCGTGCTGCGCCTCGATCACCACGGCCACTCCATGCGGCTGGAGATTGTCCCAGATGCACTGGGCCACCTCGGCCGTCAGCCGTTCCTGGATCTGCAGGCGGCGGGCATAGCCGTGGAGCACGCGGGCCAGCTTGGAAATGCCGACCACGCGGTTCTTCGGCATATAGGCAATTGCGGCCTTGCCGGTGATCGGCGCCATGTGGTGTTCGCAGTGCGACTGGAAGGGAATGTCCTTCAGCAGGACCAGCTCGTCATAGCCGCCCACTTCCTCGAACTGGCGCGACAGGTGCTGGGCCGGATCCTCAGCATAGCCCTGGCAATATTCCTTCCACGCCCGCGCCACGCGCGCCGGGGTATCAAGCAGGCCCTCGCGCTGCGGATCATCGCCTGACCAGCGGATCAGTGTGCGGATTGCTTCCTGCACATGGTCCGGCACCGGCAGCTTGCCGTTCTCGTCCAGCTCGTGATCGCATCCCATCGTCAAACCTCCAGTCGCGGGCGGCGCAGGAAGCTGCCGCGGCGAAACAGCCCCTGACGCTTGCTGATCGGCTCGAACAGTTCTTCGGGCCGCTCCGGATCAAGCAGGGCATTGTCGGCAACCGCTCTCTCCGTTTCGGTCAGGGGACGCAAGGCAAAAGGTTCAAGATACTTGCCCCGGCGCGGCGCGTTCTCGATCAGCGCCAGCATCGACGGGTTCTGCTCCAGCGCCGCTTCAACCTCGCGCCGAGGCAGGCCCAGATGCTCGGCGAGCAGGGCGTGGCGCAGCTTGGTGATCCCGGCACGGGCATGGCCGTTTCCGGGCCGCGCGGCATCGATGAACATGTCGCATTCGCTATCCAGACCGAGCGAACGGTTGTTCATGTTGGCCGATCCGATCCGCAGGATCTCGTCATCGACGATCATCGTTTTCGAATGGACGTAGATCGGCGTCCCGGCTGCATTGTAGGGCACGAAGATCCGGAACCGCTGGCGATGATCGACATCGCGGATCGCATGGGCCAGCCGCACCCGCGCGCCGTCCATCGCCACCACTTCCAGCCAGCCTTCGGCGGTCAGCGGGTTGATCAGCACGATCTCGGGCGGATCGGGCTCCGCCACGCGCCGGGCAATCGCCTCGGCAATCACGCGCGAGGCGAAATACTGGCTCTCGGCGTAGATGAACCTGCGCGCCCGGGCGATGTGCTCCAGGAACAGCGCCTCGATCTCGCGCACCTCGCAGACGGTGTTCCAGTGCGATCGGGTGCGCGAGATACCCACCTCGACATCCTCGAAATCGGCCTTGAGCGCAGAGGGCCACGGGCTGGAAACCTGCGGCGCGCAGGGCGCCATCGGCTTGCCCCCGGCCTGCTGCCACCGCTCCCGCCCCAGATCGCCCAGGGCCGTCGCCGCGGCGCCCTCGACCATCAACGTGAGATCATGCCACGGCCCGAACAGCCGCGGTGAATAGGGCAGGCGGCGGCGCAGATCGGCCTCCTTGTGCTCGGGCGTGTCCCAGCGCCCCGCCGTCATGTCGATCCCGCCGCAAACGGCGAAGCGATCATCGATCACCACGATCTTCTGGTGGTGGCTGCACCCCAGCGGGTGCGCCGAATCGAACTTGAAGTCGATCGCCGGATTACGCCACCACCGATAGAGATCGAGGATCATCGAGCCCCGGAAGATGAATTTGAAGGCGCCGAAATTCCACTTGAGCACCCGCACCTCTAGACCCTTGGTGCGTTTGCACAGCCAGCTGACGAAGGGCCCCAGCCGCGCCGGATAGGCTAGCTTGTCCGGCAGGTTCCACCAGCGCCGCCCCTGGCCCAGCAGGATCCGCGTGTCGAAATCCCACCCGATCATCATGATCCGCTGCCGCGCGCGCATCAGCGCCTGCTGCATCAGGGCGAAATAGGGCGCCGCATCGATCACCACGTGGACGCGGCTGGCCCTGGCGTAGCGCCAGACGGAAGGGGAATGGGCTGTCGGTTCTTCGGCCACAGGCCCTCATAGCTGTTGCAGCGAGGCGGGGGCAGCAAAAACCGTGCGGGCAAGGCTTTGGTTGCAAAGCAGGGCCACGCAGCAGCGGGTCCATCAAGGATGGACCCGGCGCCCGGAACGATTGCCCTCGCCCTGCGGGCTCGGTCGTCTTCGCTCCTTTGGCGCTTCGACATCGAAATTCGAAACGGGCCGTGACCCCCTATTACACAAAAGGGCCCACCTTGCGGTGGACCCTTTTGTGTAATGGCGCGCCCGGAACGATTCGAACGTCCGACCCTCAGATTCGTAGTCTGATGCTCTGTCCGTCGTCAGAACATTTGGCGCAGATCGCGGCTTGGATTAGCGGAGTGCGGG
>CAYPTU010000006.1:0-222895 GCA_964413885.1 uncultured Novosphingobium sp.
CACCCGGGTCACTTCTCAGTGAAAATAACGGGTCACTTCTCAACGACAATCAACAATCGTGGACGTAATCCGCAAACTGCGCCGGTGTCTTTAACTCGCCCACATCGTGCAATTTGATCTCGTCCCCGTTGCGTTCAACCAATTCAAGGGCTGACGCGGCTCCTGTTCCATTAGCGGCATTCGTCGCCTGAGCCGCTACCTGCTGCCCTCCAGCGCAATAGCCAGGGTTTAAGATTGAAGAAAATTCGGCACGCGGAAGTGTTCCACCGAGAGCGCCTAAGCCCGAAATCAAAGACCAGACACGCTCTGGCGTACCTTGAGGGTTGGAGAGAATACTCATTCCTTGAACTCAGCTCCCTGCCAACGACATGAGAAATTCTTGTGAGATTGGTGCGTGGTGTGAAACCCACTGGTCAAATCTGCGCCCACGATACTGCCTGTCCCGCCTTGCAACGACAATAGAGGTAAATGCCGCATCCTTGGCCCATTGAACAAATCGTTCCACTTGCCATCCGTTTCTTTCATCAGGGCAAACAAGCAATGCAGTTGGCAGATTGGCAATTTTGCGGCCTTCGGTCCATTCATCCAGTGTAAGAATAAGTCCGAGGGTGTCAGTTTCTTGACCAAGGGCATCCCCAATTCCCTCGGCGAGTTCTGCATCCACCACAAATTGCTGGATCCCGATGCTCGCAATTGTGTGGACCAGTGCTGGCAAATTCGTCTCGAGAGAACGATCTGCGGGTTCGACCAAATGCACGCCGTGAGAGATCTTCGAATTAGTAAAGGCTGGTGTGTCCGGCCAAGCCGACTCCAACCCCATGGCCTCAACACGCCGAGGGGGCCTGATCATCTGATCTCTGCAGTGAGGACAACGACCACAATTTGGCAGACAGGTATTGGGCTCGATAAGTTCGAAGGCTGTCCTCACCATGCATGCATCAAGCGGCTTGCGGACGAGGTTGAGCCAGGGTGTTAATTCTTCTCGGGCGTTGGCCACTTCTCGATCGCGGTGCTGATAGATCTTGTCCCACGCCAATGTAGGGTCATCCGAGAGTAGGCCGCCGTCACAGACTTCGATCTCCCATACGCGCGCTTCGTCATCGCCCTTTGGCTTGACGGCGTTGATCGAGATGGCCTGCGCGCGTTGAAGAAGCGTGAGCAAAGCCATGTTCCAATTTCGATTATAGTCTGTCGATGCTGGCCGAAGGCCCTCTCTGATCGAGTTGAGGTCGACGCTCATGTGCCATTTTCCACCGACCCAGCCTTGCTCCGTTGCAGAGGATCGCATGGCAGTCCATCTTTTCTCAGCCAACTCGCGCGTCAACCACCCACCAATGGCCATACGCCGAGCCGTTGAAACGTCGTCTCCGCCTTCTCTTGAGCCAGTAAAAAGCAAAGCAGCAAAGGCTTGCCCACCATCGCGCGCAGCGCGACCAATTTCCTGATACCAACGAGCAGCGCTCTCCGGTAGGCACGCATGTATGACAGAACGTACGTCGGCCTTGTCGATGCCGATACCAAAAGCAGACGTTGCAACGATCAGATCATAGTGATTGTTCGACCAATCCTCGATGATACGCCGTCTTTCTGATGAACCCGTATCACCCGTGAAGAGAGCGATCTTTTGATAGCCCCGATCGTTTGACAGCCATTTGAAAATGCGTTCTGAATCGGCCACTTCGGTCGTGTAGATAATTGCAGGTCGTGGGGCCCGATCCACCACGAACGATAGCGCTTCCTGCTTTTCCCCTTCGGAATTGCACTGGCTAAGAACGATATCATGTTCGTAGCGCGGGACCCTGGCGTCGATCTCCAGCCAGTCGCCTGTTAACGACCAATCGCGCCGCAAGATTGCGCGTGCGGATGGTGGCATGGTCGCGGACAGCAGCACCGCGCGAATATCGGGATTGGATCGACGAAGTTCTGAAAGCAATCCGGGAAGGCGTTGGAAGTCAGGACGAAAGCTTCTGCCCCAACTCTCAATTATATGCGCTTCATCAACGAATAAGTGCGTAAGGCGGCCGTTAAGTCCAAATGCGGCGGCTTCAGGCGAAGCGACCTCTACCAGTCGACTGACAATATCTGAGCGGAGTGCAAGCTCTGGACCAAGCAGCAAGATAGGAATTTCTCCGCGCCTGAATGCATCGACCACATTTCGGATGCCCTCACTGCCGAGATCTCCGATCAGTGCGCGGCTACCCTCCAAACCTGGAATTCCACGCAGAGTTCGCTCATGGTCGAGTGCTAGCGCTATTGTTGGTGTCACAACGACTACGCACGAGCCAAAATGCGTTTCCCTTCCGTGAAGGGCCGCCAGTTGAAACATCAAGCTTTTGCCAGCGCCTGTCGGGAGCGACACAAGCAAACCCGATCCAGCAGGGGCAGTCAGGAGAGCTCGGACCGCGGCCTTTTGGGAAAGCGATCGATAGCCGGGAAGACTGGTCAACCGTCGCAAAATGCCGTCGCCAAAACCTTCCTCAAGATAGCGCCGACTCTGGGAATCGACGTTGATCTGAGGCCACCAGGACGGTCCGTCCTCGTCAAGTATCCTGATCGCGCTTGTACTAATTCTAGCGAGACCAAACCGCGCAAGGCCCTCATCGCTGTATACGGAAAACTCGTGATCGTCCGCTTCGAATCTTCCGCCACTCAGCCATGCCAACGTCCGAAGCAATGCAAGTCGGTCACACTCGCTGGTGCTCCTGTCTAAGGCCGCCAGAGTTCGCGTTCTCAATTCCGGGGCCCATGCCTGAGAGAGCCATGGATTGCCTCTGTCAGTTCCAATTCCCTCCATCATTCAAAACATTTTGCAGAAACGCGAGGCGATAGATAGCCCAATTATCCTGACGTGGTCCTCGTTTGGCATATCGCGCGGGAGCGCGTCGTCCCACCTGCTGATCCGCCTGGATTGATCGGTATGGCAGAACCGTTTTGCAGGAAGGCTCATGGCTTTCTTGCGGCAAGTGACAGGCTGGTTATGACGGATGAATGCCTCCTTCATATCCGACTCGACATCCCCTTCACCCGACCGAGCTTAAAGATAAGCAGCGCCAAATAAGGGGCGATTTTCCGCCGCCGCTTGCGCTCCGCGTGCACAGGTCTTTGAGTTGGTTGATGCGTGCCGAGCAGGAAGTGGAAGACGAAGATGTCCGCTTCATCCTGCTATGGGTTGGTTTCAACGCAGCATATGCTGGCGATGTTGATCAAGCCGGTCTTGGCTCTGGCGAAAGTGAGCGAGGACTATTTCAGTCATTTTTCACGACGCTCGTCGAACTCGATGGGGAGCATCGCATCTACGACGTGGTTTGGCAGAGATTCTCACAGGAGATAAGGGTTCTTTTGGAAAATCCCTTTGTGTTTGCACCTTTTTGGCAACACCATAATGGGCTCGGCGGAAATAAAGATTGGAAAGAAAAATTACATCGTAGCCGAATTGCTATAGGGCACAGCTTGCGGCAGCGCGATACTGTTAGAATTCTGTCTATAGTATTTGATAGGCTTTATGTTCTCCGTAACCAATTAGTGCACGGCGGATCTACCTGGAATAGTGCCGTTAACCGGAGTCAGGTGCGGGATGGGGCTGCTATCATTGGGTTTTTGTTACCAATTTTTATTGATTTGATGATGGATAACCCATCATTTAATTGGCCCATGCCTCACTATCCCGTCATCACGATTGAATAGACTGAACACATGAGTGACGCCTTTACCAGCCTCGAGCATTTTATAAGCCACGAGATGCGGATGTCCCACATCTATCAGCCCGTCATGTTGCTGGAGATGCTGACGTCCAAGGGCTCGGCCTCAATCAATCAGATTGCAAAGGCGCTGCTGTCTCACGACGCCTCCCAGATCGAGTATTACGAGCAGATCACGAAGAACATGGTCGGCAAGGTGCTGACCAAAAATCGCCAGATCACGGAACGTGAGGGCGACGGGTTCCGGCTCAAAAACTTCGAGACGCTGACCACGAACGAGGTTTCTGCACTGGCTGCGCTTTGTCAGGCCAAGATTGATGAGTATGTCGGAAAGCGGGGAGAGGCGATTTGGGCGCATCGCCGAAAATCAACGGGCTATGTCCCCGGAACTGCCCGATATGAGATCCTTAAGCGAGCAAAGTTCAGGTGTGAACTTTGTGGGATTTCAGCGGACGAGAAGGCGCTCGAAGTAGATCACATCCTGCCGAGAAATCTCGGTGGGAGTGACGAGCAGCATAACCTCCAGGCGCTCTGTTACTCGTGTAATGCCACCAAACGCGACCGTGACGATACGGACTTCCGAGGGATGAGCGCGGCCTATGCTGGCCGGAGCGAAGGCTGCGCATTCTGTGAGCTGCCACCAGAGCGCATCATTGCAGAGAATGAGTTGGCCCTCGCGTTCCGTGACGGCTTTCCTGTTACCGAACACCACACCCTGATAATCCCGAAGCGCCACGTCTCTGACTACTTCGACCTGTTCCAACCCGAGCGGAATGCCATGCAGGCGTTGATGGAACAGCAGCGCGCTTTGATTCTTCAAATCGATCCTACGGTCACCGCGTTCAATGTTGGCATCAACGCCGGCGCAGACGCCGGCCAGACCATATTCCATTGCCACATGCATCTGATCCCGCGGCGCAAGGGTGACGTCAAAGAGCCTCGTGGAGGCGTGAGAGGGGTCATTCCGGCGAAGCAGAAGTATTGAAGCTGAGGTGAGCGTATCGCGCGCGCCTCAAGGTTCAGGGCATTATCGTTTTCAGTGCCGTTGAAGATTTGGCAGGCAAATAAGGTCCGAAAAGCCAAGTTCTGGCCGCCTTCCAAGTCAATGAAATAAATGTATAAATTTCTGTGACCAAACCTGCGAGGTCCAGAGGTTTTGGAGAGAGAGGGGCCTGAGGAGAGAGAGTGGGCCAGTTTCCCTGACCCAGATCTTTTTCACTCGGGCTCAAAACGGCGCAGAACCGCGCCATTTCAGCGCCCCGTAAGGGGGTGAGATATTTTCGATGTGAAGAAAATGGTCGGGGAAAGAGGATTCGAACCTCCGGCCCCTGCCTCCCGAAGACAGTGCTCTACCAGGCTGAGCTATTCCCCGACCGATCATCGCCCCTCTGAACCGTGAAGCCGGAGGGGCAAGGCAGGAGGGCGCCTATAGATAGCGAAGTGCGGGGTGGCAAGCAGGCAATCGCATGTTTATCACCTTCCTATGGCTACAGCCGCGAATCTCTCCTCCGAACCCCGCCCAGCGCACTGGGAATGGCAGTATCTCGACCTCATGCGCCAGATCTGGGAGCATGGGGATGAACGGGTCGACCGGACCGGCGTGGGGACGCGTTCGGTTTTCGGTACACAGATTCGCTTTGACCTGTCTGGTGGGGCGATACCGCTGGTCACCACCAAGCGGGTCTATTGGAAGACGGCGGCCCGCGAATTCCTGTGGTTCCTGACGGGCGAGACCAATATCCGCCCGCTGGTGCAGCAGGGCGTGAAAATCTGGAACGAATGGCCGCACGCCAATTACGTCAAGGCCACGGGCGATGCGATTTCGGTCGAGGCCTTTGCCGAACGGATCGCGGCGGACGCCGAATTTGCGGCGCAATGGGGCGATCTGGGCCCGGTCTATGGCAAGCAGTGGGTCAACTGGCCGGTCTATGAGCCTGCTGGTGACGGCCTGTTTCGCCGGGGCAAGGGAATCAATCAGGTGGCGCAGGTGGTGGAAAGCCTGCGTAATAATCCGGGCAGTCGCCGCCACATCGTCGAAGGCTGGAATGTGGCGGAGCTTGACCAGATGTCACTGCCGCCGTGCCACAAGACCTATCAGTTCCATGTCGGCAATGGCCGTCTGAATTGCGCGCTGTACCAGCGCAGCTGCGATGTTGCGCTGGGGCTGCCCTTCAACCTGTTTGGCGCGGCGCTGTTCACGCGGCTGCTGGCGCAGCAGTGCGATCTGGAGCCGGGTGAACTGGTCTGGATGGGTGGGGATACCCACCTATACCTTAATCATGCCGACCTCGTGGAGGCGCAGTTAGGCCGGATGCCGGCAGGTAATCCTACGATGGCGATCATCCGGCGGCCCGATTCGATTTTCGGTTATGCGATCGACGACTTCGAGGTGCGCGATTATGCCCCGCAGGCCCACATTTCTGCGCCTGTTGCGGTCTGACCGGATAGTTGACGCTGCCAGCGCTTTGAAATAAAATAACGCTCACTTAGAATAATCCTTCCAAGGCCCGTGGAAGGTGGAGAGCGCATAGGATGGCCACCGGACCCGATCCTGCGAAGACCGCGCGCGGCAATTTGCCGCCGCTGCAGCTGCATGTGCCAGAGCCGAATTTCCGGCCGGGTGATCCGGTCGACTATTCGTTTCTCGAAATTCCGCCGGCCGGGGCCTTGTCGCGCCCCGATGAAGGCTGTCCGGCTGCCGAAACTGCTCCGCTCTGTACCGGCATGGTCCGTGTGCTGGGTGATGATCACCGGGCCGTGGGTGCCTGGGATCCCCGGCTCGATCCGGAAACGCTGCGGCGGATGCTGCGCGACATGGCGCTGACCCGCGCCTTTGATGACCGGATGTATCGCGGCCAGCGGCAGGGCAAGACCAGCTTCTACATGAAGTGCATCGGCGAAGAGGCGACATCAATCGCTTCGACCTATGCCTTGGCGTCGGATGACATGGTGTTCCCGTCATACCGCCAGCAAGGCGTGCTGATTGCGCGCGGCTATCCGCTGGTCGAGATGATCAACCAGATCTATTCGAACAAGGCGGACAAGCTGAAGGGCCGCCAGCTGCCGATCATGTATTCGTGCCGGGACCACAACTTCTTCACGATCAGTGGCAACCTGGCGACGCAGTATCCGCAGGCGGTCGGCTGGGCCATGGCCAGCGCGATCAAGGGCGATAGCCGGATTGCCACCGCCTGGGTGGGCGAAGGCTCGAGCGCGGAGGGCGATTTCCACGCGGCGATGACCTTTGCCGCGGTCTACAACGCGCCGGTCGTGCTCAACGTGGTCAACAACCAGTGGGCAATTTCCAGCTTCTCGGGCTTTGCCGGGGCAGAGCGCAGCACCTTTGCCAATCGCGCCGTTGGCTATGGCATCGCGGGGATCCGGGTTGACGGCAACGATGCCCTGGCCGTTTATGCCGCGACGCGCTGGGCCGCCAACCGCGCCCGCGCCAATGGTGGGCCGACGCTGATCGAACACTTTACCTATCGCGCTGAGGGGCATTCAACCTCGGACGATCCCAGCGCCTATCGTTCGGCGCAAGAGCGGGATGAATGGCCGCTGGGCGATCCGATCACGCGTCTGAAGCGCCACCTGATTGCGCTGGGTGAATGGTCAGTCGAACAGCACGAGGCGATGGACGCCGAGCTGGTAGATCTGGTGAAGGCAGCAACCAAGGAAGCCGAAAAGAACGGTATTCTGGGCCACGGCTTGCACCATCCGTTCCACACCATGTTTGAGGATGTTTACAAGGAATTGCCCTGGCACCTCGAAGAACAGGCCGAGCAGGCGATCCGTGAACGCCAGATCAAATGGCCCGAATGGAAACCGGAATGACCGAGGCCGCCACAACCACGCGCCGCCTCAACATGATCGAGGCGATCAACGACGCGCTCCATGTGATGATGGAGCGTGATCCCAACGTTGTCGTGTTCGGCGAGGACGTCGGCTATTTCGGCGGCGTGTTCCGCGCCACGGCCGGCCTGCAGAAGCAGTTCGGCAAGCATCGGGTGTTCGATACCCCGATCAACGAATGCGGCATCATCGGCGCGGCGGTGGGCATGGGGGCCTATGGTCTGCGTCCCGTCCCGGAAATCCAGTTCGCCGACTATATCTATCCCGGGCTGGACCAGCTGATTTCTGAAGCCGCTCGGCTGCGTTATCGTTCTGCGGGCGAATTCATCGCGCCGATGACGGTGCGCTCGCCCTTCGGCGGCGGGATTTTTGGCGGACAAACCCACAGCCAGTCGCCCGAGGCGCTGTTTACGCACGTGGCCGGGCTCAAGACCGTGATCCCGTGCACGCCCTATGACGCCAAGGGCCTGCTGATCAGCGCGATCGAGGATGACGATCCGGTGATCTTCTTTGAACCAAAGCGCATCTATAATGGCCCGTTCAACGGCTATTACGACAAGCCGGTTGAGCCCTGGGCCAAGCATGAGGGCAGCGACGTGCCCGATGGCTATTACACCGTGCCGCTGGGCAAGGCCCGGATTGTGCGTGAGGGCGAGGCGATGACCGTGGTGGCCTATGGCACCATGATCCACGTGGCCGAAGCCGTCTGCCGCGAGAAGGGCATCGACGCCGAAATCATCGACCTGCGTACCTTGGTGCCGCTGGATATCGGCACTGTGGAAAAGTCTGTGCAGAAGACCGGCAAATGCCTCATCATCCATGAGGCGACCCGGACCGGCGGCTTTGGCGCGGAACTGTCCGCGCTGGTGCAGGAGCGTTGCTTCTACCACCTTGAAGCCCCGATCGAGCGCGTCACCGGCTTTGACACTCCCTATCCGCACAGCCTGGAATGGGCTTATTTCCCGGGTCCCGTCCGCATTGGCGAGGCGGTGGACCGGCTGATGAAAGCGTAAACGATGGGCAAATTTACCTTCAGGCTTCCCGATATCGGCGAAGGCATCGCCGAGGCCGAAATCGTCGCCTGGCACGTCAAGGTGGGTGACCGGGTCGAGGAAGACGGCAAGCTGGCTGACGTCATGACCGACAAGGCCACGGTCGAGATGGAAAGCCCGGTTTCAGGCGTGGTACTCGAAGTAGCCGGAGCCGAGGGCGACATGATCGCCATCGGCTCGCCGCTGGTGGTGATCGAGACCGAGGGGGAAGGGGAGGCTGAGGAGCCTGCGCCTGCGCCCGCGCCCAAGGCTGAGGCTGCGCCCGAGCCTGCACGAGCAGAGCCAGCCCCAGTCGCGAAAGACGCTCCGGAGGCAGCGCCACCAGCGCCTGCGCCAGTGGCTGTGCAGCCGCCGGTTCCTGTGGCCAAAGTGCTCGCCAGCCCCGCCGTTCGGGCCCGGGCCGATGACCTCGGGATTGATCTCGCGCAGGTGAAACCGGCCGAGGATGGCCGCGTCCGCCACGCCGATCTCGATGCATTCCTGGCCTACAATGCCGCTGGCGGCTTCCGCGCACCGGGCGGTAAGCGCGCGGACCAGGAGGTCAAGGTCATCGGCCTGCGCCGCCGCATTTCAGAGAATATGGCCGCTTCCAAGCGCAATATCCCGCACTTCTCCTATGTCGAGGAATGCGATGCGACCGCGCTGGAGGAAATGCGCGCCCAGCTGAACTCTGCGCGCGGCAACCGGCCCAAGCTGACCCTGTTGCCGCTGCTGATCACCGCGCTCTGCCGCGCGCTGCCCGATTTCCCGATGCTCAATGCCCGGTTTGATGACGAAGCCGGCGTGGTCACGCGCTTTGGCGCGGTGCATCTTGGCATGGCGACCCAGACCGATGCCGGGCTGATGGTGCCGGTGATCCGCGATGCGCAGGACAAGAACCTGTGGCAGCTGGCCGCCGAAATCTCGCGCCTGGCCGAGGCGGCGCGCAATGGCACGGCCAAGAGCGAGGAACTGTCAGGTTCGACGATTACAGTGACGTCGCTGGGCCCGCTGGGCGGCGTGGCGCATACGCCGGTGATCAATCGCCCAGAGGTGGCGATCATCGGGCCGAATCGTATCATCGAACGGCCGATGTTCGTGCCCGATGGCATGGGCGGCGAACGCATTGAAAAACGCAAGCTGATGAACCTGTCGATCAGCTGCGATCACCGCGTGGTCGATGGCTGGGATGCCGCCAGTTTTGTCCAGGCGGTCAAGCGCCTGATCGAAACGCCGGTCTTGTTGCTGGCGGATTAAGCCTCAGCGCACGATGGCGCTGTAGGCAATCCGGCCCTGGCCGCACGAGGCGACGCGGGGGTCAACGCGCCAGCGGACGTGGGTAACGTCTTCTGCCGTGGCGAGGCGATTGCCGACGCGCAGTGAAGCGAGCTTGCCCCAGCTGCGGCCACCATCAATCGAGACTTCCTCGTCGCCATTGGCGCTGCCCTGATAGTAGACCGAGCGGGGCAGGGGATTGGTAACGACGAAGCCGCCATCACCCCCGAGTTTGTACCAGCGCACAACGTAAACAACCCGGTCGCCCCGGCCCAGTTCGCTGGCCGGTTCAAGCGTGCGGCCCATGCCCGGAACCGCGCGTTCGACAAAGACGGCGCTATCCAGCGAAACCGCCGGAGCGGCACTGGCTGAGTTAGCGAATCCCGCGATGGCAGCGGCGACAACGAGCAGGTTGGTAATGCGCTTCACGGCCTTGTTCCCCCTTCGGCGGGCGCGCTTTCCGCGCCGTCGGGGCCGTTTTCGCAGCCAAGCACAAACGAATGGTTAACGACCCGTTTCGGGGGGTGGTGAACAACTTGTTACACGATGTTCGAAAGTCGTCGCGAAGGCTGTTGACAGCCCCCGCCTCAGCCCGTAGTGGCGCGGCTCCCAAGTGGCTGCGCGGGTGTAGCTCAGTTGGTTAGAGTGCCGGCCTGTCACGCCGGAGGTCGCGGGTTCGAGCCCCGTCACTCGCGCCACTTGGGACGTTTTCCTAAAAACCTTCGGAATAGTTCACGGCCTGGCTGCCCGCCGGCAGGCTGACGATCATGCCGTCATGCGCCAGCCGCAGGTCGCCAGCGAACTGCTTGGGAGCATCACCCACGAACAGCCGCTCGATCAGCTTGGCCGGCGGTGCGGGCACCATGTGATACAGCACCAGCGCCTTGGCTCCAGCCGCCGTTGCCGCGCGGGCCGCGTCTTCGGGGCTGGCGTGATAGCCCGGAATGTCACCCATGATCTTGGCCGAATCGGCGCGGCCGCGCTTGGCCAGCTGCGCCTGCATGGCCCGGATCATCGTGGGGTTAAGCGCTTCATGGAACATCACGTCCGCGCCCTTGGCAGCAGCGACGAAATCGGGCGCGTAAACCGTGTCGCCACTGATCGCGACGGAGCGACCCTTATAGTCGAGGCGATAGCCGAAGGCGGGTTTCACCGGATCGTGGATCACCCGGATCGCGGTGATCTTCACGCCATCCTGATCATAGACCACCTGGCTGGCCTGACCTTCGGGCAGGGTGATGATCTGGGCCTTGCCGCCAAAGCCGCCCGGACGGGCCACGGCCGGGCCGTGGTGGGCGATGCGGAAGCCCTTGTCGATCTCATAGACCTGGGCCAGCCCGGCGATGACCTTGTCAGTGCCTTCGGGGCCACTGACCGGCAGCGGCGTGCCGCGCGAACCGGCGATCCAGGCTTGCAGCAGGAGTTCGCCCAGGCCGTCGATATGATCGGAGTGCAGGTGGGTCAGGTAAGCGCCCTGCAGGTGGTCCATCGGAAAGCCCATCCGGCCAAGTTTGCGGATCGAACCGGAGCCGGCATCAAAGACAAAGCCCTGTCGGCCGGCCAGCACGGCCAGGCAAGGCCCTGCGCGATCGGCATCGGGCATGGGTGAGCCGGATCCGCAGACGTAAACGTGAACGCCATCGGGCAGGGCGGTTGAGCGATCGACGCCAACGTTCTTCTCTATGGCCGAATCGAACGCCCGCTGCGCCAGCTTGTCGCGCGCGGCGTAGAGCGAGGCCCCCGTTACCAGCAGCAGGCCAACGATCCCCAAACCAATCTTGCGCTTCAGCTTCACGCCATATCTCCCATCGACCCGGTGGAAGACTGCCGGGTTACCCCGCGTGCGACAAGTGGCAGTGTGAAACTTATCCCGCGTGGCTTCAGCTCAACCCCAGCGGCCAGTCTCCATCCAGATCAGGAAGCGCCTCAGCGGCAAGAGCCAGATCACTCCGAGCACGATGTAGACCGGGGTTTGGATCAGCGCGTGCCAACCGTCGATCAGCGGCGCGACATAGCGGGCGATCAGCAGACCATAGACGCCCAGTGCGGCCAGCAGGGTCAGCAGACCAATTGGAATTCGCCAGGTGGGCTGAGTGCGCATCAGAAAGGTCCGTACAGTCGGGTTGGGGTAATCACGGCGTCCAGACCGCGATCATGGGGCTCAAGCGGCAGATCATCAACCAGTTGGCAATCCCAGGCCAGGCCAATCGCCAGCCGGGGGGGATTATCAGCCAACCAGCGGTCATAATGTCCGGCGCCTAGGCCCAGGCGCTCGCCGCGATCGGAAAAGCCCAGCAAGGGGCAGAACACCACATCCGGGATCAGTTCGTCGCTGTCCGCACTCGGCTGCCTTGATTTGAACGGATCAGGCTCCAGCAGGTCTTCCACGAAAGGATTGCTCCACTCGCGAAATTGCATCGGCGCGGTTCGATCGGTGAACCAGGGCAAGGCAATCTTGTGGCCGCACTCAAAGAACCAGCGGGCATAATGCCCGGCCGGGGCTTCATCTGCCATCTCGTGGTAGAGACCGATCACTGCGCCATCCGGGATCAACCGGGCAATCGCCTCTGGCGGACGGCGGAATAGCAGGCCGCGCTGGATCGCCGGAATGGCGGCCACGTGATCGCGGCGGCGTTGCCTCAGTTCGGTGCGCAGCACCTGCTTGTCGATCACGCTCGGCTCCGCGCAGGGGTGGGTGACGGGACCACCATGGGCCGTTGCCGGGAAATCCTCTGACGCCTCGACGTCAGGTGGGGACCATATGTGCCAGACCAGGGTCCGACCAGGGACAGCCCCCATGGATTGCTTATAGCCTCAGGGATTTTCGAAGGCTCGCACCGGGCAGTACCCGTCGCGGACCTAGATAGGGAAGGTTGGCTCAACCCTCAAGGGCCAGCACACAGGCTTCCAGCTTTGCGGCGATTGCTTCCAGCCGGTCGGCATGGAAGTCATTGCTGGCCTGTTGCTGCGGTTGCGGCGCGGCTGACCGCGTTGCCGACTTGGCCTCATGCACTTCATCGGCCAGCAGCAGCGCTGCAAACAGCAACTGCCGGTTCTCGGTCGTGCCTGCGGTGCCCATGGACTGGACCTTGGCATCGATGGCGCGGCCAAGGCCGGCAACGTGCTCTTCCTCCCCGGATGCGCAGGCAACCGTATAGTTCCGCCCGCCGATGCTCAGGGTAACATTGCTCATGCCTGGGCGCCTTCGATCAGCTGGTCCAGTTCGGCCAGTGAGCCAGATACGGCTTCGCGCAGGCGCGCATGGCGTGTCCGCAGGTCGGCCAGTTCTTCCGAACTTGCCGCGGCCATTGCCCCTTTGCGCGCTGCGGCCTCAAGCCGCTCCAGCGCTGCTTCGATCCGCACAAGTGCGCGGCTGCTGCGATCCCCGCTCATGCTTACCGGCTAGCGCAAACGGGTTGGCGCGCAAAGAGCAGCGCACCGGCTTTCCCACGATTTGCAACGCGGAAGGGGTGGGCCGTGCTTGACGGGGCGGGGTGCCTCCGCAAAGGAGACCGGACATCGAATCGGTGGCCCAAACCTGCCCTTTTCGGGAGCGACCAAGCATGACACTCGATCCATCCCGCCTCGCGCCCATGGCCAATGCCATCCGCGCGCTTTCGATGGACGCTGTCCAGGCCGCCAATTCGGGGCACCCCGGCATGCCAATGGGCATGGCCGATGTGGCCACTGTGCTCTATTCACAGTTCCTGAAGTTTGATCCTGCCGCGCCGAAGTGGCCGGACCGTGACCGCTTCGTGCTTTCGGCCGGGCACGGTTCGATGCTGATCTATTCGCTGCTGCACCTGACCGGTTATGCCGCGCCGACCATGGCCGACATCCGCAATTTCCGGCAGCTCCACAGCCCCTGTGCCGGCCACCCCGAAAACATCGAGCTGGATGGGGTGGAATGCACCACCGGCCCGCTGGGGCAGGGGCTGGCGATGGCGGTTGGCATGGCGCTGGCCGAGCGTCACCTCAACGCTACCTTCGGTGATGGTCTGGTTGATCATCGCACCTGGGTGATCGCGGGTGACGGCTGCCTGATGGAAGGCGTCAACCACGAGGCGATCGGTCTGGCCGGACACCTCAAGCTGGGACGCCTCAATGTGCTGTGGGACGATAACCGCATCACGATTGACGGTGATACCGATCTTTCGACCAGCGAAGATATCGCAGCGCGCTATGCCGCGACCGGCTGGCACGTAACCGCGTGTGATGGCCACGACCATGGCGATATCGCCCGCGCCCTGGCTGAAGCGGCCGCCGATCCGCGTCCGTCGCTGGTGGCCTGCCGCACGGTGATCGGCAAGGGTTCGCCCAACAAGCAGGGTACGCACAACGTCCACGGCAGCCCGCTGGGCGGCGATGAAGTGGACGCCACCCGCGCCGCGCTGGGTTGGACCGCAGCGCCGTTTGAAGTCCCTGCCGAAATCCTGGCCGATTGGCGTTCGCTGGGTGCCAAGGGCGCCGCGGCCCGCGCCGACTGGGAAAAGCGCATCGCCGCCGATCCGCAGGGCAAGGAATTCGCCCGCCGCATGGCCGGCAAGCTGCCCGATATGGATCAGGCCAATGCCGCTTTCGCCGCCTGGCTGGGACAGCCGCAGAAGGTCGCCACACGCAAGGCTTCGGAACTGGCGCTGGAAGTGCTGACCGCAGCCGTGCCGGAAATGGTTGGCGGCTCTGCTGACCTGACCGGCTCGAACAACACCAAGACCAAGTCGACCGGCCCGCTTTCGGCCGCCGACTATGCCGGCCGCTACGTCTATTACGGCATCCGCGAATTCGGCATGGCCACCGCGATGAACGGCATGGCGCTGCACGGGGGCGTGATCCCCTATGGCGGCACCTTCCTGGTCTTCTCGGACTATTGCCGCAACGCGATCCGCCTTTCGGCGCTGCAGCAGCAGCGCGTGGTCTATGTGCTGACGCATGACAGCATCGGCCTGGGTGAAGACGGTCCGACCCACCAGCCGGTCGAACATGTGATGAGCATGCGGCTGATCCCGAACCTCAACGTGTTCCGCCCGGCTGACATCATCGAAACGGCGGAATGCTGGAACATCGCGCTGCAGAGCGAAGGCACGCCTTCGGTCCTGGCGTTGACCCGCCAGAACCTGCCGCAGCTCCGCTCGGAAGGCACGATGCTCAGCGCCAAGGGCGCCTATCGCCTCCGCGCTGCCGGGGCTGCGCGCAAGGTTGTGCTGGTGGCGACCGGTTCCGAAGTGGAACTGGCCTGCAGCGTGCGCGATGCGCTGGAAGCCAAGGGCATTGGCGCCGATGTCGTTTCGATGCCCTGCATGGAACTGTTCGACGCGCAGGACGCGGCCTACAAGGCTGACATTCTGCCCGCCGATGCCCTGCTGGTCTCAATCGAGGCCGGGGTTACCTGGGGCTGGCAGAAGTATGTCCGCGATGGTCTGACCATCGGCATCGACAGCTTTGGTGCATCGGCCCCGGCCGAAGTCCTGTTTCCGCATTTTGGCTTCTCGGTTGAAGCCATTGTCCCGAAAATCGAAGCCCGGCTGGCGGGCAAGTAGGAGTTCCACAACATGGCGATCAAGGTTGCGATCAACGGTTTCGGGCGCATCGGGCGCAATGTGGCACGCGCGATCATCGAGCGGACCGACCACGATCTCGAGCTGGTCTCGATCAACGATCTGGCCTCGGCCAAGGCCAACGCCATGCTGTTCCAGCGCGATTCGGTCCACGGTGCGTTTGCCGGCACGGTCGAAGTTGATGGCAATGACCTGATCATCAACGGCAAGCGCATCCATGTTACGGCCGAACGCGATCCAGCCAATCTGCCCCACGCCGCCAACGGCGTTGACATCGCGCTGGAATGCACCGGCTTCTTCACCGACCGTGCCTCGTGCGAAAAGCACCTGGCAGCTGGTGCCAAGAAGGTGCTGATTTCGGCCCCGGGCAAGAACGTCGACCTGACCGTCGTGTTCGGCGTCAACCACGACAAGCTGGAAGCCGGTCACACCATCGTTTCTAACGCTTCGTGCACCACCAACTGCCTGGCGCCCTTCGCCAAGGTGCTGAACGATGCAATCGGCATTGAGCGCGGCCTGATGACCACGGTCCACGCCTATACCAACGACCAGAATATCCTCGACCAGATCCACGAAGATCCGCGCCGCGCCCGCGCTGCCGCGATGTCGATGATCCCGACCACCACCGGTGCCGCTCGCGCCGTGGGTGAAGTGCTGCCCGAACTGAAGGGCAAGCTGGATGGCTCGGCGATCCGCGTGCCGACCCCTAACGTCTCGGTGGTCGACCTGACCTTCCAGCCGAAGCGTGACACCACCAAGGAAGAGGTCAACGCCCTGCTCAAGGCAGCGGCCGAAGGCCCGCTCAAGGGCGTGCTGGGCTATTCGGAAGAGCCGCTGGTTTCGATCGATTACAACCACTGCCCGAACAGCTCGACCATCGACAGCCTCGAAACCGCTGTGATCGACGGCAAGCTGGTCCGCGTGCTGAGCTGGTACGACAACGAATGGGGCTTCTCCAACCGCATGGTCGATACGGCCGGCGCGATGGGCAAGCTGCTCTAAGGGATCAGGGCAAATGGCGAAGTTCCGCACGCTTGATGATCTGGGTGATCTGACCGGCAAGGTCGCGCTGGTACGCGTTGACCTGAACCTGCCGATGCAGGACGGTTCGGTTACCGATGACACCCGAGTGCGGGCTTCGGCCCCGACGATCCTGGAACTCGCGGGGAAGGGGGCCAAGGTCCTGCTGCTCGCCCACTTCGGGCGCCCGAAGGGTGAGCGGGTCTCGACCATGTCGGTCTCGATGACGCTCGACGCCGTTCAGGCCGTGCTCGGCAAAGAAGTCATGTTCGTGCCCGAAGTGGCGGGCGACGTGGTCAAGCAGGCCGTGGGCATCCTTGGCCCCGGCGACATTGCCATGTTGGAGAATACCCGGTTCTGGAAGGGCGAGGAAAAGAACGACCCCGAACTGGCCAAGGCGATTGCCGCCAATGGCGATATTTACGTCAACGATGCCTTCTCTGCCGCCCACCGTGCGCACGCCAGCACCGAGGGACTGGCGCACCTGCTGCCAGCCTATGCCGGACGGTCGATGGAGGCTGAGCTCAAGGCGCTTGATGCTGCGCTTGGTGCCCCGGTGCGCCCTGTTGCTGCCGTGGTGGGCGGGGCCAAGGTTTCGTCCAAGCTGGACGTCCTGACGCATCTGGTCACCCAGGTTGATCACCTGATCATCGGCGGCGGCATGGCCAATACCTTCCTCGCCGCGCGCGGCGTCAATGTCGGCAAGTCCCTGTGTGAACATGATCTGGCTGCCACGGCCGAGGGCATCCTTGACGCGGCCGACAAGTCGGGCTGCACGGTTCACCTGCCGTATGATGTCGTGGTTTCCAAGGAATTTGCCGCCAATCCGGTGTCCTTGCGCACCTGCAATGTCCACGAAGTCGCCGCAGACGAAATGATCCTCGATGTCGGCCCGCAAGCGGTCGAGGCTCTGGCTGATGTCCTTAAGACTTGCCGCACGCTGGTCTGGAACGGCCCCATGGGTGCTTTTGAGATGGCGCCGTTCGATGCCGCCACCGTTGCCCTTGCACGCAGCGCAGCGGCGCTGAGCAAGGAAGGCGTGCTGGCCTCGGTCGCCGGTGGCGGCGACACCGTAGCTGCGCTGAACCATGCCGGTGTGGCCGCTGACTTCACCTATATTTCCACCGCTGGCGGTGCCTTCCTTGAATGGATGGAAGGCAAGGAACTGCCTGGCGTGAAAGCCCTCGAAATCGCCTGATAACAACTAGGCGCCGGTGCTTGCAGCCGCGCAGGACCGTCGCTATGGCCCATTAAAGCATACGTATGCAGAACCCAGCGACCCGACAGGAACCCAACGCATGAACTTTACCGAAATGACCGCCAAGATGGCAGCCGGTAACGGCTTTATCGCCGCACTTGACCAGTCAGGTGGTTCGACGCCGAAGGCGCTGGCGGGTTACGGGGTCAGCGAGAACGCCTGGGGTTCTGAGACGGAAATGTTCGACCTGATCCATGCGATGCGCGAACGGATCATTACTTCGCCGGCGTTCAGTGGTGACAAGGTCATCGGCGCGATCCTGTTTGAACGGACCATGGATGGCACAGCCGGCGGGAAGCCGGTTCCGGCCGCCCTGCTCGACAAGGGCGTGGTGCCGTTCATCAAGATCGACAAGGGGCTGGAGGCGGAGGAAAACGGCGTCCAGCTGATGAAGCCGATGCCGGAGCTTGACGCTCTGCTGGCTCGCTCGAAGGCGCTGGGCGTCTTTGGCACCAAGGAGCGTTCGGTCATCAATTCGGCCAATGGCGCGGGGATTGCTGCCGCTGTGGCGCAGCAGTTCGAAGTCGGCCGTCAGGTCCTGGCCCACGGCATGATGCCGATCCTTGAGCCCGAAGTGAACATCAAGAGCGAAACCCGCGCCGAATGCGATGCCATCCTGCTGGAGGAAATGCTCAAGAACCTCGAAGGCATGGACCAGCAGGTCATGCTCAAGCTCTCGCTGCCGGTGCAGCCAGGGACGTTCGATGCCTTGGTCGATCACCCCAAAGTGCTGCGGGTTGTAGCTCTATCGGGTGGTTACAAGCGCCCTGAAGCCTGCGTCGAACTCTCCAAGAACCGCGGGATCATCGCCAGCTTTAGCCGGGCGCTGCTTGAAGACCTGCGCCACCAGATGAGCCAGGATGAATTTGACGCGGCGCTGGGTGAAGCGATCGACCAGATCCATCGCGGGTCGACCCAGAAAGCATGACGCTACCCGCTTGAATTGTCGGCGCTGCTCGGCTTACCTTGCGGGGTGAGCCGGTGCGCCGTGATGTGCCGGTCAGGGGAGGGCCCATGGCCGGCACTACGCGTTCGCGAACAAGGCACGGGCCGGTTTCGGTGGCCGATCTCGTCAAACGGATCGAGGCGGGACCGCAAGGGCCCAAGAACGTCGTTGTCTTCGATTTCGATGGCACCTTGATCGCGGGTTACTCGGCCAGCGCCTTCTTCCAGGCCCACCTGCGTAAGGGTGATTACAACGCCTTCGATCTGGCCGAGGCCGGGGTGGCGATCTGGCAATCGGTCGCCAAGGCGATCGAGATGCAGGATCTGCTGAACAAGGCGATTGCCAAGTGGAAAGGCAAGAAAGAGGAGGAACTGGTCGCACTGGGGGAGAAGATCTTCGACAAGACCCTGTCGGACAAGGTCTATCCGGAGATGGTCTCCCTGCTGCTGGCCCACCGCCGTGCCGGGCACACCATTGCCATCGCCAGTTCCGCCACCCGCTTTCAGGTAGAGCCAACCGCCCGGTTCCTGGGGATCGAGCACGTCATGACCTCTACCGTCGAGGTCAAGCGCGGGGTGCTGACCGGAAAGATGCTGGAGCCGCAGATGTGGGGCAAGGGCAAGGCGGATGCGGTCAAGGCCTTCGTCAAGGCGCACAAAGCCAAGCTGGCTGACACCTGGTTCTACGCTGATGGTGATGAGGAAATCGGGCTGATGCAGGCCGTCGGTCATCCCGTCCCGACCAATCCTGGCAAGGAACTGGCAGCGACCGCGCGAGCAGAGGGGTGGGACATTCTGCGCCATTCGAGCCGGGGCTCGACTACGCCGGAACTCCTGACCCGCACCGCGACCGGGCTGATGAGCCTGTTCCCGCTGCTCTACACCGGGATCGGCTTTGGCTTGCTGACGCGCAACAAGCGCAATGCCGCCAACCTTACCCTGCCGCTCTGGGCCGACAGCGTGATGCTGGCCTCGGGCGTGAAGCTACGGGTTTCAGGGCGCGAACACCTCACTTCGCACCGCCCGGCTGTGTTCCTGTTCAACCACCGCAACAATTTCGACGCCTTCTTTGTCGGCGTGCTGGTGCGGACGGATCTGGCCTGGGTGGGCAAGGCGGAGCTCAAGAAAAACCCGATCAGCGCCATGCTGAGCCGCTTGGTACCCGTCGCCTTTGTTGAGCGCAGCGGGGGCACGCCTGAGGAAGCAGCCAAGGCGCTGGAGCCGGTCGCCAAGATGGTGCGCGAAGGCTGCTCAATCATGATCGCGCCTGAAGGAACTCGGGTGCGCGACATGACCGTCGATCTTGGCCCATTCAAGAAGGGCGCCTTCCACATGGCGCGCACGCTGGGCGTGCCGGTGATCCCGATCGTCATCCGCAATGCGCTGGATGTGGCCGGACGCGATGCGGTGATGCTGCGTTCGGGAACGGTTGATATTGCGGTTTTACCGCCGGTTCACACCAATGGATGGACCGAGAGGAATACGGGTCAAAAAGCCGCTGAAGTGCGGCAAATGTTTATCGATACTTTGAAGGATTGGCCCGATGCAGATGACTGAATTCCGCTTTACCGGCGCCGGCGGCGTGCAGATCTACGCGGCATCCTGGCTGCCCGAGGGGACGCCGCGCGATCATTTGGTGCTGGCCCACGGCTATGGCGAGCACCTGGGGCGCTATCAGGCAGTGGCCGAGTTCTTCACTGCGGCCGGTTATGCCGTTCACGCGCTGGATCATCGCGGCCATGGCAAGTCGGGCGGTGCGCGGGCCGTGATTGACAGTTTTGCCAAGGCTGACGCCGATATCGATACCCTGGTTGATTGGGTTCGCGCAGAAAGCGGCCTCAACCAGATCAAGCTGGTTGGCCATTCGATGGGCGGCTCATTGTCGCTCAATTATGCGCTGAACCATTCGGAAAAGCTCTCCGGGTTGGTGCTCAGCGGGCCAGCAGTGGGCGGCGGTCTGCCGAAGGTTCAGGCGCTTCTGCTGGCTCTGATCTCGCGGATTGCGCCTGCGCTAGGGATGATCCAACTGGATGCCGACGCTGTCAGTCGCGATCCGCTGGTCGTTGCAGCCTACAAAGCAGACCCGCTGGTGTTCCACGGCAAGGTTCCGGCGCGGACTGCGCGGGAGATGATGCATGCGGTTACAACCTACCCGGCGCGGGTGCTGTCGATGCAATTGCCCTGCCTGTTGATGCACGGCAGCGCCGACAGTCTTGTCCGGGCCGACGATGCCCAGCCAGTGTTCGATGCCATCGCCAGCCCCGACAAGACGGTGCGGATCTTTGACGGCCTCTATCATGAGATCTTCAATGAGCCTGAGCGACTGGATGTGCTGGGGATCATGAAGAACTGGCTCGACGCCCGGCCACCGGCCTAACCGCCTAGTGCCTCGCGGCACTGCAGTTCGATCGCATCAAGCGCTGCCAGGGTGGCCCTGAGGATCCGGGAACGAGCCTTGCGGCGGGCAGCAAGGTCCGGGCCAGGCTCAACCAGCCGGACGTTGCAGGCCAGTTGCCAAGCCGTGCCGAACAGCTGCCGCGAAACGGCCTCCGGATTGCGGATGGTCTGTTCGAGCAGATATTGCCGACCGAGCCCGTCTGCGGCGGCCAGCACATCTTTTTCCTGTGCGGCGAGGTCAACTGGCATGGTCAGCAGGACATCCAGCACGATCCGGTAGGCTTCGAGGAACGGTCGCAGTGCCGCGTGGGCGAGCCCGACGCCGAAGACGCTGTCCAACACATCCCGGCCAGACTGCGCCTCTGCGAGCTTCTTTCGCCAGTCGGGAGCGATCAGGTCCATCTCCGCCACCAGGCCATCCTCGAATGCCGGGCGCTCGCGGAAGAAAAACTCGAACTTGAGCGATTCCCGCAGGGCGAGGGCGGTTTCGATAAACTGCGTTTCGCGCTTGGCTGGCGGCACGGCTGCGGCACCAACAGCGGCGACTTCGGCGATGGCCCGTTCCAGCACGAAGTGGAGCATCGAGTTGCGATAGAAGGCCGCGCCGATGTGTTGCCCTTCGGCAATGCCGTAAACGGGGGTGGGGCCACCATCGTAACGGGTGACAATGCCGGAGGCCATCAGGGTGTCCAGAACTGCATCGAGTCGTTCCGGATCGCGCAGTTCGGCACTGTCGGCCAGGGGCTGACCACGTTTGCGCGCGTGGTCCACCAGCATGCTCACAAAGCCGACCAGTCGTTCCCGCGGGATCGACCGGCCCCCAGTCGCCAGCAGGGCGAATGTAACGAGGGCAATCCCGGTGATCGGCGTGGCCTGATTGATCCGCCATGAAACGGCCAGAGACAACTTTTGGAGGGCCAGCTGGGCTTCAGGGGCCTTGTAATCAGCATGTGGATCAGGCGCGCCCAGTGCCTCGCGCATCGAAAGCGGTTCGGCAACGCGAAGGTAGGCCTTGCCGTATGGTGTTCGCAGGCTGCGCAGATAGCGGAGCATCCAACCCAGATTTTCAGGCTTCTTCTTTGCGCCCTTGGCTTCGCGGGCAAAATCCTTGGTTTCGTAAACCTGATCATAGACCAGCGCGACCGGGACCAGCATGATGTCCTCGATCCGCCCCTGGCGATAGGCATCGACCACATAGGTCAGCAGGCCCAGCTTGGGCGGCAGCAACTTGCCGGTGCGTGAACGGGTGCCTTCCGGGAACCAGGAGAGATTGAACCGCCGTTCGATCAGGTAGGCCAGATATTCGCGCAGGACGAAGCGGTAGGTGGCATTCTCGCGGATATCGCGGCGCAGGAAGATGTAGCCGGCCCTGCGCATGATCGGGCCCATTGGCCAGAATGACATGTTGATGCCCGCGAACAGGCTGGGCAGCGGCAAACCGTGATCGGCCAGTACCGTGTTGACTACCGGAGCGTCGACGTTCGCCTTGTGCGCCGGGAGGATCAGGGCAGGGTAGCGGGCAAAGACATCGTGGAGCTTCGCCAGTTCATCCGGCACCACATCGACCGTGCCATAGGCTTTCTCGTAAGCCGCGCGGAAGAACCGCAGCATGCCCTCGATGGCAAAGGGATTATGACCGGTGCGCAGCTCTTCCAGATAGCCGCGGGCTTCGCTCAGCAGGTCTGGTTCGGGTCGGCCGGTTTCGGCAGCTAGCCGGGCCAGGCCAGCGGTAAAGCCGGGTGCGGCAATGATGTCGGCCGGTTCGACCCGCGGCATTTTGTAGCGGGCTCCGTAGAGCGGATACTCGGCGCGCTCGAGCGAGAGTTCGGCTTGGCGGGCAACAAAGTCGGCAAAGTCGGTCCCGCGGCCGCCGGTGCGCTGTTTCCAGCGGGCGCGGAGCATGCCGAGTGCTGCCGGCTGCGCCGTGACGATGCGCCAACGGGGATCGGCTGCGTCTTTCTCCCGCCGCTTGACGCTTTCGGGGGGCTCACGGGGATCGCCCAGTCCAAGCAGGGCGCGCCAGCCGTTACCTTCGCCCTTGCGTGGCAGCCACGCGACCCGCAGCGGGGCCAGTTCAACTGTATCGTCATCAAGCGAGGCCACCAGCCGCGCGACCTCGGTCGAGAAGGGGGCCTGACTGCGCTCGATTGCGATCAGTCGGCCTGACAATGGAGTCGTGTGTCGTTCGAGCAATTCGCGTTCGGCATCGCCGCGGTAGAGCGCCAGGTAGATCCGGCCCATATGGCGCTCCTGCTCGGGTGATGAGGCAACCGTCGCCATGTCAGCCTGGCTCCGCTTCAGACCCGGCGGCCGTGCTGAGCAGGCCGCGAAAGGCGCTGGTCGCGGGGGCGCCTTCGTGGACCACGGCATAGACCTCACGCACGATCGGCAATTCGATGCCGCGCTCGCAGGCCATTTTCCAGACCGGGCCGACGCTCTTCACGCCCTCGGCGACCTGGTCCATTTCGGACAGGACCTGTTCGATGGTCTTGCCCTTGCCCAGTTCGAACCCGACCGTGCGGTTGCGGCTCTGAGGACTGGTGCAGGTGGCGAGGAGATCTCCCATCCCGGCCAGACCCATTAACGTATCCGCGCGGCCACCCAGTGCCACGCCCAGCCGCATCATCTCCGCCTGGCTACGGGTGAGCAGGGCAGAGCGGGTGTTCACCCCGGCTCCCAGCGCATCGCCCATGCCGGTGGCGATGGCGAACACGTTTTTCAGCGCGCCGCCGAGTTCCGCACCCACGGGATCATCATTGGTGTAGACCCGGAACAGGCCGGAGCGGAACAGGTCCTGCAGTTCGCGGCAGATGACATCGTCATCCATCGCCAACACGGCAGCAGCGGCCAGGCCTGACATGATTTCCTTGGCCAGGTTTGGGCCGGTTAGCACGCCCAGCGGATGGCCGGGCAGCTCCTCGCCTATTACTTGCGTCATCCGCTTCCCGCTGGAAAGCTCGAACCCCTTGGCCAAGCTGATGATCGGCACCCACGGGCGAATGAATGGCCGGATTGCCGCAGCGGTTGCGCGGGTAACCTGTGACGGCACTCCGAACACGATCACATCCGCGCCGCTGACGGCATCTGCCAGTTCAGCCGTGGCGCGCAGGCTGGTCGTCAGCCGGGCATCGGGCAGGTAGCGGGAATTGGTGTGGTCGCGATTGATCTCTTTGACCGTATCCTCGCTGCGCGCCCAGAGTGTTGTCGGCGCATTGCGCGCGACCAGCGAGGCCACCGTGGTGCCCCAGGAACCGCCCCCCAGCAGTCCGACCTTGAGTTCCCGTGCCAGGACCCGTTTTGCCACTTAGCCCCTCTCAACCTGCTTTTTTGCCAGCTTGATGCAGGATTGACCTTTGCGCAAGCGGCTTGCCTCGGCGCTGTCATGCTGCCAAGCCAAGGGCATGACCCAGGATCGCATTGTCCCGCTCGAAGCAGTTCACAATTTCCGCGATTACGGGGGCTATGATACGTCCGCCGGTGCACGGGTGAAACAGGGGTTGCTGTGGCGATCGGCCCAGCATGGCGATGCCAGCGATGATGATCTGGCGGCGATCAACCAGCTTGGCCTGGCCCATGTGGTTGACCTGCGCGGTCCGAGCGAGCGTGAGATGAAGCCATGCCGCCGCCATGATGACTTTGCCGCGCAGGTCTGGACCTATCCGGAGGAAACCGCCGGGCTGGCACTCCACACCGAGGCCGCAAACGGCGTGATCAGTGCCGCCGAAGCCCGAGCGGCGATGATCCGGCTCTACGAAGGGATTGCCTTCCGCGATAACCTCGTGCCGATGCTCAAGCTCTACTTTGAACTGCTGCGGCGGGCTGAAGGGCCAAGTCTGGTCCACTGTGTGGCGGGCAAGGACCGGACGGGTTGGGCAGTCGCAATGGCCCAGCAGGCGCTTGGGGTGCCACGCGATGCGATCATCGCTGACTACATGCTGACCAACGAAGCCAGCCGGCTGGAGGAGCGGATTGCCGCCGAAGCCTTCAGGGACCTGCCGCGCTACGCTACGATGGATGCCGAAACGGTCCGCGCGCTGTGGGGCGTGCAGGAGGATTACATCACCACCGCGCTTCAGGCTGCTGAAGACCGTTATGGTGATCTGGACAGCTACCTTGAGCAGGTGCTCGGGATCGATGCCGCCGCCCGCGAACAACTGCGAGCGCATTACCTCGAAGGTTAAAGGAAGGCGCGTATCTCGGCCATGAACCGGTCAAATTGGTCATGGTGCAGCCAGTGTCCGGCGTTTTCGAATTCGATCACCTTGGGGTCGTTGTTGAACACGTCCAGCCGCCCGTCCTTCTCCGGGTTCGACGCCCAGGAATTGGCGCCGTAGAGCAACAGCATCGGGCAAGTGATCGCCGCCCACAGCTCTTCCGTGCGGTATTCGGGCACATCCTCGAATGGCCAGACGTTGAGATAGGGATCGAACTTCCAGCTCCACGTCCCGTCCTCATTCCGGCTGGCGCCGTGGACGGTGAGATGGCGGGCCTGCTCGTCGGTCAGGAAAGAGTTTTCTTCCTTCATCCGGGCATAGGCGGCTTCGATGCTGGAGTAGCGGCGCGGGATGCGGCCGGCGGCGGCACGACGCTTTTCAATCCATTCGCGGAAGCGGTTGCCATAGCCGGCAGATTCACGCTCGGCGCGGGTCTTGGGTGAAGGTCCAAGTCCTTCGATATTGACGAAGCGGTGAACCTTCTCGGGGTAAAGCCCGGTGAAGCGCGATGCGACATTGCCACCGAGCGAGTGCGCAACGATTGTCACCTGATCATAGCCCAGCGTGTGCACCAGCTGGGCAAAGTCATAGACGAAGGCGTTCATCTCGTAATTGCCGTCCGGCGCCCAGGCGCTGTCGCCGTGGCCGCGCAGGTCCGGGGCGATGACGTGCCAATCCTTGGCCAGTTCCTCCGCCACCCAGTCCCACGATCGGCAATGGTCGCGGCCGCCATGCTGCAGGATCAGCGGCGGGGCCTCCGGGTTACCCCAATCAACATAGTGGAGGCGCAGGCGCTGCGAGATGAAGCTGTTGGAGGTGGGGCCGTGGATCGTCATGCCTCCAGCCTTTGCGCGCTTCATGGCGGGGCGTCAATCTGTGGGGAAACTGCCGCTGGCGGGTTTGCGCATAGGGCCAGCGCTCCCTAGATGGGCCGGCAAGATCAACAGGGAACTGTCATGGCGACCCACACCACCAAGATGCTGATTATCGGTTCCGGCCCGGCCGGGCTCTCGGCCGCAATCTATGGCGCGCGCGCCGGGATGCAGCCGATTGTCGTGCAGGGGCTGCAGCCGGGTGGGCAGCTGACGATCACCACCGATGTCGAGAACTACCCCGGTTTCCGTGATGTGATTCAGGGACCCTGGCTGATGCAGGAAATGCAGGCCCAGGCTGAGCACGTTGGTACCCGCATGCTGTGGGATACCATTGTCGAGGTCGACCTTTCGGGGCCGCCGTTCCGCGCGATCGGCGACAGTGGCGACGTTTATGAAGGCGAAACGCTGGTCATCGCCACCGGCGCCCAGGCCCGCTGGCTTGGCGCACCGGGCGAACAGGAGTTTTCGGGCAAGGGCGTTTCAGCCTGCGCCACCTGCGACGGTTTCTTCTATCGCGGCAAGAAGGTGGTCGTGATTGGCGGCGGGAATACCGCCGTTGAAGAGGCGCTTTACCTCACGAACCATTCGCAGGACGTGACCCTGATCCACCGCCGCGACAGCCTTCGGGCGGAAAAGATCCTGCAGGACCGCCTGCTTGCCCATCCCAACATCAAGGTGCTGTGGAACAAGGCGGTTGAGCGCTTCGTGGGTGATGGCGGCCTGACCGGTGTAGAACTGAAGGACACTGTGACGGGCGAGACCATGGTTGAGACGGCCGATGGCGCTTTCGTGGCGATCGGCCATGCACCCGCGACTGAACTGTTCAAGGGCAAGCTGGAACTGGACAGCAGCGGCTACATCGTGGTCGAGCCGGGTACGCCCAAGACTGCCATTCCTGGCGTGTTCGCTTGCGGTGACGTGATGGACCACACCTATCGTCAGGCCGTTACTGCGGCCGGCACCGGCTGCATGGCGGCGCTGGACGCAGAGCGTTTCGTCGGCAATCTGGAATTCGCCGCCCAGGCCTAATCGAGGCTGCGCAGGGCCGCCAGAATCTGGCCCTGCAGCCAGATCCGAGCTGGCGGTTCGACGAAGCTGTGGCTGGCGCCGGGGCATATCCGCACGCGCGGATCGGACCGATCCCATTGCGCGAGGAAAGCCTGTGCCGTCCGGTCATTTCCGGCGAGGAGGATGGTCGCGGGGCCCTGAAAGCGCTTCAGCCCAATGGCCATTCTTGCGGCCAGCTTACTTGGCGGGGCATCACGTCTGACGGCTTCGGTCAGTGATGCTGCCAGCCGCGCCAGATCGACCTTGCCGCTAAGCAGGCGCCATAGCGCAGCCGGGTTGGCCAAGCGCCTGAGATAATGCTGGCGCAAGACCGAGGGCGGCATTGGCGGCCGGGCAGTCTGCGGCTGGAGTTCGGCGTCGGGTTCCGTTTCGGGCTCTGGTTCGAAGGTCCAGGGGTTGGCCAGCACCATGGCGTCAATCCCGGTGCCGCCGGTCAGCATCAGCGCGCTGGCAGCATCGCAGTTGCCAAAAGCGACGATGCGTTTGAGCGTCGGGACATGGGCGCGAAACGCGGTAATGGCCGCCGCGATATCATCGGCGGAATTGGCGAACCCGGTGTTTTCACCCTCGCTATCGCCAACTCCGCGGCGGTCAAACCGGAAGGCGGGAAAGCCCGCAAGCGCAGCCGTTTCTGCTATCTGCCGCTGGCTGGACCACGGGCCAGAACGCAGTTCGTTGCCCCCACTGACGATCAGCAAGCCCGTCCGCCCTGGCGCCAGGTCCAACGTGCCGACCAGAGTGCTGCCAGCGCAGCCAAAGGTGATGTGCCGCCGGTTCATCCGCGGATCGCCATGGCCAGATAGGCAGCCAGGGCATCGGCCTGACCGGCATCGGCAGCGGGTTCGGCGCGCAGCCACAGCGGGCTGCCGCCGATCAGGTCCTGCTCTATCACCGCTAGGTCCGGGATCGGATGCGCAGCTTGTATCTGCTGGACCATGGTCGCGCCGAGTCGATAACCTGCCAGCTCGATACCGTGCTCCTGCGCCTCGATCTGGAGCCCTTCGCTGCTTTCCTTGCGCCCGTCCTCCTGTCCGGCAAGGGTGCGGGCGCGGATGAGGGTTCGCAGCAGTTTTGCCCCGTTGACCGGTCCATAGTGCCAGCCCGCCAGCTGGGGCGGTGCAATCAGTCCCCCACCGCGCAAGGCCAAAACGTGTGTCGCCCGAAACTGGCTGGCGGCGGCGCGCATTGCCTTTGCCCAGTCAGGCAAGCTGATATCCGCCAGGTTGACGGCACTTTCGTTGGTGCCGGGCAGGTCGGGGAGGAAGCTGTCGATGCCACTGCCATCAAGCCGGCGCATCACATCGACACACAAGCGCCGCAAGCGGTGGCCTTCATCAAGCAGGGCGGGAATGATCAGCAACCGGTGCGCCGTGCCGCGATCGAATGCCAACGCATATTCGTTTACGCTGGTGCCATCGGGCAGGGGGCAGGGGTAGCTGCTTGGGATCACGCAGCTTCGCGCTTGGCCTCGGCAAAGGCGAGCAGGTTGCCGTAAGTTTCCAGCAATTCCCCGTCGACTTCGTCGTCATCGATCACGATGTCGAGGCGGTCTTCCAGTTCGGTCAACAGACCGGCAACCGCCATCGAATCCAGCTCCGGCAAATGGCCGAACAGGCCGGTATCAACATCGAATGCCTCCACCTGAGCGGGTTTGAGGCCGAGCACGTCAGCAAGAATACGCCGTAGAAGCTGATCAGTTTGGCTGCCCATGGGTCCCCCGTGGCGCGTGAATGCGAGAATTTCCGCGCCTCTAGCCATGGGACAAGCCTGCTGCAACCCTGCGTGCCATCTTGCGGGCGATCAAAGGCCAGGTTCCCGGCCGCTCCGCCCGAAACGCCTCGATCCGGTAGCGCGGGCGGACCGCCTCCATCCAGTCGCGCTTGTAGCGGTCATCTCCTGTGCCAAAGTCGACCAGATCCACCCGGTCCTGATCGATCACATATTCCAGCAGGGCTGCTGTCAGCGCGGTTCCGGGCGAAAGGTCGCGGGCCGCTTCGGCGTGCGCCAGCTTGTGGATGAAGGCGGTGCCAGCCTCGATCGTCCAGAACTGCGCGGCAACGGGGTGCCCATCGACGCGGGCAATACCGAGGCGAAGGCGGCCGGCAGCGCCCTCTCTTTGCGCGAAACAGCAAAGGAAATCCGGGCTTCCCTCTGCTCCTTTCCAGCTCTGCGCATAGATCGCTTCGTAGGCGGCCCAGGCAGCCGGCACGAAGGTCTTATCGATCGTGACCGCCAGTTTGCCGGCCTTGCGTCGCAAGGTGGACCGCAACGAACCCGGACGGTCGGTCAGGTAGTGCGCATATGTGCGGCCCTGCACGGGCAGAACGTGGTTGACGTCACAGTGTTCGACAAAGGTGATCCAACCCGCCTTGCGCAGCGCATGAGCGATCATTGCGGTCTCTCCATCCGCATCGGGCAGGGGGGAGATGACGAGATGCGGTGTTTGCCCTGCCAAATCTTGCGCAAGCGCGGCCAGCAGTGCCGCGCGATCCGCTCCGGGTGTGAACAGCGGGGCAATCCGGAACGTATACCAATTCCCCAGGCCATGGATTTGCCGGCCTTTGCGGCACAGCGGCAGGACGGCGCGATGCACACCATCGCGGGCGACCGCGAGCAGTGGGGTGATCTTGCAGAATTCGGAGAGATCCTGCCACCATTCAAGCCGATCAAACGGTCCGCTTGCGGCTGGCGCAGTCAGCAGTGCAGCAAGCACTGCATCGCCTTGCACTTCCGTAAGTTCGCCGTGATAATCGACCGTGATCAAACCTGCTCAATCCCGTTTCCCGGAGCCGCCCCTGTGCCTGCCAGCCTGACGATCGACCCGAGGCCGCTCGATCATCTGGTCCTGCGCGGCGCTGATGCAGATCCTGCGTTGGTGCTGCGGAATCGCACCCTTAGCTACAAGGACTTAAGGGAAAGTGTCGCCCTGCTGGCGGGCTGGTTGCAGCAGCAGGTGCCTGAACCGGGCGCGCGGGTGGCAAGCTGGGCTGCCAAGGGCGAACTGACCTGCCTCATGCCGCTGGCTGCCGCCCGTGCCGGGTTGGTGCATGTCCCGATCAATCCACTGCTCAAGCGGGCGCAGGTCGCCCATATCTTGAAGGACAGTGGCGTCCGTTTGCTGATCGCGACGCCGGCACGGCTGGAGACTTTGGACGAAGGCGATGCGCCGTTGGAGTGTTGCCTTAGGTCTGAATTGCAAGTTATTGCAGAATATGCACTTTCTTTAAGTCTTGAGCCGTCTGCTGTCGATCCTGTCGCGTTGGCCGCCATCCTCTATACGTCTGGATCAACGGGCAAGCCCAAGGGGGTGATGCTGAGCCATGCCAATATGTGGCTGGGTGCGGAAAGCGTTGCATCCTACCTGGAGCTGACCCCGGCCGATGTGACCCTGGCGGTGCTGCCGCTGTCATTCGACTATGGTCAGAACCAGTTGCTTTCAACCTGGTTCGCGGGCGGCAGTGTCGCACCACTTGATTATCTGACCCCGAGAGACGTCGTGAAGGCAGTTGATCGCTGGGGCGTAACAACGCTTGCCGCCGTGCCGCCACTCTGGGTTCAACTGGCTGAGCTTGACTGGCCCGCTGAAATTGCCGCCCGGTTGAAGCGGCTGACCAACAGCGGTGGAGCCCTTACTGTCGATCTTGTGACGCGGTTGCGCCAGCATTTTCCGCAAGCCCGGCTTTTCCCGATGTACGGCCTGACCGAGGCGTTTCGCTCGACCTTCCTTGATCCGGATCTGGTTGACAGGCATCCGACATCGATGGGCAAGGCGATCCCCCACGCCGAAATTCTGGTGATCAATGACCAGGGCGAAGTCGCGGCCGATGGTGAAGAGGGTGAGCTGGTTCACTGCGGGCCATTGGTTGCGCAAGGTTATTGGTGTGATCCGGTGCGGACGGCCGAACGATTCCGGCCTGCGCCGGTGGCTTCGAGCTATGGCGGCGTGGCCGTGTGGTCGGGTGACCGGGTGCGGCGCGAAGCAGATGGGTTGCTCTATTTCGTTGGGCGCCGCGATGCGATGATCAAGAGTGCCGGCAATCGGATCAGCCCGCAGGAAATAGAGGAAGTGGCACTTGGCACGGGGCTTGTTGCTGAGGCGGTCGCGCTGGGGGTTCCGGACGAGCGGTTGGGGCAGGCGGTGCATCTTGTTGTTCGCGCCGTAAACTCCTCAGAAAATAAAGAAGATTTGCTACACAGGATGATGTCTTTATTGCCGAATTTTATGCTACCGAAGGTGATCCACTGGCGCGAGGCAATGCCGCTTTCGCCGAATGGCAAGATCGACCGGGCAGCGTTACAGGCGGAGCTTACAGCGTGAAACCACTCGGTCCCATTCCCGCCGGTTTTACGGCAATGGACGGTGAACTGACGATTGCCGGATGTAAGGCCAGCGACTTGGTCGCCAAGGCTGGCTCGACGCCGCTATTCGTCTATTCGCGAGAGCGGATCGCGGCCCGTGTCGCGGAACTGCGGGCCGCGCTTCCAAGCGCTGTGGCGCTGAACTATGCGGTCAAGGCCAATCCCTTTGCCCCCGTGCTGGAAGTGATGGCAGGGTTGGTGGACGGGTTCGATATTGCCTCAGGCGGGGAGCTGCGCATGGTGTCCGCCGCCGGGATCGATCCCGAACGCGTCAGTTTCGCCGGACCCGGCAAGCGCGATTCCGAACTGGAGGCGGCCATCGCCGCCGGTGTTACCGTGAACCTGGAATCAGAGGGCGAGGCTGAACGCGCCTTGGCCATTGCCGCGCGCCTGCAGGTTGCGCCGCGCTTGGCGGTGCGGGTTAATCCTGATTTCGATCTCAAGGGATCGGGCATGAAGATGGGGGGCGGCGCAAAGCCGTTCGGCGTGGATGCAGAGCGTGTGCCGACACTGGTGCGCCAACTGATTGCCGCCGGTGCAGACTGGCGCGGGTTCCATATCTTCGCCGGCAGCCAGGCGCTTGATGCCGCCGCCATCATCAAAACCCAGGCCCAGACCATTGCCCTGGCCGCCCGGCTGGCAGCCGAAGCGGAAGTCCGTCCACCCAAGGTCAACCTGGGCGGGGGCTTTGGCATTCCCTATTTCCCGGGTGACGAACCGCTTGACCTTGCCGCTGTCGGCCAAGCCCTGGCCCGGCAGTTTGCGGCACTTCCGGCCGATCTGGCGGATACCCGGTTCTGCATCGAACTGGGGCGCTATCTGGTGGGTGAATGCGGGGTCTATCTGACCCGCGTGGTGGACCGGAAAGCCAGTCATGGTGAGGTCTTTCTGGTAACCGATGGCGGCCTGCATCATCAGTTGGCTGCTTCGGGCAATTTCGGCACGGTGGTGCGTCGGAACTATCCGGTGGCGATTGCCAACCGCTTTGACGCCCCTGTTGAAGAAGCGGTGAGCATCGTCGGCTGCCTTTGCACCCCGCTTGACCGCCTTGCTGACAAGGGGGGCTTTCCCCGCGCTGATGTTGGCGATTTGATCGCCGTTTTCTGTGCCGGGGCCTATGGCGCCAGCGCCAGCCCGGCGATGTTCCTGGGCCAGGGGCCTGCCATGGAATTGCTGGTTTAGTATAGGATCACGACGGCTGACTGATCCTCCGGAATAGCGGGTTGCAACGGTTAAGTTGCTGAAACCCCATGGAAGGCTAACGCAATATTCACCCTTTCTCGGGATACCGGAGCTTGATCAGCCGGGTCTTCGAGCGGTATGGGCATGGCCCAATCGCAGGCGCGGCACTTCGCTTTGAGGATGTGCCCGATGCCGACCAATCGTTTCGCTCGCCTGTTGACCGGCAGTGCCATGGCCAGCCTGGCTCTGACTGGCTGCGCCGGCGGCGGACGGGATGCTTTGCCGCCCGCGTCGTTCGTTTCGATGCAGGAGGGCCCGGGCGAGGAGTATATCATCGGGCCGCTCGATGATCTGACCATTTTTGTTTGGCGCAACCCCGAACTTGGGGCCCAGGTACAGGTCCGGCCCGATGGCCGGATCACCACCCCGCTGATTACTGATATGCCGGCGGTTGGCAAAACGCCCAAGATGCTGGCTGATGATATCACCCTGCAGCTTTCGCAATATATCCAGGAGCCGCTGGTCTCGGTGATCGTGAACCGGTTTGCTGGCACCTTCAGCCAGCAGGTTCGCGTGGTGGGGGCAACGGCCAAGCCGGCCTCGATCCCCTATCGTGCCAACATGACCTTGCTCGATGCGATGATCGCAGTGGGCGGGCTCAACGAATATGCAGCTGGAAACAAGGCCCGCCTGATCCGCTTCGACCGGGAAAGCGGCACGCAGAAGGAATATGCCATCAAGCTGGGTAACCTGCTGCGCCGTGGCGATAGCAAGGCCAACGTCATGCTGATGCCGGGTGACGTCATCATCATCCCTGAAAGCACGTTCTGAGGCGGGGCGCGTCGGGGTCGGGCGATGAACAGCATTTATGATGAACTGCGCGCAGCGCTCCACTCCGTTTGGCATCGACGGTGGCTGGCGCTGGCCGTTGCCTGGGGCGTGTGCCTGCTAGGTTGGCTGATCGTTGCGCTGGTTCCCAACAAATACGAATCCCAAGCCCGGCTCTACGTGCAGATGGATGATGCCTTGTCAGAGGTTACTGGCGTGGGCGCCGGGGACCGCAGGCGCGATATCGATCGCGTGCAGCAGACCCTGACCAGTGCGGTCAATCTGGAAAAGGTCATCCGTTCAACCGTGATCGGTGACGATGTCAAAAGCCCCAAGCAGATGGAGCTTGCGGTTCTCGATCTTGCGAAGCTGGTCAAGGTCGAGAGCGTCAAGGAAAACCTGTTCCAGATCACCGCGCAATATGGCGACGGCGCCCGCTCTGATGCCGAAAACGCCAAGATCGCAGGGGATATTGTCCAAAAGCTGATCGACATCTTCCGTGAAGAGAACCTGGCCGGAAATCGCGGCGAAATGACCCAGTCGCTGGAGTTCATGAACCAGCAGCTGAGTGATCGCCAAAGGGAGCTTGAAGCGGCCGAGCAGCGACGGCTGGCCTTTGAAGCGGAGAACCCGGACCTGATCCAGGGCGGGGCCTCGTCGCTGCAGCGGCTTGAAGCGAGCCGCACGGAATTGCGGGGTATCGATGCGGATCTGGCGGCAGCGCAATCGGCCATGGCTGCCATCAATGGCCAGCTGGCCGGTACGCCCCAGTCCCTGCCAGGATCGGGCGGGCAGGGTGGCGCGCGCGGCGCCTATGCCGAGGTCCAGGCCATGCTTTCGGGTATGCGGGCGCGGGGGCTGACCGAAAACCATCCCGATGTGATCGCTGCTCGCAACCAGGCCAAGGCCTTGCGCGCCGCTGCAGCGGCCGAAGGCGGGCCCGGCGGCGTGCCCAATCCCGCCTATAGCTCGCTGCTGTCGATCCGGGCCGAGCGCCAGGCAAATGTCCAAGCATTGCTGACCCGCCGCGCAGGTGTTCAGGCGGATATCAGCCGGATCACCGGAGCCCAGGTGGCCAATCCCGAATTGGCTGCCGAACACCAGCGGATCAACCGCGATTACGATGTGCTCAAGCAGCAATACGACAAACTGCTGCAGGACCGAGAAGAGCTGCGCCTGCGCGGGCAGGTTGAGACCGAGCACAGCGCCGTCAGGTTCGAGGTGATCGATCCGCCAGCCACGCCGCGTGCGCCGGCTGCGCCGAACCGGCCAATCCTGCTGGTTGCCGTGCTGATCGTTGGCCTTGGCGCAGGGGGGGCAGCAGCATTTGCCGTTGGGCAGTTGCGCTCAACCTTCACCACGACTGCCAAACTGGAACGGACGACCGGCCTGCCTGTGCTTGGCGCCATCAGCCAGATCCTGACCGATGCGGCTCATCTCCAGCGCAAGCGCCGGACCCGGCAGTTCTACATGGCGAGCGGTGCCTTGGCCGGGGTCTTCGTGCTGCTGCTGATCGCTGAATTCATCCAGGTCAGCATGGTGGCGTGAGGGGATCGTTATGACCAAGCATTCCAAGATCTCCTCTTCGCCCGAAGCCGGGCAAGCGACCCTGATCGAGCGGGTCGTGCGGAACTATGATCTGGTTCGGCTGGCTCCGGCCCCGATCCCGGAGGCGCTGGTCCCGCCAGCTGCCAAGCGTCGGCGGTATCGCAAGGCTGGTGAAGCTGTGCCAGTGGTTGAACTGGCGGATCCGGTTGATCGGACGCCAGCGCCGGCGGCGATTGCCGTGCCGCCGATCGAACCTGCTGCACCAGAGGTGGTTACGCCGGAAGTTATCACCGGCACTGCCGATCGGGCGGCCCCGGTTCCGCCCGTCGAGCCCGTGCAGTTTACCGGCCAGCGCCACCGCATTTCGCGGCAGCATCTGCGCGACCAGGGACTGATCGAGCCAGAAGCGGCGGTAACCGCCCTGCTGGAAGAGTTTCGGATCATCAAGCGCCAGCTGCTGTTCAATGCCAGCCAGTTGCAGCAGCAGGGCATGGGTCATGCCGCCCAGCGCGTGCTGATTTGCTCTCCACTGCCGGGCGAGGGCAAGACCTTCACCTCGGTAAACCTCGCCCTCTCAATCGCGGCGGAGAAGGAGACCGAGGTCCTGCTGGTCGATGCCGACTTTGCCAAGCCTTCGGTCTTGTCTGCTCTGGGAATGCCGGGGGGGAAAGGGCTGATGGACGCCCTGTCCGATCCGAACATCGATGTGGTCGATTGCGTTCAGGGCACCGACATTGCGGGCCTTTGGGTTCTTCCCGCCGGCAGCGCCACGACCTCTGACACGGAATACCTCTCCAGTTCGCGTACGCGGTTGGTGCTTGATCGCCTGATCGAAGGGGCTCCGAACCGCTTTGTGATCTTTGATTCACCGCCGGCGCTGGCGGCATCACCCGCACCGGAATTGGCCAAATATGCCGGGCAGGCGGTGGTCGTCGCACGGGCAGACCGGACGGGACAGGGGGCACTTGAAGACGCCATCCGCCTGCTCTCTGCCTGCCCGAACATCCAATTGCTGCTCAACGCCGTTCATTTCAGCCCAAGCGGCCGCCGCTTTGGGTCCTATTATGGTTACGGAGGGTAAGATGGCCCCTGATTTCAAGCATATTTTCGCCATTCTCGGCACCGGCCTGACCCTGCTCATGCCGCTATCGGTCCATGCCCAGTCGATTGTCTATGGTGACGTTTCCGGTTCGGGCGGACGCGGTTCCGACAGTCGTCG
Organism: uncultured Novosphingobium sp.; assembly: GCA_964413885.1. Lineage (GTDB taxonomy): Bacteria > Pseudomonadota > Alphaproteobacteria > Sphingomonadales > Sphingomonadaceae > Novosphingobium. Next base: position 36,325 of record CAYPTU010000006.1, read on the forward strand.
CCAGGACAGTGCTGCCGGCCAGGAGACCCAGCGGCGCGCGGGGCAGGGCAGTCGCCATAAGGTGAAGGTCACGCCCTATATCGAAGCGGAGCAGGTTGCCTTTACCGATTTCAGGCCTGGCAGCGAACTGCTGACCTATTCGGTCCTTGCGGCTGGCGTTGATGCCACTGTTGCCGGGCGCAACAATCAGGCTTCGCTTTCGGCGCGATACGAGCGGCGGTTCGGCTGGAACAAGGCGCGTGACAACGATGCCTACAGCGGGTTGGCGCGCGCCTCGATCGGCATCGTTCCGCAGGCGGTCCAGCTTGAAGCCGGCGCGGTCGCGACCCGCACGGCCATCGCCAGCAATGGTGCGACGATCACTGCGAACCAGGATTTCGGCGATAACGTGACCAAGGTCTATTCGGTCTATGCCGGGCCGCAGCTGACCACCCATGTCGGCCATGTCGGGGTGAATGGTTCCTATCGCGCCGGCTATACCCGGATTGCTACGGCAGAGCCCGGATCGCCGGCCGCCGCCCGGCCGGCGGTGGATGTCTTTGATAAATCCGTGACCCATAACGCGGCATTGCGCGCCGGGATCAAGCCGGGTGATGGCTTGCCCGTCGGCCTGGGCCTGGGGGGCGGTTACAACCGCGAAGATATCTCCAATCTCGATCAACGTGTCGAGGATCGCTGGGTGCGCGGTGATGTTGCGGTGCCGGTAACGCCTGAACTGCAGCTGGTTGGCGGCGTGGGCCATGAAAAGGTCCAGGTTTCAAGCCGCGATGCGCTGCGCGATGCGGTATCGGGCGCCCCCGTGACGGGGACGGACGGGCGCTATGTCACGAACAAGGCGGCAGCGCGCACGATCGCCTTTGATGCCCAGGGCCTGATCTGGGACGCGGGCGTGATGTGGCGCCCCAATCGCCGCCTGTCGCTGAATGCGCAGGTTGGCCACCGCTATGGCACGACCAGCTATTTCGGCACTTTTGCCTATGCCCCCAGCGAGCGGAGCCGCTTTAACGTTGCGGTCTATGATACGATCGACGGTGTCGGCGGCCAGCTTGGCCGGGCCCTGGCTGGGCTTCCCGCCGAATTTGAGGCGGTGCGCAATCCGTTCAACGGTTCATTTGGCGGTTGCGTGGCCACCAGCGGCGATATTGCCGATGGGCAGAGCCCCTGTCTGGCCAATGCGCTCGGCTCGGTCCGCAGTTCGGTGTTTCGTGCCCGCGGGGTGACGGCCAGTTATGGCTTTGCCGGCCAGCATCTCCAGGTCGGGGTTGGGGCGGGTTATGATCGCCGCAAGTTTATCGCCGCCCCTGGCACGGTGCTGGCCACGGCGAATGGCGTGATCGATGAGAACATCTGGATCGCCGCCTACCTGAATGGTCGGATCGATCGCAATTCGAGCTTCTCGACCAGCGTCCATGGCAATTTGTTCGAAAGCGGAGACGCCTTGGCTGGCGAGACCACGGCGATTGGCGCAACCGCTGCCTACTATCGCCAGCTAACCCGCAAGCTCACCGCTTCGGCCGCGGTCGGCGTTGACGCAATCAAACGCGAAAACCTGCCCGAGGCCTGGTCTGGCCAGGCCGTGGTTGGCCTGCGGTATTCGTTCTGAGTCTGACGGAGAGAAACAGATGTTCAATGATTTCTATGGGCTCAGCGGACGGCCGTTTCAGCTTACGCCGGATCCGGCGTTCTATTTCGAGAGCCTGACCCATCGCAAGGCGCTGTCCTACCTGTCCTATGGCTTGGCGCAGGGTGAGGGCTTTGTGGTGATAACGGGTGAGGTTGGGGCCGGTAAATCGACCCTGGTTGCGCACCTGATGGCGACGATAGACCCCGCGCGGCTGACCGCTGCGCAGATCGTCACCAGCAAGCTTGATGGCGAGGAGCTGGTGCACATTGTCGCCCAGGCCTTTGGCCTGATTGTCGATGGCCATGACAAGGCATCGGCGCTGGGGGCGGTCGAGGCATTTCTTCACGACGAGGCCCGGGCCGGTCGGCGTTGCCTACTGGTGGTGGATGAAAGCCAGAACCTTGAACTGGAAGCGCTGGAAGAGCTGCGGATGCTCTCCAATTTCCAGCTGGGCGCGCATCCGCTGCTGCAAACGCTGTTGCTTGGCCAGCCGGAATTCCGAGATACGATCCAAGATCACCCGCAGTTGGAACAGTTGCGCCAGCGCGTGATTGCCGCGCATCATCTTGAGGCGATGGAGCTGGGCGAGGTCCAGGCCTATATTGAACACCGTCTGCGGTGCGTCGGTTGGGTCGGCAATCCGCAATTCGATCAGGGTGTCTATACCGCACTTTTTGAGGCATCAGGCGGCGTTCCGCGCCGGATCAACCAGATCTGCAACCGGCTGATGATGCTGGGCGCAGTGGAGCAGCGCAGCCGGATTGACCGGGCCATGCTGGGCCAGGTGTTGGACGAGCTGGAACTTGACGGTACCATGCAGCTCAAGCGGATTGAGCCGCTGCCCGAGCCGACTGCGCACGACCCGGCGCTCTCGACTGTGATGCCACCGGCCGAACCCTCGACAGAGCCGGTTGAAACGGTGGCGCTGGCTCAGCTTCAGGCGCTGCTGGCGGAACGCGATGCGCAGATTGCCGAATTGCAGCAGGCCGTAATCGAACTGGCCAATGTGGATGAGGCGCCGCGGGCGCAGCAGCCCGGTCTGAATCAGGATGGGTTTGCGGCGTTGGAAGCTAAATTTGCCGCGCTTGAGGCAAAGATCCTCGAGCAGGAGCGCACGATCCGTCACACCCTGACAATGCTGATCGAGTGGATCGAGGCGGAAGACGCCAACCGGGTTGCGGCCTGAGCTTTCCCCCTGCGATGAGCCAGTTCACTCCACCCGTGATCAACGGCCTGTCGGTCGACGTCGAGGCCTGGTTTCAGGTTGGCGCGTTTGAAGGGGTAATCCCACGCAGCAGCTGGGATGCGCTGTCTGACCGGGTCGAGCAGAATGTCGTCCGGATCCTCGATCTTTTTGCGGCCTGCGATGTCCGTGGCACCTTTTTCACTCTTGGCTGGGTTGCAGAGCGACATGGCCCGCTGATGCGGCGGATTGCTGATGCCGGACACGAGCTGGCCAGTCACGGTTGGGATCATGCCCGTGTGTTCACTCTGGGTCCGGCCGCCTTCGCGCGCGATGTGGAGCGGGCGCGCAAGGTGCTTGAAGATGCCAGTGGCGTGGCGATCAAGGGATATCGTGCACCCAGCTTCTCGATCGATCAGCGCAGTCTCTGGGCCTATGCGGTCTTGGCTGAGCAAGGCTATGCCTATAGCTCTAGCGTCGCCCCGGTTGCCCATGATCACTACGGCTGGCGGCAAGCACCGCGTTTTGCCTTTCGCCCTTTGGCGGGCTCGTCACTGATCGAGCTGCCCGTCACCACAGCGCGGTTTGCTGGTCTGCGCCTTGCGGCCGGGGGCGGCGGATTTTTTCGGGTCCTGCCCTATGCCTTTTCACGCTTGGCAATCCGGCAGGTAAATAGCAGCGAAGCGCGGCCCGCCGTCTTCTACTTCCACCCCTGGGAGATTGATCCAGACCAGCCGCGGGTCGCGGATGCGCCGCTGCGGGCAAGGCTGCGGCACTATACTAACCTTGATGGCATGACGCCCAAGCTGGAGCGGTTGGTTCAGGAATTCGCTTGGGGCCGGATGGATGTACTGGCGCAAGGTGAAGCCTTGCGAGCCTTGGAACTGGCCTCATGAATGCGCCGTTCCTCCTCCGCGACGAGGCAGTGGTGCTTAGTCCAGACGATCCGGATACGGCGCTTCGGATTGAGCAATTCGTCGCAGGTCATCCGGCCGCCACGCCGTTTCACCGCCTAGCCTGGTTGAATGCCGTGGCGCGCGGGACCGGCAACAGGGTGCTGGTGCTCGGTCTTGAGCAGGGCGCCGTTCTTTCCGCCATTCTCCCGCTGCTGGAAGTGCATTCAGCGCTGTTCGGGCGGGTGCTTGTCTCAAGCGGGTTCGGGGTGGGGGGCGGCATGCTGGTGACCGGTCATGGGCAGGCCGAGGCGCTGCTCGCCCTGGCCGAGGAACAAGCGTTGTTACTATCGTGCCCGACGATCGAACTGCGTGGTGGATCGATGCCGGTGGGCCGTGATGGCTGGCAGGTGCGGGTGGATAGCCACTGCGGCTTTGCGGCTGACCTGCTGCCTGACGATGCAGCGCAATTGCAGGCGATCCCGCGCAAGCAACGCGCCGAACTGCGCAAAGGACTGGCGGCAGACCTCGCCATCTCGATCGGCTCGGGTCAGGCTGACCGGGATGCGCATTACGCGGTTTTTGCGGAAAGCGTCCGCAACCTCGGTACGCCAGTCTTCCCGAGACAGCTATTTGCCGGAGTGCTGGATCGCTTTGGCGAAGATGCCGATATCCTGACTGTCTGGCATGGCGGGCAGCCTGTTGCGAGCGTCCTGTCACTCTATCACCGGGGCGTGGTTATGCCCTATTGGGGCGGCGGGACACGGTCCGCCCGTTCATTGCGCGCCAACGACCGGATGTATTTCGAACTGATGCGCCACGCCCGGCAGCGCGGCTGCACCCGGTTTGATTTCGGTCGCTCCAAGGTTGGGTCGGGAGCAGCGGCGTTCAAGCAGAACTGGGGTTTTGTGGCAGAACCAATGGCCTATGCGAGCTGGACGGCGCCGGGCGCGCCCCGGCGCGATGCCGATCCAACCAGCCGCCGCCATGCGGCGCGGATTGCCGTTTGGAAAAAGTTGCCGCTCGCCTTGGCTAACCGCCTGGGGCCGCTGATTGCCCGGGGGTTGGCATGAAGTGCGAGATCCTGTTCATTTCCCACCGGATGCCCTTTCCGCCCGACCGGGGAGACAAGATCCGCTCTCACCATGTGCTGAAGCGGCTAGCCAGCCTCGCTCCGGTTCATGTCGCGACCTTTGCCGACGATGATCGCGATCTGGTTGAAGAGATTGAGCTTGCCTCGATTGCGCGCAGTTACCGTCTGGTCCGGCGGGTCAAGCCGTTGGTCCTGGCCGGAATGCAATCGATCGTCCAGCGATGCGCGGTAAGCCTTGCAGCTTTCGCCAATGCGGAACTTGCCAGTTACATCGAAGCGGTGCTGCAGCAGCGCCCGATCGATACCATTTATGTCTTTTCCGGGCAGATGGGGCAGTTCATCCCGCCATGGTTCAAAGGCCGCGTGGTCTACGATTTCGTGGATGTCGATTCAGCGAAGTTCGAGGCCTATGCTGAACGGGATTACGGGCTGCGGCGCTGGATCAATGCCCGCGAAGCGCGGCTGCTTCGGCGGGAGGAAGTCCGCCAGGCCCACCGGGCTGCTGTCAGCCTGCTGGTATCGGCAGAGGAGGCTGCCCTGTTCCGGGAGCGGCTGGGGATAGAAGGTGCAATGGCTTGCGATGTGCGGGCGCTACGCAATGGCATTGATAGCAAGCATTTCGATCCGGGTGCCGTCCGGCCTGCGCGGCGGATGATGGCCTTTGAAGGACCCCGGCTGATTTTTACAGGGCAGATGGACTATGCGCCCAATGTCGAGGCCGCCCTCCGGGTGATCGAGCGGCTGCTGCCAGCGATCAGGTCCGCCTGCACCAAGACGACCTTCCATATCGTTGGTCGGAACCCGCCCCCGGAGCTGACCCGTCATAATGGGCGGGACGGCGTTCATGTCTGGGGCGGGGTGGAAGATGTTCGCCCGTGGATGGCCGGGGCCGATATGGCGCTGGTGCCGCTCGAACTTGCGCGCGGGGTCCAGAACAAGGTGCTGGAAGCCATGGCCATGGCCCTGCCTACCGTGCTTACCGGCGCTGCGGCGACCGGGATCGGTGCGATTGATGGCCAGCACTTTATCGTAGCGGATGGTGATGAGGCCTTGATCGATCAGGTGACGCGGCTGATCGCGCATCCCCGCCAGGCGCTCAATATCGGCCGCGCCGCCCGCCAATTCGTGGTTGAAAACCTGAGCTGGCAGGCTTCGCTGGCGCCACTGGCGGGGATGCTGGGGCTCGACCGCAGGCTGGACCGCGATGCCGCCTGATCAATCCCTGCAGTCCACTTATGACGACGGCGACTTGGGCTGGCGTGTGGCGCTGGTTCGTCTGGTTGTTGTCTGGACGCTGCTGATACTGGCTTTTGCGCCTGATTGGGCGGCAATGGCGCGGCATTGGTGGGGTAGCTCGACTTACAATCACATCATCCTGATCCCGCCGATCGCGGCCTGGCTCGTTTCGCTGCGATGGCAGGAATTGCGCAAGCTGCCCCCCCGCATCTGGCCGCCGGGGCTGGTCCTGTTTGCTGGGACTGTGTTCGTCTGGGTGCTTGGCAGCTTCGCGGGGTTCAGCCTAGTGCAGCAAGGCGGCGCAGTGCTGGCCTTGGTGGCCAGCACCATCACCCTGCTGGGGCTGCGGGTTGGCATCGGAGCCGTTTTTCCGCTGTGCTACCTGCTGTTTCTGGTGCCATTCGGTGATGAGCTGGTGCCGGCCTTGCAGCTTGTAACGGCCGCCCTAACAATTGCCCTGGTCAAGCTTAGCGGGATTGCAGCCACCATTGACGGGGTGTTCATTGCCACCCCGGCCGGTCTTTTCGAAGTGGCTGAGGCCTGCTCTGGCGTAAAGTTCCTGATCGCGATGATCGCGTTCGGGGCACTGGTCGCCAATGTCTGCTTTCGCAGTCGGCAGCGGCGGCTGACCTTCATGCTGTTGTGCGTGATTGCCCCGGTCCTGGCCAATGGCGTCCGTGCTTGGGGGACGATATTTGCCGCGCAATATGTGGGCGTGGAGCGGGCCGGTGGACTTGATCACATCATCTATGGCTGGTTGTTCTTCGCGATTGTGATTGCGGCGGTCCTGGCAGTTTCCTGGCGGTTCTTCGATCGCGCGGCCGATGATGCGATGATCGATGCAGCAGCCATAGCGGCGGCCAGAATTCCCAGGTGGATTGAGCGCGCAAACATGAGCGCGATGGCCGTGATCATGCTTGCTGGTGCCATTCTGCTGGTCGGCCATGCCTGGGTGCAGGCCGCGTCCACCTTGCAGGCCCAGATGCCGAAGCAGATTTTCCTGCCAGACGTGCCGGGCTGGAAACGAATTGCCTATGCTCCCGCTGTTGCCTGGCAGCCCCGAGCTTCCGGTGCCGCTCATCGCTTGCTGGGTCGTTATGCCGATGCGCAAGGGCACAGGGTCGATGTGTTCCTTGCGCTTTATCCCGATCAAGCGGATGGCCGCGAGGCAACCGGCTTTGGCGAGGGCGCCTTGCCCGAAGACGGGGACTGGTCATGGAACAGCGCCGGCCCCGCGACGCCCAATGCTAAATCAGACCTGCTGCGTGCCGGTGGGCGCTTAGAGCGACTGGCCCAGACCTATTACCGAAACAGCCACTTGCTGACTGGAAGCGCGCTTGAGCTGAAGCTGGCCACCATTGCCAACAGGCTGCTGCTGCGCCGCGAGCCGACGGTGATGCTGATCCTCTCAACCGAACTGGCGCCCAACCAAGACGCGGCGAATGCGCTGGACCGCTTCCGGACTGCGACCGGGCCGGTGGGGCCCTGGATGGACCGCATCGTGGCGGTCCGCTAGGCCAAGGCATATGTGCGGGATCGCCGGGATATATCACCTGACCACACCGAAACCGGTCGATCCTGCCCGGATCGAGCGGATGTGCGGGGCGATGGCCCATCGCGGGCCGGACGGGCAGGGCGTATGGACTGGCCCAGGGGTCGGACTGGGACACTTGCGCCTATCCATTATCGATCTCGCCGGATCGCCCCAGCCTATGGCATCCAGCGATGGTCGGGCCATGCTGGTCTTTAATGGCGAGATCTACAATTACCGCGAACTGCGCGCGGAACTGCGCGCCGGCGGTGCGACCTTCCGGACCGACGGCGATAGCGAAGTGATCCTGGCTGCCTGGCAAAAATGGGGCCGCGATTGCTTGCGCCGATTGCAGGGCATGTTCGCCTTCGCGATCTATGACCGGGAGGAGCGGAGCCTGTTCCTTGCCCGGGATCGCCTGGGCGTGAAGCCGCTGTTCTATGCTGTGCTGAGCGACGGCAGCCTGGCCTTTGCCTCTGAGCTCAAGGGGCTGTTAGCGCATCCCTTGTTGCGGCGTGACGTGGATCCCCTTGCGGTGGAAGACTATCTCGCCTGGGGCTATGTACCCGACCATCGCTCGATCCTGGCGGGGGTTCAGAAACTGCCTGCGGGTCATAGCCTCACGCTCCGCTTCGGGGCATCAGTGCCGCAGCCCGTGCAATGGTGGGATATCAGCTTTGCCGAGCGTCGGCAGGGTCGGGCAGTCGACCTGGAAGCAGAACTGTTGCACCTGCTGCGCCAGGCCGTGACATCGCGGATGGTATCGGACGTGCCGCTTGGCGCCTTCCTATCAGGCGGGGTCGACAGTTCCAGCGTGGTTGCCTTGATGGCAGAGGCTAGCCGCAATCCGGTCAACACCTGCAGCATTGGGTTCGACGAGGCCGGGCTCGACGAAACCGCCTATGCCGGTTTGGTCGCGCAGCGGTTTGGCAGCAATCACCGCACCCGCATGGTCGGCAGCGATGACTTTGAACATGTCGAAACGCTGGTGGCGATGTTCGATGAACCCTTCGCCGATGCCTCTGCTTTGCCAACGTGGCGGGTCAGCCAACTCGCGCGTGAAACGGTAACGGTGGCCCTGTCTGGCGACGGCGCCGACGAGGCGTTTGCCGGCTATCGCCGCCACCGCTTCCATCATGCCGAAGAACGCGTGCGTGGGCTCGTGCCAGATATTTTGCGGCGGCCCGTGTTCGGCGCCTTGGGCGCAGTCTATCCGAAGGCGGATTGGGCGCCGCGGCCGCTGCGGGCCAAGGCAACCTTACAGTCATTGGCGCTGGACGGTGCGCAGGGCTACGCGCGCGCCTTGGGCTTCACTCCACCCGAACTGCGTGAACGGCTCTATTCTCCTGCCTTCCAGAAGGAGCGCGGTGATTACCGGGCCGAGCAGATGCTCGTTTCCCTGATGCAGTCTGCGCCGGCTCAATCGGGTTTGGACCAGGCGCAATATGCGGATCTGAAGTTCTGGTTGCCAGGCGACATCCTGACCAAGGTCGATCGGACCTCGATGGCGGTAAGCCTCGAGGCCCGCGAGCCGCTGCTCGATCACCGACTGATCGAATTCGCTGCTGGCCTTCCCGAACGATTGCGATTGCGCGGCGGCGAGGGCAAGTGGCTGATGAAGCAAGCCATGCGGCGATACCTGCCGGATGAAGTGCTGTTCAGGCCCAAGCAGGGTTTCGTCACTCCGATCAGCCAGTGGTTACGCGGGCCGTTGGCCGGTTCTGCTCGCGCTATCAGCCAGAGCGCGGGGTTGGCCCGGACCGGGTGGTTCAACGGACAGGCTCTGTCGCGGATTGCCGAGGACCATATTTCTGGTGTGTCGGATCATGGCCGGCTGCTATGGCAATTACTTATGCTTGATCGTGCGCTTTCGCATCTGGGTATAATCGCCTGACGCCTTGACCCTGAGCCAGCATTGGTTAGCTTCCTTTGTGAATCCAAGGAGATTCAAGGGGGAGGACGCAATGGGCAAGCTGCCCGCAGGGGTCACCAGGTCCAATCGCCCGAAGCTGGCGATGCTGATGATAATACTTGCTAGTTTGCTATTTTATGCCGGCCGGATGGTTGGCCTTTGGGCCCGGTCTGACGGCCCAGAGCTGACACTGTATGGCAATGTTGAGATTCGGGAGGTCCAACTGGGTTTCCGCGTCGGCGGGCGCCTCAGCAAGCTCAACGTTGATGAGGGCGATCGCGTCGTACCCGGGCAGGTTTTGGCTGAAATTGATACCCGTCCTCTCGATGATCGCCTGGCTGGCGCGGCAGCTCGGTTCGATGCCGCCAGCGCTGCCGCCGAGCGCGATGCCAATGGTTCACGGCCGCAAGAGGTCGGGGAAGCACGCGCCGCCGTGGCAGCTGCTGAGGCCCGGTTGACCGAAGCGCGCCGCCAGCTTGAGCGGCGTCAGGCCTTGATCGGCAAAGGCTTCATCAGCAGGGCCGATGTTCAGACCGCTGAGGCCACTGTTGCCGGTGCGAAGGCGGCTTTGCTTGCGGCGCAGAATTCTCTCTCCTTGGCCGAGGAGGGTGTGCGGGCAGAGGATCGCGCTGCGACCGAAGCCGCGCGCAATGCCGCCCTTGCTGATCGCCGCACGGTCCAGACCGATATTGCCGATGCGCGCATTATTGCGGCTCAACCTGGCCAACTTCTTACCAGGGCGCGTGAAGTGGGTGCCATTGTCCAGCCGGGGCAAACGGTATTGACCATGGCCCTGACCCAACCGGTCCGGGTCCGAGCCTATGTGTCAGAGACGGATCTGCCAAAGGTTCGGCCCGGCATGGCGGTCACTGTCAGCGTTGATGGCAGTGACAAGCGCTGGCCGGCCCGGATCGGCTATATCGCGCCTGTGGCTGAGTTTACCCCCAAGACCGTCCAGACCGAGCAGCTGCGCGCCGATCTGGTCTATCGCATCCGCTTGACGGTGGAAGACCCGGAGGGGGAGCTGCGGCAGGGGCAGCCGGTCAGCATATCCGTTCGCCTTGACGGGAAGCCTTGAGGCTTCGCGATGGCGGAGGCACCGCTCCTCCAGCTGACGGGCGTTAGCAAGCGCTTCAAGGGCGCACACCGCAGCGCGCCGCCCGTCGAGGCCCTGCGCAGTGTATCACTAAGCCTGGCCCCTGGTCGGCGGCTTGGATTGGTTGGCCCAGATGCCGGCGGCAAGACCACGCTCATGCGCATTTTGGCCGGGTTGGTGCGGGCGGATGACGGCACGGTTGAGCTACTGGGTGGACCGCCGGAGCAACTGGACCGCAGCCAGATTGGTTACATGCCGCAGAATGGAGCGCTTTATGGCGAACTGACTGTCCGCCAGAACCTCGAACTTTACGCGCGGTTGCGCGGTGTTGAACCGGATAGCAATCCGAAGCGCATGGCGCACCTCTATGCCCTGACCGGGCTTGGCGCGTTTCAGGATCGGGCAGTAGGCAAGCTTTCGGGCGGGATGCGGCAAAAGCTCGCCCTGGCCTGTGCGGTGGTTGCCGCCCCGCGCCTGATGCTGCTGGATGAGCCCTCGGTCGGGGTGGACCCAGTATCACGGCAGGAAATCTGGCAGCTGGCGGTCGATCTGTCAGGTCCGGAGACCAGCCTTGTCTGGACGACCAACATCCTTGAAGACGCAGCGCGCTGCGATGAAATTGTCCTGCTCCACGAGGGAGAGGTCCGCTATCACGGCCCCCCGGATGGCTTGGCAGCGGTGGCGGAAGGCCGCTGCTTTTCGCGGCCGCTGCCCGCCGGTGTGCGGCGCGCGGGCCTGCAAGGGTTGCTCCTTGATCCCGAGGTCATTTCCGGCCGGATCGAGGGCGGAGAACTGCATGCGCTGACCCGGCAGCCTGATCCGCCAATGGGCTCAGGGTGGAGGGAGGTGCGGGCGCGACCCGACGAAGGATTTGCTTCGATGCTTGATGACGGCTCGTTGCTTAAGCCCAGCGCGCTCGCAGAGGCCTTTCCCATGCGCTTGGATCAGCGAGATCAGCCGGCGATTGCGGCAATTGGCCTGACCCGGCGCTATGGCGATTTCGTTGCCGCGCAAGACATCTCCTTCTCAGTCACACCGGGCGAGATCTTTGGCCTGCTGGGCCCCAACGGTGCCGGCAAATCGACCACGTTCCGGATGCTTTGCGGCCTTGCCACGCCCAGCGCGGGCAGAGGCACCGTTGCGGGCAGAGATCTGTCTGTTTCGCGGGCAGAGGCCCGCCAGGCGCTGGGATATATGCCGCAGAAGTTCTCGCTTTATGCAGACCTGACAGTGGCGGCCAATCTCAAGTTCGTCGCCGGTGCCTATGGCCTGCGCGGAGCGGCACAGCTGAATGCGATCAACCGCGTAATTGCCGCGCTTGGCCTGGAGCCGTTTCTGGCAATGGCGGCCGGGCTTCTGCCGCTTGGGATCAAGCAGAAGCTGGCATTGGGGGCGGCGGTCTTGCACACGCCGCCCGTCCTGTTTCTTGATGAGCCAACTTCCGGTGTCGATCCCTTGGCGCGTCGGGAGTTTTGGCATCATATTAATGCCATAGCTGCGCGGGGTGCGGCGGTGCTGGTAACCACCCATTTCATGGATGAGGCTGAGAACTGTGACCGGTTGCTGGTTATCAACCGTTCACAAACCATTGCCCAGGGAACACCGGATGAGCTTCGGCACGCGATACCCGGAACAAGGCCTGCGGCATCGCTCGAAGAAGCGTTCTTCACGCTGATCGATACCCAGCGTCGTGCTCTGGCGGAGGCAGCATCATGAGTGCGTGCGATCCCCTGTTCGGGCGGCGCGCAGCGGCGGTCCGGGCCAAGGAATGGGCGCAAATCTGGCTGGATCCGTCAACGTTTGGCCTCGTAGTCCTGATGCCGCTGATCCTGATGTTCCTGTTTGGTAGTGCGGTAACGCTCGATGTCAGGGCGACGCAGACCGCTGTTATCGACCTGGATCGCAGCAACGCCTCGCGCGGCTTGCTGGGCGCGCTGGCGAACAATGCCTACTTCGCCATTTCGGAGAAGGGTTCCGTGGCCCAGGCCGAACCAGGCCTGCAAAGCGGTGCACTTCGCGGGTTCATCGTCATTCCCGATGGCTTTGAACGGGACCTGGTCAGTGGTCAGACGCCGACGGTCCAGCTGGTGACCGATGGATCTCAGGTCAACACAGCTACCTTGCTGGCAGCGAACCTGCGCGGTGCATTGCGTAACTGGAGTGACGGGCGGGCGCTTGAGGAAGGCAAGCCGAGCCAGCCGACGTTAAGCCTGACAGCAAGGTACCGTTACAATCCGGCACTTGAGAGCCGCTATATGCTGGTGCCAGGGGCGATCGGGATTGTCATGGCGATGATCGGCAGCCTTCTGACCGCATTGATCATGGCTCGGGAGTATGAACGGGGCACGATGGAGGGCTTGCTCTCGACGCCGATTTCAATTCCAAGCCTCGTCCTGAGCAAGCTGCTGCCCTATTACGTGCTCGGTCTCGCCTCGACGGGGATTTGTGTCACAGTAGCGGTGCTGGGCTATGGCCTGCCGTTCCGCGGTTCATTTCTTGCGCTTTTTCTCGTCTCGTCGGCGTTTCTGGCTGCCGTGCTGGGGCAGGGCCTGCTGATTTCCGCCGGTACAAAGAGCCAGTTCGTCTCCACCCAGTTTGCCCTGTTGTCCGGGTTCCTTCCGTCGTTGCTGCTCTCTGGCTTCCTGTTCGAGATCGATTCCATGCCGGTTGGGATCCGGTGGCTGACCTATATCGTGCCCGCGCGGTACCTGATCCCGTCATTGCAGAGCGTGTTCCTGGTCGGTGATATCTGGTCGATGTTCGTGCCAAATATTCTGGCGTTGCTCGGTTTCGGTGGCTTTTTCTTTCTGCGGGTTACCCGGGCGATCAAGCGAGAGATAGCATGAGCGGCGCGCTCGTCCGGATCGTCGCCATGGCGCTGAAGGAACTGGCTGTGGTGCTGCGCGATCGCCGCGTCCTGACGACTTTGGTGGCCAGCCCGGTGATCCAGTTGATCTTGTTTGGCCTGGCGACGACGCTTGAAGTGAAGAACGTGTCGCTGGGCGTGCTCAATCGCGACACGGGAACCACTTCCGAGCAGTTCCTCGCTGCCGTAGCCGCAACGGGCAATCTTGGTGAGATTGTAGTCTATCCAAACGAGCGGGCGCTTGGAAATGCGATAGAGCAACGCGAAGTGCTTGGCGGGCTGATCCTGCCGCCGGATCTCTCCGCACGGGTTGCTCGTGGCGAGGAGGGCCAGATCGGACTTCTGCTTGATGGTCGAAGAGTTAATGCTGCGCAGATAGTTACATATTATATTTCACAAGTTGCAGGAACCGTTGGTTTAGCCATGCAGTCGTCACTGCATGTGCCCGATGTCGCGGTGCGGAACTGGTACAACCCCAACCTTGATTACAGCTGGTTCACTCTGCCCGGAATGGTTGCCGTCATTACCACGGTGCTCGTCCTGTCGGTTGCGGTTCAGGCGATAGCCCGTGAACGGGAGTTCGGCACCTATGACCAGCTGATGGCACTACCGATGCGATTTTGGGAAATCCTAGTCGGCAAGGCCGCACCAGCCTTCCTCGTCGGGCTGTTCAATGGGTCTTTTTACGCGGCGATGGTTGCCCTGCTATCGGACGTGCCGTTTCACGGGTCCTATTTCGCATTAGTGCTGATGATCGCCAGTTTCAGCCTGGCGGTTACGGCGATCGGTCTGGCGATTTCGAGCGTCGCAGGAAACCAACAGCAGGCCTTTTTGGGCGGATTCCTGGTGATCGTGCCGATGATACTACTTTCCGGATATGCCAGCCCGATCGATGGCATGCCGTCTTGGTTGCAGCCGATCGCAAGGGTTGATCCGCTCAGTCACTTGCTTGCAGTCTGTCACGGGGTGTTTCTGAAGGGGATGCCGGGACATCTGGTCATGGCGCATATCTGGCCAATGATGCTGGTCACGGTTGTCGCCGGGGGCGGCGCGCATTTTCTGTTGCGCAGGCGCAGCAATTAGCTGGAATTATGGTGTTCGGCGGTGGCGGGGAGAAAGATTTCCTTTGCCAAGCGAGTCCACCCTCGGTTATATTCGTATAAATAGCAGGTAACGTGGTTTTACGTGCTGCAAAAACGGTCAAGAAACGAGGCATTTATGGATCGACTTTCAGCCGGTCTTTCAGGTTCCGAGGCCGCCACTACTGAGGATGAGCTGGGCGCTGATGTGAACCAGAGCGCTGCTGCGACCATCCTTGAACAGGCTCAATTGCACCTAGCGATCCCCGCGGAGCTCTTCGCCCTGAATGAGCTCGATGTGCTCTACAGCGCGGAAGACGAAGCACTGTGGACGTTCATGCGCCCCGCTGGCCGACCCAGCTTTACCCCGACGATGCTGGGCGATTTTGGAAATTGGCAGCGTCTGATTGGTGTGCACTTCGGCCCAGACCGTGTTCCATTGAAGTATCTGGTTCTGGGCAGCCGGGCGCCCGGCGTGTTTTGTTTTGGCGGTGATCTGGAACTGTTTGCCAGCCTGATCCGCGCCGGCGATCGTGACGCGTTGGCCGCCTATGGCTGTCGGTGCGTGGAGATCCTCCACCGGAATATGCAGGGTCTTGATTTGCCGCTTCTGACTATCGGGCTGGTGCAGGGGCAGGCGCTCGGTGGTGGGTTCGAAGCCCTGTTGTCGTTCGATTACATCATCGCCGAGCGGGGCTCTACGTTCGGCTTGCCCGAGGTCATGTTTGGCCTCTTCCCGGGGATGGGAGCGCACGCGATCCTGTCACGCCGTCTTGGGCAGGCGATGGCTGATCGTATCATCATGGGTAATGAAATTTATTCGGCCGAAGCGATGTTTGATCTGGGTATCGTCCACCAGCTCGCGGATCCCGGCGATGGAGAGGCGTCCGTTCGCGATTTTATAGCCAAGTCGGCCCGTCGCCATGCCGGCCTGCTCGGTGCCCGGCGGGCGAGCCGGCGCAGCAATGCTGTGCCGTTGTCCGAATTGCGTGACATTGTTGACCATTGGGCCGACGCAGCACTGCAATTGCGTGAGCAGGATCTCAAGCTGATGCAGCGACTTGCAGGCGCCCAGTCGCGCCTGCCGCGGGCTGCGGCCTAACGCGAATCCACCAGCACGACCTCGCAATCGCTGAGGGCTTCGACAGTGATTTGCGCCTCGCCGGTGATCGCCACGCCATCGCGGGCGCCGGCATCACGACCATTCACCCGGATCGACCCTGTCGGCGCGACAAGGTAGATGTGGCGTTGTTCGCCCGTTTGCCAGGTCGCGACTTGACCAGTGGCTAGAGTGGCTGCTGCTACCTTGGCATCGGCCCGGATCGGCAGGGCCTGATCCTGTTCAGGGGTTCCACTGGCAACGATTTCCCACCGGCCGGCACGCTCACCCCGCGGGAATTCGCGTTGGCCCCAGCTGGGCGCCTCTCCGGCCTGATCCGGCATGATCCAGATCTGGAACAGGGTCGTTGCCTCATCTTCAAGGTTATACTCGGCGTGGACGATGCCCGTGCCGGCGCTCATGACCTGCACATCGCCTGCCCCGGTGCGCCCTTTGTTGCCCAGGCTGTCCTGATGAGTGATCGCGCCGGCGCGCACGAAGGTGACGATTTCCATATCGTTGTGCGGATGCGGGGGAAACCCGCTGCGCGCAGCGATAGTATCGTCGTTCCAGACGCGTATCGCACCCCACGCCATGCGGGCAGGGTCATAATAAGAGGCGAAGCTAAAATGGTGGCGGGCATCCAGCCAGCCGTGGTTCGCATGGCCCAGGCCAGCAAAAGGTCGTACTTCGATCATGCCCGCTTTCCACCTCGGCGGGGTGTTGCCGCCGGTATGTCCGCTAGATGGGGGTGAAGGCCTCTAAATCAACCCTCTTCGCCGTGGCCGAGCGCCAGGTAGTCTGCGCTCTGCATCTCCATGAGGCGGCTGACCGTCCGTTCGAATTCAAAGCGGCCATCGCCAGCGGCGTAAAGATCTTCCTGGGCGGCGTCGGCCGTGGCCAGCAGCTTCACCTTCTGCTCGTACAATGCATCGATCAGGGTCACGAAGCGTGCCGCCTCATTGCGGTTTTCCGGTCCCATGCGTGGAATCCCGACCAGGATCACAGTGTGGTAGGTTCGGGCTATGGCGAGATAGTCTGGTGCGCCGCGTGCCTCGGCGCAGAGCCGCTTGAAGCTGAACACGGCAACGCCTTTCAGGCTCTTGGGTACGTGCAGGATCCGGCCGCCGCCAACGTCCAGATCAGCGGACGGGACATGGTCAGCGTCTTCAGGCGGATAATCGGTCAGCCGGAAGAAGGCTTCGCGAACCTGCGCCGTTGCGGCTTCTCCCAGCGGCGTATGCCAGGTGGCCATGCCACCCAGCCGCTCAAGGCGATAATCGACCGGGCCATTGAGTGCCATGACGTCCAGCTCGCGCTCGATCAGGGCAATGAAGGGCAGGAAGTGCTCGCGGTTGAGCCCGTCCTTGTACAGGTCTCCCGGGGCGCGATTGCTGGTGGTGACGATGACCAGGCCGTGCTGTGTGATCAGCGCCGTGAACAGGCGGCTCATGATCATCGCATCGGCCGAATTGTTCACAACCATCTCGTCAAAGGCCAGCACACGCAGGCCATCGGCGATCGCAGCGGCAACCGGGGGAATAGGATCGCCCGTTTCGCTTTTGCGCGCTTCGCGCAGGCGCGCGTGCACTTCCTGCATGAAGGCATGAAAATGGACCCGCCGCTTGTCCGGGATTGCCAGGCAATCATGGAACAGGTCCATCAACATCGACTTGCCGCGCCCAACGCCGCCCCACATGTAGAGGCCGCGGGGAGAGGGGGCTTTCTTGCTGAACAGCTTGCCCAGCAGCCCGCCGGATTGGGGCGTCTCCAGTTCATGCTGCAGTTGGGCCAGTCGCGCGGCGGCTGCGCGTTGTTCTGGGTCGGGCCGGAGCTCACCCGCCGTAACCAGCGCCTCGTATCGCGCAAGCAGCGCGGTCATTTGGCCGAAGGTTTGCGAACTATGCCCGAGAAGGTCGCAACTAGATGCTCATCACCTTCGCCTTGGACAACCGTGCCCCGCATGAAAACCAGGCGCTTGGTTTCACGCATCACTTCCACCACCGCATCGAGCGGCCTGCCAAGCGCTCCCGCGCCAATGAACTGGCTTGAGAGTTCCAGCGTGACCGAGCCAGCGGCATTACCATTCAGCAAGGTACGCATGGCGGCAAACAGCGAAATATCCACCAGTGCCAACGTGACTGCGCCGTGAACCATGTCGAGCAAGTTGGAATGCTTGCGTTCTGGAAACATTCGCACCCGGCAGGCGCGATCGTTCTCGGGCCGCACCAGCATCCGCCCCATGGTCTGGGCGTTAAAGCGGGTATCGTCGGCCAGCTCCCAACGGTGCCAGCCGGGATTTTCCGGATCGGGTTCGTAGATAAAGCCGCGTTGATCGACCACTTAGACGTGGCGCTCTGCTTGCATCTTCTTGATCTCGGCGATCGCCCGGGCCGGGGACAGGCCCTTAGGGCAGACGTTCGCGCAGTTCATGATCGTGTGGCAACGATAGAGGCGGAAGGGATCTTCCAGCTCATCCAG
Source organism: uncultured Novosphingobium sp. (assembly GCA_964413885.1). Lineage (GTDB taxonomy): Bacteria > Pseudomonadota > Alphaproteobacteria > Sphingomonadales > Sphingomonadaceae > Novosphingobium. The sequence continues at coordinate 54,418 of CAYPTU010000006.1, forward strand.
ACGCTCGCCGGTCATTTCATCGCGGCTGTCCGCCAACCAGCGATAGGCCTGCAGCAGGATCGCCGGGCCCAGGAACTTGTCGCTGTTCCACCAATAGCTGGGGCAGCTGGTCGAGCAGCAGGCGCACAGGATGCACTCGTAAAGGCCGTCCAGCTTTTCGCGCTGTTCCGGCGATTGGAGCCGTTCCTTGCCCGAAGGCGTGGTGCTGACGGTTTGCAGCCACGGTCGGATCGAGGCGTACTGCGCATAGAAATGCGTGAAGTCCGGCACCAGGTCCTTGATCACTTCCATGTGCGGCAGCGGGGTGATGCGGATATCACCCTTGAGGTCTTCGATTGCCGTGGTGCAGGCCAGGCCGTTGCGGCCGTTGATGTTCATCGCGCAGGAACCGCAGATGCCTTCGCGGCACGAGCGGCGGAAGGTGAGCGAGGGGTCCTGCTCGGACTTCATCTTGATCAGCGCATCGAGCACCATCGGGCCGCAGCTGTCGAGATCGATTTCAAAGGTATCGTAACGCGGGTTCTCGCCGCTATCCGGATCATACCGGTAAACGGTGAACTTCTTCACGTGGGTGGCACCTACAGCCTTGTGGTGCTGGGCCTTGCCCGTGATCTTGCTGTTTGCAGGAAGCGTGAAAGTAGCCATGTCGATACCTGTCGCTGCGCGGCGGTGTGGCCGCATTGGCTTCCCTCTAGCGATTCAGCGCGCAGGAGCAAGCACCTCTGTGCAGCTTTTCAGCTTCCGGCCGAAAGCCCGACAAATTGTGTGATGGCTGCCGCTGCGGCAACCCCGACCAGGCCCAGTGTTCCGATGAGAATGAAACGAACGAATGCTGCGTAAAACTCCTCCCGGCCGAGCCAGGCTAACCCGGCCGGGAGGAGCCAACGGGAAGGTTGCGACCCTGATCCGGTCTTGCCTGACTGCAATGGGGCAGTAGTGGCACCGGACGGACCCTCCACGTTCTCGCTCTGGCCGTCTGACGTGGTTAATTGAACCTGAATTTTTTCCCATGTTTGCGGGTAATTGGCCCTAAGCGCGTGTTCCTGCATGAACTGCTGGCGGTAGAGCCGCGCCATTTCGCCGCGCGGGATACCGCCAAGACGGGCGCGGATGAGTTCTATCCGCTGGTTGACCGCAGATTCGGAAATTCCCAGCAAACCCGCAATTTCCTTGCTGGTCCGGTTATCGGCAACCAGTGCCATGACCTCGCGCTGCTTTGCCGTCAGGACCGGCAAGGAAGCGGGATCGGCTGTAGCTCGAATCTTTCTGTCCATGGCTCCGCAGCATAGCAGCGCAGGGTTGCTGAACAATCGTTACAAAGGGTTGGAAGATGCCAAGTTCACTGAAATATCAACCTTTATTGGGTTGCTCTGCGCGCCGTTGTGGCAATTGCCTCGGCGAAGCCGATCGGGTCATCCTCCTGGATGAAATGGCCGCCGCGCAAGGTCAAGTGGTCCATGCGTTGGGTTCCGGGCACCCGCTCCAGCCAAACCGCGTCGCCACCGCGGGTGATCGGATCACCGTCTGAGAAGCAGCATAGAAAAGGCTTTTCCCATTTGCGGAAGACTTCCCATGCTCGCAACTGGTCCGGCACTGCGACGTTGCCCTTGAACGGAACGAGTGGGGGATAGGCCCGCGCGGCGGCCTTGCTGGCGCGGGTCGGGAAGGGCGCATCATACGCGGCGATTTCTGCTTCGCTCAGCACACGCTTGGTCCCGCGCTTGACGATCCCGCCAATCGGAAACACGGGGCTGTATTTGGCAAATGCCCGCCAGATCTTGAATGCAAGCGGTGCCTCCTGCCCATCGGGCAGACCGCCATTTGACAGCGCAACCGCGGCAAAGCGATCGGGGATGTCAGCGACCACGCGCAACCCGATCAGCGAGCCCCAATCCTGACAGCCAAGGGTAATACCTCGCAGGTCAAGAGCCTCAACCCATTCGCGGATCCAGGCCACTTGGTCGCCATAGGTGTAGCTGGCCTTGCCCAGCAACTTGTCCGAACGGCCAAAGCCGATCAGGTCTGGGGTCAGTACGCGAAAGCCTTGCGCAGTCAGAAGCGGGATCATGTGCCGCCACAGATAGCACCAGGTTGGCTCACCGTGGAGCAGCAGCACCGGGGTTCCGTCACGCGGACCTTCGTCAAGGTAGTGGATCCTGAGGCCCGATTTCAGCGTGTGATAGTGCGAGGCAAAGGGAAAGTCCGGCAGGTTTTCAAACCGATCATCTGGCGTGCGGTAGATTTGCATTCGAGCTTTCCCCCTGAACAATATCTGCCATCATGGCGGCGCAAGCCGCGCATGAAAAGAGGGGGCTAATGTGGGTGTTGGTAACTGGTATGAAGAACACGTAGTTCCGCGGCTGATCCGATGCGCCTGTTCGGGGCCGGCCATTATGAAACTACGGGAAAAGGTGGTGCCGCTCGCGCGCGGTGCGGTATTTGAACTCGGCTGCGGCGGCGGATTGAACCAGCGGTTCTATGACCCGGCGCGGATCAGTTCCTATGCCGGTGTCGATCCCTCGGCAAAGGGGCTCGATTTTGCGCGGGTCGAGGCCGAGCGTAAGGGCTGGAGCCACGATATGCGGCCCGGAACCGGTGAGGATATCCCTTTCGCCGCTGCCAGCTTCGATACGGTGGTCTGCACTTTTACGCTTTGCTCGGTTCAAGACCCGGCGCGCACGCTGCAAGAGATTTATCGGGTGCTCAAACCAGGCGGACAGTTACTGTTCGCCGAACATGGCGCTGCGCCGGATGCCAGGGTCGCACGCTGGCAGGCGCGGATCGAGCCGGTCTGGAAACGTATCGCAGGTGGCTGCCATTTGACCCGCCCGGTGGGGGCATCGATTGGCGACGGCGGCTTCGCGCTGGAACCACTGGGCTCGCAATATGCGCCCAAGGTGCCGCAATTCGCCGGATGGATGGAGTGGGGGATTGCAAAAAAGGCCGGGTAGCTCATGCCACCCGGCCTGTTTTTGATTAGTTGCCGAAGGTCCGCTGCCACCATCCGCGACGCGGGGTGCCATCGTCTTCCTCACCCGGCTGGATCGTAGCGCTCGGCACCGCTTCGGAAGCGACTGCCTTCTTGCGGGTCCGCTTCGGCTTGGCCGGAGCCTCTTCAGCCGGTGCTTCGGCGGCAGGGGCTTCAACTTCAGCCGGAGCTTCATCCGCTTTTTTCTTGCGGGTCCGCTTGGGCTTGGCCGGGGCCTCTTCGGCGACAGCTTCAGGCTCCGCCACAGGGGCTTCGGCTTCAACCGGTGCGTCGTCGGTCTTCTTCTTACGGGTCCGCTTGGGCTTCACCGGAGCTTCGTCGACCGGTTCTGCAGCGGCAGGTTCAGCTTCGCCTGCAGCCTCGGCCGGTTCGTCACCAGCTTCTTCAGCGGTCGCTTCACCGTTCTCTTCGCGATTGCCGTTGCGGCCCCGGCCACCACGGCGGCGCCGGCGGCGGCGTTTGCGCTGCTCGTCCGTTTCACCAGCAGGACCTTCTTCATGATCCTGACCGTCGCTGTCGGCACCGTCATCGCTGTCCGCAGCTTCACCGGCTTCGGAGGCTTCACCGTCTTCACGGTCACGTCCGCCACGGCGGCGGCGGCGGCGGCGGCGCTTGCCCCGGCCATCACCTTCGCCCTCGTCACGGCGGCCACGGCCATCGCGATCGCGGCCTTCATCCTCGTCGCGCTCATCGTCTTCGTCTTCGTCGGCGATGTCGGCAAGGTCATCATCGTCTTCCAGCGCGATCGGCTCAAACTTGGGGACGAATTCGGGGCGCGGGCCAGACGAGGCAACGCGCATCTTGGCGCCTTCGTTCTCACCTTCCGGGAGCACTTCGACGCGGACACCGTAGCGTTCCTCGATCTCGGCAAGATCGGCGCGCTTGGCATTGAGAAGGTAAATCGCCGCTTCGGTGCTGGCGAAGAGCGAAATGATCGATCCCTTGCCCTTGGCGGCCTCATCCTCGATCAGGCGCAGGGCCGAAAGGCCGGCGCTCGATGCGGTGCGAACCAGGCCCGTGCCATCACAGTGCGGGCATTCGCGGGTGGTGGCTTCGAGTACCCCGGTGCGCAGGCGCTGGCGGCTCATTTCCATCAGGCCGAAGCTGGAGATACGACCAACCTGGATGCGGGCGCGATCATTCTTGAGCGCGTCCTTCATGGCCTTCTCGACCTTCCGGACGTTCGAGCCATATTCCATGTCGATGAAGTCGATCACGACCAGCCCGGCCATATCGCGCAGGCGCAACTGGCGGGCGATTTCGCGAGCAGCTTCAAGGTTGGTGTTGAGCGCGGTCGCCTCGATCCCGTGCTCCTTGGTGGAACGGCCCGAGTTGATGTCGATCGACACCAGCGCTTCGGTCGGGTTGATGACGATATAGCCGCCGCTCTTCAGCTGGACGACCGGATCGTACATCGCGGTTAGCTGGTCTTCCGCGCCATAACGCTGGAACAGCGGCACCGGATCGGCATATTGCTTCACCCGCTTGGCGTGGCTCGGCATCAGCATCTTCATGAAATCGCGAGCAAGGCGATAGCCATGCTCACCCTCGACCACGACTTCCTCGATCTCGCGGTTGTAGATGTCGCGGATCGCACGCTTGATCAGATCGCTGTCCGAATGGATCAGGGCAGGGGCGGTGCTCTTCAGCGTGGTCTCGCGGATATCGTCCCACAGGCGGGCGAGATAATCGAAGTCCCGCTTGATCTCGGTCTTGGTGCGCTGCAGGCCGGCAGTGCGGACGATGCAGCCCATCGCCTTGGGCAGGTCCATCTCGGCGATGATCGACTTCAGCCGCTTGCGGTCAGCAGCCGAGCTGATCTTGCGGCTGATGCCGCCGCCGTGGCTCGAATTCGGCATGAGCACGCAATAGCGACCAGCCAGGCTGAGGTAGGTGGTAAGGGCGGCACCCTTGTTGCCGCGCTCTTCCTTGACGACCTGGACCAGCAGCACCTGGCGCCGCTGGATCACGTCCTGGATCTTGTAGCGACGACGCAGGGCCATCCGCTTGGCGCGGATCTCGTCGGCTTCCTTGGCCTTGCCGCGACCCTGACCCTGACGGCGGCGACCGCGCCCGCGACCGCGGCGTTCTTCACCGCCTTCGGCTTCTGCGGCTTCTTCGCCTTCGTGATCGAAGGCGTTGTCGATCTGACCATCCTCGATGGTCGCAACTTCGTCCTTCTCGTCGGTATCAACCTCGGTCACACCGTGATCGTCATCGGCGTGATAGGCGTCATGGCTTGTTCCGGCGAGATCGTCGGCCAGGGTTTCACCCAGCTCGTCATCGCCAACGAAGTCTTCCTCACCCTCGGCAATGGCGCGCAGGGCGGCCTCTTCCTCGGCGTGGGCGGCTTCTTCTGCCAGCAGGGCCTCGCGGTCCTCCTTCGGGATCTGGTAGTAGTCCGGGTGGATTTCGCTGAAGGCCAGGAACCCGTGGCGATTGCCGCCGAAGTCCACGAAAGCGGCCTGCAGCGAGGGTTCAACCCGCGTAACCTTGGCTAGGTAGATATTGCCCTTGATCTGCTTGTGTTCAGCAGATTCAAAGTCGAATTCCTCAATCCGGTTGCCCTTGAGCACCGCCACCCGGGTTTCTTCCTGGTGGCGCGCATCGATTAGCATGCGCATTGTCATCTATAACTCTCCGTGCGCGCCATGCCGCGCCGAACCTCGCAAGGTTCCGGCTGGCTGGAATGGCGCGTTCTTGTACGAAACGGCCGCGCGCCCCGGGACGGATCCCGCTGTGGCGAACGGCTGTATGGGAATTGCCGGGTGCAGCAGTGCGGCCGGCGGCGTGTTGTGTGTCTGCGGTAAGGATCAGGCGCGAAGAAGTTTCATGCGCCGGTCGCCGCGCCGCCATGGCCACGGCCCGATCGGGCAGGGACTCGGCAGGCAACGAACCAATTCTCATTACGGCATCAACCTGTACATCCGGGCAGGCCCGGGATTCGGGGCGAAAGCTGCCCGCGGACTGGTTAATAAGTAGTGCCTCGTGGCAATACGAATTAATCGCGCGGGTATCGCACACAGGTTGCCTAGCACCAAGGAGGGTGGGCGGCAAGGGCGGTGGCAACACGATTGATGATTCAACAGGCCCATTGCCCTAGCCGTTGACCTTGGTTAGCAGGACGCCGTGATGCGGCGGGGTGTCTTGATCTTTGGGCTTTTTATGGCTCCGCTGCTGGTCTTTGCGGGCATGATCGCGGCCGATCGCACTTTTGGCGCCCCGGGGCGTGGCTGGGGCTACGTGGTTCAGGTCAACCTACCACGCGATGAGGCCCGCCAGGGACTGCCTGAAATCGAGGGGCCGCAGGATGCCAGTCGGCCGCTGGTGGTGATTGACGCAGGGCATGGTGGTAAGGATCCTGGCGCCGGAACTGGTACTCTGCGTGAAAAGGACCTGGTTCTCGATCTTGCTTTGTCCCTTCGCAAGGAATTGCTGCTTCAGGGTGGGGTCCGCGTTGCAATGACGCGGGCTGATGATCGCTATCTTTTTCTTCCGGTTCGGCCCGACATTGCGCGGCGGTTGCAGGCGGACCTATTCATCTCGATCCACGCCGACAGTACCGAGATCGGCTCAAGCGCGCGCGGGGCTACAGTATACGTGCTGTCCGATCGCGGCAGCAATGAAGCGGCAGAGCGTATCGCCCGCCGGGAAAACGCGGTTGACGAGATCAATGGCGTGCGGATTGGCGATCAAAGCGATCGGGTCGGGGCCATCCTGGTCGACCTCTCCCAGCGCGAGATGCAGGCTAAATCCGAAGCATTCGGCAATCTGATCCTGCGGGAAGGGCGGGGCCGTCTGCCCTTCCGCGAGGCGACGGTACAGGCGGCGGCCTTCGCGGTGCTTAAGGCGCCCGACGTGCCGTCTGTGCTGTTTGAAAGCGGCTACATCAACAATCCTGAAGACGCCGCCAGGTTGGCTGCGCCCGAAGGGCGGCAAGCTTTTGCCGAGACCCTGGCCAGTGCGATCCGGATCCATTTTGCGCGTGAGCGCGGCCCGGTTCCGGTGCTGCCATAGCTTGCCGCTGGCCTATCCCGGTTTCCCCATGCTAGAGCGGCTCGCAAGATGAGCGAGCAACCCGAATCCATTCGCCTGCGCATCCGGCGCGAAGCTGGTGGGCTTCTGACCAGGTTGCAGGACCACCCGCTTGGCCAGTGGTTCATGGCCAATTGGCGCAGCAGCAAGCGCTTTCGCCAGATTGGCTATGGCCTGGGCGGATTGATCGTTCTTTACCTGTTGCTGTGGGTCAGCGTCCTGCGTGCCCTGCCGTCGGCTGATCGGCTGCTGAGCTATCAACCGCCGCTTCCGACTATGGTGCGCGGCGTCAATGGCGAGATTGTTTACAGCTATGCGCGGGAGAGGCGCGTCCAGTTGCGCTATGTTGATTTTCCCAAGCCACTGGTGAACGCGTATCTTTCTGCTGAAGACAAGACCTTCTGGAGCCATGGCGGGGTTGACTATACCGGCCTGATCGGCGCCGTGATCGACTATGCGGTCAAATTCGGTTCCGGTGCGCGTGCCAAAGGCGGCTCGACCATCACCCAGCAGGTCGCCAAGAACATCCTGATTGGCGATGAATATTCGATCACGCGCAAGTTCAAGGAAATGATCCTGGCGCGCCGGATCGAGGGCGTCCTGACCAAGCAGCAGATCCTTGAGCTATACCTGAACGAAATTCCGCTCGGCCGCCAAAGCTTTGGTGTGCAGGCTGCCGCGCGCGCCTATTTCGGCAAGGATGTGGGGGACCTGAAGCTGCATGAGGCAGCATTCCTGGCGATCCTCCCCAAGGCGCCCGAGCGCTATGGCCGCGACAAGTTCCAGCAGATGGCGATTAACCGCCGCAATTATGTGCTGGATCAGATGGTCGACAATGGCTGGGCAACCGCAGCCGAGGCGGCGGAGGCCAAGGCACAGCCGCTGGGTCTGATCCCGCGCCGTGCGGAAAGCTACGATCCCTCGGTGGGCTACTTCGTTGAAGACGTTCGCCGTGAGCTGATCGAAAAGTACGGCGAAAAGGCCGAGGATGGCCCGAACAGCATCTACGGCGGCGGTCTGTGGGTGCGGACCTCGCTTGATCCTCAGCTGCAAAGGGCGGCCCAGGATGCGCTGCGCACCGGCCTGCTGCGTTACCAAGCCGGGCGAGGCTGGGGCGGCGCAATCGCAAAGATCGCGGTTGATCCCGACAATTGGCAAACCGAACTAATCGCCTCGGGCAAGTCGCTCGCTTACCAGGATTGGCGGGTTGGGGTGGTGCTCGCGCGATCAGGCGGCCGGGCAACCATCGGCTTTACGGATGGCAGCAAGGCCCCGCTGGTTGCACTGCCGGATTCCTTGCGTGCTGGGGACGTCATAGCCGCAGCACCGAATGGCAATGCCTGGGCTGTGAAGAATGTGCCTGCCGTGTCAGGGGGGATCGTGGCGATCGATCCCAATTCGGGCCGTGTTCTGGCGGTGCAGGGTGGCTTTGATGCCGGTCTGGGCAGCTTTAACCGGGCCACTCAGGCGCAGCGCCAGCCCGGGTCTACGATCAAACCGTTCGTTTATGCCACCGGGCTCGATAACGGGATGACCCCAGCGACTGAGGTGCTTGATGGTCAGTTTTGCGTCTATCAGGGTGCCCAGCTTGGCCAAAAATGCTTCCGCAACTTCGATATGCGCGGGGCTGGCGGCACGCACACGATGCGCTGGGGGCTTGAACAATCGCGCAACCTGATGACCGTTCGCATCGCCAACGATGCCGGGATGGATAATGTTGCCCGGCAGATCGACCGGGTCGGGATCGGCAAGTATCCCCCCTATCTCTCGTTCGCGCTGGGCGCAGGGGAAACGACTGTGCTCAAGATGGCGAACGCCTATGCGGCTTTGGCCAACAACGGTGTGCAGTACTCCCCGACCCTGATCGACTTTGTGCAGGATCGTAACGGCAAGGTGATCTGGCGTTCGGACACCCGGCGCTGCGAAAAGTGCAGCATGGCCGAATGGGATGGCAAGCCGATGCCGCGCCTGGCGAAGCGCGGCAAGCAAGTGCTGGATCCGCGCACGGCATTTCAGGTGGTACATATGCTTGAAGGCGTGGTTACCCGGGGCACGGCGACCGTGCTGCGCGATCTGAACCTCTCGCTGTTCGGCAAGACGGGGACCACCACCGGTCCCACGAATGTCTGGTTTGCCGGTGGGTCGCAAGACATCGTCGGGGCGGTATACCTTGGCTATGACCAGCCGAAGTCGCTGGGGGGCTATGCCCAGGGCGGTTCGATTGCAGCCCCGATGTTCAAGCAGTTCATCCAGGGAAGCCGTAGCCGCTGGTTTGATCGGCCCTTCGTGGCCCCGGCCAATATTCACTGGGTCAAGATTGATCGGGTCTCGGGCAGCAAGGTTTTCGCCGGCAGGCCAACCGATGACCCCAAGTCCTCGATCATCTGGGAGGCATTCAAGGCTGATAGCGAAGTCCAGCGGACGTCGCGTCATGATGATCTTTCGAAGCAGCGCGACGCCTTAATCGCCCAGATCCGCAGGGGCTCGCAGGCCCCATCCGCCGAAACGGATGGCACTGCGGCTGCTGAACCCCAGATTGCTGCCGATAGCGCAGTTGCCATTCAATAGTCAGGAGCCGCAGTTATGACCATTCGCCCGATCCTTGCCGCAGTCGTACTTGGCGCAGTGGCTGTCCCGGCTGCGGCCAACCTTCCTGTTGGTGCCCCCGCACCGGTCTTTGCAACTCAGGGGGCCAAGGGTGGCAAGCCCTTTGCCATCAATCTGCGCAGCGCACTGAGCAAGGGGCCGTTGGTGCTCTATTTCTATCCCAAGGCTTTCACCAAGGGGTGCACGCTGGAAGCCAAGGCCTTTGCCGATGCTACCCCGCAATTCGCCGCCGCGGGAGCGACCGTAGTGGGCATGTCTGCAGATGATCTGCCGACCTTGCAGAAATTTTCGACCGAGGCCTGCCGGGATCAGTTTGCCGTCGCAATCGCCACTCCCGAGATCATCAAGGCCTATAACGTGAAGCTGAAGATCGCCGGCGTATCCACCGGACTGACGACCCGGACCAGCTATGTGATCGGGCAGGATGGCAAAATCCGGTTCGTTCATTCGGATATGGATTACAAGGACCATGTCCGCCTGACGCTCGAAGCGGTGCAAAAGCTTCGCAGCGAGAAGCGCTGACCAGCACTGACCAGCACTGACTTTACAATCAGGGGTCTTCCGCTAAGCGGGCGGCCTTCGGGCGCTGCCCCATAAATTACGGAGTTCAGGTATCATGCGTGCCGAAGGGCAGGCCCACATTGACCGGATCAACGCGGCGCTGGCCCTGGTCCGCAAGTTCCTCGACTGGGACCGCGCCTTGCGCCGGCTTGATGAGCTTAACGCGCGGGTCGAGGATCCCAAGCTTTGGGACAGCCCGAAGGACGCCGAGGCGGTCATGAAGGAGCGTCGCCGGCTTGAGGCGGCTGTCGGCACCGTAAATGACATCTCGGCCCAGATGGCCGATGCGATCGAGTTTGTTGAGCTTGGCGAGATGGAAGATGACGAGGCCACCATCCAGGAAGGTCTGGATGCGCTTGCCCGGCTTGCTGATCGTGCGGATGCGGACAAGGTCCAGGCTCTGCTAGCCGGGGAAGCTGACGCCAACGACACCTATATCGAAATCCATGCGGGTGCTGGCGGTACGGAAAGCCAGGACTGGGCCGAGATGCTGTTCCGCATGTACACGCGCTGGGCTGAAAAGCGCGGCTTCAAGGTCGACACGATCGAATATCAGGCGGGTGAACAGGCAGGCATCAAGAGCGCGACGATCCTGATCAAGGGTGAGAACGCCTATGGCTATGCCAAGACCGAAAGCGGTGTGCACCGCCTGGTCCGGATCAGCCCCTATGACAGCTCAGCCCGGCGCCACACCAGTTTCAGCTCGGTCTGGGTCTTCCCGGTGATCGATGACAATTTCAGCATCGAGATCAACCCGGCCGACCTGAAAATCGATACCTACCGCGCTTCGGGTGCGGGTGGCCAGCACGTGAACACCACGGACTCCGCGGTTCGCATCACGCACGTGCCCAGCGGGATCATCGTCGCAAGCCAACAGGATCGCAGCCAGCACAAGAACCGCGAAATTTGTATGGGCATGCTCAAGTCGCGGCTTTACGAAGAGGAAATGCGCAAGCGCGAGGAAGCTGCCAGCGCCGAGCATTCCGCCAAGAGCGATATTGGCTGGGGCCACCAGATCCGTTCCTATGTCCTCCAGCCGTATCAGATGGTGAAGGACCTGCGCACTGGCGTGACGAGTCCGACCCCGTCAGACGTGCTCGATGGGGACGTCGATCAGTTCATGGCTGCGGCGCTGGCACAGCGCGTCACCGGCGAAAAGGTTGAGGTGGAGGACGACGGTTGAGGCTGCTGGCGGCCTTCGTCACCCTGGCACTGCTTTCGGCCTGTGGCGCCGAGAAGGACGCCGACCGGCCTGAAACGTCGCGCGATTTTCCGAAGGCCTGGCGGCCGGTTTCCGATCTTTCGAGCAATGAATTTGGCAACGAGGACCAGCGGGACAATCTGGGCGAGGCCGAGGTTGTCATGGACTTGGCGGCAATCAAGGCCGGAACCACCGTCGCGGATATCGGCGCGGGTGAAGGGTACTACACTGTCCGCCTGGCCGAACGGGTGGGTGCCAAGGGGCGCGTGCTAGCGCAGGATATCGATCCCGGTGCCATCCAGCGGTTGGGCCAGCGGGTCGAGCGTGAGCGCCTGGACAACGTCTCGATCAAGACCGGTGCGCCGGATGATCCGCGTTTGCCGGCGAACAGCTTTGACGGGATATTCCTCGTCCACATGTACCACGAGGTGAGCGAGCCCTATGCCTTCCTGTGGCGCCTGCGCCCTGCGCTTCGCGCGGGCGGCAAGGTGATTGTGGTCGATGTCGATCGCCCGACCGATCGTCACGGGATACCGCCAAGCCTGTTGTTCTGCGAATTTCAGGCCGTGGGCTTTCGCCTTGCGGAATTTGTGCGTAGACCGGAACTCAACGGTTACTACGCGCAGTTTGAGGCAGTTGGGCCACGCCCCGAACCGGGGGCAATCAAGCCGTGCAATACGGCACAAGGAAAGACTGGGAGCTGATGGGTTTCAAGGGTTTAAAGCCGATTCTTTACGGTGGTCGCGAAGTGTGGCCGTTGGTTGAAGGCGGTAAAGGGGTGGCTGCTACCAATCATGCAAGCTCGGGGGCTTGGGCTGCCGCCGGGGGTATCGGGACAGTCAGTGCTGTCAATGCCGATAGCTATGACGCCGAAGGCAAGATCGTTCCCCAGATTTACGATGGCATGACGCGCAAGGAGCGGCACGAACAGCTGATCCAGTACGGTATCGTCGGCGCGGTTGAGCAGGTCCGTCGGGCCTATGAAATCTCGAATGGCCAAGGCGCGATCAACATCAACGTCTTGTGGGAAATGGGCGGTGCCCAGCAGATCCTTGAAGGCGTCTTGGAGCGAACCCGCGGCATGGTTGCAGGCGTCACCTGCGGCGCGGGCATGCCCTACAAGCTGTCGGAAATCGCGGCGCGGTTCAACGTGAACTACTTGCCGATTGTCAGTTCAGCTCGGGCCTTCCGGGCGCTGTGGAAGCGCGCCTATCACAAGGTCGCGGACCTGATGGCCGCCGTGGTTTATGAAGATCCCTGGCTGGCTGGAGGTCACAACGGCCTGTCCAATGCAGAAGATCCGCTGAAGCCGGAGGATCCCTATCCGCGCGTGAAGGCGCTGCGCGATACCATGCGTGCGGAAGGTGTGCCGGATTCGGTGCCGATCGTCATGGCCGGCGGGGTCTGGTTCCTGCGTGAGTGGGAGAACTGGATCGACAACCCGGAACTGGGCAGCATTGCCTTCCAGTTCGGCACCCGCCCGCTGCTGACTGAGGAAAGCCCGATCCCGCAGGCCTGGAAGGACCACCTGCGGACCTTGGAGCCGGGCGACGTCTTGTTGCACCGGTTTTCGCCAACGGGTTTCTATTCCTCGGCGGTCAAGAACCCGTTCCTGCGCAAGTTGGAAACCCGCAGCGAGCGGCAGATACCCTATTCAAAGGTTGAAGCCGGCGAACACACGGTCCAGTTGGATGTCGGTGTGCGGGGCAAGAACTTCTGGGTCGCGCCGCGGGATTTGGAACGCGCGCGTGGTTGGGTGGCTGCTGGTTTCAGCGAAGGCCTCCGCACACCGGATGACACGATTGTTTTCGTGGCGCCGGAAGAGCGTTCCGAAATCCAGCAGGACCAGAAGGCCTGCATGGGTTGTCTCAGCCATTGCGGTTTTTCGTCGTGGAAGGACCATGACGATTACACCACTGGCCGTCTGGCCGATCCGCGCAGCTTCTGCATCCAAAAGACCCTGCAGGAAATCGCGCATGGCGGGCCGATTGACGATAATCTGATGTTCGCGGGGCACGCAGCCTACCGCTTTAAGCAGGATCCCTTCTATTCGAACAACTTCACTCCCACGGTGAAGCAGCTGGTCGACCGGATCCTGACCGGCGACTAAAAAACGGACTGGTGAGGCAGCGCCCGGCGCGCCTCACTAGCTTTCTGATCAGTCGAGTTCCCAGGCGCGCTCGCCGTGACTGGTGATATCCAGGCCCTCGCGTTCGGCATCTTCACTTACCCGCATCGGGAAGATCAGGCTGACCAAGACTGCAATCACGGCGCTGGCAATCGCCGAATAAAGCGCCACCACGCCCACGCCGACGGCCTGCGCCGCCAGTTGGTTGGCCATGCCAACACCCTCTGCATAGCCGGTTCCGCCAAAACTGGGCGAAATGAACACGGCCAGCAGCAGCGAGCCGATCATGCCACCCACGCCGTGAACAGCGAAGACGTCGAGTGAATCATCGATCTTGAGCTTTTGCTTAACCAGCAGGATCATCGGATAGCAGACCCCCGCCGCAATCACGCCGAGCAGCATCGCTGCGCCGGGCGAGATGTAACCGGCGGCCGGGGTCACCGTGGCCAGACCGGCGATGGCCCCTGTTGCGAAGCCGACCGAAGTCGGCTTGCCGACCGTGAACCGCTCGATGAGGAGCCAGGCCAGGGCGGCAACGCTGGCGGCGACATGGGTGTTGATGATTGCGCTGGCGGCATCATCGCTGGCAGCAAGCGCAGAGCCGCCATTGAAGCCGAACCAGCCCACCCAGAGCAGCGCAGCACCGGCCATGGTCAGGGAGGGGCTGTGCGGCAGCATCAGTGTTTTCGGGAAGCCCTGACGGCGGCCAAGCAGCAGTGCCGCCACCAGTGCCGAAACGCCGGCCGTGGTATGGACAACAATGCCGCCCGCGAAGTCCAGAGTACCCATCGAGGAAGCCAACCAGCCCTGACCCCAGACCCAATGGGCGACCGGAGCGTATACAATCAGGCTCCAGAGGGCGCAGAACCCCACGACCCAGCCGAACCGCGCACGATCGACCCAAGCGCCAACCATCAGCGCCGGGGTGATTGCCGCGAAGGTGAGTTGAAACAGCGCGAACGTGCGCTCGGAAATGGTGAGATCGCCGTGGAGCAATTGCCCGGTCCCGATCAGCATCCAGGCATTGCCGGCGCCAAGCCAACCGTTCGTCACATCGCCAAAGGCCATGGTGTAGCCGGCGATAATCCACAGCGTAGAGGCGATTGCGGCGATGGCGCCGATCTGGACCAGCACCGACAGGAAGTTCTTGGCTCGAACCAGGCCGCCGTAGAACAAGGTCAGCCCAGGCATGGTCATCAGCAGAACAAGGGCAGAAGAGGTAAGGATCCAGGCCGTGTCGCCGGTATCAACCGCGCCTGTCGACGCACCCTGTGCCAGGGCCGGACTTGCGCCTGTTAGCATTGCCATGGCTGCCGTCAGACCGACCATTTTGCGCATTTTAACTCTCCCCCTGCCGTTATCGGCATGATTCCGCGCGGAGGGTTAGAGCAATAAACTGCCATTCGGCAAGCGATTGCACGCGCACTTCATTGCGCCAGCAGGAGAATTATGCCCAGCCGGGCAGCACCTGGTCAGGTGGCCGGTGTCCATCGGCCCAGAAGCGGATGTTGGCGATGATCTTTTCGCCGGCCTGAGACCGCCCCTCGATCGTGGCGCTGCCAAGGTGCGGCAGGGTGATGACATTTGGCAGGGCGATCAGCCGGTCATCAACCTGGGGTTCACGGGCATAGACATCGAGCCCGGCCCCGCCCAGTTGGCCGGCTTGCAAGGCAGCGATCAGCGCATCTTCGTCGATCAGGTCGCCGCGTGCGGTATTGATCACGAAGGCCCCGGGTTTCAGCAGCGTAATCCGCCGGGCATCAAGCAGGTGGTGTGTTTCCGCGCTCGCCGGGCAATGCAGTGAGACGATGTCCGCCTCTGCCAGCAACTGATCGAGATCGGCGACATAGCGCGCGCCCAGCATGTTCTCGAAGGCATCGGGCAGCGGGCGCCGATTGTGGTAAGTCACCTCCATGCCAAAGGCGCGGGCGCGGTGGGCCACAGCCTGGCCAATCCGCCCCATCCCGACGATGGCCAGGCGCTTGCCGCCAATCGATCGACCCAGCAGCTGGGTCGGAGCCCAGCCGGTCCAGGCGCCATCGCGCACCAGCCGGCTGCCTTCGCCCAGGCGCCGCGGCACCGACAGGATCAGCATCATGGTCAGGTCGGCGGTGTCGTCCGTGAACACGCCCGGCGTGTTGGTGACGATAATTTTGCGGGCGCGTGCGGCAGCAAGGTCGATATGCTCGATACCAGCACCGAAATTGGCGATCAGTCCTAACCGGTGGCCGCATTCCTCAATCATGGTAGCGTCGATGCGGTCGGTCACAGTGGGCACCAAAACATCGGATTCGCGCATGGCTGCAACCAGTTGCTCGCGGGTCAGCGGTGCGTCGACCTCATTGGTGACCACCTCGAAGAGTTCTGCCATTCGCGTTTCGACGGCGGCGACCAGGCGGCGCGTGACGTAGACGCGGGGCTTCCCGGAGACCCGGCGGGCGAGAGGCGTGTCAGAGACGATCGGCATGCCTTGCGCTAAGCCGGTGGATGGCCATGGGTCAAGCGGCTTGAACCTTGCGGTCGCTCGTCGCTATCAGCGAATCATGTCGACCCGAGTCTCTATCGCCACTGTGATTGCGCTGCTGGGCCTTGCCGCTCCGGCGAGCGCGCAGGAAGCCAAGATCCCCTATTGGGCATCAATCCGGGCGGGCGAAGTGAATATGCGGGTCGGTCCGGCCGAAGAATACCAGATCGCCTGGGTTTATCGGCGGCCGCAGCTTCCGGTGAAAGTGGTACGGGTCAAGGATGGCTGGCGTCTGGTGCAGGATCCGGACGGGGCGAAGGGCTGGATGAACCAGCGTTTCCTGACACGGCAACGCACGGCCTATGTCGCCGGCACTGCGCCCGCCGACATGCGTCAGTCCGGCGATCCCGGTGCGAAGTTGCTGTGGCGGATTGCGCCAGGCAATGTCGGGCTGCTGGGTGATTGCGACGCCGGTTGGTGCAAGTTCGAGCTGGGGAAGCGCAAGGGCTTTGTCCAGCAATCCCGGCTGTGGGGCGCCGGGGAGCCCTGAACGGCTTTGCGGGGAGGGCAGATGCCGCTCCCCGCGGTAGGCCTTACGACTTGTTCGGCGTGACTGTGACCGTCACCTTGCCATCAGCCGTCGTCGCCTTGAACGAGCCGTTTGCGTCCGGCGCGGACATCGAGAAGCAAACTTCGGCTTCATCGCCATCGGGATCGAAGCAATCCATGCCGTTCTTGCTGGCGATGGTGCCTTTTACTTCCTTGCCGTCAGGCGCGATATCGACGTAGGAGCCATCAGCGTTGATGATCGTGGTTCCGACGGGGCCCTTGGCATCGACCACGGCATAGCTTCCGGGCGGCGTCAGCGCCTTGGCTCCGGTCGCTTCGCTGGCTACCGCCGAGGTTTCAGCTGCGGGTGCCTCTTCAGCCTTTTTGTTGCAGGCAGCCAGTGCGACTACAGCCGCGATAAGAACAAGCTTCTTCATTTATAATATGTCACCCCAATGTTGGGCGATACTTGTTAAAGCTGTTCCTGCCGGATGGCAATTTAGGCCAACAGTTCAATGGCAATAGCGGTGGCTTCACCGCCGCCGATGCAGAGACTGGCTACGCCCTTGGTCTTGCCGTGACGCTTCAGCGCAGCAATCAGCGTGGTGACGATCCGCGCGCCCGATGCACCGATCGGATGGCCCAGTGCGGTTGCGCCGCCATGCACGTTGATCTTGTCATGCGGGATGCCAAGGTCGTGCATCGCAAACATCGCGACACAGGCGAAAGCTTCGTTCACTTCAAACAAATCAACCTGATCGAGTGACCAGCCGGCGCGTTCCAGCACCTTGTTGATCGCGCCGACCGGGGCGGTGGTGAAGTCCTTGGGCTCCTGTGCATGGGCTGCAAGAGCGACAACCTTGGCCACCGGCTTGGCGCCCTTGGTCACAGCCACGCTCTGTCGCGTCAGGACGAGTGCGGCAGCCCCGTCCGAGATCGAGCTTGAGGTTGCGGCGGTGATCGTGCCGTCCTTGGCGAAGGCTGGCTTCAGGGTAGGGATCTTGTCAGGGCGGCCCTTGCCGGGTTGTTCATCGGTATCGACCACGCTTTCGCCAGCGCGGCTCACCACAGTTACCGGCGCGATTTCTTCGGCAAAGGCGCCATCGGCGATGGCCGCTTGGGCGCGGCGAAGCGATTCAATCGAATAGGCATCCTGAGCTTCACGGGTCAGTTGATAGGCATTGGCCGTATCCTGCGCGAAAGTTCCCATGGCGCGGCCAGCGTCGTAGGCGTCTTCCAGCCCATCGAGGAACATATGGTCATAGGCCATGTCATGGCCGATCCGGGCGCCAGAACGGTGCTTCTTGAGGATGTAGGGCGCGTTGGTCATGGACTCCATCCCGCCGGCAACGACCAGGTCGATGCTTCCGGCGGCCAGGGCTTCGGCCCCCATGATCAGGGTCTGCATACCCGAACCGCAGACCTTGTTGACCGTCGTTGCCTGGACCGACTTTGGCAGACCGGCCTTGATCGTGGCCTGGCGGGCAGGGGCCTGGCCGAGCCCGGCCGGCAGCACGCAGCCCATGTAAACGCGCTCGATCTCTCCACCTTTCACGCCCGCGCGCTCGACGGCTGCCTTGATCGCGGTGGCGCCAAGATCCGTTGCCGAAACTTCGGCCAAAGCACCCTGCATCCCGCCCATAGGGGTGCGGGCATAGGAGAGGATGACAACCGGATCGGAAGAGGAGAACTGCGGCATGGCACGGGCCTTTCGCTGAAAATGGAGCGGGTTCCTTAATGTTGCACTGCGGCAATGGCAATCGCCCGGGTGCGCCGCCGCTTGCCAAGATGCCATTCTTGTTTGAAAAGGGTGGCAAATAGAAACTGGAGAGCCTGAGATGAGCGCTACCGAATTGTCCCGGATGGATTCCGTACTGGCCCGGCAAAAGGCCGCCTTCACTGCCGCGCAACCCGAGCCGCTGTCCGTGCGGCGGGACCGCATGGACCGGGCGATTGCCCTGCTGGTTGATAACAAGGATGCTTTTGCCAAGGCGGTCTCGGCGGACTTTGGTCATCGCAGCACTGAACAGACATTGATGACGGACATCATGCCGTCGGTCAGCGCGATCAAGCACGCTCGCAAGCATTTTGAAGCATGGTCGCGCAACGAAAAGCGCAAGACAATGTTCCCCTTGGGCCTGCTGGGCGCCAAGTCTGAGGTACGCTGGCAGCCCAAGGGTGTGGTTGGGGTGATCGCGCCGTGGAACTTCCCGGTGGGAATGGTCATGGTCCCTATGGCGGGCATTCTTGCCGCCGGTAACCGGGCGATGATCAAGCCGAGCGAATTTACCGAGCGTGTCGCCGACCTGTTCGCTGAAGTGGTGCCGCAGTATTTTGCCGAAGAGGAAATGGCGGTCTTTACCGGCGGTGTCGAAGTCGGCACGGCCTTCTCGAAGCTGGCCTTCGACCACCTGATCTTCACCGGCGCAACCAGCGTGGGCAAGCACATCATGCGCGCTGCGGCGGAAAATTTGGTGCCGGTTACGCTGGAACTGGGCGGCAAGTCGCCCACCTTCATCGGGCGAAGCGCGAACAAGACCAAAGTGGCGCAGCGCATTGCTTTGGGCAAGATGATGAATGCGGGTCAGATCTGCCTCGCGCCGGACTACCTGATGGTTGCCAAGGAGCAGGAAGAGGAAGTCATCGGCAGCGTGGTTAGCTCGGTTAGCGCCATGTACCCGACCCTTCTGAACAATGATGACTACACCTCGGTGGTCAATGGCCGCAATCGTGAGCGGCTTGAAGGCTATCTGGCGGACGCGCGCGAGAAGGGTGCAGAGCTGATCGAGGTGAACCCCGGTGGTGAGGACTTCAAGGCATCCAACGGGAACAAGATGCCGCTGACGATTGTCCGTAACGTGACCGATGACATGAAGGTCATGCAGGAGGAAATCTTCGGGCCGATCCTGCCGGTGATGACTTATTCGACAATTGATGAGGCGATCGATTACGTGAATGCCCACGATCGTCCACTCGGCCTTTATTACTTCGGTGAAGACAAGGGCGAGGAAGAAAAGGTCCTGACCCGGACCATTTCAGGCGGTGTCACAGTCAACGACGTGCTGTTCCATAATGCCATGGAAGACCTGCCGTTCGGCGGCGTTGGCCCCTCGGGAATGGGCAATTACCACGGGCTCGATGGCTTCAAGACCTTCAGCCACCCGCGCGCGGTCTATCGCCAGAGCGGCATCGACGTGGCCAGCCTGTCCGGCTTCAAGCCGCCCTATGGCAAGTCGACTCACGCCACGCTGGCCCGCGAACTCAAGAAGTAGGCAGGGGAGGGGGATAATCCCGCACTTTGCGGGCATCCCCCACTTGCGCAGCCGTTGTGGGGAGACTAGGGCGCGGGCATTCATCCGCAATGCCGAGTCAGAGCCTTGGTCGACCTGTCGCAATACCTGCCGATCCTGATTTTCCTTGGGATCGCCCTGGCACTTTCCAGCCTGTTCGTGTTTCTGCCGATGGGCGTTGCGCGGCTGACGGGTGCACACAACCCGAATGCCGAAAAGCTCAGTGAATATGAGTGCGGTTTCCCGGCGTTCGAGGATCCGCGCAGCCAGTTCGACGTGCGCTTCTATCTCGTTGCGATTCTCTTCATCATCTTCGACCTTGAAGCAGCTTTCCTGTTTCCCTGGGCCGTCAGCCTTGATCTGACTGGCTGGCCGGGCTGGATCACGATGATGGTGTTCCTGGGCGAACTGGCGATTGGCCTGGCCTATGCCTGGAAGATGGGGGCTTTGGATTGGGAATGAGCACGCTCGTGAACGCTCAGGGTCTGCCGCTTGGCGCGGCGCAGGCAGGTTCGACGGCGATTACGCCGCCGGACCAAGCCTTTTTCAACGATCTCAATGCCGAGGTGAATGACAAGGGTTTCCTCGTCACCAGCACCGAGGATCTGTTCCAGTGGGCCCGCACCGGCTCGCTGTGGTGGATGACCTTTGGCCTGGCCTGCTGTGCGGTCGAGATGATCCACGTGAACATGCCGCGTTATGACATGGAGCGCTTCGGCGTCGCCCCGCGTGCGTCTCCGCGCCAGTCGGACGTGATGATCGTGGCCGGCACGCTGTGCAACAAGATGGCCCCGGCACTCCGCAAGGTATATGACCAGATGTCGGACCCGAAGTACGTGATCTCGATGGGCTCCTGCGCCAATGGCGGTGGATACTATCACTATTCGTACTCGGTCGTGCGTGGCTGTGACCGGATCGTTCCGGTCGATATCTACATCCCGGGTTGCCCGCCGACTGCCGAAGCGCTGCTTTACGGCGTGATGCAGTTGCAGCGGAAGATTCGCCGCGCCGGGACGATCGAACGATGAGCCTGGTCCTCCATTCCGCCCCGCGCTTCGCCAGCAGCGAAGGCGTGATCGACGCTGTCAGCAAGACGCTCGGCAAGCGCCTGATCGCCGCCCGCGAAGAGCATGGCGAGGTTGTGCTGACGGTTGACCGCCCGGCCATTGCCGAGGCGCTGCAACTGCTGCGTGACAAGCACGAATACCAGCAGCTGATGGAAATCGCCGGTGTGGACTACCCGGACCGCGCAGAGCGGTTCGAAGTGGTCTACATGCTGCTCTCGCTCACCCGCAACCACCGCGTGCTGGTCAAGGTCAATGCGGCGGAAGATACCCCGGTTCCGACCGTGACGCACCTCTGGCCGGTCGCTGGCTGGCTCGAGCGTGAAGTGTTCGACCTTTACGGTGTGATCTTCGAAGGCAATGCCGACTTGCGCCGCATCCTGACGGACTATGGCTTTGAAGGCCACCCGTTCCGCAAGGACTTCCCGCTGACGGGCTATGTCGAGCTGCGTTACTCGGAAGAAGACAAGCGTGTCGTCTATGAGCCGGTCAAGCTGGCGCAGGACCTGCGTAGCTTTGACTTCATGAGCCCGTGGGAAGGCGCGGATTATCCGCTGCCGGGTGACGAAAAGGCGGTTCAGACCCCGCCGCCACCTGCTCCCGCTCCGGCTGTCGCCAAGACGACGGAAAAGCCCGCCGATACTGGCGCCGGCAAGGCGGCGAACAAGGCTGCAGCCAAGAAGGTGGCGAAGCCCGCTGCGCCAAAGGTCACCAAGACCAAGGAGCCGGGCGCGCCCAAGCCCACCTCCTCACGCCCGGCGCGCAAGCCGCGCTCCAAGTCGGCCGATGCCAAGCCGTCGACCGCGCCCGAGGGTAGCTGATCATGAGCGGACTTAGTCTCGAACAGTCGCCGACCACCGGCGATGATGTCATCACCAACTACACGATCAACTTCGGGCCCCAGCATCCGGCCGCGCACGGCGTGCTGCGTATGGTCATGGAGCTGGACGGCGAAGTGATCGAACGCGTCGATCCGCACGTCGGGCTGCTGCACCGCGGCACCGAAAAGCTGATCGAGCACAAGACCTACCTGCAGGCGCTGCCTTATTTCGACCGGCTTGATTATTGCTCGCCGCTCGGAATGGAGCATTCCTACGTTCTGGCGGTTGAAAAGCTGCTCAACGTGGAAGTTCCGGAGCGGGCCCAGTACCTGCGCGTGCTGTTTGCCGAACTGACCCGCATCTGCAACCACATGCTCAACCTCGGCTCGCACGTCATGGACGTGGGGGCGATGACGCCGAACCTGTGGCTGTTCGAAATCCGCGAGGATTGCCTCAACTTCTTCGAACGCGCTTCGGGGGCCCGTATGCATGCGGCCTGGTTCCGTCCGGGCGGGGTGCATCAGGATGTGCCGGAAAAGCTGCTGGTTGATATCGGCAACTGGCTCGACACGCGTCTGCCGGAACTGTTCGAAGACGCGATGAGCCTGGTGGTCGACAACCGCATCTTCAAGCAGCGCAACGTCGATATCGCCACGGTCAGCAAGGAAGACGCGGTCAAGTGGGGCTTCTCCGGCCCGATGATCCGCGGTTCCGGCATTGCCTGGGACATCCGAAAGGCTCAGCCTTACGATGTCTACGACCGCATGGAGTTCGACATTCCCGTCGGCACCAGCGGCGATTGCTATGATCGCTTTATGGTCCGCGTTGAGGAAGTCCGCCAGTCGGCTTGGATCATGAAGCAGTGCCTGGCGCAGATGCCTTCGGGTCCGGTTGCCAGCACCGATCGCAAGGTGGTTCCGCCCAAGCGCGCCGAAATGAAGGCGTCGATGGAAGCGCTGATCCATCACTTCAAGCTCTACACCGAAGGCTTCCATGTGCCCGCCGGTGAAGTCTATGTGGCCACTGAAAGCCCCAAGGGTGAATTTGGCGTCTACCTGGTCAGCGACGGCAGCAACAAGCCCTATCGCTGCAAGATCCGCCCGACAGCTTTCAGCCATCTTCAGGCGATGGACTTCATGTGCAAGGGCCACATGCTGCCCGACGTGACCGCCATCATCGGCGCGATCGACGTGGTGTTCGGGGAGTGTGACCGGTGAGCAACCTGGCCACTGCCAAGGCGATGATTGCGGCTTACAACGCGCAGGATGTGGACGCCTATGTGTCCCACATGACCGACGATGCCTGCGAGGCAAACTATCGCGGCGCAGTCGTGCGTGAAGGCAAGGAAGGCACCCGCTCCGGCTTGGCTGCCGCCTTCGTCAAATGGCCGCGCAACCATGCCGAAGTGGTCGAAGCCCAGGCCATCGGAGATTATGTCCTCATGCGTGAACACGTTACGCGCGGTCCGGCCAGCGATGGTTCGGAAGATGTCGCGCCGTTCGACGTGATCGCTGTCTATTCGTTCGAGGGCGGCAAGTGCTCTCGCGTGGAGTTCATTCGTTAATGGCTGACCGTCATCTCGAACCCGATACGCCCGAGCTGCGCGCACGGTGGGGCAACTTTGCCTGGACCAAGGAAAACGCGGCCAAGGCCAAGGAAATCATCGCGCGCTATCCGGCCGGTCGCCAGCGCTCGGCCGTCATGCCGCTGCTGGACCTGGCCCAGCGCCAGGTTGGGGCTGAAACCGATACCCAGGGTTGGTTGCCGATCCCGGTGATGGAATATGTCGCGGCCCAGCTCGATATGCCGATCATCCGCGTGGTTGAGGTTGCCACCTTCTACACCATGTACAACCTGGTGCCGGTTGGTCGCTTCCATGTTCAGGTCTGCGGCACCACGCCGTGCATGCTGCGCGGCTCGGACGCGATCATGGCTGCCTGCAAGAAGCGCGGCATGGAAAAGGGCCACACCAGCGACGACGGCCTGTGGACGCTGACCGAAGTTGAATGCATGGGTAACTGTGCTTCGGCACCGATGGTCCAGATCAACGACGACAATTACGAAGACCTGACGCCCGGGCGGCTCGATGCCGTGCTGGATGCCCTCGCTGCTGGCAAGTCGCCCAAGGCAGGTACGCAGGAACCGGGCCGTCATACGGTTGAGCCGCTGGGCGGGCCGACGAGCCTGACTGAGATGGTCAAGGCCAACCACGATTACCGGAAGGAGTGGTAAGCCATGTCTCTTCAGGACAAGGACCGCATCTTCACCAATCTCTACGGCTACCAGCCGTGGAACCTGAAGGCCGCGCAGGCGCGCGGTGATTGGGACAACACCAAGAAGATCCTGGCCAAGGGCCGCGATGCGATCATCGAGGAAATCAAGGCCTCTGGCCTGCGTGGCCGTGGCGGCGCAGGTTTCCCGACGGGTCTGAAGTGGTCGTTCATGCCCAAGGAAAGCAAGGACGGCCGTCCCAGCTTCCTGGTCATCAATGCCGACGAATCCGAACCCGGTTCGTGCAAGGACCGCGAGATCATCCGCCACGATCCGCACAAGCTGATCGAAGGTGCTCTGGTCGCCGGTTTCGCCATGGGCGCCCGCGCGGCTTACATCTACATTCGCGGTGAATATATCCGCGAAGCCGAAGTGCTGTTTGCCGCCGTGCAGGAAGCCTATGACGCCGGCCTGATCGGGAAGAACGCTTGCAAGAGCGGTTACGACTTCGACGTCTTCGTCCATCGCGGCGCCGGTGCCTACATCTGCGGTGAAGAAACCGCGATGATCGAGAGCATCGAAGGAAAGAAGGGACAGCCGCGCCTCAAGCCGCCGTTCCCGGCGGGGGCAGGCCTCTATGGCTGCCCAACCACGGTCAACAACGTGGAATCGATCGCGGTTGCGCCGACGATCATCCGGCGCGGTGCCTCGTGGTTCTCCAGCTTTGGGCGGGATAACAACAAGGGTACCAAGCTGTTCCAGATCAGCGGGCACGTGAACAAGCCCTGCGTGGTCGAGGAAGCGATGAGCATCCCGTTCCGCGAGCTGATCGAAAAGCACTGCGGTGGCATCACCGGCGGGTGGGACAACCTGCTGGCCGTGATTCCGGGTGGTTCGTCGGTGCCGCTGGTCCCGGCTGCGCAGATCATGGACGCGCCGATGGACTTTGACGGGCTGCGCGAGCTGGGTTCGGGCTTGGGTACGGCTGCCGTCATCGTGATGGACAAGTCGACCGATATCGTTCGGGCGATCAGCCGCTTGTCCTACTTCTACAAGCACGAGAGCTGCGGCCAGTGCACACCGTGCCGCGAAGGCACGGGCTGGATGTGGCGCGTGATGGAACGCCTGCGCACCGGCGACGCCGACGTGTCAGAAATCGACATGCTGTGGGACGTGACCAAGCAGGTTGAAGGTCACACAATCTGCGCACTGGGCGACGCTGCGGCTTGGCCAATCCAGGGCCTTATCCGTCACTTCCGCCCGGAAATCGAGCGCCGCATTGCCGAGAACGTGCGGGAGGCTGCCGAGTGAGGCAGGCTCTTCGCCTTCTTCCCTTGGTTGCACTGGCCAGCGTGCCGGCAACTGCTGCGGAGCCACCGAGCCCGCAGCAGATCCGTGCCTTTCTGGCTGAATATGGCGCGTGCGTGGTTGAGCGTGAACCGGAACTGGCGCAGAAGTCGGTGCTGAGCGGTGCCAGCTTCAGCCGGGATAGCGCAGAGGGCAAACGCCTGATGCAGCGCGAATGCATGAATTCCGAATTGCTGCGCAACCAGCCCAATACCTTCGAGGGTCGGCTGCGGATGCATTTTGATGAAGACACCTATCGGGGCGTCATCGCGGAAGCCCTGATCGTGCGGGATAACCCCGCGATTAACGCCGGCGCGCTGCCTGCAATCGCGCCGTTGACTTACGAGGAGCCGCGCCCGCTCCGCACCGTTAACCGGGAAGGTAAGCCGATCCCGGAAGACGGTCTGGCCCGCCAGCGCGCGGCCATTGCCCGCAAGACCCAGGCCATGCTGATGGGTAAGCTGGGTGAGTGCGCCGTCCGCGTCGCCCCGGTCCAGTCGCGCGCCGTCGTGGCAACCAATATCGATACCCCGGCCGAACTCCAGTCGCTCAACGCGCTGGGGCCAGTGCTGGGGCAGTGCATCAAGGCCGGTGAAACCGTCTCGCTCGATCGCATCAGCGTGCGCGGGGCGCTGGCCATCGCCTATTACCGCCTTTCCCAGGCCAAGCCTTCCGGAGCGATCCAGTAATGCCCAAGGTAACCGTCGACGGCGTGGAACTTGAGGTCCCGGCAGGGGCCACGGTCCTGCAGGCCTGTGAAATGGCCGGCAAGGAAATCCCGCGCTTTTGCTATCATGAACGGCTTTCGATTGCCGGCAACTGCCGGATGTGTCTGGTTGAGGTGAAGCCCGGACCGCCGAAGCCGCAGGCTTCGTGCGCGCTGCCGGCTGCCGAAGGCCAGGAAATCCGCACCGACAGCGCGATGGTCAAGAAGGCGCGGGAAGGGGTGATGGAGTTCCTCCTGATCAACCACCCGCTTGATTGCCCGATCTGCGACCAGGGTGGTGAGTGCGACCTGCAGGACCAGTCGGTCGCCTACGGCCGCGGTGCCTCGCGCTATGACGAGAACAAGCGCGCCGTCACCGAAAAGTACATGGGCCCGCTGATCAAGACGGTCATGACCCGCTGCATCCACTGCACCCGCTGCGTGCGTTTCTCTGAAGAGATCGCCGGGGTGGACGAAATCGGCGCGCTCTATCGCGGCGAAGCAATGCAGATCACGACCTATCTGGAAAAGGCCGCCGCGCACGAGCTTTCGGCCAACGTGATTGACCTGTGCCCGGTTGGTGCGCTGACTTCGCGGCCCTACGCCTTCGAAGCCCGGCCGTGGGAATTGAAGAAGACCCTGTCGATCGACGTTTCGGATGCGGTCGGCTCGAACATCCGCCTCGATAGCCGCGGCCGCGAAGTGCTGCGCATCCTGCCCCGCGTCAACGATGACGTGAACGAGGAATGGCTGTCGGACAAGGCGCGCTATCAGGTTGATGGCCTCACCCGCCGCCGCCTTGATCGCCCGTGGATCCGCCGTGATGGCAAGCTGGCCGCCGCGAGCTGGGAAGAAGTCTTCGCAGCCGTTGCCAAGGTTAACCCTGGCAAGTCGGTGGCCGTTGTCGCTGGTGACATGGTCGATTGCGAAACCATGTTTGCGGCCAGGGCCCTGGCCGGTGCGTTGGGCAGCAAGCTGCTCGAAGGCCGCCAGACCGGGCTTGACTACGATTGCTCGAACCTGGCTGCGGTGAACTTCAATTCGACCATCGCTGGGATCGAGAACGCCGACGCCATTCTGATCATCGGCAGCCAGGTCCGCTGGGAAGCGCCGCTGGTCAACACCCGCCTGCGCAAGGCAGCCAAGCGCGGGGCGAAGGTTTTCGTGGTCGGCCCGGAATGGGATGCGACCTATGCGGTGACCAACCTCGGCAACGATCTGGCCGTGCTCGATAAGCTGCCCAAGGAAGTTGCCGACGCGCTCAAGAATGCGCAGCGTCCGGCGATCATTCTGGGTGGGGCAGGGCTCGGCAAGGGCGCGCTGGGTTCGGCGCTGGCTCTGGCCGAAAAGTACAAACTGGTCCGCGATGGCTGGAACGGCTTCAACGTTCTCCACATGGCGGCCTCTCGCATGGGCGGTCTGATGCTCGGTTATGCCCAGAAGGGCGGCATTGCCGATCTGGTCAAGGCCAAGCCCAAGCTGCTGCTCTCGCTTGGTGCGGATGAAGTGGACTACACCAAGTTCGCTGACAGCATCGTCGTCTACGTTGGCCACCACGGTGACAAGGGTGCCCACGCTGCCGACATCATCCTGCCGGCTGCCGCCTTCAGCGAGAAGGCCGGAACCTACGTCAACACCGAAGGCCGGGTACAATATGCCGAGCAGGCGGTCTTCGCCCCGGGTGACGCCCGCGAAGACTGGACGATCCTGCGCGCGCTGGCCGATGCCCTGGGCGTATCCGTCGGGTTTGACAGCTTTGCCGAACTGCGCGCTGCCATGATCAAGGCCGTTCCGGCACTCGGCAGCGAGGGTCTTGCGGGCTACGGCGCGCTGCCGAAGACCGAGAAGGCCAAGGCTGCCGGCACGATCGACGGCTACCCGATCAAGGACTTCTACCTCACCAACCCGATCGCCCGGGCCAGCGAAACCATGCAGCGCTGCTCGGCCGAACTGCTCCACGGTGAGCACTTCGCGGAGGCCGCGGAATGACCGAGTTCTTCCAATCCCTTGGCATGACCTATGATTGGGCGTGGTTTACCGCGACCATCGCCGGGATCCTGCTGATTGCCCTGCCGCTGATGCTGGCCGTGGCTATGATCATCTATGTCGACCGCAAGGTTTGGGCGGCGATGGCGCTGCGCCGCGGGCCGAACGTGGTCGGCCCCTGGGGCCTGCTACAGTCCTTCGCGGACGGCCTGAAAGTGTTCCTGCAGGAAACGATCATTCCCTCGGCGGCGAACAAGGGCCTGTTCCTGATCGCGCCGATCATCACCTTTACCGTTGCGCTGCTGGCCTGGGCGGTGATCCCGTTCAATTCGGGCGCGGTGCTGGCCGATATCAACGTTGGCCTGCTCTATGTCCTCGCGATCTCGTCGCTCGGCGTTTACGGCGTGGTGATTGCAGGCTGGTCGTCGAACTCGAAGTATCCGTTCTTCTCGGCCATGCGCGCTTCGGCGCAGATGATCTCCTACGAAGTCTCGATCGGCTTCATCCTGATCTGTGTGGTCCTGTGGGCCGGCAGCTTCAACCTGCGCGAGATCGTCGAGGCCCAGCGTGCCCACGTCAGCATCATCAACGGCTTCGTGGCGAACCCGCTTCTGTTCCCGATGTGGGTGATGTTCCTGATCTCGGGCATGGCCGAAACCGCCCGCGCGCCGTTCGACCTGACCGAGGCTGAAAGCGAACTGGTGGCCGGCTACCAGACCGAATATTCATCGATGAGCTTCGCGCTCTACTGGCTGGGTGAGTATGCCAACGTCCTGCTGATGTGCGCGCTGAACGCCGTGCTGTTCTGGGGCGGCTACCTGCCGCCGCTGGACATTCCGGTGCTCTACCTGGTGCCGGGTTGGCTGTGGCTCTTCGCCAAGATCTTCTTCTTCTTCTTCGTCTTCTCCTGGGTAAAGGCCACGGTCCCGCGGTATCGCTATGACCAGCTGATGCGCCTGGGCTGGAAGGTGTTCCTGCCGGTTTCGCTGGGCTTTGTTGTCCTGGTTAGCGGCTATCTGATGTTCACGAGGTACGGCGCATGAGTGTCGCGCAGCTCATCAAGAGCTTCACCCTTTGGGAATTCCTGAAGGCGCACTGGCTGACCCTGAAGTACTTCTTCAGGCCCAAGGCGACCATCAACTATCCCTTCGAGAAAAACCCGCTGAGCCCGCGCTTCCGTGGCGAGCACGCGCTGCGCCGCTATCCCAATGGGGAAGAGCGCTGCATTGCCTGCAAGCTGTGCGAAGCAGTCTGCCCGGCGCAGGCGATCACGATCGAAGCCGAACCGCGCGATGACAGCAGCCGCCGCACCACGCGTTACGATATCGACATGACCAAGTGCATCTACTGCGGCTTCTGCCAGGAAGCCTGCCCGGTTGATGCGATCGTTGAAGGGCCGAACTTCGAATACGCGACCGAAACGCGCGAAGAACTGCTTTACGACAAGGCAAAGCTGCTGGCGAACGGGGACAAGTGGGAGCGGGCAATTGCCGCTAACCTTGAAGCCGATGCGCCGTACCGGTAGGGGGCCGCGGCAATGATCCAGGTGCTAACCTTCTACCTGTTCGCAGGTATTATGATCGCGGCGGGGGCCTTTACGATCCTCGCCCGCAATCCGGTCCATTCGGTGCTGTGGCTGATCGTGGCGTTCTTTAACGCAGCGGGGCTGATGGTGCTGGCCGGGGCTGAGTTCATCGCGATGCTGCTGGTGATCGTCTACGTCGGCGCCGTCGCGGTGCTGTTCCTGTTCGTTGTGATGATGCTCGACATCGATTTCGCCGAGCTGCGCGCCGGGTTCATCAAGAACTTCCCGCTCGGGCTGGCTGTCGCCATAGTCCTGCTGGCCGAAATCGTGCTGGGCATGGGCGCTTACCAGGCCGGTTCGCTCAAGCTCGGCACGCCGGATGGCACTGCCGCAGTCGTGGCCGGCGCATCAAACATCAAGTCGATCGGTGCGCTGCTCTACGGCAAGTACCTGTTCCTGTTCGAAGCGGCCGGGATCATCCTGCTCGTCGCGATGACTGGCGCGATCGTGCTGACCCATCGCCAGCGCGGCGGGGTGCGCGGCCAGAACATTGCCAAGCAGGTTGCGCGGCGTCCTGAGGAGGCCGTGGTCAACACGCAGCCGGAAGTGGGCAAGGGGGTCCAGCTCTGATGATCGGCGTTGAACATTACGTAGTCGTCAGCTCGATCCTGTTCGTGCTGGGCGTTCTGGGGATCTTCCTCAACCGCAAGAACGTCATCGTCATCCTGATGGCGATTGAACTGATCCTGCTGTCGGTGAACCTCAACCTCGTCGCCTTCAGCAGCTTCCTGCATGACCTGACGGGCCAGATCTTCGCCATGTTCGTCTTGACCGTGGCCGCAGGTGAAGCGGCCATCGGTCTTGCGATCCTGGTTATCTACTTCCGCCGCCGCGGCACCATTGCCGTTGACGACGTCAACCGGATGAAGGGGTAAGCATCCGTGGATCCGATCCTCTTCATCGTCTTCCTGCCGCTGCTGGCCGCGCTGATTGCGGGGCTGGGCAACCGCATGATCGGCAATGTGCCGGCCAAGCTGGTGACCACCGCCGGCCTGTTCGCATCCTGCGCATTGTCCTGGCCGATCTTCATCAGCTTCTTGGGCGGTCATGCCGAAGCGCATGTCGTGCCGGTGCTGCACTGGGTGCAGTCGGGCAGCCTGACCTTCGACTGGGCATTCCGCGTGGATACGCTCACCGCAGTCATGCTGGTGGTGATCACCACCGTCTCGGCGCTCGTCCACCTCTATTCCTGGGGCTACATGGACGAAGACCCGGATCAGCCGCGGTTCTTCGCCTATCTTAGCCTGTTCACCTTCGCCATGCTGATGCTGGTGACGGCCAACAACCTGGTCCAGATGTTCTTCGGTTGGGAAGGGGTGGGCCTCGCGTCTTACCTTCTGATCGGGTTCTGGTTCCGCAAGCCCAGCGCCAGCGCCGCCGCGATCAAGGCCTTCGTGGTCAACCGCGTGGGTGACCTTGGCTTCATGCTGGGAATTTTCGGCACCTTCCTGGTATTCAACACCGTTTCGATCCCGGAAATCCTGGCCAGCGCGCCGGGCATGGCCGGATCGACCATCGGCTTCCTTGGCTATCGCTGGGATACGATGACGATCCTGTGTATCCTGTTGTTCATCGGCGCGATGGGCAAGTCGGCGCAGCTGGGCCTGCACACCTGGTTGCCCGACGCGATGGAGGGTCCGACCCCGGTTTCGGCGCTGATCCACGCGGCCACCATGGTCACCGCCGGCGTCTTCATGGTTTGCCGCTTGTCGCCCATGTTTGAAGCCAGCCCGATCGCGCTGAACATGGTGACCTATGTCGGCGCAGCGACCTGCTTCTTCGCCGCGACGGTTGGCCTGACGCAGTGGGACATCAAGCGGGTGATCGCCTATTCGACCTGCTCGCAGCTGGGCTACATGTTCTTTGCGGCGGGCGTTGGTGCCTACAACGCG
This sequence comes from uncultured Novosphingobium sp., assembly GCA_964413885.1. GTDB lineage: Bacteria > Pseudomonadota > Alphaproteobacteria > Sphingomonadales > Sphingomonadaceae > Novosphingobium. Next base: position 85,854 of record CAYPTU010000006.1, read on the forward strand.
GCCATGTTCCACCTGTTCACCCACGCCTTCTTCAAGGCGCTGCTGTTCCTGGGTGCTGGCTCGGTGATCCACGCGATGCATCACGAGCAGGACATGCGCTATTACGGCGGCCTGCGTAAGCACATCCCGCTGACCTTCTGGGCCATGACCGCCGGTACACTGGCGATCACCGGTGTTGGCGTTTACTGGCTGCATGCCGGTTTCGCAGGTTTCCACTCGAAGGATGCGATCCTTGAAGCGGCGTTTGCCAGCGGCAAGGAATCGGGTCAGTTCGCCTTCTGGATCGGCGTCACCGCTGCGCTGATGACCAGCTTCTATTCGTGGCGCCTGGTCTTCCTGACCTTCTTCGGCAAGCCGCGCTGGGCTGGTTCGGAGCATATCCAGCACGCGGTTCACGATGACCATCACGGGCATGACGACCATGCCCATGGCCATGCGCACCACGATGATGGCACCGCGGGTTACCACCCGCATGAAAGTCCGCTGGCCATGCTTATCCCGCTGGGCGTGCTGACGCTGGGCGCGGTCTTCGCTGGTTGGGTCTTCACCGGCTCGTTCATCAGCAGCGAAGAGTTCTGGAACGGTTCGCTGTTCTACAACGAGCACCTGATGCACGCGATGCACGAAGTGCCGCTGTGGGTGAAGCTGTCGGCCACGGTCGTTATGCTGCTTGGCCTGTTCGGTGCCTGGTATGCCTATATCCGCAACCCGGAGTTTCCGGCGAAGGTCGTCGGCCAGATCGACGTGCTCTACCGCTTCGTTTACAACAAGTGGTACTTCGACGAGCTGTACAACTTCCTGTTCGTCCGCCCGGCCTTCTGGATCGGTGACAAGTTCTGGAAGCTGGGTGACATCGGTTTCATCGACCGCTTCGGTCCCAACGGTGCGGCCTGGACCGTGCAGCAGGGCACGCGCTTCGCGCAGAAGGTGCAGTCGGGTTACCTCTATTCCTATGCTCTCGTGATGCTGCTGGGCCTGACCGCAGCCATCACCTGGATGATGGTGCGCTAAGATGGCCGGTTTCCCCATTCTCTCGGTCATGCTGCTGGTGCCGCTGCTGGCGGCCGTGGCCTGTCTCATGGTTGAAGCGCGCACCGCGCGCTGGATTGCCCTGCTGGCGACCCTGATCGACTTTGCCCTCGGGATTGTCCTGTGGGCGAATTACGACGTGGGCGGTGCGCAGTGGCAGTTTGTTGAGCGCGCCTCGCTCTTCGCCGGTTTCGAATGGAAGCTGGGCATCGATGGCATCGCGCTGATGCTGATCATGCTTTCGGTCTTCCTGATGCCGATCTGCATCGGCGCCAGCTGGGCTTCGATCGAGAAGCGCGTCGGCGAGTACATGGCCGCTTTCCTGATGATGGAAACGCTGATGATTGGCGTTTTCGCGGCGCAGGACATCTTCCTGTTCTACATCATGTTCGAAGCCGGCCTGATCCCGATGTATCTAATCATCGGCATCTGGGGCGGGCAGGACCGGATCTACGCCAGCTACAAGTTCTTCTTGTACACGCTGTTCGGCTCTGTGCTGATGCTGATCGCAATGATGTGGATGGTGAACGAGGCCGGCACGACCGATGTGCCGACCCTCATGGCCTACAACTTCGATCCCAAGGTTCAGACCTGGCTGTGGCTTGCCTTCTTCGCCAGCTTCGCGGTGAAGATGCCGATGTGGCCGGTCCACACCTGGTTGCCTGACGCCCACGTGCAGGCACCAACCGCCGGTTCGGTAATCCTGGCCGGCGTGCTGCTGAAGATGGGTGGCTATGGCTTCATCCGCTTCTCGCTGCCGATGTTCCCGGAAGCCTCGGCGCAGTTTGCCCCGCTGGTCTTCGCGCTGTCGATGATCGCGGTGGTCGTCACCTCGCTGATCGCGCTGGTGCAGCACGACATGAAGAAGCTGATTGCCTATTCATCGGTTGCGCACATGGCGATTGTCACGATCGGCCTGTTTGCCTTCAACCCGCAAGGGCTGGAGGGCTCGATGATCGTGATGCTGAGCCATGGTCTGGTCTCGGGTGCACTGTTCCTCTGCGTCGGGGTGATCTACGATCGCCTTCACACGCGTGAGATCGCCCGGTACGGCGGCCTTTCGATCAACATGCCCTATTACGCGCTGTTCTTCCTGCTGTTCACGATGGCCTCGATCGGCCTGCCGGGGACCAGCGGCTTCGTGGGAGAGTTCCTGAGCCTGGGCGGCATCTATCAGGTGTCGAGCACTGTCGCGCTGGTCTGCACCACCGGGATCATCCTTGGTGCAGCTTACATGCTGTACCTCTATCGCCGGGTAGCCTTCGGCGATCAGGTGAACGCCGATGCCGCAGCCATGCCCGATCTCGACAAGCGCGAATGGCTGCTGCTGGCACCAATTGCCGCGGTGGTGCTGTGGATGGGCGTCTATCCGGAAAGCTTCATGGCGCCGATGCGCGCCGATATCGCAGCGCTTGATGCCCGGCTTGCCCGCGCCAAGCCGGAAGGTGACGCGCACCTGACCGCGCCCAAGCCCAAGGCTGCAACTGCAACCGATGAACATGCCGCGCACGGGGGAGCGCACTGATGGATTTCGTCCAGTCTTTCCGTCTCGCCGCGCCTGAAGTCCTCTTCAGCCTGTCGGGCCTTGTCCTGTTGCTGGGTGCCGCCTGGGGTCGCAGCGATGCAGCCGCCCGCGTAATCACCTGGTTGTCAGTGGCCGTCCTGGCGGTCGCTGCCGTGCTCACCGCTCCGGCGCTCTTTAACGGAGCCAAGGGCGCTGAAACGCTTGCCTTCAACGGCCTGTTCGCAGCAACTGCCTTCGCTGCCTTTGCCAAGCTGCTGATCTTTGCTGCGGCCGGTGCTTCGCTGGTGGTTGCACCCGCTTTCTTCCAGCGGGTAGGGGCCTATCGTCCGGAATATCCGGTGCTGGTGCTGTTTGCCGTGCTTGGCATGTGCCTGATGGTTTCGGCCACCAACCTGCTGACGCTCTACATCGGGCTCGAGCTGAACTCGCTGGCGGCCTACGTCTTTGCAGCCTTCCTTCGCACCGATGACCGTTCGGCCGAAGCCGGCCTGAAGTATTTTGTTCTCGGTTCGCTGGCGTCGGGCATCCTGCTGTTCGGCACCAGCCTGACCTATGGCTTTGCCGGGACGATCGACTTCGCCGGGATCGCTGCGGCGCTGAACGGCAAGATCTCGGCCGGGGCGATCTTTGGCCTGGTCTTCGTCTTCGCTGGCCTGGCCTTCAAGATCAGCGCCGTGCCGTTCCACATGTGGACGCCCGACGTTTACGAAGGCGCACCCACGCCGGTTACGACCTTCTTTGCCTCGGCTCCCAAGGTTGCGGCGCTGGCCCTGACGGTGATTGTGGCCATGACGGCCTTTGGTCATCAGGTTGCAGCCTGGCAGCCGATCGTGATCTTTGCCGCTCTGGCCTCAATCGTGGTGGGTGCGCTTGGGGCTATCGGCCAGACCAACCTGAAGCGCCTGCTGGCCTATTCGTCGATCAACAACGTTGGCTTCCTGCTGATTGGCCTGGCCGTGGCGACGCCCAAGGGCATTGCGGCCATGCTGGTTTACCTGGCGATCTATGTGCCGATGACCATCGGCGGCTTTGTTGCCCTGCTGATGTTCAAGGATGCCGATGGCGAACCGCTGGAAGACCTGCGCGACATTGCCGGTCTCTCACGTCACCGCAAGCTGCTGGCCGCTTGCTTTGCCATGGTCATGCTGAGCCTTGCCGGTATCCCACCGCTGTTCGGTTTCTGGGGCAAGTTCGTAGTGTTCCAGGCGGCGGTTGAGGCCGGCATGGTTCCGCTTGCTGCAATCGGTATCGCCGCCAGCGTCATTGGCGCCTTCTATTACCTGAAGGTCGTGAAGGTGATGTACTTTGACGAACCGGCGGAGAAGGCCACCGGACAGAGCGACGGGCTGCACCACGCGCTCCTGTTGGTTTGTGCTCTGGCGATTTCGCCGGCAGGGTATCTCCTGACCAAGTGCCTGGCTGGCCTGTCGCTCGTGGCTGCTTCAGCCCTGATCACCCCCTGAGCCCCGTTTTGATCGAGGTTTTTGAGGAACTGGCTTCAACCAGTGCGGCGCTGATTGAGCGGATAGCTGGTGGGGCAACTGTTCCTGCTGGAACCTGGATTGTCGCCAATCGCCAGACCAGCGGCCGCGGCCGCCAGGGGCGCGCCTGGTGCGATGGTCAGGGCAATTTTATGGGTTCGACCTTCATTCGCAGCGCGGCCGGGGATCCACCAGTCGGGACGCTGTCGCTGGTGGCGGGCCTGGCCGTGCGGGAAGCCGTATTGAAATATGCCGCGCCGGGAACGCCGGTGCTGCTGAAATGGCCCAACGATTTGCTTGTCGAAGGTGCGAAGCTATCGGGCATCCTGTTGGAAGGCGTTACCGGCGGGGTGGTGGTTGGCATTGGTGTCAATTTGGCCGTTGCGCCGGAACTGCCGGACCGGCGGACCGTATCGCTGGATCAGTTGGGTAAATCTCCCAGCCGCGATGAATTTACAGCTACATTAGCCCAAGCGCTCGATCTTCAGGTCGAACGGTGGCGCACCTATGGATTGGACTACGTGATCCGGTGCTGGGATGCCGCGGCCCATCCGATTGGCACCATGCTGCGCTCGGGCGATGCCGGCGAAGGTGCAGTGGAGGGTGCCTTTGCCGGTCTCGCACCAGACGGCTCGTTACAACTGCGCTTGGCGGATGGCTCTGTGCGTGCCATCCACGCAGGCGAAATCAATCTTTCCAACGGGAGCTAGGCCATGCTGCTCGCGATCGATGTCGGCAATACCAACGTTGTTTTCGCCTTGTTTGAAGGCCGCAAGATCAAGGCGCGTTGGCGCATTGCGACCGATCCGCGCCGGACTGGCGATGAATATGCCGTGTGGCTGATGCAGCTGCTCCAGATTGAGGGGCTACCGCGCACGGCAATCCAGAAGATCATCGTCTCCACCGTGGTGCCGCGGGCCCTGCATAACCTCGAAGTGCTGGCGGACAAGTACTTCGGAGTGAAGGCGCTGGTCGCCGGGGTCGCGCCGGTTGATTACGGGATGGAGATCGACGTTGACGAACCACGCTCGCTGGGTGCCGATCGCGCGGTCAATGCTATCGGTGCCCATGCTAAATACCCTGGTGACCTGATTGTGGTCGACTTTGGTACCGCCACGACGCTTGATGCCATCGATTTCAACGGTGCGTACAAGGGCGGAATTATCGCCCCGGGCATCAATCTTTCGCTCGATGCCTTGGTGGGCAACACAGCCAAACTACCGCGTATTGCAATACGCAGCCCAGATACTGACAGCGTGATCGGCCGAAATACCGAGGATCAGATGCTGATTGGCGTGTTCTGGGGTTATGTCGCCATGATGGAAGGTCTGATTGCCCGTATGCGCTCTGAAATCGGCCGGCCGGCCAAGGTGATTGCCACGGGCGGACTGGCGATCCTGTTCGACAAGCACACCGACATTTTCGATGCGGTTGATGCCGATCTCACGCTTGAAGGCATGGCCATCCTGGCCGAGAAAGCAAAGTGAAGCCCGGCAAGGAACTGCTGTTTTGCGCGCTCGGCGGATCGGGCGAAATCGGCATGAACGTCAACCTCTATGGGGCTGACGGGAAATGGCTTATGGTTGACCTGGGTATGACCTTTGGCGCCAATGAATACCCGGGAACCGAACTGGTCTTTGCCGATCTCGAATTTATCGAGGAACGTAAGCAGGACCTCGTCGGGATCGTCCTGACCCACGCGCATGAGGACCACATTGGCGCTGTTCCCTACTTCGCAGAAGAACTGGGTGTCCCGCTTTACGCTACACCGTTCACGGCTCGACTTGTCGCCGACAAGTTGCAGGAAGCGGGGCTTTTGAAAGAGGTTGAGCTCAAGGTTATCGATCACCTTGAGCAGTTCCAGCTTGGTCCTTTCGGCATTCGCTATGTGCCGCTGGCCCATTCGATTGCCGAAGGCAATGCCCTGGTGATCGAAACGCCTTATGGGCGGATTTTCCATACCGGTGACTGGAAGCTGGATGACGAGCCACTGGTGGGCGTGCCGGCAACCGAGGCCGAGCTGCGGGCGATCGGCGAAGAAGGTATCCTGGCGCTGGTGTGCGATTCCACCAACGTCTTTAATCCCAATCCCTCCGGTTCGGAGGGCGAAGTGCGCCGCGCGCTGCTTGAGGAAGTGGCTCGGCATCAGGGCAAACGCGTCCTGGTGACGACCTTCGCCTCCAACGTTGCCCGACTTCAGACTTTGGGTGAGGTTGCCCAGGCCACGAACCGGCGGCTGTGCGTTGCCGGACGCTCGCTGGACCGGATTATCCGGACGGCCGAGGCCAGTGGCTATCTGAAGGATCTGCCGGATCTGGTTGATTTCGACACGGCGATGAACCTGCCCCGCGGCGAGGTGCTGATCGTGGCAACTGGTGGGCAGGGCGAGCCGCGCGCGGCCCTTTCACGCATTGCCGAAGACACGCACCAAATCGCACTGGAGGCAGGCGATGTGGTGCTGTTCTCTAGCCGCCAGATCCCTGGCAACGAGATCGCGATTGGCCGGATCCAGAACCGTCTGGCCGGGCGTGACATTACCATGGTGACCGACCGACAGGCTGAAATCCACGTTTCCGGCCATCCGGGTCGTCCAGAGCTTGAAGCACTGTATGGCTGGCTGCGTCCAGAAATCCTGGTCCCGGTCCACGGGGAGCTGCGCCATATGCGCGAGCAGGCCAAGCTCGGTCGCGCCACGGGTATTCCCAAGACGGTGGTCCAACAGAACGGCGATCTGGTCCGGCTCGCTCCGGGCAAGCCTGGCAAGATTTCTGAAGTCCGCGCCGGTCGGCTTGTGCTCGATGGCGACATTTTGATCCCGGCCGATGGCGAGGCAATTGTCATGCGCCGCCGGCTTGCCGCCAATGGCTTGCTGATCGTGGTGCTGGATGGGAAGGGCCGGGTCCATGTCGAGGGGATCGGGCTCCCGCTTGACGAGGACTATGATGATTTCACAGCGGAGGCGCGTGAAGATGTTGGCGTGGCCTTGCGCAAGCTAAAGGGTGGGGCGCGGCATGACCGTGAAGCGATTACCGAAGCCGCACGCCTGGCGGCCCGCCGCGCTGCGCAGCGCTGGTCGGGCAAGAAGCCCCAGGTTCGGGTAATTCTGCCGGAGGCATAGAGCCATGAAGATTACGTCGATTATCGCCATCTATGCGATGTTCTGGGTGCTGGCCGCGTTTCTGGTGCTGCCGTTTGGCATCCGTACCCACGAGGAAGCAGGTGAGCCGACGATCAAGGGACAGGCCAACAGTGCGCCCTCGAATTTCCGGCCGCGGAAGATTGCCCAGCGGGCGACGATCCTCTCGATCGTGTTATTTGCGCTGTACTATCTGAATTATGTGAACGGCTGGCTCGGGCCTCAGGATTTCGATTTGACCCGGTTCATTAGTGACAAGCCACAGTTCCCCAAAGACTGAGGCCTAAAAGAAAAGGGCGCGACACCCAGCGGTGTCGCGCCCTTTCTTTTCTGCGTCAGCTTTGATCAGCCGAGGTTCGCGCTGGTCATGCAGTAGAGCATCGGCAGCGAGAGTAGCAGGTTGGTGCGGCTTGCAATCAGTGCACGCGGTGCCAGCTTGGCCTTTTCCTCGGCAGTCGCTTCCACGATGCCCAGAATGCGCTTCTGCGCCGGCCAGATGATGAACCACACATTGGCGGCCATGATCAGCGCCAGCCACATGCCGAGGCCGATCAGGTTGACGTTGCCTTCGCCCGAGAAGGTCATCGCCTGATGGGCGTAACCGTTGACATAGGCGATGGTCAGGCCGGTGACGACAGTCAGCAGCGCCGCCCAGCGGAAGAAGAAGAACACCTTGGGTGCAATGTAACCGGTGACGCCCTTCTTGAGCTCGTCCGGAACGGTCGGCATGGTCGGGACCTGCACGAAATTCAGGTAATAGAGCAGCCCGATCCACAGGATCCCGAAGAATACATGCATCCAGCGGAAGACCGAGTTGACATCAAGCGTGGCCGAACCGGCCCAATGCAGCATCACGGCGATTGCCGCGACCAGTCCGACAACCAGCACAAGGTGCAGGTTTCCGAAGAATTTAGCCATTTGCTTCCCCCTAATTTTGAAGCTTGTGGTTGGCCCACGGACAATGTGGGCAGGTGGGCAGTATCGCCTGTGCGGCCAACAAAGTCACACAGTTTTTGGTCCTATTGCCCTGTCGCCTAAAACTGGCCCGCTTAATCGTGAGGCGCGTTTTCCAACACTTCAGCCTTCTCTTCGGTGGCCAGGCCATGCCGCATGAGCATCGGGATCTGGGTAAACGTGAAGAGGAAGGTTGCTGGCAGGAAGACCCACAGCTTGGCAGCAATCCAGTCGCCAAATGACAACCAGTGGCGCAGGCCCTCGTTAGCAGCGGCCAGGACCAGGAAGAACAGACCCCAATTGCGCGATAGCTTCATCCAGCCTTCATCGCTCAGCCCTTCAAAGGCGGCCTCCAGCAGCACCTTGAGCAAGGCCTTGCCGCGCCACAGGCCGACCAGCAAGGTTACCCCAAACAGCAGGTAGATTGCCGTGGGCTTCACCTGGATCCAGATCGGATCGTGCAGCAACACCGTAAGTCCCCCGAAACCGACGATCAGCACGGTCGACAGCCACAACATCGGTGAAACCTTGCCCAGTTTCCATTTGGACACCAGCAGCGCGATGACGGCGGCAATCATGAAGGCCACTGTTCCGCTCATGACAGCAAGGACTTCGCCCACGCTGTTCCCGCGGTTGGCAGGGGAGTAGAACTTGTAGACCGCGAAGAACACGATCACCGGGCCGTAATCGATCGCCAGATTGAGCCCGCCCGACTTCTGCTTGCTGCCTTCGCTCATCACGCTACTCCGGCAATCACGCGTGCGACCAGGTCGGGGTCGAACGGGCGCAGGTCATCAAGCCGTTCACCCACGCCAATGGCATGGATCGGCAGGCCATATTGCTCGGCCGCGGCCACCAGCACCCCGCCGCGCGCGGTGCCATCCAGCTTGGTCATGATCAGTCCGGTCACGCTGGCTACTTCCTTGAACGTTTCGATCTGCTGCAGCGCATTCTGACCATTGGTGGCATCGAGCACGAGCACGACGTCATGCGGCGCTTCAGGGTTGATCCGGCCCAGTACCCGGCGGATCTTGGCCAGTTCGTCCATCAACTCACGCTTGTTCTGCAAACGGCCGGCCGTGTCGACGATCAGCGCATCGATCCCCTCGTCGGTTGCCGATTTCACCGCATCGAACACGATCGAGGCGGGATCGCCACCTTCGGGGCCGGTGACGATCGGCACGCCAACGCGGTCAGCCCAGACCTTGAGTTGCCCGATTGCCGCGGCGCGGAAGGTGTCGCCAGCCGCCAGCATCACGCCATAGTCGAGTTCCTGGAAATAGTGCGCCAGCTTGGCGATGGTGGTGGTCTTGCCAGAGCCGTTGACGCCAATCACCAGGATCACCTGCGGGCGCGGGAAGGCAACGATATCGATCGGCTTGGCGACCGGGCGCAGGATCTTGGCGATCTCTTCGGCCACGGCCTCCTTGATGGACTGTTCGTCCGCGCCGCGCTCAAACCGCTCTTCGGCGAGACGCGCGCGAATGCGGGCGGCAGCCCGCGGCCCCAGATCCGAGAGGATCAGTGCATCCTCAAGCTCGTCCAGCTGCGCCTCGTCGAGCCGGGTCTTGCTGACGATGCCGGAGAGGTTCTCGCCCAAGCGCTCAGACGTCTTGCGCAGACCGCCAAAGACGCGATCGGTCCAGCTCGAGCCTTCGCTCATGCCAGCAGTCCTTCAACGATCCGGGTGGGGGTAACAGTCACGATAGTTCCAGCCTGTGTTCCGGGTGGCAAGAGCACCCGCGCGAAGTTTGGCGCATGGCCTGTCCCGTCGCGTTCGGCAAGCACCTGTTGCGGCTTGCCCAGCTGTGCTGCCAGCCAGCTGGCACGTTCGTGCGCCACGGCGGCGCGCAATTCGGCGGCGCGGGCCTTGATGACAGGGGCGGAGACCTGCGGCATCCGCGCTGCCGGAGTGCCAGCGCGCGCCGAATAGGGAAACACATGGCCGTGGACGATGCCAAGCTCGCGCACGATCGACAGGTTCGCGGCATGGGCGGCTTCATCCTCGGTCGGGAAGCCCGCGATCAGATCGGCCCCAACCGCAATTTCCGGCCGTGCGGCCTTGAGCGCTGCCACCAGTTCTACGGCGTCTTGCCGCAGATGGCGCCGCTTCATCCGCTTGAGGATGAGATCATCGCCATGTTGCAGCGATAGATGAACCTGCGGCATGATCCGTTGTTCTTGGGTAATCAGATCGAACAGTTGCTGGTCAATCTCGATCCCGTCGAGCGAAGACAGCCGGAGCCTTTGCAGGGCAGGGTAGGCGTCAAGGATTGCTTGAGCGAGGTCGCCCAATCCGGGGCGTCCGGGCAAATCGTGCCCCCAGGAAGTGAGATCCACCCCCGTAAGAACAAGCTCGCCCGGGTTGCCAGCCATGTGGCGACCGATCTCTTTCAAGACTTCGGCAACGCCCAGCGACCGGCTTTGCCCGCGGCCCTGCGGGATGATGCAGAACGTGCAGGCGTGATCGCACCCGTTCTGCACGGCGATGAAGGCGCGGGTGTGGGTGGGGCAGGTTGCTCGCGGTCTGATGCCAATGTTCCAGGCGCGCGGATCAAGCTTTGCCTCATTGGCGATCAGGCCATCGACTTCGGGCATGGCACCCAGCGCCGCACGCTCGGTCTCGGCGGCGCAGCCGGTGACGATCAGTCGCGCATCGGGTCGTTGCCGGCGGGCGCGGCGGATGGCCTGGCGGGTCTGCCGCACGGCCTCAGCGGTTACAGCGCAGCTATTAATCACGACCAGATCGGGCTCTCCGGCCAGCATGGCCCGAAGATCCTCGCTTTCCGAAAGGTTCAGCCGGCACCCCAGCGAAATCACCTCGGCGGGCATATTAGTGCTCGAAGCAAGCCGGATCGAAGGTGCCGCGGAAGCTTTCGGTTGCCGGGCCGGTCATCGTGATGCGGTTGTCGGCACCCCAGCCGATGTGCAGCGCGCCACCCGGCAGCCGGACGGTAACCGTGCCGCGATCGACCAGGCCACGGCGCATGGCGGCAATCGCCGTGGCGCAGGCGCCGGTTCCGCAAGCGCGGGTTTCCCCCACGCCGCGCTCCCATACGCGCAGGCTGATGTGCTCACGCGAAACGATGGTGGCGATATTCACGTTAATCCGCGCCGGAAACAGCGGATCATGTTCGATCAACGGGCCAAGCCGATCAAGCTCGATGGCTGCGAGATCGGGGACAAAGAAGACAACGTGTGGATTGCCGACATTGACCGCGGCGGGGCTTCCCAGCGCCTCCCAGCCAACCGGCATGGTCAAGGTATCCATCGGGTAGGCAAGCGGGATGGCATCCCAATCGAAGCGTGGTTCGCCCATGTCCACGGCAATGCCCGTCGCGATGGGGTCGGTTCGCAGCATACCACCCAGCGTTTCAATCGTCGCAGCTTTGCCAAGCAAGAGCCCCACCGCCCGCGTGGCATTGCCGCAGGCTTCAACTTCACTGCCATCGGCGTTGAAGATCCGCATCCGGACATCGGCTTGTTCCGAAGGCTCGAGCAAGATCAACTGATCACAACCGATCCCGGTCTGGCGGTCTGCCAGGGCGGCCGCAAGCCGGCCAGTCATTGCCGGGACGCCGATTTCACGTGCGTCGAGCACGATGAAATCGTTGCCCAGGCCATGCATTTTGGTGAACGGAACGCGCATGAGACGCGTCTATGCGCTGCGGCGCAGCGCGTCCAGCCTCAGGCTGCGCGGAAGTGCTTGCCGGTGTCGAGCGGCGGCGTGTCAACGTCAGTCCGATCAAGTGTCAGATGCAACTCCCGCAGCGCGTCAAGCGTGGCATCGGCGGGTTCCGGATGGCCATAGAGATACCCCTGCGCCTTAAGGCCTTGGAAATTGGCCAGCGCCGCAAGAACGGCTTCGGTTTCCACACCTTCGGCGGTCACAGGCATGCCAAGCCCCTGACCCAGCGAGATGATCGAGCGCACGATTGCCTGGTTTTCCGAGCTTTCCGGCAGATTGGTGATGAAGCTGCGATCAATCTTGATCCGGTCAAACGGCAGGCTGCGGAGCTGTGCGAGTGAACTGTAGCCGGTGCCGAAATCATCAAGGCTCACCCTGATGCCCTGGTTTTTGAGACTGGTGATCATCGTGCGCACGAGGCCGATGTTCTCGTGCAGATTGCTCTCGGTAATCTCGATCTCAAGCCGATGCGGCGGGAAGTTCGTTTCGACCAGCATCTTCAGGAGCTTTTGTGCAAACCACGGATCACGCAGCTGAACCGGTGAAATATTAACTGCCAGGGTCAGGCCGGGGTCCCATTGCTGCGCATCGCGCAGCGCCTGCCGGATGACCGCTTCAGACAGATCGGCAATTGCACCGATCTCTTCGGCGATCGGGATGAAGATGTCCGGCCCGATCTTGCCAAGCGTGGGAGAGAGCCAACGGGCAAGCATCTCAAAGCCAACCAGCTCACCTGAAGCAAGATCGATCTGCTTTTCGTAATATGGGACGAATTCGCCCTGAATAATGCCGCGACGCATCCCTGTTTCCAGCGCGCTGCGAAAGCGAAGCTCGTTTTCCATTGTCAGGCTAAACCACGCGATCTGGTTGCGGCCTTGCCGCTTCGCATGGAACATCGCGATGTCCGCCTTGTGGAGCATCGTTTCGACGTCAGCATCGCCATCATCGCTGCGGGACAGGCCAACCGAGACACTGGCTTCCAGTTCAATGCCATTCCAAGCAATCTTTTGCCCGACCTGTTCGATCCATATCGCGGCAAGCCGTTCAATCGGCTCGGGGTTCTGGGGATCAAATGCGGTTATGCAGACGAACTCGTCACCCCCAACCCGCGCCAGCAAGGCCTCAGGAGGCAGGTGGTGCCGCAGGCGCTCTGCAGCGGTGCGCAATAAAACGTCGCCGGCCTGGTGGCTGTGAAGATCATTCACGTGCTTGAAGTTGTCCAGATCAAGCATGGCGATGGCCAGAACCTGCTGTCGGGCTTGCGCCTTTCGCAACAGGTCCTGCGCGGCGCGATGAATGCTCCGGCGGTTAAGGCATCCGGTCAGTGCGTCGGTTTCCGCAAGCTCTCGCGCAGTTGCGGCCGCGGCGCGGGAATGCACCACTTCTGCCCTCAGCATGCTCAATCTGCGCCAACCGAACAGGACGAGCGCGATATTGAGCAGCATGGCGCTGACAAGCAGTTGATCCGGGGCTTCGTCTTCCCCAAGTAAGCCCGCGACCAGCGGGGGAATGACTTGCAGGCCAGTCAATACGAGCAGGGCAATAGCGGCCAACGCCACCCCTAGCGTTAACCCATTCCGCCTTAGCTCTTCACTTTCTGGGACAGCCCCCGCCATGGTTCACCTTGCAGCCACCGTGAGCTGCAGGGATCGCACGTTAAGCTGAAATTATTGTTAAGCTACAGGATTTTACTTTTTCAGGCCGATTTCCCGCAGGCGTTGCTGCAGGAATTCATCTGCCGTGATCGACTGCGGATAGCGGTCCGGATTTTCCGGCGTGATGCATTGCGGCAGAGTTTCGATCGGGAAATCGCTGCGCAGGTGCAGGAAGAACGGCATCGAATAGCGGCTGTACTTGGCGCGCTCCGGGTTCGGATTACGGACGCGGTGGATCGTTGATGGCAGGAAGTGGTTGGTCAGCCGCTCCAGCATATCGCCTACATTGATCACCATGGCACCTTCAGGTGGCGATGCACTGATCCATTCCTTGCCCTGATAAAGAAGTTCCAGACCGGCTTCTTCTGCCCCAAGCAACAGCGTGATCAGGTTGATATCGCCATGCGCGCCGGCGCGGATTGCTTCGCCTTCAAGATTGGGGATAGGCGGGTAATGCAGCAGGCGCATGACCGAATTCCCATCATCGATGCCCTTGTCGAACCAGTGCTCGTCGAGGCCAAGGTAAAGCGCAATCGCTGACAGGATGGTCGCGCCGGTCTCGTCAAACTGGCGATAGAGTTCGGAAAACACGGTCTGGAAACCTTCCGGACGCGCCGGCCAGACGTTGGGCGGCATCGAAGCGTCGGCCAGGGGGCTGCCTTCAGGCAGGTCACGGCCGACGTGCCAAAATTCCTTCAGGTCGTGGTGCTTGGCATCCTTGGCGATTTCCACCCCGAACGGCGTGTAGCCACGCGCACCGGAAATCGCGGGATTGTGATAGCTGCGCTTTTCGCCTTCGGGCAGGGCGAAGAACTCTTCCGACAGTTTCCAGGCCCGGTCGATCAGATTGCGGTCAATCGCGAAGTCCTTGACCATGGCAAAGCCGAAGGTCCGGAAGCTCTCACCGATCGCCTGGGCGAATTCGGCCTTGGGCATATTGAGCGAGAGGACAGGAAGGGAAGTCAGGGACATGGAGTGGACGCTTTCGAGATTCTCAGGCAATGGGCCGCGCCATAAACCCTTTCGCGAGTTCTGGCATGACCAAAATCAAATCATACTGGTTGATGAAATCGGAACCTGACGTTTACAGCTGGGATGACCTCGTGGCCGAGGGCGAAGGAACCTGGGACGGGGTGCGGAACTACACGGCCCGTAACAATCTGCGGGCTATGCAGCCGGGCGATCTGACCTTCTTCTATCACTCCAATATCGGCGTTGAAATCGTTGGTATTGCAGCAATTACTGCATCCAATATCCCTGATCCAACGGACGATACCGGGCGCTGGTCAGCCGTTAAGCTGAAGCCGGTGCGTAAGCTGAGGCGGGCGGTTACCCTGAAGGAAATCAAGGCTGATCCTGCGCTGGCCGATATGGATTTACTAACCAAATTCCGGCTTTCGGTCTCAACCGTAAAGCCATCGGAATGGGAGTATATCCTGCGGCTGACGGGTGATGCCTAATCCTTTGCCTTGGCGCGCAGGCCAGAGACGCTGGCGCCACCCGCGCTGAGCTGTTCGATATCGATCACCAGGTGGAGCAGGCGCAGTCCCTTGTGACCTTTGGCCTCGGTCAGCGCAGCTTCGAATTCGGCGTTCGATTCAACGCGGGCTGACCACCCGCCATAGGCTCGCGCCAGGGCGGCAAAGTCAGGGTTATGCAGGGAAGTGCCCGAGACGCGCTCGGGGAATTCCCGTTCCTGATGCATACGGATGGTGCCATAGGCGCCATTGTCCACAAGCACGACCAGCAGATCGCAGCCGTATTGGACCGCAGTGGCCAGCTCCTGACCGTTCATCAGGAAATCACCGTCACCGGCAAGCGCAATAACCGTGCGATCAGGAAAGCGCTTGGCGGCGGCAACGGCGGCCGGAACGCCATAGCCCATCGCACCAGCGGTCGGTGCTAGCTGTGCCGGGAAGCCATTGTAGTGCCAGAACCGATGCCACCAGCCCGAGAAATTGCCGGCGCCGTTGCAGATAATCGCATCGTCGGGCAGCTCGCGCCGCATGGTTGCAACGACTTGCCCCATGTCGAGCTTGTGCCCGTTGGGCTGTGGTGTCGACCATTCCAGCCATTGCTGGTGAGCATCCGCGCCAGCATCGAATGGCACGATATCGTCGTCCCACAGGTCGGCCGCCTCGGCGAATTCCGCCATGTCTGCACAGATCGCGAGATCGGCGCGATAGACCCGACCAAGCTCTTCCGGATCGGGGTGTACATGGACCAGCACCTGATTGGGATGATCAGGCGTAACCAGCGTGTAGCTGTCGGTCGTAGCCTCACCCATGCGCGCGCCAACCACCAGCACCAGATCGGCTTGCTTGATCCGGTCGACCAGCTTGGGATTGGGGCCATAGCCCAGGTTCCCGGCCCAGATCTTGCTGGAATTGGGGATGGCATCCTGCCGCCGGAAAGCACCGGCAACGGGCAGGCCAATTCGCTCGGCAAAGTGGGTAAAATGTTCGCGAGCCTTGGCATGCCAGCCTGCACCGCCAACGATCGCGACCGGGGCGCAGGCCTCTTCGAGCATCCGCATCAACGTGGCCATCGCATCAGGACAAACGGCCTGCGCCGGCCGGGCCAGGGCAGGGCGGGGCGCAAGGGCTGCGACTTCTTCCAGCAACATATCTTCGGGCAAGGCTATGACAACCGGTCCCGGTCGGCCTGCAATGGCCGTGGCCCAGGCACGAGCGATATATTCGGGGATCCGCTTGGGGTCATCGATCCGTAGCACCAGCTTGGCCAGCGGGGCAAACATCGTGCCGAAATCGACCTCTTGAAAGCCTTCGCGATCCTTCATCCCGCGATCGACATCACCGATGAACAGCAGCATTGGCTGCGAATCCTGGAAGGCGACGTGGACGCCGATGCTGGCATTGGTCGCGCCCGGTCCGCGTGTGACAAAGCATACACCCGGCTTGCCGGTCATGGCGCCATCCGCGCAGGCCATGAATGCCGCTCCGCCCTCCTGACGGCAGATTACGGTCTCGATCTGCGGGCTGTCGTGCAGGGCATCGAGCACGGCAAGGAAGCTTTCGCCGGGAACGGTAAAGATGCGGTCGCAGCCCTGCTCGATCAGGCAATCAACAAGCAGGCGGCCACCGGTTTTGCTGGTCTGTTGGTTCATGCCATCGATTTAGCGACGACTGGCCGGACCGGCAACGACAGGCCGCTAGTTATTGTCTTTCTGGTTAATGTCCCAATGCAGGAAAGGCTTCAGAGGGCGCGCCGAAAGGGGTGCCGCCATGGTCAATCAAACGCTAATGCCGTTGTCATGAGACGCGCACTTGTTATTACAGACGAGGCGGCCCGCCATCCGTTTCTGGCCAGCCTTCCGCCCCATGTGCGGCGGGGCGGTGTGCCTTGCCGCCGTCAGCCCGCCAGTCGGTTTGGCCTGCAGGACCTGAAGGACTTCCTGCTAGCCTATTGCGCATGTTTTGTCGCGGCCAGCGCCTTCCTTATGTGAGCGCTGCAGCGCGTTCTGCCACCACCAGCTTTTGACCCAGCCAGGCCGAATAGAGGCACATAGCTGCGCCGAGCAGCAGCTGGTCGACCATCGGGAAACCGGCAGCGCTCATCCCCAGGGCCAGGACCGAACCCAGCACCATCGCACCCGAATTGACGATGTTGTTAGCGGCGATTGTCCGGGCGGTTTCAGACTTTTCGACAAAGGTGGTCAGGAACGCGTAGAGCGGGACAACGAACATTCCTCCAGCCACGGCGATGCCCAGCAGGGAAAGCAGCAGCGGAATTGCCAAGGGTTCGCGCAGGAAACCGGCGGTGTCCAGCAGATGATCGTGTGCTTCGGTTGGCCAGGAATGACAAACCCACCAGAATGCCACCACGAAGACAGCCATCACCAGCACCGAAGCCGGCGAATAGCGGGCCGAGACCGTGCCCTTGAGCAAGGCATTGACCGAGACCGAGCCAATCGACACCCCGATCGAGAAGATCACAAGGAACAGGCTGGCCACTTCCTTGCTGGCTGAAATCACGTTCTTCGCCAGCGGCGGGAACTGGATGAACAGCACGGCGCCGATGGCCCAAAAGAAACTGATTGCCATGATGGCCAGGAACACCCGCTGGTCCTTCATTGTGTGCCGGATCAGCGTGATCGATGAACGCCACAGGTGATAGTCCAGCGGCTCGGCCGGACCTTGCGGCGGGGCCGGGGGGACATAGCGCGAAGTGACGTATCCGATCAGCGCAGTGATAACGACGCCCACGGCCGCCCATTCCACCTCGATCCAGCCAGCCAGAATGGTGCCGGCAAGGATGGCGATATAGGTTCCGGCTTCAACCAGTCCGGTCCCGGCGAGAACCTCGTTATCATGCAGGTGCTGGGGCAGGATCGCGTACTTGATCGGGCCGAAAAAGGTGGAGTGCACGCCCATTGCCACCACGGCGATGAGCATCAGGACAATGGTGAAGGTCTGGTTGACCACACCTTGCCATGCGAGGACCAGCCCAAGGCCGCCAACGAGCATGATCGCAATTTCAGACGCCTTGACCACCCGGATGATCCGGGCCTTATCGCGCATGTCGGCCAATTGCCCGGCCAGCGCTGAAAGCAGGAAGAACGGCGCGATGAACAGCGCTGATGCAACGGCGCTGAACAGGCCTTCGGCTGCCTCCGAATTGTACAAGGTGTAGACAACGAAAAAGACCATCGCATTGCGATAAAGGTTGTCGTTGAATGCGTTGAGCAACTGGGTGACGAACAGCGGCAGGAACCGGCGGCTGCGGATCAGGTGGGTCGAGGTGGTCATGCGGCCCTTGCGTGAATTGCGCTTTCTGTTGCTCTAGCGCGGGAAACGGTGCGGACAAGAGCACTTGCGCCCTTTTGCACCGGGTCGAACCGGGCTAGGTTGATCTGGAAATGTGGACCTTGCCCAATATCCTGACGCTGTCGCGGATCGCGGCCCTGCCTTTGCTGGCGTTCCTGCTGTGGTGGCCCAACTGGCAATTTGGCTATGGCCTGGCCTTCGTGCTCTACGTGCTGATGGGCATTACCGATTACTTTGACGGCTATCTGGCCCGCACCAGCGGCGCGGTTTCTAAGCTCGGCATTTTCCTCGATCCGATTGCCGACAAGATCATGGTGGCCACCGTGATCCTGACGCTTACGGCACAGGGCGTGCTGCGCGGCCCCTATGTGGGCGATATGCACGTGATTGCCGGCCTGATCATCCTGGTGCGCGAAATTGCCGTGTCCGGCCTGCGCGAATTCCTGGGGGGCTTGCAAGTTTCGGTTCCGGTCAGTCGCCTGGCCAAGTGGAAGACCACGTTCCAGCTGGTTTGTCTGGGCGCGCTGATCCTGGGCGTTGCCTTGCCGGAGTGGACGATCGAAGCGATGGGCCGGACGATCAACTTCCCACACACTGTCGGACTGACGACCCTATGGGCCGCCGCATTCCTGACCGTGATTACCGGATGGGATTACCTGCGCGTCGGCTTGAAGCACATGGACTGATCAGCCTGCGCGCAGTTCCTCGGCCAGCAGGCGGAATTCTTCGCCGCGCGGGCTGTTCTTGCGCCAGACCAGGGCGATCTCGCGGTTGGCGGAATCGCTGCGCAAAGGCCGCGCCACGACCTGCGTCCCGTTCAGGATCCCCGCATCCAGCGCCATTTCTGGCAGCATGGTCAGGCCAAGGCCGTTATCGACCATCTGCACCAGCGTGTGCAGCGAGGTGCCGATCATCGTAGCGCTGGCGCGGAGTTCCGGCCGGTTGCAGGCAGCGAGGGCGTGCTCTTTCAGGCAGTGCCCGTCTTCCAGTAGCAGCAGACGGTTCTGGTCGATCAGGTCAGCCGTGATCTCCTGCGGAGGATCACGCGGGTCATCCTTGGGGAAGGCCACGTAGAGCGCATCAAGCTCGATCGTTTCCTTCTCCACCTCACCGGTCGGGAAGGGCAGGGCCAGCAGTACGCAGTCGCTGCGGCCGTGATGCAGGCTTTCGATCGCGGCCTGGCTGGTTTCCTCGCGCAGATAGAGCTTCAGTTGCGGCCGTTCGCGGCGCAGACGCGGCAGCATTCGCGGCAGCAGGAACGGCGCGATTGTCGGGATCACGCTCATCCGCACTTCGCCCGCAAGAGGCTGGCCAGCGCTCTGAACCATGTCCGAAAGTTCTTCGGCCTCGCGCAGAAGGCGGTGCGCCTTGGCCACTACGGCATTGCCCAGCGGGGTGAATCGCACGGCGCGCTTGGTCCGCTCTACCAGCACAACATCCAGCAGCGTCTCAAGATCGCGCAGACCCGCCGAAAGGGTCGACTGCGAGACAAAGCAGGCATCGGCAGCGCGGCCAAAGTGGCCATGTTCGTGCAGGGCAACCAGATATTGCAACTGTTTCAGCGTGGGGAGGTAGGTCGACATGGGCTCCTACTCCTCCGGCGCAGCCTCAGCATCGCTGTTGCCGCCGATCTCATCGATATGCGCCATCTTTAGGCGCCCCTTGACCACGGCAAAGGCCAATTTGCCCTCAACCAGTTCCAGCGCATCGCGGCCAAACTGTTCGTAGCGCCAGCCTTCAAGCAAGGGCAATTCGCGCACGCCTGCGGCCAGCAATTCAAGGTCTTCGCTCCGCGCCAGCAGACGCGCGGCGACATCGATCTCGCGACTGCGAATCTTCAGGAGCAGTTTGAGCAAGTCAGCCACCAGTGCGCCTTCCTTGCCCAGCGGTGCGCCCCGGGGAGTGCGGGCCGGCAATTCGTCATCGGTCAGCGGCTTGGCCGCTTCCAGCGTCGCCATCATCCGCTTACCGATTTCGTTATCCTTCCAGCCTGCAGAGAGCCCGCGGACCTTGGCCAGGTCGGCCTGGGTCTTGGGCGGATGGCTGGCGATGTCAGCCAGTGTCTCATCGCGCGCGATCCGGCCGCGCGGGATATTCTTGTCCTGCGCTTCGTATTCGCGCCAGGCGGCCAGCGCCTTGAGCCGGCCCAGCATGGCGGGGTTGCGTCCGGCGGCCTTGATGCGCTGCCAGGCGATCGAGGGATCGTTCCGATAGTTGGCCGGATCGGCCAGCTTTTCCATCTCGATATCAAGCCAGGCACCGCGCCCGGTCTTGATCAGACGGGCGAGGATCTTGGGGAAGATCTTCGCCAGGTGGGTTACGTCGCCGATGGCATATTCGATCTGGCGCTCGGTCAGCGGTCGGCGCGACCAGTCAGTAAACCGCGCGCCCTTGTCGATCTGCAGGCCGATCCAGCTTTCTACCAGGTTCGAATAACCGATCTGCTCGCTCTGGCTGATCGCCATCATCGCGATCTGGGTATCGAAGATCGGGTGCGGGGTCTTGCCGGTCAGGTTGTAGATGATTTCCACGTCCTGCCCGCCGGCGTGGAAGATTTTCAGCACATCCTCGTTATCGACCAGCAGCTCAAGCAGGGGCGACATATCGAGCCCCTTGGCCAGTGGATCGATCGCCGCGGCTTCCTGCGCATCCGCGATTTGAATCAGGCAGAGTTCGGGCCAATAGGTGTTCTCGCGCATGAATTCGGTGTCGACGCACACGAACTCGGCCTTGGCGAGTCGTTCGCACAGCGCGGCAAGTTCAGCGCTGTCGGTGATCAGGGGGTGTATTTTCATGCTTCTTTTCTGTAGTTGGGCCCGTGCGAGCCCCCGGCTTGACAAAAGTGCGGCCATCGCCTGTTAGCCGCGCCTTCGCCCCTGCATCATTGCAGGCCGATTGGAAAGAGTTTCGATGCATCTTTATCGTTCGCACACCTGCGGCGCGCTTCGCGCCAGCGATGTAGGCCAAACCATCCGCCTGTCGGGCTGGGTTCACCGCAAGCGCGACCACGGCGGCGTGCTGTTCGTCGACCTGCGTGACCACTATGGCATGACCCAGATCGTTGCCGATGCTGACAGTCCGGCCCTGCCGATCCTGGAAGGCCTGCGGGTGGAATCGGTCGTGACGATCGATGGTGAGGTCAAGGCCCGCAGTGCCGGGACGGTCAACACTGGCCTCCCGACGGGTGAGATTGAAGTCTTCGCCCGATCGGCCACCGTCCTGAGCCGTGCTGAAGAGCTGCCGCTGCCGGTGGCGGGTGAGCAGGAATATCCCGAAGATATCCGTCTGCGCTATCGCTTCCTCGACCTGCGCCGCGAGACGCTGCACGCCAATATCATGACACGCACCGCGATAATCCGCGAAACGCGTCGCCGCATGGAAGACATCGGCTTCACCGAATTCTCGACCCCGATCCTGACGGCTTCCAGCCCCGAAGGCGCGCGTGACTTCCTGGTTCCGAGCCGCATTCACAACGGCAAGTTCTTTGCGCTGCCGCAGGCGCCGCAGCAGTACAAGCAGCTGCTGATGGTGGCCGGGTTCGATCGCTATTTCCAGATCGCCCCGTGCTTCCGCGATGAAGACCCGCGGGCCGACCGCCTGCCGGGTGAGTTTTACCAGCTCGACCTGGAAATGAGCTTCGTGACCCAGGAAGAAGTCTGGGAAACGATGGAACCGGTCATGGCCGGGATCTTCGAGAAGTTCGCCAACGGCAAGACTGTCACCCCGGCCGGCCAGTTCCCGCGTATCCCCTATGCCAAGGCGATGCTGGACTATGGCACCGACAAGCCGGACCTGCGTAACCCGCTGATCATCCGCGACGTTACCAGCGAATTCACCGCTTCGGGCTTTGGCCTGTTCGAAAAGATCGTGGGCAGTGGCGGCGTTGTCCGCCTGATCCCCGCGCCGGAAACGGCCGGCCTCAGCCGCAAGTTCTTTGATGATATGAACGAGTGGGCCCGCAGCGAGGGCCATGCCGGTCTGGGCTATGCCACCCGCAAGGATGGCGTGTTCGGCGGCCCGATCGCCAAGAACCACGGCGAGGACAAGATGGCCGCGCTGTGGGATCAGCTCGGTCTGGGCCCGAACGACGGCGCCTTCTTCGCCGCTGGTAAGGAAGAGCAGGCTGCCAAGCTCGCTGGCGCGGCGCGTAGCCGCGTGGGCGAACAGCTCGAACTGATCGATCAGAACGCCTTCCGCTTCTGCTGGATCATCGACTTCCCGTTCTACGAATGGAGCGAAGAAGAAAAGAAGCTCGACTTCGCGCACAACCCGTTCTCTATGCCGCAGGGCGGTCTGGAAGCCCTCCAGACCCAGGATCCCCTGACGATCAAGGCCTACCAGTACGACATGGTCTGCAATGGCTATGAACTCGCCTCCGGCTCGATCCGCAACCAGCACCCGGACCTGATGGTCAAGGCGTTCGAACTGGTTGGCCTGTCGCAGGCTGACGTGGAAGAGCGCTTCGGCGGCATGTATCGCGCCTTCCAGTATGGCGCCCCCCCGCATGGCGGGATGGCCGCCGGCGTCGATCGCATGGTCATGCTGCTGTGCGGCGTGCAGAACCTGCGCGAAATCACGCTCTTCCCGATGAACCAGCGCGCGGAAGACCTGCTGATGGGGGCGCCTTCACCGGCCGAACCGCGGCAGCTGCGTGAATTGGCGCTGCGGATCGTCGAGCAGCCGAAGCAGTAATCCTGCCAGAGGCTTAGCTTCAAACCGCGCGGTTTTGCCGTTGGTCGACGGTATCCGTGCGTTCGTCGCCTGGTCCCATTGTAATGATTGTGTTTTTGGCCTCTAAGTGGGCGACGCGTTCATTGCATGGGAAAGGCCGCGGCATGAAGCAGTCTCTGAAAAGCAGTCTCTCGGTTCTGGCTCTGGTGGCTGCCAGCCTGCCTGCCTTCGTTGTCACCCCGTTTGGTGCTGCGGCACAGGCCCAGTCGCCTGCCACCGAGGCAGGCGCGGCCACGGGCGTGCCGGGGTGGAATATTGACAGCGATTCGTTGCAGGCTGATCCGGAAGTTGTCTTCGGCACGCTGCCCAACGGGATGCGCTATGCCCTGCAGCGGCATGATACGCCCAAGGGTGACATCGCAGTCCGCTTTTCGATCAAGGCCGGGACCAAGGACGAACCGGACGCCCAACGCGGTGCCGCGCATTTCGTCGAGCATATGGCCTTCAATGGTTCGAAGAACATTCCCGAAGGCCAGCTGCTGCCCAAGCTGCAGCGTCTCGGGCTGTCCTTCGGTGCCGATACCAATGCCGTCACATCGCTGGATTTCACAACCTACAAACTCGATTTGCCCAATTCGCACGCCGAGGTTGTTGATGCGGCCTTGCTGATGATGCGCGAGGTTGCCGATCGGTTGACGATTGCCCCGGCGGCCGTGGAGCGTGAGCGGGGAATTCTGCTGTCCGAAGCCAGCGTCCGCAATGATGCCAACCGCCGCCGGATTGCCAACGTGTTCGAAGCGCAATTGCCCGGCAATCGTCTGGCGGGATCGGTCACGGCGGATCCGGCCAAAATCCGGCAGATCACGGCCCAGGAGCTGCGCGCCTTCTACCACGCGCATTATCGGCCAGAGCGGGCCACCCTGGTGGTGGTTGGCAACATTGATCCGGCCGACTTGCAGCGCAAGATCACCGCTGCCTTTGCTGACTGGAATTCGGTTGGCCCGGCAGGTGCCGAATACCGGGGGCCGGTGACGACATCGGACAAGCCGGTAATCGGCAGTTTTGTCGACCCGGCAATCCCCGAGATCATCATGTTCGAAAAGACCATGGACTATAAGGCGCGGGTCAATACTGTTTCCGAGCAGCGGCAGAAGTTGCTCGAAGCCATCGCAGGGCAAGGCATTGCCAATCGTTTCCAGCCGCTCACGCTCAAGCCCGACAGCGTCCTGCTGGGGGCGCAAGCGCTCAGCCAGGATCTGGCGCGCAATGCCAGCACCTTTGGCCTCTATGTGGTTGCGCGGGAGGGTAAGTGGCGCGAAGCGCTGGCGATAGGCGAACAGGAAATGCGCCGGGCCAGCCAATTTGGCTTCACCAACAGCGAAATTGATGAGGTGAAGGCCAATATCCTGTCCGCGCTGACCACGGCAGTTACGCAGCGGAAAGGCAGCCCTGCCGGGCAACTTGCGGACGGACTGATTGCGGATTCGCTCAAAAACAGCGTCGCGACGTCCGCCGAATTCAACCTTGGTTTGTATAAGGCCATCGAGCCGTCGATCACGGCTGAAACGGTTACCGCCGCGTTGCAGCAGGTTTGGCAAGGCGGCCCGTCGATCGTGCATCTCTCGACAAAGGCTGCAATTGCGGGCTTGCAGGCCGAAATCGCGGCCGTGCTGGGTAAGAGCGGGCAGATGGCGGTTGCCGCGCCTGCCCAGGCTGCGACCAAGGCCTTTGCCTATGATTCCTTCGGTGCCTCCGGCCGGGTGGTCGCCGACAGCCGGGTAGAGGATCTTGGCATCCGCAAGATCCGGTTTGCCAATGGTGTTCAGCTCAACCTCAAGCGCACGGCGTTTGAACCGGGTGATGTGGCCTTTAACATGGATGTCGGGGAGGGGGCGTCTGCTTTCCCTAGCGATAAGCCTGGTCTGGAAGTGATGACGGCCGTCCTGGTGGGGCAGGATGGGTTGAAAGCCCACGACGCGACCGAGTTGCGCCGGCTCCTGGCCGGACACCAGGTATCGCTGGGCTTTGAGGCGCAGGAGGATGCGCTGGTTGCCTATGGCTCGGTGCCGACGCGGGACCTCGAACTTCAGCTCAAACTGCTCGCGGCACGGCTGACGGCCACCGGTTTCCGACCGGAAACCGCTGCGCAATGGGCGCCGCTGGCGGAAACGGTGGGCAAGGCGCTTTCGGCCCAGCCGCTGCAGGTTTGGCAAACGGCAGCCAGCAGCGTGTTGGGCGGCGGTGATGGCCGTCTTGGCCTGCCCAACCTGAAAGCCTTGTCCGAGCGCTCGTTTGCCGATCTTCAGGCCGCGCTGGAACCGCAATTGTCGCAGGGGCCGGTCGCGCTGGCATTGGTCGGTGATTTTGACGAGGAGGCCGTGATCAAGGCCGCTGCGGCAACCCTGGGGGCACTGCCGGCACGCGCGCCGCGGCAGCGGACCGGTTTTGCTGACAAGCCGATTAGCTTCAAGGCGGGTGCGGTCACCACTTTGGTTCACAAAGGCGAACCCGATCAGGGAGTGGTTTCGATCAGCTGGCCAACAACGGATGACCGCGACCTCAAGGATACGCAGACCCGCGGCCTGCTGACCCAGATGATGAGCCTCGCTGCGCTCGATCTGGTGCGAGAAAAGTTGGGCGCGACTTATACCCCGCAAGGCCTATCCTATGATCAGTCAACTTATGCCGGGTTCGGCCACATTACCCTGATGGCCACCGCCGGCCCGGCGCAGATGCCTCAGATTGAAGCGGCCTTCCGCAAGATTGCCGCCGATATGCGGAATGGCCCCATCAGCGAGGACCTGCTGAAGCGCGCGCGGGAGCCGATCCTCTCCGCGATTGAACGATCGAGCAAGCAGAACAGCGGGTGGACCGGGATCGCGACTGTTGCCCAGAGTTGGCCCGAACGGCTTGATCGCCGCCGCCAACGCGAGGCGGTGCTGCGGGCGATCACCCCGGCAGAAATCCAGGCCGCGGCGAAACGATATCTTGTCGACAGCAAGTCTGCTGTGATCCGGGTCGTCCCCCAGGAATCGAAATAGGGGATAGTTGTGGCGAGACGGGGCACAGAACCGTTATCTGCGGGTTGCACCCCCTTGCCAGCCGCCGCGCCGTTCTCTAGGGCGGGCAAGAATTTGTTTTAATCTGCCGTTCACGAAGGGGTAAATCCATGAGCGACACCGCTGACCGCGTTAAGAAGATTGTCGTCGAGCACCTCGGTGTCGAAGCTGAAAAGGTGACCGAGGACGCGAGTTTTATCGACGACCTGGGCGCCGACAGCCTCGACA
The DNA here is from genome assembly GCA_964413885.1 of uncultured Novosphingobium sp. Lineage (GTDB taxonomy): Bacteria > Pseudomonadota > Alphaproteobacteria > Sphingomonadales > Sphingomonadaceae > Novosphingobium. Next base: position 112,067 of record CAYPTU010000006.1, read on the forward strand.
TTGTTGAGCTTGTCATGGCGTTTGAAGAAGAATTCGGCGTCGAGATCCCCGACGATGCAGCTGAGAAGATCAGCACTGTTTCGGACGCGATCAAGTACATCGACGAGAACAAGGGCTGATCCAGCTTGCTTTCCGCTGCTGCCCCAAGCCTGTCTGGGGGTTGAACTGCGGGAACCGAAACACGAAATCTGACAGGCTCAGTCCCGCTGCGGGTCTGGGCCTGTCGCATATCCGGAGAAGTGCATGCGCCGCGTAGTGGTTACGGGTCTTGGTCTGGTCACACCCCTTGGGGGCGATGTCGAAACCACCTGGGCGAATCTGCTTGCCAGCAAGTCCGGCGCCGGTCCGATCACCCGTTTCGATCCCAGCGACCAGAAGTGCCAGATTGCCTGTGAGGTAAAGCCGGCTGACCACCCCTGGGGGTTTGACGCCAACAAGCGCGTTGATCACAAGATCCAGCGCCAGGTTGATCCCTTCATCATCTATGGCCTTGATGCCGCTGGTCAGGCGCTGGAAGACGCCGGCCTGACGGAAATGGACGAAGACCTGAAGCTGCGCACCGGTTGCTCAATCGGTGCTGGCATCGGCGGTCTGCCGGGGATCGAGGAAGAATCGATCGTCCTGCATGAAAAGGGACCGTCGCGGGTCAGCCCGCATTTCGTACACGGTCGGATCATCAATCTGATCTCGGGCCAGGTCTCGATCAAGTATGGCCTGATGGGGCCGAACCACGCCGTGGTAACCGCTTGTTCGACCGGCGCACACTCGATTGGCGATGCCGCCCGGATGATCAAGGATGGCGATGCCGACATCATGCTGGCTGGCGGGGCGGAAAGCACCGTGAACCCGCTGGGGATCGCCGGTTTCGCCCAGGCCCGCGCGCTCAATTGCACCTTCAATGATCGCCCGGAACAGGCCAGCCGTCCCTATGACAAGGATCGCGACGGCTTCGTCATGGGTGAGGGGGCCGGGATCGTCGTGCTGGAAGAATACGAGCACGCGAAGGCCCGCGGCGCTAAGATCTATGCCGAAGTGGTTGGTTATGGTCTGTCGGGCGATGCCTATCACGTCACTGCGCCGCACCCGGAAGGGAAGGGGGCGGAGCTCTCGATGCGGATGGCCATGCGCAAGGCTGGCCTGCAGCCGGGTGACATCGACTATGTGAACGCCCACGGCACCTCGACCATGGCGGACACGATCGAGCTGGGCGCGGTCAAGCGTGTGCTCGGTGACGATCTGACGGGGGCTTCGATGAGCTCGACCAAGTCGGCCATCGGCCACCTACTCGGGGGGGCCGGTGCGGTTGAGACGATCTTCTGCATCCTGGCGATCCGCGATCAGATCGTTCCGCCAACCTTGAACCTCGATAATCCGGACGAGGGTACCGAAGGTGTCGATCTGGTCCCGAAGGTGGCGCGCAAGCGCAAGGTTCGCGCTGCGCTTAATAACAGCTTCGGCTTTGGCGGCACGAACGCCTCGCTGATCGTGATGGCCATCGAAGACTGATGCTGGGGCGGCGGGGCAACCGGCCGCTGCTGGCAGCAGCCTTGCTGCTGTGCGCCGCGCTGGCTTGGCTGGTCGGGGGCTGGATCATTCCCGGCCCGTTGGAACAGGACAAGGCCTTTACCGTCCCTGATGGGGCAAGCCTGTCTGGTGTTGCCAGTAAGCTGGAGGCTGATGGCGCCATCCGCAGCGCGGAAGCCTTCCGGATCCGCGCGCGCATCTTTGGGCGCGGCGCGCCGATTAAGGCGGGCGAATTCATGCTTCCGAAAGGGGCGAGCCCTTCGCGCATCCTGTCGATTATCCAGGGTGACGCGGTGCTGCGCCGCTTCGTGACAATTCCCGAGGGGATGCCCTCGATCATGGTCTACGAACGGCTCATGGCTAACAGCCAGCTAACCGGTTCGATTGATGTTCCGGCCGAGGGCTCGGTCCTGCCGGATACCTATGAGATTGATCGCGGTGAAAGCCGCCAGGCGGTGCTGCGGCGAATGCAGGCGGCGATGCAGCGCACCCTCTCCGAATTGTGGGCAAAGCGGAGCCCCAACACCGTGGTAACCACCCCGGCAGCGGCACTTGCGCTGGCGGCGATTGTCGAAAAGGAAACCGGCAAGTCCGATGAACGCCGGATTGTTGCCGGGCTCTATTCCAACCGGCTGCGTCAGGGCATCATGCTCCAAGCCGATCCAACGATCATCTACCCGATCACCAAGGGCAAGCCGTTGGGTCGCCGCATTCGCCAGAGCGAAATCCAGGCGGTGAACGATTATAACACCTACACCATGATTGGCCTGCCCAAGGGGCCGATCACCAACCCTGGCCGTGCCTCGATCGAGGCGGTGCTTAATCCGGCCCGGACCGATGCGCTCTACATGGTGGCCGATGGCAGTGGCGGACACCTCTTCGCCAAGACGCTGGACGAGCATAACGCCAACGTTGAGCGCTGGTTCACCATCCGCAAGGCCCGCGGGGACTTCTAAGGAAGCCCCCGCCGGGTCGGGTCAGGGTTCAACGATCTTGAATCCGCCGGGGATGGGCTCGATGGCGTTCAGCCACGCCTCGGCCGCGGCGCGGTCACCTTCAACCTTGATGCCCATCATTTCCAGCTGGGCCAACGGCATCTTCATGAAAAGCAGGCCCAGCAGGGCGCGGCGCGGCCCGGTAATTGTGACGGCTGGCTGTGTCACCGGCTTCATTCGCCCGATCATCGTGGTTTGCGTCACCTCGATCCCGGCCACCTCCTGCCGTTCCGGCATGATCAGGTTGATGGCCATGGTCCGGCCGCCCAACTTGGCTGGATCGAACCGGGTGGAGACCGAATCCAGCAGTTCCTGGGTGGGGACGGCCGCAATCATGTCCGCATTCTGGGCAGTAGAGGGCCGCGCGTTCACGCCTTGCCGCAGTTCCTTGGCGCCAGTCAGGAACTGGTTACGCCAGATCGCACTTTCGGCCTGATAGCCCTGCTGCTCAAGACTGTCGGCCAATAGCAGGCGTGCCGCCTTGCCGGTCGGATCGGCAAACACGATCTGGCTAAGCAGGTCGGAAGACCAGCGATAGTCGCCTGCGGCAAAGGCCTTCCGCGCTGCGGCCAAGGCCTTCTTGCCACCACCCATCGCTGCAATGGTGCGCTTGGCACGTTCCACCGGCGGATAGGCATTAAGATTGGCCGGATTGCCATCATACCAGCCCAGGTAGAACTGATAGACGGCCTTCGAATTGTGATTGTAGGTACCGTAATAGCCGTGGTTGAACCAGTCCTTGGCGATTTCCGGTGGCTGCTTCAGCGCTTCGGCAATCTCGGTCATGGTCTCGCCCTTGTTCATCAGGCGTACGGTCTGATCATGGAGATAGCGATAGTTATCGCGGTTCGAGGCGAGGGCGCTGGTCACCTCGCCAGTGCCAAAGCGGGGCCAGCAGTGGCTTGAGATCAGCGTGTCGCTACGGTTGCCCCAAGTCTGCAAGGCCTCGTCAATGTAATTGGCCCAGATCCGGGCATCGCGCACCTTCGCGCCGCGCGGTGTCAGAATGTTATGCAGCGAGCAGGTGGTCATTTCTGCTGAAAGCAGGGTCCGGGTCGGCGCAATGTAGACGTTGAGTTCCGAAGGCGCCTCGCTTCCGGACACGATCTGGAATTCCATCGGCACGCCATCAACCACTCGGGTATCGCCGGTCTTGGCGATCGTATCAGTGGGGGCAATCAGAGTGATTTCCGCGCCCGAAACGCCCGCACCTATCCCGCTGCCAATCTGGCCCTGCGGACCGGGGGCGAGCATCGTACCAAACTGGTAGTTGACGCGCCGCCCCATCGCCGCGCCGGCCATGATGTTTTCCGAAACCGTTTCAGCCATGAAATGCGATGGGGCGATAATAGCCACCTTGCCGGCCTTAACGTCGGCCTCGTCAACTACGCCGCGGACACCGCCAAAATGGTCGCCGTGGCTGTGGCTGTAAATCACTGCGGTAACCGGGCGCTGGCCCAGCTTCTCATTGACCAGCGCCATGGCGGCCTTGGCGGTTTCCTTGCCGGTCAGAGGATCGATCACGATCCAGCCGCTCGCCCCGCGAACCACAGTCATGTTGGAGATATCGAACCCGCGTACCTGCCAGACGCCATCCGCCACCTGGAACAGGCCGTGCTGGTGAAGGATCCCGATGTGCCGCCAGAGCGACGGGTTGACGGTATCCGGTGCTGCGCCAGCGACCCAATCATACGCTGCCAAGTTCCAGACCGGTCGGCCATCAGCGCTCTTGATCAAGGGGTCGGTGCGGGTGCCGAGAAAGCCCCGACGGGCGAAGGTTGCATCCCGCTCGTCATCCTTGGGCAAGGACTGGGCTGCCGCGCGTTGGGCCGCCAGCGTGGCGGCGGTAGCCGGTTTCGGCGCATCCGGAGCCGGGGCCTGGGCCAGCAACAAGGGGGCAAGGGTGAGCAGGGCAGTCCCGGCAAGCCGGCGATGGCGCAAAGCAGTCATGAGTAATCCTCCCGCCGGCAACCTGTAATTCCCCTGCGATTCGGGCAAGCGCCTTGGTGTGATCGTTTGGGCCGATTACTTAATCCGGAAGTCCGCGTTAGTCTGATCAGTCAGGCTGCTCTAGACCGGCCGCATCCCTCGGATCCCGGAACGGCTTGGCGGCGTTTCGGTGCTGGGGCGGCAGGCAGACCCACCCCTCCCAGTCTGCCGCCCCACAGGATATGATCCGACCATGCCTTTCGAACCGTTCATTGTGACCGCGGAACTGCCGACTGATTTGTTCAGTTGGGCCAACGGCTTGCGGCGGCAATATTTTCCACCAGAGCGCAATCACCTTGCTGCCCACGTCACCCTGTTCCATGCCTTGGCACCGTCCTTGCGCGATGAATTGCCGGCCGTGCTGGCGCGAATGGCTGGGGAATTTTCCCCGCCGCAGGCTGAATTGACCGGATTGATGAACCTGGGGAAGGGCACGGCACTGGCCCTGAACAGCCCGGCCATGCTGGAAATTCGTGCCGAGATTGCCGATCTTTTCCACGGAATGCTGACCGCACAGGACCAGCATAGGCCAAGGCTGCATATCACGATCCAGAACAAGGTCAGCCCCGAGGCCGCAAGGGCTCTGCAGGCGGAGCTGGCACCGCTTATCGCGCCGCGCAGATTCGCCTTCTCTGGCCTTGGTCTGCACCGATATTGCAATCCGCATTGGGAGGCGGTCGGCGTCTGGCCATTCCGCGGGAAAGTGAGTGGTTGACGAGCGCCGCGCCGCACCCTAAGTGGCCCGCCTGCCGGGGCGCCTTGTGGTGCCAAAGCCTGTTCGGGGCGGAGTAGCTCAGCCGGTTAGAGCAGCGGAATCATAATCCGCGTGTCGGGGGTTCGAGTCCCTCCTCCGCTACCAATTTTCATAATAAAATCAGTTACTTAGGCGCCGATTTGCGCACTCCGATTTCTCGTGATAAAACTTAGACAGTGTTAGACAAAATCCTAGCGTGAGATTGTCATCTGTCTGAATCTCCTAACAAAAAGACGGATATCGTCCATCTGCGGCGCGGACTGAGCATCTACCGCACTGGAAACTCGCCTTTTTGGCATGTCAGGATCTACGACAACCTCCGGAAACGCTACATCGTCCGATCGTCGAAGGAGAAGGCTCGGCTGACGGCTAAAGAGGTCGCTGAAGAGCTGTTCGACGAGCATCGCAGCAAGAAGAACCAAGCGGTGGCAGTCTCGCCAGATACATCGTTCCAGCACTACGCCGACAAACTCCTGGCGCACGAGAAGGCGATGGCTGCTCGAATGCGCGGAAAGCGGTTCTACACGGATACGCGGGCAATCTTGGCTCCTCAGTTGCGCAAAGGCAGCAAAGAGAAGCGTATCGGCGTTCTGGAGCATTTTGGGCGCTTCGATGTGAGCAAGATTACTGCTGGCATGGTGCGAGAGTATTTTCAGATGGTCGACGAGAAGCGTGATACGCCCTTAGCTGCTTCGACCAAAGCCAAGCATGGCATAGTCATACGCAAGGTGCTGACGCTGGCATATGAGGATGGGCTGATTGATAGCCTGCCTCCGATGCCCAAGAACCGTGTGAAGGATAACCCGCGCACATCGTTCACTGAGGCTGAATACAAGCATCTTCTTAAGGTTACTCGTGAGTGCATTGAGCGTGGCGATCTGGTGCGCAACACGGCTGTTCCGTTGGATATGTATTATCTCATCGTGATGCTGGTCCACACGTTCATGCGTCCCACTGAGAGCGAGATATTCGCTATTCGGCACTGCGATGTGACCGTGAAGGACGATCCAAGGTGTCTTCATATCATGGCTAACGGCAAGACAGGCATGCGTGAGGTCACGACGATGCCGGATGCCGTCGATTTCTACGAGACGCTCAAGAAGTTGAACCCAGAGTGGCGGGCAACGGACAGGCTTCTGTTTCCTGTCTACGGGAGCGTGGTCACGGCTGCTTCAATGGCACGGCGGTTCTTCACGCACATTCTGGCTGTGGCGAAACTTCAGAAAGATAGCTTCGGTCGTCCTCGTTCGCTCTACTCGCTGCGCCACTATGCGCTCCAGCTTCGGCTGCGGAAGAGCAAGGGGAAGGTGAATATCTACTGGCTGGCGAAGAACGCAGGCACCTCAGTTGACCAGCTAGAGCGGTTCTACCTCAAAGGCATGGCTCTGTCGGAGGAGCAAATCCAGAACCTCCACAGCTTCGGTGAGTGAGGTTGGATATCATTTCGCGTAAGAAGTGAGATTGCGTTTTGGTGGGCTTTGAGGCGACTGTCCGAGCCCCAATTTTTGGGCGCAGATTTTTTCGGCTGACCTGCTATCAATCAAAACCGTCTCTGGCGCTAAAGTGCGGTGGCGCAGGTGGTGAGGGCTAGATTTCTATGTCGGGGATTTGGCTCTAAGTTTCTCACTATAGGGGCAGTGGCAAGGTCGTTCAAATATGCATCACTTTGTGCCTTGGACGTATCAATCTGAGGGTTCCGCCTGAGCGCTCTCAGGAGGGTACTGGGCTGTTGCATTTGCGGCGATAATCGCAGCTTCTTCTCGCTCATCACTGCGAGAGACTTGCTCAGACAATCGTTTCAAGGCGACAGTTAGTTTTGGGGAAAGCTCAATTTTACGCTTAGTGCTAACCCGCTCCTTGAACTCCTTTACGAGCCAGTCATTTAGATATCGATCCTGCCCAACGCTCATTCCATAATCGTTATCACGTGATACGATCATAATATTTCTCTTCTCGGAACTCTTAATCGCGCAGTTAACGATCCATTCCCAGTTTATGGCATCACCGATTGAGTTATCTGTTGTTTTGCGGGGAGGGTAAGGCAGACATTACCTCGATAAATGTCGATGTGATTGTAAATTCGGCGAACCCGGCTTTGATTGCCGGAAGTGGTGTCAGTGGCGCGATCCACAGGGCAGCAGGACCGGAACTGGAAAAAATTTGCCGTGAGATTGGAAAATGTGAGGTTGGTTCAGCGATCATAACGCCAGCGTTCAAGTTACCATCGCAGTATGTAATTCATGCTGTTGGTCCTCGCTGGTTAGATGGACAGCGAGGAGAACCAGACCTTCTCCGTTCATGCTACGAAAGCATCTTCTCCCTCGCTCTCGAGTATCGGGTCAGTAGTCTGGCGATCCCATCGATCAGCACGGGAATATATCATTACCCTCTCGAAGCTGCTGTCGAAGTGGCGGTAAAGGTCGCTCGCCAGTGTGATGGCGAACAAATCACAACCAATTTTGTATGTTTTGATGATGCAACTTTTTTGGCTTACGAAAAGCATCTTGGTGGTTGAGTGAAGTGGGGCGTCATGAGCGATGTTGTTACAGCGGTTCAGCGTGGGTCGCAGGTTTATGTCTACGGGCATGGGCAAAGGCAGCTTTGCGCCATCTTCGCTGGCAATGGTCCTGATGACGGATTGAAAGGTTTCACATCGTCGTCGGTTAGCGTCCGTAGAGGTCGGAACATCTACGTATACGATTCACAAGGGCGGCAGATTTCGAGTGCGTATGCTGAGTGAAATTTTCATGCTTATGCCGGGCTGTGGATCGAATCGAGAATTTAAAACTTAGACAATGACCTAGACAAAAAGCTCTAAGTCTTTGATTTTGCATATGACATGAGCAATCATAATCCGCGTGTCGGGGGTTCGAGTCCCTCCTCCGCTACCAACTTTCCCCCTTCCAGACTGGCCAATCGATCACGCCTTCAGGCGTTCGGCGTGCCATGCGACATGATCCGCCATGAAGGTCGAGATGAAGTAGTACGAGTGGTCATAGCCCGGCTGCATCCGGATCGTGGCCGGAATGCCGGCCTTGCGGCAGGCCATCACCAGCAGCCCGGTCTTGAGCTGTTCGTGCAGGAAGTTGTCGGCATCGCCCTGATCGACCAGTAGCGCGGGCAGGCGGGCGCCGTCCTCGATCAGTGCACAGGCATCGTATTCGCGCCAGCTCGCCTTGTCTGGCCCAAGATAGCCACCCAACGCCTTTTCGCCCCAGGGACAATTGAGCGGACTGACGATGGGCGAGAAGGCACTGACCGAGCGGAAGCGGTTGGCATTGCGCAGGCCGATCGTGAGTGCACCGTGGCCGCCCATGGAATGGCCAGTGATGGCTTGGCGGTCCATGTCGACGGGGAAATGCTCGGCGATCAGCGCAGGCAGTTCCTGCTCGATATAGCTGCGCATCCGGAAATTGGCTGACCACGGCGCTTGGGTTGCGTCGACATAGAAACCGGCGCCCTTGCCGAAATCATAGGCCTCGTCATCGGGGAGTTCGTCGCCACGAGGACTGGTATCCGGGGCGACGAAGATAATGCCATGCTTGGCGCAGGCTGCGCGGTATTCACCCTTTTCAGTGACGTTGGCGTTGGTGCAGGTCAGGCCGGAGAGATACCAAAGGACCGGCAGCTTCGTGCCGGGTTCGTGATCCGGCACAAACACCGAAAAGGTCATCGGCGTGCCTGTGGTGGCCGATTGATGCGTAAAGACGCCCTGCGTGCCGCCATGGCTGCGGTTTATGGAGACGGTTTCCATCACTTCACCCGGTGAAAGCCGCACAGCTTGTTGCCGGACGGATCGCGCAGGTACGCCAGGTAAAGCACCCGGCCATCGGGCGGGTAGCGTTCGCCGGGCGGGTCTTCGATTGCCGTGCCGCCATGGGCGAGACCTGCGGCATGCCAGGCATCCACTTCGGCCGGGGATGCAGCGAGGAAGCCTAGCGTGTGGCCGTTCCCGCCATTGGTCAGCTGGCCATTGAGCGGGTTGGTGATCAGCAGCCGCCCGCCTGCATGGTTGTAGATCAACCGACCGCGAACATCGACCTCACCCGCGGGAACGCCGAGGGCACCCAAGGCTGCGTCATAGAACCGCTTGGTTGCCGCGATATCATCGGCACCGATGGTGACATGGCTGAACATCAGAACACCACCACCGAACGGATCGACTTGCCAGCGTGCATCAGGTCGAACGCCGTATTGATCTCTTCAAGGCCCATCACGTGCGTGATCATCGGATCGATCTCGATCTTGCCGGTCATGTACATGTCGACGATCTTGGGCACGTCGGTGCGCCCCTTTGCTCCGCCAAACGCGGTCCCGCGCCAGTTGCGGCCTGTCACCAGCTGGAACGGACGGGTGGCGATTTCCTTGCCTGCTTCGGCCACGCCGATGATGATCGAGGTGCCCCATCCGCGGTGGCAGGCTTCCAGCGCGGTGCGCATCACTTCGGTGTTGCCGGTGGCATCAAAGGTGTAGTCCGCGCCGCCGTCGGTCATCAGCACGATCTTGGCCACGATGTCCTCGCGGCTCATGCCCTTCGTGTTGAGGAACTCGGTCATGCCAAAGCGGCGGCCCCATTCTTCGCGGTCCGGGTTGATATCGACGCCGATGATCTTGCCAGCACCGGCGAGCCGGGCGCCCTGGATGACGTTGAGGCCAATGCCGCCAAGGCCAAACACCACTACGTTGTCACCCACCTGAACCTTGGCCGTGTTGATTACCGCGCCAACCCCGGTGGTCACCCCGCAGCCGATGTAGCAGCTCGACTGGAACGGCGCATCCTCGCGGATCTTGGCGACGGCGATTTCCGGCAGGACGGTGAAGTTCGAAAAGGTGCTGCAGCCCATGTAGTGGAAAATGGTCTGGCCCTTGTAGGAGAACCGGCTTGTGCCGTCCGGCATCAGGCCCTGGCCCTGGGTCACGCGGATTGCGGTGCAGAGGTTGGTCTTGCCCGAGAGGCAAGACTTACACTGGCGGCATTCCGGGGTGTAAAGCGGGATAACGTGATCGCCGGGCTTTACCGAGGTCACCCCCGGGCCAACCTCGCGCACGATCCCGGCGCCTTCGTGGCCGAGGATCGAGGGGAAGATCCCTTCGCTGTCCAGGCCATCGAGGGTGTAGGCATCGGTGTGGCAGACACCGGTCGCCATGATCTCGACCAGCACTTCGCCCGCTTTGGGCCCTTCGAGGTCCAGCTCGACGATCTCGAGCGGCTGCTTGGCGGCAAAGGCAACGGCGGCGCGGGTCTTCATGGATTTTCCTCTCTGGAATCAGCGAATGTGTGAACTGGTGTGCTGCTTGTGGCGCGGGGCAGGCTGCTTGTGAAGCGGCTGTGATCAGCCGTCCCAAGCGGCAATCGTGGTGCGATGCAATTCGCGGCGATAGCCTTCGTAGCCGCCGGTCGCCTTGTGCAGGACAGAGCGGTTGTCCCACATCACCAGCATGCCAGGCTCCCATTTCTGGGCAAAGACAAAGCGGTCATCACCCTGCCAAGCTTGAAGCTCCAGCAGCAGGGCAATCGCCTCATCCTGCGGCACGCCCTCGATCCCGATAATATAGCCTAGGGTAGAGTAGAACCCGCGCTGTCCGGTCTCGGGATGAGCAGGCACCAGCGCGTGCGTCTGGGTGGCAAGCGCCGCTTCGCTTGGCCGGATGTCCATCGAGCGGCCCTTGTCCTTCGCGCCATAGGTCCCGTCGGGCGCATAGGGCATACGGGCCGAATGGATCGCGATCAGGTCAGCATAAAGGGCTTGCCGGGCAGGGGAGAGGGCTTCCCAAGCCTGGTGCTGGTTTGCAAACAGGGTATCCCCACCCACCGGCGGAATCTCGATAGCGTTCAGGCAGGTGCCCGACGGCGGCTTGGCCTGGAACGACCAATCGGCGTGCCAATTCTCTGCGAACAGCGGTGACGTCTCGTCTGCCTCGCGCCGGATCGCGGCAATATGCTGGCGCCCGGCAATCGGCGCAAAGAAGGGATCATCACCGAACCCGCCGAACAGCAGTGTGAAGCGTTCCAGCTCATCGTCGTTCAAGAACTGGTCGGGGAAGGCCAGGACATGGTGTTCCAGCCATGCAGCGCGAATTGCTGCAACAGTCGCACTATCGAGGGGCTGCTTCAGGTCGACCCCGGTGATGCGCGCACCGCACGCACCGCCTGAAGGGTCGACCCGGAGGCTCATTAGTGAACGGTATCCCCGTCGACGACCGGTGCTTCACCGCCATCGTCTCCCTCGGCGCCGTCGCTGCCATCGTCAGCAAGGCGCACCGCGCTAACCACATGTTCCTGATCGGCTACGTTGAACAGGCGCACACCCGCCGAACCGCGCCCAATGACCCGCAAGCTGTCTAGCGGCAGACGGATGAGCTTGGCCTGGTCGGTCACCAGCATCAACTGGTCCGCTTGCGTGGTGGGGAAGCTTGCCACCACCGGACCGTTGCGGCCGATGTTGTCGATATTGGTGATCCCCTGGCCGCCACGACCGGTGCGGCGATATTCGTAGGCCGAACTCAGCTTGCCATAGCCATTGGCGCAGACGGTCAGGATGAACTGCTCGCGCGCCTGCAGCTCGGCATAGCGCTCTGCCGACATCGAAGGTTCGCCTTCCTTCTCGCCCTTCCATGGCGCGAACTTGACGTATTCCTCACGCTCTTCGCTAGTGGTGCCGACGCGGTGCAGGATCGAGAGGCTGATAACCTCGTCATCACCCTTCAGCAGCATGCCACGCACGCCGGTTGAGGTTCGGCTGGTGAATTCGCGAACTTCATCGCCAGCAAAGCGGATCGCCTTGCCCTGGCGGGTGGCGAGCAGCACGTCGTCGCTGGCTTCAAGCAGGGCGACGCCGATCAGGCGATCGTCTGAACCTTCCTCGAACCGCATGGCGAACTTGCCGTTGGATGGGATATTGGCAAAGGCATCCATGGCGTTGCGGCGGACGTTGCCCTTAGCCGTGGCGAAGACGACCGAGAGCTTGCCCCATTCGGCTTCGTCCTCGGGCAACGGCAGCACGGTCTGGATCGTTTCATCCTTGTCGAGCGCCGGCAGCAGGTTGACGATGGGCCGGCCCTTGGTGGCCGGGCCGCCTTCCGGCAAGCGCCACACCTTGAGCCGATAGACCTTCCCCGCAGTCGAGAAGAATAGCACCGGATTGTGGGTGCTGGTGACGAACATGTTGGTGACGACATCCTCGTCCTTCGTCGCCATACCGGCGCGGCCTTTGCCGCCACGGTTCTGGGCCCGGAAGGTCGAAAGCGGGGTACGCTTGATGTAGCCGTCCATCGTGACGGTCACGACCATGTCATCCCGTTCGATCAGGTCTTCATCGTCAATCCCGTCGGCAGCGGCGGCGATCTCCGACACGCGCGGGGTGGCGTAGGTCTCGCGGATCAGGACCAGTTCGTCCTGCATCACGCCATAGAGCTTTACCCGGTCGGACAGGATCGAGAGGTATTCCTCGATCGCAATGGCCAGTTCCTTGAGCTCGTCACCGATTTCATCGCGGCCCAGCGCGGTCAGGCGGTGCAGACGCAGGTCAAGGATGGCCTTCACCTGCACTTCGGACAGGCGATAGGTGCCTCCCGCCTGCTCGGCGTTCGGCTCGATTGCTTCGACCAGCTTGATATAGGGCGCGATATCGCCAATCGGCCATTCGCGCGTGAGCAGCGCTTCGCGGGCCGCTGCCGGGTTCGGCGAACCACGGATGATCCGGACCACCTCATCAAGGTTGGTTACGGCCACAACGAGGCCAAGCAGGATATGGGCCCGGTCGCGGGCCTTGTTCAGTTCGAACTTGGTACGGCGGGTGATCACTTCCTCGCGGAAGCTGATGAAGCTGCTGATGATGTCGCGCAGCGTCAGCACTTCCGGGCGGCCGCCACGGATCGCCAGCATGTTCGCCGGGAACGAGCTTTGCGCCGGGGTGTTGCGCCACAGCTGGTTCAGCACGACTTCGGGGGTGGCATCGCGCTTCAGGTCGATCACGACGCGCACGCCGAGGCGGCTCGATTCGTCACGGATGTCCGAGATGCCTTCGATCCGCTTGTCCTTGGCGGCTTCGGCGATCTTTTCGACCAGCCCATTCTTGCCGACCTGATAGGGGATTGCGGTCAGCACGATCGAACGGCGATCGCCACGGCCTTCCTCGATCTCGTGCCGGGCACGCATGATCACTGAACCGCGACCGGTTAGGTATGCCGAACGCGCACCCGCTGTGCCGAGGATCAGCGGAGCCGTGGGGAAGTCCGGCCCTGGAATGAACTGGATCAGTTCTTCCGAAGTGATCGCCGGGTTCTCGATATAGGCCAAGCAGCCATCGATCACTTCGCCCAGGTTATGCGGCGGAATGTTGGTTGCCATGCCGACCGCGATCCCGCCCGCGCCGTTGACCAGCAGGTTCGGGAACCGAGCCGGTAGAACAGTCGGTTCCTGGCGCGATCCATCATAGTTATCCGCGAAATCGACCGTATCCTTGTCGAGATCGTCGAGCAGTGAATTGGCCACGCGGGCCAGGCGCGCTTCGGTGTAACGCATCGAGGCCGGTGGATCCGGGTCCATCGAGCCGAAGTTGCCCTGGCCGTCGATCAGCGGCAGGCGCATCGACCAATCCTGGGTCATACGCGCCAGGGCATCGTAAATCGCGCTGTCGCCGTGCGGGTGGTAGTTACCCATCACGTCACCAACGATCTTGGCGCTCTTGCGATAGGGCCGACCGGCAACGAAGCCGCCTTCCTGGCTGGCGAACAGAATGCGGCGGTGGACCGGCTTCAAACCATCGCGCACATCCGGCAGCGCGCGGCTCACGATCACGCTCATCGCGTAATCGAGATAGCTGGTCTTCATTTCATCGACGATGTCAATGCGCTGGAATTCGCCCTCCGGTCCGGTGGGGTCGTTGGCTTCGAATTCGGGAATGTCTTGGTTATCGCTCACGCGGAATATCGGCCGGTTGTTAGCGGGAATGGCGTAGGGCCGGACTAGGCCAAGGCAGCGGCAAAGGCCACTGCAAGCGCCCCAGCAACCCGGTTTTTCCACATCCGTGGTGCCTGGGCTGAATGAACGCGACGAATAGCGTTCAACGCGGGTTCAGCAGCTTGGCGATAGTTCGCCGCAAGAGTTGCCAAACTGCCGTTTTGCCGTCAGTAGCTGGCGCGATGGAAGTAGCGTCCCGGTTTCCTTCGGGACGATCGAGGAGTGAAGTATAAGATGCGCCGCACCCAGATTCTGACCCGTCCGGCCTATGCGCTTGCCCTTGCGCTCAGCTCTTTTGCCGCAGTCGGCCTGGTTGCCACCCCGGCCCATGCTGAGAAGAAGGATGAAAAGAAGGGCAGCGCAGCCAAGGCTCCGCAGCCGACCAAGGCCTTCATCCCGGCCTACACCGAGCTCAAGACCATGCTCGATGCAGCTGCCAAGCGTCCGGACGTGATCGCCGCCAAGGCCAAGGTTTCCGAAACCGAGCGCGCCTATCGCTCGGCCCGCGGTCGCGCCGCTCAAGAAGCTGCTCGCGGCCAGTACGATGCATCTGTCGCTGCGCTCTCCGGTCTGCTGGCGGCCGAAAAGGCCAAGGTTGATGAAACCTACGCCAAGACCGGCAACGATGCCGACAAGTTCTTCGCTGGCCAGCTGGGCTTCACCTATGGTGGCCTGGCCGTGGACAAGGCGATGCAGCGTCGCGGTCTGGTCTCGATGATCGAAAGCGGCAACGTGCCGGCCGCCGAAGTCGGCAAGTACAACTATTACGCCGCCGGCTTTGCTTTCGATATGAAGGACTATGCCGCAGCCGAAGCCTCGCTGAAGGCGGCCGTCGCAGCGGGCTACAATGGTAACGACGTCAAGGGCCTGCTGGCTGAAGCACAGAATTCGGCCGGTCGTCCGGCAGACGCGCTCGCCACGATCAAGGACATCGTCGATAGCACCGCTGCTGCCGGCCAGGTCCCGGCAGCTGACGTGCTGGAGCGCGCGGTGCTGATTTCCTACCAGAGCAAGAGCCCGGACGCCGCTGACTGGGCGATCCGTCGTATCGAATTCTATCCGACCCAGCTGGGCTGGGTGGCTGCTGGCCAGATCCTGCGCGAACGCGGCAACTTTGGCCCGAACGAGTCGCTCGATATTTCGCGCGCGCTCGACAAGGCTGGCGCGCTGAATACCAGCACCCAATCGGTGCAGCGTGAATATGTCGAATACATGCAGTCGGCAGTCGGCAAGGTCGGCGTGCTCTATCCGGGTGAGGTGATCAAGATCGCCAACCAGGGGATCAAGGCCACCGCACTGCAGGCAGCCGATCCCTTCGTTCGTGATGCCCTGGCAGAAGCTAACCGCCGCCTGGCAGCGGACAAGGCCTCGCTTGCCGCGCTGGAGCGTGATGCGCGTGCTCCGGCAGCAACCGCCAAGACCGTGCTGATCGGTGCTGACACCCTGCTTAGCTATGATCAGGACGCCAAGGCGGCCGAACTGTACCAGATTGCCCTGGGCAAGCCGGGTGCCGACCTGGCCGGCATCAACCTGCGCCTGGGCATTGCCCTGGTGAAGCAGGGCAAGATGGATGAGGCTCAGGCCGCGCTCGCCAAGGTTGATGGTCCGCGCAAGGGCATCGCCCAGCTGTGGACGCTGGTAGCCAAGGGCAAGACCATTCCGGCAGCCTGATCAGGCTTGCAGGACCAAACAAGGGGGCGGCAGGCAAACTGCCGCCCTTTTTGTTTCAGGCGTCGGGGGCGGCGAAGAACTCGCCAGTTTCCTCGTCCAGGATATGCAGCACGCCGTCGCTGATCGCGAAGAACACGCCGCGCAGCTTGAGCTTGCCTTCGCGCTCCTTGGCCAGCACCTGCGGGAAGGTCCGCAGGTTGGACAGGCTGACCTTCACTCCGGCCATCTCCATCGCGCGTTCGGCGTCAGGGCCCTCGGTCCCATGGCGCAGGGCCACCATGTGCCGCGCACCGTCCAGCAGCCCGATCCAGTCTGCCACGAAGCCGCCTTCGCCGCGCGGGGCCCCTTCCATCTCGCGCGAGAGCGCCGCCTTGCAGCCACCGCACATCCCGTGCCCCATGACCACAATCTGCTTAACCTGCAGCTTCTGCACCGCGAACTCTAGCGCCGCTGACACGCCGTGGAGGCCCGGCGCCGTCTCGAACGGGGGGACAAGTGCCGCGACATTGCGCACCACGAAAATCTCGCCCGGATCGACATCGAACACCTGCGCCGGATCGACCCGGCTGTCGGAACAGGCGATCACCAGCAGCTTGGGAGACTGGCCCTCTTCAGCCAGGCGGTCATAGCGTTCCTTCTGATCGCGATAGGCGCCAGTGCGAAAGCGGCGATAGCCATCGAGGAGTGTGGCGAATTCCGGCATCAGAACCGCTCCCCGCGAAGGACTTCCACATCCCACATGGTCAGCAGCAGACCATGGCTGGTCAGCATCGGGGCCAACGTCTCCACCAGAACCTTTGCCTTTTCGGTCGAGGCGATCGCCAGGACAAGAGACTTGTCGGCACCCGTGACGCGCTCTTCACGCCAGCGACCGTCGCGACCGCTGCCCGAGGTGACGGGGAGGACCGACCAGCCGGTAATTCCGGCCTTGTCGATGGCATCGGTCACGCGGCGGACCAGGGGTGTGTCGGCCAGGATTTCAATCCGTTTGCGGATCACGGTTTCGATCATGACGTCCTCAATGTGCGCTCAGCCCGACCGAGAGCTCGCCAAACAGGCTGATCCCGATCAGGATGTTGAAGGGGAAGGTGATCGACAAGGACATGGTCAGGTAGATCCCGGGATCGGCCTGGGGCAAGGCCAGGCGCATGGCGGCAGGTACGGCAATATAACTGGCGCTGGCGCAGAGCACGCCCAGTGCAGCTGCAGTAGCCGTATCAAGCCCGATCAGGTTCCCGACCAGCACGCCAAGCGTGCCGTTGAACAGCGGGAAGGCGATGGCGAGGATAACAAGGCGCAGGTTCAGCGCCCGCGCATCAATCAGTCGCCGCGCCGCGATCAGGCCCATGTCGAGCAGGAACAGGCAAAGCACACCCTTGAACCCGCTTTCGAACAGTGGCTGCACTTCAGCATAGCCCTTGGGGCCAGCGATCAAGCCAATCGCGAAACTTCCCAGCAACAGCACGACCGAGGCGTTGAGGAACACCTCGCGCAGCAGCTCACCGCGCGATTGGCCGCCGTTTGCCTGGCCACGCCGTGCCAGCATCAGGCCGGAGAGAATCGCCGGGGTTTCCATCACCGCCAGCACGGCGACCATGAACCCGGCCACCGCTAATCCGCTCGCGCCGAGCAGTTCGTTGGCTGTCACGAACGTCACCACGCTGACCGAACCGTAATGGGCCGCAACGGCGCCGGCATTGGTCTGATCCAGCTTAGCGAAGGCGCGCAAAACGCCATAGGCCAGGAATGGGATGGTGAAGCTGAGTGTCAGGCCCGCCAGCAGCGCTGCTGCGACCTCTGCGTTCACGCCCGATTTGGCCACCGCCACCCCGCCTTTAAGGCCGATCGCGGCCATCAGGTAGAGCGACATACCCTTGGCGATGGCTTCCGGGATGGCAAGGTCAGAGCGGAGCGCCGAAGCCAGCAGACCCAGCAGGAAGAACAGGATGACCGGCGAGGCGAATGGGGCAAACGCGGATAGTTCCATGAGCCAAGGTCGCTAGCGCCATTGGCAACGGCTGGCAAGGCGACTAGAGGGCAGGGCATGAACGACCTGGCGAACCCTCCCAAGCCCGAACGTCAACGCAAGCCGGACTGGATCCGGGTCAAGGCCCCCACCAGCCGCGGCTATGGCGAGACGCGCCAGCTGATGCGCGATCTCAACCTGAATACCGTCTGCGAAGAGGCCGCCTGTCCCAATATCGGGGAATGCTGGACCAAGAAGCACGCCACGGTAATGATCCTGGGTGATGTCTGCACCCGGGCCTGCGCGTTTTGTAACGTCAAGACCGGGATGCCGCGCGCGGTCGATCCGCTTGAACCGGAGCACGTTGCCACTGCAGCCGCCAAGATGGGGCTGGAGCATATCGTCATCACTTCGGTGGACCGGGACGATCTCCCGGACGGCGGGGCAGCGCAGTTCGTCAAAGTGATTGAGGCGCTGCGCCGCACCACACCCAAAACCACGATCGAGATTCTGACTCCCGACTTCCGCGGCAAGATGCAGGCAGCGGTCGAAGCGATCGTCGCCGCCGGTCCGGACGTTTACAACCACAACCTGGAAACCGTGCCGCGGCTCTATCCCACCATCCGCCCCGGCGCGCGCTATTACGCGTCACTCCGGCTGCTGGAGGAAGTGAAGCGCCACAATCCCATGATCTTCACGAAGAGCGGCATCATGCTGGGGCTGGGCGAAGAGCGGCTTGAGGTTCACCAGGTGATGGACGACATGCGCAGCGCCGGGATCGATTTCCTGACCATGGGCCAGTACCTCCAGCCCACGCCGAAGCATGCCAAGGTGATCGATTTCGTCACCCCGCAGGCCTTCGACGCTTATGGTGCGATCGCCCGCGCCAAAGGCTTCCTGCAGGTCGCCGCCAGCCCGTTGACCCGTTCCAGCTATCACGCCGGGGATGACTTCCGGCAGATGCGCGCAGCCCGCGAAGCGCAGCTGGCCAAGGCTGCTGCACGCGGCTGATGCCGGGCATCCGCGAAGTTCGCCGGCTGCCTTACAGCGCCACCCAGATGTATGATCTGGTGGCGGACGTTGCGCACTATGGCGAATTCCTGCCGTGGGTCGTGGCCACGCGGGTCCGCTCGGACAGCGAAACCGAGATGATCGCCGATATGCTGGTCGGCTTCAACGCGCTGCGCGAAAAGTTCACCTCGCGCGTGATCAAGGCGCGGCCGGAACGGATTGAGGTGATCTATGTTGACGGGCCGATGCGCGATCTCGACAATGTCTGGGAATTTCGTCCGCTGGACGATGGCGGCTGCGAAGTCGAATTTATGGTGAGCTTCACCTTCCGCAACGCCATGTTCGAAAAACTGGCCGGGCAGTATTTCGATCGCGCCTTCCGCAAGATGGTGAGCGCGTTCGAGACCCGCGCTGATGCGCTCTACGGCAGCAGCAGTTCGAGCGCGACCAGCGCCGCCTGATGGCGCACGATTGACCGGCTGGAGCCATCCAGCAGGCGTTCTTCGGCCAAGGCTTCCTCTTCATCCTGGCCGCGGATCGCCCGGGCAAAGACGACGGTTCCAACTGGCTTTTGTTCGGACCCGCCGCCCGGGCCAGCAATCCCGCTGATCGCCACGGCCACATCTGCGCCGCTGCGCTTGAGCGCGCCTTGGGCCATCGCCCAGGCGCAGGCGATCGAGACCGCGCCGAAGGTGTCGATAATATCCGGGTTGATGCCCAGCAGTTCCTGCTTGGCCTCATTCGAATAGGTCACGAAGCCACGATCGAGAACGGCTGATGATCCCGCAATCTCGGTGAGGGCGGCGGCAACGAGACCGCCGGTGCAACTCTCAGCCAGTGCGACCGTCCGTCCGGCAGCGAGGTTGCTTTCGATCACGCGCGCGGCAAGTGCCGTAATATCGGCAGGGAGAAGGGTGTCCATGGTTCAGGCCTTGCAGATGACGAATTTGCCCAGCCGGGCCTGCCCGGTGCGGGCACCAAGGCCTGCCGCCAGACTGATGACTTCGGCGGTGCTTTCAGCCGGAAGGGGGGAGAGTAGCATAACCAGCCGGTCGACTGCAGAGCAGCGTTCGGTTGGCAGTTGCTGGCCGACCATCGATGTGACCGCGCCTTCAACAAATGGCTTCAGGCTTTCATCCGGCATGGCCTTCAGCATGTTCGATGCCTGCGGATCCATATTGCCGCCGAGCTTGAAGAACGCCACCTTGGCCTGCGGCCATGCCCGATCCCGGCCAGCGCTGTAACGCTTGGCCAGTGTTTCAGACTGATTGCGCAGGAAAGCATCGTTCGGCAGAACTGCTGCACAGCGCTGCGCCGCGCCGCGGATTACGCCGGGCAGGGCAAAGGTCGAAACGGCGGCGAATTCCTGCGCGGAGAGACAGGGCGGCTCAGCGGCCACAGCCAGCGCCGGGGCGGGCAGGGCTGCTGCCAAGACAATGGCCATTCCCCTATTGAACACGCGCATCACAAAACACTCCATCAATCGCGCAGCAGGGTGGCAACGGCCTGCGCCGCGATCCCTTCAGACCGGCCGGTAAACCCCAGCCGCTCGGTGGTGGTCGCCTTTACGCTGATTGCATCAATCCCGGTAGCAAGGATTTCGGCCAATCGAGCACGCATTCTTTCACGGTGCGGTCCGATCTTTGGCGCCTCGCAGATGATAGTCAGGTCGATGTTGCCGATGCGATAACCGGCATTTGCGGCCAAGTTCACCGCATGGGCAAGGAAGCGGTCTGATGCTGCACCTTTCCATTGCGGGTCACTTGGCGGGAAATGGCTGCCAATGTCACCCTGACCGATCGCACCGAGGATTGCGTCAACCAATGCATGGATCGCGACGTCGGCATCACTGTGCCCCGCCAGTCCGTGGCTATGCTCGATCTGCACGCCGCACAGCCACAGCTCTTCGCCGGCGGCAAGACGGTGAACATCATAGCCTGTTCCGACCCGGATCGGAGGGAGTTCTGCGGTGAAATCGTTGGCGTAAGTCAACTTGTGCAAACGCTCGTCTCCTTCAACCAACGCCACCGGCAGACCGGCGGCTTGGGCAACCTGGGCGTCATCGCCCGCCTCCTCGATGCCGGACCAATTGTGGTGGGCAGCCATGATATCGGCATAGCGGAACGCTTGTGGCGTCTGGACCCGCCGCAGCTGTTCGCGTCGGGCGGGATCGCCCATCAGGTGACCATTCGCCCCCGTCAGACTGTCGACTACCGGCAGCACCGGGATTGCTCCGGGGTGATGGGCCAGGGCGTCGACCAGTCGATCAATCACTTCGCGCGGCAATAGGGGGCGGGCGGCATCATGGATCAGGACGAGCGTGGACCCGGTTTCGGCCAGGGCCTCAAGCCCAAGACGAACCGAGTCCCGCCGGGTAGCACCACCGGTAATCAGCCGAATGCCGGGAATGCCTGCGAGACACTCCGCCGCAATGGCATCAGCGCCTTCGGGAATGGCGACGACGATGGGGCTGACCCCGGCGACGGCCAAGGCCTCGGCCGAGTGGCGGACCACCGGCTTCCCCCGCCAGCGCGCAAACTGCTTGGGCAACGGTTGTCCGGCGCGCAAGCCTTGTCCGGCTGCAACGATGACAGCGGCGATACCAGGGGGAAGGGCGGTTGAACTGCTCATCGCCTCGCGCCGGTAAAGACTTGCCGTGTTTCCGGCAATTCCCTATGTGCTGCCCAAATTTTAGGCAGATCGTCATGTCCCTCCCGGTTCCTCCCTCGCTTGATCCGATCCAGGTCGGTGCGCAGCGCATCGATTGCCCGGTAATCCTGGCCCCGATGACCGGGGTTACGGACCTGCCGTTCCGCCGCCTTGTCCGTCGTTATGGCTCGGGTCTCAATGTTACCGAGATGATCGCCAGCCCGGCCGCAATCCGCGAAACTCGGGTTTCGGTGCAGAAGGCCATGTGGGACCAGATTGAAGAGCCGGTTTCGATGCAGCTGGTCGGCTGTGATCCGGAGCAGATGGGGGAGGCGGCCAAACTGGTCGAGGATCGCGGCGCGGCGATCATCGATATCAACATGGGTTGCCCGGTGCGCAAGGTGGTCAATGGCGATGCCGGTTCGGCCCTGATGCGCGATGTCCCATTGGCCGCCAAGTTGATCGAGGCCACGGTCAAGGCCGTGTCGGTGCCGGTCACGGTCAAGATGCGCATGGGCTGGTGTCACGATAACCTGAATGCCCCGGAGCTGGCCCGGATCGCCGAGGATCTGGGGGCCAAGATGGTTACCGTCCACGGGCGCACCCGCAACCAGATGTACAAGGGCGATGCGGACTGGGGCTTTGTCCGGCAGGTCAAGGAGGCGGTCTCGATCCCGGTTATCGTCAACGGCGACATCTGCGGGATCGAGGACGCCGCTCGGGCGTTGGAACTGTCTGGCGCCGATGGCGTGATGATCGGTCGTGGTTCCTATGGCAAGCCTTGGCTGCTGGGGCAGGTGATGCACTGGCTGCGCCATGGGGTGCAGGTTCCGGATCCCTCGATTGATGAACAATTGTCCGTTGTTTTAGAGCATTACGAGGCAATGCTCAGTCATTATGGCAGGGATACCGGGGTCAAGATGGCCCGCAAGCACCTGAGCTGGTACACCAAGGGGCTCCACGGTTCGGCCGAATTCCGCAACCGGATCAACTTTGTTGACGATGCCGATGAAGTGGTCCGCAGTCTGCGCGAATTCTACGCGCCGTTCATCTCGCGTCTGGCGGCCTGAACATGACGGATCCCGCGCGTCAGCTGGCTTCCTTGCCGCTGGCCGTGGTCCTGCTGTCACCCGGGCAACGCATCGCTGCGGCCAATCCCGGCGCTGAGCAACTGCTGGGGCAAAGCGCGCGGCGCCTGATTGATCGCCCGCTGGGTGAAGTAATCCGCTTTGAGGAACCGCGCCTGGCTGATCGCATGGCCGAAGGAGAGGCGCAGGTGTCGGCCCGGGCAACGCCGGTCTTGATCCCCGGACAGGGCCCGCGCCGGCTCGATGTGACGGCCGCTCCGGTGATTGACCAGCCCAATTGGCAGATCCTGACCCTGCAAGACGCGGCCGGTGCCGAAGCCTTGCGCGGTGAAGGCGGGGAGGATGCGGTGCTGCGCGCACCGGAAATCCTGGCGCATGAGATCAAGAACCCCTTGGCCGGCATCCGCGGCGCAGCCCAGTTGCTTGGCCGGAAACTGGAGGGCAACGATCTGGCGCTGACCGGCCTGATCGCTGACGAGGTTGATCGGATCGCCAAGCTGATCGATCAGATGCAAACCCTTTCGCGGCGCACCCCGCCGCAATTGGAAGCCTGCAACCTGCACGAAGCCGTTCGCCGCGCTCGCGCCGTGATTGAGGCTGGCGGCAAGGCGCCAGTGGTGCTCGAGGAATTCGATCCCTCGCTGCCGCCCGTGCTGGCCAATGCCGACGCGCTGGTGCAGGTGCTGATCAACCTGATCGCCAATGCTGCCGAAGCCTGCGCTGGTATGACTGAACCGCGTATCGCGGTCCGGACCCGTTTTGCCAGCGGTCTGCAATTGCACCGGACAGCCGCGGGTGAGCCGGTTCGTCTGCCGATCGAATTGCGGGTAAGTGACAATGGCCCTGGCGTTGACCCGGCGATGGCCAATCACCTGTTCGAACCCTTTGTGACCACCAAGAAGAGCGGTCAGGGACTTGGTTTGGCGTTGGTCCGCCGGATGGTTCGCGACATGAACGGGCGCATCAGCCATGATCGTGAGGAGGCGACAGGCCTGACCCACTTTCGCGTTCACCTGCAAGTCGCACCCAAGGCAGCGGTAACGCAGATGGCAAAGGAAGACATGGCATGAGCGTCTTGCTGGTAGAGGATGACACCTCGATCGCGATCGTCATAACCGCTGCGCTTGAGGCCGAAGGGTTTGCGGTGGTGCGGTGCGATTCCATCGCCGAGCGCGACCGTTTGCTTGGGGAACGGCGTTTCTCGGCGTTGGTAACAGACGTGATGCTGATCGACGGCGATGGCATAGCCACGATCGATCGGGTCCGGGCGGCCGATCCTGACCTGCCGATCATTATCCTATCGGCCCAGAACACGCTGGATACCGCGGTGCGGGCTACAGACACCGGGGCATTCGAATATTTCCCCAAGCCGTTCGATATCGATGAACTGGCCCGCACCGTGCGCCAGGCCGTGGGCAGCAGCGCCCACCGGATCGACGCCGAGGGGGAGGGCACCCCTGCGGGTCTGCCCCTGGTGGGCCGCAGCGCGCCGATGCAGGCGGTCTATCGCATGATCACCCGGGTCTTGCGCAATGACCTGACGGTCCTGGTCCTAGGCGAAAGCGGCACCGGCAAGGAACTGGTGGCCGAAGCCGTGCACCAGCTTGGCCAGCGCCGCGACGGGCCGTTTGTGGCGGTCAACACGGCGGCGATTCCCGGCGAGTTGATTGAAAGCGAACTGTTCGGGCACGAGAAGGGCGCATTCACTGGCGCCGTGGCGCGCCATATCGGCAAGTTTGAGCAGGCCAATGGCGGCACCCTGTTCCTCGATGAAATCGGGGATATGCCGATGCAGGCCCAGACCCGGCTGCTGCGCGCTTTGCAATCGGGCACGATCCGCCGGGTTGGCGGCCGTGATGAGATCAGCGTCGACGTTCGGATTATCGCCGCTACCAATCGCGATTTGCAGCCGATGATCGCGGCCGGAACGTTTCGCGAAGACCTCTATTACCGGCTCAATGTGGTTCCGATCACCCTGCCGGCCCTGCGCGACCGGGCAGACGATATTCCGGCGCTGGCCCGCCATTTCCTGAGCCTCGCCACCCAGGAAGGCTTGCCCCGGCGGCAATTGTCCGACGATGCTGCTGCCATGCTCGCGCTCCAGCCTTGGCGCGGCAACGTCCGGGAATTGCGCAACTTTGTCTATCGGCTTGCCTTGTTATCGCGGGAAGACCTGATCGATACCTCCACCCTTGCGCCGATGCTGGCCGAGCTGCCCCCCAGCGACAGCAATGGCGGTTCGGTCGGTTTGGATCAGGCGGTTCATGTCTGGCTCGGTCAGAACCAGCCCCCGGCAGGCACGGTTTACGATCAGGCTCTGGCGGCCTTCGAGCGGCCCCTGTTTGAGGCTGTGCTCCGCGAGACACAGGGGAACCAGTTGCGCGCCGCGCAAGTGCTGGGGATAAATCGCAATACCTTGCGCAAACGCCTTGGTGAACTGGGGATTACAGCCGCCGAGATGGCCCGCTGACGCGCTCTTGCCTTTTGGCAACAGTGGTGTTGTAACTGCGCCACTATGATGCCCCGGGTCTCTCCTTCGCGCAATAGCGGCTGGGCCCGCTGGCGGCGGCGATTCCAGATCGCCGCGCGCCGCGCGAACGTGTTCGCCCTGATGGAATTTCTGGCGGTCAGCGCATTCCTGATCATGACCGGGATTACCTGGGTCATCATCAGCGCGCAGTCCAAATCTGATCATCTGCTGCCGACCGAGCTGACCGCCACCCTGCTGGTCGGCACGCTGATTCCGGCGCTGGCGATCCTGGTTTTGCTGGGCCGCCGGCTGGCGCTGCAACGCGCCCGCGAGGTGGCCGGTGGCTCGGGCCAGCTCCATGTGCGCCTGGTTTTCCTGTTTTCGCTGATTTCCGCGATCCCGACCCTGCTGGTGGCGATCTTCGCCTCGTTCCTGTTCCAGTCGGCGGTCGAATTCTGGTTTTCTGACAAGTCCCGCGGGTTGCTGGAAAACTCGAACAAGCTGGCGCTCGGCTTTTACGAACAGACCGAAAACGACATGAAGTACTCGTCGCTCGCCATGGCGGCCGACTTGCGCGATTTCCTGAGCAAGCAAAGCCCGGTGAGCCCCGAATTCATCAGCTATTACCAGTTCCAGATCACCAACCGGAACATCAACGAATCCACTATCCTGCAAAAACTGTCGGACGGCTCGCTCAGCCGGGCGGCTTTCGCGCGTGGGGAAAACCCGCTGAACGAGCAGGTTTCAGAAGGTGTGGTGCGCCAACTCGACAGCGGTGCAGACATTGTGGTCGATACCAAGCCCGACCGGATCGAGGCGCTGACACCGATCGACCGGCGCACCGGGATCTACCTTTATACGGCCCGTAAATCCGACCTGCTCAGCCTCTCGCAGGGGCAGCGCGCGCAAAGCATCGTGCGCGATTACGCCGAATTGACCAAGCGGACCCGGGTGCTGCAGTTGCAGTCGATCATTGCGCTGTTTGTGGCATCGCTGGCGCTGGTTGGTCTGTCGGTCTGGTTCGCGCTGCGCTTTGCTGACCGGCAAGTGAAGCCGCTTTACGATCTGGTTGCAGCAGCCCGCGAAGTGGGCGCCGGCAATTTCTCGATGCGGGTCGAAGGGCGCACCGGCGCGGACGAAATCGGTCTGCTCAACCGCGCCTTCAACCGCATGACCCAGCAGCTGGAGCGGCAGACCCAGGCGCTGGTCGGTGCTAACCAGCAGCTCGATGAGCGCCGCGCCTTTATCGAAACGGTACTGGATTCGGTGACGGCCGGCGTTGTCTCAACCACGGCCACCGGCGAAGTCCGCCTGATCAATGGCGCGGCCATGAAGCTGTTGCTGGCACCGGGGGCGGCCTCGCCCGTCGGTGCGCCGCTGGCTGAGCTGGTTCAACCGATCGCCGAACTGGTAGCAAGCGGCAAACACAGCGGCATTGTTCAATTTGCAAAGGGTTCCGAATTGCTCACGCTGGCCGTCAAGGCCAGCGCCAGCCAGGATGGTTTCGTGATCACCTTTGAGGATATCACCCGGCAATTGCTCGACCAGCGTCAGGCCGCCTGGTCCGACGTTGCCCGCCGCATCGCGCATGAAATCAAGAACCCCCTGACCCCGATCCAATTGGCCACGGAACGGCTCAAGCGGCGCTATCGCAAGCTTGTGACGGCGGACGTCGATCTGTTTGACGAACTGACCAGCACCATCATTCGCCAGGTTGGCGATCTGCGCAAAATGGTTGACGAGTTCTCGTCGTTCGCGCGGCTGCCCAAGCCGGTCTTCCGCAGCGAGGACCCGGTTGATCTGGCCCGGCAGGCGCTGTTCCTGCAAGAAGTGGCGCGGCCGGAATTGAACTTCGTCTTCTCGGCTGACGGCCGGATCGGGACCATCGCCTGCGATCGGCACCAGTTCGGCCAGGCCATGACCAACGTGCTCAAAAACGCGACAGAGGCGATCGAGGCGCGGCAAAAGCTGGCCGATGCGGACTATCGCGGGCAGGTGACCCTGGCACTGTCACTCGATGGGGATGACCTGGTTGCCACGGTTACCGACAACGGGATCGGCCTGCCGCAGGATCGGGAACGGATCATCGAACCTTACGTTACGACCCGTGAAAAGGGCACCGGGCTGGGCCTCGCGATCGTCAAAAAGATCGTCGAGGAACATGGCGGAGATATGACTTTCGGACCGGCTGAAGGGCAGGGGACGGTGGTAACCATGCGGTTCGCGCGCGATCCGCTGGGTGCCGGCAGCACAAGTGAAGCAGCGGAATAGGCGCGGGATTAGGACAGGCAATGGCACTCGATATTCTGATCGTCGATGATGAACGCGACATTCGCGAACTGGTCGCGGGGGTGCTGGCCGATGAGGGCTATGAGTGCCGCACCGCTGGCGACAGCATTACCGCGCTTGAGATGATCGACCAGCGCCGCCCCAGCCTGGTCCTGCTTGACGTCTGGCTTCACGGCAGCCCGATGGACGGGTTGGAAGTGCTTGATGCGATCAAGACCCGCGAACCCGAATTGCCGGTGATCATTTTCTCCGGTCACGGCAATATCGACACGGCTGTTTCCGCGATCGGGCGCGGCGCGATGGACTTTATCGAAAAGCCGTTCGAGGCAGAACGCCTGCTCCATCTCGTCGCCCGGGCGACCGAGACCGAACGGCTCCGCCGGGAGAATGCCCGCCTGCGTGAAGGCTTTGTCACGGCGGATGAATTCACCGGCAATTCCAGTGCGATCAACCAGGTGCGCGCCACGCTGAAGCGGGTTGCCAACACGGGCAGCCGCCTGCTCATTTCCGGCCCGGCCGGCGCTGGCAAGGAAGTGGCCGCCCGGCTGCTCCATTCGTGGAGTTCGCGGGCCGATCACGCCTTCGTTACGGTCAATTCCGCGCGGATTACGCCCGAGCGGTTTGAGCAGGAGCTGTTTGGCGAAGAATCCGGCGGTAAGCTGGTTCGCGCCGGCCTGCTGGAGCTGGCTGACGGCGGCACGCTCTATCTGGATGAAGTAGCTGATATGCCGCAGTCGACCCAGGCCCGGATCTTGCGCGTGCTGACCGAGCAGAGTTTCGTGCGCGTCGGCGGGCATCGCCAGATCCGCGTTGATGTGCGCGTGGTATCCTCCACTGCTCGCGACCTTGAGCGCGAGATCGCTGAAAAGCGGTTCCGCGAAGACCTGTTTTACCGGCTTAATGTGGTCCCCGTAGCGATCCCGTCACTGGCGGAGCGTCGCGACGACATTCCCACTCTGGTCGATCATTTCTTCGCCCGTTTCGCCAGCGATCAGGGGGTCCCGCCGCCAGAGGTCAGTGGTGAGGCAATGGCGGCGCTGCAGAGCTATGAATGGCCGGGAAATGTACGCCAGCTGCGCAATCTGGTTGAGCGTACGATCATCCTGACCCCCCGTGAAAAACTTGAGCGGATCGAGGCCGATATGCTCCCCGGCGAATTGCTTGGCGGACGGATCAGCGGGGATGGCAGCCTCTCGGCGCTAATGGGCGTGCCACTGCGCGAAGCCCGCGAAAACTTTGAGCGCGAGTACCTGCGGGTGCAAATCCGTCGCTTCTCTGGGAACATCTCGCGCACAGCGGCCTTTATCGGGATGGAACGCTCGGCCTTGCATCGCAAGCTCAAGCTGCTCGGCATGGTCGATCGGCGCGAAGACGAATGCGAGGAGGAAGTTGCCGATTGATCGGCGCGTTTTGTGCATTGCGGCATGACTGAAGGCGGGATAATCTGCCTTTATCGAATGCCGGTTGCCCCTGGGCAACCAGACTGCGAGCCGCCGGTAAGGCGGTCGCCAAGAACGAAGGAGACCGCAGTGACCTCTCGCACACTGAGCGCTCGTCCGCGCCCGCCGAAGCCTGAAGCTGAACCAGCACCGGCACTGATCGCCGGCAAGGGCCAGAACCTGCAGGACCAGTTCCTTAACCTCCTGCGCAAGAACAAAATTCCGGTGACGATGTTCCTGGTCAAGGGCGTCAAGTTGCAGGGGATTGTCACCTGGTTTGACAATTTCTCCATCCTGCTGCGCCGCGATGGGCAATCCCAGCTGGTCTACAAGCACGCGGTTTCCACCATCATGCCGAGCCAGCCGATTGAGGCTGACCAGTTTGGCAGTGCCGGGGAAGGGGGCAAGAAGACCCGCCTTTTGCAGGATGTGTTCCTCTCCAGCCTGCGCAAGGAAGCCGTTCAGGTCACCATGTTCCTGGTCAATGGCGTGATGCTGCAAGGCCGCGTAGCGGCTTATGACCTGTTCTGCATGCTGCTGGAACGCGAAGGCTATGTCCAATTGGCCTACAAGCACGCCGTCTCGACGATCCAGCCGGCCACGCCGGTCGACCTGACCGGGGACTGGGACGGTGAAGAGGACACCGACGTCTGAGCTTTCTGGAAGACAGTCGCGAAGACGTAGCCCGCGGTGCGCGGGCCGTTGTCGTGTGCCCCACCTTCCGCAGTCGGCATGGCAGTTCCGATCCTGAGGCCCGTCTTGAAGAAGCGAAGGGTCTGGCCTTGGCAATTGGTCTGGTCGTTGCCGATGCGATGATCATCCCGATCCGCGAGGCACGGGCCGGCACCCTGTTTGGCGAAGGGCAGATCCAGAACATCGCGGCGAACTGCGAAATGGAGCAGGCCGAACTGGTGATCGTTGATGGTGCCTTGACGGCAATCCAGCAGCGCAACCTGGAAGACCGGCTGAAGCGCAAGGTGATCGATCGGACCGGCCTGATTCTCGAGATCTTCGGGGAGCGAGCGGCAACAGCCGAAGGCCGTTTGCAGGTTGAACTGGCGCACCTCGATTACCAGGCGGGCCGCTTGGTCCGTTCGTGGACCCACCTCGAACGTCAGCGTGGCGGCTTCGGCTTCCTGGGCGGGCCGGGTGAAACGCAGATCGAGGCGGACCGCCGGATGATCCGCGACCGGATGGCTCGCCTGCGCCGCGAACTTGAACAAGTGCGTCGCACCCGCGGGCTCCATCGCAGCCGGCGTGAAAAGGCGCCATGGCCGGTCATCGCCCTGGTTGGCTATACCAATGCCGGAAAATCGACTCTGTTCAACCGGTTGACCGGGGCCGGGGTGATGGCTGAAGACCTGCTCTTCGCGACGCTTGACCCCACCATGCGGCGAATTCGCTTGCCGGGTGTCGACAAGGCGATCCTGTCTGACACGGTGGGTTTCATTTCAGACCTCCCGACGCAGCTGGTTGCGGCTTTCCGGGCTACGCTGGAGGAAGTCACCGCGGCCGATGTGATTGTCCATGTCCGCGATATCGCCAATCCGGACAGTCTGGCGCAAAAGCGGCAGGTGCTGGAGGTGCTCGAAGAGCTGGGGCTGATCGAGGGTGAGGGGGCTACCCCGAAGGTTCCGATCGTCGAAGCTTGGAACAAATGGGATCTCCTGCCGCCCGATCGCGCTGAACATCTCGCCGATCAGGCCGCTTCCCATCCGGTTGAGGTGATCGTGCCGCTCTCCGCCTTGACCGGGGCAGGCTGCGATGAGTTGCTGTCAGCCGTATCCCGCTTGCTGACGTCGGCAGCTAGGTCGCACGAGTTCGTGATTCCGGTCAGCGATGGCCAGCGGCTTGCATGGCTCTATGCCCATGGTGAGGTGATTGAGGATAGCGATGACGGGGAAGACGATCGCGGCCCGTTGCGCCGCCTGACAGTCCGGCTCGAACCGCGAGAACTAGGGCGTTTTGTCCGTCTCTGATTGCTTGACGGCAGACCAAAGTGCCTCCTGCTGATCAAGCGAAAGGCTTGAAAAATCAACGCCGTGCTCCCGGGCTTGCGCTTCCATCCCGCGGAACCGGCGTTCGAACTTGGCGTTGCCGGCCCGCAAGGCCTCTTCGGGTGCAATGCCATAGGCTCGAACCAGGTTGACGGCGGCGAAGAGCAGGTCGCCCGCTTCCTCGAAACGGTCTTGATCCGTGTCAGCCGTTGCCAATTCGGTCATTTCCTCGCGCAGCTTGTCGGCGGGACCGTTCACGTCGGTCCAGTCAAACCCTTGGCGCGCCGCGCGTTTCTGCAGCTTTTCGGCGCGCAACAAGGCTGGCAGTGCCAGCGCGACGCCATCCATTGCGCTGGTTGCGCCTTTGGCTTCGCGTTCTTCGGCGTTCAGGCTCTCCCAGCGCTCTTCGCGCGATTGGCCCTGGTCCGCCGCGCCACCGAAGATGTGGGGGTGGCGCGCCTCCATCTTGGCGCTGATCGTTGCGGCCACCGCATCGAAATCGAAGTGGCCGGCTTCCTCGGCCATGCGGGAATGGAACACGACCTGGAGCAACAGATCGCCAAGCTCTTCCTGCAAGGACGGCAGATCATTCCGTTCGATGGCGTCTGCCACCTCGTAGGCTTCCTCGAGCGTATAGGGTGCGATCGTTGTGAAGCTTTGTGCAAGATCCCACTCGCAACCATTCTGCGGGTCGCGGAGGCGGGCCATGATGGCACGGAGGCGGTCGATTGGGGCCAAGGTTCGCTCGCTGAATTAAGAATGATAATATATATTATGTTAAATCAAGTTCCCGTATAGGCGGGGCCTATCCGGCAAATCTGCTAACAAAATGGCTGCAAAGCAGGATGATTGCCGCCCAAACAAGCATCATCCCTACGATATGAGTGCGCAACAAGCCGCCACCACGAAAGTTCCGCAAAACCAACGCCAGGCTCGCCAAGAGCAAAAGTCCGGCAACGATCTGGCCGGTGCTGCTCACAAACTGATCTCAAGCCCGTCGTAGCCAACCGCTACGTGCGGCGGAACTTCAGTTGACAAGGTCGTGTAATCCATCGACTTGTCGAGATGCGTCAAAACAGCTTGCTTGGCGCGGCTCACCTCAATCAGTTCTAACGCCATGGCCAGGCAAGCATGTGTCGGGTGCGGCTCACGGCGCAGACAATCGACAACCAGCAGATCGATCCCGCTGAATAGCTCGGTCATCTCTCGGGTAATTGCGCTGAAGTCCGTTGCGTATCCAATTGTTTTTCCGTCGCAATCAAAGCGTAATGCCGTCGATTGCGCCGGCCCGTGCGGCATCTGGCAATGGGCAATTCCAAAGCCAGCGCAAATCCGCAAACGGTCAAGTGTATCGAGCTCTACTATCGTGTGATAGCCGTGTTGCCCGGCGAAAACATAGTCAAAGCGCTGTCGCAGCCGCCGCACTGTTTCACCCACGGCATAGCCAGGGATCGGTCCGCCGCGTCCATAGCGCAAAGGCCGAAGATCATCGATGCCGTGGGTGTGATCGGCGTGATCATGGGTCCAAAAGACGGCATCGATCCGGTCAATGCCGTTCATTAGAAACTGCGAGCGTAAATCCGTTGAGGTATCGACCAGAATGCGTTGACCGGCATTGCTTTCGACGACGATCGACGCGCGTGTCCGGCGATTGCGGGGCTCGTTAGGGTCGCACAGGCCCCAGTCATTGCCGATCCGTGGCACCCCGGTTGATGTGCCTGAGCCAAGCATCCGCAGCTTCACGGCGCAGCTTTCTTGAATAGATTCTTGAAGTTATCTGTCGTAATTTCAGCCAATTCTGCCGGTGAAATGCCGCGCAGCCCTGCGACAAAGCTGGCTGTATCCGCTACAAACGCAGGTTCGCATACCTTGCCCCGGTTCGGCACTGGCGCCAGGAATGGCGCATCTGTTTCAACCAGCAAGCGATCCTGGGGAATTGTGGCGGCAATAGCCTGCAAATCCTGGGCATTCTTGAATGTAACAATGCCCGACAGCGAGATCGTCAACCCGAGATCCAGCACAATCCGGGCAAAATCGGCCGAGGCCGTGAAGCAGTGGATCAGCGCCGGAAAGGCCCCCTTCACCATCTCGTCCCGCAGGATTTCCGCCGTATCAGCTTCGGCATCCCGGGTGTGGATGATGATCGGCAGGCCCGTCGCACGGCTGACCGCGATGTGACGCCGGAACAGCTCCTGCTGCACCTGCCGGTCGGAATGGTCATAGTAATAATCGAGCCCGGTCTCACCGATCGCGATCACCCGCGGGTGCTGGGCAGCTTCAAACAGAGCGGCCTCGCCCATATCGGCGTGGGCATCGGCTTCATGCGGGTGAATGCCAACACTTGCCCAGACATCGGCCTCGCGTTCGGCCGTCCCAATAACCTGTGCCCATTCCCGTTGTCGGGTTGAGATCGAGAGAAAGCCCCCTACCCCGGCCGCTCTCGCACGGTTCAGCACGCCTGCCTGGTCTTCAACCAGGCCCTTGTATTCAAGGTGGCAATGCGAATCGATCAGCATCAGTCGGCCGCCTCCTCAGCGGGCAGCTCAAGCCGCGGGAAAACGCCGACCGGTTGCTCCAATGAGAAGCCAACCTCGACCAGCGCTGGCAGCCAGTCGTCAGCAGCCAGCGCCGCAAAATTGCGATTCTGTACCGGGACGCCCATCTGGTCGAGCAGGCGGTCAGCCGAAGCAGGAACAACCGGCCGGATGGCGATCGCCAGGCTGCGAACTGCGCTGAACAGCGTCATCAAGACCACGCGCATCCGTTCCGGGTCGGTCTTGCGGAGTGTCCACGGGGCCTGCTCATCAACATATTGGTTGCAGGCAAACACTGCCTTCATCCAGGCTTCGATCGCGCCTGACAGATCGAGCGAACCAAATGCCTGCGTGAATTCGGTAGCGCAGGCCGCGGAAACGGTGTCGAGCAGCGCCCTGTCGGCCTCGGCGGGCTCAAATTTCGAAACTTTGCCGTCAAGGTTCTTGAAAATCATCGACAGCGAACGCTGCGCCAGGTTGCCAAAGCTGTTGGCCAGTTCGGCATTGCAGCGGGTCACGATGGCTTCGGCGGAATAGGAACCGTCCTGCCCGAAGCTGACCTCGCGGAGCAGAAAGTAGCGCAGTTGATCCACGCCGAATTGCTCGGCCAGTTCCAGCGGATCGACGACATTGCCCAGTGATTTGGACATCTTTTCCCCGCGGTGCAGCAGGAAGCCATGGCCGAAGACGGCCTTGGGAGCAGGCAGGCCGGCACTCTTCAGGAAGGCCGGCCAATAAACCGTGTGGAACCGGACAATGTCCTTGCCGATGAGATGAAGATTGGCGGGCCAGAAGCGAGCAAAGTCGCCTTCGCGTTCTGGGAACCCGATCCCGGTCAGGTAGGTCGTCAGTGCATCGACCCAGACGTACATTACGTGTCCCGGGCTGCCCGGAACAGGAACGCCCCAGTCAAAGCTGGTGCGCGATACGGACAGATCGCGCAGCTCGTTGCCCTTCAGGAAGGCCAAGACTTCGTTGCGACGGCTTTCCGGCTCAAGGAAGCCGGGGGTTTCATTAAGCTCGATCAGATAATCGCGATACTTGGACAGGCGGAAAAACCAGCTTTCCTCGACCGTCCACTCAACCGGCGTGCCCTGGGGTGAGAGGCGCTGCCCCCCTTCCCCGTCCTTAAGCTCGCTCTCATCATAGAACGCTTCGTCCCGGACCGAGTACCAGCCCTCATAGCGATCAAGATAGAGATCGCCTGCGGCTTCCATCGCCTGCCAGAGCGCGATCGAGGCTGCCTTGTGCTGTTCTTCCGTAGTGCGCCGAAAGGCATCATAACCGATATTAAGAGCTCCGCACATCTCACGGAAATAATCCGACATTTCCGTCGCAAAGTCGAGCGTGTCACGGCCCAGCTTGCGCGCGGTCTGGTCCATCTTCAGGCCGTGTTCGTCGGTTCCGGTAACCAGCCGCACATCGCGGCCCATGGCCCGCTGGAAGCGGGCAATCGCATCGGCGGCGATTGCCTCATAGGCGTGGCCGATATGCGGCCGACCGTTGGGATAGGCGATTGCGGTGGTGATATAGAATGGTTCGGCCATGGCCGGTTTCAATCTTTCTGGCAGAGTTAAGCGGCCTCTCTAGGCATCGCGGCGGAGGCCAGCAACCCGCCAATTTCCATGGCAGCGAGGCCTGGGTCAAAGTTATAGGTTGGCAATTGCCCGGCCAACCGAACCAATTCGGCATGAGCCGCAATGATCCGGGCCTGCCCTTTGCGTGAAGCATGGCCTAGTTCCGCCGCCACCACCGCGCGCGCCAACTCTGCGACGGCTTGCATCCTCTCGCGATCTGGCCGTGCGCCGATCTCTGCCGCCAGCGCGCCACGCAGGGCGAAATCTTCATCTCCCCTGGCGATGATCGCCTGCATCGCCTGCAGGATTGCGCCCAGATCCTGATCGAGGAACTCCAGCGCAACACCGGGGGCGCCCTGGGCCGCAGCAATGGCCGCCTCGCGATCGGTGGCCTTAGCTTCCGGCATGGCGGCCCGCAGCACCGTATCAACCTGCTCATCCGGCAAGGGGGCAAAGCGCAGCATCCGGCACCGTGAGCGGATCGTGGGCAACAAACGGCCAGGCCGGTGAGCAACGAGGATGAAGTAGGTCCCGACCGGGGGTTCCTCCAGGCTCTTCAGCAAGGCGTTAACGGCGCCTTTTTCCAGGTCATCGGCCGGATCAATGATCACTGCGCGGCGCGATCCCAGGGTTGGCCGAGTGGTCAGGCGTTGCTGGATAGTCCGGATCTCGTCGATCGGGATGGAACGCTTGCGGCGAATGTCTTCTTGACCATCGGCGCGCTTCTTTTCCTCTTCCTTGTTCTCCGGCGGGTGTTCCGGGATCAGGATATCGGGATGATGTTCGACCGGCGGCTGCGGCACGCCCGCTTCGGCCACCAGCGCGGCGGCGGCGGCGCGGGCAAAGCTGGCTTTCCCGATACCGCGTGGACCGGCCAGGATCCAGGCGTGGTGCATGCGCTCCGAACCGAGCGCGGCGCGCCACTCGGCCCAAGCGGCATCGTGGCCATAAAATGTCATGGCAGCACCGGTTCCAGCGCGGCGAGAACGGCGGAATGGACCGCTTCTGCC
The DNA here is from genome assembly GCA_964413885.1 of uncultured Novosphingobium sp. Lineage (GTDB taxonomy): Bacteria > Pseudomonadota > Alphaproteobacteria > Sphingomonadales > Sphingomonadaceae > Novosphingobium. Next base: position 147,992 of record CAYPTU010000006.1, read on the forward strand.
GCGCCATCACCATCGATCAAGGCAAAGCGGTTTGGTTCCGCATCCGCGAACCGACGAAAGGCGGCGGCGACTGCGGCGTGATAGCGCGCGTCTCGGCCACCGATGCGATCGGCCTGATCCCCGTCACGTAAGGCCAGCCGTTGTGCAACAATGGCCGGGCTGACTTCGATTAGAAGGGTCAGGTCGGGCAACAGGCCGCCGCTCCCGATCCGATGCAGGTCCAGCACATCACCATCCGAGAGGCCGCCTCCGCCGCCTTGGTAGGCGCGACTGGAATCGACAAAGCGATCGCAAATCACCCAATCGCCCCGGTCTAGTGCCGGCATAATCAAGCGCTCGACATGATCGGAGCGGGCTGCCGCAAAGAGTAAAGCCTCCGCCCGCGGGTGCCACCCTTCCCCCTCGGTTCCCAACAGCAGTGCACGGATTGCTTCGGCACCTGGGGTGCCGCCCGGTTCACGGGTAATGACACAGCCAAGGCCCCGGGCTTGGAGAGCTGCCGACAACAGGCGCGCCTGGGTGCTTTTGCCCGCACCTTCGCCGCCCTCAAGCGCAATGAACTTTCCACGCGTCATGGCGGTATCCCTAGCAGGCGATCCATGTGCGTGTCGAACGGTCCGGGCTGGGTTACCCGCCGTATTTTAGCGGCAACCGGTTAGTCACCCTGCTGGATTCGGGCATCGCGATACCCGGCGCGACGGGCCTTTGCCAATGCCGCCTCGGCAGCCACACGGCTGGATAGACCAGCGATGCGGACCCGCCAAATGCCCCGCCCGGCAATCATTTGCCCCCCTAGATCCGCTGCAACAGTAGCGGCACGCTGCCGGACAGAAAAAGCGCCGACCTGGACGTACCAGTCCCCCTTTTTGGGAGGAATTACGGCAGGTGTCTGCTCGGTTGACGGTGGTGTCACTGCTGCCGGTCGGATCGGCCCCCGCTGCCCGGATTGCTGGCCGATCGCTGCCAGATCCGCGCGAGCGCGATCCGGGGTGATCATCGCGCTTGGCCTGGAAACCTGCGTGCCTGCGCCCTGTTGCTCAAGCTTGCGCCGCAAGACACTGCGCAGCGCTGGCGGCGTTTCCATTCGGACAGGCGCCGGATTGCCGGATCGCAGGACGCCGCGCTCCGGTTCGGGCGGATTGACCCGCCGGACCCGCACTGCAGCGCGGGCCTGGCCGATGATGCCAAGCTGCTCCGCGGCTTCGGGCGACAGTTCAGTAAGCAATCTGCCGGTCATCGGTCCGCGCCGGTCAAATCGAACCAGGATCGTCCGCCCCGTATCAAGCGCGGTAATTTCTGCGTAGCTGGGCAACGGCAAGGTGCGGTGGCTGGCGGTGATTCCGTGCCCAACAGCAGGCGCTGTGGCGGCCCAGCCAACCACGTCATAACTCTGCGTATCGGCCGGGGTATAGGTTACCCCATCGACCACGAATGGCTTGCCCAGCACGATCGGGTAATCGGCCTGTGGACCATTCTCGGGGACAGCGGCGGAGCGTTCACGGGCTTGCGCCGGGGCCGCCGCGGCCAGCAGCATGACCAGGGTAACAAGCGGCAGGTTCTGGCTAACGGGCAATCTCATCTGCAAGCAACCCCACGGATAGAGCGTAGTAGTTCGAGCAGTTGTAATGCAGGATAACCCGATAATTACCGGTTAAAAGGAAGGCGCCCTGGCCGGGACCATCAGGTTCGAATAGCGTTGCCATGGTGGAATCGGCAATCGCGCCTTGCGGAACCACGCCCAATGATCGCCACTCTGCCACGCTTTTCCAAATTGAATGCCGGGCATAGACCCTTGGACAAACCGGAGAAATAAGTCTGGTGGAGAAGCCGCTGCGGTCAAGTTCCGTCGGCACAGCCACCTTGACGCCCCACGGCTCATCGGTCCGCCAACCGGCATCACGGAAATAGTTCGCGATCGAGGCGAAGGTATCCGCGCGGTCATGCCAGATATCGGCGTCGCCATCACCATCGCCATCGCGCGCCACACGCAGGAAGACCGAGGGAAGAAACTGTGGATTGCCAAAAGCGCCGGCCCAGCTGCCGACCATCCGCGATCGCGGCACGCCGCGGTCCACCATCTTCATCAGGGCGATCAACTCCCCCTCAAACAGATCGCGGCGGCGCCCTTCATAGGCCAGTGTCGCCAATGATCGCGCCAGATCGAAGTCACCCTTGATCCGTCCGTAAAATGTTTCCTTGCCCCAGATCGCAGCAATCACCTTGCTGGGGACACCGTATTGGGTGGCTATCGGCTCAATTAGGCCGGCATTTTCGGTCAGCGCCACCTGCCCGCCCTTGATCCGGGCGGAGCCGATATGGCGTGCATAGTAGTCCCGAAATGGCGGGGGAGTCAGAGAATTGGCACCTGGCTGTGCCCGGTCGAGCGCGACAACCCGAGGATTATAGGTCAAGCCGGTTAGCACGCTGTCTATGGCTTGCTGTCGCACGCCCTGCCCACGTGCCTTGGCTGCTACAAGCTGAAGGTAAGCCTGAAAGCCGCCAGTCGGATCCTCCGCTGCCGACACCGGATCGATTTGTGAGGCAGAGGGTGCGGAAAAGGCTACGGCCGCCGCACACAACGGAAAACTAACCCAAATGCGGCGCAGCAAGCTCATCGCCGAAACATTGGCACAGCTCTGTCGATTCGGAAAATCCATCGGGCGTGACAATCCCGCACTTTGCCGCTAGCGGACATCCTCACTGGTACGGACAGGTGGCCGAGTGGTTTAAGGCAGCGGTCTTGAAAACCGCCGTGGGTGCAAGCTCACCGTGGGTTCGAATCCCACCCTGTCCGCCAGTTTAGAACAGTCGCCCGCCCAATGGCACAGCATGATCTGGTGCGAACAGCACCACTGCCCCCTGCTCATCCGGAAAACCCAAGGTCAGAACCTGGGACATGAATTTGCCGATCTGACGCGGCGGAAAGTTGACCACCGCCGCCACGAGGCGACCGGGCCGATCAGCCAGGGCGTAATGCTCAGTAATCTGGGCCGAGGAGCGCTTGATCCCGATCACCGGACCAAAATCTATAGTCAGCTTGTAGGCCGGTTTGCGCGCCTCAGGAAATGCTTCTGCCGCCAGAATCCGGCCAACGCGGACATCCACCTTAAGGAATTCCTCAAAGGTGATCGGCGCGGCGGCCGGTGCGTCAGGCGAATGGTTCAGATGCATTCTTAGCCTAGATGTGCAGTGCTCGTCCGTACGCGGCAAGCACGCTTTCGTGCATCATCTCGCTCAGCGTCGGATGCGGAAAGACGGTGGCCATCAGTTCGGCCTCGGTGGTCTCCAGCGTCTTGCCCACGACGTAGCCCTGGATCAGTTCGGTAACTTCCGCGCCGACCATATGCGCGCCAAGCAATTCACCTGTCTTGGCATCGAACACGGTCTTGATGAAGCCTTCCGGTTCACCCAGCGCAATGGCCTTGCCATTGCCGATGAAGGGGAAGGTTCCTGCCTTGACGACGTATCCGGCCTCTTTGGCCTTCGCTTCGGTCAGGCCGACCGAGGCCACCTGCGGGTGGCAATAGGTGCAACCCGGAATGTTGCGGCGGTCCATCGCGTGGGGGTGGACATCCTTGTTGCCCAGTTCCTTGGCGATGCTTTCCGCAGCAATCACGCCTTCGTGGCTGGCCTTGTGGGCCAGCCAGGGCCCAGGGGTAACGTCGCCGATAGCCCACAGGCCCTTCACATTGGTGCGGCCGTAATCATCTATCGCGATGATGCCGCGTTCGGCCTTCACGCCCAATGCCTCAAGCCCGATGCTCTCTGTGTTCGGCACGATGCCAACCGCGACGATGACGTGGCTGAAATCGCTGGTGACGACCTTGCCATCCTTGCCCTTGATCGCGGCCTTCACGCCGCCTGCCGTGACGTCGATTTTCTCAACCCCGGCGCCGGTCATGATGGTCATGCCCTGCTTGACCAGTGCCTTTTCAAGGAAGGTCGAAACGTCGGCATCTTCAACCGGAACGATCCGGTCCATCATCTCGACAACGGTAACCTGGCTGCCCATGTCATTATAGAAGCTGGCGAACTCGATGCCGATCGCGCCGGAACCGATAACCAGCAGCTTGCTGGGCAATTCCGACGGGGTCATGGCGTGGCGATATGTCCAGACGCGCTTGCCATCGGCTGGGGCGAACGGCAGATCGCGGGCGCGGGCACCCGTGGCAACGATGATATGCTTGGCGGTTAGGGTCTCGGTGCCCTTCTCACCCGTCACGTCCAGCTTGCCGGCGCCCTTGAGAACACCCGTGCCCATGTGCACGGCGATCTTGTTCTTCTTCATCAGGTGCGTGACGCCCTGATTGAGCTGCTTGGCCACGCCCCGGCTGCGCTTGACCACGGCTTCCAGATCGGCGCGAATGTTGTCAGCCGCCAGGCCATAGGCGGCGGCATGCTTCATGTTGTGCAGCACTTCAGCTGAGCGCAGCAGCGCCTTGGTGGGAATGCAGCCCCAATTGAGGCAAATCCCGCCCAGATTCTCGCGCTCGACAATCGCAGTCTTGAGGCCCAGCTGTTCGCAGCGAATTGCCGCGACATAGCCACCCGGGCCAGAGCCCAGAACGATAACGTCGTACTGTTCAGACATGGTTCTCTCCGGAGGCTCAGGCCAGCAGGCCAAGCGGCTGTTCAACCAGGTTCTTGAAAGCCTGCATCAGGGCCGCTCCATCGGCACCATCGATCGCGCGATGATCAAAGCTGCCGGTGGCAGACATGACAGTCGCGACGGACAGGGCACCATCGACCACATAGGGCCGTTGCTCGCCTGCACCCACTGCCAAGATCATCGCCTGCGGCGGATTGATCACGGCATCGAACTGCTTGATCCCGAACATGCCAAGGTTGGACAGGCTCGCCGTGCCGCCCTGATATTCATGCGGCTGCAGCTTGCCTTCGCGGGCCTTCGCGGCCAGCGCGGCCATTTCCTTCGAGATCTGCGAGACGCTCTTCGCCCCGGCATCGACGATGATCGGGGTGATCAGGCCGGATGGCGCAGCAACGGCAACCGAAATGTCGGAACGGGTGAATTTGCGAAGCTCATCGCCCGCGAAACTGACATTGCACTTGGGAACGATCTCCAGGGCCTTGGCCAGCGCCTTGATCATCAGGTCATTGACGGACAGCTTCACACCCTGCGGTTCAAGCGCCTTGTTTAGCTCACCACGCAGCTTGAGTAGCGCATCAAGCCGGACATCGACAGTCAAGTAGATGTGCGGGATGGTCTGCTTGGCCTCGGTCAAGCGACGCGCAATCGTCTTGCGGACATTGTTGAGCTTTTCGGCCTCGTAGGGGATGCCGAAGTCCGGAGTCGGCGCAGCGGCCACCGGCGTAGCCGCCGCATTGCTCGCAACCGGCGCGCTGCCGCCAGCGGCCGCCTCGACGTCAGCCTTCACGATGCGGCCATTGGGACCAGAACCGGCAAGGTTGCCCAGCTCGACGCCGAGCTGACCAGCCATACGCTTGGCAAGCGGCGAAGCCAAAACGCGATCACCAGCCGGAGCCTTGGGCGCAGCGGTCACCGTTGCAGCCGCCGGTGCTGCTACCGGCGCGGGTGCCGGCTTGGGTGCAGCTGGGGTGGCCTCGGCCAGCTTGGGAGCCGTCGGTACGGCAGCGTCATCTTCACCGGCCAAGGTAGCAATCACAGTGCCGACCTTAACGCATTCAGAACCCTCGGGAACGGTGATGGCAACAATCGTGCCTTCATCCACCGCCTCGAATTCCATCGTGGCCTTGTCGGTCTCGATCTCGGCCATGATGTCACCGGATGAAACCTTGTCACCTACCTTGACCAGCCATTTGGCCAGGGTGCCCTCTTCCATCGTCGGGGAAAGGGCGGGCATCTTGATCTCGATCGGCATCGCTTGGTTAAGTCCTGCTGGGGAGTGGAATTGCCCTTACGTCTCTGGCCAAAAGTACGGCGCAGGGCAAGGTTCTTGCGCGGAATACGATTGTATCGGATATGAAGGGTGTTGAAGGGGCCAAGCCGATGCGTGTCTACCTGGTGATCATGGATGAAACGGATGAGGCCAGTGTCGCGCTGCGCTTCGCCGCGCGCCGTGCCGCCCGAACGGGGGGAGCCGTCCACCTGCTGGCCCTTGTGCCGCGCCAGCCCTTCGTAGCTTTTGGCGGCATCCAGGCAACGATTGAGGAAGAAGCTCGCGTGCGCGCCGAGGCGCTGGTTACCAGTGCTGCCGGTGCCGTGATGGCAGACAGCAGCAGCCCGCCGACCATTTCTGTGCGGCAGGGTGAAGGTGTGCAGGTTATCCGTGACTATTTGGCCGAGCACCCGGAAGTCTCGGCACTGGTGCTAGGGGCCGCGGCGAGTGGCGGTCCGGGACCGTTGGTCAGCCACTTTGTTGGGATCGCTGGCCAACTCCCCTGCCCGGTCTATGTTATCCCCGGCAGCATCAGCGATGCCGACCTTGAACGGTTGGGCTAACCCCCCAAGCTAGCGCTTCTTTCCGCGCCCCTGGTGCCGGACATTGGCTGGCCGGCCGCGCTTGCCCACCAGATGCTGTCCCCGCTTTTTGAGCGGCATCTGCATTGGGCGGCCGCGCGGTTCGATGGGTGCACCAACGTGGTCCTCGGGCTCAAACTTCAACGCACCCGTCAGCGGATTGGCCTCGGCCAGGCGCAGCCGTAGCCGGTCCCCCATGGCAAAGCGGGTATGCCCGCTATCGCCAACCAGCACCTTGGCCCGCTCGTCAAAGTGGAACCGCTCGTCACCCAGCGTTGAGACCGGCACGAGCCCATCGCCGCCAAGGCTGATGATCGTAGCGAACAGGCCGAATTTCTGAACACCGGTAACGCGGCATTCAAACACTTCACCCACGCGTGCCGAAAGCCAGGCCGCGACATACCGATCGATCGTTTCGCGCTCCGCTTCCATCGCGCGTCGCTCAGCGGCACTGATCGCGTCGCTTATCCGTGAAAGGTCATTGCGATCGCGATCCGAAAGCCCTGAACGCGGCGGAAGATCCCCCTTCGGTTCTGGCTGCTCAAGCCCGAAGCCATCGACCAGCGCACGGTGCACCAGCAGGTCGGCGTAGCGACGGATCGGGGAGGTGAAGTGCGCGTAGGAACCCAGAGCCAGGCCAAAATGCCCGGCATTACGCGGGCCGTAATAGGCCTGGGTCTGGCTGCGCAGCACGGCTTCCATGATCAGCGCCTTTTCGGCCTCGTCCGCCACATCCTTGAGCATACGGTTGAACAGGCCCGGCGTGACCACCTGCCCCAGCGTGAACTTGCGGTCGAAGGTTGCGAGGTAATCCTTCAGCGACATCAGCTTTTCGCGGTTTGGCGGCTCGTGGATGCGATAGACAATCGGCGCGACCTTGCTTTCGAGCGCCTTGGCTGCCGCCACGTTGGCTGCAATCATGAAGTCTTCAACGACGCGGTGGGCATCCAGCCGCTCGCGCAATGCGATCTCGGTAATCCTACCCGCCTCGTCCAGCTTTACCCGACGTTCCGGCAAATCAAGGTCAAGTGGATCGCGATCAGTGCGGGCCTGCTCGAGCGCACGCCATGCTTCCCACAGATTGACCAGATGCGGGGCGGCATCGCCTTCATCGATCCGCCGCTGGGCCTCCTCGTAGGCAATCACTTCGTCGATCCTGACCAGCGCCCGGGTAAACCGCCAATCCGTAACCTTGCCATTGGCGGCAATGGACAGGTGGCAGGCCATGGCCGCGCGGTCTTCACCCGCGCGTAGCGAGCAGACATCGGCGCTGAGCACTTCGGGCAACATCGGCACGACGCGATCGGGGAAATAGACCGAATTGCCGCGTTCGCGCGCTGAGCGATCGAGTGAGCCACCCGGACGGACATAGAAGCTGACATCGGCAATGGCGACGAGCGCGCGGTAGCCCCCTTCGCCATCAGGCTCGGCCCAGATCGCATCGTCATGATCGCGCGCGTCGCTGGGATCGATCGCGACGATGGGCAGGTGGCGCAGGTCTTCGCGATGATCCTTGCTCAGCAGCAGCTTGGCAGCACGTTGGGCTTCCTCAATCGCTTCGGAGGAAAATCCATAGGGAATGCCGTGCTTGTGGATCGCGATCAGGCTGAAGGCCTTGGGCGCAAGCGGGTCGCCCAACACGTCGGTAACCTTGACCCCCGAACGCGGACTGCGCCCGGCCGGCTCAGCCAATACGAGTTGCCCGGCCTCGGCTCCGCCCAGATCGGCAATCAACTGGGAATGACGTTCACGCTTATCAACGGGGGCGAGCCAACCCTTCCCTGCGCCATCGATCTCAACCACGCCCATAAGCTGCTCGGTGCGGGCCGGCAGCTTCTTCATCGGATGAGCGATCCAGCCCGTGGCGGTCTCTTCCGTGCGCGCCAGCACGCGGTCACCCACGCGCAGCGCCGGTTGCTTGTGCTGCTCGATCAGCCGCAGCTTGGGCGGCGGGATATTGTCTTCCGGTTGCCAGCTGTCCGGCACGGCCAGCGCCTCACCGTCCTCGGTGCCGACAACACGCAGCACGGTGACCTTTGGCACGCCGCCCATGCGGTGGAAGGCCGAGCGGTTGCCATCGATCAGCCCTTCCTCGGCCATGTCCTTGAGCAGGGCCTTGAGCTGGATCTTTTCCTGCCCCTTCAAACCGAAGGCGCGGGCAATCTCCCGCTTGCCGGCGGGTTCTTCGCTATTGGCGATGAAATCCAGGATCTGCTGGCGGCTTGGCAGGCCGGGCTGAGGCTTGGGGCGTTTCACCAAGTCAATAAGCCCGGGCGATGGTAATGCGTTCCACCGCCGGTTCGCCGGTGAACAGGCAGGTGCCGCTGACCGGCTCCCCGTTCATGGGCGTGTTGCGGATGGTCAGTTTCAGCGCCTTGAGCTTGGTCACTGCGGCTTCCAGCGCACCGCCGGTCGGCCGCGACCACAGCACTTCGACCCACCCCGGATAGCGCTTGTCGGCACTGAAGAAGGCTTCAAGCCCAGCCAAGTCCGTTACGCCGCGGTGGATCTGGGCATCGCGACGCGCCGTTGCTTCGGCGTGGAGCGCGCGCTGGATATCTTCCAGTTCACCCGCAGCGGCAGCAAGGAATTCATCGCGCGATTGGCCAACGAAGTTGACCTTGCCATCTTCGCGGTAAAGCCGGTCACGACGCACGGCTGAAACCTGGCCACCAGCGGCATCGCGGCCACCGATTTCAAGGATCAGGGGCACACCCTTCTTGACCCAGCCCCAACGCTTGGCCGTGGCCTTGCCGGCGCGCTTGTCGAGGAGGACGCGGACCGGCTCACCGAGCGCCCATTGCTGGGCCAAAGCGGCGCGGAGTTCTTCACAATACGCGAGCAGTGCATCGTCACCTTCGTCATCGCGCAGCATCGGCAGGATCACGATCTGATGGGGAGCAATGCGCGGCGGGACGCGCAGGCCATCGTCATCGCCGTGGGTCATGATCACGCCGCCGATCAGGCGGGTCGATACGCCCCACGAGGTGGTGTGGCACAGCTGCTGGCCACCTTCCTTGTCCTGGTAACGGATGTTGGCCGCTTCAGCGAAGCCGGTGCCAAGATAGTGCGAGGTGCCGGCCTGCAGCGCCTTGCCATCCTGCATCATCGCCTCGATCGAATAGGTCGCGACCGCGCCCGGGAAGCGCTCGTTCTCGGGCTTTTCACCCGCGATCACCGGCATGGCGAGATCGTCTTCGGCGTGGCTGCGATACATTTCAAGCGCGCGGAGCGTCTCGGTCATCGCGTCAGCCCGATCGGCATGGGCCGTGTGACCTTCCTGCCAGAGGAATTCGCTGGTGCGCAGGAACATGCGGGTGCGCATCTCCCAACGCACCACGTTGGCCCACTGGTTGGTCAGCAGCGGCAGATCGCGCCAGGATTGGACCCAGCGGCTCATGGCCTGGCCGATAACCGTTTCCGAAGTTGGACGAACGATTAGCGGCTCCTCCAACTTGGCTTCCGGATCCGGGACCAGTCCGCCCTTGCCGTCCTGAATGAGGCGGTGATGGGTGACGACCGCCATTTCCTTGGCAAAACCATCAACGTGTTCGGCTTCCTTCGCGAAGTAGGACAAGGGAATGAACAGCGGGAAGTAGCAGTTCTGCACCCCCGCGGCCTTGATCCGGGCATCCATCAGATGCTGGATGCGCTCCCAGATGCCATAGCCCCACGGCTTGATCACCATGCAGCCGCGGACGCCGCTTTCCTCTGCCATCTCTGCTTCAGAGATGACTTCCTGATACCATTGGGCGAAATCGTCGGCGCGGGTGACGGAAAGTGCGTGCTTCATGGCCGCGCGCGATAGCGGAGCGCCAGCCCCCCGGCAAGCCGCGTGACAGCGCAGCGGCGCTTACTTGCCGAGTTCGTCCAGCTTCTTCTGCATTGCGGCCATCTGGGCGCGGAGCTGGGCGATTTCATCGTCCTTGCTCTCAGCGGCAGCAGGCTTGCTGTCATTCAGGCCCGGCACGAAAGCCGAAGCGGCGGCCTTGAACATTTCAAGGTTGCGCTGCGCCAGTTTGGCCAGCGGATTGTTGCCCAGGCTGGTTTCGAACGCTTCGCGCAGCTTGGCCTGGTTGGAGCGGAAATTCTCCATCGAGGCTTCGAGGTAATGCGGCACGAGGCTCTGCATCGAATTGCCGTACATCCCGATCAGCTGGCGCAGGAAGTTGACCGGCAGCATCTGCTCACCGCCGGCGCTTTCCTCTTCCATAATGATCTGGGTCAGGATCTGGTGAGTGATATCGGCGCCAGTCTTGGCGTCGAGCACTTTGAATTCCACGCCATCGCGGGTCATCTTGGCCAAGTGCTCAAGCGTGATGTAGCTGGAGGACTGCGTATTGTAGAGCCGCCGGTTCGCGTACTTCTTGATGATCACGGTATCGCCTTTGGCCTGTGCCATGCGTTCCCCCTGTGTCTGTGCAGTTGCAGCGATGTTAGCACCCGCAACAAAGCATTTGCAACATGCCATATGTTGCGCAGCAAATGCGCTCAACGGGTGAACCGGCTACCCAGCACAGTGAGAAGTTCGTACTGGGACAGGCCGCTTGTTTTGGCGGCTTCAGGCAGTTTGTAATCAACGGCAAGCCAATCCCCCTCGCGCGCGTTTGGCGCAGCGGACAGATCAACCACGGTCATGTCCATCGACACGCGCCCAATGACGGGCACCTTGACGCCATTGCTGCGCAGCATGCCCTTCCCGGACCAGCTCCGCAGGAAACCGTCGGCATAGCCAAGACTGACCACCCCGATCCGCATCGCGCGGGGAGCAACAAAGGTCGCATTGTATCCAACGCTTTCGCCAGCACCAATGTCGCGAACCTGGACCAGCGCAACCTCTGGGGTCACGACCTGACGGATTTGATCGTTCAGCGCTGCACAAGGCACACCACCGTAAAGCGCCAGCCCCGGGCGGGTCAGATCACCATGATAGGCGCCGCCAAGCATGATCCCTGCGCTGTTGGCTAGACTTGCGCGGCGATGCTGCACCATTCCCCGCGCAGCACACCACCGTTCGTGCTGCGCAGCATTCATTCCTGACACCTCATCAGCGCAGGCAAGATGGGAATGCAGCACATCGACCGCGAGCTGCGAGACAATGGGATCATCTAGATCAGACAAGCTTAGTCCGATCCGATTGATCCCGGTATCGACCATGACATCACACGCACCGCCACCGGCATCTAGCCAGCGCCGGGCCTGCGGCAGCGAGTTGATGACCGGTCGAACTCCCGTGGCCCGAGCATAGGCAGCATCATCCGCGGTAAGCGGCCCATGCAGTACCGCGATCGAGGCTGCGGGTACATGAGCCAACAGGGGCTGGACCTCTTGCCAGTGTGCCACAAAAAAGTCCTGGCAACCTGCATCGCGCAGGACCGGGACGACACTGCTGGCCCCAAGGCCATAGGCATCGGCCTTGACCGCCGCCCCCGCCCTGGCTTGACCCGACAGGTGGTCAAGCGCCCGCCAATTTGCGGCAAGCCCGTCACGGTCGATCGACAGGCGCAGTGACGCAGATGGAAGTTCAGGCAAGATCATCGGAAAAGTCGCGCGGTTTCCCGTTCGGCAGCCCCCACCAGCCAACCAACAGAGCCATCAGCACCACACCCCAGGTATACCACAGCCCCGAATAGGGATCGCCGGTCCGGGCGACGATGAAGCTGGCGATGAAGGGAAGGAACCCGCCGAAATAGCCCGTGCCGATATGATAGGGGATCGACATCGAGCTGTAGCGCACCTTGGGCGGGAACATCTCTGCCAGCAAGGCCGCCACCGGGCCGTAGGTTGCAGCAGAGAGAGCCATCAACACCAGCAGCGCCGCAATGATCAGGATCGACTGGCCAAGGCTTGGCCTGTGCTTTGCAAAATTGAATATGGTCTTGCCAGCGCGCGCCTCGATCTCCGCCTTGCGGGCATTCGCATCGTCCCAGTTGATGCCATCGAGTGCAACGACCTGGTTGTCGCCCATCACGAGCTCAAGCGTATTGCCCTGCTCAAGCGTGTAGCCAATCCCGGCCCCGGCGAAATCACCCATTAGCTTGCCGCACTGGGTCTTCTGCTTGGTCGAAAACGGGTCATACTGGCAGTCATTGCCGCGGATGGTCCATTCGATTGACGATTGCTGCGCCGGATCCTTGGCAACCGAGCCGATAAACCAGAAGGTCGGGAACAGCAGGAGAAGCGTTAGCGCATAGCCAATCACGATTGGCTTCTTGCGCCCGATCCGGTCAGAAAGGCTGCCGAAATAGAGATAGAACCCCATCCCGATTAGCGCAGCGATGCCAACGATGATCTCCGCCGTGGTGCTCTCGACATGCATCGCGTTCTGCAGGAATGACAGGCCCGAGAACATTGCCGTGTACCAGATAACGGTCAGACCGGCGGCCACCCCGAACAGGGCGATGAAAATCCGCTTTTTGTTGCCCGGATAGGTAAAGCTCTCGACGAACGGATTGCCCGAAGTCTCCCCTGCTTCCTTCATGGCCTGGAAGACGGGGCTTTCCGAAAGCTTGAAGCGCATCCACAGCGAAACCGCCAGCAGCAGCAGGCTAAGCAGGAAAGGCATACGCCAGCCCCATTCCTTCCAGGTGCCTTCGCTCATTGCGGCCTTGCAGCCCAGCACCACAATCAGGCTCAGCACGAAGCCGCCGACTACGCTGGCTTGGATATAGCTGGTGAAATAGCCACGTCGCTTGAAGGGCGCGTGTTCCGCCACATAGATCGCCGCGCCGCCATATTCGCCGCCCAGCGCCAGTCCTTGCAGGATCCGCAGCATGATGATGATGGCCGGCGCCCATAGCCCGATGTCCGCTGCCGCGGGGATCAGACCGACCCCGGCCGTGGCGATCCCCATCAGCGTAACGGTGACCAGGAAGGTGTATTTGCGGCCCAGCTTATCGCCCAGGTAACCGAACAGAACGGCGCCGAGTGGGCGGAATCCGAAGCCAACCGCGAAGACCAGCCAGAACAGCAGCATCTCAAGGGTGGCATTGCCGGTCGGGAAGAAGGTCTTGGACAGGATCGCGCCCAGCGCGCCGTAGATGAAGAAGTCATACCACTCGAACACCGTGCCCGCTGACGAAGCGGCAATAACCAGACGCATATCGGCGGCGCTGGGTTCGTGATGGATCGGCTGCTGGGCCATGGCTTCCCCTGATCTTTGCTTTGATTGACTGCCCTTTACCCGGGCTTTGCCGAGCTGGAAAGCGCCTCCAGCGCTGCCTCCCAAGCCAAGGTAACGGCTCCATGGCGGGCGGGATAATCGCGCGCCGCGGCGATTGCTTCCAGGCCCGGCCAACCGGGCAGGCTTTCGCCCTGCTTCAGCCAGCGGCGAAAGTCTTCCAGCGCGGTTTGCAGATTCTCCGCGTCGCGGCCAATTGCGGCCTTGGCAAACAGGGCCGCACTGGCCTGCCCGATCGCACAGGCCTGAGCCCGGATCCCCAAACCGGTGATCCGGCCCAACCCGTCGGCCGCCAATCCAAGGCTGAGCGTGCTGCCGCAGGCTGCGGATCTCGCCGTTCCCCGAAAGGACAAGGCCGGGTCATCCGGCCAGTGGCTCAGCTCTGTCGCCAGCGCCAGGACTTCGCTGGTGTAAAGCGTGGGACGGCCCACCAATGTCAGGACTTACCTTGACCAAGGCGCTTGGCTTCGGCCTCGACCGCTTCCTTGCGGCGATCAGCGATCATCTTGACCAGCGCCTCGCTGCTGGCGTTGATGAAAGGATAGCTGCGGGATTGGGTCAGCCAGTCAGGGCGACCGCCCACCCCCCAAACCGTGTCATAGCCGAGGACCAGCACGGCAAAGGCCACAACTGCGATCACGATCCCCTTCACCGCTCCGAAACCGAGGCCCAGCAGCCGGTCGATCGGGCCAAGCACGGAATCCCTGCTGGCCTCACCCAGCCTGTTCGCTACCAGTTTCACCAAGGCATAGGGAACCAGCAGCAAGAGCACGAAAGCGAGGACCGTCGCGCCTGACTCACTGCCGACATGGGGTACCAGCCATGCGGACAAGGGGCTGTGCAGATTGTGGATCGCCAGCAAGGCGATGATCCAGGCCGACAGCGCGAGAATTTCCTGCACGAACCCGCGCATGAAACCCACGATCAGGCCAAGCCCGACCAGCACCAGCACCACAATATCGAAGCTTGTCATGCTTTAATGCCTATGATCCACCCATGACCTGGTCAACGAGATTCCGGAGCAAGGCAACCTCGCGATGCCCCTTGGCCAGGCCTGTGCCATCGCCGGGACCAAAGGCTTTGGCAAAGCCAAGTTTGGCCGCTTCCTTAAGTCGCAGCGGTCCATGGGCCACGGGACGGACCTCGCCCGCCAGTGACACTTCGCCAAACCAGACTGCATCATTTGGCAAGGGCCGGTCTGCCAGAGCCGAAATCAGCGCCGCCGCCACGGCCAAATCCGCCGCAGGATCACCAAGCCGATAGCCGCCGGCGACATTCAGATAGACCTCACACGAAGAGAAGTTCAGCCCGCAGCGCGCCTCGAGCACGGCGAGCAACATCGCCAACCGGCCATTGTCCCAACCGACGACGGCGCGCCGCGGCGTTGCCCCGCTGGCCAGCCGCACGATCAGCGCCTGGATTTCAACCAGCACTGGCCGCGTCCCTTCCATCGCCGGGAAGACTGCGCTGCCCGGCACGGCATTCTCTCGGCCTGAGAGGAACAGCATTGACGGATTGCCAACCTCCTCCAGTCCCTGTCCGGCCATGGCGAAAACGCCAATTTCATCGACCGGACCAAAGCGGTTCTTGAGGTTGCGCAAGATCCGGTACTGGTGGCTGCGCTCACCCTCGAAGCTCATCACCACGTCAACCATGTGCTCCAGCACGCGCGGCCCCGCAATCGAACCATCCTTCGTGACATGGCCGACCAGCACCAGTGCTGCACCGCAGTCCTTCGCAAACCGGATCAGTTCGAACGCCGAAGCCCTAACCTGGCTGACCGTGCCGGGGGCACCCTCGATCTGGTCGGAATGCATGGTCTGGATCGAATCGATAACCAGCAGGGCCGGCGGCGGCATCGCGCCCAGCGTGGTCAGGATATCGCGCACCGAAGTTGCCGCTGCCAGCCGGATCGGCGCATCAGCCAGCCCCAATCGTTCGGCCCGCAGCCGCACCTGTCCGGCCGCCTCTTCGCCACTGATATAGACCACCTCTCCGCCTGCTCGCGCCATTTGCGCTGCGGCCTGGATCAGCAGGGTGGACTTGCCGATGCCGGGATCGCCACCCATCAGAACGGCTGAACCGGGAACCAGCCCGCCACCCAGGGCCCGATCAAACTCGGCAATCCCGGTACTGCGACGCACCAGTTTTTCGCCCGGTTTGTCGAGTGGTTCGAAATCAATCTTGCGCCCACCCGCAGAAAGATCGTGCTTGGCTGAAAAGACGGTTTCGGGGGCCTCTTCGCTCAGCGTATTCCATTCGCCGCAATCGGCACACTGGCCCTGCCAGCGGTGTGTTACGCTGCCACAGGCTTGGCAGATATAGCGGCGTTTGGGCTTGGCCATACCCGCGGGATAACCGGAACGAACGGAGAACGCAACCCTGCCGCTTGGCCGCAGACAAGTTATCGCCAAGGGACAAAAAGGGGCTATATGAGGCCCATGCGCCAGAAGGAACTCCGCATCGCCCTTGTCTGCTACGGCGGTGTAAGCCTCGCGGTTTACATGCACGGGGTAACCAAGGAGCTGTGGAAGCTGGCCCGCGCCAGCCGCGCCCACATTGCCGGTGAAAGCGCCCACAGTGGCACCGAGGCGGTCTACCTGAAATTGCTGCGCAGCATCGAACGCGATCACGATCTGCGGTTGCGGGTCCTGCCCGATATCGTTGCTGGTGCCAGTGCTGGCGGGATCAACGGCGTGTTCCTGGCTCAGGCCATTCATTCCGGCCAAAGCCTGGAACCCTTGACCGATCTCTGGCTGGAGCGCGCCGATGTAGACATTCTGGTTGATCCGGATGCCCGTCCCTGGTCGCGCTTCGCCAAGTTCTGGGCTATGCCAATCGTCTGGTTCCTGCTGTCGCGCCCGGGCAATGTCGTATCGCAAAGCGTAGCTCCGGAGACACGCGGTGAAGTCCGGGCCAAGCTGTCGCGCCTGATCCGGTCACGCTGGTTCGAGCCGCCCTTTTCAGGCCTCGGCTTTTCGCGCCTGCTGGCCGAAGCGCTTGATGCCATGGCTAATGGCCCAACCGACACGCCGCTGCTCCCGCCCGGGCACCCACTTGACCTGTTTGTCACGGCCACGGATTTCAAAGGACATCTGCAAGCGTTGCGGCTCAATAGCCCTGCCAATGCCGAGGAAAGTGAACACCGGCTTTCGATCGGGTTCCGCAGCAAGACCCCGGATAGCGGCAAGAAGCCACTGGCGCCCACGCCTGAACTGGTCTTCGCAGCACGTGCAACGGCAAGCTTTCCTGGTGCCTTCCCGGCCCTGCAGGCCTCGGAAATCGATGCTCTGGCCAACGAGCGCGGAGATGCATGGCACAGCCGCATGGCCTTCCTCGCCCGGATAATGCCCAGTCATGCCAAGCATGGTGATCTTGACGGCGTTTCGCTGATCGATGGCTCGGTACTGGTCAACGCGCCCTTTGCCGAAGCGATGGGCGTGCTGCGCGACCGCCCCGCCCAACGCGAGGTTGATCGCCGGTTTGTCTATGTTGATCCCCACCCCGACCGAGTTGGCGGAATGCGGCGCAACGATCCACGCCCGCCCGGTTTCTTCTCGGTGATCTTCGGCTCGCTCTCCTCAATTCCGCGCGAACAACCGGTGCGTGACAATCTGGAAGCGATTGCCGAACGCTCTGAAGAGCTCGACGAACTCAAGCGAGTGGTCGAAACCCTGCGGCCCGATGTCGAGGAAGCGGTGGAGCGCCTGTTCGGGCGGACCCTGCTGTTTGAGTGGCCCAGCCAGCGACGACTGACGTCGTGGCGCAAAAAGGCGCAGGATGCTGCCGCCAAGGGGACTGGCTATGCCTATCACGGCTATGGCCAGGTCAAGTTCACCGCTATCGTCAAGGACCTGGCCGAGACAATCCATGCCGCGGCGCCGGATGTATCCGGCGATGCCGGCACGATCGAACGTCACCTCAGGGCGTGGCTGGATGCGCAGGGGTTCGATCAACTCGCCGCGCTGAAAGGTGGTGCCTCAACTGCGGCGATCGCCTTTTTCAGCGATCATGACCTGGGTTACCGCATCCGCCGGTTACGACATCTGGCGCGGCGCCTGTCGGAAGACTGGGATGATATCGACCGCGAACATCCCAATGCGCGCGAGGATGCCCGCGAAGCTGTTTACCGCGCGCTCGGGCTCTATTTCGAACGCGAAGGCGCGGCGTTTCTCGGCCAGGATTTCGCGGCGCAGGCCCGAAGGGTGTTTGAAGATCCGGCCACCACATTGGCAACCATGGCGCAGCAGCGGGGACTGGCCGGGCTTGACCCCCAGGTCGAGGGCTTGCTGGTCGAGGCCATGAAGCCATTGCCCCGCGAATTGCGCCGCCGAATCCTGCTGACCTACCTGGGGTTCCCGTTTTACGATACGGTTACCTTGCCACTATTGCGCGGGGAGAACATCAATGAGCTCGATCCGGCCAAGGTTGACCGGATTTCCCCCAATGACTGCCCTTCGATCCGCGCCGGCGGGGCGGCCGAGACCTTGCGTGGGGTCGAGTTTTACAACTTTGGCGCGTTCTTCAGCCGGGCCTATCGCGAGAATGACTACCTGTGGGGGCGCCTGCACGGTGCAGAGCGGATGATCGACCTGGTGGCCTCTGCCTTGCCACCGGGTAACATAATAGCGTCGGACGAACTTGCAGCGCTCAAACGTGAAGCATTCCTCACGATCCTGACTGAAGAGGAACCTCGCCTGACTTCTGATCCCCAACTGGTGCCGCGGATCAGGGCAGAAATCCTCTCAGGCTAAAACCTAGTCAGTGAGGTCGTTCCAGGCTTCCTTGAGCTTATCGAAAAAGCCCTTCGATTCGGGGCATTCCTCGCCGGTCTCGGTCTCCTGCAATTCGCGCAGCAGTTCCTTCTGGCGCGTGGTAAGCTTAGTCGGGGTTTCGACTACGATTTCCATCACCAGATCACCACGCCCGCGGCCCTGCAGCACCGGCATGCCCGCACCGCGCCGACGGAGCTGCTTGCCAGACTGAATCCCGGCCGGGATCGGCACAGTGTGACGCTCGCCATCGATGCCCGGCAGTTCAATTTCGCCACCAAGCGCTGCCGTGGTGAAGGTGATCGGCACGCGCGTCAGCAAGGTGGTGCCATCGCGTTCGAATACCGCATGACGGCGAACATGGACGAAGATGTAAAGATCGCCCGCTGGCGCACCAAACGGCCCCGCTTCGCCCTGCCCGCCAAGGCGGATCCGGGTGCCGGTATCAACACCGGGCGGGATGGTTACGTCGAGCTTCTGGGCCTTGTCGACCCGCCCTTCCCCGCCACACTTGCGGCAGGGTTTTTCGATTACCTCGCCGCGGCCGTGGCAGGTCGGGCAGGTTCGCTCGACCATGAAGAAGCCCTGCTGGGCGCGGACCTGACCGTGGCCGCCACACAGGTTGCAACGGCGCGTCCCGGTGCCGGGCTCACTGCCTGAACCGTTACAGGGTTCGCACGCTGCAGCGACCTCGATCTCGATCTGGGCTTGCTTGCCATGGAACGCCTCTTCCAGCGTAACTTCCATGTCATAGCGCAGGTCTGCGCCACGGCGCGCTTGCTGGCGACCGCCGCCGCCGCCAAAGGCGCTGCCGAAGATGGTCTCGAAGATATCGCCAAGATCGGAAAAGCCACCGCCGGGGCCGCCAGCGCCGCCGCCCATGCCGCCATTCTCGAACGCAGCATGACCAAACCGGTCGTAGGCTGCGCGTTTCTGGGGGTCCTTCAGGCAATCGTAGGCTTGGCTAATCGCCTTGAAGCGCGCTTCGGCCTCTGCATCTCCGGGATTCTTATCCGGATGCCAGCGCATTGCCAGCTTGCGGTACGAGGATTTGATGGCGGCATCATCGGCGCCGCGCTCAACCTCGAGCAGCTCGTAATAGTCAACTTCTACCGACATCGCCCCACCCCGATGCAGCACCCGCCACCGCGCTGGTAAGCACGGTGGCGGAGATCATGCATGGCCCGATCAGCCCTTGTTGTTTTCGTCGACTTCCGAGAATTCGGCATCAACCACGTCTTCCGCGCCTTCGGCAGCGGCGGCGCCGGCACCGGGGCTCGCAGCAGCGGCCTGTTCCTTCTCGTAGATCACCTGGCCCATCTTCATGGCCTTTTCGGTCAAGGCCTGGGTCTTGGCGGTCATTTCGTCCGCGTCACCGCTTTCGATCGCCGTCTTGGCTTCAGCAATGGCCGCTTCGATCTCAGCCTTCAGGTCGGCCTCCAGCTTGTCACCATGTTCGGCCAGTTGCTGCTCGGTCGCGTGGACCAGGCTGTCGGCGTTGTTCTTCGCTTCGGCCGCAGCACGGCGCTGCTTGTCTTCCTCGGCAAAGCGCTCAGCATCCTTGACCATCTGATCGATATCCGAATCCGTCAAACCGCCGGATGCCTGGATCTTGATCTGCTGTTCCTTGCCGGTGCCCTTGTCCTTGGCGCTGACGTTGACGATGCCGTTGGCGTCGATGTCGAAGGTCACCTCGATCTGCGGCACACCGCGGCGAGCCGGCGGGATGCCGACCAGATCGAACTGGCCCAGTAGCTTGTTATCCGCAGCCATTTCACGCTCGCCCTGGAACACGCGGATCGTCACCGCCTGCTGGTTGTCCTCGGCGGTCGAATAGACCTGGCTCTTCTTGGTCGGGATCGTGGTGTTGCGATCGATCATGCGGGTGAACACGCCGCCCAGCGTTTCGATGCCGAGCGACAGCGGGGTCACGTCGAGCAGCAGCACGTCCTTGACGTCACCCTGCAGCACGCCAGCCTGGATCGCCGCGCCCATGGCAACGACTTCGTCCGGGTTAACGCCTGTGTGCGGTTCCTTGCCGAAGAACTCCTTCACGACTTCGCGGACGCGCGGCATGCGGGTCATCCCGCCGACCAGCACGACATCATCGATGTCCGAAGCCTTGAGGCCGGCATCGGCCAGCGCCTTGCGCATCGGTTCCTTGGTGCGTTCGATCAGGTTCGCAACCAGCTTTTCAAGGTCGGCGCGGGTGATCGTTTCCACCAGGTGCAGCGGGGTGGTTGCCCCGCCTTCCATGCGGGCCGTGATGAACGGCAGGTTGATTTCCGTGGTCTGCGCGCTCGACAGCTCAATCTTGGCCTTTTCGGCGGCTTCCTTGAGCCGCTGGAGGGCCAGCTTGTCGGTGCGGAGATCCATGTTCTCCTTCTTCTTGAACTGCTCAGCCAACCACTCGACCACCTGGGTATCAAAGTCTTCGCCGCCCAGGAAGGTGTCACCATTGGTCGACTTCACTTCGAACACGCCGTCGCCGATCTCGAGGATCGAGACGTCGAAGGTGCCGCCGCCAAGGTCATAGACCGCAATGGTCTTGCCGTCGTTCTTGTCGAGGCCATAGGCCAGCGCAGCCGCAGTCGGCTCGTTGATGATGCGCAGCACCTCAAGGCCGGCGATCTGGCCGGCGTCCTTGGTCGCCTGACGCTGCGCGTCGTTGAAGTAGGCCGGAACCGTGATCACGGCCTGGGTGACCGTTTCACCCAGATAGCTCTCAGCGGTTTCCTTCATCTTCTGGAGCGTGAAGGCCGAAATCTGCGAGGGGCTGTAATCTTCGCCACCAGCCTGGACCCAAGCGTCGCCATTCTTGCCCTTCACGATGTGATAGGGGACCAACTCGGTGTCCTTCTTGGTCACCGGATCGTCAAAGCGGCGGCCAATCAGGCGCTTCACCGCGAAGATCGTGTTATCGCCGTTCGTCACCGCCTGGCGCTTGGCCGGCTGGCCGATCAGGCGTTCACCATCCTTGGTGAAGGCAACGATCGACGGCGTGGTGCGCGCACCTTCCGAATTCTCGATAACCTTCGGCTTGCCGCCATCCATCACAGCCACGCAGCTGTTGGTGGTGCCGAGGTCGATACCGATTACTTTACCCATAGTACTGCCCATCCTTGGTCATTTTCTGGACACCGCCCCTGCACCTTCCCAATCCCGGCAAAGGTGCCCTGCGGCTCGTTGACCCGGCGGATATAGGAGCGGTTTTGCTTGGCACAAGGGCAGCGGCGCTTTAGTCAGCAAAGCAATCTCAACCCCCTGTTCCGAGGTTCCCGATGAAGCGCTTTGCCCCGCTGTTCCTGGCCGTTTCGCTAGCCGCCCTGTCTGCCTGCGGACAGCAACCCACCCAGGATGAAACCGCCAGCGTTGCTCCGGAAGCCAAGCCGGGCCTTGCCCTCACCGAAGGCACGCTGGTTCTCCCGGCAGTGAAGGGCAACCCTGCCGGTGGCTATTTCACGCTGGTCAATACGGGCGACAAGCCGGTCACGCTGGCCGCGGTCACCATCAGCGGCGCAGCGCGGGCCGAGATGCATGAAACCAAGGGCGGCGCGATGGCTCCGATCGCCAACCTGGAAATCATGCCGGGCGAAACCGTAAAGTTCGAACGCGGCGGCAAGCACATCATGGCCTTCGATCTTGATCCCCAGATCAGCGCTGACAGCAAGGGTGAAATCACCCTGACCTTCGCCAATGGTGACAAGGTCTCTGCCCCACTCAAGATCGAGGCACCGGGCGGCAGCATGAATGGCATGGCGGGCATGGATCATTCGGGGCATTCGAACTGAGCCAGGCGGCAACCCATGGCTGCCCGGTGGGTGGTGAACGGCCGCTTGCTGCGGGCGAGGTTGCCTTGGTCCAATCGATCTTCGGTAATGCGATAGATTGCAGCGCGGTCCGCATCTGCCGCCGCCGCTGGTTTCCACTGCAACCGCGCCAGACGACCATGGCTCCGATGGGGCACCTGCATTTTCACCCCGGCTCCGCCAGCTATTGCGACGATTTCTCAGCCGCCAGCCTGGATCTGCAGGGCCACTTCATCCACGAAATGACTCATGTCTGGCAGGTCCAGACCAAGGGGCGCTGGTATCTGGTGCTGCGCCGCCACCCGTTTTGCCGCTATGACTATGCCTTGAAGCCGGGCTGGCCGCTGGAACGCTATGGCCTGGAACAGCAGGCCGAGATCGTCCGCCATGCCTTTCTGCTCCGGCGTGGCAGCATGGTTCCCGGGGTTAGCGACCGGCACGCCTATGACGGACTGGTGCGTTTTCCCGATACGGCGAGTTAATCGTAGTTCACGCCCGGCAAGCCTTGTCCACCGTCAGCGATGAAGGTGTCGATCCGGGCTTCAAGCACTTCAAGCGGAACCGAACCGAGCGAGAGCACGACATCGTGAAACTTGCGGATATCGAACCGCGGACCAAGCTCCCGCTCAGCCTTGGCGCGGACCCGGCGGATCGTCAGTTCACCCAGTTTATAGGCCAAGGCCTGGCCCGGCCAGGAGATGTACCGATCAACCTCGGTATTGACCTCGTGCTCCGACAAGGCGGTGCGGGTCTTGAGGTAATCGACCGCCTGTTCGCGGCTCCAACCGTAATGGTGGATCCCGGTATCGACCACCAGCCGCACGGCGCGCCACATTTCGTAGCTGAGCTTGCCGAAGCGCTCATAGGGCGTCCGGTAAATCCCCATCTCTTCGCCAAGGTACTCGGTATAGAGCCCCCAGCCCTCGCCAAAGCCCGAAAAATAGACCTCGCGACGGAATTTCGGCATCGCCGGTTGCTCAAGCGCGATGGCCGCCTGCATCGAATGACCCGGAGCACATTCGTGCAGGGTCAGGGCCGGAATGTTGTAGAGCGGCCGCGATGCCAGATTCCAGGTGTTCATCTGGCAATATTCAAGCCCACCCCGGCCCGCGGTATAAAATGGCGCGATAGCGGGATCGACCGGCCGGATTGCAAAGCGATATCGCGGCAGAAACCCGAAGAAATCCTTGAGCCGTCCGTCAACCCGTTTGGCGACATAGGCGGACACCCCCATCAACTCATCCGGGGTCCGCGCCACAAATTGCGGATCACTGCGCAGAAACCGGACGAATTCGGGTAAGGTCCCGGTGAACCCGGCCTCTTGCCGCACCTGCTCCATCTCGGCCGTGATCCGGGCAACCTCATCCAGGCCAAGTTGGTGGATCTGCTCGGCACTGAGCTTCAGCGTAGTGAATTCCCGAATTTGCTGGGCGTAATAGGCCTTGCCATCGGGTAGCTGACTTGCGCCAAGCGACGTCCGTGTCTGTGGCAGGTATTCATTGCGAAAGAACCGCAAGAACCGGGCATAGGCCGGTGTAACCTGATCGCGGATCACGCCGAGCGCTTCGCTCTTCAGACGCTCCTGCTCTGCCGCCGGGATACGGGCAGGCATTGCTGCAAAGGCCGCCCAGAACGGGCTCTGCTTGGGATCCTCAACGACGTAATGGACCAACGAGGCGTCACGCCCCTGCAACGTAATGCGTGGGACGCTGAAGCCTCGGGCCAGGCCGCTGCGGGCATTGGCGATGTTCTCATCAAAATAGCGCGGAATATCCCGCATTCGCGCAATATACCGCCGATAGTCCGCAACGCTGTCCAGCGGCATCGGCACGGCGAGATAGGACCAGAAGTTGTTATCGCTATCGAAGGGCATCTCCCACTCGCGGAAGCGGGCGTCACCCAATTCCGTTTCGAGCAGGTTGCGAAGCACCGCAGCGTCAATCCGCGCTGCGGGAGAATAGGTCGTGCTATCGATCGCGTTGAGTTGCGCCAACCAGTCCCGCGCGTGCCCTGCCTGTTCAAAGAGAGAAGCCGGGGTAACCGAAGGCAGCCGTTCGCCAGCCTCGGTACTGCCGTCGGGCAACTCGATGCGGCGCGACTGCTCAATCTTGTAGTGGTGGTAGGCCTCACCGATTGCCGCGAGCTGTTCGTCCGCGCCCGGCTGCGCCAGCAGGGGCGAAGACAACCCTGCGGCACTCAGCAGTGCCAGGACGGCAATGGTGCGGCGTCCCCCTCCCGCCATGGGTCAGTCGGGCTTCTTGGCCACTGCCACCATCGCCGGCCGCAACAGGCGATCCTTGATCATGTAGCCCGCCTGCAGTTCCTGGATCACGGTGCCCGGCGCGGCATCGGCCGATGGCACTTCGATCATCGCCTGGTGCTGGTTAGGGTCAAGCGGCAGGCCCATGGCTGCAATCCGGCTGATGCCGTGGGCGGCGAACGCCTTGTCAATTTCCCGCGCGGTTGCTTCGATCCCGGCTACGAAGTTCTTGAGCCGATCGTCCTCGCGCAGTTCTGCAGAGATCGATTCCAGCGCGCGGCTGAGGTTGTCCGATACCGAGAGAATATCGCGCGCAAAGCCGGTTGCGGCATAGGCGCGCGCATCCTGGATGTCCTTTTCCAGGCGGCGGCGGACATTCTGCGTTTCTGCCTTGGCGTAAAGCACTTCCTGCTTTGCGGCTTCAAGGTCCTCACGCAGCCGGTCAAGCGCATCGCCGAGCTTGTCAGTTTCCTTGTCCAGCAGTTCCTCGGGAACGCCTGCCAGTTCGGCTTCCACCGCGGGATCGACCTGCGGCTTGTTTTCGTCGCTCATAATGCTTCTAAAACCTGTCTAACGGATCAGTTTGCCCAGTGACTGGGCCGTGAAATCCACCATGGGGACTAGCCGCGCATAATTCAACCGCGTCGGACCGATAACACCCACGACGCCGACCACCCGTCCATCGCGATCGCGATAAGGAGAGGCAATCACGGCTGAGCCTGAAAGCGAGAACAGCCGGTTCTCTGCCCCGATGAATATCCGGGTCGCCTCAGCCTCGCGCGCGGCATCCAGCAAGTCAGCCACAGACTGCCGGTTTTCCAGATCGTCGAGCAATTGGCGGACCCGCTCAATATCGTTGAGTGCGCCTTCATCCAGCAGGTTCGCCTGCCCGCGCACAATCAGCACCGGGCGCTGGGTGGCATCCTCGCTCCAGACGGCTAACCCGCGTTCAACCAGATCGCGACTGGCGGCATCGAGCGCGGACTGCCCGGCCAAAATCTCTGCACGCATGGCCCGCGCAGCCTCTGCCAGCGTTCGTCCGGCAAGGTGGGCGGTGATATAGTTCGAGGCCTGCTCCAATGCGCCGGGCGCCAAGCCAAGCGGTAATTCGACGACCCGGTTCTCAACCGCACCATCCGCTCCAACCAGCACGGCTAGCGCCCGGCCGGGCGCCAGCGGAACCAGCTGCAAATGCTGAAGGCGCGGTTCGCGGCGCGGAACCATGACAACACCCGCAGCTGCGGACAGCTCTGATAGGATCGCACTGGTCGCGGTCAGTGCAGCCTCGATTGGCCCCGGTTGGCCAAGGCGGCTTTCAATCGCCGCCCGCTCCTGCGCTGTCGGCTCTGCCACCTGCATCATGCCATCAACAAACAGCCGCAGCCCCTGATCGGTTGGCATCCGCCCGGCGCTGGTGTGTGGTGCGGCCAAAAGCCCTAACATCTCCAACTCGTGGAGCACCGACCGGATCGAGGCAGGCGACAGGTTTACCCCTGCCTCTGCCAGCGTTTTCGATCCGACCGGCTGGCCCGACGACAGGTAGCCTTCCACCACCAGGCGGAAGATATCCCGGGCGCGGCTGGTCAGTTCGGTGATCGGCGGGGTGGACATCACAGTTACAATTTAGAGCATGGGCTTGCAGCCTCAAGCCCAATGCGCCTAACGCACCGGTAAACCAAGCGAGGATTTACTATGCGACCTTCCGGCCGCGCGCCCGACGAGATGCGCGCTATCAGCTTTGAACCGCACTTTACCAAGCATGCCGAAGGATCAGTGCTGGTCAGCTTTGGCCATACCAAGGTGATCTGCACGGCGTCGGTTGAAGAGCGCGTGCCGCCGTTCCTGCGGGGCAAAGGCGAAGGCTGGGTGACGGCGGAATACTCAATGCTGCCGCGCGCAACCCACACCCGTGGCAGCCGTGAAGCGGCCAAGGGCAAGCAATCTGGCCGCACCCAGGAAATCCAGCGCCTGATCGGCCGTTCACTGCGCGCCGTGACTGATCTCAAGGCGCTGGGCGAACGCCAGATCACGCTCGATTGCGACGTCATTCAGGCCGATGGTGGAACCCGCACTGCCGCCATTTCGGGCGCATGGGTGGCACTGCGCCTCGCGGTTGACGGCCTGATCAAGCAGGGCCTGATCTCGGGCGATCCGCTGCCGCGCAAGGTTGCAGCCGTCAGCTGCGGGATCTTCAAGGGCAACCCGGTGCTCGACCTCGATTACGACGAGGATTCCTCGGCCGATGCCGATGCCAACTTTGTCCTGATCGAAGGCGGCCAGATTGCCGAGGTTCAGGCTACGGCCGAAGGTGCAACCTACGACGAGGAAGGCCTGCTGCGCCTGCTCCGTCTCGCCCGGATTGGCTGCGATGCAATCTTCGCCGCGCAGGACAAGGCTGTCGGCAAGTGACACGCAGATTGGGCGCCGAAACCCTGGTGATTGCCACGCATAACGCAGGCAAGCTCAAGGAAATCGGCGCCCTGCTCGATCCCTACGGGATCAACTGCATCTCCGCGTGTTCCCTCGGGCTCCCCGAACCGGCTGAAACCGGCAAGACCTTTGTCGAAAACGCCCTGATCAAGGCGCGGGCCGCCGCGGAGGCCGCCGGCCTTCCCGCCCTTGCAGACGATTCAGGCCTTTGTGTTGATGCCTTGGGCGGGCGGCCTGGCGTCTACACCGCGGACTGGGCGGAACGGCAATGGTTTGAAGGCCAGGCCGGGCGCGACTGGTATATGGCGATGGGCAAGGTCGAAGGCCTGCTGTGCGAGCTTGGGCCCCACGCCGATCGTTCCTGTCACTTTGCCTGCGTTCTTGCGATTGCCTGGCCCGATGGAGAAATCGCCGTTTACGAAGGCCAGGCCAATGGCACACTGACTTGGCCGCCGCGCGGAACGCTGGGCTTTGGCTATGATCCGGTCTTTGTGCCCTTGGGCGATACCCGCACTTTTGCCGAGCACGATCCCGCTGAAAAGCACGCGATCAGCCACCGCGCGGCTGCCTTTGCCAAGCTGGTCGCGGAGCAATTTGGCGCGTAAGACCGCAGCATGGCCCGCGCTCTCTACATCCACTGGCCGTTCTGCCTCGCAAAGTGCCCCTATTGCGACTTCAACAGCCATGTTCGGGAAAGTGTTGACCACGCCGCCTGGGAAACCGCGCTTTTGGCGGACCTGTGGCACGAGGCGGAAATGGCAGGCGGCGAGGCGCTGGACAGCATCTTTTTCGGTGGCGGTACGCCATCGCTGATGCCGCCAACGCTAGTATCCCGGCTTTTGGCCGAGGCGGAGAAGCTGTGGGGCTTTGCACCGGGGATCGAGATCACGCTGGAGGGCAATCCCTCATCCGTCGAGGCGGCAAACTACGCAGATCTGGCAGCTGTCGGGGTCAATCGCGCCTCGCTCGGGCTGCAGGCGCTGGACGACCAAACGCTGCGATTCCTGGGTCGGCTCCACGACGCACAAGAGGGACACAAAGCGGTTGAGACGGCGCAGAAGGTGTTTGACCGCGTCTCAATCGACCTCATCTATGCCCGCCCGAACCAAAGCGCGGCGGAGTGGCAAGCAGAGCTCGCCAAGGCCATCGATCTCGGCACCTCGCACCTGTCACTTTACCAACTGACCATCGAACCCGGCACCCGGTTCGAGACCATGGTCCGCAAGGGCGAGTTCGCCCCGCTCGACGATGACGCCTGCGCAGACCTGTTCAACCAGACCCGCGAACAGACCGCCGCGGCAGGCCTGCCTGCTTACGAAATCAGCAACCATGCCCGCCTGGGCGAGGAAAGTCGCCATAACCTGACCTACTGGCGTTATCAGGACTACGTCGGGATTGGCCCCGGAGCCCATGGCCGGCGCGGCGGCATCGCGACGGTGCGGCACAAGAAGCCCGAAAACTGGCTTTCCGCCGTTGCTGCCAATGGCAACGGAATATCCGAGAGCCGCCAACTCGGCCTGCGCGAGCAGGCGGCCGAGGCGATGCTGATGGGGCTCCGACTCCGCGAGGGGATCGACCTGCCCGCCCTCGCCAACCGGTTTGGCCTTGGTCAGGATGCCTTGCTCGATCCGGGCAAGACAGCGCTTTACCTGCGGCAGGGCCTGGTCTGGCAGGATGGTGAGCGCGTTGGCGTGACCGAAGCGGGAATGCCGCTGCTTGATGCACTGCTGGGTGAACTGGTCCCGGCTGAGCTGGTTGAAGCATGAGCGCCAGCGCGATCCTCAATGCCTGGCAAGACCACCTGGCGCAGGCCCGCCGGCGCTCGCCCCATACGGTTCGAGCCTATGTTGCTACCGCCGAGCGGCTGATCGAGGCGACCGGGCTGACCGATTGGCCCGCCCTCGCCCGGATCGATGCCGCTGCCCTGCGCCAGCAGCTGGCGCGCCGCCGGGTCGATGGTCTCGGCAATGCCTCGACCGCGCGGGAGCTCTCGGCGCTGAAGGGCTTCGTAGCCTTTGCCCGCGCCCAGGCCGGCATGGCAGATCCAACTGCCCCCCGGATGCGTGGCCCTCGTGTCAAGAAGGGCCTGCCACGCCCGGTCACGCCCGACGAAGCGATAAACCTCGCGGCCGGAGTGGAGGAAAACGCCGGGATCGAATGGATTGGTGCGCGCGACCGGGCCGTGCTGATGCTGCTTTACGGTGCCGGGCTCCGTATTGCCGAAGCGCTCTCGCTGACCGGTGCCGCCTTGCCGCTGGGCGATGTGCTGACTGTCACCGGCAAGGGCGGCAAGCAGCGCGCGGTACCGATCCTGCCGCTGGTGGCCGCCGCCGTGGCGGACTATGCCGCCAAATGCCCCTGGCCACTTGAGCGCGAAGCACCGTTGTTCCGTGGCGCCCGCGGTGGGCCGCTTTCGCAAGGCATGGTCCAGAAAGCCATGGCATCGGCCCGCAAGGCGCTGGGCTTGCCGCAGACCGCTACGCCGCACGCACTGCGCCATTCTTTTGCCACGCATTTGCTCAGCGCAGGGGCGGATTTACGGTCTCTGCAGGAACTGCTGGGCCATGCCAGCCTGGGCTCAACCCAGATCTACACCAAGGTTGATGCGGCGGTGCTGCTGGACGTCTATCGCCACGCCCACCCGCGCGAGGGCGGTTAGCCCTTGGGCTTCCAGGTTACCACGCGCCACAGATAGGCCAGCACCGCGATCGCCATCAGGCCGGTGACCGCCGGTCCGATGAGCTCCTGCTGGGTCGCCAGCCACTGCCCGCCCAGGATCAGGGCCGAATTCCAGACGGCAGCCCCGGCGAACGTGAAGACGAGAAATCGCCAGTGCCCCATGTGCGCCAGCCCGGCCGGGAGCGAAACAACCGTGCGCAGCAGCGGCGAAAAGCGCATGAAGAACACCACCCATTGCCCGTGGCGGCGGAAGAATTGGGTGCCCTTTTCAATATCGTCCCATTCGACCGTCAGCCAGCGGCCCCAGCGCACCACGAAGGGCTCAAGCCGCTTGTAGGACAGCCGATCACCAACCAAGAACCAGACGTAATTGCCCAGCGTGGAACCGATGGTCCCGACCAGCAGCAGGGGCCAGAATGCGAAGGTCCCCCGCGCAACGCCCACGCCGCCCAGCCCCATGATGACTTCGGACGGGATCGGCGGAAAGACGTTTTCCAGGAACATCAGGAAGGCGATGCCCCAGTATCCGCCCTGCTCGATCAGGCGGAGAATCCATTCATGCATGGCCCGTCAGCCTTGGCGGAGCTTCAGCCGGGCCTCGATCGCATCCCAGATCTTGCCCGGCGTATCGGTGCCATTGAAGCGGTCGACCGCCAGAATCCCGGTTGGCGAGGTCACGTTGATCTCTGTCAGCCATTGGCCGCCGATCACGTCGATCCCAACGAAGATCAAACCAAGCCGCTTGAGCTCCGGCCCCATAGCCGCACAGATTTCCTGTTCGCGCGCAGTCAGTTCGGTCGCCTCGGCGCTGCCGCCCACGGCAAGGTTTGAGCGGAACTCGCCCTCGCCCGGCTTGCGGTTGATCGCGCCGGCCACTTCACCATCAATCAGCACGATCCGCTTATCGCCCTGTGCCACTTCGGGCAGAAACGGCTGGACCATGTGGGGCTCGGGCCAGGTCTGGTTGAACACTTCGAACAGGGCGGAGAGATTGTCACCCTCGGCTGGCACGCGGAAGATCGCCTTGCCGCCGTTGCCGTGGATCGGCTTGACCACAACCGCGCCGTGCTCTGCCTGAAACGCGCGGACTTCATCGACCGAGCGCGTCACCAGCGTTGGCGGCATGAACCGGCGATAGTCCAACACCATCACCTTTTCCGGTGCGTTGCGCACCGAGCGCGGATTGTTGACCACCAGCGTTTCGTGCTCGATCCGTTCGAGCAGGTGCGTTGCAGTGATATAGCCCATGTGGAACGGCGGATCCTGCCGCATCAGCACCACATCGATATCGCGGCCCAGATCAAGCCGGACCGGATCACCCTTGGTAAAATGGTCACCCGCAACCCGCTGCACGGCGACCGGGTGGGCCACGGCGGTCAGTCGGTCATTGGCATCCAGCGTCAGGGCATTCACATCGTAGTGATAGACACGGTGCCCCCGGGCCTGCGCGGTAAGCATCAGCGCAAAGCTGGAATCACCGTGGATGTTGATCGTTTCGATGGGGTCCATCTGGACCGCGACACGCAGGGTCATGCAAATTCCTCAAGCCACCAGGGCATTCTCCAGATGGCGCGGGAAACGCCACGGTGCAAGCAGGAGAACGTCGATCCGAACAAGATCGCCAGATTTGGCATAGCGGTGGGCGACGGCCTCGGCTGCTGCCGCAACGCGGCGCAGCCGCCAGGGGTCAACGGCCTGATCGAGCAGATTGGCAGCGCTGCGCCACTTCACCTCGACAAAGATCGTTGTCACTCCGCGCCGGGCAATGAGGTCAATCTCACCGCGCGGGGTCTTGAGCCGCTGGGCGACAATCCGCCAGCCCTTCAGACGCAGATAGAGTGCAGCCCATGCCTCGCCGCGTCGCCCCTGGGCCTCGCGCCGGGCGCGCAGGTTCATTTCAGTTCCAGCGCCCGGGCATAAAGCACCTTGCGATCCTGCCCCGTGGCCTTGGCCACGGCAGCAGCGGCCTGCGAGGCCTTGTCCGTCTTGAGCGCAGCCAACAGCAGCGCATCGATATCGAAATCACCAGCAGCCGGTTCCCCCGGCGGCGCGATTACCAGGGCAATCTCTCCCTTGGGGGGATTGGCGGTGTAATGGGTGATCAGATCATCCGGCGAGCCGGTGCGGCATTCTTCAAATCGCTTGGTGAGCTCACGCGCGACCGCCACTTCGCGTCCCGGCAATTCCGCTGCGATAGATGTAAGGGCATCGGTCAGGCGCGGCGACGTTTCATAGAATACCAAGGTGGCATCAACCGCAGCCAGACCACGTAGCGCGTCCCGCCGGGCCTTATCCTTGTTGGGCAGGAAGCCCGCGAACAGGAAGCGGTCGCTCGGCAGACCTGCCAAGGTCAGGGCCATGATCGCCGCACTGGGGCCCGGCAGGCTGGTGACGGAAATGCCCCGATCGCGCGCGGCACGGACCAGCTTGAACCCGGGATCAGAGATCAACGGCGTTCCGGCATCGCTGACCAGCGCCACCGGCTGTTCGCTGGCGAGGGCCAGGATATGATCCCGCGTCGCCTCGCTGGCATGATCGTCATAGCGGATAAGCCGCTGTTTTATTTCCAGATGGTGCAGCAATTTGCCCGTGACGCGGGTATCTTCGCAAGCTACCGCAGCGACGCCGCGCAACGTCGTGATGGCTCGAAGGGTTATATCGCCAAGATTGCCAATCGGTGTGGCAACAATGTAGAGTCCCGGTGAAAGCGGCGCGTCCATAGCGGGTTAATGGACTGCCACGAGGAGAGCGTAAAGTGATGACCTTCAATCGGCGCAATGTCGTGATGCTGGGAGCGGTCGTTTTGCTCGCAGGGTGCAAGGTTGTTCCCAAGGGTGGCCCGGCCAGCGCACCGCCGCCCGAAGACCGGCCCGGTGAAGGTCTGCCAGCCGATCAGATGCGCCACCGCGTGGCCCTGCTCGTGCCGCTGAGCGGCGCCAATGCCGATGTTGGCCAGTCCATCGCCAATGCCACCACCATGGCCCTGCTTGATACCAATGCGCAGAATATCCGGATCACCACCTATGACACCTCGGCCGGCGCAGCGGCCGCGGCAACCAAGGCGGTGCAGGATGGCAACAAGCTGATCCTTGGCCCGCTGGTGGGGGATGAGGTGCCAGTCATCGCCCCGATCGCCCGGGCCGCGCGCGTGCCGATGATCTCCTACGCCACCGATCTGGGCGTCAACGCGCGCGAACTCTATGCCATGGGTACCGCCCCCGGCAATTCGCTGGAACGGACCGTGGCCTTTGCCAAGGGGCGCGGCGCGGCGCGATTTGCGCTGCTGGTGCCGAATGGCGATTACGGCGCGCGGGTCCGCGTGGCCTATGATCAGGCGATCAAGCTGGCCGGCGGCGCCCTGGTTGCCAGCGAAAGCTATGATCGCTCCAATCCCTCGATCGTCAGCGCAGCCCGGCGGCTGAAGACACGCGGCGGTTTTGATGCGGTGCTGATTGCCGATGGCGCCCGCTTCGCCGCCATGGCCGCGCCACAACTGAAGGCGGCCGGGGCAGCGGTGCCCCGCATTTTGGGAACCGAGCTGTGGAGCGGGGAAAGCGTGTTGAGCTCTACCCCGGCACTGCGCGGGGCCTGGTTCTCGGCGATCACCGATAGCCGGTTCAAGACCTTTGCAGACAGTTATCAGGGCCGCTTCGGCAGTCGTCCGTTCCGCGTTGCGACGCAGGGCTATGACTCGGTTTTGCTGACCATTCGTGTGGCGCGGGACTGGCGTCCGGGAACGCCCTTCCCCACTGCCCGCCTGGCTGATGCCGGCGGCTTCCTGGGTCTGGATGGCCCATTCCGCTTCAGCCCGTCCGGCCAAATCGAGCGTGCGCTTGAAGTGCGTGAGGTCCGCGCCGGTGCCGTCGCGATCGTCAGCCCGGCGCCAGACAAGTTCGCGGACTGACGAAAACCTTGGCCTTCGCCTTGCTTCGCGGAATCCCCGCGTTCTATAGCCCTGCCCATGGCTGATGACCTGTTTGAGAAGCTGCCCCAAAGCAGCGGCGATTCCTACGATGGTTCCGCGATCGAGGTGCTGGAGGGGCTTGAGCCCGTTCGGCGCCGTCCGGGCATGTACATCGGCGGCACCGACGAGCGCGCGCTGCACCACCTTGCCGCCGAAGTGCTCGACAACGCGATGGACGAAGCCGTTGCCGGCCATGCCAACCGGATCGAGGTGACGCTGGAAGAAGGCAATCGCCTGACCATCACCGACAATGGCCGCGGCATTCCGGTTGACGAGCACCCGAAGTATCCGGGCAAGTCGGCGCTGGAAGTGATCCTCACCACCCTGCACTCGGGTGGCAAGTTCTCTGGCAAGGCCTACGCCACCTCGGGCGGTCTGCACGGGGTTGGCGTCTCGGTGGTCAACGCTCTGTCCACGCTGACCCGGATCGAAGTGGCGCGGAACAAGGAGCTTTACGCGCAGGAATTCTCGCGCGGGGTGCCAACGGGTCCGTTGCAGCACCTGGGCGGCACGCCCAACCGGCGCGGGACCTCGGTCACCTTCGTCCCCGATCTCGAGATTTTTGGCGAAGATGCCAAGTTCAAGCCGGCGCGGCTGTTCAAGCTGGTCCGGTCGAAGGCGTACCTCTTCGCAGGGGTTGAAATCCGCTGGAAGTGCGCGGCGAGCCTTGCCAGCGAGGATGTCCCGGCCGAGGCCGTGTTCCAGTTCCCGGGCGGCCTGGCCGATCACCTCAAGGAACAGATCGGCGCGCGCGAATGCGTGACCAGCCAGTTCTTCTCCGGCAGTCAGGACTTTCCGGGCGAGGAACAGGGACGCGTCGAATGGGCGGTCGCCTGGCCGCTGTGGAGCGACGGCGCCTATTCCTGGTACTGCAACACCATTCCCACGCCCGATGGCGGCACCCATGAAGCCGGTCTGCGCGCGGCGCTGACCAAGGGTATCCGCGCCTTTGCCGATCTCGTCGGGCAGAAGAAGGCCAAGGATATCACGCCGGAAGACGTGATCACCGGCAGCGAAATCATGGTCTCGGTCTTCATCCGCGATCCCCAGTTCCAGAGCCAGACCAAGGACCGTCTGACCAGCCCCGAAGCCGCCCGGCTGGTTGAGAACGCCGTGCGCGACCACTTTGACCATTTCCTCACCGACAACATGGAGCGCGGCAAGGCGCTGCTCGGCCATGTGCTGGAGCGGATGGACGAACGCCTGCGCCGCAAGCAGGAACGTGAGGTCAAGCGCAAGACCGCGACCAACGCCCGCAAACTGCGCCTGCCCGGCAAGCTGACCGATTGCACCGGCGAAGGCGATGCCGAGACCGAGCTGTTCATCGTCGAAGGTGACAGCGCCGGCGGTTCGGCCAAGCAGGCGCGTGACCGCAAGACCCAGGCGATCCTGCCGATCCGCGGCAAGATCCTCAACGTGGCCAGCGCCACGGCGGACAAGATCCGCGCCAATACCGAAATTGCTGACCTTGGCTTGGCGCTGGGCTGCGGCTTCCGCAAGGACTGCAACCCGGACAACCTGCGTTACGACCGGATCATCATCATGACCGACGCAGACGTTGACGGGGCGCATATCGCCACCCTGCTGATGACCTTCTTCTTCCAGGAAATGCCGGAGATTGTCCGGCGTGGGCACCTCTATTTGGCCCAGCCTCCACTCTACCGGCTCACGGCAGGCAAGGAGAGCGCCTATGCCCGCGACGACGCGCACCGCGCCGAACTGGAAGCCACGCAGTTCAAGGGCAAGAAGGTGGAAGTGGGCCGGTTCAAGGGCCTGGGTGAAATGAACCCGCAGCAGCTGCGCGAGACCACCATGGACCCGGCCAAGCGCAGCCTGATCCGCATCACCTTGCCCCCCGAATACGAAGGCCGCGCGGCGGTGAAGGACCTGGTTGACCGGCTGATGGGCCGCGATCCGGCGCAGCGCTTCATGTTCATCCAGAACCGCGCCGCCGATATCGACCCGGAACTGATCGACGCCTGACCAGGTCTGCACTTCCTGCTTGCCTCGCCGAGCAGCCCTGCCTATCGTTTAACCGAACGATTAATGACCGGGGATGACCAATTCCATGCAGCGCTTTGAAGGTACCCAGAACTACGTCGCCACCGATGACCTGAAGGTTGCGGTCAATGCCGCCGTGCTGCTGCGGCGCCCGCTGCTGGTCAAGGGTGAGCCCGGCACCGGCAAGACCGTGCTGGCGCATGAAATTGCGAAGGCCGTGAACGCCCCGCTGATCGAATGGAACATCAAGTCGACCACCAAGGCCCAACAGGGCCTTTATGAGTATGACGCGGTGGCCCGCCTGCGCGATGGCCAGCTGGGCGATGAACGCGTCCACGACATCGCCAACTACATCAAGAAGGGCAAGCTGTGGGAAGCCTTCACCGCACCCCAGCTCCCCGTGCTGCTGATCGACGAAATCGACAAGGCCGATATCGAGTTCCCGAACGACTTGCTCCAGGAACTCGACCGGATGAGCTTCGACGTTTACGAAACGAAGGAGCGGATTGCGGCGAAGGAACGCCCGATCGTCGTGATCACTTCGAACAACGAAAAGGAACTGCCCGACGCGTTCCTGCGTCGCTGCTTCTTCCACTACATCAAGTTCCCTGATCGCGAGACGATGCAGGCGATCGTCGACGTCCACTTCCCCGGCATCCAGAAGACGCTCGTCTCTAAGGCGATGGAGATCTTCTACGAAGTCCGTGAAGTGCCTGGCCTCAAGAAGAAGCCTTCGACCTCCGAACTGCTCGACTGGCTCAAGCTGCTACTCAACGAGGACATGCCGCTCGACGTGCTGCAGAACCGCGATCCGGCCAAGGCAATTCCGCCGCTGCACGGCGCGCTGCTCAAGAATGAGCAGGATGTGATGCTGTTCGAACGCCTCGCCTTCATGGCCCGGCGTCAGAGCTGATCAGGAACCAATCGGGCCAATGTTCTTCAACTTCATCGACGAGCTGCGCAGCGCGGGCATCCAGGCCTCCTTCAAGGAGCATCTGGTGCTGCTCGAAGCGCTCGACAAGGATGTGATCGAGCAGACGCCCGAGCAGTTCTATTACCTCTCCCGCGCCATTTTCGTGAAGGACGAAGGCCTGCTCGACAAGTTCGACCAGGTCTTCAACAAGGTCTTTAAGGGCATCCTGACCGACTATGGCCAGAACCCGGTCGATATCCCAGAGGAATGGCTCAAGGCCGTTGCCGAAAAGTTCCTGACGCCCGAGGAAATGGAAGCGATGAAATCGCTCGGTTCCTGGGAAGAGATCATGGAGACGCTGAAGAAGCGGCTCGAGGAACAGCAGAAGCGCCACGAGGGCGGCAACAAGTGGATCGGCACGGGCGGCACATCGCCCTATGGCAACAATGGCTATAACCCCGAAGGCGTGCGGATCGGCGGCGAAAGCAAGCACAAGCGCGCGTTGAAGGTATGGGAAAAGCGCGAATTCCAGAACCTCGACAACACGCGCGAACTGGGTACCCGCAACATCAAGGTCGCGCTGCGCCGGCTGCGCCGCTTTGCGCGTGAGGGCAATCCCGACGAGTTGGACCTGGAAGGCACGATCGAGGGCACGGCCAAGCAGGGCTGGCTGGACATCCGCATGCGGGCCGAGCGCAAGAACGCGGTCAAGGTGCTGCTGTTCCTGGACGTGGGCGGATCGATGGACCCGTTCATCAAGCTGGTTGAAGAGCTGTTCAGCGCGGCGACAACCGAGTTCAAGAACCTGGAGTTCTTCTATTTCCACAACTGCCTCTACGAAGGCGTGTGGAAGGACAATAAGCGCCGCTGGAGCGAACGGACCAACACCTGGGACATCCTCCACAAGTACGGCCACGACTATAAGATCATCTTCGTGGGCGATGCGGCGATGAGCCCGTATGAAATCACCCACCCGGGCGGCTCGGTTGAGCACTTCAACGAGGAAGCCGGATCGGTATGGCTCCAGCGCATGGCGCATGTCTATCCGGCCACGGTCTGGCTGAACCCGGTGCCTGAAAAGCAGTGGGGCTATTCGCAGAGCACCAAGGTGATCAAGGAACTGATCGGCGGAAACATGTTCCCGCTGACGCTCGAAGGCCTTGATGGCGCGATGCGTGAGCTAACACGTAAGAAGCACTAATCGCGCTGCGGCCTGTCGAGGCAGCCGACCACCGGGTCAGCTTCTTCATAGTCACTGATCCGGACCAACTGGTTGAGCAAGGCGCGCCGCTCTTCGGGTGACCACTCAGCCACTTCATCAAGCACGACCGAAGCGACTTCGTCGCGATCAAATGTTGGCACCACATCAGCAGCGTCACGCCGCATCGCCTGCTTGACGAAGGTGATCGCGAAATACCCCCCGACAGCTGCAACGAAATACCCCAGCCAGGCCAGAATCCACCGCGCGTTGCGAGCCACAACCGCGTCAGTACGGTTATCGAGCAGCATGTCATAGCCGATCCGGAATGCCAGCATGGCAAGGCTACCAATCGCGGTGATCCACAACATTGCCGTGATGCGTTCGGCCCAGCCGCGCGCGGGAATACGGGCCGCTTTCGAGACAGCCAACAGGAACAGCCCTGCCCCGGCAGCAGTCGCAATCAACCGCTTCAAGCTGATAAAATGACCGGGGGTGAGCGGATCAATCACCGCCCGGATCGAAAAGATCAGATATGTTGCAACCATCAGGACCAGACCGATCATCACGGCAAGGCGTCGGTCGTGTGGCAGGCTGCGATTGGCAAGCATCGTGATCAAACTCCAGTCAATGATTCCGTGTCCGCTAAGTTCCAAACCGGCACCGCCAACACTTTTTCGACGGACGTATTCCGCAAATCGGTGATAACCGCCGGGACGCCACAATGTTTCACTCGCAGAAGAAAGACTTGGCGGAGCCCTGCGCTACCGGGCTCGAAACGGGCCACTCCGACGAACGGCACGAGGTGCGGGTCGCGCAACTGTGGAGCAATCCGCCGGTGGCTGGTCCAAGTAAAGGAGCGCGGCTACAAGCCCGGCATGGATAGCCAGCTTTTAGTCATCTGCCTGCTGACGGCCGCAATCAACCTCATCGGCACCTTGGCTTATGCCGCCCGCATTGCGGGGGTGCGCACCCGCCGCATTGCGATGAGCTTCGCCCTGTTCAATATCCTTGTGTTGGTCAGCCGCACATCCAACTCGTTCCTCGGCCCGTTTCTGGCCAAGCGGATCGAGGTGCGTATCTCGCAAGGGGGCGGTGAAGCCCTGCTGTTCGATTTCCATCTGGTGCTAGCCTCAGCCTCGCTGGCGGTGCTGGTGGGGATTCTGCTGGTGCCGACCGGGCAGCGCCTGTTCGCCGCAGCCATCGGCCATTTCCAGGAGCATCGCTCGACCACGCGGATGCTGCTGCGCAGCGCGACGCCGGCCGGCCTCAGCACCCTGCGCCGCTCGATCACTCCCCCCAGTCCGCGTATGCTCAAGGAGCTGGTCAAGGAACGCGGCGTTGGCTGGGGCGTGCTGCTGGCGAACTGTCTGGCCCAAGCCTTGATCACTGTTGGCGTGGTCGCATCGCTTTATGCCGGCTTCCTCAATCCGGAGTTCCGCGTCACGGCATCGCAGCTCTCGGCCGTGGTCAATGGCTTTGCCACGATCCTGCTGTTCGCGCTGATCGACCCGCAACTTTCGGTGATGACCGACGATGTGGTTGAAGGCCGCGTCAGCGAGCCGCTTTTCCGCCGCACGATTGTCTGGATCAGCCTGAGCCGGCTGGCCGGCACGCTGCTGGCGCAGCTGCTGTTCCTGCCATCGGCCCAGGCGATCGCCTGGGTGGCGAACCACGTCTGAGCGGTCAGCCCTTCTGGTCAAGCTCTGCGTCGAGGCGCAGGCTGCAGCGCCAGAAGAAGAACGCCGGGATCAGCCCCAGCCAGGCGGCACCGAACAGGACGTATCGCACCGAATCCGCGCCGTATTCGGGCTTGAGCCACTGTGACAGCATTCCGAAGAACAGCGGGCCGAGGCCCAGCCCGATCAGGTTTTGGCAAAACAGCATAACGGCGGCCGCAATCGCCCGGGCGCGCATCGGCACGAGCCCCTGGGTGCTGGCATAGCACGGCCCGTAATAGAGCGAGTTGAGCACCGTCGGCACCATCAGCAGGACCAAGGCGATCCGCCAATCGGTCATGAAATAGGCGGCAAAGGCCATGGGCGCGGCGATCACCATGCCGATGGCCGGCGCGGTCATCACATGGCGGCGATCGTGCTTGCCGAACCGGTCAGCCAGCCAGCCGCCCAGCCAGGTGCCAAAAGCCCCGGCAATCCCGCCCCACAAGCCAAACCAGAAGCCAACTTCACCCGGCGTCAGGCCATGGCTGCGCTGGAAGAAGATCGTGGTCCAGGTCGACTTGCCATAGGACAGGAACGAGGCCGATGAGCCCGCAGCCAACAACAGGATGAAGGCGCGCGATGAGAAGATGCTCTTCAACGCGTCCCAAGTGGCCATGCTTGGTGCTGATGAGCCCTTGTTAAGCGAGGTGCCATCGCGCCGAGGTTCCTTCAGCAAGAGCAGCACGATCAACGCGAGTGCAAGGCCGGGCACGCCGACCCAGAAGAATGCGCCGCGCCAGCCAACGGTGTCCGCCAGTACACCCCCTATCAGCATGCCCAACAGGCCGCCGACGGGAATGCCGAGCGAATAAAACGCCAGCGCTGATGCGCGGCGCTCGGCCGGGACCTTATCGGCAATCAGCGAGTGTGCAGCGGGCGTGCAGCCGGCTTCCCCCACACCAACCCCGATGCGCGCCAGCAGCAGTTGGGCGTAAGTCGTTGCCATGCCGCAAATGGCTGTCATGCCGGACCACAGCGCCAGGGCGACGGCAATCATCCGCCCGCGGTGGGTGGTTGGCCGGTCGGCAATGCGGGCGATGGGAAGGCCCAGGACAGTGTAGAATAGCGCGAAAGCGATCCCGGTCATCAGACCGATTTGCGTATCCGAGAGATCCAGTTCCTTGGCGATTGGTTCGGCCAGGATGTTGACGATTTGCCGGTCAATGAAATTGAAGATGTAGACGATCAGCAGCAGCCACATGGTCAGCCGGACCGAGTCCCCTGACCGCACGGACGCGGGGGGCTGCCCCGCAACGGCATCGTTCATCAACTATCCTCTCACCCTGCGGTCGTTGCCGCCGTGATTCCCATCTACGGGCAAGGTGACCGGCAGACCCCGCAGGGTCAACCCGCTTAGCGATAGAGCAGGAACGGCTGCATGGTATCGCGCCATGCCGCTTCGTCGCGGCCCGCGATCACCTCAAGGTTACCGGCTTCGGCCTCGGCATCATCAACCCACTCGCGCAAGGCCGGGCCGCCATTGATCACATCGATGGCAAGCCGGTTGAACTCGTACTCATAGGGGAAGTCGCGCCAGAGCGGGTAATCGGGATAGAGCTGCCGGATCGCTTTGAACGCGAGCGCCTGCAACCGCCAGGGCTGGAATGTGTGGTGATCGTAGAACCCGCCCTCGGCGTGGATCATCAACCCGTTGCACAAGCTCTTGGCATGCTTGTGGAAGGTCGGCTCAAACCAGCATTCGCGGATTGCGCAGCCTTCCAGCCACTGCGGAGCGAAGCGCAACATTTCGGCATGGACCGCCTTGGCATCGACATCGGGCGCACCGAACAGCACTTCGAGCGGACGCGTCGTACCGCGCCCTTCCGATAGGGTGGCGCCTTCCAACATGAC
Organism: uncultured Novosphingobium sp.; assembly: GCA_964413885.1. Lineage (GTDB taxonomy): Bacteria > Pseudomonadota > Alphaproteobacteria > Sphingomonadales > Sphingomonadaceae > Novosphingobium. The sequence goes on from CAYPTU010000006.1 coordinate 189,230, forward strand.
CGTGCCGGCATAGGCGCGCGCCATATTGAGGCTGGCTGCATTCGGACTGGGGTTGATCCAGATCCGGCTTTCCGGCCAGCCCCAACCCGGCCCCGCCTCGGGAGCCCAGCCCTGCATGGTGATCACGCGATAGGGCACGTCGAGTTTGTTCTCGGCGATGAACCACTGGCCCATTTCGCCCAGGGTCAGCCCGTGCCGCATCGGCATTGGCCCGGCCCCGACGAAGCTCTCCTGACCCGGCACCAGAAGGGTCCCCTCGACCGGGCGGCCCGCGGGATTGGGGCGATCGAGCACCCAGACTTCCTTGCCGGTGCCCGCTGCCGCCTCGAGCAGGTAGAGCAGCGTGGTGACAAAGGTATAGATCCGGCAGCCGAGGTCCTGCAGGTCGAACAGGAAGACATCGGCGGTGGACATCATCTGCCCGGTCGGCCGGCGCACCTCGCCATAGAGGCTGAACACCGGGATGTTGTACTGCGGATCAAGCTCGTCCGCGGTCTCGACCATGTTGTCCTGCTTGTCGCCCTTCAGCCCGTGCTGCGGGCCAAAGGCGGCGGTCACATTGATCCCGGCAGCGATCAGCGCATCAAGTGAATGCGTGAGGTCTGCCGTCACGCTGGCCGGGTGCGCGACCAAGGCCACGCGCTTACCGGCAAGCGGTGCGCGCAGATTCGGTTCAGCCAACAGGCGATCGATCCCGAACAGCACGCTCATGCCGCCAGCTCCACCGCGCGGCATTCGCTGGCGTGGAATTCGGGGGCTCCCGGACGGAAGGCCAAGGCCCAGAAGCGGTTCACGCCGTCCGCGTCTTCGATAATGCCGTTGAGCGCCACCGTGGCTGGCAGCGGCAGGGTCGAGCGAATGTCAGCCGTCAGCCGCAGCTCGGTGTCCGTTACCGTTACCGCAATTTCCACCTCGGCCGGAGCATCGCGCATACCTTCACGGAAGGCATCGAAATCATAGCAGGCCCAGCGGGTCGAGGGGGAGAGATTGAACTCGCGATAGCTGGTGCCATCGTGGCTCCAGAAAATCTCGAAGCAGGTCGTCTGCCATAAATTGTCGAACCGGCCCGGTTCGGCCACCGTCGGCACGGCGATCATCGACACATCGCCCGTCGCCACAAAGGTCGCCCGGCACCCGTCGGCGGTGGCAACAACATCGGCCGTGATCGACTGGATCGAACCCGGCGCGCAATCGGGGTGGAGGACAAGGCTGTGCATGCCCGCCTAATGCCCGTTGGCTTCCGCAGCATCAAGCTGATCATCATGCAGCACTTGGGCTTGTCCGCAACCGCTGCTATGGGCGCGGCGCAATGACTTACAAATCCAGCCTCCTGCGCCTGCTCGACGAGCGTGGCTACATCCACCAGCTGACCGATGCCGAGGGTCTTGATGCCCTTGCCAGCAAGCAGGTTGTGCCCGGTTACATCGGCTTCGATGCGACCGCGCCTTCGCTCCATGTCGGCAGCCTGGTGCAGATCATGCTGCTGCGCCGCCTGCAACAGGCCGGGCACAAGCCGATCGTGCTGATGGGCGGCGGGACCACCAAGGTCGGCGATCCTTCGGGCAAGGATGAAAGCCGCAAGCTGCTGACCGCCGAGACGATTGCCGACAACATCGCTTCGATCCGCCGGGTGTTCGAACGGTTCCTGACCTTTGGCGATGGCCCCAGCGATGCGATCATGGTCAACAATGACGATTGGCTGAGCGAGCTGGGCTATGTTGACCTGCTGCGCGAGGTTGGTCCGCACTTCACGATCAACCGGATGATGACCTTCGATTCGGTCAAGCTGCGGTTGGAGCGTGAGCAGCCGCTCACCTTCCTCGAATTCAACTACATGATCCTGCAAGCCTATGACTTCCGCGAACTGGCACTGACCCAGGCTTGCCGTTTGCAGATGGGCGGATCGGATCAGTGGGGCAATATCGTCAACGGGATCGAACTTACCCGCCGGATGAACAGCGTCGAAGTCTTTGGCGTCACCACCCCGCTACTGACGACAGCGGATGGCGCCAAGATGGGCAAGACGGCCGCCGGTGCGGTCTGGCTGAACGAAGATGCCCTGCCCGGCTATGACTTCTGGCAATACTGGCGCAACACAGATGACCGCGATGTCGGCAAGTTTCTGCGCCTGTTCACCGACCTGGCGCTGGACGAAATCGCTCGTCTGGAAGCCTTGCAGGGTGCGGAAATCAACCAGGCCAAGATTGTCCTCGCCAACGAAGTGACGCGGCTATGCCGCGGCGATGAAGCAGCCAAGGCGGCTGAAGCGACTGCCGCTGCCACTTTTGCCGGCGGCGGTGTTGGTGAAGACCTCCCCGAACTGGCCCTGCCGGCCGAGGGTATCGGCCTGATTGACGCGCTGGTCGGGATTGGCTTCGCAGCCAGTCGCGGCGAAGCCAAGCGCCTGATTGCGGGCGGTGGCGCGAGGGTCGATGGTGAGAGCGTGACGGATGAAACGCTCCATCTGCCGGGGGGCACCGAGCTACGCCTCTCTGCCGGCAAGAAGAAGCACGGGGTCCTGCGCCCGATCTAAACCTCTGGCACAACGGGATTTAGCAGCCTTTACCGTTTGTTTGCCGATTTTCGGCAGAATACCGTCTGTATCAATTTTGATGGAGGCGGACCGGGTATGGCTGCGGGCGCGCAATTGACAGTCACCGACCTTCGCCGGGCCACCCGGCACCCGGTAGCCCACACGGTCATCGGCGAACATCGGCGGCTTGGCGAACTGCGCCTGGATATCGTCAACATTTCAGCCCACGGTTTTATGACGGAAGGGCCGACCACCCTGGAGCGTGGTGAACGAATTGTGATCCGCCTGCCGATCGCGGGACAGATTGAAGCCCATTTGATCTGGGCCGCCGGGGAACGCGCCGGGTTTCAGTTTGAACGGATCATCCGGTTCGAGGACTTCATGGAGTTGCTCGATCGGTTGCAACCCAATCCCCGATTGCGACCAACGCGCCGTTGATCCTTACCCTGCTGCCACCGAGTACCGGAAAGTGGCATTTTTCGCGCTTGATATAGTATAACATAGCGTCTAGATGGCGCCCATGTTAAAGCCTTCCTTGAGCCTTGCCGCGCTGGCTGCCGCCCTGATCCCTACCGCTGCCATGGCGGGAGAAACCGGGTCAGACGATCCACACGACAAGGCACATGGGGATGATCAGGGGATCGTCGTGGTCGGCCACCCGCCGGTCAATTTCAACTTGTTGAACAGCACCAGCACGATCGAAGGCGACAAGCTAGACGTCAGCCTGCGCGGCCAGCTGGGTGAAACGCTTTCCAGCCTGCCGGGTGTCTCCGCCACCTCGTTCACGCCAGGCGCCTCGCGCCCAGTGCTGCGTGGGTTTGATGGTGACCGGATTCGCGTGCTGACCGACGGGATCGGAGCCATCGATGCTTCGAGCGTATCCGCGGACCACGCCGTGGTCTTTGATGCCCTGACGGTTGACCATATCGACGTGCTCCACGGGCCGGCCGTGCTGCTGTTTGGCGGGCAAGCTATCGGGGGCGCGGTCAATGCGCTCGACAAGCGCATTCCGCGCTCGGTTCCGGACAGTGTAAACGTCGATGCGTTAACCTCGTACGGTTCAGCCGCAAACGAACGGTCCGCCTCCGGCGCAGCGCAATTCCGCCTGGGGGATCGCTGGGCAGCCAGCGTCGACGCCGCCTGGCGCAAGAGCGACGATCTCAAGGTGCCTGGCTTCGTTAACTCGCCCAGCCTTCGTGCAGAGCTGCTGAACGAGGCGGCCAGCTACCGCCGCACTGGCAATCCGGTCGAGGCTTCGGAATTTGAAGAGCTCGCCAACCTGACCGGCAAGGTTCCCAATACCGCAGCCCGCAGCACCACCTTCGGCGCGGGCCTGGCCTTCATCGATGTGGGCGGCAACCTGGGCATTTCGGTGCAGCGTCAGGATATGCGTTATGGTCTGCCTTCGCGGCCGGGCGCAGGCGACCATAGCGCCGGTGCCCATGGTGAAGACCCCGTTTCAATCGACCTTGGCCAGACCCGGGTCGACCTGCGCGGCACCGTTGAATTCGGCCAAGGGCTGTTCGATTCGCTTCAGGTGCGTGGTGCCTATGGCGATTATCAGCACATCGAATTCGAAGGCGAAGCTGTTGGCACCACCTTCATTGGCAGCGGGGTTGAAGCCCGCGCAGACCTTGTCCAGAACAACAAGGGTGGCTGGCGCGGCCGCAGCGGAGTGCAATATTTTACCCGCAACCTTTCGATCATCGGCGATGAGGCCTTCGCCCCGTCAAACGATGTGACGCGCTTTGGCGTCTTTACCCTGCAGTCCTATCGCCTTGGAGCTGTGGAGCTGGAGGGAGCGGGCCGCTATGAACGCGCAACCGTCCGCGCCAGTAGCGTCAGATTTGACCGCGCCTATGACCTGTGGAGCGGATCGGCCGGTGCGACCTGGCGCTTCGCCGCGGGGTGGAAGTTGGGCGCAAGCTACATCCGGGGCGCCCGCGCGCCCGCACCGGAAGAGCTACTGTCGGACGGGCTCCATGTCGCCACCCAGTCCTATGAAAAGGGCAATGACACGTTCAAAGCGGAGACCAGCAATGGCGGTGAAGTCTTCGTACGCTATAATGGTGGAGGCTACGAACTCTCGGTCACGGGTTACCTGACCAGTTTTGACAGCTTTATCGCCGCCCTGCCCAACGGCGCAGAGCAGGATGGTTTCCCGGTCTTCGAATATTCACAGGGCAAGGCCCGCTTCCAGGGCTTCGAGGCCTCAGCCAATGCCAAGGTGATGAGCTGGACCGATGGCGGGCTGACGCTGGATGCCCAGGCCGATTACACCCATGCCGAGCTCAAGGGCATCGGCCCGGTTCCGCGGATCCCGCCGCTGCGGCTGCGCGGCGGAGCGGAGTTCGAATTCGGCCCGCTGCATCTGCGCAGCGAGGTGGAATGGAATAACAAGCAGGATCGCGTTGCCAGCTTTGAAACCCCGGTATCAGGGTTTACCTTGGTCAACCTGTCGGCTGTTTGGCACCCGATGGGCGATGCGGGGCCACTGACACTGAGCCTTGCCGCCGATAACCTGTTCAATGTCTCGGCGCGCCGGGCGGCTTCGTTTACGCGCGATTTCGTCCCTCTGGCGGGCCGCGATATCCGCATGACCGCGAAGCTTTCCTTCTGAGGAAAGAAGCAAGTCCCGGCTTGGCAAGCGTCTTTGGCGCTGCCATGCCGGGCTGGTGAGCACACCTACCCACCCGCTGCAGCTCCGCGATTATCGCCTCGTCTGGCTTGCGCGGTTTGCCTCTGTCGCCGCTACCACCGCCATGGTCGTGGTGGTTGCCGCCCAAACCTATCAGATTGCGCGAACCGAATACGGTTACGATACCAAGCACGCAGCATTCCTGATTGGCACGCTGGGGCTGGCGCAATTCATTCCGTTCCTGCTCCTCACCCCGGTGTCCGGTTTGGTGGCAGACCGGATGGACCGGCGGATCGTGGGCGCGGCATCATCGGTGCTTGACCTTCTCGTGGCCCTGATCCTGATCGCGGCCAATACCATGGGCCTTGTCAGCCTGCCGCTGCTGTTCACGATGGCGGCGCTGCATGGGGCGGCCCGGGTGTTTATTGGCCCGGCCATCAGTTCAATCGTCCCCAATGTCGTCCCGGCAAATATCCTGCCAAAGGCCGTCGCAACCAGTTCAATCGCCTGGCAGAGCGCTTCGGTGTTGGGCCCGGCTATGGGAGGCTTCTTGCTCGCCCGGGGCGATGCCCTGCCCTATGTCTGGTCGGCGGTACTACTCTCGGTCGGCACCACCGCGCTTCTATTCATCAAGCCGCTGCCGCTGAAACCCAAGAGCGCCGAACCGCCGATCCGCCAGATCACGGAAGGTGCGCGGTTTGTCTGGCGCGAACGGTTCCTGCTGGGCTGCGTCTCGCTTGACCTGTTCGCTGTGCTGCTGGGCGGCGCCACCGCCATGCTGCCGGCCTTCGCCTATGATGTGCTGCACGTTGGCGATGAAGGGCTTGGTCTGTTGCGCGCTGCCCCGGCACTGGGGGCTGCGCTGGTCGCCTTGTTCCTCGCCTTCTTCCCGCTCGCGCGCAATGTCGGGCCGAAGATGCTGTGGGCCGTAGTGGTCTTTGGCCTCGCGACGCTGTGCTTTGCGCTGTCAAACAGCTTCCCATTCTCTCTGGCCATGCTGGCCCTGCTCGGCGGCGCGGATCAGGTTTCGGTCTTCATCCGTGGGACGTTGGTCCAACTCAACACCCCGGATGACATGCGCGGCCGGGTCTCTTCAATCTCCGGCCTGGCCATTTCCGCTTCGAACGAACTGGGCGAGATGCAGTCCGGCCTGGCTGCAGGCCTGTTCGGCGCGGTCTGGGCCGTTGCGCTCGGCGGCGTCGGAGCGATTGTGGTAACCGCGGCCTGGGCCGTACTCTTCCCCGAACTGCGCCGCGCAAGAACCTTTGCCCCGCAATACCGCAATGCTCCCAAGGAAGGATCTGCACCATGAAGGCTGATTCCGTTCTCGCCACGATTGGCAATACCCCCCACATCCGCCTTTCGCGTCTGTTCCCCAATCACGAGGTCTGGGTGAAGTCAGAGCGTTCGAACCCTGGCGGTTCGATCAAGGACCGCATTGGCCTGGCCATGATCGAAGCGGCCGAGGCCGATGGCAGCCTCAAGCCGGGGGGCACGATCATTGAACCGACCAGCGGCAACACCGGGATCGGTCTGGCCATGGCTGCCGCCGTCAAGGGCTACAAGCTGGTGCTGGTCATGCCGGAATCGATGTCGGTGGAGCGCCGCCGCCTGATGCTGGCCTATGGCGCCAGCTTTGACCTGACCCCGCGCGAAAAGGGCATGAAGGGCGCGATCGAACGGGCGCATGAACTGGTCGCCACCACACCCGGCGCCTGGATGCCGCAGCAGTTTGAAAACGCCGCGAACATCGCCGTTCACGTCCGCACCACAGCGCAGGAAATCCTGGCCGACTTCGCCGACACGCCGATTGACGCGCTGATCACCGGCGTGGGCACTGGCGGGCACCTGACCGGCTGCGCCGAAGCGCTCAAGGCCAAGTGGCCGGCGATGAAGGCATGGGCAGTCGAACCCACGCTTTCGCCAGTCATCTCGGGCGGCCAGCCATCGCCGCACCCGATCCAGGGGATCGGCGCGGGCTTTATCCCGGCCAACCTGCACACCCAGGCGATCGACGGCGCGATCCAGGTCGATCCTGCCGATGCCAAGGAAATGGCCCGCCGCTGCGCCCGCGAAGAGGGCATGCTGGTCGGCATCAGTTCAGGCGCAACGCTGGCCGCGATTGCCCAGAAACTGCAGGAACTGCCAGCCGGCAGCCGCGTGCTGGGGTTCAACTATGACACGGGTGAGCGTTACCTTTCGGTGCCGGACTTCCTCCCGGAATGAGCACCCTCGAACGTATCGACTATGCTGATGGCGAGACGGCTCTCACCGGCTGGCTCGCCCGTCCGGCCGGTACCCCGCGCGCTGCTGTGGCGGTTTATCCAACCTTCATGAACACCACCCCAGGGGTGGAGGCCAAAGCCCGCGCGCTGGCGGAACAGGGTTGCATGGCGTTCATTGCGGACTTTTACGGCCCCGATGCGCCGCACGATATCGAAAGCGCCAACGCGGCGATGATGCGCCTCGCTGCCGATCCCGTGGCCATGCGCACCCGCCTGAAGGCAACACTGGCGGCGCTGTCGCAGCTCGCGCCGGGCCTGCCGCAGATTGCAATCGGCTTTTGCCTGGGCGGCAAGGCCGTGCTCGAACTGGCGCGCGACGGAGCGGATTTGGTGCTCGTCGCCAGCTTCCACGGACTCTTGCAATCCGCCCTGCCCGCCAAGCAGGCGCTGAAACCGCGAATCCTGGTTTGCCACGGCGATGCTGATTTCCTCGTGCCGCGCAGCCATGTCACCGCCTTCTGGGAAGAAATGGATGCGGTTCAGGCCAATTGGCACTTCCACAGCTACGCCGGCGTGGATCACGGGTTTACCAACCCGTTGACCCCCGCCGGACAGCCCAACCCATCGTATAACGCCACAGCAGACCGCCAGTCATGGGCGGCGCTGCTGAGCCACCTTGATGAGGTGCTCGGCTAGCGCCCCTTGATCAGGCCGTGGCGAAAGCCTCTGGCGGCAAGGCCATGATCGCTTCGCTACCTGCCTCGATCTTGCGGCGAAGTGCAGCAGCATCAGGGCAGAACCGCTCACCGAAGTAGCGCGCAGTGGCCAGCTTCGCTTCGTAAAACGCCTTGTCGCTGGCGTTGCTGGCCAAGGCGACCAGTGCCACTTCGCCCATCCGCAACCACTGTGCCCCCAGCGCTACGATGCCCATGATGTGCATGTAGTGATGCGCCCCGGCGCCAACCTGATTGGGATTGGTCATGCCATTGGCCATGAACCACATGGTTGCTGCCTTAAGATCACCATTGGCGGCTTCGACAGCAGCGGCAAGGCTCGACAGCTCCGGCTTCGCCTTGGCTGCGGCGCATTGGGCATCAACGATCGCGAAGAAGGCCTGCACGGCGCGGCCACCGTTCTGGGCCAGCTTGCGCCCGACCAGGTCCATCGCCTGCACGCCGTTGGTGCCTTCATAGATCATGGCAATGCGGGCATCGCGCACGAACTGGCTCATGCCCCATTCCTCGATGTAGCCGTGGCCACCGAAGACCTGCTGCATGTTGGTCGCGACGTCATAGCCCTTGTCAGTGCCATAGCCCTTGATCACTGGGGTCAGCAGGCTGATCAGATCATCGGCCTGCTGGCGTTCTTCTTCGATGGCAGCCTTGTGGCTCAGATCCACCTGCAACGCGCCCCACAGGCAAAGCGAACGCATCCCTTCGGTAAAAGCCTTGGCGTCCATCAGCATGCGACGGACATCGGGATGGACAAACAGCGTATCGGCCTTTTCCGCCGGGTCTGCCGCACCGGTCAGCGCCCGGCCCTGGCGGCGCTCACCGGCGTACTTCACGGCGTTCTGGTAAGCCGCTTCGGCCTGCGCCAGCCCCTGAATGCCAACACCAAGCCGCGCCCCGTTCATCATGATGAACATGGCGGCGAGGCCCTTGTTTGCCTCGCCCACAAGGTAGCCGGTCGCGCCATCATAGTTCATCACGCAGGTGGCGTTGCCGTGGATGCCCATCTTGTGCTCGATCGAACCGCAGGAAACGGCATTGCGCGCGCCCAAAGAACCATCCTCATTCACCAGCACCTTCGGCACGATGAACAGCGAGATGCCCTTGGTCGAATCCGGCGCATCGGGCAGCTTGGCGAGGACCAGATGGATGATGTTTTCCGCCAGGTCATGTTCGCCCGACGAGATGAAGATCTTGGTGCCGGTGATCGCATAGCTGCCATCGGCCTGCGGCACGGCGCGGGTACGGATCAGGCCCAGATCGGTGCCGCACTGCGGCTCGGTCAAGTTCATCGTACCCAGCCACTCGCAGGTGACCATCTTCGGCACATACTTGGCCTTCTGTTCCGGCGAACCCTTGGCGAGAATCGCTGAGATCGCGCCGGCGGTGAGGCCCGGATACATCGAAAACGCTTGGTTGGCGGACGACATGAACTCTTCCAGCAGCATGCCAAGCACGTGCGGAAGCCCCTGCCCACCAAATTCCTCGGCCACGGACAGCGTTGACCAACCCGCTTCACGAAATTGCGCGAAGGCCGGCTTATAAACTGCCGGAACTGTTACCGAACCGTCCGCATGACGCGTGCAGCCTGCCTGATCGCCCGCCAGATTGATGGGGGCCAGAACTTCCGAGCAGAACTTGCCCGCTTCTTCAACCACCGCGTCCACCATGTCCGGTGTTGCGCCTTCGAAGCCTGGCAGGGCTGCGTAATCCTGGATCCGCAGGACTTCGTTAATCAGGAAGCGGGCGTCACGGGTCGGTGCCTTGTAAACGGGCATGGGGGTCCTCGTTGCTGTAAAGGTTTTAACCGCGCGGTGCGCGATCGATATTTTCGACAAGCGTGATGAAGTCAGTCAGTTCCTTGATCGCGGCATCAATGTCCGCGCGCTGGGCCTGCATCCGTTCAACCTGCTGCTTGCAGCGCGCCACGGTTACCCGGCGCTGCTCGACCCGGCCATCACCCAGGTCATAGAGGTCGATCATTTCCTTGATCTCGGTCAGGCTGAAGCCAACGTTCTTGGCGCGCATGATCCAGGCGAGCCGCGCGCGATCGCGCTTGGAGTAAACGCGGCTCAACCCTTGCCGTGCTGGGGCAATCAGGCCTTCATCTTCATAAAAGCGGAGCGCCCGCGCGGTCAGCCCGAATTCGGCCGTCAGGTCGGAAATGGTAAAGCTTTCACGCGCCAAAGCGTCGGGGCGCTCAAGGTGAGCGCCGCCATGAGCGGGAGGTGCGGAAACCGGCGAGTCCATCGCCGCCTGCTCTAGGTTCCCTTTACGTAAGCGTCAATCGCCGATCCGGAGAAGCGAATCGTCCTCGAGCACGCGGTAAAAGCAACTGGATGCGCCGGTGTGACACGCTGGCCCGGCCGGCCGAACCATCAGGACCAGGGCATCCTGATCGCAATCAACCCGGATCTGCTCGACCTTCAGCACATGGCCAGAACTTTCGCCCTTCATCCAAAGCCGCCCGCGCGACCGGGAATGAAAGTGAGCCAAGCCCGTCTCGCGGGTTTTGGCCAGGGCCTCGGCATCCATATGGGCCAGCATCAGGATTTCCCGGCTCTCCGCATCTACCGCCACAGCGGTCAGCAGCCCATTGGCATCAAAACGGGGCTGAAAGGTGCTGCCCTGCTCGCGGTCGTCATTATGGCTCATGGCGCCTTCTTTGTTGCAGGATAACCACATCTGTCGACCAAAATCTGCACGCTTGTCGCTTGGCACTTTCCAGTCTTCGCCACTTAAGAGAAAGAACCTCTGCGGCAAAAAGCGGCCAAGGTTCAGGGACCAGGCCGGCTCCGAAAATGGGGCCACCGCATGAGGGAATAGGCGAGGCGGCCAAAGGGGGACTGCCTAATCGCGCAAGCGACGCCAGACAGTTTCGTCACGAGGACGCCCGGAGCCCAGCTCCGGGCGTTTTCGTTAGCGAACCAGATCAAGTGCCTCGTCAAGAACGCGCGCAAAGCAGGCGATCCGCACCCTCTCCGCGCCGGCCCGGTTCAGCGCCTTGACGCAGGTTTCGCTGGTCGCGCCGCTGGTGAGCACATCATCAACCAGCAAGACCGGTCTGCCACGAAGCTGTTCCGTCCGGCTCGGATGGACGGCAATCGCCCCGCTGAGCGCCCGGAGCCGCGCGGCCCGCCCCAGACCGCCTAGCATCGGCGTTGCCTTGCGCCGCACCAGACCGTCGATCACCAAGGTGCCGCCAGTCGCCCGCGCGATCTCCGCCGCCAGCAAGGCCGACTGGTTGAAGCCGCGTCGCCACAACCGCCAGCGGTGCAGCGGCACGGGCACGATCAGCCAATCGGGGCCGACGTCAGGCAGCCGCGCCGCCATCAGGCGCGCCAGCAGCGGTGCCAGAGCAATCCGGCGGCCATGCTTGAGCGCAAGGACCAGTTGACGCGATCCATCGGTGTAGAGCGTCGCCGCCGCTATGCCGTCATGCAGCGGCGGATCGGCCAGACAGGGTGCGCAGACCATGCCATCCGGCGCACCTTCGCCGAAGGGGCGCTGGCACATGGTGCAGCATGGCTCACCGGGGATTGCCAGCTCACCCCAGCAAGCCTGGCAAAGCCCGCCCTGGCTCGCCAGCGCTTCGCCGCACAGCGGGCAGCGCGGCGGGAAGATCAGGTCCACGATCGGTGCAAGGGCGGCAGGAACCGGCATGAACCACGACTATCGCTTGCACCCGCCCGCCACGCAAGGCAGTGCGGCGGCGTGAGTAACCAGGCCCCGCCCCAGATTTTCTCGCCCGCCCGCCGCCTCGCGGTTCGACGCCGCGCACTGGCATTGCAGGAACGTCCAAATGCGGCGCGCTACCTGCAGGACGACATGGCCGAAGACCTGCTCGAACGGCTGGCCTTTCTCCGCCATGAGCCCAAGCGCGTGCTGTTGATCGGCATGGTGCCGGACCAACTTGTGACGGACCTTGAGGCGCGGGGCAGCGAAGTCAGCCGGGTTGAACCCGCCACGGGCTTTGCCGACGAGCAACCTTTCGTCGAGAGCGGTTTTGACCTGATCGCCAGCTTCGGCACGCTCGATACGGTCAACGACCTGCCCGGTGCGCTGATCCATATCCGCAACGCGCTGGCCCCAGGTGGCCTTGCCATTGCCAGTTTCGTCGGCGCGGGTAGCTTGCCAGCCCTGCGGGCTGCGATGCTAGCGGCGGACGGCGACCGCCCTGCCCCGCGCCTGCACCCGGCGGTCGATGTTCGCGCCGGTGGCCAACTGCTGCAACGCGCCGGATGGGCCGATCCGGTGGTGGACAGCCGGCCACTCAATGTGCGCTTCAGCAGCCTTGCCAGCCTGCAGGCTGACCTGCGGGCGCAGGGCTTGACCAACGTGCTAAAACAAGGTGGCGCCGCGCTCAGCCGAAACCAATATATCATTGCTAAAGAGCAATTTGGATCAGGAACCGTAGAGTGTTTCGAGATTCTGACGCTCAGCGGTTGGCGGCGTTGAGCGCCGCCTGCGCCGCCGCCAGACGGGCAATCGGCACGCGATAGGGCGAAGCGCTGACGTAATCGAGCCCGACCGCCTCGCAGAAGGCGATGGAGGCTGGATCGCCGCCGTGTTCGCCGCAGATGCCCAACTTCAGGTTGCCCCGCGTCTTGCGCCCGCGCTCGGCCGCCAGTTCGACCAGCTGACCAACACCCTCGACATCAAGGCTAACGAAGGGATCGCGGGGATAGATGCCCTGTTCGACGTAGGGCGTCAGGAACCGGGCTGCGTCATCCCTCGAAACACCAAGAGTTGTTTGCGTCAGGTCATTGGTACCAAACGAGAAGAACTTTGCCTCTTCGGCAATTTCGCCCGCCATAAGGGCGGCGCGCGGCAGCTCAATCATGGTGCCGACGAGGTAATCCACCCGCCGCCCCTGCTCGGCAAACACGGCTTCAGCCGTGCGCTCGACCAAGGCCTTGAGGATCGCAAGCTCCTTGCGGGTCGCCACAAGCGGGATCATCACCTCCGGCACGGGGGCTTCACCGCTCTCGGCCGCCACCCCGCAGGCCGCTTCAAAGATCGCGCGGGCCTGAATCTCGTAGATTTCCGGGAAGGTGATCCCAAGGCGGCAGCCGCGATGGCCCAGCATCGGGTTGAATTCATGCAGTTCGCCTGCGCGGCGCTTTAGCGTATCGACGCCAATGCCGATCGCTTCCGACAGCTCGCTGAAATCGGCCTCGCTGTGCGGCAGAAACTCGTGCAGCGGCGGATCAAGCAGGCGGATGGTGACCGGGAGCCCCGCCATGACGGCGAAGATCGCCTGAAAATCGGCGCGCTGTTCCGGCAAAAGCTTGGTGAGTGCGGCGCGTCGCCCGGCCTCATCCTCAGCCAGGATCATCTGGCGGACAGCGGAAATCCGCCCTGCATCGAAGAACATATGCTCCGTGCGGCACAGGCCGATGCCTTCAGCGCCGAACTGCCGAGCCATCAGGCAGTCTTCAGGCGTTTCAGCATTGGTCCGGACCTTCATCCGCCGATGGCGGTCTGCCCAGGCCATCAGCGTGCCGAAATCGCCGACCAGTTCGGGCTCGATCGTCGCCACCTTGCCGGCCATGACTTCGCCAATGGCACCATCGAGGGTGATGACGTCACCTTCCTTCAACTCCCGCTGCCCGATTTTGATCGTGCGGCTGGCCATGTCGATCGAAACCGCCGAAGCACCAGACACGCAAGGGCGCCCCATGCCGCGCGCGACCACGGCCGCGTGCGACGTCATGCCGCCGCGCGCGGTCAGGATGCCCTTCGCAGCGTGCATGCCGTGAATGTCTTCCGGGCTGGTCTCTACTCGCACCAGGATCACTGCCTCGCCCATATTGGCGCGCTTTTCCGCCGTATCGGCATCGAGCACAATCGCGCCCGAGGCTGCCCCCGGACTGGCTGGGAGGCCGCGCGCCAGAACGTCGCGGGTTGCGGAGGGATCAAGCGTCGGGTGCAGCAACTGGTCGAGCGCCATCGGATCGACGCGCTTGATTGCCGTGGCCTCATCGATCAGGCCCTCGCCCACCATATCGACCGCCATCTTGAGCGCCGCCTTGGCGGTGCGCTTGCCCGAGCGGGTCTGGAGCATCCACAGCTTGCCGCGCTCCACGGTAAACTCGATGTCCTGCATGTCGCGGTAGTGCTTCTCGAGCAGCTCGAACACCGCGGCCAGTTCGGCATAAGCCGCGGGCATCGCCTCTTCCATTGACAACGGCTTGGCTCCGGCGCGCTCGCGCGCGGCCTTGGTCAGGTATTGGGGGGTGCGAATCCCGGCGACGACGTCCTCACCCTGCGCATTGACCAGCCACTCGCCATAATAGGCCTTCTCGCCGGTCGCCGGATCGCGGGTGAAGGCCACGCCCGTGGCGCTGGTATCGCCCATGTTGCCGAAGACCATGGCCTGGACGTTGACCGCTGTGCCCCAGTCCCCCGGAATGTCATTCAAGCGGCGATAGACCTTGGCGCGGTCAGAGTCCCAGCTATCAAACACGGCGCGGATTGCGCCCCACAGCTGTTCATGCGGTTCCTGCGGGAACGAGCGGCCCAGTTCGCTTTCAACAATGCCCTTGTACTCTGCGACCAGCGCGCGCCAATGCGAAGCCTCCATCTCAACATCGGCGTAAAAGCCGTTGTCTTCCTTGGCAATTTCAAGAGCATCTTCGAACAGGTGGTGGTCGAGGCCCAGCACCACATCGGAATACATCTGGATGAAGCGGCGGTAGCTGTCCCAGGCGAAGCGCTCATCGCCCGAGGATGCCGCCAGACCTTCAACCGTGGCATCGTTGAGGCCAAGATTGAGCACGGTGTCCATCATGCCGGGCATCGAGACCCGCGCGCCCGATCGCACTGAAACCAGCAGGGGATCGGCCGCATCGCCGAATTTCTTCCCTACGGCCGCCTCGATATGGGCAAGCGCCGTCTGCACTTCTGCCTTCAGGCCCTCCGAGAAGTCACCACCTTCCGCAAGGTAGCGGACGCACTCCTCGGTCGTGATTGTGAAGCCCGGGGGCACTGGCAGGCCGATCCCGGCCATCTCGGCCAGGTTGGCGCCCTTCCCACCAACTACAGTCTTGTCCTTCGCCCGGGGATCGGCGTGGCTCACCCCGCCGCCGAATGCGAATACGTATGTAGCCATGGAAAACCGCCGTTGCTGAAACCGGCGATTCGGTTGCCGGTGTGCGGTTTCCCTAGCCTTCGATCTTTCCGAAGTCAGCCACTTTGTGCACTGCAGCAACAAACCTTGCGAGCAGCGACAGGCGCGCCGAGCGCTTCACCGCATCGGGGTCGTTGACCATCACCGCCTCGAAGAAGGCGTCGATCGGCGCACGCAGCGAGGCCAGCGCCGCCATCGCGGCCGCGAAGTCCTCTGCCGCGACCGCAGCTTGAGCCCGCGGTTCAGCAACTTCAAGCGCGGCAAGCAAAGCAGCCTCGGCCGCATCAGGATCGGGGTTAACGACCCCGGCCTCGAACGGCTCCTTCTTCAGGATATTGGCGGCGCGCTTGTAGCCGGCGAGCAGGTTGGTCCCGTCTTCGCTGCCCATAAACGCCTGCAGCGCATGAACCCGAGCGAGCAGGCGGACGAGGTCGTCCTCACCACCCAGCCCAAAGACTGCGTCGATCAGGTCATGGCGAACGCCGGCTTCACGCTGCTGGACCTTGAGGCGATCGGCGAAGAAGGTGAGCACCTCGCCCTCGCCCACACCAAAGCGCAGGCCGTTGGTCGTGACGAGCTGAATGATACCCAAAGCAGCGCGGCGAAGCGCGAACGGATCCTTCGATCCGGTCGGCTTTTCATCGATCCCGAAGAAGCTGCGGATCGTATCCAGCTTATCCGCCAGTGCCACCGCGACGGTAACCGGCGCAGTCGGCACATCATCACCCTGACCAATCGGCTTGTAATGATCGCGGATCGCATCGGCGACGGCATCGGGCAAACCTTCGGCGCGGGCGTAGTAGCCACCCATCAAACCCTGCAATTCGGGAAATTCGCCGACCATTTCGGTGACGAGATCGGCCTTGCAAAGCCGCGCAGCCAGTTCCGCCTGGGCGGCGTCGGCCTTGACGATGCCCTGCTCGCACAGCCAGCGGGCAAGCTTGGCAACCCGCTCGACCTTGTCGGCAACGGTGCCCAGCTTCTCGTGGAAAGTGATCCGCTCCAGCTTCTTGGCTTGGTCAGACAGCGCCACCTTGCGGTCCTGCTCCCAGAAGAAGCGGGCGTCGGACAGGCGCGCGGCGAGGACCTTGCGGTTGCCGGCAACAATCGCTGCGCCACCATCGGCGGCCGCTATATTGGCGGTGCAGACGAAGGCATTGGCCAGCTTGCCAGCAGCATCCTCGCAGACGAAATACTTCTGGTTGGTTCGCGCAGTCAGCTGGATCACTTCGGGCGGCACTTCGAGGAACTGTTCATCGAACCGGCCCAGCAGCGGCACCGGCCATTCGGTCAGTCCGGCATTCTCGATCACCAGGCCTTCGTCCTCAACCAGCATGAGGCCTGCCGCAGCAGCAGCCTCGGTGGCCTTGGCGCGGATCAGGTCCTGTCGTTCGGCATGGTCAACAATGACATGGGCTTCGCGCAGCTTGGCAGCGTAATCATCAACGCCATCGATGCTGACTTCGCCACTTGCATGGAAGCGGTGCCCCTTGGTCAGACGCCCGGCCTTGATCCCGCCCACTTCGCAATCAACCAGCTGCCCATCGAACAGCGCGACAATCGCCGAAAGCGGGCGCACCCAGCGAAGGCTTTCGGTGGAGATCGAAGCCGTGCCCCAGCGCTGGCTTTTGGGCCAGGGGAAGGCGCGGACAAGGGCGGGGATCGCTTCGGCCAAGACTTCGGCCGTGGCGCGGCCCGGCTTCTCGGTGATGGCGAACAGTACGCCGTCGCGCTCGGTCAACTGGTCCTCGCTCAGGCCGGTCTTGCGCAGGAAGCCTTCAAGCGCCTGCGGCGGCGCGCCGACGCGCGGGCCCTTCACTTCTTCCGAGACGGCGGCAGTCGCAGCCGGCAGACCGCGCGCAATCAGCGCGAGGCGGCGCGGAGTCGACCAGACGGTGACTTCGCCCACGGCCACCCCGGCGGCATCCATTTCCTTGCGGAACAGCTTTTCCAGATCGGCGCGCGCACCGGCCTGCATCCGCGCGGGGATTTCCTCGGAACGGAGCTCAAGCAGGAAATCGCTCATACGGTCCACCCCGGGTACTTTGCTTCCCATTCGGCCTTGTTCTTCTCAATCCAGGCCTGGCACGATCCCTTGGCGAGATCACGCACGCGGCCGATGTAGCTGGCGCGTTCCTGCACCGAGATCACGCCGCGCGCCTGCAGCAGATTGAACAGGTGGCTGGCCTCAATCGCCTGGTCATAGGCGGCCAATGGCACCTGTGCGGCAATGCACCGCTGGCATTCCGCTTCGGCTTGCTGGAAGCCTTTGAACAGCTGCTCGGTATCGGCCACCTCGAAGTTGTACTTCGAATGCTCCTGCTCGTTCTTCAGGAAGACCTGGCCATACGTTACACCTTCGTTGTTGAAGGCAAGATCATAGACGTTGTCGACGCCCTGGATGTACATGGCGAGGCGCTCAAGCCCGTAGGTCAGCTCACCGGCGACCGGCTTGCAATCAAAACCGCCGACCTGCTGGAAATAGGTGAACTGGGTCACTTCCATCCCGTCGCACCAGACTTCCCAGCCCAGACCCCAGGCGCCGAGCGTTGGGCTTTCCCAGTCATCCTCGACAAAGCGAATATCGTGCGCCAGCGGATCAACGCCGATTTCCGCGAGCGACTGCAGATAGAGCTCCTGCAGGTTCTCCGGGTTCGGCTTCAGGATCACCTGGTACTGGTAATAGTGCTGCAGCCGGTTCGGGTTCTCGCCATAGCGGCCGTCAGTCGGGCGGCGGCTGGGCTGGACATAGGCGGCCTTCCACGGCTCTGGCCCCAGCGCGCGCAGCGTGGTGGCGGGGTGGAAAGTCCCTGCCCCCATGCGCATGTCATAGGGCTGCAGGATCAGGCAGCCCTGCGCGCTCCAGAAGGAATGGAGCCGCAGGATCATTTCCTGGAACGAAAGCGGGCGGGCATTATCCGTCATGGCCACGGCCTTTGGCGGATGGGCCGTTTCCGGTCAACCGGAGAGGGCAAGGTTCCGCCAAGCGAGATCGTTCATCGACGGGCATGAAACCTGCGCTATAGCAGCACGATGATCGCGCGCCTGCTCACGCCCCTCGCCCTGTTGCTGGGAACTGCCTCCATGGCCCAGCAGTCTCTGCCCAAGCCGCAACCGGTGGTGGCCGAACCGGTGCCGGTCGATGTTCATCCGGCGCTTTGGAAAGTGAGCGACGCCGATACCACGATTTACCTGCTCGGCACGATTCACCTGCTGCCCAAGGGGCTCGACTGGTTTCGCGGCCCCCTTGCTGCGGCCTTTGAGCAGGCTGACGAACTGGTAACCGAGATACCCGAAGTCGATCCTGCAGCAGGCCAGGCAGTGTTGTTAAGGCGCGGGATCCTGACCGGCGACCAGCGCCTGCGCGACCAGATGTCTAAGCCAGAGCGCGCCAAGTTCGAACAAACCCTTGCCGGGTTCGGCCTACCACCGGCCGCCTTTGACCGGTTCAAGCCGTGGTACGCGGCCGTGGTGCTGGCCACCCTGCCCCTGCAACGCAGCGGCTATACACTGGCCAATGGTGTTGAGGCTGAGCTTGCAAGCCGCAATATGGCGCGGGGCCACCCCCGGATCGGGTTGGAAACACTGGATTACCAGCTTTCGCTGTTCGATGAATTCCCGGCCAAGGTGCAGCGGCGCTACCTGTTCGAGGTGATTTCCGCCCTCCCCGATATCGACAAGGATGTTACCGCCATGGTGGAGGCCTGGCGCGGGGGTGATGCGGCCAAACTCGCCACCCTGATGAACGCGGAGGAGGATGATCCGGACATGGTCGCGGCCCTGCTCACCAACCGGAACAAGGCCTGGGCCAAGTGGATCAAGGCGCGGCTGGACCGGCCAGGCGTAGCATTTGTGGCAGTCGGTGCAGGTCACTTGGGCGGCAAGGGCTCGGTCCAGGACCAGCTTAAATCATTGGGGGTCAGGTCAACCCGTGTCCAATAAGATCATCGCGGCGCTGCTGGCCTTGCTGCTGGCAGCCTGCCAGCAAAAAGAGGATGCTCGCCCGGCACTGTGGCAGGTCGACGGCCCGAATGGCCAGCGCGCCTGGCTGCTAGGCACGATCCACGCCCTGCCCAATCCGATCGCCCTGGATAGTCCGGCCTTTGATCGGGTGAGCAGGGAGGCGACGTCGCTCGTGGTCGAAGTCGCCGCGCTGGAGGATGACAAGCGGACCGCGCTAGCGTTCCATAAACTCTCGGCAGTCCCCGTAGCTCCACCAATCGAAGATCGCGCCCTTCCGCAGGACCGCCCTGCCCTCGCGCGGCTGATGCGTGAAGCCAAGCTACCCGCTGACCGCTTCAACCAGGTGGAGACCTGGGCTGCCGCTTTGGCGCTTAGTCAGGCCATTTCAGCCAGAACTGGCGATGATAGCGGCAATGGTGCCGATCGGCTGATCCTTCAAGAAATGAAAGGCAAGCCGCTGGCCGAATTTGAGGGGGCCGAGCAGCAACTCGCCATTTTCGATTCCCTGCCAGAGGCAGAGCAGCGCGATTTGCTCGCTTCTGTGATCCGTTCGGCTCCGGCCGCACGAGAGGAGACACGCAAGCTCCAGCAGGCTTGGCTGCGCGGCGATGTCCAGACGCTCGAAGCGTTGGATCATGACGGCCTGCTGGCCGATCCCGAGCTTCGCGATGCCCTGCTGGTGCGCCGCAATGCCGCCTGGACCAAGGCCCTTATGCAACGCCTGCAAGGTGGTGACCGACCGCTGGTGGCGGTGGGTGCGCTTCATCTGGTCGGGAAGGACGGGCTAGTTGCCCGCTTGCAAGCACAGGGCTTCCGCGTCACCCGCCTGCAATAGCCTTGCATTTCTGCCCGATTGCCGCTAACGGCCCGCGCTTCCCGTCATGGTCATCCCTGGAGGCGTGGCGGAGAAGAACGGTAATCCAGAGTTTTGAAAGGCAATGCAATGAGCGATACGCTGCACCTGCCGGCCGAGACGCGCGAACGGGCTGGCAAGGGAGCCTCCCGTGATCTGCGTCGTAATGGCCGCGTCCCCGCCGTAGTTTACGGCAACAACGAAGAGCCCCAGGCGATCCACGTCGAAGAGAAGCTGCTGGTCAAGCTGCTCGGCACGGGTCACTTCTTCAATTCGATCGTCGAAGTTGAAGTTGGCGGCAAGACCGTGCGTACGCTCCCCAAGGACGTTGCCTTCCACCCGGTCAGCGATCGTCCGATGCACGCTGACTTCCTGCGCATTTCGAAGGACCACAAGGTTCACGTTAACGTGCCGGTTCACTTCGCCAACGAAGAGGCCTCGCCGGGCCTAAAGCGTGGCGGCGTGCTCAACATCGTGCTGCACGATCTTGACGTCGTCTGCGCCCCCGACAACATTCCGGACGAAGTCGTGATCGACGTCACCGGTCTGGAAGTTGGCGCCTCGATCCACATCCACGACATCAAGCTGCCGGCCGGCGTTACCGCTGCCCATGCTGATCGTGACGACACGGTTGCCACCATCGTTGCCCCTTCGGGCCTGCGCAGCGAAGAAGGTGACAACAGCAAGACCGAAGCCGGCGAATAAGCCCTTCAGGTTGACCGGAGCAGCCTTGCTGCTCCAGACAGGCCGGGCCGCAGCGATGCGGCCCGGCTTTGTCTTAGGGTTGGAGAACAATCGTGCAGCTTTGGGTCGGGCTAGGCAATCCGGGACCACAATATGCCCTGCACCGGCACAATGTCGGCTTCATGGCGCTCGACACCATTGCCGAGGTCCACAGCTTCGGCCCAGAGGCCAAGAAGTTCCAGGGCTGGCTCCGTGAAGGCCGGATCGGCGGACAAAAAGTCCTGCTGCTCAAGCCCGCCACCTTCATGAACGAGAGTGGCCGCGCCGTCAGCGAAGCGCTGCGGTTCTACAAGCTGGGCGTTGATGCGTTGACCGTGTTCCATGACGAGCTCGACCTCGCCCCCTTCAAGGTCAAGGTGCGGCAGGGCGGCGGGCTGGCGGGACACAATGGGCTACGCTCGATCGACCAGCACCTCGGCCCGGATTTCCGCCGGGTGCGGATCGGGATCGGCCACCCCGGTCACAAGGACCGCGTCAGCGGCTATGTCCTCGGCAACTATGCCAAGGCCGAGCAGGATGAGCTGGCCGATATGCTGGGCGGCATCGCTGCCGAAGCCGATTGGCTGGCCAAGGGCGACGATGCCCGCTTCATGAGCGACCTGGCGCTGCGACTGCAGGATTAGGCGAGACGGGCTCCTAACTGCAACACACCGGCAGTCGGCCGACGACGGATCAAAGCCAATCCCGCCAAGCCAAAGCCCAGCAGACCTAACATGCCCGGCTCTGGCACCTCGGTCCCGCCACTCGACGACGGCCAGCTGGACGACCGGACATTGATCGCGGCCACACGATAATCGCCGATGTTCTGGCAAGTCGGGCAAGCAGTCGTGCCCCAGAATGACCACAGGTTGAGGACATTGCCGGCCTCAACCTTGAACATCTGCTGCTGCACCGGATTGGGGTGATAACTGGTGCCGTCATTACCGGTGATCGTTGATCCGGGCGAAACTGTTACGTCAGCCGCGAAGAGCGGCAGATTGATGCTGCCATTGGCCCCCGGCTCCCCGACGCTGAAATTGGCCAGGCCGGCGCCTGAAAAGGTCGCGTTGATCTGTGAACCGATCCAGGAACCCGTTGCCCGGTCGGTGTCGATTGTTACGTGCGTCCCGTTTTCCATGCCGAGAAAATAAACCGCTGCCGAAGCGGGAGCCGCCACAGTCAGAGCCGACAAGGCAGCCGCAGTGGCACAAAGCGTCTTGATCATGTTCATTCTCCAACCATCGCTGCCAATTCACCATTGGCCGCGCCGCATCGCGCTACTTCACTGCTTCTTAGGGATATTCTTTTAGAAGCGCCCTCATGGGATAGATCAGGCGAAGTTCGGTGAAGCAACAGATGAAGATGGTTAACGCATCGATATTGCTAGCTATTCTATGCATTTCCGGCTGTTCTGGCGAAACTGTCTCGGAACGGCACGAAGCGCGGGCAGCCTTGGCGAGCGGGAACCTCGAAGCGGCAGGGATCCACTTGAAGAATGCCCTGAATGCTGCACCTCAAGACCCCGAACTGCATTACCTGAACGGCAAGCTGGCGCTTGAAACCGGCAATTACGACCTTGCCAAGACCGAGTTTCAACGACTGACCAGCCATCCCCAGTTTGGCAAGGAGGCCAGGGTCCTGCTGGCGCAAGCCTATCTGGCGGCCGGCAATGCGCAATTTGCCCTTCAAACCCTGGGTGCAGAACCATACCCATCCGGACAGGCCTATGCGATTGCTGCCGATGCCAGTCTGACGCTTGGCCGCGGGGAAGATGCAGCCAGCCTGATCAACCGCGGATTGGCCGCGGACCCTAAATCCGGGCCATTGATCCTGCTCGATACGCAATTGGCCATTGCCCGTGGTGACCTGCAGCGGGCGCGCAGCAATATGGCGCGCGCCCTTGCATTGATGCCCAACGATGTACCGACCTTGCTCCAATCTGGTCGGCTAGAGCTGATCGATGGCAACAAGGCCCGGGCCGAAGCGCTGTTCGATCGCGTTCTCAAACGCAAGCCGGGCAATGCGGTGGCGCTCCTCGCCAAGGCCGCCCTCGCCCATGAACGCGGCGACCGGGCGGCAGCCCAGCGGTTCCTGCAATCGGCTGCGCAGAGCAACGATCCCAGCAATCTTCTGACCCAGGCCTTCATGGCCCAGCTGGCCATTGAAGCCGGCGACATGGAACGCGCGAACGCGATCATGGCCGCAATCCCCACGAGTGTGCCATTGCCCTATTTCGATCTGCTGCGCGGCCTGATTGCGGCCGGCCGGGGTCAAAACGAACTGGCGATCAGTCAGTTGCAAGGCTTTATCCAGCATGGTGGCGAAAGTGCGGCAGCGCGAATGGCCTTGGCAGACGCCTTGCGCAAGACTGGCCAGACCCTGCAGGCCTGGCGGGCCCTCAAGCCACTGGCGAGCGCCGCCAACGCCGATGAACGGGTGCTTCAACTAGCGGCCGACCTTACGGCGAGCCTGAAGTTGCCCGAAGCGGCAAGTTACCGTGAACGACTGCGCGCCGCGCGCCAGCCCACCCCCCTTATGGACGAACTGCGCGCGGCCAACGTGGCCATCTCGCAGTCTAATTGGGCGGAAGCCGACCGGATTTATCGCCGTGCCATCGAAGCCGATCCCGACAGTACCAACGTCATCCTGTTCAACAATGCCGCACTGGCACGATTGAACCTGAAGGACACAACCAGCGCCATAGCCCTTGCTCGACGAGCCTATGAGCTGGCTCCAAATGATCCCGTAGTGAACGATACCCTCGGCTGGATCCTGTTTCAGGTGCAAGGGCCGACACCCGAAGTGGTCGCCCGCATGCGAACGGCGCTCGCAGGACAGCCCGGCAATGCCGAAATCAGATTGCACGCCCAGCAAATTGGCAATGCCATGCGCCGCTGATCACAGCCTGCCTTCAAATCCGGTTCCAGCGCGGCTAGCCAAACCGGCCTGCGCCCGCTAGGGCGCGCCAACCCCCGGTTTGGAGTGCATGATGGGATTTCGTTGCGGTATCGTCGGCCTGCCTAATGTCGGCAAGTCCACCCTGTTCAATGCGCTGACTGAAACGCAGGCAGCCCAGGCCGCGAACTATCCGTTCTGCACGATCGAGCCGAACGTCGGCAATGTCGGTGTGCCCGATCCGCGGCTGGAACAGCTGGCGGCAATTGCCGGCAGCCAGAAGATCATCCCGACCCAGCTGGGCTTTGTCGACATCGCCGGGCTGGTGCGTGGCGCCAGCAAGGGCGAAGGCCTGGGCAACCAGTTCCTGGGCAACATCCGCGAAGTGGATGCCATCGTCCACGTGCTGCGCTGCTTTGAAAACGACGATATCCAGCACGTCGACAACCGGGTGGATCCGGTGTCCGATGCCGATACGGTCGAAACCGAGCTGATGCTGTCTGACCTCGAAAGCCTGGAAAAGCGCGTCCCGGCTGCCCAGAAGAAGGCTGCGGCGGGTGACAAGGAAGCCAAGCTGCTCGCCTCGGTGCTGGCCCCCGCGCTCGAACTGCTGCGCGATGGCAAGCCGGCCCGCCTCGCCCGCCCCGATGGCGAGGAAGAGCTGCGGATCTTCAACCAGGCCCAGCTGCTCACCGCCAAGCCGGTGCTCTATGTCTGCAACGTAGAGGAAGAGAGCGCCGCCAATGGCAACGCCTTCTCCGCCGCCGTGTTTGAAAAGGCTAAGGCCGAAGGCGCCAATGCCGTGATCGTATCTGCGGCGATCGAAAGCGAGCTGATCGGGATGGAACCGGAAGAGCGGATGGTCTTCCTGGAGGAAATGGGCCTCCACGAAACCGGTCTCGCCCGCGTGATCCGCTCGGGCTATGATCTTCTGCACCTGATCACCTTCTTCACCGTCGGCCCCAAGGAAGCCCGCGCCTGGACCGTGCACCGTGGTGCCAAGGCACCTGAAGCGGCCGGCGAAATCCACTCCGACATGCAGCGCGGCTTCATCCGTGCCGAGACCATGGCCTTCGACGATTTCGTCACCCTGGGCGGCGAGACGGCCTGCAAGGATGCCGGTAAGCTGCGCCAGGAAGGCAAGGAATATGTCGTGCAGGACGGTGACGTCATGCACTTCAAGTTCAACGTCTGATCGGACTCGCCCAGACGGGCGTTTTGCCTATGATGGCCCCCGCAAGGGAGAGCCGAATGCAGTATTTCGAAGACCTGGTGGTAGGCAGCAAGGCCAGCTTTGGCCGCTATGAAGTGACGCGCGATGAAGTCATCGACTTCGCCAGCAAGTATGATCCGCAGCCCTTCCACCTCGACGATGCCGCCGCCGCCGCGACCCATTTCGGCCGCCTTTCCGCCAGCGGCTGGCACACCAGCGCAATGGTCATGCGGATGCTGGTCGATAATCTGAAGGAGCACCGCCAGGCGGGGCTTGGCTCACCGGGGCTGGACGAACTGCGCTGGCTTAAGCCGGTCTACCCGGGCGACGTGCTGCGGGTGGAATCCGAACTTCTGGAGAAGACCCGCAGCCGCTCCCGCCCGGAAATGGGCAGCTTCAAGTCGATCGTATCAGTGTTCAACCAGGATGACGTGAAGGTGATGACCTTCCGCTCGATCGGCTTGATCGCGGTGCGGGAGCCAGGTGCGAGCGACTAACGCCGCCCGAACAGCTTCTCGACATCCTCCAGCGCCAGTTTTACCCAGGTCGGCCGGCCATGATTGCACTGGCCGGAGCGCGGAGTGCGTTCCATTTCGCGCAGCAGGGCGTTCATTTCCGCGACCGAGAGTGTCCGCCCGGCGCGGACCGAGCCGTGGCAGGCCATGGTGGCGAGAACGTGGTCGAGCCGCTCTTCGAGCAGCAGCGCCGCGCCGTTCTGGGCAAGGTCGTCGGCAATATCGCGCACGAGCGCCTGCACGTCCCCGCCTTTCAGTGCCGCCGGGACGGCGCGGACCAGCATGGCGTCCGGGCCGAAGCGTTCCAGCGCGAGGCCGTGTACGGCCAGCTGCGGCGCGGCTTCGGCCACGCGATCGCAATCGGGCTCGTCCAGTTCGACCACTTCGGGGATCAACAGCGCCTGCGAGGCTGCAACCGCGCCCTGCGCTCCGGCGGCCTTGAGCCGTTCGAGCACGAGCCGTTCATGCGCGGCGTGCTGATCGACAATGACCAGACCGTCCTCAGCCTCGGCGACGATATAGGTGTTGGCCACCTGCCCGCGCGCCACACCCAGCGGGTGCGATGCGGCGGGTTCGGGGGCCGCGTCCGCAACTTCCGCCTTGGCTGCGGGAGCAAGCACCGAAGCCTCATATCCGCGCCAGACCTGCCCGGCATCGCGGAGCGCGTAAGGCTCAGGGTTGCGGGCGAACAGCGAACCGAGCGCAGGCGCGGGTTCGCGGCTGATCGGTTCCGCCTGCCAGTTGGCCATGGCGGGCGCAGCCGGTGCCTGGGCAGAGCGCTGCCCCGCCCCTTCCAGCGCGTGC
Source organism: uncultured Novosphingobium sp. (assembly GCA_964413885.1). Classification (GTDB taxonomy): domain Bacteria; phylum Pseudomonadota; class Alphaproteobacteria; order Sphingomonadales; family Sphingomonadaceae; genus Novosphingobium. Next base: position 215,455 of record CAYPTU010000006.1, read on the forward strand.
CGCAGGCCGGAAACGATGAAGCCACGCACGAAGGCGGGATCGCGGAAGCGGACCTCGGTCTTGGCCGGATGGACGTTCACGTCGACTTCCTCGGGCGGCAGGTCGAGGAACAGCGCCAGCACCGCGTGGCGATCACGCGCCAGCATATCGGCATAGGCCCCGCGCACCGCACCAACCAGCAGGCGATCCTTCACGGGACGGCCGTTGACGAACAAGTACTGGTGATCAGCCACGCCGCGGTTGAACGTGGGCAGGCCTGCCACCCCGGTCAGCCGCACCGGGCCGCGTTCCAGATCGATAACCACGCCATCCTCGGCCAGTTCGCGTGCGACCAGCTGGGCAACGCGCGCAGCCAGGCTCTGCCCGCCCTGCACCGCCAGCACCCGGCGGCCATCATGCTCCAGCGTGAAGCCCACTCCTGGCCGGGCCATGGAAAGTCGGCGGACAACATCAAGGCAGGCGGCATATTCGCTGCGGGGAGAACGCAGGAACTTGCGCCGCGCCGGGATCTTGCCGAACAGGTCTTCCACGCGGATGCGCGTGCCGGGTGGCAGCGCAGCCGGTCCATCGGCAACCTGCAGGCCGTGATCGACGACAACCTGCCAGCCACTTTCAGCGCCGCGCACCCGGCTTTCCATGGTCAGCCGGGCAACGCTGGCGATGGATGGCAAGGCTTCGCCGCGGAAGCCCAACGTGGCGACCAGTTCGATCGACTCGTCAGGCAATTTGGAAGTGGCATGACGTTCCAAGGCCAGCGCCATATCCTCACGCGTCATCCCGCAGCCGTCGTCGGTCACCTCGATCAAGCCAAGCCCGCCTTCGGATAGCCGAACAGCAATGCTGGTCGAACCCGCATCAATGGCGTTTTCGACCAGTTCCTTAAGCGCGGCAGCCGGGCGTTCGACCACCTCGCCGGCGGCGATGCGGTTGACGAGCGTTTCGGGCAGGCGGCGGATCACAGGCATCTGTTCCCCGCTCTAGCGATGAACCGCGCCGATTTCGAGACGGAACCGCAGCGGCAATCCCCTACTTTCAGACAAATTTTTGGCCTTTGACCGCCCCTTGGGGTAATGAGCCGCGATTCACACCAACCATCTGGCTTTTGACTTCTGCAAATAACGCGGTAAGCGGCTGGAAATACTACGGATTTGCCAATGGCCTCGTTCCTTTCCCGATTCTTCAAATTTGGCTCCCAGAACATGGCGATTGACCTCGGGACAGCGAACACGCTGGTCTATGTGCAGGATCGCGGCGTCGTTCTGAACGAACCCTCGGTCGTCGCGATCGAGACGATCAACGGGATCAAGCGGGTCAAGGCCGTGGGTGACGACGCCAAGATGATGATGGGCAAAACCCCGGACAGCATCGAAGCGATCCGCCCGCTGCGCGACGGCGTGATCGCCGACATCGAAATTGCGGAAGAAATGATCAAGCACTTCATCCGCAAGGTGAACGGCAAGCGCACCAGCATGTTCTCGCCGCCGGAAATCGTGATCTGCGTGCCCTCGGGCTCGACCTCGGTCGAACGCCGCGCCATCCGCGACGCCGCCAGCAATGCCGGTGCCAGCCAGGTCTACCTGATCCTCGAACCGATGGCCGCCGCCATCGGCGCCGACATGCCGGTTACCGAACCGGTCGGCTCGATGGTGGTCGACATCGGCGGCGGCACCACCGAAGTCGCCGTGCTTTCGCTGCGCGGCCTGGCCTACACCACCTCGGTCCGCGTTGGCGGGGACAAGATGGACGAAGCGATCGTTTCCTACGTCCGCCGCCACCATAACCTGCTGATTGGTGAAGCCACCGCTGAACGCATCAAGAAGGATTACGGCGTCGCCATGGTGCCGACTGATGGCATCGGCGAAACGATCCAGATCAAGGGCCGCGACCTTGTGAACGGCGTGCCGAAGGAAATCACCATCACCCAGGCGAATATCGCCGAAGCCCTGTCCGAACCGATCGGTGCGATCATCGAAGGCGTGCGCATCGCGCTGGAAAACACCGCACCGGAACTGGCGGCTGACATCGTTGACCAGGGCATTGTCCTGACCGGCGGTGGCGCGCTTATCCAGGGCCTGGACGATTACCTGCGTGAAGAAACCGGCCTGCCGGTCTCGATCGCGGAAGATCCACTGTCCTGCGTTGCCCTTGGCACCGGCCGGGCCATGGAAGATCCGATCTACCGCGGCGTGTTGATGACGGCCTGAGCGGCCACTGAAGGGGAGTAGGCACCGCATGGCGCCGTCGTCGAACCGGCGCCCCGGCAGTTCCCGCAGGGCGCAGTACTCGACATTTCTGGGCTACGTGATCGCCTTTCTGGGCGTGGCCGTTGGCGTCGCAGTGCTGTTGATCTCCACGGGAAATGCTGGCGCCTTCTCTAGCCTGCGCAGCAGCGCATCGGATGTGGTGGCTCCAGCGGCGGAAGCCGCGGCAGTCAGCCGCAGCGAGGGCCAGGGCCTGTTTGCGGCCCTCAAGGGCTATTTCACCTATGGCGTGCGGGTTGCGCGCAACGAACAGGAACTGGACGAAGCACGGGTGAAGCTGGCAGAGGCAGCGGCGCTCAAGGATGAGAACCGCCGTCTCAAGGCGCTGGTCGACCTGATGGATGTGGATCCAAAGCCAGTCGCCGTGGCGCGTTTGATTGGCTCCACCTCGTCGAGCACGCGCCGCTTTGCCCTGCTTGGCGCCGGCAGGCAGCAAGGCGTGGCTGTGGGTATGCCGGTCCGTTCCCCGCTCGGGCTGGTTGGCCGCGTGCTCGAGACGGGTGACCGCACGGCGCGAGTGCTGCTGATTACCGACACCGAAAGCGTTGTACCGGTGCGCCGAGCAAGCGACGGCGTGCCCGCCTTCGCGACCGGCCGCGGCGATGGCACGCTGCAGCTGCGCCTGATCAATCTTGGCACCAACCCACTCAAGGTGGGCGATGCTTTTGTCACCTCGGGTTCTGGCGGACTCTACTGGCCGGACACAGCCATTGCCGTGGTTACCCGCCTTACGCGTGATGGCGCTATTGCGCGGGCGTTGAGCGATCCGGGCACGACAGAATTCGTCCAGGTGCAGCCGTTGTGGGAAGAAGGAACCGCAGCACAACGGATGGCCGTGTCAGCCCCGGTCGGAGCGAAGTAATGCCGGTTCCGATCCCGGAACAGTTGAAAGACCTGGGGCGCCCCCGCATCAATCGGGCGCCCTCACCAGTCCTGGCCCTGTCGCTGCCATGGATGCTGGTCATGTTCGGCAGCCTTAGCCCGACTTCGCCGATCATTGCCTCAGCTCCGGTCATGCCGCCGCTCGGCTTCCTGTTCCTGCTAGGCTGGCTGCATCTGCGCCCAGGTCTGCTACCGGTCTGGGCAGGCCTGCCGCTTGGCTTGTTCGATGATCTGTTCAGCGGTCAACCGCTGGGTTCGGGCATGCTGCTCTGGTCGCTGGCGACGATTGGCATGGACTATGTCGAAACGCGGTTCCCTTGGCGCGGCTTCATGCAGAACTGGCTAGTCGCCTCGACCGTTATTGCCGGCTACCTGCTGGTCGCAGCCTGGTTCGCCGGTGTTCACCGTCAACCGGGCCTCTTGTTGGCCATGCTCCCGCAAATCAGCCTTTCGATCCTGGCCTACCCCATCACGGTTCAGATCGTCGGCCTGGTTGACCGGCTGCGGCTGGTCCCGGTGCGGGAGGTCTGATGAAACTGGGTTCAAGCCAGCACGTCAGTTCGGGCACGCTTAAGAACGCCTATGACCGGCGAGCCATGCTGATTGGCGGCTTGCAGGCCGGCGTGGGCGTGCTGCTGGCTGGACGGGTTGCCTGGCTCAGCTTGGCGCAGAACGAGAAGTATCGGCTCGCGTCCGAGAGCAACCGCGTCAACCTCACGCTGATCTCACCCCGCCGCGGCGCCATCCTTGACCGCAATGGCGCACCAATTGCCGCCAACCGGGCTGATTTCCGCGTCGACCTGATCCCGGATCGCCTGGTTGATACCGACCGCACCCTCGGTGAACTCGGCCGCCTGCTCAAGCTCAGCGACGTGCGGATCAAGGACCTGCGCGACAAGCTTGAGAAAGCGCGTGGGTTCCAACCCGTAGAAGTGGCGGCTGGACTGGACTGGGACAGCTTTGCCGCGATATCGGTCCGCCTTCCGGATCTGCCCGGCGTGCTGGCCCAGCGCAGCTTCTCGCGCTGGTACCCCACCGGCCCCTCGGTCGGCCACTTGATCGGTTATGTCGGTCCAGCCTCGGCCGAGGACTACGAGAAAGAGCGTAATCCGCTCCTCGTCACGCCCGGCTTCAAGATCGGCAAGGACGGGCTGGAGAAGCGCTTCGAGACGATCCTGCGCGGCACACCGGGCGCCCGCCGCGTGGAAGTGACCGCTAGCGGCAAGGTCGTGCGCGATCTGGATATGCGCGAAGACGTACCCGGCCAGCCCTTGCACCTAGCCATCAATGCGCCGCTGCAGGACTATGCGGCGCGGCGCCTTGGGGTGGAGTCCGGCTCGGTCGTGGTGATGGATTGCCTGACCGGCGATGTGCTGGCGATGGCCTCCATGCCCAGCTACGATCCCAACAGCTTTTCCGACGGGATCGGCCGCATCGAGTGGAAGATGCTGTCGGAGGACGATCACGTTCCGCTGCGCAACAAGGTGCTGCGCGGGCTCTATCCGCCGGGATCGACGGTCAAGCCGATGGTGGCGCTGTCATTCCTGGAGGCCGGCCTCGATCCCGATGAAAGCGTGTTCTGCGGCGGCGGCTTGCGGGTGGGCAATCGCGTATTCGGTTGCTGGAACCGCAAGGGCCACGGCCAGGTCAACATGGCCAAGGGCATTTACCAGAGCTGCGACGTCTATTTCTATCACTTCGCCCAGCGCATCGGGATGGACCCGATCGCCGCCATGGCGCGCCGCCTTGGCCTGGGGCAGAAGTTTGACCTGCCGGTGATCGGCCAGTCCTATGGCACCGTGCCAGATGCCGCATGGAAGATGCGCAAGTACAACAAGCCCTGGGCGGTGTTTGACACCGTCAACGCCACGATTGGCCAGGGCTATATGCTGGTAAACCCGCTGCAGCAGGCGGTGATGGCTTCGCGCATCGCCAGCGGCAAGGAATTGAAGCCGCGTCTGCTGCTGGATCGCAAGGCGCCGGAGATCCCATCGATGGGCTTTAATCCGGAGCACTTGGCCTATGTTCACAAGGCCATGTGGGACGTGGTCAATGGACCCGGCACGGCCGGGCGGGCCCGACTGCCCTTCCCCGATATCCAGATTTCCGGGAAGACCGGGACAGCACAGGTCGTCGGTCTGCACCTTTCCAACGGCAAGTCCGGCCCGTGGAAGTACCGTGACCACGGCCACTTCATCTCGTTCGCCCCGTTCGACAACCCGCGCTATGCCTGTGCCGTGGTGATCGAACATGGCGGCGGGTCTTCGGCCGCCTATCCGATCGCGCGCGACGTCATGACCTTCCTGTTCGATCCGGCCAAGGCGATGCAGGTGCTGCTCGAAATGGAGGCCGGCTGGGGCGGCACGCCGCAGCAACGCATGGCCGCGCGCTACAACGCCTACGAAGCAAAATACGGCACGAGCGCACCCAAGCCTGCCGAAGACAACCCCGTCGAAACCGCCGACGCCGCAGCCGCCGCGGCAGGCACGAAGCCCATGCCCGAGCAGACCGAGGCCGCTGCGCCCCGTCCAGAGGACGCAGGGGCCACTGCCGCGCCCGCTGCTACTCCAGCAGCAAGTCCCGCTGCAGGCGCACCGCAATGAGGGCTGGCGTCATTCCCGCCGCGATCGCGCGGCAGCCCTGGGGCATCATCCTGCCCCTGACTGTCCTGACAACCTTCGGCTCAACCGTCCTCTATTCCGCCGCCGGTGGAAGCTTCCAGCCCTGGGCCTTGCAGCACCTGCTGCGGTTCTTCGTGTTCCTTGGCATGGCGATGGTGATCGCGCGATTGCCCCAGTCGCTGTTCAGGTTTGCCGCCTATCCGGCCTACGGCATCATCCTGTTCCTGCTGATCCTGGTGGAATTGATCGGCGCCGTTGGCGGCGGCAGCCAGCGCTGGATCAACCTGGGCTTCATGCAATTGCAGCCTTCCGAACTGATGAAGCCAGTGATCGTGCTGGCCTTCGCGCGCTTCTATGACACCTTGCCACCCGCGATGACGCAGAACTGGCGTTCACTGATCCCGGCCTTGGGCCTGCTGGCCGTGCCGGTGCTGTTCGTGATGCTGCAGCCAGACCTTGGCACCGGACTGGCGATAAGTTTCGGGGCCGTGGCGGTGATGTTCATGGCGGGCCTGCCGATGAAATGGTTCGTCGGCGCTGGTGCCGCAGGCGTTGTCGCCGCACCGGCAGCCTTCTTCACCCTACTCCACGATTACCAGCGCAAGCGCGTGCTGGTGTTCCTGGACCCCGAATCCGATCCGCTCGGCTCGGGCTATCACATCTCGCAGTCGAAGATCGCGATTGGTTCGGGCGGACTGTTCGGCAAGGGCTTTGGCAACGGCACGCAGAGCCATCTGGAATACCTGCCTGAAGCGCACACGGACTTTGTCTTTGCCACGATGGGCGAAGAGTGGGGGCTGGTTGGCGCGCTGTTCGTGCTGTTCATCTTCATGCTGATCCTGCGCTGGGGCTGGCGCGTGGCGCAGAATGCGCCAGACCGGTTCTCGCGCCTGCTCGCAGCAGGCATGACCTGCACGGTGTTCTTCTATGTCGCGATCAACCTGCTGATGGTGGTGGGGCTAGCGCCGGTGGTGGGTATCCCCCTGCCCTTCATGAGCCATGGCGGTTCCTCGATGATGACCAACATGATCTGCCTGGGTACAATCATGGCTGTAGACCGCTGGAGCAGGCGCAGTTCTGCAATCGAGAGCTAGAAAATCCTGACTACCCCCTTTTCACCGGCGAAACAGCCGCTATAGGGGGCGCTCCCGACGATTCGGGACCTCGCGGAGTACCGCCCGTGTGGACGCATAGCTCAGTTGGTAGAGCAGCTGACTCTTAATCAGCGGGTCCTAGGTTCGAGCCCTAGTGCGTCCACCAAATTTCCAAATACTTACAGATAGTTAGACTATCTCCGGGATTGGGAATTCCATCCTCTTGAGTGGCTAGGTAGCTCTCTAGGTAGCGCGCTCCTGGAAACAGATTTTCTGAGCGAAAGTGCAAGAGAGCCGTAACGCTGGTTGTTTTCCGGCCCAGATCAAGCTCGCTTTCCAAGGCTGGCACGAATCGGCATTCTCAAAGTCGTCAGGCCTGCGGCTTATATTTGAGTTCCGCGATCCCATCCCTGCGGTACGAGGTGACCAAATGACCAATTCGGGTGCGATGATCGTGATCTGCCCGTCGTGCTCGACTGCAAATCGGGTGCCGAAGGATAAGCTTCTCGCGGGAGGCAAGTGCGGCCGATGCGGATCGCTGCTATTCCTAAAGCAGCCCTTGGTTATAACCGCAGCAAACTTT
>CAYPTU010000007.1:0-197882 GCA_964413885.1 uncultured Novosphingobium sp.
TCGAAGCCTACGCGGCTGCCAATCTTGAGCAAGCCGGCGCACTCCTGGCCCGTCACGTAAACGCTGTTGACCGGGTTAAGCCCTTGCGAGGCGCCGGCTAGTTCGGTCGCATCGAAATTGTAATGCGGGCTACAGCCGACATAGCGGTCTTCAGCGCCCATAGAGGCGCTGAATCAAAGGGGGCGTTCATATTGAATCAAAGGGGGCGTTCATGCGGCACCTTCTTTCAACCGCTGCGCTTGTCACGGCTCTGTTCGCAACGCCAGCGATAGCGCAGCACCAGGGGCACACAATGCCCATGCCAGCACCGGCTCCCAAGCCTGCGGCGTCCCCGGCGCCTGCGCCCGCTCGACCGGCTGATGACTTTGACGGAGAGGTGGAAGATCGCCATGACGGCAATCCATCTACGCCATGAGCGCCACGTCGGCACGACGTATAAGCGCGCCCTCCCATGATAAAATCCTGCTCGGGACTATTCAGTATCAGGCCGTCTCGACGACTCTACAGCATTGGGAGAGCATCGATATTATCATCAGCGCATCACCTCGAACGAGAGAACTTCGATGCGCAAACCCCGTGACTTTGATTCGGAACTGAAGGCGCTCGCCGACAAGGCGAAGCAACTGAAAGAACGCCGCGTGCAACAGCTCGGCGAGTTGGTGATTGCCACCGGGGCCGATGCGACCGATGCGGAAACGCTGGCCGGCGCGCTGCTGGTCATCGCTGAAACCAGCGAAGCCCAGAGGAAGGAGGCGTGGCGCGAGCGGGGCGCGGCCTTCTTTCAGAGCAAGGCGCGCAAGCGTGGCGATGGACCTCAAGGCCAGCCGGATGGCGCTCTCCCGCTTGACGGCGGAGCGGCATCGGCTTGAGGCAGCAAAGGCGCGAACCGACATGCGCGAATGGCAGGTCAAACGGCGCGAACGCACGCGGCAACTGATCGAACTGGGCGGCTTGGTCGTGAAGGCTGGGCTTGTCGATCTTGCCGACGATGACCGCGCCACGCTCTATGGTGCGTTCCTCACTGTCGCGTCCAAGTTGAAGGGCGAAGAACGGGAGCAGGCGCTGGTACTGTGGAAACGGAAGGGCAAGCGGGCGTTCGAAACGGAGCAATCGAAAGATGAGTAGCAGTACGATCGCCATGGTCTTGAGACGCTAGTCCCACCCAAGAATGGATCGAGACAGGTCAGCCAACCCGCCTGCATCGAGGCGCGCGGATAATGCATCTTTTGCGGCAGTTCCTCCGTCAAATGCGGATGAAACTTTTCGAATAACAGGTTCGGCGAATGCGAAAATAGGTCCACTGCTTTGCCATCCGCCAGAGCCGAAAGTGCGTCGATCAACTGGGGGCTTTCGTCCTTCCCGAAAACTTCGAGAAACCCGTCATGTGTCTGGGCGGGTGGCCGCAGGACGTCGTCGGCATGCCCGCCGGGAAACTCGCATTGAAGGCCGCGATTCCCGCCGGCGAGAAATTCTTGAGCACCGCGGTGATGCTGATCGGGTCGGGGCTGCCGCCGAGGGAGCTCCAGACCATGCTGACGAAATTGCTGAAGGCGTTGGTGGCAGGCGTCGGAACGAGCTGACCATTGACGTCGAAGGTGATGAGGTCCGAGCCCTTGCGCGGCGAGCCGACGGTGGTCAATGAGGCGCCGAGGTCGGGGCGCACTGCGGCGACATAGCGGATGCCGAGGCCGCCCTGACTGTGCCCGATCAGGTGAATTTGAGGCTGTTATTGCCCTTGATGGCTCGGATGTCATCGAACTGGGCGATGAGCGACTCGCCGCGCACGACCGAGCTGTTAAACGGGCTGACCTGCGTCACATAGACTTCGGCGCCGGCCGATCGCAGATTCTCGGGGATGCCGTTCCAATAGGGGAGGACGCCGCCCAGCTCGTTAAAGCCCGCGAGCCCATGTTCGAGGACGATCGGATATCTGGTCCGCGTAAAATCGCAGTTCGTCCAGCAGATATCCCACGCCATCGCCGGCGTGGCGGCCAGCGCGGCGGCGAGCAACGCCCCCGCTTTCAAAAGCGTGCTGGTAACCGTCTTCATAGTCCGTCTCCCGATTGTTTATCATTGTGGATCGGTCGGCGGGCGTGGCGGCGGGTCTCAGCCTTTCCCTTCGGACAGGAGCGGCTCGAGCCAGCGCCAGAGGTCGCCCACGACCTCGGCCCGATTGGTCTCGTTCAGCATCTCGTGGCGGCCGCCCGCATAGAGGCGGCTCTCGACGGTCTTGCCCGCCGCTTCGTAGCGCTCGATCAGCGGCGTCACGCCGCCGAGAACGCAGTGGAGCGGATCCATGTCGCCCGAGAAGATGTAAATGGGAAGGCTCGCCGGAATGGCCGCGAGCGCGTCCGCATCGGCGAGGCGCGGCCCCGCGGCGGCGAGCGAGGCGAAGCTCGCGTCTGTAAGGCCGAAACCGCAGAGCGGATCGGCGAGATAGAGGTCGACCTCGGCCTCGTCGCGGCTCAGCCAGTCGAACGGGGTGCGCGCGGGTTCGAACGGCGAATTCAACGCCGCGATCAGCCCGGCGGGGTCGCCGCCCGCCGGAATATGGTCGACCGCGACCGATCCCGAGAGGATGAGACCGTCGAGCCGGTCGCGATCAGCAGCCGGTCATAGCCTTCGGTGACGCCGCCGCGCGTCGTCACCGTCTTGCCCAGACGATCGATCGCCACCACCGGATCGCCTGCGACGAGCGCGATGCCGTTGGCCGCGTACCCAGATCGACTCAAAAGCGAGTCCTGCGGTGCAACTGGCCGATGTGCTGATCGGTGCCGCAATCCAGGCGGCGAACACGATGGCGGGCCAGCGGTCCGGTGGGCTCGACCCCGAGGCGTTGATCTCGCTTTATGCGAATGATCAGTTAATCCATCTGGTTTCCTCGATCGACTTTGAAGAGGAGAGACGCTTTCGGCACGGAACGCAGGCCTCGGAGTCGATCGAATATTTCGCTTCGAATTTCAGGTTCCGCGGTTAGTTGCCAATTGGCATGGCGCCGCGCGCGGTTTGACCTGCGCTTTACCAGGGATGGTTACAAGGGGGCGCGGATGCGATCGATCGCGGTCTATGCTCGCACCACAATCCAGCCACTCGTCTACGATGTGTAATCGAAGGAGAATCTCTGGTCGATGACAATGGAGCATATGTTTCGCCGATTAGAAGCCTTTCACAACGTAAAACGTGAAAAGGGCGCAGGATTCAGCGCGATTGAGCCGCTGCGACAGTTGATCATCGACCTCGTTCATTTCTCGTCTGCAAATCCCCAACTGCACAACATCTCAACTCAGGACGGAGGTCAATTCTCGCTGCGGTTTTCCTGCCTCAGCGACCATAAGGGCGTCCCGTCGCAGTTTCCATTAGGGGGGCCGCGAAGCCTCCGCAGCGTAGGGTCAAAATTAGACAGCGGGACAAATCTATTCCGTTCGACTCGCCACCGGATGGCAGGACTAATCGGCGAGGAGAAGCTCTAGGAAGCGGGTGTCGGACCAGCCGCTTTTCTTGCCCGCAGCGAGCGCCATGATGTCGAGCTTCGCCTGCCGGACGATCGTTAGGCGGCGCGAGGGAATGACATAGAGGCGCTGGTCGCCGGCGCCCGCAGCCACGACCATGTCGGCGGGGAGTTCGGTGGAATGCTCGGTGATGTCGGTCGCGCGGGTGACAGGATCGTTCGAGAGGCTGGGGCGCGGCAGCCACCAGGTGAGGCCGTAAGCGGGATTGACGCTGCTGCCCTCGAAAAGGTCCGCGAAAGCGACCGGATCGACAAGCGGCTTGCCGTCCTGCTTGCCCCCCGCGCGTACGAACTCGCCGATCTTGGCCCATTCGCTCGCGGCAAGGACGAGGCCCTGCGGCATCAGCGGTTTGCCGTCGGCTCCCTTGCGCCATTCGCCGGTCCGCACGCCGAGCGGTACGAGCAGCCGCCGGTCGAGATACTCCTGCGGATCGGGATTCTGGCCGGTCGCCTTGAGCTTACGCCGCATGACCTCGCCGAAAATCTGGAGCGGCGTCGGCCCATATTGGAAGCGGGTGCCGGGCGCCGCGGACAGTGGCACTTTCAGCGAATCCGCATAGCCCTGCGGTCGGCCGATCGCCGACGGCTGGCCGCTGGTCATGCTGAGTAGCTGGCGCAGCGTGATTGTTGATTTTCCGGGGTCGCTCCGCCATTCGGCAAGCGTGTCGGAAGCCTTCTCGTCTAGGACAAGGAGTCCATCCTGGACCGCCGCGGCTGCCATAAGCCCCACGAGGCTCTTCGTTCCCGACCAGAGTTCCTGCGGCGTCGAGATGTCGGGCGTGCGGCAGCGCACCGCGCCATCCTCGAGCACGAGCAGCGCGAGGCCGCCATGCGCCTTGGAATATGCGAGCGCTGCGGCGCAGCCGGGAAGGGGGGCGGGCTCGGCCTGGGCGGGCGGTGTAGCCGTGCAGGCGGCGAGAAGGAGAAGGGGGGTGATGCGCTTCAAGTCCGGCTCCCATTTTCAAATGCTTGTCTTTGCAAATATTATCGATAATAATTTGAACTGCAATCCTCATTTGCGCGTGGGTGTCACCCGATTAGGATGGCACCGGGAGCGAGAAGCCGACTGGAGAGAAATGGCCACGACCAAGACCGAAGACGAACAGGCGCCGACGCATGACCGCGTGATCGCGCGGTTGCTAACCGACGATATCGTCGAATGGCGGATCCCGCCGGGGGCATGGTTGCGTGAACGCGAAATCGCCGCGCGCTTCGACGTCAGTCATGCGCCGGTACGCGAGGCGTTCCGGCATCTTGCGCGGATCGGGCTGGTCAAGGTCGTGCCGTGGCGCGGCACCTATGTGATCGACGTCGACGAGCATGCCGCGAACGAGGTCTATGAGCTCTGGAAGTCCCTTTTTGGTGTCGTCTGCCGCCTTGCGGCGGCCGAAATGTCGGATCGCGACGGGCGCGAGCTGATGCACCGGCTTGTCGAATATAAGGATGTCACCCAGCGTACGGAGAATACGTTCGAGCATATCAAGGTGTCTAACCGGATCGGCCGCTTCATCGCGAAGCGCAGCAATGCGCCGCTTGCGCTTGAGCTGCTCGACCGCGTCGCGCTGCTCGCGCGCTGGCAGCACAATGTCTATACCAACAGCTATATCGAGACGCATGGGAACGAAGCGGGGAGGCAGTCTGCAATCCTTTACGACGAGCTTTGCCGTCACATCGTGGCGCGTGACGGCGATGCGGCGGATGCCGCAGCGCGCGAACTGATTGGCGTCACGCAGAGCAGTTTCGGGCAGGCGCTCGAGGAATATAAGGCGCGTCATGCCAAGCCCAAACCCGGACGTCGCCGGGCGAAGGCGACGTGAGGCGGTCCGCGACCGATCGGCGCACGCTCCTCAAGGCAGGGTTCGTCGCGCCGTTGACATTTCAAGCGGCGCCGTCCGCCGCCGCTTCCGGGGATGAAATGATGTTCGGGCCCGAGAGATTGTTCGCGGACGTCAAAGCCTATGCCGAGGCGGGCAACAAGCAATCGGGCGGAGCAGGCGATCGATGGACCGCCGATTGGGTTGCGAGGCGCCTCGATGCGGCCGGGTTTTCTGTCGAGCGGCAATCGTTCAACGTGCCGTGGTTCGAAACCGAACGCTGCGAACTGGTGATCGACGATCTGCGGATTCCGCTCCTGGCGCAGCCGCTTGGGATTGAGACCGCCGATGACGGGATCGACGCGCCGCTGCGGCTCGCCGAGACGTCTGCGCGCCTCGACGGCGCGATCGCCGTGGTCCGGCTATCCCATCGCCGCTGGTCGAGTCTTATCGACCGGGCGGTGCGCGAGCCGCTTGCCGACGCGTTCACGCGCGGCGCGGCGGCCGTCATCCTCGTTACAACGGGGCCAAGCGGCGAAGCGCTTCTCCTCAATACTCCGGCCGATGCGCCGCTTTCCGACAAGCCGCTGGCTTTGCTTGCGCCGAAACGATCGGCGCCGGTCGTCGAGGCCGCGCGGCATGGCCGGTCAGCCAGATTGGTTCTTATGGGGCGCGGCGGGGTGCGTCCTGCCGACAATGTCGTGGGGCGGCGTGTTCGCGCGGGCCGCCCGTGGCTCGCTGTCTCGACACCTCGTTCGGGCTGGACCGATTGCGCAGGCGAGCGCGGTCCGGGAATCGCGATCTGGCTGGCGCTTGCCGACTGGATGCCGCGCTTTTTTAGCGAGCATAGCCTGCTCTTCGTCTGCAACAGCGGGCATGAATATGAGAATCTGGGTGCCAGCCATATCATCGAGAAGGTCGGTCCGCCGCCGGCCGAGACCGATTTCTGGCTGCATCTCGGCGCCAACGTCGCGACCCGTGATTATCAGGAGATGCCAGGGCGCCTGCTGCCGCTGCCGAGCGCCGATCCCTATCGTTTTCTGATGACCTCGCCGGAGTTCGTGGAACGCGCGCGCGAGATTTTCAGGGGGCTGCCAGGTCTGGAAATGGCGTACCGATCCTCCGAAGGGACCGCGGGCGAGCTCTCGGAGGTCGTGCGAGCGGGATATCTCCGCCACGCCGGTATATTTGGCGCCCACCGGCATCATCACGCGCCTACCGATAATTTATCTGTGATCGAGCCGCCGCTACTTGCCGCTACGGCGCAAGCGGTTCGCGATCTTTTGGCTGCTCTCGCGCCGTCTCAGCACTGATCCCAGCTTTCCCATCGATCGTTCCGGCTTGACTCGCGCGTTCTAATGCGCAAAATTATCGATAATAAATACCAAAAGAGCGATGGGAGATTTTATGGGACGTCAGGCGCACCTCCTTTTCTGCACGGCTGCAATATGGGTGGTTGCCGCGGCCACGCCCGCATCGGCGCAGGAGGCGGCTCCCGAGGCGCTCCCGGCCGATACGGTGGAAGCGGGCGACGATGGAGCGATCGTCGTCACGGCGCGTCGCCGCGAGGAGCGCCTCGCCGATGTTCCGACCGCGGCGTCGGTCATCGATATCACGGCCTTGACCGATCGCGGCGGGGCGACGGGCAGCGGCGAGTTGCTTGCCGACCAGCCGAGCGTCCGCTTCAACAATCTCAATTCGTCGGTCACCTCGGAAATCTCGATCCGTGCTTCCTCGACCGCGCGCGCGACAAACGGTGATCCCAGCGTCGGGCTCTATCGCAACGGCGCCTATATCGCGGGCGGCCCGGTCGGCGGGCGCAACTTCACCCGCCTCGACTTGCTCGACATCGGTCGGGTCGAGGTGCTGCGCGGCACGCAAGGGGCTCTTTACGGTCGCAACGCGGTCGGCGGCGCGATCAATATCATCTCGGCCGAACCGGACTTGAATTTCGGTGGTTGGGTGAGCGCGCGCTACGGCTTCGAGAACAACAGCTTCCAGACGCAGGGCGCGGTCAACGTGTCGCTCGGAGACGGCATCGCGATGCGTCTCAGCGGCGACCTTGTCGAGCAGGACAAGGGTTTCTTCTACAATCCCGACAACGACGTCTATTTCGACCGGCAGAAGGGGCATGGCATTCGCGGGCAGATCCGCATCAAGCGCGGTCCGGTCGATGCCGTCATCATGGCGGAAACGCAGCGTCTTACGACGCCGACGATCCACTACCAGATTTTCATACCCGCCGGCACGCCGGGCTTTCCAGGCGGTTATATCCAGGATCGTTTCCGTTATCCGTGGAGCACCGCCCCGCGCGCATCGCAGGACGTCGACGGGCTGCAGGCGATCGTCCGCGTCGATCTCGGCGGCGCTGATCTCACTTCGACGACGTCGTTCCGCAAGCGGCATTCGGAATATGATCTCGACAATGACGCGATCAGCCCGGCCGAACTGGCCCGCGCCCGCGCCGCTGGCGAGGTCGGGGCGTTGACCCCGCTCGACCCGAGCACCGCTTCCTATGTCATTGATACGACCGACAATTTCTCGCAGGACATCCATGTCAGCGGTTCGAGCGACCGCTTGACCTGGCTGGTCGGAGCCGAAATGCTCCTGCTCGACAGCGATTTTTCGGTGGCGACGACTCGCACGCCGACGCTAGCCAATCCATCGCCGGGCAACATCGCGCCTGCGCGGCTCCATTTCGAAAGCTATGCCGCCTACGGGTCGCTTGGGTTCGATCTGACCGACAGCCTCAATGTCACGGGCGAACTGCGTTATACGCGCGACAGCCGCAGCATCACGGCGCGGCTTTACGATCTCGGCACGGGTCTGCCGACCGGCGGCGCGGCGCGGGTCATTGACGACAGCATCGATGCCGACAATCTTTCCTATAACACGACGCTCTCATACAAGCTTGCGCGCGACATTCTCGTTTATGCCAAGGTCGGCAGCAGCTATCGCGCCGGTGGCTTCAATACGCGCCTTTCCGATCCCCGTGCGCCGAGCCCGGTGCAGGTGCTGTTCGGCAACGAAAACAGCACCAGCTATGAAGCCGGCGTAAAGGGCAGCCCGGTGCGCCGCGGTTATTTTGCGATCGCGGGCTATTACACCGATCTGTCGGACCTGATCGCGCAGGTCGACGATGGCTGCGCGCTCACCAATGCGGCGTGTCCGGTCGCCGCGGTTGCCTACCTCACCAACGCGGGCGATGCGAAGAGCTGGGGCATCGAGGCCGAATATAGCCAGGGCTTTGATATCGGCCAAGGCAATGGGCGTCTCGCGCTCAGCGTCTCGCGTCAGGGCGGCGAGGTCAAGAGAGGGCGCTATGATGGTCTCGATCTTGCGCAAGTGCCCGACTGGCTGGCGTCGGCCAACCTCAACCTCCGCTATCCGATAGCAAATGATGTGTCGCTCACCAGCAACATTCTCGTCAGCGGCCAATGGGGTGGAAAGCAGGAATTGACCGCGACCTCGGTCGATCTCGACGATTATGTCCTCGTCAACCTGCGCGTCGGGGTCGAGTTTGGAAAAGTCAGCATCAGCGCCTTTGCGAACAATCTGTTCGACAGGATCTATTATGTTGCTCAGGCGCCGACGATCAATCGCTACAGCCAGCCGCGCGTCATCGGGGTCGAGGGGCGTATCTCGTTCTAGCTCGTTCCCGGCGGACCATGCGCCGCCGGAAAGCGAAGGAGGCCGATATGCGGCACCTATCTGCGATAGCAATGGTCTGGGCGGCGATAGCGGCCTTGCCTGCGGCCGGCCAGACGGCGGCCGCCCCTCAGGTGAAGCTGGCTGCCGGAAAGCTCGCCGGTGCCAGCGAGGCAGGGATCGAGCGCTTCTTCAATATCCCGTTCGCCGCCGCACCGGTAGGCGCGCTGCGCTGGCGCGCTCCGCATGCCCCAGCGCGCTGGAAGGGAGTGCGCGACGCGTCGAAACTCGGGCCGGCCTGCCCGCAGACGGTGCGTCCTGCCCTTGTCGCCGGCGGCGTCGCCGACAACCAGTCCGAGGATTGCCTCCAGCTGAACATCTGGCGACCGGCAGGTGCGAAGAAACTTCCCGTCATGCTGTGGATTCATGGCG
The DNA here is from genome assembly GCA_964413885.1 of uncultured Novosphingobium sp. GTDB lineage: Bacteria > Pseudomonadota > Alphaproteobacteria > Sphingomonadales > Sphingomonadaceae > Novosphingobium. The sequence goes on from CAYPTU010000007.1 coordinate 9,403, forward strand.
GTGCACATGTCGTGGGATCGGGCACCTTTCCCGCTTTCGACGGCTCGGCATTCGCGCGGCAAGGCGTCATACTCGTGACGATCAACTACCGTCTCGGTGCGCTCGGCTATTTCGCGCATCCAGCGCTTAACGCTGGGAAACCTCGCGGCGAAGCGCTTGCCAACTATGGCCTGATGGACCAGCTCGCCGCGCTGCGCTGGGTGCAAAAGAACATCGCGGCTTTCGGCGGCGATCCGGCTGAGGTCACGCTGTTCGGCGAATCCGCCGGCGCGATCGGCGTCACGACGATCCTCGCGCAGCCCGAGGCCAAGGGGCTCTTCGCGCGCGCGATCGTCCAGTCCGGAGTCGGCCTTCTCGATCCGGCCCCGCTCGCTCAGCAGGAGCGGTCGGGCCTTGCTCTGGCCGGCCGCGCCGGTGCGGAGGCGGACGCGACGCTGGCAGATTTGCGCGCGCTCCCCGCTGCCGCCCTTGTCGCGGCGGGCGAGGAGCGCGTTCCGGGGGCGATGCCCGGTCCGATCCTCGATGGAATGCTTGTTCGCGAGGCGCCCTGGCGCACCTTCGCGCGAAAAGAAATAATCGACGTGCCACTGCTCATCGGCGCGAACAGCAACGAGGCGAGCGTGATCCTCGCGATGGGCGTGCCACCTGCAATGGCGCTGACCTATCTTGGTTTCGATCCGTCCGCGGGCCGCGCGGCTTACGGCTCGGCGCTCGCCGACGACGAACTGGCCCGGCAGATCCTTGGCGATGCGTGGTTCGTCGCGCCGGCGCGCTGGCTCGCGGCCCGAACAGCAGGCGGGTCCCCCTCCTATCTCTATCATTTCGACTATGTCGCCGCCGCGCGCCGCGACCAGGCTAAGGGCGCCGCGCACGGCTCCGAAATCCCTTATCTCTTTGGCACGCTCGACTATTTCGCCTCGCTTGCGGGACCGGTCGATGATGAAGATCGCCGTTTCGGCGAGGCGATGTCGGCTTGCTGGGTCGCTTTTGCGAAAGGCGGCGCGCCGCGTTGTTCGCTCGTACCCGACTGGCCGCGATATTCCGAGGATGACGACCGGCTCGCGTGGCTCTCGCCGCGCTCCGCCGTCGCGCCGGGATTTCGCAAGGCGCAGCTGGATCATCTGCTCAAGGTTCATTTCGGGAATGCCGGCGCCACACCCTGACCGACCGGCCGCGCGGCCCTTTCGTTTCAACGATGTGCAACGAAGCTGGGAGAGAAGAGATGGCAGGACGATTGAAATGGATGGGCGTTGCCGCCGGAACGGCGGTGCTCGGCGCGGCCCCTTTCGCGGCGCAGGCTGGCTTTGGCGGGAGCGCCGGCGAAGGCAGTCGTCCGATGGTACAGTTGCCGCCAGCGGCGCCGGTGGCGTCCGGGGGCGTCGCAAAGGTCTCTGCGCCGGCCGCGGCGGCGAGCCTGACCGTCACGGTCGGGGGTTACACATATGACTGGACCGCCCTTCAGACTGCGATCGACGCCGATAGCGAAGTGCCGAACGGCTATTTCATCGTCGGGAACGCGTCCGATCCTACCTATCTCTTTTCATATGAAAAGGGCAGTTTCGGCATCGACCGCGTAACGCCGCTCGCCTCGGCGTCGAAATGGTTCGCGGGCGCGCTCGGCATGCGCATGGCGCAGGCAGGCATCGTCACTTTAGAAGATTCGATGAAGCCTCCGCTCGCTTTCTGGACCTCGACGGGGACCAAGAAGGATGTGAAGCTGAAGCATACGCTGTCGATGACCTCCGGCTTCAACGCAAGTCCGCTCGTCGGCGGGTGCCAGTTGCTCCCCGCGATGACGCTCTATAATTGCGCGAAGAGCATTCACGACCTGCGCTACGACAGTTTGCGGCCGGGCAATGCGCCGGGCGCGCAATATAGCTATGGGCCGCACGGCATCCAGGTGGGGGCCGCCTATCTCGAAGCGAAGGACGTCAGCATCCAGCCGGGCACATCGCCGGCGCGTCAGCGCAATTTCCACGAACTGTTTGCTCAACATGTGACGACACCGCTGGGGATGACGAGCACGACCTGGTATGATCCGATCGGCAGCGCGCCGACCAATCCCTGGGTTGCGGGCGGCGCTTATTCGACGCCGCGCGACTATCCGAAGCTGCTGCGCGCCTTTCTCGGCGGCAGCTTCATCACCGACATGACCGCCTTCACACAGCAGCGCACAGCGGGACTGCCGCGCGTGTTCGTCCCTGCGGGCGCGGCAAATTGGGAGTATGCGCTGGGGTCGTTCGTCGAATGCGACACGCCGGCGGGATGCGCGACATCAAAGATCAACTCGTCGCCGGGCGCCTATGGCTGGACCGGATGGATCGACCGCGACACCGGCTATTACGCCCTTATTGCAACCCAGATCGCGACCGGCGGCGACCGCAAGGGCGTCGAGCTCGAACAGGTCATGCAGGACTTGATCGAGGCCGCGATCGCTACGCGTGCTCCGGTGCCCTGACATCCTCCATGCAGGTGCGCTCCTCCGGCGCGGCGGTTCCCACCGCCGCGCCGCTTTTTCCCCCGAAAGGGTGAACATGTGAGCGCCGCGGCGTCTGTCCCGGAACGCGACCATCTGGGGAGGCGCGCTTCCAGAGCCTGATACCTATGGCTCGTCGGTCACGGTTAGGCAGGTTCACATGCTCCCTTGCCAAAGAGACGCGTTCGTTACCCGGTGACCAAATCCGCCCGGGCTGCCTCGGCTCTGTCAGACCAACGAGGCACCTGCTAGCTGCGGCTGATGCCCCGCAAGTCCCGAGCATTGCCGCCTAGCCCGTTCCGCCGGTTCAACTCCTCACCAGAGGTCATCCGCTTGGTGGTGCTGCTGTACGTTCGCTTTCCGCTGTCTCTGCGCAACGTCGAGGACCTGCTGTTCGAACGCGGTATCGACATCTGCCATGAGACGGTGCGGTTCTGGTGGAACCGCTTCGGACCGCTATTCGCTGCGAATATCCGGCGCCAGCGGGTGAGCCGAATGCGCGGTTACCGGCACTGGAAGTGGCATCTCGATGAGATGTACGTCAAAGTTAACGGCGAGATGGTCTACCTGTGGCGGGCTGTCGATCACGAGGGTGAGGTTTTCGAGAGCTACATCACCAGATCCCGCGACAAGGCCGCGGCTCTGCGGTTCATGCGCAAAGCGCTGAAGCGCTACGGCCAAGCCGAGGCGGTCGTCACCGACGGCCCGAAATCCTATCCTGCCGCGATGCGCGAACTGGGTAACGAGGCACGCCGCGAAGTCGCTCGGCCGCACTGGCCGAGTGGCAAAACCTCACGCCCTTGGCCTGCAGTAAGCCTAATGCGCTTCGCCCGGGCTCAGCGCTTTGGCGGGGCGGGGGGCCAGCCACACTGCCAGGACCGAAATCAGGAAGATAGCGAAGCTGAGCATGAAAACGTAATGCGCGGCGCCCGTCAGGGCCTGGATTTCGACAATCCCTTCCAGTGCGGAGTAGCTTTGCCCCGGCGTCAGTCCAGCGTCCTGCATCGCCGCCGCCGCGCCGTTTGCGTCGTTCATGCCCTGCACGAATTCTGTCCGCTGCACCCGCGCATTGTTGACCCACAGGGTGGAGGCGATGGCGGTTGCGACTGCGCCTGCCACGGTACGGCTGAACGTGACGATCCCGGCGGCGGAAGCGACCTGATCGGTCCGTACCGCCGCGATCGACAGGGCCGACAGCCCGACAAAGAAGAACGGCATCCCCAGCCCCTGCAAGAGCTGCGGCATGGCCAGGGCCCAGAAGGTCGATTCCGTGTTCCAGGCCAGCCGCAACAGCGTGGTCAGGCCAAGCCACAGCATCCCCAGGCTGACAGTCAGGCGCACATCCACCCGGTTCAGCAGTCCCGCAGCCAAAGGCGCGGCAAGGATTGCCAGAACCCCCTGAAACCCGGTGACCAGCCCCGCATTGGTTGCGTTATAGCCAAGCGCTTGCTGCATCCACAGCGGCACCAGCACGACAGTCGCGAAGAACGCGCCATAGCCCAGCGACATGGCCAGAGTGGCAGCGGCGAGGGTTCGGTCGCGCAGCAGCCGGATGTTGACTACCGGGTGCGGTTCATACCACTCCCAGATAACGAAGGCGGCAAAACCGATTGCAGCAATGATCGCCATGACCACGACGATGTCGGAATTGAACCAGTCATGCTCGCGCCCCGTTTCCAGCATGATCTGGAAAGCGCTGACCCAGACAATCAGCAGGAACAGGCCGGTCTTGTCGAGCGGCGGGCGGGCGATGGCGGTTTCATAACGGCCCAGGCTGCGCATGAATGTCAGCAGGCAGAAGGCGATGACCGGCAGGTTGATGAAGAATATCCAGTGCCAGCTCCAGTTGTCGCTGATCCACCCGCCCAGGATCGGGCCAAAGATCGGCGCGGCAATCGTGGTCGTGGCCCACAGGCCCATGGCCATCGGCACCTTTTCCGGGGGAAAGATGCGGGTCAGCATCGCCTGGGTCAAAGGCATGATCGGCCCGCCCGAAAGACCCTGCAACACGCGGCTCAGCACCAGCAATTCGATGCTGGGCGAAATCCCGCACAGGAACGACGACAAGCCGAAGCCCGCGACGCACAGGATCAAGGTGCGAACCGTTCCGAAACGCGCGGCCAGCCAGCCGGTCAGCGGCACGGTGATCGCTTCGGCAACGGCGTAGGACGTCAGCACCCACAGCCCCTGGCTGGGTGACACCGCCAGTCCGCCGGAAATATGCGGCACCGAAACGTTGGCAATCGTGATGTCCAGAACCACGATGAAATTGCACAGCGCCAGTGCAAAGGCGGCCAGAAACAGGGCAAGCCCGGTCAGCGGCACCGGCGAGGATGCTGCGCTGCCGTCAACGGTCTGGCCGGGGTTTGCCATGGCTTCAGTCCCGAGTGTCGATCTCGGCCTCCATCGAGGCTCCGATCGGTAGCGGGTGCTGCTTCAGCTGGGCGGGATCGAGGGCAATCCGAACGGGCACGCGCTGCACCACTTTCACCCAGTTGCCAGTGGCGTTCTGGGCCGGGATCAGCGCCGTGGCAGCGCCCGATGCTGCGCCAACCCCGATGACCTTGCCGCGATAGGTCACGCCGGACCCGTACAGGTCCGAGGTAAGCTCGGCGCTCTGTCCGATCCGGACACCGCGCAACTGGGTTTCGCGGAAATTGGCATCGACATAGACTTGGGCCAGCGGAACAATCCGCATCAGCGGCGTGCCCGGCGCAACCTGCTGTCCGGTCTGGACCTGCCGCTGGGAAACCACTCCGGCAATCGGCGCGCGGATCACGGTGCGGTCCACAGCCAGTCTGGCCGCATCAAGCCGGGCCTTGGCCGCCACGACGTCCGGATCGGCCTCGATATTGCCGGTTCCGGTAATCACGGCATTGGCCTCTGCGCTGCCGCCTGCCGCGGCGCGGCCTGCTTCGGCAGCATTGACGGCGCTGCGGGCGGATTCGAAATTGGCCCGGGCGCTGGCCGCTGCGGCGCGGGCCTGGGCCAGTTCCTCGCCCGCCACTGCGCCGGACCCGACCAGACCCTGACGTCGCGCCAGCGCATCCTCGGCGCGGCGCAATTCGGCTTCGCTTGCGGCAAGGCGGGCGCGGGCCTGGCCGATATCGGCCATGGCCCCGGCCACCTGCGCGTTCAGGCTGCGGCCATTGGCCTGGGCCTGAAGAAAGCGTTGCCGCGCCTGACGCAGCGCCGCTTCTGCCGCGACCAGCTCGATCCGGGCATCGGCATCGTCCAGCCGGACCAGCACGTCTCCGGCCTTGACCGTCTGGGTGTCGGTCACCCGGACTTCCGCGACAGCGGCGGCAATTCGCGGCGTGATGACCGCGGAATCCGCCGCGACATAAGCATTGTCGGTGCTGGCCATGCCGCGTTCGAACAGCAGGTACCACAGGCTCCATGCCGCAGCCGCCAGACCGACCACCAAAGCAAGGCGCATCAGCATTGTCTTGCGGCGGTGGGCCGGCGGAGCATCGCTGTCATTGGCCAGATTGCCTGCGCTGTCGGGATTGTTCATCGGTTCGCTTCCGGCTTGTATTCAGGGGTTTCTGCAAAACCGCCACCCAAGGCGACGGACAGGGCAATATCGGCCTGTTGATTGCGGGTATTCAGCGCGGAGAGCGCCGCCCTTGCGCCGATCAGCGCACGCTCGGCGGCCAGGGTCCTGCGCAAATCGTCCAGTCCGGCGGCGTGGCGTTGCCGCGTTGCGGCCAGCTGGCGCTGCGCCGCGTTCACCGCATTCTGCGCTGCGGCGATCTGGTCCGTCAGGCTGGCCTTGCTTGCCGCAGCGTCGGCAACCTGACGGATCGCCGTGATCAGGGCCGCATTGTACAGCGAGACTGCCTCGTCATAATCGGCCCGCGCCGCGCGGTACCCGGCGCGCGCCGCGCCGCCATCGAAAATCGGCAGGCGCAGGGCCGGCCCCGCATTTGCGATCAGTGACGAATCCTGGAACAGGTTGGCCAGCCCGATAGCCTGAAAGCCGACCAGCGCGGCAAGATTGATGTCCGGATAGAATGCCGCCCGCGCGATCCCGATCCGCGCCGAGGCACTTTCCGCACGCAGCCGCGCCGAAACCAGATCAGGACGGCGACCGACCAGATTGAGCGGAAGATCGCCGGGCAGGGCAAGGTCTTGCCGCACAGCAAGCTGCGGCCGCTGGATCATCTGCCCTCGTTCAGGTCCCGCTCCAGCCAGTGCGGCCAGTGCGTTCCGGGTCAGGGCAATGGCCTCATCCAGCGCTTTCAATTCGGCCACGGTGCGGGCCAGCTGGCCTTCCGCTTCGCTGACCACCGCGCTGTTTTCCAGCCCGCGGGCCTGCCGCGCCTGGAGCAGCGCCAGTTCGTCCCCGGCATTTTTCAAGCGCGCTTCGGCCAGATCCCGGCTGGCGAACAGGCCGGCAAGATCGGCATAGGCCGATGCGATTGCCGCCTGCAGCAAAAGGCGGGTCTGGGCCACGTCAACCTGCGCGCTCATGGCGGCGGAAGTGGCTGCGGCAAGGGCCGAGCGCTTTCGTCCCCACAGATCAAGATCGAATTCCAGCAGCACGCCGATCCGTCCTTGATCGCGCAGGTCTCCCGGGATCAGACCCGGCGGGAACCCCTGGTTCTGGCTTTGGCGGAGCGCACCGGCACTGCCTTCAACGCCCAAGGCAGGCAGCGTCGCCGCTTTCGCCTGAGCCTGAAACGCCAGAGCGCGGCGCGCCCTGGCCTGGGCGGCGGCAAGATCGGGGGAAGCCCTCAGCGCCTCTTCCATCAGGCGGTCCAGCGCCGGATCGCCCATCGCCGTCCACCAGCGATCGTCAGGAAACGCGCCCGGCGCGGCGGCGGGCCCGGCGCCAAGGGACAAGCTTGCCGGATCGCGCAGGGCAGGCGGCGCATCCAGTTGCGGGATGGACGCACAGCCGGTCAATGCCAGCATTGCCAGCAATGCATGAGAGTGCCTGATCATAAAACCGTACTGCGCAGTATCATTGCGCTGCCTGTTACGGATATGCGGGCGGTTGTCAATGCAAATGATACTGCGTAGTATCATTGCATGACAGAACGAGAGCATGGAGCGGGAGGCGCACGCCGCAAGGCAATCCTTGCCACGGCGCGCGAGATGTTTCTCGATCAGGGTTACAAGCCAGTTTCCATGTCGGCCATTGCGGCGCGGCTGGGGGGATCCAAGACCACGCTGTGGTCCTACTTTCCCAGCAAGCCGGTTCTGTTCATGGCAGTTGCCGAGGATCTGGTTGACGAATATGCCGAGTTCATTTCCGCATCACTGGTCCTGAACCAACCGCTGGACCGATCATTGACCGTGTTTGGCGAGCGTCTGCTGGCCGCGCTCACCTCGCCGCCGATTACCGCACTGATGCGCATTGTCACGGGCGAGGCGCGCGACATTCCCGGGCTGGGGCAGATGTTCCACGAACAGGGCCTGGCCCGGGGTTGGCGGATCACAGCTGAATATTTTGCCGAACTGCAGCGCCGCGGATTGCTGCGCAGCAGTGCCGACCCGTTCCGCGCCGCCCAGCACTTCATCGCCCTTTGTCAGTCCGGTTGTTACCAGATCCACATGATCGGCGACCAGAAACCGCCCAACGCCGCAACGATCGCGGCGGATGTCAACGAGGCGGTCAAGGTCTTCTGCGCAGCCTATGGTCCGCAGGATTGATCGCCTGCCAGCATCCGCAGTTGCACACGTGAGATGAAGGAGCTTTACATTCGGCGCGGCATGCCCCGCCCCGGACGCAAGGCTCCACGCGGCAAGGGCTGCCGCGCGAAAGGTGCGCATGATTTTGCGGGAGACGAGGTTACGCTGGCTGGCGAAGGTATGTAGATGGCGGAGTGGGTGTCGACGAAGCGCTGCGCCTGCCACTAGGACTTGAAACGCTGCATCTTGCGCTCGCGTCGTCGGACCAGAAGATGCGGGAGATTACCCACGAGCATGGATGCATTGTTTGCCAGCGGGACATCCGATCTGCCGTGCGCTATTTTGACGTTACTATCATGGCGAACAACCGATCTAGGTTCAGTTGAAGATCCTGGACAGCAGAATTCTCTGCATACTTTGGCAGCCCTAGCGGCAGGCTCATGCTTTCGTACATCGCAGAAGCCTCTGCATCGCTGAGCAAGCCACGTTTCAGCAGGATGTTCGCAAGACTGGCGATACCATTGATCGCGGAAACGTCAGCCGCCTCAAGAGCTTCAACAAGATCTTTTCTGCCGGGAGCCGGATTATCCGTCATTGCGACGCATTGGATATCTGGCTCGCGGCAAGCTTCTCTTGCTGTGCAAGTTCGCGCCCTCGTGTAACTTCGAGGACCTGGCTGGCCATGGTGCGCCAAGCCTTTTCCGAGCGCAACGCACGTTCCTTGACATTCTCCAGCAAGGAGCCAGCCGCTTCCTGAGCGGCTTGCTCGGCACGTTGGATGAGAAATTCGTAGGAAAGGGCCATGGGCGTTCGCTCCGGATCCGGGGTTAAGGCAGCAGGTGCTCCCGGCAGTCCCCCAACGGGCTGCCGGGAGCAGTCTGCCGGTCAGTTGGCGCTGCTGAGATTGATCGCCGATTCCTTGCCATTGCGGCCGGTTTCGACGTCATAGGACACACGCTGGTCCTTGCTCAGAGTATCCATGCCTGCCGCCTGAACGGCAGAAATGTGGACGAAGCTATCCTGGCTGCCATCATCAGGCTGAATGAAGCCATAGCCCTTGTCTTCGTTGAAGAATTTTACGGTTCCGATAGTCATGATCGTTTCCTTTCAAGAAACGTTAGTGGCCGTCAGCGATTGCGGACGGGGTCGTGCGTCAAGTCGTTACTTGAAAGGAGGTCGTCGTTTTGCAGGATTGGAAACGAAGTTCCCAGTTCTGTAATCAATGCGTCGATACCCGTCGAACTTCAACGAGAGCAGGATTAAGGCACCAGCATGGGCTGGTCAGGTGATGTCAGGCGCGTTCAGGTGCCGACAGGTGTGTCATGCTCCAGGCGCAGGCTGCGGCGGCACCGAGTTCGCGCTGGAAGGCGCTGATCCGGCCTGCAATCGACGAGGCCGTGGCGAGGTGTGCCTTGCGCGTATCGTTGCAGACGGAATTTTCGGCATGCATCAGGGCGTGCTGGTGGGCGGCGTATTCCTTGTTGATATCCATCGTTTATCTCCTGCTTGTGCGGGCCTGCCTGGGCCCAATCACGGACGCTTTCCTGATCAGTCGACCATCGCAGCAACGAGGCGTCGCAGTTCGAGGGTAGAAAGCATGGCGGAGAAAGTCGGGTGCCGTTCCATGGATTGGTTACCCGCCGAGTTTTTGCGCGGCGAGATCGTGTGGCGCTTGGCAGCGCCGCTATTCATATAATTCATCTTATCCTTGCGGGCAGCGATGTGCTGCTGCCTTCTTTGAAATCGGGTTAACGCCTGATCATACGCTGCCGGACAACGCCTGGCCCTTGGCCGGGTGTCCGTTCGCGATAGATAATCCGACCTTTGGGTAGATCGTAAGGCGTCACTTCCACGTGTACGCGGTCTTCAACAACCGAGCGAATCCGGTGACGGCGCATTTTACCTGCCGTGTAAGCGATGATCCGATGCTCATTGTCGAGTGTCACGCCGAAGCGTCCGTCAGGCAGGATCTCGTCGATCTTGCCTTCCACCGACAGGAGCTCTTCCTTCGCCAAACCGGTTCCTTGCGTACAAATAATCGTCCGCGAACGGGCGTGTCCCGGCGCAGAGCCATGCAGCATGAAAGGGAAAAAGGGGCCGCCAAAGCGGCTAACAAATTCCGTCGCAAACGACGCGAGGCAATCTTTATATAGCGCAAGGTAAAAAAATTACAAGCTCAAACCATGAGCGGGCATAGTCGGCAAGGCTTTGCTCACATGGGAGGAACGTGGGCACCCTATGATCGATAGCAGTATTAAAAATTTTACTTAAACATCTAAAAATCAATAGCTCCAACCCCGGAGCAGGTTGGATCAGGGTCGACTACCCTCCGCCAACATCTCAATGCGAATCAATGAGATGGCCCGATACAGGGCAGAAAATCCCTAGCTTCCGCGGGGTTTTGCCGATGGCAGGTAAACCACAGAGACTGTCAGAAACCCCCAAATCGGTCTCTGACCGGCTTTTGTCTCTTTTTGTTGATTTCCACTGAGAGTTGACCCGGGATTTTCATCGAGAAGTGACCCGGGTGGTGGTTATGTCGCGCGGCGCGGGTTTTGGGTCAAGTAGTGGTTTTACCCTTTCTGTTTTGAGGGTCGGCAGAGCTGGCCCTGAACCGGAAGCTGTCGTTTCCAGTTTCGAGGATGTGGCAGTGATGGGTGAGCCGATCGAGCAATGCTGTCGTCATTTTGGCATCGCCGAACACGCCTGCCCATTCGCTGAAGCTGAGGTTGGTGGTGATGATGACGCTGGTTTGTTCGTAGAGCCTGGAGAGCAGGTGGAACAATAGGGCGCCACCTGACGGGCTGAACGGCAGGTATCCCAGTTCATCGAGGATCACGAGGTCGAGGCGCAGCAGGCGCTCGGCAAGCTGGCCTGCCTTGTTCAGCGCCTTTTCCTGTTCCAGCGCATTGACCAGATCGACCGTCGAGAAGAACCGGACCTTCTTGCGGTGATGTTCGACAGCCTGGATGCCAAGGGCGGTTGCCATATGTGTCTTGCCAGTGCCGGGGCCGCCGATGAGCACCACATTGTGCGCGCCATCGATAAAGTCACCGCGGTGCAGTTGGCGGACCAGAGCCTCGTTGACCTCGCTGGCAGCAAAGTCGAACACCGCCAGATCCTTGTAAGCAGGGAACCGGGCAGCCTTGATCTGATAGGCGATCGAGCGGACCTCGCGTTCAGCAACCTCTGCCTTGAGGAGCTGTGAGAGGATGGGCACTGCGGCATCGAACGCGGGCGCTCCCTGCTCGATCAGGTCACTAACGGCACCAGCCATGCCATACATTTTAAGACCGCGCAGCATGACCACCACGGCAGCGCTGGCAGGATCATGACGCATGACGCACCTCCCGCAGGTCATCGTAGCGGCCAACGTCGGCAACAGGCTCCTGATTAAGACGCAAGGCCTGCGGAGCATTGATCGGTGGTGCGGGAGGTGCCTTACCATCGGTCAGTCGGTGCAGGATGTTGAGCACATGGGTCTTGGTTGGCACGCCCGCTTCCAGCGCCAGTTCGACCGCGCACAGCACCGCCTGCTCGTCATGGTGCAGAACAAGCGACAGGATCTCGACCATCTCACGATCGCCGCCGGGACGCTTGAGCAGGTATCCCTGCAACTGCCGGAAGGCTTCAGGCATCTCGGTAAAAGGAGCACCATTGCGCAATGCGCCCGGCTTGCGCTGGATTACCGCCAGATAATGCCGCCAGTCATAGACCGTCCGGGGCATGTGATGCGAACGGTCGATGATGCGCCCATGCTCGCACAGGATCTGCCCCTCGGCTGCGATCAGGATCCGGTCGGGATAAATCCGCAAGGACACAGGTCGGTTCGCAAAGGATGCCGGCACAGAGTAGCGGTTGCGCTCGAAGTGGATAAGGCAGGTTGGCGATACGCGCTTTGTGTGTTCAACAAAGCCATCGAAGGGGCGCCCCACCGGCATCAGGCTGGCAACCTCGGCTGCGTGCACATCCGCGATTGCTCCAGGAAGCAGGCCGTGCTGGATCTGTGACCATTGCGAGATGCACTGATCTTCAAGCCATTCGTTCAGGGCCTCCAGGCTGGGGAAGCTTGGCATGCGTTGCCATAATCGGCGCCGTGCATCCTGAACGTTCTTCTCGACCTGCCCCTTCTCCCAACCCGATGCGGGGTTACAGAACTCAGGCTCGAACAGGTAATGGCTCGCCATCGATGCGAACCGAGCGTTGACCTGTCGAGCCTTGCCAGAGCCGATACGGTCGACTGCGGTCTTCATGTTGTCGAAGATCCCGCGCTGCGGCACGCCGCCTAGAACCCGGAACGCATGGGTGAGCGCATCGAACAGCATCTCATGCGTTTGCAGCGGGTAGGCCCGAACAATGAACGCCTTGCTGTGCGCCAGCTTCGTATGCGCCGCCTGCAGCTTTACCCGATCACCTGCAATGATCGCCCAGTCCTCACTCCAGTCGAACTGGAACGCTTCACCAGCTTGGAACACCAGCGGCACGAACGTCCCGCGACCACTGGTCTGGGCATCACGCTGCCGGTCAGCCTTCCATGCGCGGACAAAGGCGGCAACACGACCGTACGATCCTTCATAGCCCAAAGCCGCAAGATCTACATGCATCTGCTTGGCCGTGCGCCGTTGCTTGCGTGACTTGCTCGCTTCGATCCGTAGCCAGACCGCCAGCTTCTCTGCAAACGGGTCCAACTTGCTAGGCCGATTGGGAGCCTTGAACTTCGGCTCAACCTCGCCGCCACGCAGATATTTACGGATCGTGTTGCGCGATAAATCCAACTGACGAGCAATCTCGCGGATCGGCTTATGATCCCGAAAATACCAGCGGCGAATTAAACTCAATAACTCCATGTCGATCACTCCTCTCTCCCCCAACGCCAGCGCCAAGGGGAAGATCAAACATGGGTCACTTCTGAATGAAAATTTATGCCTCTCCCGGGTCAACTCTCAGTGGAAATCAACAGCTTGGTTGCACCAGAGTTCCAGATAACCAACGAGCCGTCAGTCATCGGCTACATCAATTACATGCAGGAATTGATTGATCGGGGTGCTGGAGACGCTGTGCCGAACTATGACTCGTTGACGGTCTTGGCGACGGATAGCCAGGCGCTGCTCAATGAACTGAATTTGGTTCTTGCAGCTGGTCAGATCGGTCCGGCGACCATCAGCAAGATGAAAGCGGCGCTCGATGCCATCTCAGTCGCGAACAATGATGGCCTGATTACCCGCATCAAAACTGCGACCCTGTTGATGGTGGCATCACCCGAATACCTTGTGCAACGCTAACGGGAGGGCCAGATTAGTGACCACTAACCAATCAAGGCGGGCTTTTCTGAAGCGCGCATCCGTGCTTTCCATGGCAGGCCCCGCGACATCGTTCGTTCTCAATCTTGCTGCGACGGGCGAAGCAGCGGCAGCCACAGCCACCGATTATAAGGCGCTCGTTTGCGTTTTTCTTTACGGCGGCAACGACTACGCCAATACCTTGGTACCATACGACAGCGCCCGGCACGCCTTCTACACGTCGCAGCGCCCCAATTTCGCGCTGAGCCGGGACTCGCTTCGATCGACAGTCCTTAATCCAACGACACCATTGCTCGGCGGCGCCCAGTATGCGCTAGCACCGGGGCTCTCACCGTTGCTCCCGCTTTTCAACTCGGGGCAGATGGCAGTCATGCTGAATGTTGGAACGCTAATTCAACCGACCACAAAGGCTCAATATGAAGCGCAATCGGTCCAGTTGCCGCCGAAACTTCTGAGCCACAATGACCAACAGAGCTTCTGGCAGGCAACTTCAGCAGAAGGCGCTCTTACAGGGTGGGGCGGTCGCATTGGTGACTTGCTGCAGTCTGGCAATGACAACGCCTCGCTCACGTGCATAAACCCGGCCGGAAACGCGGTATTCCTCACCGGCAATGCGGCAGTGCAGTATGCCGTTTCGACTAACGGACCGATTGCGCTGAATGCCCAAGCGTACTTGTATGGATCAACAACGTCAGCGTCCTTGCTGCGTGAGTTGATTGCGACCCCGGGCGGTAGCCACGATTTTCATGCTGCGGTTAGCAATGTTGGTAAAAGGGCGCTGGAATTACAGGCGCTGGTGTCAAGTGCGCTAGCCATAGCACCGAAGACTAGTACTGTTTTCCCGGCAGCGGCGGATCCCGGCAGCAATTTGGGTGCGCAGTTGCAGATGGTCGCTAAACTGATTTCTGTTGGCAAAGAGCTTGGTATGCGCCGCCAGGTGTTCTTCGTTTCGGCCGGCCGGTTCGACACCCATGATAATCTCGCGACGATCCATCCGCTCCTAATGCAGAACGTGGCCAACGCCGTCCGCGCCTTCTATGACACGACAGTCGAACTGGGCGTGGCTGACAAGGTCACAGCATTCACCGCTTCCGATTTTGGCCGCGCTCTGACGGCCAATGAGGACGGCACGGACCATGGTTGGGGTTCGATGCACTTCGCGGTAGGCGGGGCTGTGAAGGGCGGTCGCTATTATGGCATCAACCCGGTTCTTGCCAACAACGGGCCGGACGATTTCGGCCAGGGGCGGTTGATCCCGACGATGTCAGTGGACCAGTATGGGGCGACCTTGGCGAGTTGGTTCGGAGTTTCCGCAGGAGACCTTCCAACCGTATTTCCCAACCTCAAGAATTTTGCAGGTTCGCCTCTGGGGACCAACGTTGGCTTTATCTGATCGCACTGACCTTGTCCCGCACTTTGCCCGTCCCAATTCGAAGTCATTTTGAGCGGTCCTGACCTGGCTGGCAATCTGGCTACTCCCCGCAACATCAAGCCTCCAGCGGCTCGGTCGCCAGTCCCAAGTCCGGGATCGAGACCGAGCGGCGGCCGCTGAAGTCCGTGCGGACCACGATCAGGCCGGTCTTTTCATAATGCTCGAGTAGCCGCCGGATCCGGCCCTGTGAACTGGTGCCATAGATTAGGGCCAGTTCGTCATCATCGGGGCAGGGGCGGCCGTCCTGCGCGGCGCGGGCGATGGCCAGGAACGGGGCAAGCAGGTCATCCGGAAGGATCCGGGCGACCGACAGGATCGCTTGGGCCTCGGCGCTGTCAGGCTCCTCGATCCCGGCCACGGCGATGGCGAAGCGGCGCTGGAAGCCCGCCATGTCGACCTGACCGGCGGTGAGCCGTTGCATCCGGCAGCGCACGGTGAAGTCCTGATAAAGCTTGGCTGTGGCCTGATAGGTGCAGCCTTCTTCAGCGGCCATCTCGCGCAGGATCGCGTTGATCGCGGCGTCGATTTCGGCGCTTGACTTGCTGGCGACTGGCGCAGCTTCCGGGGCAGGGCGCGGCGCTTCCGGCGCTATCCGCTCGATCAGTTCGTCGATCGCAGGGCGGGGGGCCGCGGGTTCGGGGGCGCGGACCGGGGTTTCATCGAGATGCAGGCCATCGTGCAGCAAGGCATGGAGATCGTCGGGTGAAGCGGACGGCGGCGGGGCGAGCTTCTGGACCAGCGACTTTGGCCCGGTCCGCACCGAACCGATCTGCACCGACAACGGCCGCCGGCTGATCGCCGGGCCCAGGCCCAGGAACTGCCCGCGGCCCAGATCGCGGATCTGTTCGGCCTGGCGCCGCTCCATGCCGAGCAGGTCAGCCGCGCGGGTCATGTCGATATCCAGGAAGGTGCGGCCCATCAGGAAGTTCGAGGCTTCCGCCGCAACGTTCTTGGCCAGCTTGGCCAGCCGCTGGGTGGCGACGATCCCGGCCAGGCCGCGCTTGCGCCCGCGGCACATCAGGTTGGTCATGGCGGCCAGGCTAAGCCGGCGCGCCTCGTCGCTGACCTCGCCGGCAATGGCGGGGGCAAAGACCTGCGCTTCGTCGACCACGACCAGCGCCGGGTACCAATGCTCACGCGGGGCATCGAACAGTGCGGAGAGGAACAGCGCGGCGCAGCGCATCTGCGCTTCGACTTCCAGCCCGTCGAGCGCGAGCACGGCCGAGGCGCGATGCTCGCGGATGCGGGCGGCAAGCCGGGTCAGTTCCTGGCTTGAATAGGCCGCGCCATCGACCACGATGTGCGGGAACAGGTTCGCCAGCGAAACGAAATCGCCCTCCGGATCGATCACGATCTGCTGGACGATCCCGGCGCTCTCTTCCAGCAGGCGGCGCAGCAGGTGCGATTTGCCCGAGCCGCTGTTGCCCTGCACCAGCAGGCGCGTGGCCAGCAGTTCCTCGATATCGAGGCTGATGGCTTGGCCGTGCGGGTCGGTGCCGATCTGGATGGGAGCGCTCACGCCGCGGGCCTAGAGGCCGCAGCAGATTCGGGACAACGGCCTGCGCGCGTTTTCCAGAGCTTTGGATGCCAGCAGCGGTTGATCAGGCCGAAAGCGCGGCCACCAGCTGCTCGATCACCTTGCTTTCGGTCAGGCGGCTTTCGCTGGCGGGATCGCAGGTGAGCATCACCGTGCGCTCCAGCTCCAACCCTGCGAGCGGGCGGGCGACCATGCCCTCGCGGCAAAGGCTGCGCGGCATGACCGTCAGCCCCAAGCCAAGCCGGACATAGCTGGCGATCCGCTCCTCATTGGTGCTGCGTGCGGCCATGAAGGGGCGGATGCCGCGCGCGGTGAAGAACCGGCTGACCATCGGCAGGGCCTCGCACTCGCGGCGGACCAGCATGGGTTCACCAACCAGTTGCTCGCAGCTGAGTGAGGTGTGCTCCGCCAGCCTGTGCGCAGCCGAGAGGACCAGCTGGTAGGGCTCGGTGAACAGCGGGATCTGGCGATGATCGTGGCCGCTTTCCGCGGGGCCGATTGCGAGGTCGATGAGGCCACGATCGATCAGTGCACCGAGTTCACCCGGTCGGCGCTCCAGCACTTCAAGGCGCAGGTCGCTGCTCTGGGTCAAGGGCTGGAGCGCCGCTTCGATCATCCTCGGCGCAATCGTGCTGGCCACGCCGATGCGGACCAGGCGGAGTGCGGGAACGTCGGCCAGCGAACGCTGGGCTTCCAGGAACTCGGCCTCGATCCGGCGGGCGTGAGGGACAAGGCGCGCGCCTGCCGCGGTCAGTTCGACCCGGCGGTTGCTGCGTTTGAACAGGACCTGGCCGGTAACCTCTTCTAGCCGCGCGATCCCCGACGATACCGTCGGCTGCGAAACGCGGCAGACCGTGGCCGCGCGCGAAAAGGCGCCGGTATCGACGACCGCAAGGAAATAGCGCAGCAGATGGCGATCCAGCATAGATGCGTTCTATGCGCGATCACCCGTTAAGCCAAGCCATGCTTATGCTTGAATGGATCAGTCCGCGCCGGGTTCGATCCGGACAAGAAGCGCTTCAACCTGCACTTGCGCGCCCACCACGGCAGCAAGCTCTGCCACCAGGCCGTCGAACGGCGCCGTCAGGCTGTGCTCCATCTTCATGGCTTCCAGCGTCAGCAACTTCTGCCCCTTGGTTACGGTTTGACCCTCCACAACATCGACCGCGATCACCTTGCCCGGCATGGGCGAGAGGATCTCGCCATCATGCGCCGAATGGTGCGCGCCGCCTGCGACCCGCTCGAGCGTGTAGCGGCGGGCGAAGCCGGCGTTGAAGGTCAGCACTTCGCGGGCCGGTTCGTCGACCTCGATTTCGTCCAGCGACACGATGTGGACCGTGCCGCTGTCATCGACGAGCCGGGCTTCGGCGCGTGGCGCGGCATTGGCGCGGAAACCGACAGCGCCAGACCAGGGGCCGAGGCCCGGACTTCCGGCCAGCAAGGCGGCGGCCTCGGTCAGTTCGTCAGGCTCCGGTTCGGGGGCGTGGACCAGCTTGTCTAGATCGCGTCCGATCAGCCCGGTATCGACCCTGCCAGACTGGAAATCGGGGTGCTCCAGCAGCAGGCCCAGGAACCCGGCGTTGGTCTTGACCGGCCAGACCTCGGTTTCGTCGACACCTGTCAGCAGGTTCTCGATCGCTTCTTCGCGCGTTGCGCCATGGGCGATCAGCTTGGCGATCATCGGATCGTAGAACGGTGATACCGCGCCGCCTTCTTCCACGCCGGTATCGACCCGCAGTTCACGGCCAAACCGCAGGTGTTCCAGCGGGCCGATCGCGGGCAGGAAGCCCTTGGCCGGATCCTCGGCATAGAGCCGGGCTTCCATCGCCCAGCCGTTGAACGCAAGCTCATCCTGCATCAGCGGCAGAGGCTCGCCGCTCGCCACGCGCAATTGCCATTCGACGAGATCGACGCCGGTGATCGCTTCGGTGACCGGGTGCTCCACCTGCAGGCGGGTGTTCATTTCCATGAACCAGATCCGCTCGGCTGAGAGCGGACCCGAGCCGTCCGCAATAAATTCGATCGTGCCCGCGCCTTCATAGTCCACAGCCTTGGCCGCGCGGACGGCGGCGGCGCAGACGGCCTGCCGGGTGGCTTCATCCATGCCGGGGGCGGGGGCCTCTTCGATCACCTTCTGGTGGCGACGCTGGAGCGAACAATCGCGTTCGAACAGGTGGACGACATTGCCGTGGCTGTCGCCAAAGACCTGGACCTCGATGTGGCGCGGCGAGAGGATGTACTTCTCGATCAGGACATGGGCATTGCCGAACGAGGCACTGGCCTCGCGCTGGCATGATGCGAGGGCATCGGCGAAATCCTCGGCCCGCTCGACTAGCCGCATGCCCTTGCCGCCGCCGCCGGCCACGGCCTTGATCAGCACCGGGTAGCCAATCTGCGCGGCCTGATCGGCTAGGAAGGCCGGGTCCTGGTTCTCGCCCAGATAGCCGGGCGTAACCGGAACGCCTGCCGCGTGCATCAGCTGCTTGGCGGCATCCTTCAGACCCATGGCGTCGATGCTGGCGGGCTTGGGACCAACCCAGACCAAGCCTGCATCCAGCACGCCCTGCGCAAAGGCGGCGTTTTCGGACAGGAAGCCATAGCCCGGATGGATTGCCTCGGCCCCGCTGGCCTTGGCCGCGGCGATGATCTTCTCACCCACCAGATAGCTTTCGCGCGCCGGGGAGGGGCCAATATGCACCGCCTGATCGGCCTCACGCACGTGCAGGGCGTTCGCGTCGGCATCCGAATAGACGGCCACGGTACGAACACCCATGGCCCGCGCCGTGCGTATAATCCGGCAGGCGATTTCGCCGCGGTTGGCGATGAGGAGGGATTTGATCACGCCTGTTCCTCCATCACATCCGGAACACACCGAAGGCCGGGCGATCCGGCATCGGGGCTTCGAGACTAGCGGCGAGGGCCAGGCCCAGCACGTCGCGGGTCTGGGCCGGGTCGATTACGCCATCGTCCCACAGGCGGGCGGTGGCGTAATAGGGGTTGCCCTCGTCCTCGTACTTGGCGCGGATCGGGTTCTTGAAGGCCTCGGCCTCTTCGGGCGTCCACTTGGCGGCGTCGCGGTGGACCGTGGCGAGGACTGAGGCGGCCTGTTCGCCGCCCATCACCGAAATGCGGGCATTGGGCCAGGTGAACAGGAAACGCGGGCTATAGGCGCGGCCGCACATGCCGTAATTGCCCGCGCCGAAGCTGCCGCCGATCAGAACGGTCAGCTTGGGCACGCTCGCCGTTGCGACCGCCGTGACCAGCTTGGCGCCGTGCTTGGCGATGCCTTCCGACTCGTACTTGCCGCCGACCATGAAGCCCGAGATGTTCTGCAGGAACAGCAGCGGGATCTTGCGGTGGCAGGCCAGCTCAATGAAGTGCGCGCCCTTTTGCGCGCTTTCGGAAAACAGCACGCCGCTGTTGGCCAGGATCGCCACCGGCATACCCCAGATATGGGCAAAGCCGCAGACCAGCGTAGTCCCGTAATGCGCCTTGAATTCATGGAACTCGCTGCCATCGACCAGCCGGGCGATGACCTCGTGGACATCGTAGGGCGCACGGACATCGTCCGGGACCACGGCATAGAGCTCTTCCGGATCATACTTGGGCGCGCGCGGTTCCTGCAGTGGAAGGCCGTGTTCATGGCGCGGGCCAAGGTGGCTGACGATATCGCGGACGATCGTCAGCGCGTGCTCGTCATTCTCGGCCAGGTGATCGACCACGCCGCTCTTGCGCGCATGCAGATCGCCGCCGCCCAGATCCTCGGCGCTGATTTCCTCGCCGGTGGCCGCCTTCACCAGCGGCGGACCGGCTAGGAAGATCGTGCCCTGTTCGCGCACAATCACCGTCTCGTCAGACATGGCCGGGACATAGGCCCCGCCCGCCGTGCAACTCCCCATCACGCAGGCAATCTGCGGGATGCCCTTGGCGCTCATGTTCGCCTGATTGAAGAAGATCCGCCCGAAGTGATCGCGGTCAGGAAAGACCTCGGCCTGGTGGGGCAGGTTGGCCCCGCCGCTGTCGACCAGGTAGATGCAGGGCAGATGGTTGGCCTCGGCAATTTCCTGCGCGCGCAGGTGCTTCTTTACCGTCAGCGGGTAGTACGTCCCGCCCTTCACCGTGGCATCGTTGGCCACGATCATGCACATCCGGCCCGAAACGCGGCCGATTGCGGTGATGATCCCGGCACCGGGAATATCCTCACCGTAAACACCGCCGGCAGCCAGTTGACCGACCTCCAGCAAGGGTGAGCCGGGATCGAGCAGTCGCTCCACCCGTTCGCGCGGCAGCAGCTTGCCGCGGCTGGTGTGGCGCTCACGGCTCTTCTCGTCCCCGCCCAATGCGGCCTGCGCCACCTTGGCACGCAGTTCCTCCACCAGCGCGCGATTGTGCGCAGCGCGGGCCTGGACCTGCGGATCGTCAAGGTTCAGGCTGGTGCCAAGGACGGGGGCGCTCATCAGGCGGCCCCGATCAGTTCGCGACCGATCAGCATGCGGCGGATTTCATTGGTGCCGGCACCAATATCGAGCAGCTTGGCATCGCGCAGATAACGTTCCACCGGCCAGTCCTTGGTATAGCCAGCCCCGCCCAGCGCCTGGACAGCCTCGCCCGCCACCTTGAAGGCGTTTTCACTGGCCAGCAGGATCGCGCCAGCCGCGTCGAACCGGGTGGTCTGCCCCGCATCGCAGCTCTTGGCCACGGCATAGGTGTAGGCCCGGGCTGATTGCAGCGCGACATACATGTCCGCCACCTTGGCCTGCATCAGCTGGAACGCGCCGATCGGCTTGCCGAACTGTTTGCGCTCCCGCAGGTATGGGATGACCGTATCGAGGCAGGCCTGCATGATGCCGAGTTGTAGCCCGGCCAGCACGACACGCTCATAATCCAGCCCGCTCATCAGCACGCCGACACCGCCATGCAGCGGGCCCATGATCCGCTCTTCCGGCACGAAGCAATCGTTGAACACCAGTTCGGCCGTGGGGCTGCCGCGCATGCCCATCTTGTCGATCTTCTGGCCGATGCCGAAGCCTTCGTCGCCCTTTTCAATCAGGAAGGCGGTGATGCCACGGCTGCCGGCCTCGGGCGAAGTCTTGGCATAGACCACCAGCGTATCGGCGTAGGTGGCGTTGGTGATCCAGAACTTGGTGCCATTGAGCACGTAGCCGCCCTGAACAGCTTCGGCCTTGAGCTTCATCGAGACGACGTCCGACCCGGCTCCGGCCTCGGACATGGCCAGCGACCCGACGTGCTCGCCTGAAATCAGCTTTGGCAGGTACTTCGCTTTCTGCTCGTCATTGCCCCAGCGGCGGATCTGGTTGACGCAGAGATTGGAGTGCGCGCCATAGGACAAACCAATCGAGGCCGAGGCCCGGCTGACTTCCTCAACCGCGATCACATGGTCAAGGTAGCCAAGGCCAAGACCGCCCCATTCCTGCTCCACCGTGATCCCGTGCAAGCCCAGCTGCCCCATGGCGGGCCACAGTTCGGCGCGCGGGAACCAGTCCTCCGCATCGGCCTGTGCAGCCAGCGGCGCGATCTGTTCATCGGCGAAGCGGGCAGTGACTTCGCGGATCATTTCCGCGCTCTCGGGCAGGGCGAAATCGAAATCAGGGGTGGCGCGCATGGGATCTCCTCCGCGCCTTGGTATACCTAGCCGGCGATAAGGAAAACTTGGTTTTTACCGATCCATTGCATAGCGCCAGTCTATGGCTAGCCGGGGCGGCGCAGGTTGGCGCGACGCATGAAGGCGACCAGCGGCACGGTGATAATCGTCATCCACATCATCAGGTAGAAATTGTCGATATAGGCAATCATCGCGGCCTGACGGTTGATCTCGCCATCGACCATCCGCAGCGCGGCTTCGCCGACATCCTGGAACCGGTCGAGCGTCGAAAAGTCCACGATCTGCATGAACGATGGCGTGACGTGGGCCGCCAGATCGGAATGGCTGACCTGCAGGTTGCGGGCCAGCAGGGTTGTCACGATCGAGATGCCGATCGATGAACCGATCGAGCGCGAGAGATTGAGTAGGCTTGATCCATCGGTCCGCAGCTTTGGTTCGATGGTGGCAAAGGCGCTGGCGTTCATGGGCATGAAGACCAGGCCCATGCCGATCCCCTGAAGAAAGCCCGACCAGGCGATGTGGCTGTAATCGGTCTGCAGCGTCCAGAGCGACATTTCCCACAAGGAGATGGCGGCAATCGTGAAGCCCAAGGCGATCAGGGTCCGCGGATCGACCCCCCGGCGCACCAGATAGCCCGAAAGCTGCATCGTGATCAGCGTGCCAATCCCGCGCGGCATCAGCGCCTCGCCGGTATCGATCACGCCATATCCAAACAGCCGTTGCAGCATCGGTGGCAGCAGGGCCATGGTTGCGAACATCACCACGCCGATCACTGCGCTGAGGCCGATCGCGGACACATAGTTGGGATCATTGAACAGCTTGCGGTTGAACAGCGGTTCCTTGGCGGTGGTCAGGTGGACCAGGGTCATCCAGGCGCCCGAGAGACCCAGAAAGGCGTAAATCCACGTTTCGAGCGAGGCGAACCAGTCAATATGGTTGCCGCGATCGAGCAGGAGCTGGATTGCGGTCAGGGTCATGGCCAGCAAGGCAAAGCCCGTCAGGTCAAATTTGCGCCGCACGATTTCCCGCGACGGAAGCTGGGTGGCCAGAATGGTCAGTGAGACGATGCCGAGCGGAACGTTGACATAGAAGACCGAGCGCCAGTTCCAGTTTTCGGTCAGCCAACCGCCAAGGATCGGCCCCATGATGGGCCCGATCATGATCCCCATGCCCCAGACCGCCATCATCTGGGCCTGCCGCGACGGCTTGTTGGTATCGATCATCGCGGTTTGGCTAAGCGGTGAGATAAAGGCGCCGGTCGCGCCTTGCAGGGCTCTGAAAATCACCATCTCGGTAATGTTCTGCGCCATGCCGCAGAGCATCGAGGACAGCACGAAGCCGCCGACAGAAAGGATGAACAACCGGCGCGAACCAAACCGGTCAGCCAGCCAGCCGGTGATTGGCATGGCGATGGCCACGGCAACAATATAGCTGGTCAGGACCCAGCTGATTTCGTCAGAGGTTGCCCCCAGCGTTGCCTGCATGTGCGGGATGGCGACATTGGCAATCGTGGAATCGAGGATTTGCAGCAGCGATGCCGTCATCACCCCGACGGCGAGCAGGTACGGGTTCTCGACCGGGAGGATCGCAACATCCTCGCCCAGCGCCGGCCGGTTGCCCTGAGCTGCTGCATTGGCCATAGGGTCAGTGCTTGCGGCCGTCGGTAAAGACCTTGGCCTTCACGGACAGGCCAGCGATCAAGGGGCGCGAACCGGCCTGGTCCAGCGCGATGCGAACCGGCACCCGCTGGGTCACCTTGACCCAGTTGCCACTGGCATTCTGCGCCGGAAGCACCGAGAATTCACTACCCGTGCCAGCGCCGATAGCCGCGACGTGCCCCTTCAGAACCAGATCCGGATAGGCATCGATGCGCACTTCGGCCGGCTGGCCGATGCGCATGTCATTCAGGTCGGTTTCCTTGAAATTGGCCTCTACGAAATAGGAATTGTCGGCCACCAGCGTCAGCGCGGGCAAGCCGGTGATCATGTCCTGGCCCACCTGCAGGCGGTCGGCCTGACCAATCACGCCCGCCGCCGGCGCCCGCACTTCGGTGCGGCGCAGGTTGAGCTGGGCGGCCCGGCGTTGGGCAGCAGCGGCGGCAAGCTGCGGATAGACCCCTGGCATTTCGCTGCCCGAAGCGAGCTTGGCGGCCGCTTCCGAGCGCTTGGCCTGGGCCAACCGCAATTGCTCTTCGGCCAGGGTCACCTGGTGCTGGGCCGCCTCGAGCCCGGCCTTGGTGGTGAAGCCCTTGCGCATCAGCGCTTCCTGCCGCGAGAGGTTGGAGCGAGCATAGGCAATGTTCTGTTCTGCGGCCGAAATATCTGCGCCTGACAGCGCAGCCGAGCTGGCCGCTGAAATGCGGCTGACCTCGGCCGCGGCGATCGCCGCATCGGCCTGGGCCAGCTGCACTTCAAAGGCTTCCGGATCGATCCGGAACAACAGCTCCCCGGCCTGAACATGCTGGTTCTCCTTGACCAGCACCTCAACAATCTTGCCGCTGACTTCGGCGCTCACCGAAATCTTGTCGACATGGATATAGGCATTGTCGGTCGAAACATGGCCTTGCAGGCTCTGCCAATAGACCAGCCCGCCAATCAGCAAGGCGATTGGCACGGACAGCATGACCAGCAGGCGCCGACGATTGCGGCGGGGGGCGGGGGCTTCCTGATCGGGGCAAGGAAGGTCGATACGGGGATCTTGTTCAGCCATTGACAGTCACTTCAGTTGCGCGCGCCTGGGTCAGGTTGCTGCGGATGGTTTCCAGCAGACTGGCAAGGGCCGTGCGCTGGTCTTCGCTCATGTTAAGCAGCATCTCGTCCTCGAGCCCGTTGATGCACAGGTAGACCCGATCGATGATCTTTCGCCCGGCATCGGTCAGGTAAACCCGCCAGGCCCGCCGGTCGGCCGGATCGGGGCGGCGTTCGACGCGGCCGGCTTCCTCCATCCGGTCCAGCATCCGCGCCAGCGAGATCGGCTCCACTTCTAGCCGTTCGGCATAGAAAGCCTGGTTCTCACCCTCGTTATGCGAAAGGATCAGGAGCAGCCGCGCCTGCGGGCTGGTCATGCCCAGTTGGCGAACCCGGCCATCGAAAGCCTTGCGCAAGAGGCGCGCGGTATCGCTCAAAAGATAGGTCGTCGGGATCATGGAGACCCCGATATAATATACACGCTTATTAAGTCAACGGCGGCGGCCCAGCGCCTCGACTATTCGGGCGAACGTACCCGCTCTGCCTGGGCGGCAATTGCCGCGATGCTTTTGACCAGGATGTTCCGTAAACTCTTCGACAGTTCGGGGCGTCCCTGCGGGCCGGGGAAGACGTAACCACTGCTGATCCGCGTCAGAAATCCGCGGGCGACCAGCCGCTCCAGCTTGCGGCGCGTGGTCTCGCGGCTCAAGCCCAGTGAGGCGTGGACAAATTTGAGGCTGACCGAGAGCCGGTATTCATCCGGGAGGGCGCGATCGTCAAAGCCAAACTTTGCTGCCAAATATGGGTCTTCGCGCAGGGGTCTGGTGCTTTCAGAAAAGACCACCGCCAGGATCGCCATATCCTCGATTGAAATATCATATCTGCGCGTAGCGTAACCGATCAGGTCGGTTGAATACTTGGCGAAATGAGAGGCAACGAGCCGTGTAGCTTTGGAGGAATCGGGTTCGCTCATGGTCTCCTGCGGGCCGGCAGAATTCAGGCGGCAAAATGGCGCCACGCCCTCTGCATTCATTCGGGGTCGGCCTATTAGAACGTTAGCGATGCGATGAGGACGACCTCCGCCCAATCTGGGCGCGATTTATCGCGGACTTCCAGTGACCTAAGATAAAACAGTCATATACGCAGCAAAATTGCGGCATTGGCTACGCACTTTCACGCAGCATTATTGACCGTCTTTTCAAGACGATCATCGCATCTGGCATTGTTGTTCATCGGTTTATGCAAAATGGCGGGCCAGCTATTGCCCGCCATCGACCCGCACCAGAGCCCCGGTGGTATAGGAACTGTGCGGGCTGGCAAGCATCAGCGCAGCCGTGACAATCTCTTCCGGATAGCCCGGCCGGCCCAGGGCGACCGGTTGCACCTCTCGCTTTTCCGGGATCCAGGCTTCGGCGATGTCGGTCAGGAAGGGGCCAGGCGCGATCGTATTGACCCGCACCTTGGGCGCATATTCGCGCGCCAGCGAAACCGACATGGCGTTAAGTGCGGCCTTGGCGCCGCCATAGGGCACGACCTGCGGTGCCGGCTGGAGCGAGGCAATCGAGCTGATGTTGATGATGCAGCCACCGTCCGCCTGGCTCATCCGGTGCGCGACCTGACTGGCCAGCCGGAACGGCCCCTTGAAGTTCAGGTTGAGCACCGAATCGAACAGGCGTTCCGAGAGTTCGTGGCTGGGGCAGGCAGGTGACATGCCGGCATTGTTGACCAGAATATCGATCCGCCCGAACTCGCGATAACAAGCCTCAACCAGCGCATCACAATCGGCCCAGCGCCCGGCATGCATGGCAAAGGGCAGGGCGCGGCGACCGAGTGCCTGGCATTCCTCGGCCACCTTCTCGCAGTTTTCGATCTTGCGGCTGGCGATGATCACATCGGCCCCGCGCTCGGCAAAGGCTTTGACCATGTGGTAGCCTAGGCCGCGGCTCCCCCCGGTAACGAGCACGACCTTGCCGGTGAAATCGAACAGCGGATCCATCATCTGGTTTCTCTCCCTTGCATCCAGACTGCCGCGTTGTGGACCACCATGCAACCGGGCTGGAAAATGAGACTGGGTCGGGGCAAAGACGAACTTCGTTGCTCGGCACTGGAGGCTCTGACAGGGGAACCGGCATGACCAAGTCCCTGACTCACCTCGATCGGCTGGAGGCCGAGGCGATCCACATCCTGCGCGAAGTGGTGGCCGAGGCAGAGCGGCCGGTCATGCTCTATTCGATCGGCAAGGATTCCGCGGTGATGCTCCATCTCGCGAAGAAGGCCTTCTATCCGGCCCCGCCACCGTTCCCGCTGCTCCACGTCGATACCACCTGGAAGTTTCGTGATATGTACGCCCTGCGCGAAAAGGCGGCGCAGGCGGCGGGGATGGAACTGCTGGTCTGGCAGAACCCCGAGGCCACTGAGCGCGGGATCAATCCCTTTGATCATGGTCCGCTGCACACCGATATGTGGAAGACCGAAGGCCTGAAGCAGGCGCTCGATCATTATGGCTTCGATGCCGCCTTTGGCGGGGCGCGGCGCGATGAGGAAAAGAGCCGGGCCAAGGAGCGGATCTTCTCGTTCCGCACCGCCAGCCATGGCTGGGACCCCAAGAACCAGCGGCCCGAGCTGTGGAACCTCTATAACGCCCGCAAGCACAAGGGTGAGAGCATCCGGGTCTTCCCGATCTCAAACTGGACCGAGCTGGATATCTGGCAGTACATCCAGCAGGAGGGGATCGAGATCGTCCCGCTCTACTTCGCGGCACCGCGCCTGACCTATGTCCAGGACGGGCAGCTGTTCATGGCAGATGACCCTGAGCGGCTGGAGCAAGTACTGGGCCGCAAGCTGGAGTTAACCGAGCGTTCGATCCGCTTCCGCACGCTCGGCTGCTTCCCGCTGACCGGCGCCGTTGAAAGCGAGGCGGCGACGCTGACCGACGTGATCCGCGAGACCCTGCTTACGACCACCTCCGAACGGCAGGGGCGGGTGATAGACAAAGACGGCGGTGATGCCTCGATGGAGAAGAAGAAGCAGGAGGGGTACTTCTGATGACCCGTCCGGCATACACTCCCGAAGCTGCGATTGCGTTGGATATTGAGGGCTATCTTGCCCGCCACCGTGACAAGGAGCTGCTGCGCTTCATCACCTGCGGTTCGGTTGACGATGGCAAATCCACGCTGATCGGGCGCTTGCTCTATGACAGCAAGATGATCTTCGATGATCAGCTTTCAGCGCTGGAAGCGGATTCGAAGCGGGTCGGGACGCAGGGCCAGGAGATCGACTTTGCGCTGCTGGTCGATGGACTGGCGGCCGAGCGCGAACAAGGCATCACCATCGATGTCGCCTATCGCTTTTTCACGACCGAGAAGCGCAAGTTCATCGTCGCTGACTGCCCGGGACACGAGCAGTACACCCGCAACATGGTGACCGGGGCCAGCACGGCTGACCTGGCGGTGATCCTGATCGATGCGCGCAAGGGCGTGCTGGTCCAGACTCGGCGACATTCGTACCTCTGCCACTTGCTTGGCATCCGCCATTTCGTGCTGGCCGTGAACAAGATGGACCTGGTCGATTACAACCAAGCGCGGTTTGACGAGATCGTGGCGGACTATGCGGCTTTCGCCCAGTCGATCGGGATGGACAGCTTCACCGCGATCCCGATTTCGGGCTTCAAGGGCGATAACGTTACCGAGCGCTCTGCCAACACCTCTTGGTATGCCGGCCCGGTCCTGATCGATCATCTGGAAACGGTCTCGCTTGATCGCGCTGCGCAGCAGGCCGCGCCGCTGCGGCTGCCGGTGCAGTGGGTCAACCGGCCCAATTTGGACTTCCGGGGCTTTGCCGGGCAGATCGCCAGCGGCACCGTGCGTCCCGGCGATGCCGTGCGGGTGCTGCCTTCAGGCCGGACCACCACTGTCGCCCGCGTGGTCGCGGCAGGTGGCGATCTGGATGAAGCAGTCGCGGGCGAATCCGTTACCCTTACCTTTGCCGACGAGATTGACTGCTCGCGCGGTGACGTGATTGCTACCGCCGATGCCCCGCCCGAAGTGGCTGACCAGTTCGAAGCGACGCTGGTCTGGATGGACGACCAGCCGCTTTTGCCGGGACGTGGATACTGGTTGAAGCTGTCCACGCAGACGATTTCAGCAACGATCCAGCAGCCGAAGTATGCGATTAACGTCAATACGTTGGAGCATCTTGCTGCCAAAACGCTGGAGCTTAACGCCATCGGTGTGGCCGAACTGGCGACTGACAAGCCGATCGTGTTCGAGCCCTATGCCCAAAGCAAGGCGATGGGCGGCTTCATCCTGATCGACAAGCTGTCCAACCGCACCGTCGCGGCGGGCATGCTGAACTTCAGCCTGCGCCGCGCGCAGAACGTCCATTGGCAGCCAACCGACATCACCCGCGCCGATCATGCCGCGCTGAAGAACCAGAAGCCGCGCGTGCTGTGGTTCACCGGCCTGTCGGGTTCGGGCAAGAGCACGATTGCCAATGCGGTTGAGAAGCGGCTCAACCTGATGAACCGCCACACCTTCCTGCTCGATGGGGACAATGTCCGCCATGGGCTCAACAAGGACCTGGGCTTTACCGAGGCGGACCGGATCGAGAATATCCGCCGGGTGGGCGAAGTGGCCAAGCTTATGGCTGACGCCGGCCTGATTGTCCTTACCGCCTTCATCAGTCCGTTCCGGGCCGAGCGCGATATGGTCCGCGCAATGCTGCCCGAGGGCGAGTTCATCGAAATCTTCGTCGATACCCCGCTTGAAGTGGCCGAGGCGCGTGACGTGAAGGGGCTCTACAAGAAGGCGCGCAGCGGTGCGCTCAAGAACTTCACCGGGGTCGACAGCCCCTACGAAGCACCAGAGGCCCCGGAGATCCGCGTGAACACAGTGGAGATGACCGTTGACGAGGCGGCGGATGCCATCATCCGCGCGATCATGCCGTTGAAATGACCGACGCTGAACTCGCAACCCTGCTCGCTACCGAGGCCGGCGAACTGCTGCTCGGGCTTGACCGGGCCGAATTGGGCCTGAAGATCGGGGCCGAGGGGGACCGGCTGGCCAATGCCCTGCTGGTCGAAGCCCTGCGGCGCGAGCGGCCAGACGATGGCCTGCTGTCCGAAGAGGAAAAGGATAACGCTGCGCGGCTTAGCAAGTCGCGCGTCTGGATCGTCGATCCGCTCGATGGCACGCGTGAATATGGCGAGAACCGCAGCGACTGGGCCGTGCACGTGGCCTTGGCGGTCGATGGCGTGGCGAGCGTCGGCGCCGTTGCCCTGCCGGGGCAGGGCGTAACGCTTTCCAGTGGTGCGCCGCAGCCTTTGCCGCCTGCACAAGACCCGCCGCGCATGCTGGTCAGCCGCACCCGTCCGCCGCGCGAGGCGCTGGCCGTGGCCGAGATGCTGGGGGCCGAACTCGTGCCGATGGGCAGCGCAGGGGCCAAGGCGATGGCCGTGGTGCTGGGGCAGGCAGAAATCTACCTCCACAGCGGCGGGCAGCACGAATGGGACAATTGCGCGCCCGCCGCCGTGGCTGCTGCGCATGGCCTGCATGTCTCGCGCCTGGATGGCAGCCGGCTGGTCTATAATCAGGCCGATCCCTACCTGCCCGACCTGTTGATCTGCCGGCAGGAATGGGTCCAGCCGGTCTTCGCGGCGTTGGCGAAGCTTTAGAGCAGCTGCCCGTCGTCGACTGTGATTGTGCTGCCGGTGACGTAGCGCGAATGGTCTGAGCACAGGTACAGCAGCGGCACGTCCATCGCCGGGATTTCGCACCAGCGGCGGCGTGGAAAAGTCTTGAGCAAGAGGTCGCCCATGTCGCTTTCCATCAGCTCGCCGGTGATCTCTGTCGGGAAATAGCCCGGTTCGATCACGTTGACATTGATCCCCTTGCGCGCCCATTCACGCGACATCAGCCGCGCCATCTGGGTCACCCCGGCCTTGGTTGCCGAATAGGGGGTGGAGCCGGGGAAAGCCTTCTTCGAGGTGATCGAGCCGATGATCACCACGCGGCCGTTTTCCTTTTCCTGGCTGCCTGCGGCAATCAGGCGCTTCGCGCCTTCACGCACGGTCAGGAACGGGCCGCGCAGGTTGGTGGCGACCACCCGGTCAAAGGAATCCATATCAACCTTGAGCGCCAGCTGGTCATCGGCGATACCGGCATTGGCCACGATCGTATCGACCGTGCCGAACGCTGCTTCTGCCGCATCATAGGCGGCAATCGTTGCCGCTTCATCCGCGACGTCGAGCGATACGGCGAGGGCCTTGCCGCCCGCCGCCTTGATCTCTGCCTCCAGCGCCGCAAGCCGGTCCGCCCGCCGCGCACCCATCACCACCGCCGCACCGGCCGCCGCCAGCAGCCGCGAGAAATGCGCACCAAATCCCGACGAGGCGCCGGTTACGAGCGCTACGCGGCCAGTCAGGTCAAAACGGGGGACGGTGGTCATGCCTCAAGCTCCTCATTGTTTTGCGGGGGGATAGCCCTGAGGCATTGTCCTTGTCGACAATTGCAGGCATATGTCCACCGCTGGACAGAGATAATTGACCGCCTGGACCTTTAACCGGCTTGCCCCGGCGAAGGCGGCGCTGCATCGGAGCAGGCATGGAAAATATCCGGATCGATCTGACAGGCGGCGTGACCACAATCACCCTCGCGCGGCCCGCTTCGCTCAACGCTCTCACGCCCGACATGCATGATGAGCTGGAGGCCGCCTTTGATGCTTTTGCGGCCGATCCGGCGCAGGAAATCTGCGTCATCACCGGGGAAGGGCGGGGGTTCTGTGCCGGGACCGATCTGAAGACAGTCGCCGCGGGAGAGCGCCGCCCCTATCCCCCCCATGGTTATGCCGGGCTGATTGAACGCTTCGATTGCCCCAAGCCATTCGTAGCCGCCGTCAATGGCCTGGCGATGGGCGGCGGGTTCGAGCTTGCCCTGGCCTGCGATCTGATCATTGCGGCGGAAAGTGCCAGCTTTGCCTTGCCCGAGCCCTTGGTCGGGGTGGTCGCCCTGGGCGGCGGCCTGCACCGGCTGGCGCGGCAGATCGGGATGAAGCCGGCGATGGGCATGATCCTGACTGGCAAACGCGTGTCGGCGGCAGAGGGCCAGCGACTTGGCTTCATCAACGAAGTTGTTGCCGATGCCGATCTGATGCGCGTTACCCGCCGCTGGTGTGACGAAATCCTGAAATGCTCGCCGATGGCGGTGCGCGCTTCGAAGGAGACCGTGCTGCGCGGGCTTGATGAGCCGAGTCTGGCCGCGGCGATGGCTGCGCAGGCCGATTACCCGGCCTTTGCCGCCTGGCGAAGCAGCGACGATGCCCGCGAAGGCCCGCGCGCCTTTGCTGAAAAACGCCCACCGAACTGGCAGGGCCGCACCACCGGCGGAGACCCCCAATGACCATCCTCAACTTCAAGGGCTTCGGCGGCGTGCGGCTGGAGGCCGAGGCAATCGGCGACGAGAACGACCCGACCATCCTGCTGGTCCACGGTGCCGGTCAGACCCGTGCGGAATGGCACACCGTGGCCGATGCGCTGGTCCAGGCCGGGCGACGCGTGGTCTCGCTCGATCTGCGCGGACACGGCGGCAGCGAGTGGCCGGAGAGCGGTCGCTATGACCTGGAAGCCCATATCGAGGACCTGCGGGCAGTGCTGGCCCAGTTAGGGACCCGCCCGGTGGTGGTCACCTCCACCAGCAGCGGTTGGGTCGCCACGGTAGCCCTAGCAACCGATGCGGCGAACCTCGCGGCGGGTCTGGTGCTGGTCGACATGCCGGCGCGGCGCGATCCGGGGCTGGCGGCGACGATTGCCGAGCGGCTCGCCGAACTGCGCGGGCATGACCAGAAGCTATGGGATGAGCGCGTGCTGGGCCAGATCGACATGGACGATCTGGAAACCAGGCTGGCCGAATCCGCCCCCAAGCTTAACCTGCCAACGCTGGTGGTGCGCGGCGGCTTGCCGTGGATGGATCGCTCCCCCGCGAGTGCGGCCTTCGATGCCGCGTTGCCGAATGCCGAAAGCGTCGAGGTGGCCGATGCCGACCTGCTGGTCGTGACCGACCGGACCGAGGCGTTCCTTTCGCACCTGCTTGATTTCCTGGAACGCAAGCAGCCCCGGGATGCGACCGAATTCCGCGCCGGCACCGATGCGCGCACCCTGCGCGATGCGATGGGCTGCTTTGCCACCGGCATCACCATCATCACCTCACGCGACGCGGAAGGAACGCCGATTGGCCTGACGGCCAACAGCTTCACTTCGCTGTCGCTCGATCCGCCGCTCCTGCTGGTATGCGTGGCGAACACGGCCGGATCGGCGCCGGTCCTGCGCGAGTCAGAGCACTTCGCGGTCAACCTGTTGCAGGTCAGCCAGCAGGCCACATCCAACCGCTTTGCGGGCAAGGGCGAGGACCGTTTTGCCGCCACCGCCTGGAGCGAAGGCGAAACGGGTATGCCGCTGATCGATGGCGCGCTGGGCGCCTTCGAGTGCAAGCGCCACGCGATCCACGATGGCGGCGATCACTTCATCCTGGTGGGCGAAGTGGTCCGCGCCCAGTTCGAACCGCGCCGCGATCCCTTGCTCTACTTCCGCGGCAAGTATCGCCGCCTGCATTTCGCCTAAGGCCAGACGAACGCGATCGCGGTTTCCCCGGTGGCCTGTCCATCCGGGCTGAACCGGCGCTCGATGATGCTGCCCCGGCCATTGGCATCGACCAGCACCACGGTCGAGCAGCGGGTGCCGTAGGTCGCATTGCGGATAAAAACGGGGCTGAACGGAGCATCCGGCCCCTCGCTGTCGGTTTCCGGCGGGAGTGGCGTTTCATCGCCCAGCGCAGCGAAGAGACCGGCGGGATCAGCCGCATTTGCCTCTAACCAGTCCGCGACCGCGCCGCTCAGGCGCTGGGTCTTCTGCCACGGCTGGTCGAAGTGACCATTGGATACGCCGTGGATGCCAGCTTCCAATGCCTGCGCGACGGGTTTTGGCTGATTGGTGACATGGCTGGCGCCCTCCGGCCCCACCCTCAGCAGGTGGAAAGGATTGAGCGCTCCGGCATCCGGATCAGGCTGCCCCCGAAGCCAGTCCACCACCAGTGCACCGCGCGAAGCCAGACCCGGCTTGGGATAACCCGGCAGGCGGAAATTGGTGACGAGGGCAAATCGACCGGCCGCGTTGATCCCGAGCCAGGTGCCGCCAGCCTCCAGATCGCGTCCGGCGATCATGCCATTGTTCCACCGCGTCAGCGGCGCAGTCGGGCGGCTGTGAAACTCATCGCGGTTGGCGGCGACCACCAGCCTCCAGCGCGGATGCGCGGCCCAGGCCAGTGCGGCGACGCACATCTCAGTCGGCCTTGCGGGCGAGTTCGGCGCGAATGGCGGGCCCGTCCTGATCGAGTAGTGGCGGGGCGCGGCGTTCCTCGGCTGGCATGGCGCCGAATTTCACCGGCTGGACGATCTCGTGATAGCGGCCCTCGCTGGGGTGTTCGCGGGTCTGGAACAGCCCGACCGCATTGAGATGGGGATCGGCCAGCACGCCGGGAATGTCCTTCACCGGCTGAGCCGGGATCTGCACCGCGTGGCAGCGTTCGAGCAGTTCCGTCGTCGCGAATTGCCGGGTCAGTTCGGCAATGCGCTGGTACATTTCCGGCATGGCAGCGGCACGCGCCTGCGGTCCTTCGAAGCGCGCGTCCTTCAGGAAGTCCGGATCATCGAGCAGGGCGAAAATCCGGTCCCATGCATCATAGGTATAGGCCACCATCACGATATGGCCGTCAGCGGTGGGGAAGGGCTGGCGATCGGGATCGAGCTGGCGGCGATAGCCGCCGGGGCCAACCGGGGGGGCAAAGGTCAGCCCGCCCAGATGCTCGCTCAGCATGAAGCTGGTGAACGCCTCATACATCGGCACTTCGACCAGTTGCCCTTGGCCCGTTCGCTCGCGGTGGAACAGCGCGGCAATGGCGGCGTAGGCCGCGTGGAGGCCGGATACCTTATCAGCGATCAGCGATGGCAGGAAGCGCGGGGCCGGGTTGCCATCAACCTCTGGGAGCAGGGCGGTGACCCCCGAGGCGGCCTGGATCACATCATCATAGGCCTGCAGGTCGGCATAGGGACCAGCCTGCCCAAAGCCGACGCAGTGTACATAGATGATATCTGGCCGTATTGCCTTCACCGCCTCATAATCCAGCCCCAGCCGATCCAGCGGCTTGCCCCGGACATTGGCCACGAAGACATCGGCTTCAGCCAGGAGGGTGCGCATTACCGCATTGTCGTCCGGCTGCTTGAGATCGAGCGCGATCGAGCGCTTGCCGTGGTTGAACCCGAAAAAGGCCGGTGACATGCCCGGCGTCTGTGCGCTTTTCGCGGCCCAGCGCAGCACATCGCCGCTGCCGGGGGTTTCCACCTTGATCACTTCTGCACCCAGATCGGCCAGGATCTGGGTGCAATAGGGGCCGAAGACCACCGTGGTCAGGTCAACCACCTTGATGCCCTTGAGCATGGCCAAGGATCGGGGCGGCGCAGGCGCATTGCTCATCACGTCAAACAAGTCCCTTGGCACGCAGGCTGGTATGGCCGTGGCGGCCGACGATCACGTGGTCATGAACCACGATCCCGAGTAGCCTCCCTGCTTCGGCAATGCGATTGGTAATCTGGATATCGGCGCGGCTGGGTTCGGGTGAGCCCGACGGATGGTTGTGCACCAGGATCAGCGCCGCCGCCCCCAGATCGAGTGCGCGCTTGACCACGTTGCGCGGGTGGATTGCCGCCTCATCGAGCGCGCCCTCGCTCTCCAGGTGATCGAGGATTAGCCGGTTGCGGGTATCGAGATAGAGCACCCGCACGCGTTCATGCGTCAGGTGCGCCATGTCGATCGTCAGGTAATCGATCAGCGCCTGCCAGCTCGCCAGCACCGGCTGCTCCGAGATTTCAGCCCGGGCGAGGCGCCGGGCACCCAGCGCCACGATCTTGAGCGCGGCGGCGCTGGTTTCGCCCATGCCGGGGTGGAGCGACAGCGCCTTGGCATCGGCATTGAGCACCCCGGCCAGCCCACCGAACCGGGCAAGCAGGCCTTTGGCCAGCGGTTTCACGTCCTTGCGCGGGATCGCCAGCATCAGCAGGTATTCGATCACCTCATGATCGGCGAGGGCTTCGGCGCCGCCTCCCAGCAGCCGTGCGCGGAGCCGGGCGCGGTGACCCGTGCCATGATGCGGTTCGGCTCCCTCTTCGTCGCGCACGCGTGCTCCTTCTGTCGAAGCTGCATTGCCTTTCACAGATGGAACGCGCAAGCAGGAACGATGCCAACGGGCGAGGACGAACTACCGGAAATTGCGGCACAAGCTGCTCCGGCCATCGGCCCCAGGCGCTGGCCATTCGTTCTGACCATCGTGCTGGCAATGCTGGCGCTGGGTTTGATTGCGTTGTGGTTGCAGCGGGAGAACCTGGCTCACCGGATTATCGGTCGGCAGCTTGCGCAATATTACTTGCCTGCCACCTATCGGCTGGAGCGGATCGGGCCGCTGACGCAAGTGATCAGCCATGTGGTGGTGGGCGATCCGGCCCGGCCGGATTTCACGGCCGAGCGGGTCGAGATCCATATCGTGCCAACCCTGGGCCTGCCCACGATCGGGCAGCTGCGGTTGGTGCGGCCGAGGCTCTACGGCTCGTACATCGGCGGCAAGCTGACCTTTGGCAGCCTCGACAAGGTGCTGTTCGCGCCGGGGCCAAAGCGGGCGCCGGGCCTGCCAGACCTGGACCTGTGGTTGGAAGATGGCCGGGCGCGGATCGAAACCGACTTCGGAATCCTGGGCGTTAAGGCTGATGGGCGGGGCAACCTGCGCAATGCCTTTGCCGGGCAACTGGCGATGTTCACCCCGGAAATGCGGTTGGGCGATTGCCGTGTCTCTGCGGTTTCCGTCTATGGCAAGGTTACCAGCGATGCTGGCACGCCGCGGTTCAGTGGCCCTATTCGGCTGGGCCCAGCGCGATGCCCCGATCTGCAGCTGGACGGGTTGGCGATCGAGGCGGACCTTAAGGGCGCGGCTGACTTTTCCGGCGTGGCGGCCAGAGGCTCGCTTGCGGGTGCAGGGCTGCGTTGGGCCGGTCAGCGGGCTGCGCGGCTGAGGGGCGATCTGGCGCTTTCAGCAAATGGTTCTACCGTGGCCGCGAATTATGACCTCAATGCCACTGGTCTCGACGGGCAGATCGCGGCGCGGGTGCTGACTTTGCAAGGCGCGCTTCGCGGCGGCTTGGGCCGTCTGGAAGGCACGGGCCAGATTGGCGGCGAAGGACTCCAGCTTGGCGCGACGTCTGGCAAGGCGCTGGCAGATTGGCAGCGGGCCGCCGCGGGCACGCTTGGGGAGCCGCTGTTGGCTCAGCTTCGCGCAGGACTGCGCCGTGAGGGCGCGGCCAGCAAGCTCCAAGCGGGCTACACCCTGCGTCGCAGCGGCGAATTGACCAGCCTGGTCCTGCCAAGGCTGCAATTGAAGGGCACAAGCGGGCAAGACCTGATCGTGCTGTCGCGCGGGCAATTTGCCTTTGGCGGGCAGGGCGGTCCGCGCATGACGGGCAACGTGCGCACAGGCGGGCAGGGCCTTCCGCGCCTAACGGGCCAAATCGAGCGCCGGGCAGGCGGTGCGATCGAAGCGCGACTGGCCATGGCGGACTACCGGGCAAAAGATGCCGCCGTCGCGCTGCCCGAACTGGTGATTGTCCGCCGAGCGAACGGCGCCGCCGGCCTTGCCGGACGGGCTGTGCTTTCTGGTGCAGTGCCGGGCGGCAGGATCGACCGGTTGGTGGTGCCGATTGACGGCACTTGGTCTGGCACGCGCGGTCTCGCCCTGTGGCGGCGCTGTACGCCGCTGCGGTTCGACAGCCTGCGCTATGCGAACCTGACGCTGGATGCCAAGACGCTGACGCTGTGTCCTGGACCGGGCGGGGCGATCATGACCAGCGGCAAGGGCGCGACGCGCTTTGCAGCAGGCACCGCCGCGCTGGCTCTGTCCGGGCGACTGGGCAAGACGCCGATCCAGCTGCGCTCCGCGGCCGTCGGATTCGCTTGGCCGGGTGCGCTGATCGCGCGGAAGGTGGATGTCGCGTTGGGCGAGCGCGGCGCGGCGAGCCGCTTCACGATTGCCTCGCTCAACGGACGGTCGGGCGCGGTCATGACCGGCAGGTTCAGCGGCGCGGAGGCTCGGCTTGGAGCAGTCCCACTCGATATTCTCGATGCCAGCGGCACCTGGCGTTACGCCGGGGGCAAGCTGAGCCTGGGCGAGGGCGTGTTCCGGCTGGAGGACCGGCTACTTGACGACCGCTTCCGCCCGGTCGTCGCACGCGATGCTCGGCTCCTGCTGGTGAACGGCCGCATTGCCGCCTTTGCAGCCCTGCGCGAACCGACCTCGGACCGGGTCGTGACCGAAGCGAGCATCGCCCACGATCTGGCCAGCGGCACTGGCCATGCCGATCTGGCCGTGCGCGACCTGGTGTTCGACCGGAAGCTCCAACCCGATACGCTGACCTACCTGGCGCTGGGTGTGATCGCCAATGCGCGCGGCGCAGTGCGCGGTGATGGGCGGATCGATTGGAACGCTGCGGGCGTGACCTCGACCGGCAGTTTCACCACCGATGGCCTCGATTTTGCTGCGGCCTTCGGACCGGTCGCGGGGGTCAGCGGCACGGTGCATTTTACCGACCTGCTCGGCATGGTCACCGCGCCTGATCAGGTGCTGGCCATCGCTTCGATCAACCCCGGGATTGAGGTGTATGAAGGCGTGCTGCGTTTCCAGCTCGAACCGGACCAGATGCTGGTGGTGAAGGGGGCGGAATGGCCGTTCCTGGGCGGGCGAATGCAATTGCTGCCCACCCGGATGCGACTGGGTGCGTCGGATGAGCGGCACTTTACCCTGCGGCTGACGGCGGCCGATGCGGCCAAGTTTGTGCAGCAGATCGATATGTCCAACGTATCTGCCACCGGCGTCTTCGATGGCGATTTGCCGCTGGTGTTTGATGAGCAGGGCGGCCGGATCGAAGGCGGCCTGTTGCAATCCCGACCGCCCGGCGGGAACATGTCCTATGTCGGTGCGCTGACTTACAAGAACCTGGGGGCCATGGGGAACTTCGCCTTCCAGTCGCTGCGGTCGCTCGATTTTCAGCGCATGCAGGTCGGGATGGATGGCGAGCTTGATGGTGAAATCGTCACGCGTGTAAGGATTGACGGTGTGACGCAGGGCGTGGGGGCGAAGCGGAACTACTTCACCCGCCAGATCGGCAAGCTACCTGTCCGCTTCAACATCAATGTGCGGGCACCGTTCCAGCGGCTGCTGCATTCGTTCCGATCGCTGTATGATCCAACCTACGTGACCGATCCGCGCGAACTGGGGCTCATCGACAAGGGCGGCAGGCCAATTACCGAGCCGCTCCAGCCAGCACCCACTTTGCCCGATGTTCAGCCTTAAGACAGCAGGAAAGTGCCATGAACTCACGACAATTGACCAAGCCAGTTGGGGCTGCGACAAGTTCCGTGATGGAACAAGCAGCAACGCGGCATGGGCGGTCTTACCGGTTCGGAATGGTCCGGGCTGCAGGCGGTAGAGGATTGGTGCTGATTGCCGGAGCGATGACGCTGGCAGGCTGTATTTCGGTCAATGCACCGGACAAGCCCATCGTGATCGAACTGAACATCAATATCAAACAAGAGGTTGTCTATCGTCTCGCGGCAGATGCCGGAAACACGATCAAGGATAATCCCAACATTTTCTGAGGACATGACCATGACCAAGTACGCCTCCCGTTTTAGCCGCAGCACCCTTGCCGGGGCCGGTTGGGCCGCGCTTGTTGCTGTCGCACTGGTTGTCCCGGCCTCTGCGCAACAGCGCGACCCGGCCTATGCTGCCGCCCGTGCGAGTGGTCATGTCGGCGAAAAGGTTGACGGCTATCTGGGTTTCCCCACCCCGCCGAACCATGAAACCCGGCGGCTCGTTGAAGATATCAATATCAAGCGCCGGGCTCTTTACGCTGAACGAGCCCAAGCCAACGGCGCAACGATTGAGGAATATGCTTTATCGGCCGGCTGTCAGGCGATCGCCCGGACCGTACCCGGTGAAAAGTACCAGGCGCCCGACGGTTCATGGCAGACCCGCACGGCCGCTGCGCCGCTCCGCGATCCGCGTTGCCCCTGATTCTCGCTTGGTGGCGCAGTTCCCCTAAACTTTCCGCTGCCGGAGCCGGTTATACCGTCCTCGGCGGCGGTTGACTCGTGGCTTGCCCCAACCTAAGGGGCCGGTGCCCTCGGCGGGCGGCTGTTGCCTGTGTCTATCGCTCCCGCATAAGGAGATTGGCATGAGTGACGAGCCTTCTGCACGAGACCCTATTGGTGAAGATGCGCGGGTCAACGCGCTCGAAGCACGGCTCAAGGCCGCACGCGAGCGAGAAGAACAGCGCAACAAGCCAAGCTTGGGCACGGAAGCCGATGCGAATTACCGCCTTGGCAATCGCGTTCTGGCCGAACTGATCGGGGGGATTGGTGGCGGTGCGTTCATCGGCTGGGTCATTGACCAGTTTGCCGGAACCAAGCCCTGGGGTCTGTTGGTGATGATGGCCTTCGGGATCATCGTTTCCTTCAGGAATATTATCCGGATTTCGTCCCGGCGCCCTGAATGACCTTGCTTTAGGCCAGAGGGGCGCTGGTCGCATATGAATTGAGCAAGAAGGGTACGTCGCGTGGCCGAAGCGGCTAAAGTCGATCCGATGCACCAGTTCACGATCGAGCCGTTGTTCGGCACCGATCACTGGCAGATCGCGGGCTACAATATTGCCTTCACCAACTCGTCGCTGTGGATGGCGATCGCGGCCGTTGCGCTGCTGGTCTTCGTCGCGGGCGGCCTGAAGCGGGAACTGGTTCCCGGTCGTTGGCAGATGGCGGTCGAGGGCTTCACCGGCTTCATCGACAACCTGCTGGCCGCCAATATTGGCCCGGCTGGCAAGAAGTATGTGCCCTACATCTTCTCGCTGTTCATGTTCATCCTCTTCGCCAACGTCCTGGGGCTGATGCCGCTGGGGCTGATTGGCCTGCATCCCTTCACCTTCACCAGCCACTTCACCGCCACCGGCGTGCTGGCGGTGATGAGCTTTGCGATCGTGCTGATCGTGGGCTTCTGGAAGCACAAGCTGCACTTTTTCTCGCTGTTCGTGCCGCATGGCACCCCGCTGGTGATGATCCCGCTGATCTTCATGATCGAGCTGGTGTCCTTCCTGGTGCGTCCCTTCAGCCTCGGCCTGCGACTGTTCGTGGCCATGATGGCCGGGCACGTGCTGCTGGAAGTGCTGTCGGGCTTCGTGATCAACGGTGTTAATGCCGGTCTTGGCATTGGCCCGGTGGTTTCGGTCCTCAGCTTTGCGCTGATGATCGCGATCTGTGCCCTGGAAATCCTGGTTGCCGGGATCCAGGCCTACGTCTTTGCGCTGTTGACTTCGCTGTATCTCAACGACGCCGAAAACCTTCACTAAGTCCTAATCCAACCACACGAATTTTCGAAAAGAGGAGTTATCGTAATGGAACCTGCAAGCGCCAAGCTGATCGGTGCTGGTCTCGCTGCCATCGGCGCCGGCATGGCCGCCATCGGCGTGGGTAACGTGTTCGGTTCGTTCCTGGAAAGCGCACTGCGCAACCCGGGCGCGGCTGACGGCCAGCAGGGCCGCCTGTTCATCGGCTTC
The DNA here is from genome assembly GCA_964413885.1 of uncultured Novosphingobium sp. Classification (GTDB taxonomy): domain Bacteria; phylum Pseudomonadota; class Alphaproteobacteria; order Sphingomonadales; family Sphingomonadaceae; genus Novosphingobium. Next base: position 50,790 of record CAYPTU010000007.1, read on the forward strand.
GCCGCCGCCGAACTTCTGGGCCTGCTCTCGTTCGTCGTCGCGATGATCCTGATCTTCGTCGCCTAAGACCTACGATTGACTGACTGACCGGCTGGTTCCTGCCCCATCGGGGTGGGGCCGGCCGGACAAATTGCGGACGCTCTGATGCCTCAAATCGCGCAACTTGCCGAAACCTGGTCCAGCCAGATCTTCTGGATGCTGATCTTCTTCGGCTTCATCTTCTTCGTCGTTGGCCGGGGCATGGTCCCCAAGGTGATGGCGACCGTCGAGACGCGTGACCGGCAGATCGCCAGCGATCTTGCCGCTGCGGAAGCAGCGCGAGCCGCTGCCGATGCCGAGGAAGAGGCGTGGCGCGCCGAAGCCGACCGCCAGCGCGCTGCCGCCCAGGCGGTGATCGCCAAGGCTAAGGCTGCTGCGGCGAAGTCCAGCGAAACCCGTCTGGCCAAGGCCAATGCCAAGCTTGATGAAAAGCTGGCTGAAGCCGAAGCCAAGATTGCCGAAGCGCGTAACGGTGCGCTGAAGGAAATCGAAAAGGTCGCGGCCGATGCTGCCGGCGATATCGTCAGCCGCGTTGCGGGCCTGTCGGTCGATGCCAAGGCGGCTACGGCTGCGGTGAAGGAAGCGCTCAATGGCTAACCTGCTCGTCCTTGCGGCCGAAGCCGCCGAACACGGCGCCGAACATGCTGAGCCGATTGCGCTGGGCCTGAACCCGGTTGCCTGGGTGGCCCTGTCGATGACCGTGCTGATCCTGGTCGCGATCTGGAAGAAGGTTCCGGGCATGATCACCGGCGGGCTCGATTCGAGCATTGCCGAAATCCGCAAGCAGCTGGACGAAGCCAAGGCCCTGCGCGCCGAAGCTGAAGCCCTGCGCAAGGAATATGCCGACAAGATCGCCAGCGCCGAAAAGGACGCTGCGGCCATGCTCAATCATGCCAAGTCGGAAGCCGATGCGATCGTCGCCAAGGCCGAGGCCGACACCAAGGCCCTGATCAAGCGCCGCGAGAAGATGGCGGAAGACAAGATTGCTGCTGCTGAACGCGGTGCAGTTGCCGAACTGCGCACCAAGGCCGCCAATGCCGCGGCCAGCGCTGCGCGCCAGCTTATTTCCGCTAACCACAACGCCAAGGCTGACAAGGCCCTGGTTGATGAGGCCATCGGCGGGATCTGATCCGCTTCAGCAAGCCTGGAAATTGAAAGGGCGGCCCAACAGGCCGCCCTTTTCATTTGCCGGGTTCGAGCACGACCTTGCCGACAATCTCGCGCCGGGCCATCGCGTCGTAAGCCTCGCGCCAGCGGCTCAGTGGCAGAATCCGGTCGATATGCGGATTGAGCCTTCCATCCGCCGCCAGCGTCGCCACAGCCTCGCGGATCGCCTTGCCGCGATCAGGAAAGCGCCGGGCATATTCCCCCGCGCGCACGCCGACGACTGAGAAGCCCTTGATCAGGGGAATGTTGGTCGAAATGTCGGCAATCCGGCCACCGGCAAAGCCAATCACCAGCAGCTTGCCGCCAAAGGCAACGCAGCGGGTGCTTTCATCAAACACATCGCCGCCAACCGGATCGTAGACCAGATCGCACAGCTTCCCGCCGGTCAGTTCGGCCACCTGTTCGCGGAAGCGTCCCTCAGCCAGGATCACGGCTTCGGCATCGCAGGCACCGCGCAGGGCGGCTACCTTGGCCGGGGTGCCGGTGGTGGCGATGACATGGGCGCCCAGCCGCTTGGCCAGCTCTACCGCGGCCAGGCCAACCCCGCCGCTGGCTCCATGGACCAGCACCCATTGTCCGGCCTTGAGCCCGCCGATCTCGACCAGCGCGGTATAGGCCGTGCCATAGGCCGCGCCGAGCGCAGCGGCTGATACCATGCCGATGCCAGCTGGCATGGGCGAGAGCGCCCGCGCCGGGACTACGGCATATTCGGCAAAGGCGCCGGTCTTGTTGCCGCCGTAAACTCCGTCGCCTGGTTTGAACCCGCTGTCAGAATCGGCCTCGATCACCTCGCCAGCAAACTCGAGACCGGCAATGAAGGGCACCTCCGGTTTGAACTGGTATTCGCCCCGCGTCATCAGCAGGTCGGGGAAGTTGAGCGAGGCCGCCTGGACCTTGACCAGCACTTCACCTGGGCCGCGCTGCGGCATAGGCAGGTCCAGCAGCGCGCAGCCGGAGAGATCGGTCGAAAGGGTCTGGACCTGGAGCGCTTGCATGATGGTCAGAACGTATCCTTGGCGGCGCGCAGCGCGGCAAAGACGGCAACGGCATCACCGCCGCCCCATTGGGCCGCCAGCGCGGGGTTATCGGCGCGGAGGAAGGGGTTCGTGGCCAGTTCGCGCGAGAGCGGCGTGGGTACAGTCGGTTTACCCGCCGCCCGGGCCTTCTCGATCTGCGCTGCATAAGCCTTCAGCTCTGCATTATCAGGATCGGCGTGGAGTGCGAAACGCGCGTTCGAGGCGGTGTATTCATGCGCGCAGTACAGCAGCGTTTCGGGCGGCAGCGCCTTGATCCGCTGCAGGCTGGCCCAGAACTGGTCCGGCTGGCCTTCAAACATTCGCCCGCAGCCCAAGGCGAACACGGCATCGCCGACAAAGGCCAGGCCAGCCTCTGGCAAGTGGAAGGCCACATGACCGTTGGTATGGCCCGATACGTCGATCACATCGGCGGTGTAGGCTCCCAGCGATACCCTGCTGCCGTGCGCTACAACCTGGTCTGGGGCGGCGATCCGCTCGACCTCGGCCGGGGCGATTACCGTGCAGCCCGTCGCCGCCTTGATCGCGGCATTTCCGCCGGCGTGGTCGGGGTGCCAGTGGGTGTTCCAGATATGGGTGATCTGCCAGCCCTTGTGCCCCGCTTCGCGCAGATAGGCCTCGGCATCGGGCGTATCGATGCACGCCGTCGCCCCGCTGACCGGGTCATGCAGCAGATAGCCATAATTGTCAGACAGGCACGGGAACTGGTGAATTTCGAGCATGGCAGCAGGGTAACCCCATTCCGCCTGCAAAGCAAAAGCCCGCCCGGATCGCTCCGGACGGGCCTTTGTTGCTTAGCCTGAGGCTGGCGAAGGAGGATTAGTCCTTCTTGGCCTTCAGTGCGGCGCCAAGGATGTCGCCCAGCGAGGCGCCGGCATCCGACGAACCGTACTGTTCCACGGCTTCCTTCTCTTCGGCCAGCTGACGGGCCTTGACCGAGAAGTTCGGCTTCTTCGAACGATCGAAGCCGGTGACCATGGCGTCGAGCTTCTGGCCAACCTGGAAGCGGTCGGGGCGCTGCTCGTCGCGGTCGCGGCCCAGGTCCGAACGCTTGATGAAGCCGGTGGCCCCATCTTCGCCGGCCTGCACTTCAAGGCCGCCATCGCGGACTTCAAGGACGGTCACGGTGACGACTTCGTTCTTCTTCAGGCCCGAAGCGGAAGCAGCCACGCCAGCGGCCGGAGCACCCTTTTCAAGCTGCTTCATGCCGAGCGAGATGCGCTCCTTCTCCACGTCGACGTCGAGCACGATGGCCGAAACCTGCTCACCCTTGCGGTGCAGGGCCAGCGCGTCTTCGCCCGAGATGCCCCAGGCGATGTCCGACATGTGGACCATGCCGTCGACGTCGCCATCGAGGCCGATGAACAGGCCGAATTCGGTCGCGTTCTTGACTTCGCCTTCCACGGTCGAACCGACCGGGTGCTTCTCGGCGAAGGCTTCCCAGGGGTTCTGCTGGGCCTGTTTGAGGCCAAGCGAAATGCGGCGCTTGTCGCTGTCGACTTCCAGCACCAGCACGTCGACTTCCTGCGAGGTCGAGACGATCTTGCCGGGGTGGACGTTCTTCTTGGTCCAGGACATTTCTGAAACGTGGACCAGGCCTTCGATCCCGGCTTCCAGCTCCACGAAGGCGCCGTATTCGGTGATGTTGGTAACCACGCCGCGCAGCTTCGCGCCAACCGGGTACTTGGCGATGACGCCTTCCCACGGATCGCTTTCCAGCTGCTTCATGCCCAGGCTGATGCGCTGGGTGTCCTGGTTGATGCGGATGATCTGCACCTTCACGGTGTCACCGATATTGATGACTTCGTTCGGGTGGTTGACGCGCTTGTAGCTCATGTCGGTGACATGGAGCAGGCCGTCGATGCCGCCGAGGTCAACGAACGCACCGTAATCGGTGATGTTCTTGACGACGCCGTCGATGATCTGGCCTTCGGCGAGGTTCTGGATCAGGCCCGAGCGCTGTTCGGCGCGGGTTTCTTCCAGAACGGCACGACGCGAAACAACGATGTTGCCGCGGCGGCGATCCATCTTGAGGATCTGGAACGGCTGCGGCACGTCCATCAGCGGCTGCACGTCGCGCACGGGGCGGATATCGACCTGCGAGCCAGGGAGGAAGGCAACGGCGCCATTGAGGTCGACCGTGAAGCCGCCCTTGACGCGGCCGAAGATCACGCCTTCGACGCGCTTGCCTTCACCGAATTCTTCTTCGAGCTTGTCCCAGGCGGCTTCGCGGCGGGCGCGGTCGCGGCTGAGCATGGCATCGCCATCGGCGTTTTCAACGCGGTCAACGAAGACTTCGACTTCGTCACCGACCTTCAGCCCGTGCGGCTGGCCGGCCATAGCGAATTCCTTGAGCGGAACGCGGCCTTCGCTCTTGAGGCCGACGTCGATCACGGCCTTGTCGCCTTCGATTGCGGTAATGGTGCCCTTGACGACCCGGCCTTCAAAGCCGCCATCAGCGGCGCCGCCGAGGGATTCGTCGAGCAGCGCGGCGAAATCGTCGCGCGTGGGGTTGGCTGCAGAAGCCATATGTACAGTTTCCTGTCTATCGATGTTTCCGGCCAAGCGGTTGTATCCGCTGGTCTTTTCTCCGCTGCAGCACCATTGCTTTAGCGGGCCAAAAGTGGGCCGAACGCCGCGGGGGCCGAATGCCGTCCACGACATCCTTACGGGCCGAAGCCCGTCGGGACCGGCGGCGCTTAGGCGCGCAGGCCCGCTAAAGCAAGGAATTTGCGACCAATCGCGGTGTCAGATAGCAGGTTTGTAACCCGACCGTTTCAGGGTGACGATATAGGCCGACAGATCGCGAACCTGCCCGCGCTCGATCCTGAATTGCATGGCGTCGGGATAGTTGTGCGCATCGCGCAGGTACTGGCGCAGCGTGGCGCTGTTCAGCCCCTGGCGGTTGGCGATATCCTCGAACGGTGGGCTTTCTGGGTTGGGGGAGGTGCCATTGGCGACCACCGCATGACAGGCCGCGCAGCGCGCTTCGGCCAGCATCCGTCCACGTTCAACCTCCGCCAGCCGCCGGTCCTGAACGGTAACAGGTTGGCTGAGAGCGGCCGATCCGGCGGCGAGAGCGGTAATGGCGAGAAGCATGGTGCGGCGCATGGCCCGGCCTAACACCCGGAGCAGAGCTGTTGCAATTGCCCGGTGACAATATGCCTGCACCGGTTCTGCACAGCATGACCACGTGCACGATCGGCAGGCGGCCTCTAAGGCAGGCGCAGGACGATCGGAGAGAGGCCATGACCACTGACACCACCACCAAGCCGGGCTTTGCCTTGCGCACCCGGCAGCTGCTCTGGGGCCTGATCGCGGCCCTGCTGGTGCTGCCAGCCGTGGCCATGCAGTTCACTAGCGAGGTCAACTGGGGGCCTGAGGACTTTGCTGTGGCCGCCGTGCTGCTGGGCGGCACCGGACTGGCCCTGGAGCTGGCAAGGCTTGTTCTGGTCGATCCGGGCAAGCGGGTGCTGGCCGCGTTGGTGATCATCGGCGCACTGCTGCTGGTCTGGGCCGAACTGGCCGTGGGGATCTTCGACTAACGCTTGGCTTCGGCAATCGCGATCGCGGCAGCAATGGCTTCGTCGCGGCCTAGGTCGCTGGTATCGAGCAGGACAGCATCGGGTGCGGCCACCAGCGGTGCCTCGACGCGGGTCCGGTCACGCGCGTCGCGCGCTTCCAGATCGGCGGCAATCTCGGCCAGCGCCACAGCACGGCCCTGCTGTTGCATTTCCTTGAACCGGCGCTCAGCCCGGGCCGCGACCGAAGCGACGACGAACAGCTTTACGTCCGCCTCGGGCGCAATCACCGTGCCGATGTCACGACCATCGAGCACGGCGCCACCGGGCTGGGCGGCAAATGCGCGCTGGCGCTCAAACAGTGCCTGTCGCACGGCCGGATGGATTGAAACCCGGCTGGCTAGGCCGCCGGTGGTTTCACTGCGCAGCTCGGGATCCTCGAGCAGGTTCTCATGAAAGGTGCAAGCGGCCAGCGCATCGGCAGGATCATCAGGATTGCCGCCGTTCAGGGCGACCTGTCGGCCGACGGCTCGATACAGCAGCCCTGTATCAAGGTGCGGCAGGCCGAAATGCGCGGCCAGCGCCTTCGCTATTGTGCCTTTGCCTGAAGCGGTGGGACCGTCGACGGCAATAATCACTGCGCGAGCCCATCCAGCAGGGCTTCAAATACCGGAAAGCTGGTGGCGATCGGGCGGGTGTCGTCCACTTCCACCCCGTCGCGGCTGGCGAGGCCCGCTACCGCCATCGACATGGCGATGCGGTGATCAAGGTGGGTCTTGGTGCGTGCATTGGTGGTGCCGCGCAGCGGTTCACCGCCGGTGCCTTCGATGGTCAGGCCGTCCGCGGTTTCCGTGACGCGCGCACCCGCTCCGGCGAGTGCCGCGGCCATAACCGAAATGCGGTCGCTTTCCTTGACCCGCAGCTCTTCCAACCCGGTGGTGACCGTGGTTCCCTCCGCCAGCGAGGCGGCCACGAACAGCGCCGGGAACTCATCAATCATGCTTGGCGCTATGGCCGGATCGACTTCGATCCCCTTCAGCGCGGAATGGCGAACCACCAGATCGGCCACTGGCTCACCACCAACTTCGCGGCGGTTCACCTCGGTAATGTCACCGCCCATCTGGCGGAGCACCTCGACGATTCCGGCGCGGGTCGGGTTGAGGCCGACGTTCTGGATCGTCAGTTCGCTGCCCGGCACGATCAGCGCGGCGACGATGAAGAAGGCGGCAGAGGAAGGATCGCCCGGCACCTCGATTGTCTGGGGCTTCAGTTCGGCCTCACCCACGAGGCGAATCACCCGCGTGCCATCGGCTTCGACCTCGACCGACAGGTCTGCGCCAAAGCCGCGTAGCATCCGTTCGGAATGATCTCGGGTCGGCACCGGTTCGATCACGGTGGTGATCCCAGGCGTGTTAAGGCCGGCCAGCAGCACAGCGCTTTTCACCTGCGCGCTGGCCACCGGCAGGCGGTATTCGATCGGCACTGCGGGGAGGGCGCCGTGCAGGGTCAGCGGCAGGCGGGCGCCTTCCGAAGCGTCAAATGATGCGCCCATTTGCGAGAGCGGTTCTATCACCCGGCCCATCGGCCGCTTGGACAGGCTGGCATCGCCGACGAAGGTGGCCGCAATCGCATGGCTGGCGATCAGGCCCATCAGCAGCCGCGTGGAAGTGCCGGAATTGCCCATGTCGAGCGGGGCCTGCGGCTGAAGCAGCGCGCCCACGCCGACGCCGTGGACCGACCATTCCCCCGGCCCGATCCGCTCAACCGAGGCGCCCATCGCCCGCATGGCGGCAGCGGTGGACAGCACATCCTCGCCTTCAAGCAGGCCGGTCACACGGGTCTCCCCCACGGCCAGTGCGCCCAGCATGATCGAGCGGTGGCTGATCGATTTATCACCCGGAACGCGGATTGTGCCCCGCAGCGGGCCAGAGGGCATGAAGCGGCGTGGCTTCATCGCGGCAGGATCAGCGTTGGACACGTCAGCACTTTCACGGGTAGGGCATCAATTGCGCGCGGCTTTTGACAGCGGGCGCGGGCTATGGCAAGGCGCGCGCCGCGCTGGGACAGGCGCAAGCCGTCTCCAATACGTATTAAGAGTTTCAGCCCGTCGCGCTGGCGAAGGGCAGTATCGAGGAATTGACATGGTCAAGGCTGAATGGGGCACCAAGCACGGTTGCCCGAAGTGCGGCACCCGCTTTTACGATCTGGGCAAGGATGACCCGATCACCTGCATCGAATGCGGCTATGCCTGGCATGTCGATCCGGTGCTGAAGTCGAAGCAGCCGATTCCCTATGAGGAAGTCCAGAAGACCAAGGTGGAAGAGGCCGAAGACGTCGATCTGGCCGATCCCGATCTGGATATCGACGAAGACGGCGATTCGCCGGACAACGACGTTGACCTGGGCGGCGATGACGACCTCGGTGTGGGCGTTGGCGACAACGACGGCGACGAAAACTGATCAGTTAAAAAACGCTCTTGCCAAGGGCGAAGGCCGCCACTAGAGGGGCGGCCTCGCTCGACAGGTCGGGCGGGAATGGTGAGCCCCCCAGGGTTTGCCGGATGATGGTCAAGGGGCCTTAGCTCAGCTGGGAGAGCGCCTGCATGGCATGCAGGAGGTCAGCGGTTCGATCCCGCTAGGCTCCACCATCATTCAAGAGTTTGAGTATCTGAGCGGCAAGCTGGTCGGCGAGGTTTCGCCCACCGGCTTTTTTCGCGTTTCGAGGTTTGTGACCGCATGTTCGACTCACTTTCAGACCGGCTAGGCAGCGTCTTTGACAAGCTGCGCGGGCGCGGTGCGCTGAACGAGGCGGACGTGCGCGAGGCGATGCGCGAAGTGCGAATCGCCCTGCTTGAAGCTGACGTTGCCCTTCCCGTTGTCCGCCGCTTTATCGATTCGGTAACCGAACAGGCGATTGGCCAGTCGGTGCTGAAGTCGGTCACGCCGGGCCAGCAGGTCGTCAAGATCGTCAACGACGCGCTGGTCGAGATGCTGGGCGGGGACGATGTCCCGGGTCTGGACCTGGCTGCTACGCCGCCGGTCGTGATCATGATGGTCGGCCTGCAAGGTTCGGGTAAGACCACCACGACCGCCAAGCTGGCCAAGCTGCTCAAGGAAAAGCACGGCAAGAAGGCCATGATGGCCTCGCTGGACGTTAACCGTCCGGCCGCGCAGGACCAGCTTAAGGTGCTGGGCGAGCAGGTGGAGGTTGCCACCCTGCCGATCATCGCTGGCCAGCAGCCGGTCGATATCGCCACTCGCGCGCTCCAGGCGGCCAAGCTGCAGGCAATCGATGTGCTGCTGCTCGATACCGCCGGCCGTCTCCACGTTGACCAGCAACTGATGGACGAGATGCAGGCCGTCGCCGCGATCTCCTCGCCCAAGGAAGTGCTGCTGGTCGTCGATTCGCTGACCGGCCAGGATGCGGTCAACGTTGCCCAGAGCTTCACCACCCAAGTGCCGCTAACAGGTGTGGTGCTGACCCGCATGGACGGCGATGCCCGTGGCGGTGCAGCGCTGTCGATGCGCGCTGTCACCGGCAAGCCGATCAAGTTCGCCGGTACCGGTGAAAAGCTGGATGCGCTCGAAGTGTTCCAGCCCAGCCGCGTCGCCGGCCGGATCCTTGGTATGGGCGATGTCGTCTCGATCGTCGAGCGCGCCGCCGCTGCGATCGAGGAGGAAGAGGCCGAGCGGATGGCCGCGCGGATGGCCAAGGGTCAGTTCGACATGAACGACCTGCGCCAGCAGCTGCGCCAGATGCAGAAGATGGGCGGCCTCGGTGCGCTGGCGGGCATGCTGCCGGGCATGAAGAAGGCCAAGCAGGCGATGGAACAGTCTGGCATGGACGATCGCGTGCTGCTGCGGATGGATGCGATCATCGGTTCGATGACCCCCAAGGAACGCACCCGGCCCGACCTGCTCAACGCCAAGCGCAAGATCCGCATTGCCAATGGTTCGGGCGTCCAGGTCCAGGACGTCAACAAGCTTCTCAAGATGCACCAGGAAATGGAGCGCGCGATGAAGCAGATCAAGAAGATGGGCGGCCTTGCTGGCCTCGGCAAGCTGTTTGGCGGTGGTGGCCTCGGTGCCGCCATGCCGGGTCTTGGCGGACCCGGTGCGGGCGGCGGTCTGCCCTCCAACCTCAACGATCTTCTTAAGAAAAAGTAGTTTTGAATTCTAATCTGATTTGTTTGAAAGGTAGTTCAAATGTCTGTTTCTCTTCGTCTTTCGCGCGGTGGTTCCAAGAAGCGCCCGTACTACAAGATCGTCGTCGCCAACAGCCGCTCGCCGCGCGACGGCAAGTTCCTGGAGCAGGTTGGCACCTACAATCCTCTGCTCGCCAAGGATGACGCCGACCGCGTGCGTCTGGTCGAAGACCGCGTGAAGTACTGGATCGGCGTTGGCGCCCAGCCGACCGACCGCGTTGCCCGCCTGCTCGACAAGGCCGGCATCAAGGAGCGTGCGCCGACCAACAACCCGAACAAGGGTGAGCCGGGCCAGAAGGCCAAGGACCGCGCCGACGAAAAGGCCGAAAAGGCCCGCGAAGCTGAAGAGGCTGCCGCCGCTGCTGCCGCTGCTCCGGCGGTTGAAGAAGTGGCCGAAGCCCCGGTTGTTGAAGAAGCTGCCGCCGAAGCGCCTGCCGCTGAAGAAGCTGCTCCGGCTGAAGAAGCTGCCGCTGAGGAAGCTCCGGCTGCCGAAGCCAGCGAAGAACAGGCTGAAGGCTAAGCCGTCTTGGTCAGCGACAAGCCTGTTACTCTCGCCGCCATCGCTGGCGCGCACGGGGTAACGGGCGAAGTCCGTCTGAAGCTGTTCGGTGAAGGCGTGGAATCGCTCATGCGGTTCCGCGCCTTCAACGATTCGAAGCTGACGGTTTCGAAGCTGCGCGATGACGGCAAGGGCGGCGCGATTGCCCGCTTTGCCGAAGTGACGGACCGCAATGCGGCCGAAGCGCTGCGCGGCACCCTGCTGACCGTCCCGCGCTCGGCTCTGCCGCCGCTGGGCGAGGGGGAGTATTACCACGCCGACCTGATCGGTCTGCCCGCCGTTTCGACCGCGGGCGAGAATCTGGGCGAGGTGATCGCGGTCGAGAACTTTGGCGCGGGCGACGTGATCGAGATCAAGCGCCCCACCGGCAAGAAGTTCATGGTGCCGATGCGGATAGAAGCCGTGCCTGAGTGGGACGCCGAGCGGATTGTGGTTTCCGCTCCCTTTGCCGAATCCGACTAGGCTGCGGCCGTGTCTTTCATCCTTGGCGTGATCGTGATGGTGCTGCTGCCGGCAGCGCTTGCCTGGGGGATTTGCAACGGGATGCGGGCGCTGAGCCCGAATAGCGGCCGCAAGCAGCGGATCCTGATTTCGGCCACCATCGCGGGCCTTGTCCCGGTGCTTTTGCCGCTGGTTGCGATGGTCCGGCGCGGGCTGCCGCTTGGTCTGATCCCGGTCATTGCCTTGGCCCTGCTAGGCCTGATCATAGCGACTGCGGTGGGTCTGCCAGTCGCAATCCGCACGACCCGGAACGATTTTCCGGCCTAGCGCGGTTTGCCGATCAGCTTCTCCAGCGCTTTAGAAAACTGCTTTAGCTCAAAGTTCTGCGGATCGTCGTGGGCGTCGGGGATGCCGGCATCGACCGTGTTGTGCTGTGCCGGGATCAGCCAGGATTCGGCCCGCGCGCTGGAATAGACGTAGAGCGCGGCCAGCATCCGGTACTGTTCCTTGGTGAAGCCCGGTTTAGGCCCATAAGTCTGGCCCCGGCTGGTTGCGCCCGGTAGGAAGCGGCGTGGCTGGACCGTTTCGATATGCAGCATCCGTCCGCGGACGCGCTGGCCGACCACGCGGCTTTCCAGCTTCGTGGCGCGCCAGCCCTCCTGGAACTCATGCCCCGCCCAGATTTGCCCCACTCGGTTGAGGAAGATGTGGGCGACCGGCTCGCGCGCAAAGGTCTGGTCCATGTAAGACGTAAAATCGTTGACCTTGAGGTCCTGGTTGAGCCGCTTCGGGAAGGGATCGTTCGCGTAGAACGGCGTCGAGGTATCGTGGATCACGAAGTAGAGCGCGGGCAGGCCGTCCACCGTGCACGACAGCGGAGTATCGGCCCACTGCGCCGCATAGGTCCGGTAGGGCTCCGGAAAAGCAGCAAGCGCGGCGGCCTTCTGGGCGGTGGTTGGGCCATCGTTACGCGCCATCAGTGATTGGATCACCTTGGGCAGCGGCTGGGCCTTGCGTACGGCCAGCAGCTCGATCTTGCGCAACAGGCAGGCCGCCTGCTCGGCCCGGCTGCCGGCAAAACTGAGCGTTTCGCGGCTGAAGCGGCATTCGCCGATCTCTTCGGCGGCGGCGGGGACGGCCATCAACAGCAGCGGCAGAGCAAGCAGACGTTTCATGCGGCTACTGTTCCCTGCCGCGCGCGGGCAGGCAAGAGTTCAATTGCCTTGTGCCAAGCGATCTGGGAAAGGCCCAAGCCATGACCTTCGCCGCGACAGTCCTGACGCTCTACCCCGAAATGTTCCCAGGGCCGCTTGGTGTCAGCCTGGCGGGGCGTGCTCGCGACGAGGGCAAGTGGTCGCTGGATACCGTGCAAATCCGCGATTTCGCGATCGACAAGCACAAGACCGTCGATGACACCCCGGCCGGCGGCGGCGCCGGTATGGTGCTGCGGGTCGATGTGCTGGCTGCGGCGATCGACCATGCCCGCAGCCGCAATCCCGAGGCACCCGTCATTGCCATGACCCCGCGCGGCAAGCCGCTGACCCAGGCTCGCGTGCGCGAATTGGCGGCAGGACCGGGGGTGACCGTGCTATGCGGCCGGTTTGAGGGCTTCGACGAGCGGATTTTCGAAGGACGCCAGGTTGAGGAAGTCTCGATTGGTGACATCATCCTGTCTGGCGGCGAACCGGCGGCGTTGATGCTGCTAGACGCTTGCATTCGCCTGCTTCCCGGCGTAATGGGCGCCCCTTCCAGTGGGTCCGAGGAATCGTTCGAGAACGGTTTGTTGGAATATCCCCACTATACCCGACCCGCTGAGTGGGAAGGGCGCACGATCCCTGAAGTGCTGCGATCGGGGGATCATGCGAAGATCGCGGCGTGGCGAAAGTCACGGTCCGAGATCGATACACGGTTACGCAGGCCGGATCTTTGGGAGCGTCATGAGGGCGCTCGGGTCCTGTCTGCCTCTGGCGCGCGGCGTGAAAAGAAGGACTGAGGATCATGAACCTGATCCAGCAGATCGAGGCCGAGGAAATTGCCAAGGCCGCCAAGGATATTCCGGAGTTTCGCCCCGGTGACACCGTCCGCGTTGGCGTGAAGGTGATCGAAGGCGAACGCAGCCGTGTGCAGGCCTTCGAAGGCGTCTGCATCGCGCGCGCCAACAAGGGCATCGGCAGCAACTTCACCGTTCGCAAGATGAGCTTCGGTGAAGGCGTGGAACGCGTGTTCCCGCTTTACTCGCCGACCCTCGACAGCATCACCGTCGTCCGCAAGGGCGTGGTGCGTCGTGCGAAGCTCTATTACCTGCGTGGCCGCACCGGCAAGCGCGCTCGCATCGCCGAGCGCCGCGACGTGCGCAACGACGGCGAGTAAGCGCATCTGCGCTAGGCTCTGGCGCTGCCAGCAAAGCTGTTTAGAGAGGGGCGTCCCGGGCAACCGGGGCGCCCTTTTCGCTGCGTGAGTATCTCGTGTCGCCGATTGCCCGAATATTTACTGCCTGCGCCTTGGTCGCGCTTGCTCCTGCCCCGCTCTTTGCCCAGACCTCCGCGGAGAATCCCGTGCCTGCAGCCCTGCCGCTGACCTTTGAACGCGTCTTTGCCAGTCCCGGCCTGTCTGGCTCGGTGCCGCGCGGTGTGAAGCTTTCGCCCGATGGCCGCTACCTTACCCTGCTGCGCAATCGCGCTGACGATCGTGAGCGCTATGACCTGTGGGGTTTTGACCGCACCACCGGGCAATGGACCATGCTTGTCGATTCGCTGAAGCTGGGATCGGGCAAAGACCTGTCCGAGGCCGAGAAGATGCAGCGCGAACGGCTGCGGATTGGCGATCTCAAGGGCATCGTCAGCTATGAATGGGCGGCGGACAGCAAGGCCATCCTCGTGCCGCTCGATGGCGACTTGTACCTCGCCCGGCTTGATGGCTCCATGCAACGCCTGTCCGATACTCCGGACGACGAGTTGAATCCGGCCCTCAGCCCACAGGGCGCCTTTGTCTCATTCGTTCGCGGGCGGCGGTTGTGGACCGGCAAGGTGGGCGAACCCGCACAGCCGGTCACTCCGGAAGTGCAGTCGGAAACCGTATCCTGGGGCGAAGCAGAGTTCGTGGCCCAGGAAGAAATGGACCGCCATACCGGTTACTGGTGGGCACCTGATGACAGCCGGGTGGCCGTGCAGCGGTTTGACGAAGCGCCGGTGGCGGTTGTCACCCGCGCCGCGATCGGGGCCGAAGGTACCGAGACCTATGCCCAGCGCTATCCTCTGGCTGGCACGCCAAATGCCCTGGTCTCACTTTATGTGCAGAAGCCCGATGGTAGTGACCGGGTCGAAGTCGATCTGGGTGCGGACAAGAACATTTACCTCGCCCGGGTTGACTGGGCCCCGGATGGCAAGACGCTCTACGTCCAGCGCGAGAACCGTGCGCAGACCTCGCTTGATATGCTGGCGGTCGATCCGGCTACCGGTAAGAGCCGCGTGCTCTTCACCGAGACCGCGGCCCCCGGCCACTGGATTGACCTGTCAAACAGCTATCGCTTCCTCAAGGATGGCAGCCTGGTCTGGTGGTCGCAGCGGGACGGCTTCGGCCACCTGTGGCACTTCCAGCAGGGCAAGTGGCAGCAGTTGACCAAGGGCGATTGGGTGGTGACCGAACTGGTCGGTGTCGATCAGGCCAGCGGCAAGGTGTTCTTCACCGCGACCAAAGATGATCCCCTGGCGCATCAGGTTTACGCGCTCGATCTGGCCAAACCGGGCAAGGTTACCCGACTGAGCGAACTGGGCTTTCACAACAGCGCGAGCATGGACAAGTCCGGCAAGTCGCTGCTGATCGCACGCTCATCGGTAAACCAGCCGCCGCAGGTCTATCTGGCGGATCAGACCGGCAAGCGGATCGCCTGGGTCGAGGAAAACAAGCTCGACGCGAAGCATCCCTATGCGCCGTTCCTTGCCAGCCATCGCCCGGTTGAGTTCGGCACTATTCTGGCCGCTGACGGCACCGAGCTGCACTGGAACATGATTACCCCGCCGCTGGAGCCGGGGAAGCGCTATCCGGTGTTCTTCTCGCACTATGGCGGGCCTAGCAACCAGCAGGTGCTGCGCGCCTGGATGAGCCCGCTGGCCCAGGCGATCGTCGACAAGGGCTATATCTATTTCCAGATCGACAACCGCGGGTCGGACAATCGCGGGGTTGATTTCTCGAAGCAGATCTATCGCGCGATGGGCAGCGTTGAAGTGGCTGACCAGTTGGCGGGGGCGGAATACCTCAAGTCGCTGCCGTTCGTGGCGGGGGACAAGATCGCCACCTATGGCTGGTCTTACGGTGGCTACATGACGCTGAAGATGCTTCAGGCCAATCCGGGGGTCTATGCCGCTGGGATCTCGGGCGCGCCGGTGACCAAATGGGACCTCTATGATACCCATTACACCGAACGTTACATGGGCGATCCAAAGGCTGACGCTGGCGCCTATGCCAAGGCCAATGCCATGGCCGATACAAGCAAGATCAGCGATCCCTTGCTGCTGATCCATGGCATGGCTGACGACAATGTAGTGTTCGAGAATTCCTCGGCCCTCATCGCCAAGATGCAGAGCGAGGTCGTGCCGTTCGAGATGATGCTCTATCCCGGCTACACGCACCGGGTGGGTGGGCCGAAGATCGGCACCCATTTGTGGAATTCGATCTTTGCCTTCCTTGAACGCCACGGAGTGAAGCCATGACATTGGGTATCGGACCGACCGGATCGCAGGCGCAGGTGGCGGCCTTGCAGCAGCAGCTCGCCGCGAACCCGGCGGACCGGATTGCGCGCCACAACCTGGCGGTCGAGCTGCGCAAGTGCGGACAGGCCGAGCAGGCGCTGGCCGAGATCGAGCGGACTTGGGCGGAAGGGCTACAGCTGGCGGAGACAGCCACCATGCGCGGCCATCTGCTGGCCGACGCGGGCCGGTTTGATCAGGCACTGGCGGCCTATCGTGATGCCGTGCGAACCAAGCCGGAATTGGTTGAGCCGCACACCGCCATGGCTAGCCTCTTGCCGCAATTGGGGCGCGGTGAGCAGGCGCTCGATAGCCTGCGCGATGCTTTGCTGCGAGCGCCGCAGTCTGCGGCCCTCTGGGTTGAAGCCATGGCCATCGCCCGCGGACACCAGCTGTGGGATCAATTGCTGGACCTTGCTGCACAGGCCGAAGCACGTTTCGGCACGGATACCATGATCACCGCATTCATCGCCAATGCCCTAACAGCAACGGGCCGTGATGACGAAGCACTGGCCAAGATCGATGCGGCACTGATCGGCGAACCCACCTATCCGCCCGCGCATACGATCCGGGCCCATATCCTGTTGCGCAAGGGCGACCCGGCCGGGGCTGCTGCAGCTGCCGAGCAAGCGGCGCGGCTGCTGCCCAACGATCAATCGGCCTGGGCACTGCTGAGCATAGCCTGGCGCTTGCTTGATGATGAGCGCGAGCACTGGCTGTGCGATTATGATAACCTGGTTATGCCGATCGATCTCGGGCTCGATCCGCGCCTGCCCGGCGTGCTTGAGGCGCGACACCAGCTTGCCGCCCATCCGGCGGACCAGTCGTTGCGCGGCGGCATCCAGACGCGTGGCAACCTGTTCGAGGTTGGCGATCCCGTGATCACCGGTCTGGCCCGCGCGACCAAGGCAGCGATCGAGCAACGCCTTGCCTCGCTCCGGCCGGAACCGGGCCACCCGTTCCTGGGGCGAATTACCGGCCAAGTCGGTTTCCCAACCTCGTGGTCGGTGCGGCTTGCTTCGTCCGGCTATCACATCAGCCATATCCATCCGGCCGGGTGGCTCAGCAGCGCCTATTACGCCAGCCTGCCGCCAGAAGTTGCGGCCGGAGAAGGGCAGGGGGCTTTGGCCTTCGGCGTACCTGACGCCGCGCTGGGGCTCGACCTGGCGCCGCGCCGGGTGGTGCAGCCCCAGGAAGGGCATCTGGTGCTCTTCCCGTCCTACCTGTGGCACGGCACCACGCCGTTCGAAAGCAGCGCCCCGCGCATGACGGTAGCCTTCGATGCGCTGCCGGTGGACAACAACGGTCAGCCGGTTTAGCCGCAGCGCCATTCAACAGGAGTAAGCCATGGGTTACCGGGTGGTAGTAGTCGGCGCGACGGGCAACGTCGGCCGCGAGATGCTGAACGTTCTGGCCGAGCGGGAATTCCCGATCGATGAACTGGCGGCCGTCGCCTCCTCGCGCTCCACGGGCGACGAGATCGAATTTGGTGAGACCGGGCAGATGCTCAAGGTCCGCAATGTCGAGCACTTCGACTTTACCGGCTGGGACATCGCCTTGTTCTCCGCCGGGTCGGACGTGTCGAAGGTCTACGCCCCCAAGGCTGCGGCTGCGGGCTGCGTGGTGATCGACAACAGCTCGCTCTACCGGATGGATCCGGACGTGCCGCTGGTCGTGCCTGAAGTGAACCCCGATGCGATCGATGGCTACAAGTCCAAGATGATCATCGCCAACCCCAACTGCTCTACCGCGCAACTGGTCGTCGCACTCAAGCCGCTGCACGATGCGGCCCGGATCAAGCGCGTTGTCGTGGCGACCTATCAGTCGGTTTCCGGCGCGGGCAAGCAGGGCATGGACGAACTGTTCGAGCAGAGCCGCAACATCTTTGTCGGTGACAGCAGCGTGCCAGTGAAGTTCACCAAGCAGATCGCCTTCAACGTGATCCCGCACATCGATAGCTTCCTAGATGATGGCTCGACCAAGGAAGAATGGAAGATGGTGGTTGAGACCAAGAAGATCCTCGACGCCAAGATCAAGGTGACCGCCACCTGTGTGCGCGTGCCGGTCTTCGTCGGCCATTCCGAGGCGGTCAACCTGGAGTTCGAGGACGAGATCAGTGCCGAGCAGGCGCAGGAACTGCTGCGTGAAGCGCCCGGCGTCATGCTGATCGATAAGCGCGAGGACGGTGGTTACGTAACCCCGGTCGAGTGCGTCGGCGATGGCGCGACCTTCGTTTCGCGGGTGCGCGAGGACTCCACCGTCGACAATGGCCTCTCGCTGTGGTGCGTATCGGACAACCTGCGCAAGGGTGCCGCATTGAACGCTGTCCAGATCGCGGAATTGCTCGGACGGCGACACCTCAAGAAAGGTTGAGGTTTTAAGTTCATGGAGATGATTCAATCGTTTGACGGGACGGCATTGGCGCTCCACCGCATGGGGGCAGGGCGGCCGGTGGTGCTGCTGCACGGCCTGTTTTCCAGCGCGCAGATGAACTGGATGAACTGGGGTCAGGCCCAATTGCTGGCTGACGCTGGGTTCGAATGCCTCATGCCAGACCTGCGCGCCCACGGCGAAAGCGGGAAGCCGCACGACCCCTCGGCCTATCCGCCCGACGTGCTGGCGCGCGACGTGATTGCCCTGATCGAAGCCTTGGGGCTGATTGATTTTGACCTTGTCGGCTTCTCGCTGGGTGCGCGCACTTCGGTGCGGGCGGTGATCCATGGGCTCAAGCCCCGGAAGCTCGCGCTTGGCGGGATGGGTTTGGAAGGGCTGGCTGGCTGGACCGGCCGCGCGGCCTATTTCACCGATGCTATCGACCGGTTTGAAGAGGTGAAACACGGCGATCCGGCATTCCCGGCGGTATCCTTCATGAAGACCATGAAGGTGGACCGCGTGGCGGCCCGGCTGCTGTTGCAGACCTTCAGCGATACCGATCCCGTGGCGCTGGCTGCCTTGACCATGCCCACCCTCGTGGTGAACGGCGATCAGGATCGTGACAATGGCTCACCAGAGCTGCTGGCCGAAGCCCTGCCGAACGCCACTCTGGTTACTGTTCCGGGCACGCATATGAGCTGCGTCACCAAGCCGGAACTGGGCGAGGCGATCCGGGATTTCCTGCTGAGCTGAAGCCATTGGCAGATCGCCACTTGACCGGCGCGAATGGCCTCGCCAGCGTGACCTGCAACGACCTGTTGGTCGTGGAATTTTTGATGAGGATGGACCCCATGAAGAGGATCGTTTCGCTCGCCGCGCTGGCCACGGCGCTGGTGACTGCACCTGCCTTTGCGCAGGACGCCAAGACCCCGCAGGCTGAGGCTGACGCCTTCGTTGCCAAGGCGGAAAAGGACTTCAACCGGGCAGTGATCGAAGCCGGGCAAGCCGGCTGGGTCTATGAGACCTATATCAACCAGGATACCGAAGCCCTGACGGCGCGCGCCGATGCGTCAATCACGACGATGAGCGTCAACAATGCGCTCCAGGCAGCCAAGTACGCCCAGACCCCGAACCTGTCCTATGACACCGAGCGGAAGCTGGACCGGATGCGCACGGCCATCACCCTGCCGGCACCGACGCGCGAAGGTGCGGCCCAGGAAATGGCCACGATCAAGGCGCGGATGCAGGGCATCTACGGCAAGGGCAAGGGCACGCTGAACGGCCAGCCGATCAACGGCAGCGATATCGAAGAGCGGATGGGCACCAGCCGCAATCCCGAAGAGCTGAGGGAAATGTGGACCAGCTGGCACGACAATGTCGGCAAGCCGATGAAGGCGGACTACGCCCAGCTCGTCGCGCTGGGCAACGAAGGCGCACAGGGACTGGGCTTTGCCGATGTCGGCGCGCAGTGGCGTTCCAACTATGACATGAGCCCGGAAGAGTTTGCCGCGCTGACCGAGAAGCTGTGGCAGGAAGTGAAGCCGCTCTACGACAGCCTCCACACCTACGTCCGCGGCAAGCTTAACGCCAAGTACGGCGACGCCGTCCAGGCCAAGACCGGCCCGATCCGCGCTGACCTGCTGGGCAACATGTGGGCCCAGGAATGGGGCAACATCTATGACATCGTTGCCCCCAAGGGTGCTGGCGATGTCGGTTATGACCTGACCGAGCTGCTCAAGGAAAAGAACTACGATCCGATCAAGATGGTCAAGACGGGGGAAGGCTTCTTCTCCTCGCTGGGCTTCGCCCCGCTGCCCAAGACCTTCTGGGAGCGCTCGCAGTTCGTGAAGCCGCAGGATCGTGAAGTGGTCTGCCATGCATCGGCCTGGGACGTCGACAATGTCGAGGACCTGCGCATCAAGATGTGCATCAAGGTGAATGGCGATGATTTCACCACGATCCACCACGAGCTGGGCCACAACTATTACCAGCGCGCCTACAACAAGCAGGCGCCGTTCTACCTCGATGGTGCCAACGATGGCTTCCACGAGGCGATCGGCGATGCCATCGCGCTGTCGATCACGCCGGAATACCTGGTCCAGATCGGCCTGCTCGATCGCAGCAAGGTGCCCTCGGCTGACAAGGACATCGGTCTGCTGCTGCGCCAGGCGATGGACAAGGTTGCCTTCCTGCCGTTCGGCCTGCTGGTCGATCGCTATCGCTGGCAGATCTTCTCGGGCCAGGTGAAGCCGGAAGGCTATCAGCAGGCCTGGACCGACCTGCGCCTGAAGTACCAGGGCGTCGTGCCGCCCAGCCCGCGCGGGAATGATGCGTTTGATGCTGGCGCCAAGTATCACGTCCCAGCCGTGGTGCCTTACACGCGCTACTTCCTGGCGCGGATCCTGCAGTTCCAGTTCTATGAGGCTGCTTGCAAGGCAGCCGGCTGGAAGGGCCCGCTGCATCGCTGCTCGTTCTACGGCAACAAGGAAGTCGGCAAGAAGCTGAATGCCATGCTGGAAATGGGTGCGTCAAAGCCGTGGCCCGATGCCCTTCAGGCCTTCACTGGCAGCCGCGAAATGAGCGGCAAGGCTATGATGGCCTACTTCGCGCCGCTCAAGAAGTGGCTCGATCAGCAGAACAAGGGGATGAAGTCAGGCTGGTAAGCCCGGCAGCGGGGCATGCCTTGGCGGCATGCCCCGTACCCCCGCAGTCATTCGTAATGCCACGCATTGCCAGACCTTTAGGGTCGTGACAGTCTCTCCCGCAATTCAAAGGGGGAGACTTATGCAGAACTCAAAACCACTTGCAGCCGCGCTTGGCGTGCTGCTGCTGACGGCCTGCTCAGGCGGCGACAAGGCCGCTCCAGCAGTTGATGCTGCGGCTATCGAAGCGGCAGCGCATGGCGGCTATGTTGCCGCAATCAACAGCAACGATGCGGAAAAGCTCAAGGCCGTGCTGACCGATGATGTGGTCTATCAGGCGCCGGGCGCACCAGAATTGATCGGCAAGGAAGCCGTCGGCAAGTGGGTTGGCGGCTATTTCGCCGCCTACCAGACCAAGTGGGAAAAGACCTCCCACGGGTTCACCGTCAGCGGTGACTGGGCTTTTGAACGCTATACCTACAAGGTGATCGACACCGACCGGAAGACCGGCGCGGTTTCGACCGATGTCGGCAAGGGCATCAACATCTTCCACAAGGAAGCCGACGGCCAGTGGCGCGTAGCCGTTGATGGCTGGAGCTCTGACAAGCCGGCAAGCTGACCCGCATTAACCGGGTCAGCAGGTTGCAACTCACCGGAACGGCGGTTCCTTGAAGGCGCGCAATTTGCGCGAATGGAGCTTGTCACCCTCGGCGCGGAGCAGTTCGCAGGCCTTCGTGCCGATCTGCAAGTGGGCGGCAATCGCTTCTTCATAGAAGCGGTTGGCCTGCCCCGGCAGCTTGATCTCGCCATGGAGCGGCTTGTCCGAAACGCACAGCAGCGTCCCGTAAGGCACGCGGAAGCGATAGCCCTGTGCGGCGATGGTGGCGCTTTCCATGTCGATCCCGATTGCGCGGCTCTGGCTGAGGCGGCGGGCTGACTGGGTGTAGCGCAGCTCCCAGTTGCGATCGTCGGTGGTGGCCACCGTGCCGGTGCGCATCCGCTTCTTCAGGTTCGCGCCGGTATCGCCACTGACCTGCTCGGCCGCCTGGGCCAGGGCGATCTGCACTTCCGCAATCGCCGGGATCGGAATTTCGGGCGGCAGGACGCAATCGAGCACGTGATCGTCGCGCAGATAGGCGTGGGCGAGGACATAGTCCCCGATCCGCTGGGTGTCGCGAAGGCCGCCGCAGTGGCCGATCATCAGCCACGCTTCGGGGCGCAGAACCGCCAGGTGATCGCAAATGGTCTTGGCGTTGGATGGGCCGACCCCGATGTTGACCAGGGTGATGCCCATCTTGTCCTCGCGGACCAGATGGTAGGCCGGCATCTGGTGACGGCGCCAGGTCGTGTCTGACAGGCGCTCCCGTGCATTTTCGGTCGCCTGTTCGACCAGCAAGCCGCCCGCACCCGAAAGGCGGACGTTCTCATCCTTGCCCAGCTGGGTCCCGGCCCAGTCGACGAATTCGTCGACATAGCGGTGGTAGTTGGTGAACAGGATGAAGCGCTGGAAGTCTTCAATCGGCGTACCCGTATAGTGGGCGAGACGGGCCAGACTGAAATCTGTGCGCAGGCCATCGAACAGGGCCAGCGGCATATTGCCGTCCGGATCGCTCAGTTCGATCCCGTCGGCCAGTTCGTCGCCGATCATGGCGAGTTCGGTGGCGGGGAAGTGGCGGGCAAGATCCGGCGGGCTGAGCGTGCCAAGGCCTGAGCTGGCATCGATCACATAGGGGAATGGAATTTCCTGCGCCGAGCGGCCAACGCTGACCTCGATATCATAGTCATCCGCCAACAGGCCAAGCTGTTCGGTCAGGTAGTCTGCAAACAGGGCTGGGCGGGTGACCGTGGTTACGAAATTGCCGGCATGGGCCAGGCGTCCAAAAGCGCGGGCCAGGTCGGGCCGGGTTTCGGCTCCGGCATAGGCGATCCGCAATTCCGGATAGCACCAGGCGCGCGAGGTGCGGCGTTCAGCGGGGGGGAGGGTTCCGTCGGCAGCGAATTTCGCGATGTCGGAGCGGAGGGTGGCGACGGCTTCGTCGTAAACGCGGACCAATTCCGCGATGGTCTTTTCTATGTTTAGCATCGCGGGCCTTTAGACAGATCGCGATGACATTTCAATTACGTTGCGGGTGAAACCTTTCACCCAACGAAAAAGGGGGCGCCGAAGCACCCCCTTGATCGGTTCGCAAAAGCACGGAAGCCTTAGGCTTCTTCGCCTTCGTCAGCAGCTTCGGCAGCCGGGGCCGGAGCTTCAGCTTCCGGCTCTTCGCCGTTGCCGGCTTCGAAGTCGGTCGCGGCAGCAGCAGCGGCTTCGTCTTCGAACATGGCGGCAATAACGTCGACGCCCTTGGCTTGCTGGTCAGCTTCATCCGGCGAGCGGGCGACGTTGACCTTGACCATCACGGTGACTTCCGGGTGCAGCGCAACCTTCACGTCGAACACGCCGATGGTCTTGATCGGGCGTTCCAGCACGATCATCGACTTCGACACGTTGGCGCCATCGGCGTTGAGCGCGTCGACAATGTCACGCACCGAAACCGAACCATAGAGCTGGCCCGAGTTCGACGAGGCGCGGATCAAGACGACCGACTTGCCTTCGACGTTGCCGGCGTGGCCTTCAGCTTCCGAACGACGCGCTGCGTTGTCGGCTTCGATCTTCGAGCGGTTGGCTTCGAAGACCTTGCGGTTGGCTTCGTTGGCGCGCAGCGCCTTCTTGTTGGGCAGCAGGAAGTTGCGGGCGTAACCGTCCTTGACGGTCACGACATCGCCGATAGTGCCGAGCTTCTCGATGCGTTCGAGGAGGATGATATCCATGGTCTCTCTCCCCTTACTTCACGAGGTAGGGCAGCAGGCCCAGGTGACGGGCACGCTTGATGGCCTGGCCCAGTTCACGCTGCTTCTTGGCAGAAACGGCGGTGATGCGGCTCGGCACGATCTTGCCACGCTCAGACATATAGGTCTGGAGCAGGCGCGTATCCTTGTAGTCGATCGCAGGGGCGTTCTTGCCCGAGAACGGGCATGACTTGCGGCGGCGGAAAAATGCGCGGGCCATTGCTTAGAACTCCTCGCGTTCGCGGCGCTTGCTGCGCTCACGGTCCTGCTTGCGCATCTGCACCGACGGGCCGGTTTCATGCTCGTCGACGCGCACGGTCAGCCAGCGGATCACGTCTTCGTTGATCGCGGTCTGACGCTCCAGCTCGGCAACGGTGCCGGCCGGGGCTTCGATGTTCAGCAGCACGAAGTGCGCCTTGCGGTTGCGCTTGATCTTGTAGGCCAGGTTCTTGAGGCCCCAGGTTTCGGTCTTGGTGACCTTGCCCTGGTGGGCTTCGACGATTTCCGTGGCGGTGGCGGCCAGCGCATCAACCTGCGCCTGGCTCAGATCCTGGCGAGCCAGGAAAACATGCTCGTAGAGCGGCATGTCATGCCTTTCATCTGTCTAACCGATCGCTGGCGATCCGCGGGATTGCGGGGCCCCTCCGGCTTTCTTCATCTCCGGAATCACTTCCGGAAGCGCGGGCCATTAGCGGTTTATGCAGGGAATGCAAGCCTTGCGGGCCGAGCCGAGGCTTGGCAAGCAGCACACCAGCCTGTCTTTCGCGGAGTTTTCCTGTCATGCCCACCGGCCTTGTTGCCCTGCTCGACGATATATCCGTGATCGCCAAGGCGGCGGCGGCGTCGATTGATGATGTGGGCCTGGCGGCGACCAAGGCCGGAACCAAGGCGGCGGGCGTGGTGATCGATGATGCCGCCGTCACCCCCAGCTACGTCACCAAATTCACGCCTGATCGTGAACTGCCGATCATATGGCAGATCGCCAAGGGCAGCCTTAAGAACAAGCTGCTGTTCCTTTTACCGGGAGCGCTGTTGCTCAGCCAGTTCCTGCCCTGGGCGATCACCCCGCTATTGATGATGGGCGGCCTGTTTCTGTGCTATGAAGGCGCGGAAAAGGTGCTGGAGAAGCTGGGCGGGGCCAAGCACGGCGAAACACTGGAAGACCCCGTTGCGGACATGGCCACGTTCGAGAAGGAGCGGGTGTCTGGCGCCGTCCGCACCGACCTGATCCTTTCAGCCGAAATCATGGCCATCGCTTTGGCCGAGGTGGCCGATGAGCCGCTGCTCAGCCGGGGAATTATTCTGGCCTTGGTAGGGGTGGTGATTACTGCGACGGTCTATGGCGCGGTCGCCCTGATCGTGAAGATGGACGATATCGGCCTGCACATGGTGAAGGAGCGCAGCAGCGCGGCGGCCAAGGCGGTGGGTCGCGGTTTGCTTCATGCCATGCCCCGCCTGCTCACCGCGCTGTCCGCCATCGGCACGCTGGCGATGCTGTGGGTGGGCGGGCACATCCTGGTCGATGGCGCAAGGAAGCTGGGCTTCACGCCGCCCTACGACGCGATCCACGCGGTTGAGCACGCCGTGCATGAGGCGACCGGGGCCCTCGGCGGAGTGTTGGGCTGGCTGGCCAATTCAACGCTGTCGGGCGTGGTCGGGCTGATCCTTGGTTGCGTGGTCGCCCTATTGCTCCACAAGGTGCCAGCCGTGCTGGGCAAGTCAGCCCACTAGGCCGAGCACCTCGCGCGCGAACAGGCTCAGCGTGTCATCGCGCGCGCCCATGATCACGATCCGGTCACCCGGCTTGGCCATTTCGGCCATGGCGCGGCCGCAGTCCTCGCGGGCCGGAATATATTCGGCCTTGCCACCATGTTCGCGGATCAGGCGAACAATCCGCTCACTGCCTTCGCTGCGATCAACCGTGCCGCCGAAATAGACCGGATCGCACAGCAGGGCCACGTCTTCCGGCCCCAGTAGCCGGGCGAAGACCTCGGCCAGTTCATGCCCCATCTGGCGCAGCGGACCATAACCATGCGGCTGGAAGAAGGCGATCACGCGGCCAGGGTGAGCCTTTAGCGTCCGCAGCGTGGCGGTGCATTTTTCGGGGTTGTGGCCGAAATCGTCGATCACGGTCACGCCCCAGGGGCTGGTGCCGACGATCTCGAACCGTCGGGCGAGGCCGGCATAGGTCCCCAGCGCGGTGACCGCATCGGCCACGCTGACGCCAGCCGCATTGGCAGCGGCGATGGCAGCGAGCGCATTGGCCAGATTATGGCGGCCGGGAACTCGCAGGTTCAGGTTATGGCTTGATCCGTCGCGCCGGTCCAACACGGTGGCAGCCAGTGACGTTGGGCCTTCGACGATTGAGCCGGGCTCAACCCCGATGCCCGCATCGGCGCTATCGATCCCGAACCGGATGGCAGCATTGGAGCGCGGGGCCAAGGCGATGCATTCCGGATCATCAGCATTGATCGCGGCGATTTCGGCCGCGCCAAGGAAATCCCCGAACAGCACGCGCAACTCTTCCATCGATTTGTGATCGAGGCTGACGTTGAGCAGCACCGAAACCGCCGGGCGATAGAGCGCGATCGAGCCATCGCTTTCATCGACTTCGCTGACAAACACATCGCCCTGGCCAACCCGGGCCGAGGCAAAGGGCGCGTCGGGGGCGGCGAAGTTCTTCATCACCGCGCCGTTCATGATCGTGGGATCGCGGCCGGCGCTGGTCAGGATCCAGCCGGTCATGCCGGTAACGGTGCTCTTGCCGCTGGTCCCGCCGATCGCCACGCCGCGCGGCGCAGCGTTGAACAGGCGTGCCAGCAATTCGGCCCGGCTCATCCGCGCGCAGCCCAGCTCGCGGGAGCGGACCATTTCCGGCACGGTGTCTTCCACCGCCGCAGAGGCGACCAGCACCTGATCCGCCGCGGTGATGCCGCTCCCGTCCTGCGGGAACAGGGTAAAGCCTTGCTGTTCGAGCCAGGCGAACTTTTCAGGGGTGCGCCCCTGATCGCGGCTGCGGTCCGATCCGGAAACCTCTGCGCCGTGACCCTTGAGGATAAGTGCCAGCGGCAGCATGCCGGAGCCGCCGATGCCGCAGAAAAACCAGGGGTGTTGGGTAAGCTCGCTCATGACCTTCCGGTATGCGCCCTTGCCTCGCCTGACAACCGGGTTAGGAAGCGTCATGCCCAACGTAGCGATCTGTGCCCCCTCCGCCGCCTTTGCCAAGGAAGATGCGGATCGCGTTTTGGCGCTGGCTGAGGCCGAGTTTCCCGACGTCTACCTGCATTTCCATCCGCAATGTTTCCTGAGTGAGGGCCACTTTGCCGGGCCGGATGCCGCGCGCTGCAATGCCCTGGTTGAATGCGCCAATGACCCGGCCTTTGACGCGGTCTGGTTTGCGCGCGGTGGCTATGGCGCAGCGCGCATTGCCGAGGAAGCGCTGGCCCAGTTCGACCACGCGGCGCAGGATAAGCTGTTCCTGGGCTATTCAGACGGGGGCACCCTGCTGGGCGGGCTTTACCGCAACCGGATCGGCCAGCCCGTCCATGCGCCGATGCCGGCCGACATTCGCCGCGCTTGCGGAGAAGCCGCGGTTCGGCGGACGCTGGCCTGGCTCTCCGGCGATAAATCGGGCGAAGAGCCCGCGCAGGATGCGCATCCGCGCGCGGCCTTTAACCTGATGACGCTGGCCATGCTCTGCGGCACGCCGCTGATGCCTGGCTTCGCAGGTCATGTCGTGCTGATCGAGGAAGTGAGTGAGTACCTCTACGCTGTGGACCGGCTGTTCTTCCACCTGACGGCGCACCTTGGCGGGATCGCCGGGCTGCGGCTGGGCCGGGTCAGCGACGTGCCCGAAAATGACCGCCCGTTCGGCGCCGAGGCTGAGCAAATCGCGCGGTACTGGTGCGATCGCCACGCCATCCCGTTCCTGGGATCGGCAGACATCGGGCATGATATCGACAACAAGATTGTACCCTTCGGGCTTGCCCGCTGAGCCGCCAGCCAATAGGCGCGGTGGCCTGAATTAGGGAGTGGACGATGCGAGCTTTCGTTTTTCCGGGGCAGGGCAGCCAGAAGGTCGGCATGGGCGCCGATCTTGCCGAAGCCAGCGCCATCGCGCGCGAGGTGTTTGAAGAGGTTGACGACGCGCTTGGCCAGAAACTCTCCACCATCATGCGCGAAGGGCCCGAAGATGCCCTGACCCTGACCGAGAATGCCCAGCCGGCGATCATGGCCAATGCCATTGCCGTGCTGCGCGTGCTGGAAAAGGAAGGCGGCATCGCGCTGGCGGACAAGGCGGACTTCGTCGCCGGTCACAGCCTGGGCGAATATACCGCGCTCTGCGCTGCGGGTGCCTTCAGTCTGGCGGATACGGCCCGGCTGCTGAAGCTGCGCGGGCAGGCCATGCAGGCCGCTGTTCCGGTCGGCCTGGGCGCGATGTGTGCGCTGCTTGGTGCCGATATCGACAAGGCGCAGAAGCTGGCCGAAGCGGCTGCGGAGGGCGAGGTTTGCACCGTCGCCAACGATAACGATCCGTCGCAGGTCGTGCTTTCCGGGCACAAGGGCGCGATTGATCGGGCGATTGCCCTGGTCAAGGATTTCGAGATCAAGCGCGGCGTGGCCCTGCCGGTTTCGGCTCCGTTCCATTGCCCGCTGATGCAGCCGGCCGCCGATGCCATGGCCGAGGCGCTGGGCAAGACTCCTCCGGGCGCGCTGCGGGTGCCGCTGTTCGCCAATGTTACCGCCGCCGTGGTCAGCGATCCTGCCGAAGTACAGCGCCTCCTGGTCGAGCAGGTTTGCGGCCGCGTCCGCTGGCGCGAGAGCGTGATTGCCATGCAGGCCGCCGGGGTCGATAGCTTTGTCGAACTGGGCGGCAAGGTGCTGGGCCCGATGATCGGCCGCAGCGTCAACGATGTAACCGTGACCAGCGTGGTCGGCATGGCCGATATCGAAGCGCTGGCAAAGGAGCTGTGATCATGGACCGCATGTTTGATCTTTCGGGGATGACCGCCCTTGTCACCGGCGCGGCTGGGGGCATTGGCTCGGCGATCAGCCATGCCCTGGCGCGACAGGGCGCGCGTCTTGCACTCTCCGGTACCAATCCCGGCAAGCTGCGCGCGTTTCGTGAGGAACTGAACGACACCTACGGGCATGACCATGTCGAGATCACCTGCGATCTCTCGAACGCGGAGCAGGTGGAGCACCTGGTCCCGGCCACGGTCGATACGCTGGGGAAGATCGATATCCTGGTCAACAATGCCGGGATCACCCGCGACAATCTGGCCATGCGGATGAAGGATGAGGAGTGGGAGCAGGTCATCAAGGTCAACCTTGAAGCCGCCTTCCGCCTGATGCGCGCCGCAACCAAGCCGATGATGAAGGCCCGGTTTGGCCGGATCATCACGATCACCAGCGTGGTCGGTGCCACGGGTAATCCGGGGCAGATCAACTATGCCGCGGCCAAGGCTGGCCTCGTCGGCATGTCGAAGTCGCTCGGCCAGGAACTCGCCAGCCGCGGCGTGACCGTGAACTGCGTTGCTCCCGGCTTCATCCGGACGGCGATGACCGACGTGCTGCCCGATGCCCAGAAGGACGCGCTCAATGCCCGGATCCCGATGGGCCGGATGGGCGAGGGTCAGGATATCGGCGCGGCCGTTGCCTATCTCGCCAGCAAGGAAGCCGGTTACGTCACCGGGCAGACGCTTCACGTCAATGGCGGGATGGCGATGCTCTGATCCAGCCCGAAGTGTGGGATTTATCCCCAGTTTAGCCGGGAATATCGGCGGGTAAACTTGCCCGCCGCACCCCCGGCGCTAAGAACGGAAGTCCGATATTCCGGCGCTGCGGCCGATTCCGGCCGCGTGTCTTGTGGGGACGAAAGACCGATCATGAAGGCCACTATCGAACGCGCGACGCTCCTCAAGTGCCTGTCGCACGTGCAGTCCGTCGTCGAACGGCGCAATACGATCCCGATCCTGTCGAACGTGCTGATCGAGGCTGCGGCCGACGGCACGGTCAAGATCATGGCGACCGACCTTGACCTGCAGGTCGTCGAAACGCTTGGCGCCGTTTCGGTGGAAGGCGCGGGGGCGATCACCGTCTCGGCCCACCTGCTGTTCGATATTGCCCGCAAGCTGCCCGATGGCAGCCAGGTCAGCCTGGAAACCGCCGATAACCGCATGACCGTCAAGGCCGGGCGCAGCCGCTTCTCGCTGCCGACCTTGCCGCGCGATGATTTCCCGGTGATCGTCGAAGGCGATCTGCCGACCAGCTTTGAACTGCCGGCCGCCACCCTGGCCCAACTGATTGATCGCACCCGCTTTGCGATCAGCACTGAGGAAACACGCTATTACCTCAACGGCATCTTCATCCACGTTTCCGACGATGAGCTGAAGGCAGCGGCCACTGATGGCCACCGCCTGGCCCGCTTCACGATTCAGCGCCCGGATGGTTCCGAAGGCATGCCCGATGTGATCGTGCCGCGTAAGTGCGTGGCCGAACTGCGCAAACTGCTGGAAGAAGCGCTGGACGCCAATGTGTTGATCGACCTCTCTGCCAGCAAGATCCGCTTCACCCTGGGCGGCGAAAACGGCGTGGTGCTGACCAGCAAGCTGATCGACGGGACCTTCCCGGACTACAGCCGCGTCATTCCGACCGGGAATGACAAGCTGCTGCGGCTTGATCCGAAGAGCTTCTGGCAAGGCGTTGACCGCGTAGCCACGATCGCCACCGAAAAGACGCGCGCGGTGAAGATGGCGCTCGATACCGACCGTGTTACCCTGTCGGTCACCTCGCCCGATAACGGCACGGCTTCGGAAGAAGTTCCGGCCGATTACAAGTCGAGCGGGTTCGAGATCGGCTTCAACGCCGGCTACCTCAAGGACATCCTCGGCCAGATCGAGGGCGATACGGTGGAACTGCACCTGGCCGATGCCGGTGCGCCGACGCTGATCCGTCAGGACGACAAGAGCCCGGCGCTCTACGTGCTGATGCCGATGCGGGTCTAATCCGCTTTACCTGAGCCTAAGGGCCTGATTGAATGGGCGCGCCACAACTGGTGCGCCCATTTCGTTTGCGGGGAGAGAACTATGACCAAGACCGTCCAGGTAAAGCGCAACGCGCTGTCCGAAACCCGCATCGTTGAAAATGCTGACGCTCCGCTGGGCGATGGCGAAGTCCGGCTGAAGGTGGAAAGCTTCTCCGTTACCGCGAACAATGTCACCTATGCCGTGGCGGGCGATGCCTTTGGCTATTGGAATTTCTTCCCGGGTGAGGGTGACTGGGGCGTGGTACCCATGTGGGGCCATGCCGTTGTGACGGAGAGCCGCCACTCGGAAATCACCGTTGGCGAACGCATCTATGGCTACCTGCCAATGGCGGACAGCCTCGACGTGCTGCCCACAGGCGTAAGCCCCGGGGGCTTCACCGATGCCGCCGCGCACCGCCAGCCGATGAGCCCGATCTACAACCAGTACAGCCGCCTTGCCGCCGATCCCGAACACGATCCGGTGCGCGAGGGGGAACGGATGATCTTCGGCCCCCTGTTCAAGACCGGCTTCCTGATCGAGAGCTTCATGCGCCGGGAAGGCTGGTTTGGGGCGGAGGCAGTGGTGCTGACCTCGGCTTCATCAAAGACGGCAATGGGACTTGCTTCCGTCGCGCGCCATCGCTCGCCGGGAATCAAGCGGATCGGGCTGACTTCGGCCGGGAATGTCGAATTCGTGAAGCGCGGTGGGTTCTATGATCTGGTCCTGGCTTATGATGATCTGGCCGGCGTGCCGCAGGTGGGCTCGGTACTGGCGGACTTCGCAGGCAATGCAGGGCTGATCCACGGCATCCACACGGCGCTTGGCGATCACCTCAAGTATTCCTGCACCGTTGGCGCAACCCACGTTGGCGCCGGTTTCGGGCAAGACAACGGACCGCTTCCGGGCCCGACGCCCGTGCTGTTCTTTGCGCCGGACCATGCCGTGGCGGCGATCAAGGAGCTTGGCCCCAAGGCCTTTGGCGAGACAGTGGGCGAAAGCTGGCTGCGCTTCATTGCTGAGGCCGGCGGGGCGCTGACTATCGACATCCGCGACGGTCTGGATGCGGCGCGAGACGCCTATCTGGCGACGCTGGCGGGCCGGGCCGATCCCGCAGTCGGGATCGTCATCCGGCCCTGATCTGCGAAGCCTACTCCGCCGCTTCCAGCAGGTCCGCCCGCTGTGGGCCCCGGATTAGGCCGCCCGGGGTCGCGCCGGTCCATTCGCCATTCTTGAACGTGACCACGCCGGTCTTGATCGTGCAGACATAGCCTTCGGCCTTCTGCAGCAGGCGCTTGCCGCCGGCGGGCAGGTCAAAGGCCAGCCAGGGCTTGCCCAACTTGACCTGATCGAGATCGATCACGTTGAGATCGGCCAGATAGCCCGGCGCGATCAGGCCGCGGTCATCCAGGCCATAGAGCCTGGCAGTATCGCGGCACTGGCGCTTGATCGCATTTTCCAAGCTGATCTTGCCGCCGCGCTTGCGATCACGCACCCAGTGCTGGAGCATGAAGGTCGGGCTGGCGGCATCGCAGATCGTGCCGCAATGCGCGCCGCCGTCGGACAGCGAATTCACCGTGTCATCGCTATGCTGCAGCGCCTCGAGGAAATCGAGGTTGCCATCGGCATAGTTCAGGATCGGCAGGTAGATGAAGCCCTTACCTTCGTCCTGGCACAGCAGGTCATAGGCATATTCATCGCCCGAAACGCCAGCCGCGGCAGCCCGCGCGGCAATGCTTTCATCGGCTTGCGGTTCGTAATTGAAGTCCGGATCCATTTCGAACTGCATGGCCCAGCCGCCGCAGACCACCATGATCAGACCGATGATGTCCTGGTTGACTTCGGAGAAGTCATTCGCTTCCGCCAGCACCTTGGCCTTGAACGCCGGATCGAGCAGCTTGGCTTTCTGCTCTTCCCACGGCAGTTCGGCGATAGCTTGGAAGCTTGGCTTCAGACGGAACGGGTGAACCGTGCCCTGCCAGGCCATGATGATCCCGTTACCGCGCAGCGCGATCTGGGCGACGATGTTCGCACCGTTGTCATTCTCGGCCCGCATGCAGGCGATCTGCTCGTCGAGCGGCATTTCCTTGGCGATCGACTGCAGCGCGGCATAGGTGCACGGCAGGCCGGTTTCGCGGCTCATCGCGCCCATCCAGCCGAATTCATCCCATTCGCGGCGCATGTCGCTGGCCATTTCGAACACGCCGTGTCCCACGCGGCCCATGGCGCGGCCGATCTCGATCAGCTCTTCCTTGGTGGCGGTAGTGCCGGGCACGACTTCACCATCGATCGAGCGGTGCAGCACAGTGCGGCTGGTGGAAAAGCCCAACGCGCCAGCGCGGACACCGTCCTCTACGATTTCGGCCATCTTCTGGATGTCCTCGGCGGTCGGGATGGCACCCGGCTGTTCCCGATCACCCAGCACATAGGCGCGCACCGCGCCGTGCGGCACGTGGGTGCCAACATCGATCGAGCGCGGGAGACGCTCCAGCGCGTCAAGGTATTCGGGGAAGGTTTCCCAGTCCCACTTCATCCCTTCGGCCAGGGCGGTGCCGGGGATATCTTCCACGCCTTCCATTAGCCCGATCAGCCAATTGTGACGATCCGGGGCAGCCGGTGCAAAGCCGACCCCGCAATTGCCCATCACCGCAGTGGTCACGCCGTGCCAGGATGACGGGGCCATTTCCTGGTCCCAGGTGGCCTGGCCATCGTAATGGGTGTGAACGTCAACGAACCCGGGGGTCACGATCTTGCCAGTTGCGTCGATCTCGTCCGTGGCATCGCCCTTGACCGAACCAACGGCGGCGATCAGCCCGTCCTTGATGGCGACATCGCCGGTGAAGCGCGGCGCGCCGGTTCCGTCGACAATCGTGCCGCCGCGAATGATTAGATCGTAAGTGGGCATCGCAACTCTCCGCTGGCCGCGACTCTCTGGGGCCGCGCCTTTAACCGGGCGATTAAATCATGGCTTTGGGGTAGGGGCAAGCGCAGAAGGCTATTCCCCCAGCGCCCGGATCATGTCGGCCACGTCGACGAATTTCTCGCGCGGTGCGCCATCGCGGGCGCGTTGCTCTTCGGCGGCTTCGATCTTCTTCCAGTCCCGGAAAGTCACGACATCGAGCCCGCGCTCCTGGGCCAGGGCATCGAAGCCGGGGCGTCCGGCCTTGCCAGCGCCGTCACCGATATCCTCGGCAATCAGTTCGACCACGGCGAAGCCATCGGGGCGGTTGGTGCCGATTGTCCCTGAAGGTCCGCGCCGCGCCCAGCCGACACAGTAGAGTCCGGGCAAAATGCGGCCTTCGTCATTGGCAAAGCGTCCGGCGCTTTCCTCAAACGGTACGCCGGGGATCGGGCTCGTCTTGTAGCCGATGCAGGTGACCACCAGGCTGCAGGGGATGGTATAGGCCTCCCCGGTGCCGCTGGCGCGGCCATTGGCGTCAAGCCGGGTGCGTTCCACCTCGATCCCGCTGACCTGGCCATCGCCCAGGATCGCACGGGGGCTGGCAAAGAAATCGAAATCGATCTCGACCCGCTTGTCGGCCCGGAATTCCTCCGGGATGGCGGCAAAGCTGCGCAGGTGGCCAACCGACTTGCGCTGCCCAGGTTCGAGGAACAGGTCGTCGTCTTCCGGCGGCAGGTCAGCCGGATCGACCCGCGGGCAGGCGCGCTCAAGGTGGGCCAGTTCGCCAAGTTCCTTGGGAGTCATCGCGATCTGGTGCGGACCGCGCCGTCCCAGGATAACGATGCGCGACAGCTGCGATTTCTGCAGGGCGTTGAGGGCATGGGCGACGATATCGCTGCCGGAAAACTCACCCGCCGTCTTGGACATGATCCGCGCGACATCGAGCGCAACATTCCCGTTGCCGATAACAACAGCCGTGCTGCCGGACAGGTCCGGGTCTAGCTTCGCGAATTGCGGATGGCCATTGTACCAGCCGACGAAGGCAGCGCTTCCGAACACATTGTCGAGGCCTTCGCCGGGAATGCCGGCGGGCTTGTCGTTTGGCGCACCGGTCGCCAGCACTACGGCGTCGTACAAGTTCTGCAATTCGGCAATCGTCACGTCTTCGCCAATCGTGACATTGCCGACGAAGCGGACGTTTTCGGACAGCGCCGTACCCTCATAGCGGCGGGATACGCCCTTGATCGACTGGTGATCGGGCGCAACGCCAGTGCGGATCAGGCCGTAGGGGACTGGCAGCATATCGAAGATATCCACCCGGACATCTTCGCCCCACTGCTTTTGGGCGGCTTCTGCGGTGTAATATCCGGCCGGACCAGAGCCGATGATGGCGATATGGCGCATGAACCGGCTTGCCTCCCCACTGATACGGGCGCCGATCAAGGACTGGCCACTGCAAAGTCGAAAGCGCCTGAGCGCTGCCGGACTTTCCCGACTGACCCGTTTCCTGCCGCTCCGTCCGTGTTTCTGAAGGGAGGATGCCTTGCTTGAGGCTCCATTGCAACCCGCTGCGGCAACGGGGCAGAAAGGCTTCATCCGTTCTTCAATAGCTCTACGATCCATAGGTTTAACCCTTTCGCAAACCCGTTTTGCCATTGCCATGCAGTGATGGTCGCAAAGCACGTCAGTCAGGGGCAACGGCCTGCGCTGTCGGCGCAGGCGGTCGCGCGTCCTGGCCCCGGTGCGCTAGATCGGGTGCTGGTTGACAATAATTGGCGCCTGATAGCCCCGGCTATGGCCGTGCTGGCTCTGGTGGACGTTGCCGCCACTGATACTGTGCCTGACCGCATAAGCTTGGCGCTGATCCTGGCGGCGATGTGGCTGGTCGGCTCTATCCGGCGGGTCAATCGGCGCGAGGCCGGGCGTGGCCATGACGAAGTCCGGCGACAACTGCTGCATGGGCTTCATGTCAGCCTGCCAATGTTGCTGTTTGGCCTTGCCATCGGCCGTTGGGCTGAAAGCATCCCGATTACGGATTGGCATGAGGCAATCGGTGCGCCGGTTATCATCACGACCCTAGCGGCAGTGATCCTCAATCAGCGCATCGCCAGTATCATCGCTGCGACCGTATCGACCTGGCTTGGCGTCGCGGTTGTCGCCGGGAGTGCAAACACGATTGTGGTTCTGGCCGGTGGCACGGCAATTGGCGTCTATACCGCAATCCGGCAATCACGCAGCGATCGCGCGGCGGATTCAGCCGAGCGGCAACGCCGACGTGACCAACTTCGGGCCGAGCAGTTGCTTCACGAGTTTGAAGAGAGCGGGCAAGGGTGGTTCTTTGAAACGGACCGGCGCGGAACGCTGGTCTATGTTTCCCCGATCGTGGGCAAGGCACTGCAGTGCGCGGCGCAGGATCTGGTCGGCCGCCCGTTTAGCGACCTGTTCAAGCCGGATGCCGAAGAAGGCGAACGGACGCTCGCCTTTCACCTGACTGCGCGATCCGCCTTTAACGAGCTGGCCTTGCGTGCGCGAACCGATGATGAGGAGCGCTGGTGGTCGATCAGTGGCCGTCCGCTATATGATGAGTTCGGAAACTTCCTCGGTTTTCGGGGTTCGGGCCATGACCTGACCGAAAAGCGGCGCTCGCAGCAGCACGCGTCAAGGCTTGCCCATTTCGATTCCCTGACGGGTTTGGCCAACCGGCTGCAAATGGCGCAGACGCTTGAGCGGCTCCTTGCTGCGCCCAATCCCCATCAGCGCGCCTGTGCGATTTTCCTGCTTGATCTCGATCGGTTCAAGCAGGTCAATGATACGATGGGGCACCCGGTCGGAGATGCCTTGCTTTCCCAGGTGGCTGAACGGCTGAAGCAAACCGTAGGGCAGGCGGGTCGGGTGGGCCGGCTCGGCGGTGATGAATTCGAAGCGATCCTGCCCGGCGCCTACAAGCGCGAGGAACTGGCCGCCTTGGCCAACCGCGTGATCCACAATCTATCGGTGCCCTACCAACTCGATGGACACCGGGTGGTGATCGGTGCGTCGGTCGGTATCGCGCTTTCACCTGATGATGGCGTGACATCCGAGGCATTGATCCGCAACGCCGATCTTGCCTTGTATGCTGCCAAGGATGGTGGGCGCGGGCGTTTCCATTTCTATGATGCGGACCTGCACAGCGATGCCGAGGAACGCCGCCGGCTCGAAGCCGATCTTCGCGATGCGATTGCCAATGGCGGGCTTGAGCTGGCTTACCAGCCGGTGGTGCAGACGACCACGGAACGGATTGTCGGCTTTGAGGCGCTATTACGCTGGAACCACCCGGTTCATGGCCTGATCTCACCAGCACGCTTCATTCCGATTGCTGAGGATATCGGTCTGATCGCGCAAATCGGTGAGTGGGCTTTGCGGACCGCTTGCATGAACCTGGCCCGCTGGCCTGAAACTGTGCGCGTTGCCGTTAATGTTTCGCCATTGCAGTTCGCCAACCCAGCTTTGCCGGCGGTGATAACCAGCGCTCTGGCAAGTGCTCAGGTCAAACCCGATCGGCTCGAACTGGAAATAACGGAAAGCGTTTTTCTGAACGAGGATGAGGGCATCGAGAAGATGTTCGTCGCCCTAAAGCGGATCGGTGTGCGGCTGGCGCTGGATGATTTCGGCACGGGATATTCCTCGCTGGGTTATCTGAAGCGGGCGCCCTTCAACAAGATCAAGATTGACCAGTCGTTCGTGCGCGGGGCTACCCAGCCCGGTAGCCGAAACGGGGCGATTATCAGTTCCATCGTCAGCCTGGCCGAAGCCTTGGGCATGGAGACCACGGCCGAAGGCGTAGAGACTTTCGATGAACTCGATCTGGTGCGACAACTCGGGTGCAGTCATGTTCAGGGATACATCTACGACAGGCCGCTCTCCTTCGCGGAGGCTTCGGCCAGGGTGATGTCAGACCTGACAGCGACCGCCAGCGGCCACAAGTCTGCGCGGGCCACCCGGCAGACCATGCTGCGCACGGTGTTCCTCGAGCATGGCGGTCAACGCTATCAAGGCACCATCCGCAATGTCTCTTCTACCGGAGCGCTGGTGGAAGGGCTGTGGAACGTGCCCGTTGGAACGATCTTCAAGCTGAATTGGGCAACAGGCATCACCCTGACGGCCACGACCCGGTGGTCGAATAGCGATCGGATGGGGATAGAATTCGCATCGACCGAAGCGCTGGGACTGGCTGTCAAACCATCTCTCTCCAGGTCTGATCACTTGTCCCTTGCGGGACAGTGCGCAGCTACCGGCTAGGCCATAGCGCGCTCCGTCAGCGATTGTGCCATTGCGATTAGCCTCGCTTATGACGAGAGGCTGCTAATTGTTGCGGACTCGCATTGCGGGCCGGTGACAGTGTGGAGACTTGCTGCTAACGGCGGCGGCGGGCGGGTGTTGGACCGGCAATTTTCCAGAAGATTTTGATGACTGATCTCTCAAGAATCCGCAATTTCAGCATTATCGCGCACATTGACCATGGCAAGAGCACCCTGGCGGACCGCCTGATCCAGTTCACCGGCGGGCTGACCGAGCGCGAGATGAGCGCGCAGGTGCTGGATAACATGGATATTGAGCGGGAACGCGGGATCACGATCAAGGCCCAGACCGTCCGCCTGAAGTACAAGGCCAAGGACGGCAAGGACTATGAGCTGAACCTCATGGACACGCCCGGCCACGTCGACTTTGCCTATGAAGTGTCGCGCAGCCTGGCCGCCTGCGAGGGCGCGTTGCTGGTCGTCGACGCCGCGCAGGGGGTCGAAGCGCAGACCCTCGCCAACGTTTACCAGTCGATCGAGCACGACCACGAGATCGTCCCGGTGATCAACAAGATCGACCTGCCCGCCGCGGAGCCGGAAAAGGTCAAGAACGAGATCGAGGAAGTGATCGGCCTCGACGCCTCCGACGCGGTGATGACCAGCGCCAAGTCCGGCATCGGCATCGAGGACGTGCTCGAAGCCGTGGTCAAGCGCATCCCCCCGCCGCAAGGCGATCCGAACGCCCCGCTCAAGGCCATGCTGGTCGATAGCTGGTACGATCCCTACCTCGGCGTGGTGATCCTTGTCCGCGTGGTCGATGGCACGATCAAAAAGGGCCAGCAGGTCAAGTTCATGGCCGGCGGCACCGAACACCTGATTGACCGGGTCGGCTGCTTCACCCCCAAGATCGAGCAGCTGAGCGAGCTTGGCCCGGGCGAGATCGGCTTCATCACCGCCCAGATCAAGGAAGTGGCCCAGGCCCGCGTGGGTGACACGATCACCACGGTCAAGGGCGGGGCGACCGAGGCGCTGCCCGGCTTCAAGGAAGTCCAGCCGGTCGTCTTCTGCGGCCTGTTCCCGGTTGACGCGGCCGACTTTGAAAAGCTGCGCGAGTCCATCGGCAAGCTGCGCCTCAATGACGCCAGCTTCAGCTTCGAAATGGAAAGCAGCGCGGCGCTGGGCTTCGGCTTCCGCTGCGGCTTCCTGGGACTGCTCCACCTGGAAATCATCCAGGAACGGCTCAGCCGCGAATACGATCTGGACCTGATCACCACGGCCCCCAGCGTGGTCTACCGCATCCAGCTGCGCGCCAGCCGGACCGACGACGCGCGCGAGATCTACCTGCACAACCCGGCCGACTATCCCGATCCCAGCCGGATCGAGGAGATCGAGGAACCGTGGATCAAGGCCACGATCTATACGCCCGACGAATACCTCGGTTCGATCCTCAAGCTCTGCCAGGATCGCCGCGGCATCCAGACCGGCCTCACCTATGTCGGCGGCCGCGCCCAGGTGTCATACGAGCTGCCGCTCAACGAAGTGGTGTTCGATTTCTATGACCGCCTCAAATCGATCAGCCGCGGCTATGCCAGCTTCGATTATGAACAGATCGGCCTGCGCGAGGGCGACCTGGTGAAGATGGGCATCCTCGTCAACAACGAGCCGGTCGACGCCCTGTCCATGATCGTCCACCGCTCGGTCGCCGAAGCCCGCGGCCGCGGCATGTGCGAACGCCTGAAAGACCTGATCCCCCGCCACCTTTTCAAGATCCCGATCCAGGCCGCGATCGGTGGCAAGGTCGTCGCCCGCGAAACCATCAGCGCCATGCGCAAGGACGTCACCGCCAAGTGCTATGGCGGCGACATCACCCGCAAGAAGAAGCTGCTGGAAAAGCAGAAGAAGGGCAAGGCGCGGATGCGGGAGTATGGCAACGTGAGCATCCCGCAGGAAGCCTTCATCGCGGCGCTGCGGATGGGCGAGGAGTAGATCAATCCTTGCGAAACTCGTGAAATGTTCTATTTGATCGTCTAAGGATTGGGCTTCCCCGGTCGACGTCAGGGCTTCGGGTTACCGGGGTCCTTTCGTTTATTTGTGGCTATGGAAAAACCTTTAAGTCCCGTACCCGATTGCTCACCAGTTCGGCAGCGCGGTTAGATTGGGTTGGTCGCAGCGCCCTGAGCGCCAACGGCCTAGCGATAAGGTCGGTCAGTTGATGCCCGGCCAAATTAGCGGCCTTTGGGACAAAGACTGGCGCTAGAGGGGTTCGTGAAAAATCGACGGAGCGCCAGCCCCATGCTTTGCCATTCGAGGCTACGCGACGAAACTCCAGTTCTAGCTGCCGATCTTCCTCTCTGCCACGTGCTTCGAACAAGACATGGGTCAACCGATTGCGCTGCCCGTCAAGGACTAAGCGGTTACTGAGCTTTTCCATGCAGAACTGCATCGCGATCTCATAGGGGTTCCAAGGGTCGGTATAGCGCGCTTTATGCTTCAGCTTGTCTATGACCGCGCAATAGGCATGAAACGGTGCATTGGCCATGATCACATTGACATCGTTCATGAACGCTTCGCGAAGCGCTTCGCTCCCGCGAAGAAATGCGAAAGGCGGCTCTTGCTTGCGGATCTCTCGCTCATGCAAGATTGCCGCATCGTGGCCGAAATATTTAAACTTCAAGTGCCGAAATGCTGGCTCAACTTTATCTGCGTAGCTCGCCTTTTCGAACACGCAGAATACGAGCGCAAAAACCGGGAATTCGCGATCAATGCTTACCAAGCCGTGGTCGCCGCTCTCGTCGGCGAAAACAATATAGTCTGAAAAGTCCATTCTTTTCCGTACTTTGTTGCCGAATTGCAATCAACTGCAATCCTGCGTGCGAGGGTCGGAAAAGGTTTTGGTTATCGGTTGTTTAGGCTGGTTAGCGTGTTACAAATCGTGGGGTTGCGTAACAACGGTGATGCGAGCTCAGTCTCTTGTCGTGTGATCGTAAATGGGAGCTTCGATGACCTTTGGCGTTTTCATGCACAAGGATGGTTCGATCTACGACGACATCCCTGAGGTGCATTACCAGTTTCCGAAGAGCTATCTCAGCAGAGCCCTTCAAATGGTAGGTGACTGGGTTGTTTACCGAGAGCCAGTAAAAATCCCCCAGTCAAAGGGCTTCTTCGCGGTGGCCAAAGTTGCGGAGATCGTTCCGGATCCCGACATTGCCGATCGTTATCGGGCCCTGATCGAACCCGGTAGTTACCTGCCCTTTTCCCCCACCGTGCCGCATATTGTCGATGGGCAGCCTGTCGAACGTGATTTGGCCAATGCGCAGGCGGCGGTTCGGCCACTCTCAAGTTCGGACTTCGCACGTATTGTCGGGCTCGGCCTGCCCGAAGAGATTTTCTTGCCCCGAACCGGCGATCCGGAACCTGTAAACAGTGTGCAAGAAGCTCGAGTGCCGTTCGAAGTTGAGCGGCCGCTGGTTCAATCCCTCGTTTCACGGCCCTTCCGCGACCGGGCTTTCCGCCGTGCGGTTATGGAAGCTTATGACGGCCGTTGCGCGATTACTGGCTTCAAGCTGGTCAATGGCGGCGGACGACTGGAGGCGCAGGCCGCCCATATCAGGCCAGTCGAACATGGAGGACCGGATAGTGTCCGAAACGGTTTGGCGCTCTCGGGCACTGCTCATTGGATGTTTGACCGCGGCCTGATTGGTTTTGCGGATGACCTCTCCATTCTGGTTCATCGCAAGGTGAATGACCGGGAGAGTGTTGAGGCCGTGATCAACAAGACCGGCCGATTGCTTTCGCCGGCGATTGAGGCGCATCATCCGCATCAGCAGTTCTTATCGTGGCATCGGCAGTATCACGGTTTCGATAGCTAACCTTCCTCACTCCCGCCACCGCCCATCATCCAGCTTCCGCGACCGCTCAAACGCCGCATAAAGCCGCTGCGTCCTGGGGCTCATCGCTTCCAGCCAGCGCTGGCGCATCTGGTCGATCATGGCGTCGATCTCGGCCAGGGTGTCGGCCTCGCTGGCCTGCTCTTCGGCCTGGCGCTCGGCCTCCCATTCCTTGCGCCACTTCTTTTTCAGCCGTGATAGCTCGTTCGCATGGCCGGGATCGCCGATGGAATTGCCGCGCGCGGTGACCTGGCCGGCCGCGTTGAAGCGGGTGGGGGCACGGTTTTTCAGCATGAACATCAGCAGCCGGTCATTGTGCTTGATCCGGCTGCCGACCAGCTTGCCGTAGGAATAGACCGGCACTTCCGCGCCGTGGAGCGCGCGTTCCAGCGCGATATCCTCCAGCTGCTGCACGCCCAGCGCCAGCGCGGCTTCCCAGGCCTGGCGGAATTCCTCCGCCTCCGGGTGGCGGCGCAGCAGGTAGGCGCCTTCGGGCGTCATGTTGACGCGGTGGGCGGCGGCCTTGACGCTGCCGGTGACGGCCAGGGCATCGATGAAGCGGCGCTGGCGATCTTCCGTCCAGCCATCGTGGCGCTGCTTTTCGCGGGGGACGGGGGTGAAGGGCGGGATCTGGCCGGGCTGGGCGGGGAGCTGGCGCTTGTCGATCGTCATCGGGCGGGGGATCCTTCGGCTGGGGGAGGGGCAACCCGCCACCATGACCCGAACCGGGG
The DNA here is from genome assembly GCA_964413885.1 of uncultured Novosphingobium sp. Taxonomy (GTDB): domain Bacteria; phylum Pseudomonadota; class Alphaproteobacteria; order Sphingomonadales; family Sphingomonadaceae; genus Novosphingobium. Next base: position 93,169 of record CAYPTU010000007.1, read on the forward strand.
GGTGTAGGAAAATGGTTTCGCGCCGTGGGGCCGGGCATTTACCCCCGGCATAAGTGCGGCAACTTCACTTGGCGTTCATGTGGGTGGCGGTTATAGGCTGGGTCCATGAACGCTCGATCGCCGCTCAAGCTCGCCCTGATTGCCACTGCCGCTTCGGCGATGCTGCTGACCGCCGGCTGCGCCGGGCGCGGGGGCAAGGCCAAGGATACGGCCTTTGTCGCGCGCGATGTCGAGACGCTGTACATGGGCGCCAAGAGCCGGCTCGACAAGGGCGATACCAAGGTGGCCGCCGCCCTGTTTGACGAGGTGGAGCGCCAGCATCCTTATTCGCCCTGGGCCCGCCGCGCCCAGCTGATGAGCGCGTTCTCCTATTATGTGGCGCGCGATTACACCAAGGCGATCCAATCGGCCCAGCGGTTCCTTTCGATCCACCCGGGCAACCGCGATGCGCCCTATGCCTATTACCTGATCGGGCTGAGCTATTACGAGCAGATCAGCGATGTCAGCCGTGACCAGAAGATCACCCGGCTGGCGCTCGATTCGATGAACGAGCTGGTGCGGCGCTATCCCGGCACCCGCTATGCCGCCGATGCCCGGCTGAAGATTGACCTGGTCAACGATCACCTGGCCGGCAAGGAAATGGAAGTGGGCCGGTTCTATCAGCGGTCGGGCCGCTGGCTGGCCGCCAGCCTGCGTTTCCGCAACGTGATCGACAGCTATCAGACCACCAGCCACACCCCCGAAGCGCTCTATCGCATCGTGGAGAGCAACCTGGCGATCGGCGTTCCGGCCGAGGCGCAGAAGGCCGCCGCCGTGCTGGGTTCAAACTACCCGGGCAGCGAGTGGTACAAGAAGGCCTTCGACCTGATGCAGAAGTACGCGCCGAATACTCCGGCGGTGTAAGGCCGGGGCGCGCTGCACTTCGGGCAGAGTTCTACTCCGAAGGTTGACATTTGGCTGCGGCGGGCGCTGAGATAGCGCCCGATGTTGTCGCAGAAGACCCGCTATACGATCCGTGCCCTGCAGCACCTGGCCGATCACTATCGCGAGGGGCCGATCCGGCTGGACGCGATCGCCGAGGCGCAGAACATTCCGCGCAAGTTCCTGACCGTGATCCTTTCGGAAATGGGGCGCGAGGGGCTGGTCGTTTCCACCCGCGGGCGCGATGGCGGCTATGAACTGGCGCTGCCCCCGGTCGACATCCGCTATGGCGACATCATCCGCCTGACCCGCGGCAGCCTTGCGCTGGTCCCCTGTGCCAGTCGCAACGCGCACGAACACTGCCAGAACTGCCTGCCCGAAGCCGAATGCCGCCTGCGCGGCCTGATGCTGACCTTGCGGGATGAGATGGCGGCCATGCTGGACCAGATGAGCCTGGCCGATCCGATCACGCTCGAGCCGCCCTTCGCGGATGCCGAGGCGGGGTGACTCGCGGCTGAAGTCCCGCTAGAACAGTCCGCGAACATGCTGACCCGTCTCTCTATCCGCAACGTTGTCCTGATCGAGGCGCTCGACCTCGACTTTGCGGGCGGGCTGGGCGTGCTGACCGGGGAGACCGGGGCGGGCAAGTCGATCCTGCTCGATGCCTTGGGGCTGGTGCTGGGCGACCGGGCGGATTCCGGGCTGGTCCGCGCCGGGGAGGATCAGGCCAGCGTTACCGCCAGTTTTGAATTCACCCGCCTGCCTGAAGGCGTCCGCGCTGCGCTGGCTGAAGCCGAGGTGGACGTTGAACCGGGTGAGCCGCTGATCCTCAAGCGCCGGGTCAAGGCGGATGGCGGATCGAAAGCCTTCATCAATGACCAGCCGGTCGGTGTGGCGCTGCTGCGCGAACTGGCCCCGGCGCTGGTTGAACTGCACGGCCAGCATGACGACCGCGGGCTGGTCAATCCGCGTGGCCACCGGGCGCTGCTCGATCGCTATTGCGGTGGCGATGCCGCGGCGGTGGAACAGGCCTGGCGTGAGTGGCGGATGCGCGTCGATGCGCTCGATGCGGCCCGTGCGGCGCTGGACCAGGCGGCGGCTGATCGCGACCTGATTGTGGCCCACCTTGCTGAACTGGCGGCGCTGGAGCCGGTCGAGGGTGAGGAAGAAGAACTGGCCGGTGCCCGCGCCGACATGCAGAAGGGCGAGCGCCTCTCGGGCGACCTCGCCGAACTGCAGCACCTGTGGGCCGGATCGGACTCGGCGCTGGCAGCGCTGCGCGGTGCGGCGCGGCGGCTGGACCGGATCGCGGGCGAACATCCCCTGCTGGGCGAGGCATTGGCGGCACTGGACCGTGCCGTGATCGAAGCGAGCGAGGCCGAGGACCGGCTGGCCCGCGCGGCCGAGGCGCTTAACCACGATCCCGCCATGCTCGACCGGATCGAGACCCGCCTGTTCGATCTGCGCGCCGCGGCCCGCAAGCACCAGTGCACGGTCGATGAACTGCCGGCCAAGATGCGCAGCCTGCGGGCTTCGCTTGATGCCATCGAAGGCGGCGAGGCTGACATGGCCGCGCTGGAAGCGGCAGCGGTAAAAGCCGGCGAAGACTATCGCGCCAAGGCCGGGGCCCTCTCTGCGGCGCGCCAGAGCGCGGCGGGCAAGCTCGATGTGGCCGTGGCGGCCGAACTGGCGCCGCTCAAGCTGGATGCCGCGAAGTTCCGCACCAGCGTCCTGCCCTTGCCGGAAGACCGTTGGAGCCCGGCGGGCATTGATGCCGTGGAATTCCTGATCAGCACCAATCCCGGCGCCGACTTCGCCCCGCTCAACAAGATCGCTTCGGGCGGGGAACTCTCGCGCTTCATCCTCGCGCTCAAGGTTGCGCTGGCGGAGCAGGGTGGGGCGGCCACGGTGATCTTTGACGAGATTGACCGCGGCGTTGGCGGTGCAGTGGCCAGCGCGATTGGCGAACGGCTCGCCCGGCTGGCCAGCGGCGGGCAATTGCTGGCCGTCACCCACAGCCCGCAGGTCGCGGCGCGGGGCAGCCAGCACTACATGATCGCAAAATCGAGCGAGGGCACCGTCACGCGCACCTCGGTGGTGCTGCTGGATAGTGGCGGGCGGAAGGAAGAGATCGCCCGGATGCTGTCCGGTGCGGAAGTGACTCTTGAGGCCCGCGCGCAGGCAGACCGGCTGCTGGAGGGGGCGTGAGCGCCGAAGTGCTCGAACGTCCGGTCTGGTCGATGCTGACCGGGCCGCAGGCCCATCTTGCTGTTGGCACTGGCGCAGCTTTGCGGATTGATCCCCGCTATGGCCCCTTCGCTGCGGCGCGGGACCAGTCCGATGAAGCGCAACTGGCGCTGGCAGCAACGCTTTCCGGCGCTGACGATACGCTCTGGCTGGTTGAGCGCGAGGAATGGCCGGCACCGCCCGGAACACGGGTGGTCCGGATTGCGCCGCTGTTGCAGATGGTGGCGGAAGAGCCGGTAGCCTTGGGGGAAGGGGACGGTCCCTTCGTAGCGCTCGGTGCGGATGACGTGGCCGAAATGACCGACCTCGCCCTGGCCACCGAACCGGGGCCGTGGGGTCCGCTGACGCACCAGTATGGGCAGTTTTGGGGCATCCGTGAGGACGGGCGCCTGCTGGCCATGGCCGGGGAGCGGATGCGGCCCGCGCCGGGACTGGCCGAGGTGAGCGGGGTTTGCACCTGGCCCGACCAACGCGGGCGCGGCCATGCCGGGGCGCTCATTCGCCGGGTGATGGCCGATCAGATCGCGCGCGGCGATGTGCCCTATCTCCATTCCTATTCCGGCAATGCCAGCGCGATCCGCCTCTATGAATTGCTCGGCTTCCGTCCCGCGCGCGAGATGGTGGCGACCGTGCTGGCGCTGGCGTGAGCAATTCCGCTTCTCCCAAAGCCCCCTCCTCTTCAGAGGAGGGGGTTGGGGGTGGTGGCGGTCCAGCAAGACAGATCCTGCTTAACCGCGCCGCGCAAATGCGGCGGAACATGCCCGAGCCGGAACGCAGGCTATGGATGGCGCTACGCGTCAGCCGATTCCTGGGATACAAGTTCAGGCGGCAGGCTGTAATCGGCAGCCGGATTGTTGATTTCTTCTGCCCGGCAAAGGGCCTGATTGTGGAAATCGATGGTGACACCCACGATGCCGAGCGCGATGCAGCGCGTGACCGGCGGATAGAACGTGACTTTGGCTATGCAGTTTTGCGGTTCTCGAACCTTGATGTGATGCAAAATCTGGATGGGGTCCTGACAGCACTTGAGATGGCGCTTGAACATCGGCCTGATCGCTGGTTGAACCGAAGCGAACACCACCCCCCGACCCCCTCCTCTGAAGAGGAGGGGGAGTGAGCACCATGAACCAGTTTCTAGACCTTTCCGAAGCGGACGCCGCGAATGAGCTGATGCGGTTGGCCAAGCAGATCGCTTATCACAACAGGCGCTATCATGCCGAAGACGCGCCCGAGATATCGGACGCGGACTATGATGCGCTGGTGCGCCGCAATGCGGAGCTTGAGGCCAGGTATCCGCACCTGATCCGTCCGGATTCGCCTTCGCGGCTGGTGGGGCATGAAGTCGCGGCATCGCCGCTGGCCAAGGTCACGCACGAAGTGCGGATGATGAGCCTCGACAATGCCTTTGCGGATGACGATGTGGCCGATTTCGTGGGGCGGGTGCGGCGCTTTCTGGCGCTGGCGGACGATGCCCCGGTGGCGATGACCGCCGAGGACAAGATCGACGGCCTGTCCTGCTCGCTGCGCTATGAGCATGGCAAGCTGGTCCGCGCCGCAACTCGTGGCGACGGGCAGGTGGGTGAGGATGTGACGCCCAACGTCGCGACCATTGCCGACATTCCGCAGGTGCTGACGGGGCAGGTGCCTGACGTGTTCGAGATCCGCGGTGAGGTCTACATGGCCAAGGCCGATTTCGTCGCGCTCAACGCGGCGCAGGAAGAACGCGGTGACAAGGTGTTTGCCAACCCCCGCAACGCAGCTGCGGGATCGCTGCGGCAGAAGGATCCGAGTGTAACGGCTGCCCGCCCGCTGCGCTTCCTGGCGCACGGCTGGGGTGCGGCGAGCGCCGTGCCGGGCCAGACCCAAAGCGAGGTAATGGCGGCAATTGCGGGCTGGGGCGTGCCGGTTTCGCCGCTGCTGGTGCGGTGCGATGATGTGCAGCAGATGCTCAGACATTATCGCAGCATTGAGCATCAACGTGCTGATCTACCTTATGATATTGATGGCGTTGTCTACAAAGTGGACCGGCTCGACTGGCAGGAACGGCTGGGCTTTGTCGCCAAGGCGCCGCGCTGGGGGATTGCGCACAAGTTCCCGGCAGAACGGGCCGAGACCTCGCTCGAAGCGATCGACATTCAGGTCGGCCGTACGGGCAAGCTGACCCCGGTCGGGCGGCTCAAGCCGGTAACGGTGGGCGGTGTCGTGGTGGCCAATGTGACGCTGCACAACCGCGACGAGATCGCGCGGCTGGGCCTGCGCGTGGAGGACCGGGTGGTGCTGCAGCGCGCAGGCGACGTGATCCCGCAGGTGGTTGAGAACCTGACCCGCGAGGCACCGCGTGCGGCCTATGCCTTCCCCGATCATTGCCCGGAGTGTGGCAGCGAGGCCGTAGCCGAAGAGGGCGAAGTCGATGTGCGCTGCACCGGCGGGCTGATCTGCCCGGCGCAGCGGGTGGAGCGGCTCAAGCACTTCGTCAGCCGCGGTGCGCTCGATATCGAAGGGCTGGGTGAAAAGACGATCATCGAGTTCTTCCGGCTCGGCTGGCTGGAAAGCCCGGCGGACATTTTCCGCCTGCGCCGGCGGCGCAGCGAGATCGTCGGGCGTGAGGGCTGGCAGGACAAGTCTGTGGACAACCTGTTGGCAGCGATCGAGGCCAAACGCACACCCGATGCGGCGCGGCTGCTGTTCGGGCTGGGGATCCGGCACGTTGGCGCGGTGACGGCGCGCGATCTGCTCAAGCGGTTCACCACGCTGGGGGCGTTGCGCGAGATTGCGCAGCAGGCCCACGCCGGTGATGGCGATGCGGCGGCTGAATTGACCGGGATCGACGGGATCGGTCCCGCCGTGGCCGAGGCCTTGGGCGATTTCTTCCATGAACCGCACAATGTGGCGGTTTGGGAAGACCTGCTGAGCGAGGTCAGCCCGCCGCCCTACGTGGTTGAGACCAAGGACAGTGCTGTGGCCGGCAAGACGGTGGTCTTCACCGGGGCGCTGGAGACTATGAGCCGGGATGAGGCTAAGGCTCAGGCTGAACGGTTGGGCGCCAAGGCTGCCGGTTCGGTTTCGGCCAAGACCGATCTGGTCGTGGCGGGCCCCGGTGCCGGTTCAAAGCTCAAGAAAGCGCAAGAGCTGGGGATCGAGGTGATCGACGAGGCCGCCTGGGCCGAAATCGTCCGCGCTGCGGGATGATTGCGGTCAGGCGGTAATCCGCTTGCGCAGCCACAGGATCGACCAGTCGCCCCGCACCAGCCGTGCGGCCAGTCGCAGGCCCGCGCGGCGGGCCGCACGCCGCACGGCGGCTTCCTGGCTTTCCAGCAAGCCCGCCAGCACCAGATGCCCACCCGGAACAAGGTGCTCGGCAAAATCCGGCGCCAGACCGATCAGTGGCCCGGCCAGGATATTGGCCACGATCAGGTCATAGGGGCCGCGCGCCGTCAGCAGCGGGTGGTCCATCCCGTCGGCCACCAGCATGGTCAGCGCGCCGGCGCCCGCACCCATGCGGACAGCATTGCCGGCAGCATTATCCTGCACCACGCTGATGCAAACGGCGTCGATATCGCTCGCCGTGGCCAGCGCGCGCGGCCACAGGTGCAGCGCGGCGAAGGCCAGCAGGCCGGTGCCGGTGCCGATATCGGCCAGATTGCGCACGACCACACCCTGCCGCTTCATGTAGGTCAGCATGGTCAGGCAGCCAGCCGTGGTGGCGTGCTGGCCGGTGCCGAAGGCCTGGCTGGCGGGGATGCAGAAATCGCGCACGCCGGCTTCGTCCAGCGGCGCGTGTTCGGGCGTATGGACGTGGAACACGCCCGCCCGGATCGGTTCGAGGCCGGTCTGGCTGGTGGTCAGCCAGTCAACTTCGGGCAATTGCTCGATGGCAAGATCAGGGGCTGGCCCGGCGAATAGCGAGAGGATCGCGATTTTGTCTGCCTTGCCGGGCTTGCGCGGCAGCCAGGCTTCCAGCTGCCAGTCATCCGGCTTGTCTTCGGCGATCTCGCTGCCCGAGATGACGATATCCGGGTCCCAGTCCCAGGCATCCTCATGTGCCAGCAGGGCGCCTTCGATGACAGCGCGCGGGGCGAAGGCGGTGATCTTCCAGCTGGTCATGGTGGGGGCTGGCCTAGCGAACGAAGCTGGCGCCGTTGGCGTCCAGCACTGCACCGGTCATGCTTTCCGGCGCATCGAGTGCGCAGAACACGGCCATGGTCGCAATTTCTTCCGGCTCGGCCACCCGGCCCAGCGGAATATCGGCCAGCAGGCCCGGCCCGCCGCGGCTGGCCAGATAGTCGTCCGCCATGGCCGTATCGGTAAAGCCCGGGCAGATCGCATAGCTCATGATCCCCTTGGCCGGGTAATGGCGGGCGATGGTCTTGTGCAGGCCGATCATCCCGGCCTTGGCCGCGGCGTAGTGCCAGTGATCGGGCGAATCGCCGCGATAGGCGGCGCGGCTGGCGATATGGACGATCCGGCCCTTGCGCTGTCCTTCCAGCCAGTGCCGCACGGCAAAGCGCGAAAGCTCGGCCGCGGCGGTCAGGTTGATGCGCAGCGTGTCTTCCCAGTTATCGAGCCATTCGATGTCCGAAAGGCTTATCGGGTTGGCCTGGAACAGTCCGGCATTGTTCACCAGCAGGTCAATCCGGCCGCCGCTGCGATCCAGCGCAGCTTCCCAGATTCGGGCGGCTGCGGTGGGGTCGGCCAGATCGGCGCCGATCGTACCGGCATCGTGGGCCTTGCTGGCGTGGCCGATAACCTTGACCCCGCGTGCGGTGAGGGCGGCCTTGATGGCAGCGCCGATCCCGCGCGAGGAGCCGGTGACGAGTGCAGTAAGCTGGGTCATGGGGCTCGCTCTAGGACTTTGGTGCATCTGCGCCAAGCCACCGCTTGCACGGCCCCGCGTTTTGATTAAGGGGATGGCGCGAAGGTGGCACGTGCCACCGCAGTTGAAGATAGGGGAACGCACGCATGGCCGGAGCCAGCAACCGTCCGATTTCGCCGCACTTGCAGATCTGGAAGTGGGGGCCTGCCATGGCGGTCTCGATCCTGCACCGCATTTCGGGCGATGGTCTGTCGATCGTCGGCATGGCGGTTTTGCTGTGGTGGCTCGGCGCGCTCGCCGGGGGCGATGCCAGCTATCAGACCTTCACCCACCACATGGGCGAATGGTATGGGCAGGTGGTGCTGATCGGCCTGACCTGGGCCTTCTTCAACCACACCGCATCGGGGATCCGCCACCTTGTGCTGGATATCGGTGCCGGCTTTGAACTCAAGAACAACGCGCTGTGGTCAGTTCTGACCCCGGTGATTGCCCTGGCGCTGACTGGCGCCACCTGGGCCTATATCCTGCTGCGCTGAGGGGACGGGACAATGGGTAACGGAACCAATATCGGCCGCGTTCGCGCGCTGGGCTCTTCTCATTCGGGCACCAAGCACTGGCTCGCCATGCGCTTCACCTCGATTGCCCTGCTCGTGCTGGGCTTCTGGCTGCTGTTCGCGCTGGTCGGACTGCCGGAACTGACCTTCAAGACGGTCAAGGCCTGGGCGGCCCAGCCGCTGAGCGCCACGGGCCTGGTCCTGCTGGTCATCGCCAGCATGTGGCATTCGCAGATGGGCCTGCAGGAACTGATCGAGGACTATGTCCACGAACATGCCAACAAGTATGCCTGCCTGACCCTGCTTAACCTTGCTGCTGTCGCCGGGGGCGCATTTGGCGTCTTCGCGATCATTCGTATTGCTCTGGGAGCCGCCGCATGACTGCCGCCTACAAGATCATCGACCACACCTATGACACGGTGGTCGTCGGCGCGGGTGGTTCGGGCCTGCGCGCCACGATGGGCAGCGCCGAGGCCGGCCTGCGCACCGCCTGCATCACCAAGGTCTTCCCGACCCGCAGCCACACCGTGGCCGCACAGGGCGGGATCGCCGCCTCGCTTTGCAACAACACGCCCGATCACTGGACCTGGCACATGTACGATACCGTCAAGGGATCGGACTGGCTGGGTGACCAGGACGCGATCGAATACATGGTCCGCGAAGCGCCGCAGGCGGTTTACGAGCTGGAACACGCCGGCGTGCCGTTCAGCCGCAACCCCGATGGCACGATCTATCAGCGTCCGTTCGGTGGCCACATGCAGAACATGGGCGAAGGCCCGCCGGTGCAGCGCACCTGCGCCGCGGCCGACCGCACCGGTCACGCCATGCTGCACGCGCTTTATCAGCAGAGCCTGAAGTACAATTCGGACTTCTTCATCGAATACTTCGCGATCGACCTGATCATGGAGAACGGCGAATGCCGCGGCGTGATCGCGCTGTGCATGGACGATGGTTCGATCCACCGCTTCCGTTCGAAGGCCGTGGTGCTGGCGACCGGCGGCTATGGCCGCAGCTATTACACCGCCACTTCGGCCCATACCTGCACCGGTGACGGCGGCGGCATGGTGCTGCGCGCCGGCCTGCCGCTGCAGGACATGGAATTCGTGCAGTTCCACCCGACCGGCATCTATGGCGCGGGCGTGCTGATCACCGAAGGCGCACGCGGTGAGGGCGGTTACCTGACCAACTCCGAAGGTGAGCGCTTCATGGAACGCTATGCCCCGTCCGCGAAGGACCTGGCATCGCGTGACGTCGTATCGCGTTCGATGGCGCTGGAAATCCGCGAAGGCCGCGGCGTCGGCCCGAACAAGGATCACATCTACCTGCACCTCGATCACATCGATCCCAAGGTGCTGGCCGAACGCCTGCCGGGCATCACCGAAAGCGGCAAGATCTTTGCCGGTGTCGACCTGACCCGCCAGCCGCTGCCGGTGGTGCCTACCGTGCACTACAACATGGGCGGCATCCCCTGCGATTATCATGGCCGGGTGATGACGATCGGTGCCGACGGCAATCCGGAAACCCCGGTGCAGGGCCTGTTCGCCGTGGGTGAAGCAGCCTGCGTTTCGGTCCACGGGGCCAACCGCTTGGGTTCGAACTCGCTGATCGACCTCGTGGTGTTCGGCCGCGCAACCGGCCACTACCTCAAGGAAAACATCAAGCCGGGCACGGCCCATGCCGAACTGCCCAAGGACAGCGCTGACCTGGCGCTGGGCCGCCTTGATCACTTCCGCCACGCCAACGGCGGCTCGCCGACTGCGGAAATCCGCACCGAAATGCAGCGGACCATGTCGACCCATGCCGCCGTGTTCCGCAACGACGAGCTGATGGCCGAAGGCAAGGACAAGCTGGCCAAGACCTATGAGCGGATGCAGGACATCAAGGTCCACGACCGCTCGCTGATCTGGAACTCTGATCTGGTTGAAACGCTGGAGCTGGACAACCTGATCAGCCAGGCGGCCGTGACGCTGCACAGCGCCCACAACCGCAAGGAAAGCCGCGGCGCCCACGCGCACGAGGACTTCCCCGAGCGTGATGACAAGAACTGGATGAAGCACACCGCCGCCTGGTTCGAAGGCTGGGGCGGCAAGGGCGGCGCGGTGAAGCTCGATTACCGCCCGGTCCACGAATATACGCTGACCGACGACGTTGAATACATCAAGCCCAAGAAGCGGGTGTACTAAGCGGAACCAGAACCATCAGACCAGGTGCATGGCGCCTGGTCCGATGGTTTCGAAATAGCGGGCGATCTGGGTGATCGCGCTATCCTTAAGGACAACGAAGGCCCGGCGCCGGTCGGTGCTGTCTTCCTGCCGTTCAACCAGGCCCGCTTCCTCGATCTGGCCGATCCACCGCAGCGCGGTGGTGGGCGGAACGCCCGAGGCCAGGCACAGCGACGTGACCGAAATCCGGCGATGCTCTGCCGTCGCTGCGGTCAGATCCAGCAGCATATCCCAGGCCGGGTCAGCAAACAGGTCAGCCCGGAAGAAGCGCGCGCGGCTTTGCCGCTGGCGGATGATCCGCCGGATCAAGCGGGGATCAGGCAGCGGTACGCGGCCGGCCGGGCGCTTGCTGCGCGCGCTTTCGGTTGCCGGGTTCGCCGGGGCCACGGGCGAAATCTCGGCGTCCACCCCGCTCGAAATGTCGACCTCAAGCTTGGCCAGGACTTCAGACAAGGACCAGGACAGGGCTTCGAGGCCCTGGACAAATTCCGATGAGTAAGCGTTCACCCCGGCCCCCCTGTCCATATCCGGACAGCTCGAATTACATAGGGCGCCGGTCTGGAATGCGACCCGTTCCCCAAGACCCCAAGCATAGCGGCGGATTCTGACGAAAGCCCCATAAAGTGCAGTTAAATTTGCGCTTTCTCGCAGCCTTAACAAATTGCCCTTGCCGGCCGCAGCGGGACGCGGATTTACCACTCGCATTAACCTGGCGTCCCAGGTTACAAAGGCCGCCGATCGTTTGGGGAGCATGACCATGATTGAACGCACGCTGGTTCGCCGCGCTGTTGACCGCCTGCTGCTGGCCGGTGCCACGCTGGCGCTGCCGCTAGCGGCTTCGGCCGCCCAGGCAGCGGGTCAGGATCCGGCGAGCCCGCCGGCTGCTCCGGTGGCCACGGAGGCTCCCAAGATCGTCACCGAGCATCGCATCGTCATTGTTGAGCGACCGGATGATACCGGGAAGGCGAAGGCCGATCTCAAGACGCGGATCATCAGCAAGGATGGCAAGACCATCATCATCAAGTCGGACAAGCCGCTGGACGATGCCGAGATCGAAGCCAAGCTGGCCAAGGTGCTGGCTGACATGCCGGCCGCGGGCGATGTATCCGCGCCTCCCGCAGGGGCGCAGCGCCGGGTGATCGTGAAGCGCCTTCAGGCTGATGGCACCGCCCAAGACATGGCGCCGGTCGGCCCGGACCATGATCCGATGGCCGCTGGCTGTGCCGATGGCGCCAAGACGCGTTCGTTCGAATCTAATGCCCCCGCCGCTGACGGCAAACAGCAGAAGGTTGTGATGCGCTTCTGTCTGGCCCGCGCCGGCACGGCCAAGCCTGCCGATGGCCTTAAGGCTGCGCGTGAGCGGATCAGCCAGGATCCCAATCTCTCGCCGGCGGTCCGCGACAATGTGCTCAAGCAGCTCGACGCGGAAATCGAGCGGCTGTCTAAGCAGGGTTGAACGTTAGCGCCAGCGCAGGCGGTCAGGCGTGAGCTGATCGACGCGGGTCACGCCCATCAGCTTCATGCCGCGCTCGATCTCGTCCTTGAGCAGCATGATCGCGCGTTCCACGCCCTCCTGCCCGGCGGCAGCGAGCGCGTAGAGGTACAGCCGCCCACCTGAAGCCGCCGTGGCCCCGGCACACAGGCTTTTGAGCACGTGGGTGCCGCGCCGCACGCCGCCATCGCAGATGATCTCGATCTCGCCGCCGACGGCGTCGACGATTTCGCGCAGCTGGTCAAACGGGGCGCGGCTGCCATCAAGCTGGCGGCCGCCGTGGTTGGAAATCATGATCGCGTCGGCCCCGATCTCTACCGCCCGGCGGGCATCGGCGGCGCTCATCACGCCCTTCAGGCAGAAAGTGCCGCCCCACTGCGCGCGGATATCGGCGGCAGTATTCCAGTCCATCGACTGATCGAGCATGGTGTTGAAATAACCGGCGATCGAGACGGCTTCGCCCGTGCCCTCGGCCACGTGGGTATCGAGGTTGGGCAGGGCGAACTTCTCGCGCAGCAGATAGTCCAGCCCCCAGCGCGGCTTCGCGGCATAGCCCAGCAGGTTGCGCGGCGTGAACTTGGGCGGCGAGGTGAAGCCTGAGCGGGCGCAGCGTTCCCGCTTGCCGGAAACGATCGTGTCCACCGTCAGCGCGATGCAATCGAACTTGGCCGCACGGCAACGCTCGATCATGCTGCGGTTCAGACCCTTGTCCTTGTGAACATAGAGCTGGAACAGCTTGGGGCCGTTGGTGAGGGCAGCGGTCTCTTCGATGCTGACTGTGGCCAGGCTGGAGATGCCGAACCACAGGCCATACTTCTCCGCCGCACGGGCCACAGCGCGTTCGCCCTGCCAGTGGAAGACGCGTTGCAGCGCGGTGGGGGAAAGCATCAGCGGCAGGGCGCTCTTGCGGCCCATCAGCGTGATCGAGGTATCGATCTCGGCCACTCCGGCCAGCACGTCTGGCACCAGGTCGGCCTGATCAAAGGCGCTGGTGTTGCGGGCCTTGGTCACCTCATCATCGGCGGCGCCGTCGATATAGTCGAACACGGGCCAGGGCAGGCGGCGGCGGGCCAGTTCGCGGAAATCAGCGATATTATGGCAATCGGTCAGGCGCATGGCCGTGGGCTAGCGCAGCGCCGGGGCCGGGGAAAGCGACTTCTTGCCGGTAATCTGCGTGCGGACCGGTTTCGGCCTGTTCGCACTGGACAGCCGCGCGGCTCAGTCGCAAGGGGCGGAGGTCCAATATTTTTACGGAGTCGACCATGTTTCTGAACGGCAAGCGCGCGCTGGTTACCGGTTCCACCTCGGGCATTGGCCTGGCAATTGCCCGGGCGCTGCATGCCGAAGGGGCCGAGGTGATCCTTTCCGGCTTCGGCTCCGATGCAGAGATTGCTGCGCTGTGTCAGGAACTGGATGCGCGCCACGTGCCGGCTGACCTGATGAGCGCCGCGGGGGTTGAGGCTCTGTTCGCCGGTGCAGGCGAGGTTGATATCCTGATCAACAACGCCGGGATGCAGCACGTTGCCCCGGTTGACGAGTTTCCGGTCGACAAGTGGGACGCGATTGTCGCGCTCAACCTTTCGGCCGTGTTCCATGCCTGCCGTCTGGCCATTCCGGGCATGAAGGCACGCGGCTGGGGGCGGATTATCTCGACTGCATCGGCCCACAGCCTGGTCGCCTCGCCGTTCAAGGCACCCTATGTGGCGACCAAGCATGCAGTGGCCGGCTTTACCAAGTCGCTGGCGCTGGAATTGGCGACCAGCGGGGTTACCGCCAATTGCATTAGCCCGGGCTATGTCTGGACCGCGCTGATCGAGAACCAGATCCCCGATACGATGAAGACCCGCGGGCTCAGCCGTGAAGCCGTGATCAACGATGTGCTGCTGGCCAAGCAGCCGACCAAGCGCTTCGTCCAGCCCGAGGAAGTCGCCGCCCTGGCGGTGTTCCTGTGCCGCCCCGAAGCTGGCAACATGACCGGTTCCAACATCTCGATGGATGGCGGCTGGACCGCCGAATAACGAACAATTGTGCCGGCAGGTGTAACCTTCCTGCCACCCCTGCGGCTTAACTGCATGGCGGTTTTTGAAAGCCGCTTGTCCGGAAGCTGACCTGCTGTAGGACGGGGGCGATGAAGCGTTGCGTCAGGGCGATGAAGCGATGGGCTGCTGCCGCTGTTGCGGCGGCCTTGCTGTGCGCTCCAGCTGCCGCCCAACGGCGCGACAAGGTGCTGGAAACAGCGCTTCTGGCCCATGTCAGCGAGCTGGCCAGCGATGCCTACGATGGCCGCGAACCCGGCACCGATGGCGAGGCCAAGACGCTGCGTTACATTGGCAGGCAGTGGTTCGATATCGGCCTCGAATCGGGCACCAACGATCCCCGCAATGCCTGGTTCGCCCCGGTCAAACTGGTTGCGCGCGAACCGGCATCCAGCCGGGCCGTGTTCAGCCGCCGCGGCCGCCCGCAATTTTCCCCGCCCGGTTCGACCGAGGTCTTTACTTCCGGCAAGCGCACCCTGCTGAACAGCGCACCGATCCTGTTTGTGGGCCGGGGTGAGGGCGAAGTGGGCCGCGCCGAACTGGCCGGGCGCGTAGCCTTGCTGCTGGATGGCGGCACGGACAATGCCAAACGGCAGAACGCGCTGCTCAAGGCCGGTGCCGCCGCGGTGATGACCGTGCTGGATGGCGAACGCACGCTCGATCAGGTCCGCGCCCGGCGCAGTCGCTCTGGCTATGCCCTGGCGACCGAGGAACTGGGCGGCGATCTGGACGCCTATATCACCAGCGAGGGCATGGAACGGGCGCTGGCGGGCGGTCCGCTGGATCTTGCTGCGCTGAAAGCGATGGCGGCCCGGCCCGATTTCGGGACGAAGTTGCTGGACCTGTCCGTCATGCTGGAAGCGACCACGCGTGAGACCCGGATCAATACGCACAACGTGATCGGCCGCCTGCCGGGCCGCCGCCCGGATAGCGGGGCCGTGCTGCTGTTGGCGCACTGGGACCATTTTGGCGAATGTGCCGCTCCGCCGGCCGAAGACTTGATCTGCAACGGCGCGATCGACAATGCCACTGGCGTGGCCGCGCTGACCGAGATTGCGCGGCGGCTGGCCAAGGGGCCGGCGCTGGACCGCGATGTCTATTTCCTGGCGACCACGGCCGAGGAAATCGGCCTGCTGGGGGCCGAAGCCTTTGCCGAGGATCCGCCGCTGCCGCTGGACCAGATCGTGGCGGCCTTCAATCTAGACAGCATTGCGCTGGCCCCTGCAGGAACGCCGATCGGGATCGTCGGCCGCGGGATGACGCCGCTTGATGCCGGGATCGCGGCCGTAGCCAAGGCGCAAAAGCGCAAGATCGTCGAAGGCGATGCCACCAACGCCTATATCCGCCGGCAAGATGGCTGGGCGCTGCTGCAGCACGATGTGCCAGCGGTGATGGTTTCCTCCAGCTGGTCAGACGTGGCGCGGGTCGAACGCTTTTTCGATGGCGATTACCATCGGCCCGGCGATCAGGTGAAGGCCGGGCTGGACCTTTCCGGCACGGCCGAAGATGTGGCCTTCCATGTGGCGCTGGTGCGGTATTTTGCTGACCTCAAGAAGGTTCCACCACCTTCTAAATGAGGCACTAGCCCTCTGCGGACAGTGCGTTTACATGGGCCGCCACGAATCTCCGCAACCAGACGCAAAGTGGCACTCATGGACATACCCCTCGGCCTTACCTTCGACGACGTGCTGCTGCGTCCGGCCGAATCCGATATCCTGCCATCGATGGCGGATACCAGCACCCGGCTGACCGCCCAGATCGGCCTGAACATCCCGGTGATCTCATCGGCGATGGATACCGTCACCGAAGCGGACATGGCGATTGTCATGGCCCAGCTGGGCGGGATCGGCGTGTTGCACCGGAACCTGACGATCGAGGAACAGGTCGCTGCCGTTCGCGCGGTCAAGCGCTTCGAAAGCGGTATGGTGGTCAATCCGATCACGATCAGCCCCGATGCCTCGCTCGGCGAAGCGCGGATGATGATGGAAGCCAATCGCATCTCGGGCATTCCCGTGGTCGAAGCCGGTGGCCGTCTGGTCGGCATTCTGACCAACCGCGACGTCCGCTTTGCCGATAATCCGGCCCAGCCGGTGCGCGAGCTGATGACGCACGAAAACCTGGCCACGGTTCGCGCCGGGGTTAGCCAGGAAGAAGCGCGCCGGCTGCTGCACCAGCGCCGGATCGAGAAGTTGCTGGTGGTGGACGAGAACTTCCATTGTACGGGCCTGATCACGGTCAAGGACATGGAAAAGGCCGTGACCTATCCGGATGCGACCAAGGACGCATCGGGCCGCCTGCGCGTTGCTGCAGCCACTACCGTGGGTGACAAGGGCTTTGAACGCACCGAGGCGCTGCTGGCGGCCGAATGCGACGTGGTGATCATCGATACCGCGCATGGCCACAACAAGGATGTCGCCCGCTCGGTCGAACGGGTCAAGAAGCTGTCCAATTCGGCCCAGGTGATCGCCGGGAACGTCGCGACCTATGAAGCGACCCGCGCATTGATCGATGCCGGGGCCGATGCGGTGAAGGTTGGCATCGGGCCGGGCTCGATCTGCACCACCCGCGTGGTGGCTGGCGTTGGCGTGCCGCAGTTGACGGCGATCATGGAAGCTGCCCGCGCCGCGGCTGACAGCAAGACCCCGATCATTGCCGACGGCGGCCTGCGCACCTCGGGCGATGCCGCCAAGGCGCTGGCAGCGGGCGCTTCGACGATCATGGTCGGCTCGATGCTGGCCGGGACCGAGGAAGCACCTGGCGAAACGTTCCTGTACCAGGGCCGGGCCTACAAGTCGTACCGCGGGATGGGTTCGGTGGGGGCCATGGGCCGCGGCAGTGCGGACCGCTATTTCCAGGGCGATATCAAGGACCAGATGAAGCTGGTGCCCGAAGGGATCGAAGGCCAGGTGCCGTACAAGGGGCCGGCGCGCGATGTAGTTCACCAGCTGGTTGGCGGGATCAAGGCAGCGATGGGCTATACCGGATCGGCCACGATCGAGGACCTGCGCACCCGCGCCAATTTCGTGCGCATCACCAACGCGGGTCTCAAGGAAAGCCACGTCCACGACGTGACGATCACCCGCGAGGCCCCGAACTACAAGCTGTGACGCCGCAGGCGCGGGTTCAGGCGGCAATCGAGATCCTCGATCTCGTGATTGCGGCCGTCCGCGCCAATGGCGCACCCGCGGACCGCGTGGTCAGCGACTGGTTTCGCACCCGCCGCTTTGCCGGCAGCAAGGACCGGCGCGCCGTGCGCGAGCTGGTCTATGCCGCGATCCGGGCCTGCGGGCCGGTGCCGGCCACTGGCCGCTCCGCCATGCTGAAGCTGGCCCAGGATGATGCCGCAATTGCTGGTCTGTTCGATGGGACGGGCCACGGTCCGCAGCCCATTACGGCCGGCGAGCCCGTTGCCGCGGGCGGTATCGCCCCGGACTGGCTGGAAGCGGCCCTTGCCGAAAGCGGTATCGACGGTGCGGCCGCATCGGCCCTGCTCGAGCGCGCACCGCTCGATCTGCGGGTCAACACGCTGAAGGCCGACCGCGCAACATTGGAACTGCCCGGACCGGCAGAACCTGGCATTGCGCCCGATAGCCTGCGCCTGCCGCACGGCACGCAGGTCGAAAGCTGGCAGGCCTATCTCAACGGCCAGATCGAGGTGCAGGACGCCGGATCGCAACTGGTCTGCGCGGCCCTGGCCGCGCAGCCGGGTGAACTGGTGATTGATTTGTGCGCAGGGGCAGGCGGCAAGACGCTTGGGCTGGCGGCGGCGATGAGCAACCGTGGCCGCCTGATCGCCTGCGATGTTGATCGCACGCGGCTTTCCCGCCTGGAACCGCGCGCGGCGCGCGCCGGGGTGACGATCGCCGAGACCCGCCTGCTCAATCCCAACCGCGAGGCGGAAGCCTTGGCGGACCTGATGGGCCAGGCCGACGCGGTGCTGGTTGACGCGCCCTGTTCGGGCACCGGCACCTGGCGGCGCAATCCCGAAGCGCGCTGGCGGCTGACGCGGGATCAACTGGCACGCTATGCCGCGATCCAGGCGCGGTTGCTGGATCTTGCTGCGGGCTTGGTGCGGCCCGGCGGACGGCTTGGCTTTGTTACCTGTTCGCTGCTCGATGCCGA
Organism: uncultured Novosphingobium sp.; assembly: GCA_964413885.1. Classification (GTDB taxonomy): domain Bacteria; phylum Pseudomonadota; class Alphaproteobacteria; order Sphingomonadales; family Sphingomonadaceae; genus Novosphingobium. Next base: position 111,576 of record CAYPTU010000007.1, read on the forward strand.
AGGTGCAGAGCAGGCGAGCGGCTTTTTGGCGCGTCATCCCGGCTGGACCGTTGAAGCGCTGGCGCTGAGCGCAGGCGAGACCCGCGGACCGGGTTTGCGGCTTTCACCGGCAGGAGACGGGACCGATGGGTTTTTCGTCGCCTGTTTCCGGAAGACCTGATAACAGGTCGGTCGATGTCGAGCCTGTGGGAGCAACTGATGCGCTATACCCCTGCCGCGCTGGCCCTGTCGCTGCTGGCGGCAGTAACGGCCAGTGTCAGCCTGTCTGCGCCGCCCAGTCCGCTCGATCCGCGGGCTGCCGTGTTGCTGGCTGAAGGGCGCAAGGCGCTTGCCGGCGGAGACGCCAACACCGCGGTCGATGATTATGAAGCCGCCCTGGTGATCCAGCCCGGCCATGTCGCAATCCTGCTCAATCTGGCCGAGGCCAGCCGCAAGCAGGGCCTGCAGGGCAAGGCGCTGCGCTATTACCGCGAAGTGCTGGAAGCCGATCCGGGCAATGTCTTTGCGATTTCGGGTGAAGGCATGGCGCTGGTTGAAAAGGGCGCGGTTGAACGCGCCCGCCGCAATCTGGCCCGGCTTGAGCAGATTTGCGGCGCGAACTGCGTGCCCGCCAAGGATCTGGCCGCAGCCATCCAGCAGGGCCCGGCCCCGCAAATGGTGACGGCTGACGCGGTTCAGGCCAAGCCGATCGTTTCGGATAACTGACCGAAGCTCAGATCAGGTCGCGGAATTCTTCCAGCACAGCGCGGTAGACGCGCTTCTTGAACGGCACGATCACCTCGGGCAGCTGCGCTGGTTCCAGCCACTGCCATTCGCAGAACTCGGCCGGATCGTGCGCGTCGAGCTGGATGTGGTGATCCTCACCGGTAAACCGGGCCAGCACCCAATGCTGGCGCTGGCCACGATATTGGCCGCCCCATAGCTTGCCGATCAGGTCATCAGGAAGGTCATAGAGCACCTCCTCGCGCGTCTGGGCCAGAACCGTTACGTGCTCTTCGCGCACGCCGGTTTCCTCCCACAGCTCGCGCAGGGCGGCGGTGCGAACATCCTCACCCTCATCGATCCCGCCCTGCGGCATCTGCCAATAGACCCCGCCTTCGTCCGGCTGGCCGCGCATGTCGATGCGCTTGCCAACGAAGGCCAGGCCAGAAGCGTTGACCAGCATGACCCCGACGCAGGGGCGATAGGGCAGGTTCGAAAAGGGGGTGTCGTTCATCCGCGCGCCCTTAGGCGCAAATGCGGGCCAACATCAACTTCGCCTGCGCCAGAATCGCCAGCAAATCGGCCTGGGCGCTTGGCACGGCCTTGCGCAGGTTGACGAAGCCGTGGATCGAGCCCTTCATTTCCATGAAGTGGCATTCCACCCCGGCCACGGTCAGCGCGGCGGCATAGCGGCGGCCCTGGTCGCGCAGCGGATCGAGGCTGGCGGTGACCAGCAGGGTCGGCGGGGAGCCGGCCTGTTCGCCGTGGATCGGATAGGCCATCGCGTTGCCCGGAACCGGGGCATAGCAGCCCATGAACCAGTCCATCGTCTCCTTGGTCAGCAGATAGCCATCGGCAAATTCGGCCATCGAGCCATCGCTCGATTCGTCAGTCGCCGGGTAGATTGGCACCTGCAGGATCACCGGCACCTTGGTTGGGTTCTTGGCCAGGGCCTGCGGCACGACAATGGCCAGGTGGCCACCGGCGCTATCGCCCATGGTGATCAGGCCAGTCGCTTCGCGGCCCAGCTTCAGGCCGTTTTCGGCCACCCAGCGGGTGGCGGCGATGCAATCCTCGTCCGAAGCGGGGAAGGGGTTTTCGGGGGCGAGGGCATAGTGGACCGCCACCACCGGCAGGTCGAGTTCGGCGGCGATCGTGGTGCACAGCGCGTGGTGCGAATCCAGATCGCCGATCACGAAGCCGCCACCGTGATAGAACATCACCATCGGGCCGGGGCCGCGGTCGGCGCGGGGATCATAGAGCCGCAGCGGGATGTCGCCGCGCGGGCCGGGGCAGGTCAGATCGGTGATCGTGGCCAGCGGCACGGGGTCTGCTTCCACCAGCGCGGCCATCTGTGAATAGGAAGCACGGGCATCGGCCAGCGGAACCTCGTTCATCTTCGGCCCGGCCATGGCGGCCAGCATATCCAGCAGCATCTTTACATCGGGGCGGACATAGGGGGTGGCTTCGCTCACGCTGGGATCCTCTCGCTTGATAATTTAACCGACAGGTTAAGTCGCGTTTTGCCACTTGACTAGCCGCCTTGGCGCTCCTCTTGTGAACGAGGTTGCCCGGTGCGCAGTTTTTCTTGATTGCCGGGTGGGTGAGGACGGGACTAGGGCGCTCCGCAAGAGACGGGGTGGCGAGTCCGCCCGAGGTTTGACGTCGTTCAAGGAAGACGCATGGCAACGCAATTGGCCGATCCCGAAGCAAAGTCCACCGGTGCTCCCGAAGCCGTGGTTGTCCGTTTTGCGGGCGACTCTGGCGATGGGATGCAGTTGACTGGCGGGCAGTTCACCCTGTCCAGCGCGCTGGCGGGCAATGACTTTGCCACTTTCCCCGACTTTCCGGCCGAAATCCGCGCGCCGCAAGGCACGCTGTTTGGCGTTTCGGCCTTCCAGATCAACTTCGGCTCGACCTCCATCGACACGGCCGGTGACGCGCCCGACGTGCTGGTGGCGATGAACCCGGCGGCCTTGAAGACCAATGTTGGCGCGCTCAAGCCCGGCGGCCTGATCATTGCCGACACCGGTGAGTTCACCAAGCGCAACCTTGAAAAGGCCAAGTACGAGGTCAATCCGCTGGAAGACGGCAGCTTGGCCAAGTGGCAGGTGCTGGCCTTCGACATTTCGGCGCTGACGCTGGAATCGGTGAAGCCCTTTGGCCTGGGCAACAAGGAAGCCCTGCGCTGCAAGAACATGTGGACGCTGGGCCTGGCCCTGTGGATGTTCGACCGCGACCGCCAGCCGCTGATTGACTGGCTGAACCAGAAGTTCGCCAAGAACCAGGTGCTGGCCGATGCCAACGTGGCGGCGCTGAACGCCGGCCATGCCTATGGCGAAACGGCCGAACTGGGCGGACACGTCAAGAAGCTGCACCTTGGCCCGGTGCCGACCCCGGCTGGGCTCTATCGCACCATCACCGGTGCCGATGCTGTCGCGCTGGGCCTGGTAGCCGGTGCGCAGCTGGCGCACCTGCCGATGTTCTTTGGTGGCTATCCGATTACCCCGGCCAGCTCGATCCTGCATGCGCTGGTGCGGCTGAAGGAATTTGGCGTCACTACCTTCCAGGCGGAAGACGAAATCGCCGCGATCTGCGCCGCAATTGGCGCCAGCTATGCCGGCCAGCTGGGCGTAACCTCCAGCTCTGGCCCGGGCATCGCGCTCAAGGGTGAGGCGATGGGCCTCGCGGTGATGACCGAGCTGCCGCTGGTGATCGTCAACTCGCAGCGCGGTGGCCCGTCGACCGGCCTGCCGACCAAGACCGAACAGTCCGATCTTTACCAGGCGGTTTATGGCCGCAACGGTGATGCGCCGATCCCGGTGGTGGCGGCGCGCAGCCCGTCTGACGCCTTCGAATGTGCGATCGAGGCTTGCCGGATCGCGGTGGAATACATGACCCCGGTGATCCTGCTGACCGATGGTTACATCGCCAACGCGGCAGAGCCGTGGAAGGTGCCGGATCCCGCGGACTACAAGGAATTCCCGGTTTCGTTCCTGGCGGAAAAGAACGCCGGCGACACCCTGCTGCCCTACAAGCGCGATGCCAAGGGTGCCCGCCCGTGGATCAAGCCGGGCACGCCGGGCCTGATGCACCGCATCGGCGGGATCGAGAAGGCGGTCGATACTGGCCACCTCGATTATTCGCCGGCCAACCACCAGGCGATGACCGATGCCCGCAAGGCCAAGGTTGATGGCATTGCCCAGTCGATCCCCGATCAGGATGTCTGCCTGGGCAATCCGGGTGGCAAGCTGGCCGTGGTCGGCTGGGGCAGCACCTATGGCCCGATCCACCAGGCTGTGGGCCGCGCCCGCGCCAAGGGCCAGGACGTGAGCCACATTCACGTCCGCCACATCTGGCCGCTGCCGCAGAACCTGGGCGAACTGCTCAAGGGTTATGACAAGGTGCTGGTGCCTGAAATGAACACCGGCCAGTTCAAGACCGTGCTGCGCGACCAGTTCCTGGTCGATGCCAAGCCGCTGACCAAGACCAGCGGGCAGCCTTTCACCATTGCCGAAATTGAAGCTGCCATCGAAGGAGCTTTGGGCTGACGCCTTGGCGTTGTTGCCCCGAGAGGACGACCATGAACGCGATCACCCCCATCACCACCACCCTCAAGGACTGGGAAACCGACCAGGAAGTTCGCTGGTGCCCAGGCTGCGGGGACTATGCGATCCTCAAGGCGGTGCAGCGCACCCTGCCGGAACTGGGGGCAGACCCGGCCAACACCGTGTTCGTATCGGGCATCGGCTGCTCCAGCCGCTTCCCCTATTACGTGGAGAGCTATGGCTTCCACACGATCCACGGCCGCGCTCCGGCCTTTGCCACGGGTATCAAGCTGGCTAATCCGCAGCTCGATGTCTGGCTGGTGACCGGTGACGGCGATGGTATGTCGATCGGTGGCAACCACACGATGCACGTGCTGCGCCGCAACCTCGATTGCCAGATCCTGCTGTTCAACAACGAGATCTATGGCCTGACCAAGGGCCAGTATTCGCCCACCAGCCGCGAAGGCACCACCAGCCCGACCACGCCGCTGGGCTCGGTGGACCGCCCGGCCAGCCCTTGCGCCTTCGCGCTGGGGGCCGGCGCGCGCTTTATCGCCCGTGGGTTCGATGTTTCGAAGCACCTGCCGGACGTTCTGAAGGCCGCCTATCGCCACAAGGGCGCGGCCTTTGTCGAAATCTTCCAGAACTGCATCGTCTACAACAAGGACCGATTCGAAGACTTCGCCGCTCCCAAGGGCGCCGAAGACCGCCAGCTGTGGCTGCAGAACGGGGAACCGATGCTGTTTGCCAAGGGCGAGAGGGGCATTGCCCTTGATGCCGACAAGCTGACGCTCAAGGTGGTCGACGTGGTGGATGGCAACTGGCAGGCGGCGGGCGTGATCGTCCATGACGTGACCAACCGCTCGATCGCGCACATGCTGGTTGAAATGCCGTTCGGCCCGTTCCCGATGGCGCTGGGCGTGCTCTACGACGATCCGCGCCCGACCTTCGAAGCAGCCGTGATGGCAGAGCGCGAGAAGGCCGTGGCCGGCAAGGAACCCAACCTCGCCAAGCTGCTCGCCAAGGGCCAGACCTGGACCGTGACCGAGGGCGGGCCGGACCTTTAAATTCAGATGCTTAATTGATTTTATCACGCAAAGGCGCGAAGACGCGAAGATGTCGCGTCTGGAGGAAATCGAAGAGCTAGCCAGGGTGGCGGTGGATTGTGGTTTTCATATCCATCGCGAGATTGGGCCGGGGCTGCTTGGGTCTGTTTACCAGGCCTTGATGCTGGCTAGTCTGCGCGACCGCGGGCTGTCAGTCGCTGAGCAAGTCTCCGTACCAATCCGGTTCAAGGGCGTTGTCGTCGACAACGCATTCAGGGCCGATCTGATTATTGAAGATCTCCTGCTGATCGAGCTGAAATCGACCGAGAAGGTAAATTTGGTCCACGCGAAGCAGGTTCTGACCTACCTGCGGCTACTCAGGATGCCGCTAGGTCTGTTGATGAATTTTGGACAACCCACATTCAAGGGTGGCCTCCAGCGGGTGGTTAGCAATCACAATTGAGCGATGGCACAACGCGGCCTCTTCGCGTCTTTGTGTCTTCGCGTGAGATTTTGCGAACGGGCGCTAACGCCGGACCAAAGGCCAGCTTGTTGCAAACCGCCCGCGGCCTGAAGGCCGCCCAATGACTGCACCTATCATCGTCTGGCTGCGCCGCGACCTGCGGCTGGCCGATCAACCCGCTTTTCGGGCTGCTGCCGAACAGGGGCCGGTGATCCCGGTCTATGTGTTGGATGATGATACGCCCAAGCATCGCCGCATGGGAGCGGCTAGCCTGTGGTGGCTGCACCATTCGCTCACCAGTCTTGCTGTTGACCTGCAGGCCGCCGGATCGCGGCTGATCCTGCGCCGGGGCAGGTCTGAGGATGTGCTGGCGGCGATTGCGGCGGAAACGGGCGCGCGGGCCGTCCATGCCATGCACCATGTCGAGCCGTGGTGGCGCAATGCCGAGCGGGCCGTGGCCAAGGTGCTGGACCTGACATTGCATCACGGGATCTACCTCGCCCCGCCGGGATCGGTGCTGACGGGCGGGGGCACGCCGTTCAAGATCTACACGCCGTTCTGGCGCGCCTTGCAGGAACGGATGCCACCGGCGCCGCCACTGCCCGCGCCGCAGCTTGCTGCACCGGAGAGTTGGCCAGCCAGCGACCGGCTTGAAGACTGGGGCCTGCTGCCCAGCAAGCCTGATTGGGCGGGCGGCATGCGGGAAGAATGGACCCCCGGAGAGGCCGGCGCGGCTGAACGTCTGGAAACCTTCGCCCGCCGCGCGGCCAAGTATTCGGAGCGACGCAACCTGCCCTCGATGCTGGGCACCTCGCGCCTTTCGCCGCACCTCCATTTCGGGGAAATCTCGCCTGCGCAGGTCTGGCACGGGGTGGCCGATGCGGGCGGTTCGGTCGATGTGTTCCTGGGGGAACTGGGCTGGCGCGACTATGCCGCCAATGTGATCCACCAGTTCCCGGATTACGGCGCCCGGTCCTACAAGGACGAGTTTGATCGCCTGCCCTGGCGCACCGGGCCTGAGGCAGAGGCGGACTTGCAGGCCTGGCAGCAGGGCCGCACCGGCTATCCGATTGTCGATGCCGGAATGCGCGAACTGTGGGCAACCGGCTGGATGCACAACCGGGTGCGGATGATCGTTGCTTCGTTCCTGATTAAGCACCTGCTGATTGACTGGCGCCGGGGCGAGGAGTGGTTCTGGGACACGCTGGTGGACGCCGATTACGGCCAGAACGCCGTTAACTGGCAGTGGAGCGCCGGATCGGGTGTGGACGCCAATATGTTCGTGCGGATCATGGCGCCGCTGACGCAGAGCCCGAAGTTCGATGCGGCAGGCTATATCCGCCAATGGGTGCCGGAACTGGCCCGGCTGGGCGATGGCGAGATCCACGATCCGGGCCTGCTGCGCCCGCGTGGCTATCCGGCCAAGATCGTGGACCATGCCGCTGGCCGGGCACGCGCTCTGGCGGCCCATGCGGCCATGAAGGGCGGTTAGGGGAGCAGCAGCTCGGCCATAGCCTCTACCACGGCATCGGCATCAAGCCGATAGGTGCGGTACAGGTCTGGCAGGTCTCCGGTCTGGCCAAAGCGATCAACTCCCAGCGGGCTGATCCGATGACCGCGCACGCCGCCCAGCCAGGATAGCGCAGCCGGCGAGCCATCAAGCAGGGTGACAATCCCGGCATCAGCCGCAAGCGGGGCGAGCAGCGTCTCGACATGGCTCGGATGCCGCGTGCCGCCCTGCCAGCGCGCCGACTGCGCGGCGGACCAGCCACGATGGAGCAGATCGGGCGAGGTGACATTGAGCAGGCCAAGCCCCGGTAGGTCATCCGCCAGCTGTTCCCAGGCGGCGATCGCTTCGGGGGCGATCGCACCGGAAAAGGCAACGGCCGCACGCGAGCCGGGCGCTGGTGCGCGCAACCAATAGCCCCCGGCCAAGGCATCGGCTTCCCATGCGCTATCGGTGCGGGGCTGTTGGTCAATTACCCGCGTGGATAGGCGCAGATAGGTTGAGGCCCCATCGGCCGCCTGCATTTCGGCAAAGGCGCGGTGCATGAACAGCGCCAGCTCGTCGGCGAAGGCGGGTTCGTAATGGGTCAGGCCGGGCTGGCCCATGCCGATGAGCGGGGTGTTGATCGATTGGTGCGCCCCGCCTTCCGGCCCCAGCGTCAGGCCCGATGGCGTTGCCACCAGCAGGAAGCGCGCATCCTGGTAACAGCCGTAGTTCAGCGCATCGAGCCCGCGCGCGATGAAGGGATCATAGACCGTGCCGATCGGCAGCAGGCGTTCACCGAACAGCGGCGCAGCCAGGCCCAACGCGGCCAGCATCAGGAACAGGTTGTTCTCGGCAATACCCAGCTCGATGTGCTGGCCCGCTTCATGACCGGCCCACTTCTGGGGGCTGGGGATCTTGTGTCCGGCAAAGACGTCTTTCAGCTCCTGTCGGCGGAATAGCCCGCGCTGGTTCACGAAAGCGCCGAGGTTGGTTGAAACGGTGACGTCGGGCGAGGTGGTGACAATCCGGTCCGCCAAAGGATGGCCGGACTTGGCCAGATCGAGCAGGATCCGCCCGAAGGCGGCCTGGGTCGATTGTTCAGCCCCGTCCGGTACCGGCAAGCGCTCTGGCACGGGGATGGCGGGGGCCGTGCGGGCCGGGTGGGTCAGCCGGGTGCGGAAGGGCTCAAGGAAGGCCTTGAGCGTGGCCGCGCTGTTATCCCCCAGGCCAGAGAAGGGCTCCCATTCGGTGCCTTCGGCAATGCCCAGGCTGGCGCGATAGTCGGCCATCTGGGTCGGGTTCATCAGCCCGGCGTGGTTATCCTTGTGGCCCTGGAACGGCAGCCCATAGCCTTTGACGGTATAGGCGATGAACAGCGTGGGCACATCATCCTGTGCCCGATCGAAGGCATCGATCAGCGTTTCGATGCAGTGCCCGCCCAGATTGAGCATCAACCGCGACAGGCCATCGTCATCAAAGCTGGCCACCAGATCGAGCGCGGCTTGGTCCCCGGCCAGATCGGCATTCAACCGGGCGCGCCAGGCGGCACCGCCCTGATAGGTGAGGGCGGCGTATTCGGCATTGGGGCAGTCATCGATCCAGCGATCAATCGCCTTGCCGCCGGGGCGCTTGAACACCTCGCGCTGCAGCTTGCCATGCTTGATCGTGATCACGCGCCAGCCGCAGGTTTCGAAGATATCGTCAAAGCGGCGGAACATCCGGTCGGCCGTGGTGCTATCCAGCGACTGGCGGTTGTAATCGACGATCCACCAGCAGTTACGGATATCGTGCTTGTAGCCTTCGATCAGGCACTCGTAGATATTGCCTTCATCCAGCTCGGCATCGCCCATCAGCGCGATCATCCGGCCGGCTTCGCCCATCAGCGCGATCATCCGGCCGGCTTCGCCCTCTGGCAACTGGCCGTGGGCGATCAGGTAATCCTGCACGAGGCTGGCAAAGGCCGTGACCGCCACGCCCAGCCCGACCGAGCCGGTTGAGAAATCGACCGGCACCTTGTCCTTGGTCCGGCTGGGATAGCTTTGCGCCCCGCCCAGACCGCGGAACGCCTTGAGCTGGTCCAGGCTCTGGTTGCCCAGCAGGTAATGGATGGCATGGAGCACCGGACCGGCGTGGGGCTTGACCGCAACCTTGTCCTGCGGGCGCAGCGCATGGAAATAGAGCGCGGCCATGATTGCGGTCATCGAGGCGCAGCTGGCCTGATGGCCGCCAACCTTCAGCCCGTCGCGGCTGTCGCGCAGGTGGTTGGCATTGTGGATGATCCACGCAGAGAGCCAGCGCAACCGCTGGTCGATGGTCTCAAGCGTACGGACCTGTTCGGACCGCGGATCTCGTTTTGGCATGGCCAGTCTCGATGGGTTGTCGCCGGGGGCGAAAATCGTGGGTCAGGCCGGGCTGATCGACTGCAACTGTGCGATGGCCTGGGCTTCGGTTATCACCTCGGCATATTTTGCCTGGAGATCGAACAGATTGGCTTCATGCGGTCCGGGATGGCGATCGCCACAGGCTTCGCGCACAACGAAGGGCAGGAAGCCGTGCTGGCAGGCATCGAGAGCGGTCGCGCGGACGCAGCCGGAAGTCGAAAGCCCGGTGATCAGCAGCGTATCGACCCCCATCGCCGTCAGCGTGGAGGCCAGCGTCGTACCGAAGAACGATGAGGCATATTGCTTGGTGATCACCAGCTCGCCATCCTGCGGCTGCAGGTTATCCGGGAAAGCGCCCAGCGGCGATCCCTTGATAAAAGCCTTCAGCGCCGGAACCTTGCGGAAGAATATACCGCCATCGGCGCCGCCGGGCGAGTATTCGACATTGGTGAACAGCACCGGAATCCCGGCCTTGCGCGCGGCCGCCAGCAGACGCTCGTTGCTGGCCAAGGCATCTTCCACCCCGGCATAGAGCGATGAGGCGGGATCGAGATAGGCCACGACAAAATCGACGATGAGCAGCGCCGGCTTCTTGCCGAAGGGCAAGTGGCCGTCAAAAGCGCCCTTGTAGTTCTCTCCCCGGTCGCCTTCGCCCTTAGCCATCAGATCACCCCTGCTGCCTTCAGCCCGTCCAGTTCAGCGGCGCTGATGCCCAGCAGTTCGCCATAAATCTCGGCGTTGTGCTGGCCAACCTGCGAAGGGGCAGGGCGGCGCACACCGCTGGGCGTGGCTGAAAGTTTGGGGAAGGCGTTCTGCATCTTGAGCGGGCCAAACCGTTCGGTTTCGACCTCGATGATCGCTTCGCGCGCCTTGAAGTGCGGATCGGCGAGCATGTCCGGCGCGCGGTAAACACGGCCAGCCGGGATCGAATGCTCGATCATCAGCGCGTCGACCTCATCGATGGTCAGCGTCCGGGTCCAGGCGTTGATCAGATCGTCCAGTTCGGTCTGGCGTTCGCCGCGGGCGATATGCGTTGAATAGCGCGGGTCGTCGCCCAGTTCGGGCTGGCCCATGGCCTTGGCCAGACGCTTGAAGATCTGATCGTTGTTCGCGCCGATCATGTAAACGCCATCGCTGCATTGATAGACGTTGGACGGCGCGATGCCCGGCAAGATCGAGCCCGAGCGTTCGCGGATGAAACCGTTGTGCACATATTCGGGCACAAGGCCTTCCATCACCTGCAACACGGCTTCGTAGAGCGCGGTGTCAACCACCTGGCCCTGACCGGTCTTTTCGCGGTGATGCAAGGCGGCGAGCACGCCCATCGTCCCGTAGGTGGCGCAGAGCGTATCGCCGATTGAAACGCCCATCCGGGCGGGCGGACGATCGGGATCGCCCACGATATAGCGCCAGCCGCCCATGGCCTCACCGATCCCGCCGAAACCGGCGCGATCGGAATAGGGGCCATTCTGGCCGTAGCCAGACATCCGGGCGATGATCAGGCCGGGGTTTTCGGCATGGAGAACGTCAGGGCCCAGACCCCACTTTTCCAGCGTTCCGGGCTTGAAGTTCTCGATCAGCACATCGGCGGTGGCGATCAGCTTGCGAACCAGCGCCTGGCCTTCGGGCACGCGCAGGTTGCACGAGACTGACTGCTTGTTGCGGGCGAGGACTTCCCAGACGACCTTTTCGTCGCCCATGCCCCACACCCGGAACGGATCGCCCGCGCCCGGCGGCTCGACCTTGATCACGTCCGCGCCCATGTCGCCCAGCAACTGCCCGCAGAACGGGCCAGCCAGCAGCTGGCCCAGTTCTACGACGCGCAGTCCCTTGAGGGCGCCGGTGTTCGGCTTGCCACTGTTCTGGGCCACGGGTTACTCCGCTGCTTCGAGGTGCGACCAGACCGGCTGGATCGGAGCCGGCAGGCCCGTTTCGGCCTCGCAATTGGCGCGCAGGACTTCGATCCCGGGGCCATAGTCGAACAGCGGCAGTTCGCCGCGCTGCGACCGCATTTCGGCTCGCAGCGCCTCGGTTGCGGCGGCATCGATCACGCCCTGGGCATTGGCGATCACCCCATAGGCCTTGGCGCCTTCCGGCGTGACGAGGCCCTGGGTGATTTCCAGCCCGACCAGCGCCGGGTCGCGCTCAAGCGGGTCACCCCAGCCGCCGCCGCCCCAGGTGATGAAGTGCAGCTGATCGCCCACTTCCACTTCGACGTCTTCAACCTTGTTGCCGACGATCTGCTGGGTGCCGTCGGCCTTCTCCAGGATCTTGCGGGCGCGCTTGCCCGGCTCACCGCCATTGACGCCCCAGGGCGGCACGAACCAGCGGTCATCATGGATCGAGATCGTGCCCGGGCTAAGGAAGCGGTAGGTCATGTGGATGCCATTGCCGCCACGGTGCAGACCGGCGCCGCCTGAATCCGGTTCGGTTTCATAGCGTTCGATCATCATCGGGAAGTAGCGTTCGAGGAACTCGTTCGGCACGTTGGTGAAGCCCGGCCAGAGCGAGTGGCCATCCGGCCCATCGCCCAGCGGACGGCCCGGAATGCCGCCGAAGCCGATCTGGAACAGCTGGAACCAATCGCCACCCTTGCCGGGGCGCGTATCATTGCCCGAATAGAACAGGTGGGGCGAAGAGCTGAAGCCCGCCGCATTGAGGAATTCCGGCGTCTTCTGGCCCAGCAGGCCACCCAGAATATCGAAGATCCGGCCCAGCGCGTGGGTGCGGCCCGAAAGGGCGGCCGGGAACTTCGGCTTGAGCAGGCTGCCTTCGGGGATCCGTACGTCGATCAGGTCATAGAACCCGTCGTTGAACAGGATCTGGGGGTCGAAGACCATGATCATGTAGATGCCGAAGAACATCTTGAACATGTTCTCGTTGAGGAAGAAGTTGATCGAGGCGGCTGACTGCGGATCGGTTCCCGCGAAGTCGAGCACGACCTTGCCGTCTTCACGCCACATCGTGCACTTGATCTTGTAGGGGCCGTAGCCCACGCCATCATCGCAGATGTAGTCTTCGAAGCTGACCGGTTCTTCGGCAATGGCCATGCCGATCAGGGCCTGCATCGCGCGGTGGTTGCGCGCCAGCAGTTCCTGCGTGGCGGAAACGTAAACGTCATCGCCAAACCGCTCGGCCATTTCGATCACGCGGCGCGAGGCAACGCGGCACGAGGCGATCAGGGCGTTAAGGTCCGCCTGGCACCAGTCCGGCTTGCGGGTCTGGTGCATGACGAGCTTCATCAGGTCGTCGTTGTATTCGCCCTTTTTCCAGATCTTGACCGGCGGAATGCGCACGCCTTCCTCGAAGATCGAACGGGCGTTGATCGGCATCGAGCCGACGACCTTGCCGCCGATGTCGCTCTGGTGGCCGAACATGGCCGTATAGGCCAGCAGGCGTCCGTCCTTGAACACGGGCAGCAGCACCAGCCAGTCGTTCGAGTGGCTGATCGCGCCGCCGCACGAATAGGGATCGGACAGGAAGATCATGTCGCCATCTTCCAGCGTGCCGTCGTAGCTCTTCAGGAAGCCGCCGATGAAGCTGCCGAACTGGCCAACGATCATCTTGCCGGTGTGATCGGCAATCAGTGGGAAGGCGTCACCCTGTTCGCGGATGCCGGGCGACATCGCGGTGCGGACCAGGGTGGCGTCCATTTCGATCCGGGCATTGCGCAGCGCGTTCTCGATGATGTCGAGCGTGACCGGATCGATCGGGATCGACTTGAAAGGGGTCGGGTTGGTTTCGACGATGGTTGCAGGCATGGCTCGTCTCCCCTCAGGCCAGGTTGATCAGGATGTTGCCGACATGGTCGACAGTGGCGACACAGCCGCTTTCGATCAGCGTGGTGGAATCCATTTCCACCACGATCGCCGGGCCGGGGATGACATCGCCCTGCCGCAGTTTCGAGCGGTCATAGATCACGGCGGCCTGTTCGCGGCCGTCCATCCACAGCGTGTGATCGCGCATCTTGGCGGCAATCGGATTGCCATCGCCCTTGGGCAGTTCGGCCGCCGGAAGGTCCAGCGACTTGCCCAGCGCAACGGCGCGCAGGTTCACGATTTCGTGCGGGGTATCCATGTTGAAGGTGAAGAGCCGGTGATGCTCGTCATCAAAGCGCTTGAGGATGCCGGCGATCCCATCGGCACGCAGCGTGTCGGCGGTGATCGTCAGCGGCACTTCAAAGGCCTGACCGGCATAGCGCACATCGACTTCGAACTCGCTGGTGATGTCGGCTTCCGGCACCCCGTCAGAGAGCAGTTCGGCACGGGTTTGCGCGGCCATTTCATCAAGGATCGCGATCAGGTCTTCGGCCTTGGTGGCCGTGGCGAGACGCGAGAACGAACGCGCCGTTTCGGTGCGCATCCGGGTGGTGGCATCGCCGAGCGCGCAGAGCACGCCCGGCGAGACCGGCGAAACCGCCGGCCAGGAACCCATCAAACGGGCCACCGCGTTGACGTGGAGCGGACCGGCCCCACCAAAGCCCATCAGGGCGAAGTCACGCGGGTCATAACCCTGCTGGACCGAGATCATGCGCAGCGCGCCGAACATGTTCTCGTTAACGATATCGATGATGCCGCGTGCGGCGGCCATCAGGTCGATGCCCAGGGCATCGGCAATAGTCTGGACAGCCTTCTTCGCGCCTTCACGGTCAAGCTTGAAGGCCCCGCCGAGCAGGTTTTCGGGCAGATAGCCGAGCACGACGTTGGCATCGGTCACGGTCGGCAGTTCGCCGCCCTTGCCATAAGCCACCGGGCCGGGAACCGCGCCGGCCGATTGCGGGCCAACGCGCAGTGCCTTGGTCAGGTCCGGCACATAGGCGATCGAGCCGCCACCGGCGCCAACGGTCTTCACGTCCAGCGCCGAAGCGCGGACCGAAAGGTGGCCCACTTCGGTGGTGCGCTGGCGGCGCGGCTCAAGGTTTTCGATCAGCGCCACGTCGGTGCTGGTGCCGCCAACGTCGAGCGTCAGGATATTGCGGATCCCGGCATTCTTGCCGACCCACAGCGCCCCGGTGACACCGCCGGCCGGGCCGGACATCAGGATGTTGACCGGATGCTCTTCAGTCTTCTGGGCCGACATCAGGCCGCCGTCCGAACGCAGCAGCGAGAGCTTGCCGGCCATCCCGGCATCGGCGAGGCGGGTGCGCAGGTTGGACACGTACTTGCCCACCACCGGACGCACGGCGGCATTGGCCACCGTGGTCAGGGTGCGTTCGTATTCCTGCATTTCCGGCAGAACTTCATGGCTGAGCGAGACCGGCACGCCAGGCATGATCTCGGCCGCGATCTTGCCGACCACGGCTTCATGCGATCCGTTCACATAGGCGTTGATCAGGCTGACCGTGATCGCTTCGACACCCTGGGCCTTGAGCAGACCCAGCTGGGTGCGGACGTCATTCTCGTCCAGCGGACGCACTTCGTTGCCTTCGGCATCGATGCGGCCCTTGATCGTGACCGTGTCTTCCAGCCGGGCAAGCGGCGTGGGCTTGGGCCAAATGATCCAGGCTGCCAGACCGCCCGGCACAAACGAGCGAGCGATCTGCATGATGTGGCGATAGCCTTCGGTCGTGACGAGGCCGACCTTCGAACCCTTGCCTTCCAGCACGGCGTTGGTCGCAACCGTGGTGCCATGCAGGAAGTATTCGATGGCATCAGCCTTGATCCCGGCGGCGTCGCAGATTGCGGTCACGCCGTTGAGGATACCTTCCGAACTGTCGTGCGGGGTCGAAGGCGTCTTATGCCGCCAGAAGGCCCCCGTATCGACATTGAACAAGAGGAGGTCGGTAAACGTCCCGCCGACATCGACACCCAGGCGATAACCCATGCGATCCTACTCCAAAATAATCGGTTTAATCAGGCATTTTCGGGAAAACAGGAGCTTGCGCCACCATTCCCGGCAATTTTCGTTCCATCACGCCAGCCAGCCAGTGGCTCGCCTCGATCATCCGTGCCAGGTCCATCCCGGTCGCGACCCCGCCGCGCTCCAGCATATAGACCACGTCCTCACTCGGCACGTTGCCGGCAGCACCCGGGGCAAAGGGGCAGCCGCCCAGACCGCCTAGCGCGCCATCGACCACCGTGGCTCCGGCGGCGACTGCGGCCCAGACATTGGCCAGACCGGTATTGCGCGTGTTGTGGAAGTGAACGCGTACCGGCAGCGGGTTGATCGCCTGCCGAACACGTTCGACCAGCCGGGTCACCTGCGCCGGATTGCCGACGCCGATCGTATCGGCCAGCGCAACTTCAACCGGACCGGCTTCCGCGAGGCGTGCGGCCATCGCCACCACCCGGTCTTCGCTGACTTCGCCCTCGAACGGGCAGCCAAACGCCGCGCCGATCGTCACCTGGGCGGTGCGGCCCTGCGCCTTGGCCAGCGCAACGATGGCCATGGCGGCTTCAACCGATTCGTCGCTGGTCTGACCCTGGTTGGCCATGGCGAATTGATCGGTGGCGACGCAGACGGCGCCAAGCTGGTCGATCCGACCGGTCGCCAGCGCGCGCTCGGCCCCGCGCAGGTTCATCACCAGGCCGATGTAGGTCACGTCCTCGCGCTGGGGCAGGCCGGCGCAGACCGCGTCTGCATCGGCCATTTGCGGCACTTTCTTGGGGTTGACGAAGCTCGTCACCTCGATCCGGCGAGCCCCTGCGGCAATGGCCTGCTCGATCAGGGCAAGCTTGTCTGCGGTCGCGATCAGCGTCTTCTCGTTTTGCAGGCCGTCACGCGGACCAACCTCGACAAACTCGATCGCGGTGGGGGAGGGGGATGAGCTCATGATGAGGGCTATGCCATTTTTGTATACAAAACTGCAAGAGGCCTATTCGGATGCTGCCCTTTGTGCGGTGTAGGCATCAAGGTAGGCGTAAAAGGCGCGGCGGATGTGGCCGGCCATAATTGATGATGCCCAGGCGGGATCCTGCCGCGCGAAGGCGGCAATCAGTTCCTCATGTTCGCGATAGGATCGCTGCAGGTTGCTGTAATCATAGTTTTGCGCCGTCCGACGCACCACGGGCTGTTCGATCAGGCGGGTCAGCAGGCTGGCAAGGCGCGACGAGCCGGCGGCGGCCAGGATGATTTCATGGAAGAGGCGATTGTGTTCAAGGAAGGCCGCAATATCGGGGGATTCCCCCTCAATTGCCACGGCAATGCAGTGATTGTGATGATGCAGCGCTTCCAGCTGGACCGGGGTGATGCGCGTGGCGGCGCGACGGGCGGCCTGGCATTCCAGCATCGAACGGAGTTCGAACGCATCTTCGATATCTTCGTTTGACCAACTCGCCACGAAGCTCCGCTGGCTTTCGCTGCGGCGGATCAAAAGGTCGGATTCCAGCCGCCGCAAGGCATCGCGGACGGGCGTGCGCGACACTTCGCAGTGCAGTGCCAGCGCTTCTTCGCTGAGCTGCGATCCGGGCGGCAGGTCGCCCGCGAGGATCATTCCCCGAATTACCGTATAGGCATGATCAGAAGCGCGTGACATTTCTCATCCCGAATGACTTGACCCGGGCTATTTGTATACAATAAGCTGGTCGCCTCGCAAGCCACCCGGGCATTCAATCCGATCAGGATCGGGCGGCGGTGAACAGGGAGTAATGGAACATGCGGATCTCGCGCCTGCTGCTTTCGGCTTCGGCCGTCGGCCTCGCTTTTGCTACAACCCCGGCTTTCGCGCAGGACAGCGCCGCCGAAGGTGCCAATGCAGAAGAGGCAATCATCGTCACCGCCCGCCGCCAGAACGAGCGGCTGCAGGATGTGCCGGCCTCGGTTGCGGTGCTCTCCGCTGCCACGCTTGAGAACACCGGCGCCAAGAACGCCGATGACTTCGCCCAGCTGACCCCCGGTGTGACGATCGTTACCGGCACGGCGGAAGCCGGCGATACCCAGATCAACATTCGCGGCATCAACGGCGCGCGCGACGCGGAAAGCTCGGTGGCGCTGGTGGTCGACGGCATTCTGAAGACCAACACGGCCCAGCTCAACCAGGTGCAGGGCACGCTGCGTCAGGTCGAAATCCTGAAGGGTCCGCAGGGCGCGCTTTACGGCCGTAACGCTGCTGCCGGTGCGATCGTGCTGCAAACCCTGAAGCCCAAGGATGTGGCTGAAGGCGGGGTCAAGGTTTCCTACGCCAATGCCAACACGGTGGATGCATCGGCCTATGCCTCGCTTCCGCTGAGCGAGAACGCCGGCCTGGTGCTGAGCGGCAGCTATCAGAGCTCTGACGGTTTCTACCGCAACATTTACCTCAACAACAGCAAGACCGTGGACGACAAGGAATCGTACAACCTTGACGGCCGCCTGGTCTTCAAGGCTGGCGAGGATACCGAGTTCGACGTCAAGGCACGCTGGGCTGAATTCCACGGGGCCTCGCTGCCGTTCAACGCTGCGTTCCACCTGCCCAACTTCGCCGCGGTGAACCCGAAGTTCTATGAAGACGTGAACACCCACGACTTCCGCTTCTACAACAACATCCGTGCGACCAACGACCAGTCAAGCTTCGATGCTTCGATCAAGGTTGAGCACAACTTCGAAAACATGAAGCTGGTCGGCTGGGTGCTCTATTCGGACGTGAAGCAGGACCTGGTGGCCGATGGCACCTCGGCTGACTTTGCCCGTTATATCAGCGCTGCCCAGCCGGGCGGTCAGGCAACGGTTAACGCCTGCTTTGCCTCCACCGCCGCGAACACGGGCTTCCCGGTCAACCAGCCGGGCGCGATTGGCGCGATCCCGGTTCCGTTCATCTTTGCCCCGGCCAATGGCTCGACCTTCGGCCCTTACAGCAACACCACTTGCGACGGGATCCAGTACCAGCTGCGCAACCAGAAGGACATCAGCGCCGAAGTCCGTCTGGTCTCGACCGGTGATGGCCCGGTTTCGTGGCAGCTTGGCGGTTACTACCTGAACATCGACCGCACCACCGGCGTCAGCCTGGGCGGCGATACCGGCAAGGGTGTGATCAAGAACCTGTATAACGGCCCGACGACGGTGAACCCCACCTCGCTGCTGCTGGCAGACAACTTCAACACCAATGTCTACGCGGCTTTCGGTTCGCTTGATTACAAGCCGAATGACCAGTTCAAGGCCGGCCTGGCACTGCGCTATGATATCGAGGATCGTGCCTCGAACTCGCTGGTGCCGACTGCAACCGATCCCTTCACTGGCGGTCCGATCAACCCGGGTCAGGCCTTTGGCCCGCTGTTGCCGAAGTCTGCTTCGTTCAAGCAGCTTCAGCCGAAGATCACGCTGAGCTGGACCCCGACCAACCAGTTCAACCTCTATGCCAACTGGGGCATCGGGTTCAAATCGGGCGGTTTCAACAACCAGGGCTCGTCGGCGCTGATCAACGCCAACTTCAACAATGGCGTTACCCCGGGCACGATCAACGCGAATGTCCGGATCAACGATCAGTACCGCAAGGAAAAATCGAGCGCGTTTGAAGCCGGGGTCAAGGGTACCCTGTTTGACAACCGCGTGACCTATGATCTGGCCGGTTACTACACCCGCATCAGCGACATGCAGTTCTTCGAATTCTTCGTCGGCGGCTTTGGCCTGCTGCGCGTGGTTTCGAACATCGACACGGTTGACGTGAAGGGTGCGGAAATCAACCTGACTGCCAAGGTAGTTGACGGGTTCAAGGTGTTCGGTTCGTTCAACGTGACCGACAGCGAGATCAAGAAGAACGCCTCGCGGACCTACACGGTTGGCAACAAGTCGCCCTATACGGCCGACTGGACGCTGAACGTTGGCGGCGAAATCAAGGTTCCGGTCAAGGATGACCTGCGCCTGACCGGTCGTGCCGATTACCGCCTGACCGGCCCGACCTGGTTCCACACCGTCCAGAACCAGGAGCGCCCGTCGCTGTTCACCGGTCTGCTGCCGATCTCGGCGCTGGCCCTGCCGGGCGTTGTCGGCAATGCCCGCTATGATGTGGCGCAGCGTGACACCTTCGGTGTGTTCAACGCCCGCATTGGCCTCGAAACCGATCGCTACCACCTGGTGGCCTTCGCCGAGAACCTGTTTGACAAGAAGTACATCGCCGAAGCGATCCCTGCGATCGAATTTGGCGGTTCGTTCATCTCGCCCGGCGGTCGCCGCCTGATCGGGGTGGAAGCTGGCGTGAAGTTCTAATTTCGTCAGCAAGGCAGAATGAGCTGGGCCGGTGGCGCAAGCCACCGGCCCTTTGCTTTGCCGTTTAGCTGGCAGAAATGCCTAGTTGCTGATTGCAACTTAAATCGGCATAGCTGCGGGAATGCAAAGTCTTATCCGCCTGATTCCCGTCATGCTGCTGCCGCTGCTTGTGGCTTGTGGTGGCTCCGATGCACCGCCGCCGGCCAAGCCACTGCGGGTAAGCGTGATGACTGTTGGCGCGGAAGCGGCTGCCCCGATGATCGAGGCCGCCGGAACTGCCGCGCTGCGCAAGGAAATCCCGCTCGGCTTCACGACCCCGGGTCAAATTGCCCGGATCAACGTGCAGGAAGGCGATCTGGTGCGGCGCGGACAGGTGCTGGCGACGCTGGACATGACCAGCGTGGGCGCATCGCTGGAAGCCGCCGATGCTGAACGCGATCGGGCCGGAGCCGAACTGAACCGCCTGAAGCAGCTTTATGCGCAGGGCTGGATCACCAAGGCCCGGCTTGAAGGTGCAGAGGCCGCGGCGCGCAGTGCCAGTGCCAATGTCGCCGCGCGACGCTTTTCGCTCCAGACCGCGCGGGTTGTCGCTCCGGCTGACGGGATCGTGCTGAGCCGCATGGCCGAGCCTGGCCAGATCATTGATGCCGGGATGCCGGTGGTGACGATCGGCGATGCGACCAGCGGGTTTGTCCTGCGCGCCTTGCTGGCAGACCGCGATGCCGTGCGCCTGCGGGCCGGGGTGCTGGCACAGGTGCGGTTCGATGCCCTGCCGAATACGGTCCTCTCGGGCCCGGTGATTGAGGTGGGTGGCCGTTCGGATCGCGGGACCGGTGCCTTTACCGCCGAGATTTCACTGCCCGCCGATCCCCGCTTGCGGTCAGGCCTTATGGGCCGGGCAACGATTGCTGCTCCTGCGGCTGGTGGCGCAAGCCGTCTGGTGATCCCGCCCACGGCGATCTTCGCAATCCGCGCCGATGAGGGCTTTGTCTATGTGGTCGATGCGCAACGCCGGGTGAAGGCGCGGCGCGTGGCTTTGGGTCCGCTTGCGGCAGAAGGGGTGGAGGTGCTCTCCGGGCTCCAGCGGGGCGAAGTGATCGCCCTGTCGGCGCTGGATCGGCTGCGCGATGGCGCGGTGATCGATCCCGCTTCGGCCCAGCGCTGAGCGTCCGGCCATGGGCTTTGTGACAACCGCAGTCCGGCGCTGGCAGATCACGCTGGTGGCTTTTGTGCTGCTGGCGCTGCTGGGCTTCAATGCCTTCCGCCAGATCCCGCGTGCGGTCGATCCCTATTTCCCGATCCCGCTGACCGTGGTGGTCGTGACCCTGCCGGGGGCCGATGCCGCCGAGATGGAAGAAACCGTGGCCAAGCCGCTCGAGCGGGTGTTGCAGGGCCTTGATAATGTCCGCGACATTACCTCCCGCTCCAGTGACGGCCTGACCAGCATTTCGATCTGGTTCGATTACGGCACCGATGCCGAACAGGCCTATGATCGGGCGGTGCGCGATGTGAACGCGCTGCGGGCGCAATTGCCGACCGGGATCCAGCGGCTGGAAGTCCGCCGTCCTCGCACCACGGAAGCGGCCATTTCCCAGATCGCGCTGGTCAGCGAGACGGCATCCTGGCGGCGGATGGAGAAGTATTCCGAAGACCTGCGCGATCAGTTGGCGGCGCTCGACGGGGTTCGCAATACCGAGCTTTATGGCCTGCCCGCGCCCGAAGTGCGGATTGCGCTCGATCCGGCGCGGCTGGCCGAGCGGCGGTTGCCGCCAGGGGTGGTGGCCGCAGCCGTTTCGCAGGGTGGGCTTGATGTTCCCGCCGGGGCGGTTTCGGCCGGGAACCGGCGCTTCAACGTCCAGTCGGGCGGGGCCTATCGCAGTCTCGACGCAATCCGGGCGATCCCGCTGCGCGGCGGTGACGGGCAATTGCTGACCGTCGGCGATGTCGCCAGCGTTGAATGGGCCGAGGCCGAACGGCGGCATATCACCCGGCTGAACGGCCAGCGCGCGGTCTTCATCGGCGTGCGCAAGAAGGACATGACCGATACGCTGGTCCTGCGGGACCGGCTGAAGACGGTGAAGGCGGCGTTCC
Source organism: uncultured Novosphingobium sp. (assembly GCA_964413885.1). Classification (GTDB taxonomy): domain Bacteria; phylum Pseudomonadota; class Alphaproteobacteria; order Sphingomonadales; family Sphingomonadaceae; genus Novosphingobium. The sequence goes on from CAYPTU010000007.1 coordinate 133,418, forward strand.
AGCAGCAGCTGCCGCCCGACATCAAGCTGGTTTCCGTCTTCGACCAGAGCAACGATATCGAGCGCAAGCTGAACCAGCTGGCCAAGGACTTCGGTATCGCCTTGCTGCTGGTGCTGGTTACCCTGTTGCCGCTGGGACCGCGCGCCTCGCTGGTGGTGATGCTCTCGATCCCGACCTCGCTGGCGATCGGCCTGACCGGTCTGAATATCCTGGGCTATTCGCTGAACCAGCTGACCGTATCCGGCTTCATCGTGGCGCTGGGCCTGCTGGTCGACGATTCCATCGTCGTGACCGAGAATATCGAACGCCATATCCGCATGGGCAAGGATCGGATCAGCGCCGCGATTGAGGGCACGAAAGAGATCACCCTGGCGGTGCTCGGCTCCACCGGCGTGCTGATCTTTGCCTTCCTGCCGCTGGCTAACCTGCCTGAAACCGCCGGGGACTTTACCCGCAGCCTGCCGATGGCGGTGCTGCTGACGGTTGCCGCTTCGCTGCTGGTATCGATGAGCCTGGTGCCCTTTGCTGCCAGCCGCATCTTGGCGGCCGGCGAATCCCACGAAGGCAACCGCTTCCTGCGCTGGGTAACCGACCGGATCGAGCATTGGTATCGTCCGGCCTTGCACTGGAGCCTGGCCAATCCGCACAAGACGGTGTGGGGCGCCATGGCGGCCTGCGTGCTGATGTTTGGCACGATCCCGATGATCGGTTTCAGCCTCTTCCCCAAGGCCGACGTTCCCTATTTCCTGGTGCGGATCGAGGCGCCTGAAGGTTCGAGCCTGGTGACGACCGACAAGGCCGTGCGCGAGGTTGCCGCGATCATGCAGCGCAAGCCCGAAGTGAAGGACGTGATGGAGAACACCGGGCGCTCCAACCCGCAGATCTATTACAACGCCCTGCCGCGTGAAGCCGATACCCGGTTTGGCGAGCTGTTCGTCACGCTCAAGGAATTCTCGCCCAAGGATACGCCGGGTCTGGTCGAAAAGCTGCGCGATGAGCTGGCGCGCTATCCCTCGGCCCGCGTGACGGTTGAGCAGTTCGAGCAGGGGCCGCCGATCGACGCCCCGATCGCGATCCGCGTGAGCGGCCCGGAACTGGGCGAGCTTAAGCGGCTGTCGGCCCAGTTTGCCGATACCCTGCGGCAGACGCCCGGCACACGCGATGTGGTTGACCCGCTGGCGATCGACCGGATCGACCTGGATCTCTCGGTCGATCCGGCCAAGGCCGGCTTGCTCAACGTTGCGCCCGATGCCGTGCGCCGCACCTTGCGTCTCGCCATCTCGGGCGAGCGGGCCAGCAGCCTTCGCGATGCCGAGGGGGATTCCTATCCGGTGGTGGTGCGCCTGCCTTTCGAGCAGGAAGTCCCGGCTGCGGTGCTGGATCAGGTCTATGTCAGCTCGCTGTCGGGGGCATCGATCCCGCTGTCGCAATTGACCACGCCCAAGCTTCAAGCCGGTCCAGCCACGATCAACCGCTTCAAGCTGCAGCGGCTGGTCACGATCACGTCCTACGTGAAGGACGGCTACCTGGCGTCCAAGGTTAATGTCGATGCGCTGGAACGGGTGCGCAAGATCCCGCTGCCGCCGGGCTATTCGATCAGCGTTGGCGGCCAGGCCGAGGTTTCGCAGCGCAATAACAACGGGGTGGGCGGCATCGCCATGCTCGCCGTGTTTGGCATCCTTTCGGTGCTGGTGCTGGAATTCGGCCGGTTCCGCGAAGTCACGGTGGTGGCCGGGGTGGTGCCGCTGGGTCTGTTTGGCGGTCTGTGGGCGCTGATCTTTACCGGCAATTCGCTGTCATACCTGGCGATCATCGGGTTCATCGCGCTGATCGGGATCGAGATCAAGAATTCGATCCTGCTGGTCGATTTCACCACGCAACTGCGCAAGCAGGGCATGGAACTGATGGAAGCGATCGAACAGGCCGGTGAAATCCGCTTCCTGCCCGTGCTGCTGACCTCAGTCACGGCGATTGGCGGGCTCTTGCCGCTCGCCCTGTCGGGCTCACCGCTTTATGCGCCGTTGGCCTGGGTGATCATCGGCGGGCTGGTCTCATCGACCCTGCTCAGTCGGATCGTCATTCCGGCCATGTACCTGCTGCTGGTGCGCGGGGCGCCCGCGCCGGAAAGCTGAGCCTGGGGCAGGGAAGGGGAATGCCATGACACTGCGACTGACCGTAGGCGAACACGTTGCCCGGCTGTTCATTGACCGTGCCGACAAGCGCAACGCCTTCACCCAGGCGATGTGGGAGCAACTGCCGGTTCTGGTGGAGCAGGCCATGGCTGATCCGGCGGTGCGGCTGCTGACGGTTGAATCGGCCGAGCCCGGCATGTTCAGCGCCGGGGCCGACATTGCCGAGCTTTTGGCCAACAAGGATGATGCGGATTGGCGCGCAGCCAACCAGGCGGCGATCAATCGCGCCCAATATGTGCTGGCCCGCGCTGAAAAGCCCGTGATCGCCTATATCGATGGTGACTGCGTGGGTGGGGGATGCGGGATCGCCCTGGCCGCGGATATCCGCATCGCCACGCCCCGCGCGCGGTTGGGGATTACGCCGGCCAAACTCGGGCTGGTCTATCCGCTGCACGATACCAAGCTGCTGGTCGATCTGGTTGGTCCCGGGCATGCCAAGCGGCTGCTGTTCAGCGGCATGCTGCTGGATGCGCAGGAAGCGCTGCGGATCGGGCTGGTGGATGAGATCGCTGCAAGCCCCGGCCATCTGGAAGACCTGATCGCCGCCAATTCGCTGCATTCGACGCGCGCGATCAAGCAGTTTGTCCGCCGCATTCTGGATGGCCAGAGCGATGAAGACAGCGCAACGCTGGCCGTTTTTGCCGAGGCCTTTACCGGCCCTGATTTTCTGGAAGGCAGCAGCGCCTTCGTGGCAAAGCGCAAGCCTAGCTATCGCTAGGCGGCGAAGGCGGAGCCGACCGAGAGGCCAGCCCCGCCACTCGCCCCAACTTACTTGACGCCCATTTCCTTGAGCAGGTTGGTTGCGCCGTCGACCTTGTCCATGACCCACAGCATGTAGCGGTGATCGACATGGATGGTGCGGTTGATCGCCGGGTTGAAGCGCCAGTCGGAGATCACACCGTCGAGCGTGCCGTCAAAGGCCAGACCGACGAATTCGCCCTTGGCATTCAGCGTCGCCGAACCGGAATTGCCGCCGGTAATGTCGACCGTGGTCAGGTAATCGACCGGCAGCGTGCCGAGTTCGGGCGCGATGTAGCTGCCGTAATCCTTGGCCTTGATCAGTTCTACCGCCTTGTCCGGCGCATCGAATTCACCCTTGCCGGTGTGCTTGGCGACCATGCCTTCGGCCGTGGTGAAGGCGCTCCAGGTCACGCCGTCCTGCTTGCGGCCGGTCACATGTCCATAGGTCACCCGCAGCGAGCTGTTGGCGTCCGGGTAGACCGGCTTGCCCTGTTCGCGCGCGAAAGCCATTCGCCCGGCCATGACGGTGCGCTGGGCCTCGCCCAGCTTGCCGCTTTCGTCCTTTTCCTCGTCCAGTCGCTTCTGGCTCCACGGATAGGCCGCAACGGCCAGCTGGATGAAGGGATCGGTTGAGGCTTCGAAGGCAGCAGCCGGCTTGTCGAGCCAGGCGAGGCGCGTGGCGGTGTCGGTCAGGCCGGTTTCGGCATAGAGCTTGTCGAGGCCCAGTGCATCGAGCTTGGCCAGCATGGCATCGTTGCGCTCGCCCGCGGGGACCATGCGATAGTGGCTGAGCGCCCATTCCATGATCTTGCGATCGATCCCGGCATCAAAGCGCCGTTCGATCTGCTTCAGGCCTTCAGCCCGCGGGGTGCGGTCACGGTCCTGGAAGCCGGCTTCGCGCAGGGCATCGGGCTTTTCCCGCTCCTTGGCCCAGCGATAGAGCGTGGAGGCGGCCGAGAGCAGCTGGGCGCGGCCCATCTGGCCCATGTGGATGTCGTTCACGGCGCGCTTGTCCTGCGCAGCGAGCAGGGCGTCGAGCTTGGCCAGCGCCGGGCCATAGGCGGCCTGGCGCTTGGCATCGGCGGCCACCCAGGCGCGGAAGGCCTGATCGTCGGCGTCTTTCTGCTCGATCAGGCGGATCGCGTCGGCCCCGGCCATCTGGCCCAGCAGGTTCTTCTTGGTGTTGTCTGCACCCTTGACGCTGCTGGCATACTTGATCTGTGCGGCCTGGTTGCCCGCGGTCAGCTTGTTCACCAGGTCCGAATAGTCTGACAGCAGCTTCTGGTTCAGCGGATAGCGATCCGCGAAGACCGCCTTGGTTTCGCTTGCCATGCGCCAGCGGTTGGTGTTGCCGGGGAAGCCCGCCAGCATCACGAAATCGCCTTCCTTCAGGCCTTCCTTGGCGATCGTCAGCCACGACTTGGGCTTGTAGGGGACATTGTCCTTCGAGAAGCTGGCCGAGCTGCCATCCGGGGCGACATAGGCGCGGTAGAAGCCGAAATCGCCGGTGTGGCGCGGCCACTGCCAGTTGTCGGTCTCTCCACCGAAATTGCCGAGCCCGCCGGCCGGGGCATAGACCAGACGGACGTCCTTGATCTCAAGCTGTTGCTGCAGGAAGTAACGCTCCCCGCCGAAGTAGCTGCGCACGTCACAGCGGCGGTTGGGCTGCTTTTCGCAGGTCGCGATCAGCGTCTTGCGGTTGGCGTCGATCCGGTCATAGCGCTGGCGGCCGGTCATCTTCGCGGTCACGCCCCGCAGCATGTCGGTGGTGACATTGCGCAGCGCCTCGATCACGTAGATCCGGGTGCCGGGGGCGGCAGGCAGTTCGGCGCCCTTGTCCTTGGCCAGGAAGCCATCGGTCAGATAATCCTGCCCGGGCTTGGAATTGTACTGGATCGAGCCGTAGACGCAGTGGTGGTTGGTCACGACCAGGCCTTCGGGCGAGACGAACGAGGCCGAGCAGCCGCCCAGCGAGACAATCGCGTTCATCGGCGCCTTGGTCAGATCGGCCAGCTGTTCGGGCGGGACCTGCGCACCGGCATCCTTCATCTTCTGGGCCACTTCGCCCATCTGGCTGGGCAGCCACATACCTTCGTCGGCCAAAGCCGGACCAGCCAGTGCAAGCAGCGAGGCACCAGCGGCGATAAAACGAAACTTCATCAGGCACTCCCGAAAAATGGCAGCGGTCCGGAATCACCCGGCCGCGAATGAACCGGGTCAAAGCGCAACTTGGCGCTGCGCACAAGACGGATGAAGGCCCTAAAGCAGGAGCAGCGCGAAGCCGAGCGCGGTGACGAAGCTGGCCAGCGTGGCGGAAATCACCGGCACGGTCGCGCGCCAGCCCATATCGAGCAGCAGGTCCATCCGGCTGCGCATCGCCGTGGCCGTAACCGCCAGCAGAAGCAGCCCCTTCGAACCGATCAGAGCATAGTGGCTGATCACTTGCGGCACGGTGACCAGGCTGTTGAAGATCACGGTCGCCAGGAAGGCGGTGATGAACCAGGGCAGGGCCAGTCGGCGCCAAAGTGGCTGGGCCTCGCCCGTACCGTCGCTGCCGCGCATCATGAAGCTGACCAGCACCACGATTGGCGCGAGCAGCGCAACCCGCGCGAGCTTGACGATCGTGGCATAGGAACCGGCCGCATCGGAGAAGGCATAGCCGCCGCCGATCGCCTGGGCGACATCGTGGATCGACGCCCCGATCAGGAAGCCCGCCTGCTGGTCGGTCAGGTGCAGTTCTGCGGCCAATACCGGATAGACCGACATGGCAAAGGCGCTGGCCAGACTGATGCCGACCAGGGTCAGAGCGAACTGCGCCTGGCTCAGCCGTTCCTTGCCGATCACGCCATAGAGCGCGAGGGCCGCGCTGGCGCCGCAAATCGCGGTCGATCCGCCCGCGAGCATCCCCGCGTAGCGTGATTGGACGGCGAAGCGCGCGCCGATGATGCCCGCAACGAATGTCGTCGCCATGACCACCAGCAAGGCCAGGAAGGGCGCGGCACCCAGCGCGGTGATCTGCTCAATCGTTACCTGCAGGCCCAGCACCACGATCCCGACCCGCAGGCAGGTGCGCGAAGCAAAATCGAGCCCGCGGTGCGAACGCGGTTCGCGCGCGATGAAATTGAGCGAGAGCCCGATCAGCAGGCCCAGCAGGATGATCGGAAAGCCATAATGTTCGGAAAGCCAAGCCGCCGCCGCCGCCGCCACGCCGCAAATGGCAAGGCCGGGGAACAGGCTGTCCTTTTTCTCACCGGCCTGTGCTGCCAGTTCCGCGAGGTGCAATTCGCCATAGAGATCGCCACCTTGGGGCAGTGCATCCCAATCGATCGCGGGGCCTTTGGCCGCGTTTCTGTCCTGCGGTGTCATATTGGCCTTCCCTTATCCCTGCGAAACGTTAGTCTGCAAGCAAGCAAAAGACAAAGTCTGGGGAAGAGCCATGGCCACCGGCGCCACCAATCACACCGAAGCCAGCCTGATCCGTTCGCGCAATCTGCTGATCGGGTTGCTCTTCTTCGGGACGATCATCAACTATGTCGATCGGCAGGTTCTGTCGCTGCTCAAGCCGAGTATCGAGGCCGAGTACGGCTGGGGCGATGCGGAGTTTGCGCACTTCGCCTCGATGTCGCAGCTTGCGGCCGCCTCGGCGCTGATCTTCGTCGGTTACCTGCTTGACCGGTTCGGCGTGCGCCGCGCCTATGGCACGGCGGTCGGCCTGTGGAGCCTGGCCGGCATGGCGCATGCCTTTGCCGCAACCGTAACCCAGTTCGTGTCCGCCCGCGTTGCGCTGGTGGCTGCCGAGGCAATCAATACCCCTGCCGCGGTGAAAGCCGCAGCGGTGTTCCTGCCGCTCAAGCAGCGGTCGATGGCGATGGGGATCGTCAATTCGGCGCCCAACCTCGGCAATATCATCGCCCCGCTGACCGTCATTCCGTTTGCCGCCGTGTTCGGCTGGCACGCGGCCTTCATCGTGACCGGCCTGATCGGCTTTGTCTGGCTGGCCTTCTGGATCGGCGGGACGCGCAGGCTGCAGCCCGTGGCCGAAACCATCGTCGAAGCGGCCCGGCCTTCGTTCCGTGAAGCGCTGAAGGACAAGGTGACCTGGGCGATCGCCGGGGCCAAGGCGCTGACCGATATGTTCTGGTGGTTCTTCACCTTCTGGTTGCCAGACCTGTTCGTGAAGGTTTTCGGCCTGACCCAGAAGGAACTGATTGGACCAACCGCACTGGCCTTCGCCCTGGCAGCGATTGGCGCACTGTCGGCCGGTGTGGTGTTCCCGCGCCTGCTCGCCCGCGGCCTCAGTGTGAACCGGTCACGCAAGACGGCGCTGCTGATCTACGCGCTGATCATCGTGCCAATCCCGCTGGCGCTGACGGCCGCGAGCCCGTGGACCGCCGCAGCGATCATCGGCATGGCGCTGTTCGCGCATCAGGGCTTTTCGACCAACATCTTTGGCTTCGCGGCCGATGCCGTGCCCAGTTCCCGCGTGGGGACGGTGATGGCGATTGGCGCCATCGCGGGCAATCTGGCGGGATTTGGCATCCAGGAGACGACGGGCTGGCTGCTGACCAACGGGCACGGCTATGCGCCGCTGTTCTACGGTGCTGCAGTTTCCTACCTGCTGGCGCTGGCGGTGATCCACTTCCTGGTCCCGCGGATCGTCGCGCACGACGAGGGGTGAGGGCGGCCGAGGCTACAGAACCTGATCGGGCTGTCCGCCTCACCCAACCCCGCTCGGCCTGAGCTTGTCGAAGGCCCTGCACGCCGTTTGGTCCGAGGGGGCTTCGACAGGCTCAGCCTGAGCGGGCTCGGGATTGCCGGGCGTATCATCCGCCCGGCCTAAGTGGGAATAGTAGGGGGCGAGTAGTGGCTCGCCGGCAAAGGAAAAGGCCCCCTGCCTCGCGGCAGGGGGCCTTTCTTTATGGCCGAGTGGCCGGGCTGGATCAGAAGCTGAACCGGCCCGTCACGCCCCAGTAGCGGTCCGCATCGCGCGGGATCTGGTAGCGGTAGGAACCGCCAACGCCGCCGTTCACGATGGCTGCCGGATAGGCCTTGTCGAACAGGTTGCGGACCACGAAGGTCAGCTTCCACTTGTCGTCCGGATCGACCAGGCCGACGTTCGCATTGACCAGGGCATAGGCCGGGATCGTGCCGAACTGGCGCTGCACGGCATCGGCCGCGAACAGCGAGAGCTGGCTGCTCTGGAAGTTCATCGACGCACCGAAGGCCAGGTTGGCGAAGCCACCGGTTTCGATGGTGTGATCGACCGCCATCGAGCCCTTCCAGGTCGGGGCATAGCCCAGCTTGGTGCCGGTCGGGATAGCCGCGGTCGAACCCAGCGGTGCCTTGAAGTTCACGACATGGGCGTCGTTAACCGAAAGACCAGCGCTGAGGTTGGTGTTGCGGCCCAGGCGCCAGGCCAGGTCCATTTCGATGCCCTGCGTCGAGACGGTACCCGCGTTGGTGAAGCGGGTCACGACCACGCCGGCAACCAGATCCGGGTTGTTGGCCTGGAAGTTGTTGTAGCGGGCATAGTAGGCGGCAATGTTGAAGGTCAGCGCGCCATCGAGGAGCGAGTTCTTCAGACCGATTTCGAACGAGTTCGACGTTTCCGGCTCGATCACGTTGGTGCCGGTGCCGGTCAGGTTGAAGAACACGTTGTAGGCCGGACCCTTATACCCGCGGGCATAGGTGGCATAGGCCATGGTGTCTTCGTTCAGGTCGAACTGGAAACCAGCCTTGCCCGACAGATTGTCGTTGCTGGTCTTGCCGGTCCAGGGAACCCCGTTCGAAGCCGTAACAGCGGCGCCTGCTGCTGCGGTGGGCGAGGTGCCAAGGCCAACCAGGCGCAGGTATTCGTTGTAAACGCCCTGATCGAAGTTCGGCTGGATGCCCGGGCCGGTCAGCGGCGAAACGCGCTTGTGGAAGACCGACAGGTTGTCATGCGTGTAACGCAGGCCGGCAATGAAGCGGATCGTGTCCGACAGCTTGTAGGTGGCCTGGCCGAACATGGCGACGTTGTTGAAGGTCGAGCCGAAGGTGGCCGAACCGCTCGGGGTGGTCGACGGGTTGGCGAAGGCGCTGCCGCAAGGCACCAGCGTGGTGGTCGGTGCGCCGGCAGCGGCCGTGCACTGGGTCACGTTGCGGGTGAAGGTGCGTTCCGATTCCGCGCGCGAGTAGAACGCGCCCAGCACATAGGAGAGGGCCTGGTCGGCGGGCGAGGTCAGGCGCAGTTCCTGCGTGAAGGTGGTCGAGGTCTGCGGACCCGAGTCATGCAGCTGGGCAAAGCCAACATAGGCACGATCAAGCCAGTCCCCGTCGCGGATTTCGGTGTTATCCCAACCGCGATAGGCGGTGATGCTGGTCAGGGTGTGATCGCCCAGCGCCAGATCGCCCTGGAACGAAACGCCCCAGCCTTCTTCCAGCGTCGAGGTGACCAGGTTCTGGGCAACGGCACGCGTATCGGCACCCGACTGCGGCGGCAGGGCCAAGAAGCCCAGGCTGGTGCTCGGCGCACCGGCGCCGGTCAGCGGACCGGTGGCGATGATGTCGGCGCAGCAATCGTCGTTGTTCTTGTAGTAGTCAGCGGCGAGGTACAGGCGCAGGTCGTCGCTCGGTTCGTAGAGGAACTGGCCGCGGACGCCGTAGTGCTTGTAACCGTTAACCCACGAGTTGGTGGTGGTGTTGCGGATGTTGCCATCGTACTCACCATAGAAGCCGGTCACGCGGGCGGCGAGATCCTGGCCGAGCGGCACGTTGACCGAGCCCTTCAGGCGCACTTCGTTGCGATCGAAATAGCTGGCTTCAACCGAGCCGCCAAAATCCATCTTCGGCATCTGGGTGGTGATGTTGATCACGCCGGCCGAAGCGTTCTTGCCGAACAGGGTGCCCTGCGGACCGCGCAGCACTTCCATCTGGGCCACATCGACCATGTCAGAGAAGGCTTCGCCCGAGCGCGAGTAAACCACGCCGTCAACCACGGTCGAAACCGAAGGCTCACCGGCGATCGAGAAGGTGGCCGTGCCAACGCCGCGCAGGAAGATCGTCTGGTTCAGGGTGGTGCCCGACTTCAGGAAGTTGAGCGACGGCACCATCTGCGAGGCGCTTTCGATCGACGGGCGCGAGGCTTCGGCCAGGCGTTCACCGCTGAGCACCGACACGGCAACCGGCACGTCCTGGACGTTTTCCGAGCGCTTCTGCGCGGTAACGACGATTTCGCCCGGAGCGCCATCATCATCCTTGGCCGCATCCTGCGCATAGGCGGGGGCAGCAAAAGCAACCAGGGCCAGCGCTGCCAATGGCAGGGCCGACGAGGTACGAAGCATCGACTTCATGGAAGTTCCTCCCTTCAACCGGGGGCCTCCTGCCCCGCGGCTTATTCTCCTCTGCCGGACAGGGCGCACCCTTCCGGTTGGTGCTTGAATTGCTGCGAGGCGATCGATATGTCAAGCGGTGTCATACGGGACATTCGTGGTTCGCGGACGGCTTGTGACATTGTCGCAACAGCCCGCGCGAGAGGTTGGGGTGATGGACTTGGAAGCCGGGTTTTCGGCGGTTGACGGTGGTTTTGACCTGCACTTCGCGGGCCGGCTGGTGCTGCGCCATCGCACTGATGCGTCGGTGCTCGATTCTGCCAAGGGCAACCCGACGGTCGTGATGTACCGGGGCAACTTCAAGATCGATGATGCTCCAGAGGCGACCATTTCCCCCGCAGACTGCGCGGTCAATGATCGGTCGGTGACGCTGTCACACGATGGAGCAGCGGTTGCGCGGCTGGACCTCGATGAGAACCGCCTGACTGTTACTTTGCTTACCCCCGGACATGATCGCATCCGCCTGCGCTGGCACGGCGAACCGGGCGAAGCTGTGTGGGGCGGGGGGGAGCAGATGAGCTACCTCGCGCTCAATGGCCGGTCATTCCCGATGTGGACCAGCGAACCCGGTGTCGGCCGCGACAAGACCACCGAGCTGACCCGCCAGATGGACGAATCCGGCATGGCCGGGGGCGATTACTGGAACACCAATTACCCGCAGCCGACGATCCTGACCTCGCGCTGGCTGGCGCTGCATCTGGATGCCGCCTGCTATAGCGTGATCGACTGCACCGATCCGGCCGCCCATGCTTTCGCGGTGTGGAGCAACACGGCGAGCTTTGAGCTCTATGCCGCTGACGGCCCGGTGGGCCTGGTAGGCCAGCTTTCCACTCGCTTTGGCCGCCAGCCGCCGCTGCCCGACTGGGCGATTGGCGGGGCGATCGTTGGCCTGAAGGACGGGACGCGCAGCTTCGAGCGGCTGGAAGACTTCATCAGGGCCGGGACTGCCGTATCGGGTCTGTGGTGCGAGGACTGGGCCGGCATCCGCGAGACCAGCTTCGGCCGCCGCCTGTTCTGGGACTGGCGCCGCGATAACCAGCGCTATGCCGATCTGCCGCAGCGGATCGCCGCCTTGCAGGCGCGTGGCATTCGCTTCCTGGCCTATGCCAACCCCTACCTGGCCAATGACGGCATCCTTTACGAAGAAGCCCGCGAGGGCGGCCATTTCTGCCTGAAGCCGGATAGTGATGACGTCTACCTGGTCGATTTCGGCGAGTTCGATTGCGGGGTACTGGACTTTACCCGCCAGCAAACCCGCGACTGGTTTGCCGAGAAAGTACTGGGCAAGGAAATGCTGGATATCGGCATTTCGGGCTGGATGGCGGACTTCGGCGAATACCTGCCGACCGACGTGCGGCTGGCCGATGGCTCTGATCCGATGGAAGCGCATAACCGCTGGCCGGTGCTGTGGGCTCAGGTCAACGCCCAGGCGGTTGAAAGCCGCGGCAAGACCGGTGATGCGGTGTTCTTCATGCGGGCCGGATTCTCTGGCGTGCAGGGCCATTGCCCGCTGCTGTGGGCGGGGGACCAGTCGGTTGACTTTACCCGCCATGACGGGATCGGCACGGTGATCACTGCGGCGCTGTCTGCCGGCCTCGTCGGCAATGCCTACAGCCATTCGGATTGTGGCGGCTATACCTCGCTGCTCGGCAACGTTCGGACGGTCGAACTGATGGAGCGTTGGTGCGAACTGTCGGCCTTTGCGCCGGTCATGCGCAGCCATGAAGGCAACCGGCCAGATGACAACCTGCAGTACGACAGCACGCCCGAACTGCTGGCCTGCTTTGCCCGTTGGAGCCGGGTCCACGCCCATCTGGCGCCCTATGTCCGCCACCTCTGTGATGAAGCGGTGGAACTGGGCCTGCCGGCGCAGCGCCCGCTGTTCCTGCACTATGCTGACGATGAGGCGCTCTATGGCGTGCAGGATCAGTACCTCTATGGGGCGGACCTGATCGTCGCCCCGGTGATCGAGGATGGCGCGCGCGCGCGGCAGGTGATCCTGCCGGGCGAAGGTGCGTGGATCCACGCCTTCACGGGTGAAACCTATTCCGCCGGGACCCACACTGTGGCGGCGCCGATTGGTTGTCCGCCGGTGTTCTATTCCGCCGCCTCGGAATACGCGGATCTCTTTGCCGGGCTGCGCAAGCTATGAGCGAGCGGTCGAACATTCGGGATGTTGCGGCGCGGGCCGGTGTGGCGGTCAAGACCGTCAGCCGCGTGCTGAATGATCACCCCTATGTTTCGGCCGATACCAAGGCGCGCGTGCAAGAGGCGATGAAGGCGCTCGATTTCCGGCCATCGGTTGCTGCCCGGATCCTGTCGGGGGCGAAGAGCAATCAGGTCGCCCTGATTTACGATAACCATAGCCCCTATTACATGTTCCAGATCCAGACCGGTTGCTGGGATGTCTGCCGGGCCAAGGGCATTCGCCTGCTGGCCCAACCGGTTGACGTCGCCGATCCGGATGTGGGCGATCAGATCCGTGGTCTGGTGACCGAGACGCAGGTTGACGGGATCATCCTCTCTTCGCCGGTCACCGATTGCGAGCCCGTGCTGCGCGCACTGGAAGCGCTCGACATCCCGTTTGTGCGGATTTCGCCCGGCACCAACCACGCGCTGACCAGTTCGGTCTTCATGGACGATGCCCAGGCGGCCGATGACATGACGGCCCACCTGATCAATGCCGGCCATCGCCGGATCGGGTTCATCAAGGGGCACCCGAACCACAAGGGCTCGGAAGACCGGCTGGCGGGCTATCGCCGCGCACTCGACCGCGCCGGGATCACCTTTGACCCGCAACTGGTCTGCGATGGCGAGTTTGATTTCGATTCCGGCGTGCGCGGGGCCAATCGGCTGCTCAACCTGCCCGAGCCACCGACTGCGATCTTTGCCTCGAACGACGATATGGCCGCCGGCGTGCTGGCCGTGGCGCACGATCGCAACTTGAACCTGCCGGCCGAACTGTCAGTCGCCGGGTTTGATGATACGACGCTGGCCCGCACCGTCTGGCCGCCGCTGACCACGATCCATCAGCCGATGGCCGAACTGGCCCAGACGGCGGCTGAAATCCTTATCGAAGGCGGCGACATCACCCATCGCCGCCTGCCGCACCAGTTAATCGAGCGCGCATCGATTGCGCCGCCACATAGGAAGACATCATGAGTGAACTGCCTCTCCCGCCCGCCAGCCGCCAGCTTGGTGCCAGCGGCATTGCCGTATCGCCGATTGCCTGGGGCATGTGGCGCCTGGCCGAGGGTGGCCGGACGGCCGCCGATGCCGCACGGCTGGTCCATGCCGCGCTCGATGCCGGGATCAACTTCCTTGATACGGCGGATATCTATGGCTTCAACGGTTCGGGCGGCTTCGGCGATGCCGAGGCGCTGCTGGGCGAGGTCCTGGCCGCTGACCCGGGCCTGCGTAGCCGGATGGTGCTGGCCACCAAGGGCGGGATCATGCCGCCGCTGCCCTATGACCAGAGCGCGGATTACCTGCGCAAGGCGATCGATGCTTCGCTGACCCGGCTCAAGACCGACACTGTCGAGCTGTGGCAGGTGCACCGCCCGGACATTCTGGCCCACCCGCAGGAAGTGGCCCGCGTGCTGGACGATGCTGTTGCGGCAGGGAAAATCCGCACCCTCGGCGTCTCGAACTTCACCCTTCACCAGACCGCTGCACTCAACCAGTTCCTCGGTCATAAACTCGTTTCGACCCAGCCTGAGATCAGCCCGCTGCGGATTGATTGCTTCGAGAACGGCGAACTGGACCAGGCGATGATGCTGGGCCTGACCCCGCTGGCCTGGTCGCCGCTGGGCGGTGGTCGTCTGGCCAAGCCGGAAAGCGCACGCGACCACGCGATCTGCGCAGCGCTCGACGCCGTGGCGGAAGCCCAGGGTGTTTCCCGCTCGGTCGCGGCCTATTCCTGGCTGATGGCGCACCCGGCCGGGATCGTGCCGATCATCGGTTCGCAGCAAGCCGGACGGATCGCGGAAGGCATGGCCGCCCTGAAGGTCCGCTGGACCCGCACTGAATGGTATGCCGTGCTTGTCGCCGCCCGCGGCGTGCCGCTGCCTTGAGCTGAATCAAGGCGGGCTGTTGCGGATTGCCGCATTGGCCCGCCATCCCATTGACCTGACGGAGAGCTGCCATGACCAACCCGCCCGAAATCGCCTGGTTCTCGGCCCTGTGCGATGACGATTACGAGTTTCTTGGCGTCCCCGATCCGCAGCTCAAGTCCAGCTGGGAGCATTGCCGGAATATCGTGACCCGCGCGGAAGAGGGCGGGTTCGACAATATCCTGCTGCCCTCGGGCTATGAACTCGGCCTCGATACCACGGCTTTCGCCGCCGCCGTTGCCACTCAGGTCCGCCGGATCAAGCTGCTTTGGGCAACGCGCATGGGCGAGGACTGGCCGCCGCAACTGGCGCGCCGGATTGCCACGCTCGACCGCATTCTTGGCCCCAATGCGGCAGGCACTGGCGGGCGGCTCAACGTCAATATCATCTCGTCCGACTTGCCCGGTGAAAAGCTGGAAAGCGGCCCGCGCTATCGTCGCGGGACCGAGATCATGAAGATCATCCGCACCCTGCTGAACGGCGAGCACCTCGATTTCCAGGGCGAGTTCTATAACCTTAAGCTGGACCCGGCGCGGATCACCACGATTTCGGGCAAGTGTCCCAACCTGTACTTCGGCGGGCTCAGCCACGAAGCGCGTGAGTGCGCGGCCGAGGCGGCTGACGTATACCTGATGTGGCCTGACACCATGGACAAGGTGAAGGAGACCGTCACCGACATGAAGGCCCGCGCAGCGGCCAAGGGCCGCACCCTCAAGTTCGGCTATCGCGCCCACGTGATCGTTCGTGAGACTGAGGACGAAGCCCGCGCCTATGCGGACCGCCTGCTGTCCAAGCTGGATGACGAGATGGGCCGCGCGATCCGCGAGAAGAGCCTCGATGCCAAGAACTATGGCGTCCAGCGCCAGCAAGAACTGCGCAGCGCCGCTGATGGCGACGGCTTTGTCGAAGAGAACCTGTGGACCGGCGTCAGCCGCGCCCGTTCGGGTTGCGGTGCGGCCATTGTCGGCAATCCGGATCAGGTGCTGGCGAAGCTGCGCGCCTATCAGGAGGCGGGCATGGAAGCCTTCATCCTGTCGGGCTATCCGCATATGCAGGAATGCGATATGTTCGCCCGCTATGTCCTTCCCCACATCCAGCACGGGCCCATTGCCGGCTGACGATCACCCCGCGGCCAAGGCCGATCGGGCCAGGCTGGCCCAGGTGCTGAGCGCCTTGCTGGCGGCACAGGTAGAGCTGGATCAACTGGGCCAGCCGCTGGCTGCTGCGCGGCTGGATGCGGCGATCGAAGCTGTCCGGCAGGCCGGGCTGCCGCCGGGATAAGGCGGATAATCGCGAAGATCCCTGCATTTACTAGTGCTTATACGAATAGATAACCCCCATTTTAGCGGTATCTTTTAGGTGTTATTGCGATAATGCGGGGTCGAAAATATGGGTCTCCACGAGTCTGGCCGGATCGATCAGGCTGACCGGGACGCGGTAAGCGGCAGTGAAGATGGCCACCATGCCGAGACCTTGCGGGCTTTGGCACGCAGTCTTCTGGCGGTGGCTCAGGCGATCGATTGCCTGCCGGAAAATGCCCGGCACGAGCTGCCACAGAAATCGGCGCCAGACCGGGAATCGGCCCGTCCCAGCGATCCTGAAAGCCTTCGGCGCAATCTGCTGGACCGGGCGGCACAGGATTATGCCAATCGCCGGGCGCGCCGCCAGTTCTTTCCGGCAGAGCTGTTCGGTGAGCCAGCCTGGGATCTCTTGCTGGACCTGTTCCAGGCCCGGCTGGAGGGCAAACGGATCAGCGTCACCAGTGCCTGCATCGGCGCCGATGTGCCGCTGACCACGGCCCTGCGCTGGATCGGCGTGCTGGAGGCCGAAGGCCTGGTTGAACGCAGCCGTAACCTTAACGACCACCGCTCAACCTGGGTGGGGCTGACGGATCGGGCAACCCGGGCCATGACCGAATATACGCAGGGCTGCCTCTTGCGCGGGCGCCGCGCGAGCCGGCAGGACGACGAACGCCTTGCCGCCATCCTCAACGACCGCGCCGCCTAGGCTGCCTTATCGGTGACCGCTAATCTGCAGGAAATTTGGGGAGTGGTGCCCGGAGGCGGATTTGAACCACCGACACGCGGATTTTCAATCCGCTGCTCTACCAACTGAGCTATCCGGGCAACGCATCCAGAAGAAGCCGTAAAGCTGCTTCGCGTTTGGAAGCGCGCCTATGGCGAAGCTGGCGCGGCTTGGCAAGAGGCTTTCAAGCCTTTCCTTCTTCTTCATCGAACGCAGGCGGGCCGGGCAGCGCATAACCGTCTTCAAGCCAGCGCATCAGGTCACGATCCTTGCACCGGGTCGAGCAGAACGGGCTGTGTTCGGGGCTGCGCGGCTTTCCGCAGAGCGCGCACTTGCGGACAATGGGACTGGTCATGCCTGCAGCGCCTGCGCGAAAGCACCTTCCAGCGCAAGGCCGGCATCGCTCTGCCAGCGGATTGTTCGGCCGGTCCGTTGCGCCAGCGCGGCCTCCCATTCGGGCGCAACAGCTCTTTGCACCGCGGGATGTGCGACCAGCAGCAGTTCGCGCCCCGGATCACTGACCAACTCGGCCTGGCGCATGAGCATCCGCGCAGCGGCACCGGCGCGGTCAGCGGCGAGCCGGTGCAGCAGCGACAGCCGTTCGAGCCGGGCAACCAGTTGCACCAGGCCAAAGCCGTTCATCGCCGTTCGCTCATGCGGCCAACCATGCAGCGCTGCGGCCAGAGCGGCATCAACTGCCTGCCGGTCTGCCTTGTCCGACAGGGTGGGGAAATCAACCGCGATCGACCCGGCCAGGTCGAGGCGGCGGATGCTCTCCGCAATCGAAGCGACAGCGGCCAATGCCAGCGCAGGCGCAGGCAAATCGCCATCGATATCGATCACGGTCATCGCCGGGGTGGGGCTGATCGTGAGCGCGCCGCCGGGGAACTGGACCGTTCCGTGCCAGGCATCGAGCCAGACATCTTCCCAGAGCCCGGCGGCAAAACGGGGGACGGGTTGGCCTGCTGGAGGAGGAGCAGGGCAGGGCGCCTCTTTCGTGGGGCGCGCTTGCGCGCGCTTCAGTCGCCCAGCCTCTGCCATGGCAGCGCGCAAGACCTTCAACCGGATGAGCGCGCCTTCGCGGGCGTCCTGCGGCAACTGGTCGACCAGGGCCTCTTCACCATTGGCAAAGCGGGCGGTTCCGCGGCGTGACCCGGCAGCGCGGGAAACCAGCACGGCATCCTCGATCAGGCCAGCCGCCAGACCACCGGGCCAATCCAGCCGGGCAGCAATTACCTGGCCGCCTTCAACCAGGATCGCGCGGGTTTCGCCGATCCCGGTTTCGATCAGCCAGTCAGCCAATGGGGTATCCTGCGGACAGTAGCAGGGCGCGGGTTTCGAACAGCGGGAGGCCGATGACGCCCGAATGGCTGCCGGAAACGAAGCGGATCAACGCCTCGGCACGGCCCTGAATGGCATAGCCGCCAGCCTTGCCGAGGCCTTCGCCGCTGGCGATGTAGGCTTCGATCTCCGCCTCGGACAGGCGCTTGAAGGCCACCACCGTTTCGACCGTGCGGGTGCGGACAAGCCCGGTTTGGTCGATCACGCAGATCGCCGAGATGCAGCTGTGGCGCCGGCCCGAAAGGAGGCCAAGCAGCTTGCGCTGTATCTCTTCGCTGTCGGCTGGCGGCAGGATGCGGCGGCCAAGCGCGACGGTGGTGTCACCCGCCAGCACGATTTCGACCCCTTGCCGCGCCACCGCGGCGGCCTTGGCCTGCGCCAGACGCAGCGCATAGGCGCGCGGAAGCTCGCCTTTAAGGGGAGTTTCATCGATATCGGGGCTGGCGATCCGGGCCGGGGTGACGCCGATCCGGGCGAGCAGGTCGCGCCGACGCGGCGATGAAGAGGCCAGGACCAGTTGTGGCGCGGTCACCCGCCGGGCTTAGCCGTACTGGCCAGGGCCGCCACGGCCAGGCATGAAGCGATAGGTGATGCGGCCCTTGGTCAGGTCATAGGGCGTCAGTTCAACCAGGACTTCATCGCCAACCAGCACGCGGATGCGGTTCTTGCGCATCTTGCCGGCGGTGTGGCCAAGGATTTCATGGTCGTTTTCAAGCCGGACGCGGAACATCGCGTTAGGCAGCAGTTCCACCACCGTTCCGCGCATTTCGAGGAGTTCTTCTTTCGCCATCCGGGCCTAAATTCCAATGTTGTTTGGCTGCATTGCGGCGCGCCATAGCGACCGGCAGCCAAAAAGGAAAGCCTCGGGCGTCTGTCCTGCCTCATTTGTCGTTCGTCGACTTGCGACATTCTATTACCCCACTGGCTCTTGCCATCGCGGCGCTGACAGCCCATCTGCGCAGCCGGGTCGGGGGTCTCAGATCGTAAAAATCTTGCGATCACGGAGTTTTAATGCGTAATCTTGCTCTCCTTCCGCTGCCGATGGTTCTGCTTGCTGCCCCGGCACTGGCAGCCGATCCCAAGATCGAGGAAACGGCGGCCTCCACCGCGCAGGAAGTCGAACCCACAAGCGCAGAGCGGCATGGCGGCGAAATTCTGGTCGTGGCTGAGCGTATTCGCGGGCAGGTCGAAAGCCCGGCACCCCCGATCGCCGTGCTTGATGAGAAGGATATTCAGGCGCTCGGCGCGACCACCCTGGCCGATGTGCTGACCCAGCTTGCACCGCAGACCGGATCGGGCCGCGGCCGCGTCAGCGGTCCGCCCGTGGTGCTGATCAATGGTCAGCGGCTTGGCAATTTTCGGGAAATGCGCAACTTCCCGCAAGAAGCGATCCGCCGGGTTGAAATTCTGCCCGAAGAAGTGGCGCTGCGGTTTGGCTTTCCGGCCAATACCCGCGTCGTCAACATGATCCTGAAGAATGATTTTTCCTCGAAAACGGTTGAGGTGGAGGCCGGGGTGCCGACCCGCGGCGGTTTCTCCGTCTATCAGGGTGAGGTAACGAGGCTGCGGATCAAGGGGCCCCAGCGCTTCAGCGTGACGGCCAAGATTGATGCCACATCAAAACTGACCGAGGCCGAACGGGGCGTGATCCAGACCGCCGGATCGGTGCCAACGGTTTCAACCGATCCCGACCCGGCAGCATTCCGGACCCTGATCCCGAACAGCCGGGAACTGGGCCTCAACCTGTCGCTGGCGCGCGGGCTGGGGAAGGATGGGCTGGACGGCAATTTCAGCCTGAACGGCAATGTCACCCGCACCGATACCACCGGCTATTCCGGCCTCGATGTTGTAACCCTGCTTGCGCCCGGCGGCGCCAAGGCTATTCGCAGCCTGAGTGATCCGCTTGAGCGTCGCAGCCGCTCGACGGCCGTGCAGGGCGGTGGCGCACTCAACACCCGGCTGGGCAATTGGCAAGTCAGCGCGACCCTTGATGGATCCCATGGCGAAAGCCGCACCTTCATCGACCGCCGTGCCAACACTGCGGCGCTGGTTTCGGCCGCGGCGGCTGGCACGCTGCCAATCAACGGGGCCTTGCCGCCAGTTGCCAACGCGGGTTTCGATACCGCGCGCAGCAATACGGATAGCGTTACCAGCCTTGTCACGCTGATCGGCCGCCCGGCGCGGCTGCCCGGCGGTGAAGTGACCACCACGGTGCGTGCCGGCTATACCTGGTCAGACATTGCCAGCAGTGACACCCGCTCGGCT
This sequence comes from uncultured Novosphingobium sp., assembly GCA_964413885.1. Classification (GTDB taxonomy): domain Bacteria; phylum Pseudomonadota; class Alphaproteobacteria; order Sphingomonadales; family Sphingomonadaceae; genus Novosphingobium. Next base: position 153,464 of record CAYPTU010000007.1, read on the forward strand.
GCGGGCCCGGTCAACCTGCGTCGGGGCGATCTGAACGGCGCGGTCAACGCCGGCCTGCCGATCACCAGCCGCCGCGAAAACTTTGGCGCGGGGCTGGGCGATCTGTCGGCCAACTTTTCGGCCGGTTGGAACCATCTGTCAGACTTCGGAACGCTGTTTGACTGGAGTGCGGGGCTGACCTGGTCGCCGCTCCAGTTCGAGAAGCTGAGCCTGACGGCCAGTTATCTGGTCAACGAAATTGCCCCCGGGCTGGGGCAGCTTGGCAATCCGCAGACGGTGACGCTCAACGTTCCGGTGTTCGATCTTGTGCGCGGGGAAACCGTGCTGGCCACGGTGATCGGCGGCGGCAATCCCGGCCTGCGCAAGGAACAGCAGCGCGATCTGAAGTTCGGCGCTAACTGGCAATTGCCTTTCCTGCAGAACTCCAGCCTAGTGGTTGAATATTTCCGCAACCGTTCGAACGATGTCACGGCCGGCTTCCCCTTGCTGACTCCCGAGATCGAGGCGGCCTTCCCGGGCCGCGTGACGCGTGATGCCAGCGGCCGGCTGGTTTCGATCGATCAGCGCCCGGTGACCTTTGACGAGCAGCGCGCCTCGCGGTTGCGTTGGGGGCTCAATCTGAGCGGGCAAATTGGCAAGGCACCCGCCGGCGGCGGCTTCATGGGCATGATGGGCGGCGGCCCACCGCGGGGCGCGGGTGCGCCTGGTGGCGCGGCGCGACCGCAGGGCGGCGGTGCCGGTCGCGGCGGCGGCGGCGGCGGGATGATGGCGATGATGGGCGGCGGGCGCGGCCCGGGTCGGTGGAGCCTGGGTGTGTTCCATACCGTTCAGTTTGACAGCACGGTGCTGATCGCGCCGGGCGGTCCGCAGCTTGATCTGCTGAATGGGGACTCGCTGTCTGCAAGTGGTTCGCCGCGCCATACGGTCGAGCTCAACGGAGGCTTGTTCAAGAATGGCTTTGGCACGTTCTTCAACGGCAGCTGGACCGGGCCTTCGCAGCTGACCGGAACGAACAACCTGCGCTTTGGCAGCGTGACCAAGGTCAATATCAACTTCTTCGCCGCGCTAGGCCAGCAGCAGAAGCTGGTGAAGCAGGCGCCGTTCTTCAAAGGCTCGATGCTGTCGCTGCGGTTTGAGAACCTGTTCGATTCCCGCCAGCGCGTTACCGACGGCAGTAGTCTGGTGCCGGTCAGCTACCAGCCAGACCTGATCGACCCGCGCGGCCGGGTCGCCAAGATCGAATTCCGCAAGATGTTCTGATGAAATGGCCCCGGCCAGCGCATGGCTAGCCGGGGCTTTTCGGATCAGGCGGGGTGGAACGCCGCCAGGATCAGGTGGAGCGACAGCGCGATAAGCGCGAGGCTCGACAGGGCAAACAGCAGGAAGCGAACCATCACGCGGTTCCAGGTGGCCTGGACGATCGAGTGGGCGATCCGCAGGCCGACATAGGCCCAGGCAATCGTGGCGTTAAGCCCATCGCCCTGACCGATCAGGGCCAGAGACAGTGCCACCGCATAGAACACGGTCGGTGCTTCGTGCAGGTGGTTATAGTTGTGGGCGACCCACTGGGTATTGGCGGGTAGCACGTTGTCGAGTGACTGGCCGGTACCGCCAATCAGGTTCTTGGTGTCGATCTTGGCCTTGGCCATCGCCGGAATGCGGGTGGCATACATCCACAGCCACATGATCATCGTCCAGCCGGCCAGCACGGCCACCGGTTGCAGGATATCCATTCCAATCATTTTTATTCTCCCCCGTTACGCGCCCAGCAATGTCAGCTTGGCGGCGTGAAGTGCCAGCATCAGCAGGCACAAAGTCGATAGCATGAATAGGGCGAAGCGCACCGGCACCTTGTTCACAGTCGCCTGCCACAGCGAATGCAGGATCCGCAGGACGGCATAGGCCCAGGCAAACAGCACGTCGTGTTCACCGGGCCCCATGATCGCCAGGATTGCAACCGTGGCATAGAACAGCGTCGGCTGTTCCATCAGGTGCGTGTAGTTATGCGATTTCCAGTTTACCTGATCAGGGATCACCCCTTCCAGGTCCTGGCCGCGCCCGCCCGGCTTTGCCGCTCCGAGCCCGCCGCGCTGCTTGATCGCGGGAAGCCGCGTACCAGCCACCCAGAACAGCATGACGATCGACCACAGCACCAGCACCGCAGCCGGTGCAAGGATTTGAGCCTGCATTGTCTCCCCCTTTTTATCTCGTTTGACCCGAGGGCTGCAGGGTGTTCCCGCTGAATCCGATTGTCAAATCCAACTAGTCGCTGCTGCTCAATACCTTGGCGAAGCTAGCGGGGTCGGTGTTGCCGCCGGTCAGCATGATGGCCGTGCGACCATCGAGCGGAACCTTGCCGGCCAACGCCGCTGCCAGCGCCGCCGCGCCGCCCGGTTCCAGCACCAGATGGAGCTTGGAAAATGCGAACCGTTGGGCTGCGCGGACTTCGCCAGGGGTGACAGACAGGCCATATTTGCAGCGCTCCTTCAGGATCGCAAAGTTGATCGGCCAGGTGGCAGGCGTCTGCAGCGCATCGCAGTCGGTCGGCGGAGCGTCCTTGGCCACGCGCTGGATTTCCCCGGTCGCGAGGCTGCGGGCGACGTCGTCCCACCCCTCGGGCTCAACCGGCACGATCTCCGCATCGGGGCAGGCGAGGGCGAGGCCGGCGGTGAGCCCGCCGCCGCCGCAGCAGACGATGATCCGGGTCGGGCCTTCAAGACCGCGCGCGCGCATCTGGGCGGCGATTTCGACCCCCGCCGATCCCTGCCCTTCGATCACCCACGGATCGCCATAGGCATGGACCAGCGTGGCACCCGTCTGGTCAATCAGGCCTTGCGCCACGGCATCGCGGTCTTCACCGCCCGGGCGGTCATAAAGCACCACATTCGCGCCCATCGCGCGCGTGGCCGCCAGCTTCACTTGCGGGGCATCGACCGGCATGACGATGGTGGCCGGAATACCGAGCCGCTGCGCTGCCCAGGCCACGCCTTGCGCGTGGTTGCCGCTGGAAACGCCGACCACGCCGCGCTGGCGCTCTTCGTCCGTCAGATCGCTTAGCCGGTGCCATGCCCCGCGAATCTTGAAGGCGCCAATCGGCTGAAGGCTGTCAGCCTTGCACCACACTTTTGCCCCGTTGACCTCAGCCTCGAGCAGTGGTGTCTGCACCAGCAATTCGGCAATCTTGGCGGCGGCGCGGGCCACGCCTTCGCTGGTCGGAGCGCGCATCGGTTGTGTCGTCATGAAAGCAGCCTATATGCGCGCCTTCGCCGCGATCAAAGGAGAGATAGAGGTGAGCAAGGTTCTGGTGATCGGTGCAGGCGGCGTAAGCTCGGTCTGCGTCCACAAGATGGCGATGAACGCCGGGATTTTCAGCGAAATCCATCTCGCCAGCCGCACCAAGGCGAAGTGCGATGCGATCGCTGCCTCGGTCAAGGAACGGACCGGCGTAACAGTCTCGACCTATGAGATCGATGCCGAGGAAGTGCCGGCGCTGACCCGCCTGATCGAGCAGATTGGCCCCAAGCTGGTGGTCAACCTAGCGCTGCCCTATCAGGACCTGCCGATCATGGATGCCTGTCTGGCCGCCGGCGTCGATTACCTCGACACCGCGAACTACGAGCCGAAGGACGAGGCCAAGTTCGAATACAGCTGGCAGTGGGCCTATCAGGACCGCTTCAAGGAAAAGGGCCTGATGGCGCTGCTCGGCTCGGGCTTCGATCCGGGCGTTACCTCGGTCTTCGCGATGTGGCTCAAGAAGCACAAGCTGAAGACCATCCGCACCCTGGATATTCTGGATTGCAACGGCGGCGATCACGGCCAGGCCTTTGCCACCAACTTTAACCCGGAAATCAATATCCGCGAAGTGACTGCCCCGGCACGCCACTGGAACCAAGGCGAGTGGGTCGAGACTCCCGCCATGACGATCCGCCAGAACTTCGATTTCGAAGCTGTCGGCCCCAAGAACATGTACCTGATGTACCACGAGGAGCTGGAAAGCCTCGCCAAGTTCCTGCCGGAACTGGAGCGCGGCCGCTTCTGGATGACCTTCGGCGATGCCTATATCAACCACCTGACCGTGCTGCAGAATGTGGGCATGACCGGGATCGAGCCGATCAACTACCAGGGCAAGGATATCGTGCCGCTGCAGTTCCTCGCCGCAGTGCTGCCCAAGCCGGAAACGCTGGGCCCGACGACCACGGGCAAGACCAACATCGGCGATATCGCCACCGGCATGGCAATCGATGGGTCGGGCGAGAAGACCTATTACATCTACAACATCTGCGATCACGAAGAGGCATTCCACGAAACCGGTAACCAGGCGATCAGCTATACCACCGGCGTTCCGGCAATGATCGGCGCGGCGATGATGCTGACCGGCGCCTGGCGCGGCGAGGGCGTGTTCAACATGGAGCAGATGGATCCCGATCCCTACATGGACATGCTGAACACCCAGGGCCTGCCGTGGCAGGTCAAGGAACTGGCGGGGCCGCTGGACTTCTGATGGAAACCAGAGCCGGCGATCCCGGGGCTTTTGCCCAGTTTGACCTGTCGCGGGTCGATAGTCCTGCCTTCGTGGTTGATGCCGCGAAGCTGCGGGCCAATCTGGCCGTGCTGGCCGATGTGCGCGACCGGGCCGGGATCAAGGTGCTGGCTGCGCTCAAGGCCTTCTCGATGTGGTCGGTTGCGCCAATCATAGGGGAGTATCTGGACGGGGTCTGCACATCGGGTCTGTGGGAGGCCCGGCTGGCCAGCGAATTCTACGATGGCGAGATCGCGACCTATTGCGCCGCCTACAAGCCCGAGGACCTCGACGAGATCCTGCGCCTGTCGGACCATGTAATCTTCAATTCGCCGGATCAGATCATCCGGTGTTCAGCGATTATCGAGGCAGCGCGGGCGCGGGGTGAAAGCTTTGACATCGGGCTGCGGATCAATCCGCTGCACCCCGAAGGCGAAGTGCCGCGCTATGATCCGTGCGCGCCGCATTCGCGGCTGGGATTCCCGATTGACCAGCTGACCGCAGAGCACATGGCGCTGATCGACGGCATCCACATGCACACCCTGTGCGAGCAGGATCTGGAGCCGCTGAAGCGCACCTGGGACGTGGCCTTCGATTACCTTGAGCCCTACTTCGGTGAGATCAAGTGGATCAACCTGGGCGGCGGGCACCACATCACCCGGGCCGATTACCAGCGCGATGAGCTGGTTGAGTTCCTGCAGGACCTGAAGGACGATACCGGGGCCGAGGTCTATCTCGAACCGGGTGAGGCCGTGGCGCTTGATGCCGGCATTCTGGTCGGCACGGTGCTCGATCTTGGCGAGAATGGCATGCCGGTGGCGATCGTCGACATTTCGGCGACCTGCCACATGCCCGACGTGATCGAGGCCCCTTATCGTCCGGCGATGCTGGGCGAATTGCCGCAAATCGGTGCCGACGTCGATGAAGGCGCGGGCGGGGCCGTGCGGCTGGGCGGGCCTTCGTGCCTCGCGGGCGACGTGATCGGCGACTATCGCTTCGCCGAGGGGCCGCGCGTCGGCCAGCGCTTCGCCTTTCTCGATCAGGCGCACTATTCGATGGTCAAGACCACCACTTTCAACGGCGTGCCATTGCCATCGATCTGGCTGTGGGACAGCGAGACCGACCAGCTCGAGTGCATCAAGCGGTTTGACTACGAGGACTTCCGCAACCGCCTTTCCTGAGGCACAGTCCCGGGCATAACCAAAGCCGGAGAGCGCAGTGCCCGACAAGATCCTTGATGCCCATTCGTCCGATCCCACAGTCATGGGCTGGATGGAGGGGCTGCCGCCCGCGCCGGACAAGCGGCTGGCGTGGGAAAGGGCAGATCACATGCGCTTTCCGACGCACCGCTATGCTTATTCGCACATGCGCGAGTTCCTGCCGACAGCGCGGGTTTCGCGCGGTTACGGCCCGGTCTGGGACCTGCCGTTGGCGCTGTGCGACGATATCGATGCCGTCACCTTCAAGGCGATGGACGATGGGCGTGAGCTGACCTGGGCGGAATCGCTCGCGGTCAACTTCACCGATGCGGTGCTGGTGCTGCACCAGGGCACGATCGTTTACGAACGCTATCTGGGCGTCACCCGCCGCGATACGCCGCACATTGCCTTCTCGGTGACCAAAAGCTTTGTCGGCACGATTTCAGAGATGCTGGTGCAGGAGGGGCGGCTCGATCCGAATGCGCCGGTGGCGGAGCTGCTGCCTGAAATGGCCGGCAGCGGCTTTGCCGACGCGACGCTGCAGCAGGTCATGGACATGACCACCGCGCTCGACTTTTCGGAAGAGTATACCGATCCCGGTTCGGGCATCGGCGCCATGAGCAATGCCCTGGGGCTGACCCCGCGAATGCCAGGCTACACTGGTCCGGGTGATGTCTACGCGTTTCTCCCGACGATTCGGAAAAATGGCGAACACGGGGAGCGGTTCACCTATCGGACCTGCAATACCGAGGTGCTGGGCTGGATCGTGGCGCGCACCGAAGGCAAGCGACTCGACCAGGTGCTGTCAGAGCGAATCTGGGCGCCGCTGGGCATGGAGCAGGATGCTGACTTCCTGACCGATTCGACCGGCATGCCCTTTGCCGGTGGTGGACTTAATCCCGTGCTGCGCGACATGGCCCGATTTGGGGAAATGATGCGCTGCGACGGGCATGGAAATGGCGGGCAAATTGTTGCCCGCGAAGCCGTGTCAGCGATTAAGGCTGGCGGCAGCAAGGCGGCCTTTGCACCGGCTGGATACCAGTGGCTGACTGATGGTTCATACACGCGCCAATGGTGGATAATGCCCGGAAATCATGGCGCTTTCTCGGCGCGCGGGATCCACGGGCAGGCGATCTATGTGGACCCTGTGGCAGAGGTGGTGATCGTCCGATTTGGGTCCCATCCGATCGCCGCCAATGGGGCTTTCGATCCGACCTCTCTGCCTGCCTTCCGCGCGGTTGCCGAGCACCTCTCAAGGGGGTGATTTTCACTTGCGATTAAGGCGCGAATCTTTATAGCCCGCCCCCGCTGCCCCAAGGGGACTTCCAATAACCGCAAGGCAGCCTCGTCTTCGTGTTACCTGGCCGTCAGGCCTATTGGGGGTCCCTTGAGTTGCAGCAGTATCCTGACGCTCTGTCCGTAGTTCGCGCGCTTGCGCCCGAAGAACCGGTCATCCTGAACCGCCCGCACGCCGCCACGCGCGCCGCCCGCTTCTTTGTCGAGAAGTTTCCGGGCAAGTCGCTCTATGCGGTTAAGGCCAATCCCTCGCCGGACCTGCTCAAGGTCCTGTGGGATGCCGGCGTGACCCATTTTGATGTGGCTTCGATTGCCGAAGTGCGGCTGGTCCGCGCTACGCTGCCTGAAGCCGTGCTGTGCTTCATGCACCCTGTTAAGACCCCTGGCGCCATTGCCGAGGCTTACCGCCGGCATGGCGTGCGCGTGTTCAGCCTCGATTCGCAGGAAGAGCTCGAGAAGATTGTCGAGGCGACTGAAAACGCCACCGACCTCTCGCTCTGCGTCCGCCTGCGCGTTTCGTCGGACTATTCGGAGTTGAGCCTCGCCTCAAAGTTCGGGGTCGATCTGGCTGATGCCGCGCCGCTGTTGCAGGCCGCGCGCCAGGTGGCTGATAGCCTTGGCATCTGCTTCCACGTCGGCAGCCAGGCGATGACGCCCTTCGCCTATGTCCAGGCGATGGAACGTGTCCGTGCGGCGATTGTCGATGCTTCGGTCACTATCGACATCATCGATGTCGGCGGGGGCTTCCCCTCGATTTACCCGGGCATGGAGCCGCCGCCGCTGGAAGACTACTTCGGCGTGATCCACCGCGCGGCGGAATCGCTGCCGGTGTCCTATTCGTCGGAACTGTGGTGCGAACCGGGCCGCGCGCTCTGCGCTGAATACAACTCGCTGATCGTGCGCGTCGAAAAGCGCCGCGGGAACGAACTGTACATCAACGACGGGGCCTATGGCGCGCTCTATGACGCTGCCCATGTCGGCTGGCGTTTCCCGGTGGCGTGCCTCAGCGAAGGCCGCGATGAGGCAGCAGAGGGCTTTGCCTTCTATGGTCCGACCTGTGACGATGCCGACTATATGGAAGGCCCGTTTCAGCTTCCGGCTGACATCAAGGCCGGCGACTATATCGAGATCGGCATGCTGGGTGCCTACGGCGCGGCGATGAAGACCGCCTTCAATGGCTTTGGCCAGGCCGAGGCCGTCGGCGCTACCGACGAGCCGATGGCCAGCCTTTATCGCGGTGACCGTTCGGACCCGCGGCAGAGCGACAACGTCGTCAGCCTGCGCTGAACCGGCAAGGCTTGGGAATAGCAAAGGGGCGGATCACCATGGTGATCCGCCCCTTCTGCATTTCAGCAAGCTGACTGGTGCGGTCAAGCCGCGAGCTTGAGCTCAAGCCGTTCCCAGATTTCGACCAGCGCCTCGGTCAGCGCGGTCATCATCGCTTCGGTATGGGCCGGGCCGGGGGTGAAGCGCAGGCGCTCTGTCCCTCGCGGCACGGTCGGGAAATTGATCGGCTGCACATAGACGCCGTATTCGGCCAGCAGGATATCGCTGATCTGCTTGGCGCGGACCGGATCGCCCACCATCAGCGGCACGATGTGGGTCGTGCTGGGCATGACGGGCAGGCCGGCGTCGGCAAAAGACTGCTTGAGGAAGGCCGCGGCGGCCTGTTGGCCATCACGCTCCACGCTCGACTGCTTGAGGTGCCGCACCGAAGCGAGCACGCCAGCGACCAGCACCGGCGAAAGCGAGGTCGTGAAGATGAAGCCCGGCGCATAGGACCGGATCACGTCGATAATCTTGGCATCGGCCGCGATATAGCCGCCCATCACGCCAAAGGCCTTGCCTAGGGTGCCTTCGATGATGGTGATGCGGTGGGCGGCTTCATCCCGCTCGGAAATGCCGCCGCCGTGCGCGCCATACATGCCAACGGCGTGAACCTCGTCGATATAGGTCAGCGCGTTGTACTTGTCGGCCAGATCGCAGATCGCGTGGATCGGGGCCACATCGCCGTCCATCGAATAGACGCTTTCGAAGGCGATCAGCTTGGGCAGGGCCGGGTCGGTTTCGGCCAGCAGCTGCTCAAGGTGTTCAACGTCGTTGTGACGGAAGACCTTCTTTTCCGCGCCCGAATTGCGGATCCCGGCGATCATGCTGGCGTGGTTGAGCTCGTCCGAAAAGATTACGCAGCCCGGCAGGATCTTGGCGAGCGTCGAAAGCGTTGCATCGTTCGAGACATAGCCCGAGGTGAACAGCAGGGCGCTGTCCTTGCCGTGCAGACCGGCCAGCTCACGCTCAAGATCGACGTGGTAATGGGTATTGCCGCCAATGTTGCGGGTGCCGCCCGAACCGGCGCCGACATCGTGCAGCGCCTCTTCCATGGCAGCGATAACCTTGGGGTGCTGGCCCATCGCAAGGTAATCGTTGGAACACCACACGGTGATCGGCTTGGGGCCATTGTGCCCGGCAAAGCAGCGGGCGTTGGGATAGGCCCCCTTGTTGCGCAGGATGTCGATGAAAACCCGATAGCGGCCTTCCGAATGGAGCCGGTCGATCGCTTGGTCGAAAATCTGGTCGTAGTTCACTAGCGGGTTCCGCTTGCTGCTTTCGCGCGCCTCTACCGCAACCGCTGGTCCCGCGCCAGCAACTTATTGCCGGAAATGCGTGCTCCGCTCACAGCACTTCGCAGCGATCGAGCCCGAAGTCTGCCAAGGTGCGGGCCAGCGATGCCAGTTCTGGCGCTTCACGGGTAAACAGCGCAAGGTCGGCCGTGTGACGGACCATCGGCTGGCCGTCGGTCAGTCGCTTGATCCGGCGGGCAATTCCCGCAGCGCCGTGAACAAAGCCGACGCCGGGGCCAAAGGCGGCGGAGAGCTCCGCCTCGATCAACGGGAAGTGCGTGCAGGCCAAGACGACCGTGTCGATAGCCTCGCCGCCCGCCTGTTCGCGCAAGGCCTGGGCGGCCCGCTGGTAAATGGCTGGATCAACCGCCTGCCCGCGCAGCTTGGCCTCGGCCGCATTGACCAGCTCCGGTGTGGCAGCCCGCAGCAGGCGCTTGCCTTGCGCGAACTCCGCCTCAAGCCGGTCAACATAGGGCTGACGGATCGTTGCCGCCGTGCCCAGCAGGCCAATCACGCCACTGCGGGTCTGCTCGGCTGCGGGCTTGATCGCCGGGACGGTGCCAACAATGGGGATCTCGAGCACATCGCGGACCATGCCCAGGGCAATGGTGGAGGCGGTGTTGCAGGCGATGCAGATCAGGCGCGGGCGGAACCGCTCGGCCATCCGCCCCAGCAGGCCGCAAACCCGCGCGGCCACTTCGGCTTCGCTCTTGGGGCCATAGGGCAGGCCGCCATTGTCTGCGGCGTAAATCACGGGCGCTTGCGGCAAGAGCCGACGCACTTCCGCCAGAACCGACAGCCCGCCAACCCCGGAATCAAGCAGCAGGATCGGCGCAGCAGGATCGATTTCGGACATATTGCTCCAGGCTGGTCTTGCCGTTGAGCCGCGCTTGTAGCTACGATCAGGCGGTAAAGGGAAGGGATCGTTCAAATGGAAAGCCTTATCGCACTGGCGCTTGGCTATGCGCTTGGTTCAATCCCCTTCGGCCTGATCCTCACCAGCCTGTCTGGCGCGGGTGACTTGCGCGCAATCGGTTCTGGCAACATCGGCGCCACCAACGTGCTGCGCACCGGGCGCAAGGGCATTGCGGCGGCCACCCTGCTGCTCGATCTGCTCAAGGCGCTCACGGCCGTGCTGCTGGCCCGGCATTTCTGGCCGGGGCATGAGGCGCTGGCCGCACTGGGCGCGATCCTGGGGCACTGTTTCCCGGTCTGGCTGCGGTTCAAGGGCGGGAAGGGCGTCGCCTCGATGATGGGGGCCTCGCTCGGCCTCGCCTGGCCGATTGGCGTGGCTTACGCCGTCACCTGGCTGGGCCTGCTGGCGATCACCCGGATTTCCTCGCTGGCCGGGCTGACAGCGGCGCTGGTCGCGCCAGTGGCGGCCTGGTGGCTGGGTCATAACGATTACGCGCAGGTGCTGGCCGCCATCGCCGTGCTCGTGCTGGTGCTCCACCGCGGCAATATCCAGCGCCTGCTGGCCGGCACGGAACCCCGCGTGGGCAGCAAGGGCTGATGGAAGGGCTCAGCCAGGCGGAGGCGTTTGCCCGCATCCGCCTGCTGCGTTCGCCCAACGTTGGCCCGGTTTCCTATCGCCAATTGCTTCACCGCTTCGGCACGGCTGAAGCCTCGCTGGCGGCCTTGCCCGATCTGCTGGCGCGCGGTGGGGCACTTTATCAGCCGGCCAGCGAAAGCCGTGTCGCTGCCGAAGTCCAGGCGGTGCGCAGCGCCGGGGCGCGTTACCTGTTCCACGATTCCGCGGACTACCCGCCGCTGCTGGCCGAACTGGAAGGCGCGCCGCCAATCCTGACTTGTCGCGGCGATACCGCACTGGCGCAGCGCCCCTGCCTTGCCATTGTCGGTGCGCGCAATGCCTCGGCGGCAGCGGTCAAATTGGCGCGGATGTTCGCCGGGGAACTGGCAGAGGCTGGCTTCGTGGTCGTGTCTGGTCTGGCTCGTGGCATCGATGGTGCGGCGCATCAGGCCAGCCTGTCCGGCGGCACGATTGGCGTAATCGCCAGCGGGATCGAGATTGCCTATCCGCCAGAACACACCGAATTGCAGGAAGCAATCGCCACCCAGGGCCTGCTGCTGGCCGAACAGCCCCCCGGGACCGAGCCGCTGGCGCGCCATTTTCCGGCCCGCAACCGGATCATCGCTGGCCTCGCCGCCGGAACGCTGATTGTCGAAGCGGCGCCAAAGTCCGGGTCTTTGATCACCGCGCGGCTGGCAGGAGAGGCGGGGCGGGAAGTGATGGCTGTGCCGGGTTCACCGCTCGATAGCCGCTCACAGGGCTGCAACCAGCTGATCCGCGATGGCGCCACCCTGGTCCAGCGGACCGAGGACGTGATTGAACTGCTGACCAGTTTCCAGGGGCAACCGCGTTCGGTGCTGCGTGAGGCGCCACTCGATTGGACCCTGGCTGAAGACGTTACCGATCCGGCTGATATCGCCGGACTGCTGACCACGGCCCCGGTTTCCGTGGATGAACTCGTCCGGCAAAGCGGCGCGGCGGCGGGGGCGGTGCAGCTTGCCTTGCTCGAACTGGAACTGGCCGGCGGCCTCGTGCGCCATGCCGGCGGCCGTGTCAGCCGGTCCTGAGCGGCACAGGGCGATCGCCCCTTGACGGTTGCCCCTGCTGCTCCCCACCCTCGCGCGTACGTATACGCGTAAGGATTGCAACCACCGTCATGCAGCTTGTCATCGTTGAATCCCCGGCCAAGGCCAAGACCATCGAGAAGTATCTGGGCAAGGACTTCACCGTCCTCGCCTCCTATGGTCATATCCGCGACCTGCCGCCCAAGGACGGCTCGGTCCGTCCCGATGAAGACTTCGCGATGGACTGGGAGCCCTATGGCGACAAGGCCAGCCGCCTGAAGGCCATCACCGATGCGGCCAGGTCGGCCGATCGCCTGATCCTCGCGACTGACCCTGATCGCGAGGGGGAGGCGATTTCATGGCACGTTCGGGAACTGCTGGCGAAGAAGAAGGCGCTGCCCAAGGAGGTTGAGCGCGTCACCTTCAATGCGATCACCAAGGACGTGATCCTGGCGGCGATGAAGGCCCCCCGCGAACTCGATCAGGACCTGATCGATGCCTATCTGGCCCGCCGCGCGCTGGATTACCTGTTCGGCTTCACGCTTTCGCCGGTGCTGTGGCGCAAGCTGCCCGGCGCCAAGAGCGCGGGCCGCGTCCAGTCGGTCGCGCTGCGCTTGATCTGCCAGCGCGAGCATGAGATCGAGCTGTTCAAGCCGCAGGAATACTGGTCGGTAGCGGCTCAGCTGGAACATGACGGGACCGGCTTTGCCGCGCGCCTGGTCAAGTTCGACGGCAAAAAGCTGGAAAAGCTCAGCCTGGGGGACAAGGTCATTGCCGACCGCGCCAAGGCCGCGGTTGAGGGTGGCGCCTTCCGGGTGGAAGAGGTTGATACCCGCCCGACCCGCCGCAATCCGTGGCCGCCGTTCACCACCTCGACCCTGCAGATGGAAGCCGCGCGCAAGCTGGGCTTCTCTGCCGCCCACACCATGCGCGTGGCGCAGACGCTCTATGAGGCCGGGGCGATCACCTATATGCGGACCGACGGGGTGCAGATGGATTCCAGTGCGATCTCGGCGGCGCGCAAGGCCATCAGTGATCGCTTTAATAATGGGCATTATCTTCCTGAAAAACCGCGTCATTATGAAACCAAGGCCAAGAATGCGCAGGAGGCTCACGAGGCGATCCGCCCGACCGATTTCGGCCGTGACCATTTTGGCAGTGGCGATGAAGCACGGCTCTATGAACTGATCTGGAAGCGCGCGATTGCCAGCCAGATGGCCAGCGCCAATATCGAGCGCACCACCGTTACCCTGCGCGATGGCACCGGCCAGCACGAGCTGCGTGCCACGGGGCAGGTCGTGAAGTTCCCGGGCTTCCTTGCGGTCTATGACGAAACGCTCGACCAGAAGCCGGTCGAGGATGAGGATGACAGCGGCCTACTGCCGGTGATGGTCAAGGGGGACAGCCCGGCCAAGCACAAGGTGGAGGCCAATCAGCACTTCACCCAGCCGCCGCCGCGCTATTCGGAAGCAACGCTGGTCAAGCGGCTGGAAGAGCTCGGCATTGGCCGTCCTTCAACCTATGCCGCGACGATCCAGGTGCTGAAGGACCGTAATTACGTTAGGACTGAGAAAAATCGTTTCTTTGCAGAGGAATCCGGAAGGCTTCTCACCGCATTTCTGGAACGTTTCTTCCCCCGCTATGTCGCCTATGACTTCACCGCCGGGATGGAAGAAGAGCTGGATGACGTTTCGGGCGGCCGGGCCGAGTGGAAGGCCGTGCTCGCGGAATTCTGGAAGGACTTCAAACCCAAGTCGGATGAGGTGATGGGCCAGAAACCTTCGGAAGTGACAGAGGCGCTGGACGAATACCTTTCAGATTACCTGTTCCCGGCGCAGGAAGACGGCGGCGATCCGCGCAAGTGCCCGAACTGCGGTACCGGCCGGTTGGCGCTGCGCGGCGGACGGTTCGGGGCCTTCGTGGCCTGCTCGAACTATCCGGAGTGCAAGTTCACCCGCAAGTTCGCCCAGCCGGGCGGCGCAGGCAGCGATGCCGATGGCGAACTGGGCCAGCATCCCGAAACGGGCGAGCCGATCACCCGCAAGACCGGGCGCTTCGGCCCCTATGTCGAGATGGGCAGCGGCAAGGAAGCCAAGCGCAGCTCGATCCCCAAGGACATTGGCGAGCTCGATCTCGATTGGGCGGTTAAGCTGCTGAGCCTGCCGCGCACCGTGGGCACACACCCTGAAAGTGGTGAGCCGATCACCGCCAGCCTGGGTCGCTATGGCCCCTATCTGGCGCACCAGGGCAAGTACGCCAAGCTGCGCTCTACCGCCGAAATCTTCGAAACCGGCATGAACAGCGCGGTCGCCAAGCTGGCCGAAGCGGCGGCGGGCGGCGGGCGCGGCGCGCGCACTGCGGCCGAACCGCTCAAGACCTTTGGCCCGCACCCGGAAAGCGGCGGCGAGATGAAGCTGATGGCCGGGCGCTATGGTCCCTATGTGACCGACGGCACCACCAATGCCACCCTCCCGCGCGACAAGCAGCCCGAGGCCCTGACTGCCGAGGAGGCAGCCACCCTGATCAGCGAAAAGGCCGCCAAGGGCCCCGCCAAGAAGGGCGGGCGCAAGAAGGCTGCGCCCAAGAAGAAGGCGGCACCCAAGAAGGCTGCGGCGAAGAAGAAGGCCGATTGATGTCGGACAAGTTCGCCAAGCACAAGCAGCCCTGGAAGGCGGACGAGGTGGCCAAGCTGCGCACCCTCGCCGCCAAGGGCAAGGGCCTGAAGGAAATCGCCAAGGCGCTTAACCGCAGCGAGGAATCGACCAAGGAACGTGCCAAGATCGACGGGATCGGGATTGCGAAGCTGCGCTAGGCGCTACTTGACCCATTCCAGCCCGAGTTCTTCGTAGATTTCCTTGTCCTCGCCCCACTTCTCGTCGACCTTGACGTGGAGGAAGAGGTGGACCTTGGTGCCCAGCAGCTCGGTCAATTCCTTGCGCGCCGCCTCGCCGATCGACTTGAGGCGCGAGCCGCCCTTGCCAAGCACGATGCCCTTCTGGCTGTCTCGGGCGATCACGATCTGTTGGTGGATCTCAACCGAGCCATCCTTGCGGAGGGTGTAGCTCTCGGGGCGGACCGTGCTGTCATAGGGCAGTTCGTCATGCAGCTGGCGGTAGAGCTGTTCGCGGGTGATTTCGGCGGCCAGCAGACGTTCGCTGGCGTCGGACACCTGGTCTTCGGGGTAGTGCCAGGGGCCTTCGGGCATGAGCTCGGCCAGGCGCGTCTTGAGTTCCGGCACGCCGTCGCCAGTCAGGGCGGAGATGAAGAAAACCTCGGAAAACTGGCCTTCGCCGGCCAGCGTCTGGGCGGTGACGAGCAGCGGCTCCTTGGCCACCTCGTCCACCTTGTTGAGCACCAGGATCTTGCGTTCCGGCCGACCTTCAAGGCTGCTGAGAATAGGTTCAAGGTAGTCTAGCTTCTTCTTCCGGCCGTCGACGATCAGCAGAATGGCATCGGCTTCGGAAGCGCCCTCCCAGGCGGCGTTGACCATGGCACGATCGAGCCGGCGGCGCGGTTCGAACAGGCCGGGAGTGTCGGCCAGGATGATCTGGGCCGACCCTTCTAGCGCGATCCCCATCAGCCGGGCGCGGGTGGTCTGGGCCTTGGCGGAAACGATCGCGACCTTCTGGCCGACCAGGGCGTTAACAAGAGTGGACTTGCCCGCATTCGGGGCGCCAAGCACGGCCACCAGGCCGCAACGTTCAGGGGATGAATTTTCAGTCATTGCCCCCGCCATACCGGACTGGGGCGGGAATGTCGAAGGGGCTCAGCCGAACCGCTGCATGAAGGCTTCGGCGGCCAGAGTTTCGGCTTCCTGCTTGCTTCCGGCAGTGGCCTCTGCCTCGCCCACGCCGTGGACGCTGACGGCCACGGTGAAGCGGGCGGCGTGATCCGGGCCAGAGCGTTCGACCAGCCGGTAATCGGGCATCCGCTTGCGATTGCCGGCGCACCATTCCTGCAGGGCGGACTTGGGGTGCTTGCGCTGTCCGGTCTGCCCGCCGACGGCATCGGCCCAGAGGCGGCGGACCATGGCGCGGGTTTCATCGAACCCCTGCGTGATGAAGCTGGCGCCGATCAGCGCCTCCATCACGTCGCCCAGAATATTGTCGCTATCCGCGCCGCCATCGTCGCGGGCCTGCTTGCCGAGGCGGATATGGCTGCCCAGCCCGATCCCGCGCGCAACGCGGGCGCAGGTGGCGCGCGAGACGAGCGCGTTGAGCCGCTGCGAAAGGCGCCCTTCATTTCCGCTCTCTGCCGCGTGGAGCCATTCGGCGATGACCAGGCCCAGCACCCGGTCGCCCAGAAACTCAAGCCGTTGGTAATCGCGGGCGGCGCCGGTCGAGCCGTGGGTCAGGGCTTCCAGCCACAGGGCCTCGTCCACCGGCGGCTTGCCGGCCAGCGCGGTCAGGAATTCGTGGGTCGCGCTTTCCAGCATGGCCTAGAACGTGCCGCCGATCCGGTCCCAACGCGCGGCCGAGAACCAGGTCCACGGCTTGAGCCATTCGGCGCTGCCATCAGTGGACCACATGACGATCGCGGCGCGGCCAACCAGGTTGTCCATCGGCACCAGCCCGATCCCGCGGCCCGGTTCGGCGGGGAAGCGGCTGTCTTCCGAATTGTCGCGGTTATCGCCCATCAGGAACAGGTGGCCGGCGGGGACCACGACGGGCGGAGTATTGTCCATCTCGCGCGGGCCAAGGTCGAGCACTTCGTATTGGCGGCCACCCGGCAGGGTCTCGCGATAGCGCGGATAGCGGCAGACATCGGTGCCATCGCTGCGCCGGGCGACGAATTGCAGCGAATAGCACTGGGTGTTGGGGGTAATCGCGATCTCGAAATCGCCGATCGGCTGCTTGGGCACGGGTGCGCCGTTCAGGAAGAGCTGGCCGCCCACCATCTGTACCGTATCGCCGGGCAGGCCGATCACGCGCTTGATGTAGTCCAGTTCCTTCAGCGGGGGCTGCTTGAAGATCACTACGTCCCCGCGCTGCGGCACATGGGCCAGCAGCCGCTGTTCGGGCAGCAGCGGCAGGTCAAGCGGCAGCGAATAGCGCGAGAAGCCGTAGGGCCACTTGGCGGCGAGCAGATAATCGCCGTTCACCAGCCGCGGCTGCATCGATTCGCTGGGAATGTTGAAGGGCGAGAACAGGAAGCTGCGGAACAGCGTGACGATCACCACCAGCTTCAGCAGGAAGACCAGAAAGCTGTCTTCCTTGCGCGCCTTGGCACTATCCGCAGCCGCTTCAGTGACTTGCGGAGCAGCTTGCGCATCGGTGGAGGTGGCCGGTTCGGTCATCTTCCCGTCCATCGGGGGGCAGGCCGCGCTCGTCAAGCTCTAGCTTTGTCGCACGCGCCGGGCAGCACATCGGCAATTCGCTGGCCCGAATACGTTTTTATCGGTCTTTCCCTTGCTGGCCCGGGCGGGCATTAGGGCGCCAACCTTAAGGAGCGATGTGATGAGCGATGCAGTGGCCGCAGCCTGGCAGAACCTGGCCGCACTGGACCGTCCGACCCTGGCCGAACTGTTCGCCGATCCGGCGCGGCTGGACCTGCTCTCATCCCAGCTGGACCTGCCGGGCGGGGCGATCCGGTTTGATTGGTCAAAGACGCACCTTGATGCCGCGCATCTGGCGGGCTTCGCCGCGCTGACCGAAGCGGTGGGCTTCAAGCGGACCCGCGGCGCGATGTTCGCCGGCGAAAAGATCAACGTGACCGAGGGCCGCGCCGTTGAGCACACCGCATTGCGCGGCGTCGGGCGCGAAAGCAGCGTTGAGGAAGCGGGGGCGCTCCACGCCCGGATGGCCGG
Source organism: uncultured Novosphingobium sp. (assembly GCA_964413885.1). Taxonomy (GTDB): domain Bacteria; phylum Pseudomonadota; class Alphaproteobacteria; order Sphingomonadales; family Sphingomonadaceae; genus Novosphingobium. The sequence goes on from CAYPTU010000007.1 coordinate 171,500, forward strand.
GCTGGTCGCCGCGATCCACGGCGGCGCACTGGGCGAGGTCCGCCACCTGATCCACATCGGCATCGGTGGCTCTGCGCTTGGTCCGGCGCTGGCGATTGATGCGCTGACCCGCGATGGCGCGGTGGTTGATGTCCATGTTGTCGCCAATATCGATGGCTGCGCGCTGGAAGCCGCTTTTGCCAAGTGCGATCCGGCCACCACGCTGATCGCGGTTGCTTCCAAGACCTTCACCACCACCGAAACCATGACCAACGCCGCCTCGGCCCTGGCCTGGCTCAGCGAGAACGGCGTGGACGATCCCTATGGCCGGGTGATCGCATTGACCGCTTACCCGGAAAAGGCGGTGGAATGGGGTGTCGATGAAACCCGCGTCCTGCCGTTTGGGGAGAGCGTGGGCGGCCGCTATTCGCTGTGGTCCTCGATCGGCTTCCCGATTGCATTGGCGCTGGGCTGGGATGAGTTCGCCGAATTCCTTGATGGCGCAGCAGCCATGGACCGGCACTTCCTGGAAGCTGACGGGGCAGACAACCTGCCGCTGCGCGCCGCCTTTGCCGATCTGACCTATGCCCGTCTGCGCGGCTGCCAGACCCGTGCGGTCTTTGCCTATGACGAGCGGCTGCGCCTGTTTCCGTCCTACCTCCAGCAGTTGGAGATGGAATCGAACGGCAAGGCCGTGAAGGCCGATGGCCGCCCGGTTGACGGGCCGACCGCACCGATCACCTGGGGCGGGGTGGGGACCGACGCGCAGCACGCCGTGTTCCAGCTGCTCCACCAGGGCACCCACGTCGTTCCGGTGGACTTCATCGCCTGTATTGCCGCCGGGGACGAGCTTTCGCCCGAGCATCACCGCAACCTGCTGGCCAACTGCTTTGCGCAGGGCGCGGCGCTGATGGCGGGCAAGGCTTCGGAGGATCCGGCACGCGCCTATCCGGGCGATCGTCCTTCGGCCACGATCCTGTGCGAAGACCTGAACGCCGCCACCCTGGGCGCGCTGATCGCCTTCCATGAACACCGCACCTTTGCGGCTGGCGTGCTGATGGAGATCAATTCGTTCGACCAGTTCGGCGTTGAGCTGGGCAAGGAAATTGCCAAGTCGATCGGCAGTGGCGGCGCCCAATTTGATCCTAGCACCAGTGCTTTGCTGGCGGCGGCGGGGCTGGCCTAAGCAGGGACTCTGCCCCATATAGGGGCAAAGGAGTCTCTCATGGCGGAATTCGACTACGACCTTTTCGTGATCGGCGCGGGTTCAGGCGGCGTGCGCGCCAGCCGGATTGCGGCATCGCATGGCGCAAAGGTGGCCGTGGCCGAAGAGTTCCGCGTGGGCGGCACCTGCGTGATCCGCGGCTGCGTGCCGAAGAAGCTGCTGGTCTACGCCAGCCACTTCGCGCACTCGCTCCACGATGCACCAACCTATGGCTGGACGATCGAGGGCCAGAGCTTTGACTGGAACAAGCTGCGCGATTTTGTCGCCAGCGATGTCGACCGGCTGGAGCGCGCCTATACCTCCACGCTCGACAGCAACAAGGTTGAGCATTTCCATGAACGGGCCACGGTGGCCGGGCCCAACACGGTCCGGCTGGCCAGCGGCCGCGAGATCACGGCCAAGGTGATCCTGATCGCGGTCGGCGCCTGGCCGGTCATGCCGGACTTTGCCGGAGTGGAGCACTGCATCACCTCGAACGAGGTGTTCCACTTGCCCGAACTGCCCAAGCGGGTGGTGATCCAGGGCGCTGGCTATATCGCGCTGGAATTCGCGGGCGTGTTCAACGCGCTGGGTAGCCAGGTGACCGTGGTCAACCGCAGCGACAAGATCCTGCGCGGCTATGACCATGACCTGACGGACCGGCTGCTGCCGATCCTTCAGGCGCGCGGGATCGAATTCGGCTTCAATCGCCCGATCCGCGCGGTCGAAAAGCAGGCCGATGGCTCGCTGCTGGTCCATGCCGGTGAGGGCGAGCCGATTGCGGCCGACGTTGTGCTCGTCGCCACAGGGCGCCGTCCCAAGACTGACGGCCTTGGCCTCGAAAGTGTCGGCATCACGCTGGGCAGCAATGGCGAGGTGCCGGTCGACGCATACAACCAGACCGCCTGCCCCAGCATCTATGCCGTGGGCGACGTGACCGACCGGGTGCAGCTGACCCCGGTGGCGATCCGCGAAGGCCATGCCTTTGCCGATACCGTGTTCGGCAATATGCCGCGCACCACGGCCTATGACCACATTCCCAGCGCGGTCTTCACCCAGCCGCCGATTGCCTCGGTCGGCCTGACCGAAGCGGCGGCGCGCGCCGATTTTGCCGAGGTTAAGGTGTTCAAATCGGATTTCCGACCGATGCAGAACATGTTCTCCGAAGTGGCAGAGCGGGGCTATTACAAACTTGTGGTCGATGGCCAGACCGACCGCGTGCTGGGCGTCCATATGCTCAGCCCCGATGCGCCGGAAATCCTGCAGGCAGCGGCGATTGCGGTGAAGGCCGGGCTGACCAAGGCACAATTCGATGCGACCGTGGCGCTGCATCCCAGCATGGCCGAGGAACTGGTGCTGATGCGCTAGCTTTCGGTTGCATGATGCAACTTAAATGCTAGTCTCCTGATCAAGAACACAGGGGAGACTATCGATGCAGCTTTCGGGCAAGACCGTGCTGGTGACGGGCGGAACGGACGGGATCGGCGCGCACCTGATCCGGCAGCTTCGCGCCAAGGGTGCGGCCGTGATCACCCAGGGCCGCAATGCCGATCGTGTTGCTGCGACCCGCGCTGACGGGTTCGAGGTGATCCAGGCCGACCTTTCCAGCCAGGCCGGCGTGGACGCCGTGCTGGCCGGCGTGAAGGGCCGACAGATCGATATTCTGGTCAACAATGCCGGGGCGGGGGTCGATCATGACTTCCGCGAGGCTGCGCCGGATCTGGACGCTGCGGATGCCACGATCTTCCTGAACCTCAACGCCCCGATCCGGCTGATCGCCGGGCTGATGCCGGTGCTGAAGGCGCAGGGCGAGGCAATGATCGTCAATGTCACGTCGGGCCTTGCGATTGCACCGCGCGCAGGGGGCCCGGTCTATTGCGCCACCAAGGCGGCGCTGCGTTCCTATTCGCAGGCGCTACGCCAGCAGTTGCAGGGGACCAGCGTTCACGTGCTGGAGGCGCTGCCGCCGGTCGTGGAAACGAAGCTGACCGCCGGGCGCGGCAGCAAGAAGATGGCACCGGACGAATGCGCCCGCCAGATCGTGGCGGGCATGGAAAGCAACGCCGAGGAAGCGAACGTCGGCATGGTCAAGTTGCTTCAGGTCGTCCACTCGATCTCGCCCAAGCTGGCGCGTAAGATTATGATCCGGTTCTGAGCGGAGAACGACGATGGCAGGCAAGGTCTTTGTTTCGGGCGGCAGCGGCTATATCGCCGGGTTCCTGATCCGCCAGTTGATCGCCGAAGGCTGGACGGTCCACACCTCGATCCGCGATCTGGCCAAGGAAGGCGCAGTGCGGGCCAGCCTGGCGGTGGATGACAGCAAGCTGAAATTCTTCGCCGCCGACCTGATGGGCGACGCCGGCTGGGCCGAAGCCATGGCCGGATGCAGCCATGTTGCCCATGTTGCCTCGCCGCTGCCGAGCAATGCGCCCAAGAGCGACGACGAACTGATCGTCCCGGCCCGCGATGGCGCGCTGCGGGCACTCAAGGCGGCCAAGGCAGCCGGGGTGAAGCGGTTCGTCATGACCAGCTCGATGGCGGCGATCGCCTATGGCCACGGCGGCACGAAGAGCGTGTTCACCGAGGCGGACTGGACCAATCCGGCCAGCCCCGATGCCTATGCCTATGTCAAATCCAAGACGATTGCCGAACGCGCTGCGCGCGATTGGGTGGCGGCTGAGGGCGGCGATATCGAATTCGTCACGGTAAACCCGGCGCTGGTGCTGGGGCCGCTGCAATCGGGTGACTTTTCGACTTCGCTGGAGGCGATCAAGAAGCTGCTCGAAGGCTCGCTGCCAGGCCTGCCCAATCTGGGCTTTGGCGTGGTCGACGTCCGCGATGTCGCCGATATGCACGTGCGGTGCCTGACCATGCCTGGTATGGCGGGTGAGCGGTTCATCTGCTCCGGTCCGTTCCTGATGATGGCCGATGTCGCCGCGATCCTGCGTGACGGACTCGGGCCGCAGGGCCGCAAGGTGCCGACGCGCAAGCTGCCGGACTGGCTGATGCGGCTGGTCGGGCGGTTCGATCCGGTGGTGCGGCAGGTGCTGGGCGAACTGGGCAAGGTGCGCGATACCGATATCAGCCATGCCCGCACCAAGCTGGGCTGGAGCCCGCGCCCGCCGGAGGAGAGTATTCTCGATACGGCGCGCGACATGATCCGGCTGGGGATCGTGAAGGTCTAACCCACCCGGTAAGGCACCACGCCGCGCTGGTCGGGATCGACGCTGATCGCGCGGTCACTGGGCGGGAAGGCGCGCTGGTCGCAATCGGCGCGGGGGCAGATGCGGCAGGATATGCCGATCCGGGTCGCGGCGCGGTCGGCGGTCAGGTCGAGTCCGTCGGCATAGATAAATTCGCTGGCGTGCTCGGCCTCGCAGCCCAGCGCCACGGCATAGCGGCGCGGGGCGCGGTCATAGGAGCCACTCGGCTTCACCAGCCCCTTGGCCATTGAGACATAGCGCACCCCATCCGGCGTCTCTGCCAGCTGGACCAGAATCCGGTCAGGGATCGCCACGGCCTCATGCACGATCCACAAGGGGCAGGCCCCGCCGAACCGGGCGAATTGCAGCCGCGTGGCGGAATGGCGCTTGGTGATGTTGCCGGCCATGTCGACCCGGCAGAAGAAGAACGGCACCCCGCGCGCATCCTCGCGCTGGAGAGTGGAGAGGCGGTGGCAGGCTTGCTCAAAGCTGACGCCGAATTGCTGCGCCAGCCGGTCGATATCGTGGCGCACTGCCCGCGCTGCGCTCCGGAACCGGCGATAGGGCATCAGCAGCGCGCCCGCCGCATAGTTGCACAGGCCCACGAACAGCAGCTGGCGGCTCGCCGTACCGCGCAGCGCCGCCCCTTCGACCACGGCGGCAATCTCATCCTTCAGCGCCAGCGCGGCCAGCTGGTGAGCCAGCTGGAAGCGGCGGGTTTCCGATGGCTGGCCGGGATCGATCGTCAGATGCCCCATCTCTGCATCATAGGAGCGCAGCCCGGCCTGCCCGGAATAGATCAGTGAAACCGATAACGCGCCTTTCAGATAGGCCTCGATCGCGGCCGTATCGGGGGAGGGCGCGCCCAGCCGCTCGGCCAGGTCTTCCGCCGCGCGGTCCAGGCTGTCGACATAGTTGTTGGCCAGGTGGAACCAGTCGCGCACTTCTTCCCATGGCAGACGGGCTACGCCGGTGCTCTCGCTGGCCAGCGCCTCGTCCACCATCTGCAGCCGCTGGCCAGAGCGGCGATAGGCTTCGTGCAGGGCAATAAAGCGCTCGGCGAGGGCGGGCTGCTGCTCGGCAAAGCGGGCGAGTTGGGCGGCGTCCAGCGGCTCGGCAAAGAGCGGATCGGCATTGGCCTCGCGCAGCGCAGCGAGCCGGGTTTCGGCATCACCCGCGCCAATCTCGCGCCAATCGAGCGGGAAGGCCCGGCTGAGCCGCTCGACCAGCGCAGGGGTAAGCGGACGGTCGTCATTCTCCAGCTGCGACAGGTAGGAGGTGCTGATCGCCAGTCGCGCGGCCAGCTCCGCCTGCTTGAGGCGATGCTCGGCCCGGATCGCCCGAAGGCGCGATCCGGCGAAGAGGCGGCGCGGCGTCATAGCGCTGTCGTAGTTTGCAAACTTACACTTCGCAACTTTGCAAATTCACATTGGACATTGCTGCCCTCGCGTTCCATCCCAAAGCCTTGCAGAAGTCCAAGGGGGCACAATGTCCGCGAATATCGCTGAAATGGAACGTCGCCGCGAAGCTGCCCGGGCGGGCGGTGGCCAGAAGCGCATCGATGCGCAACACGCCAAGGGCAAGCTGACCGCGCGCGAGCGTCTGACCGTGCTGCTCGATGAAGGCTCGTTCGAAGAGCTGGACATGTATGTTGAGCACAATTGCGTCGATTTCGGCATGCCGGATCAGACCATCCCGGGTGACGGCGTAGTCACCGGTTCGGGCACGATCAATGGCCGCCTGGTCTATGTCTATGCGCAGGACTTCACCGTGTTCGGCGGGGCCGTGTCGGAACGCCATGCGATGAAGATCTGCAAGGTGATGGACATGGCAATGAAGGTCGGCGCGCCGGTCATCGGCCTGAACGACAGCGGCGGCGCGCGCATCCAGGAAGGTGTGGCATCGCTAGGCGGCTATACCGAGATCTTCCAGCGCAACGTCCTCGCCTCTGGCGTGGTGCCGCAGCTTAGCCTGATCATGGGCCCCTGCGCGGGCGGGGCGGTCTATTCGCCGGCGATGACCGACTTCATCTTTATGGTGAAGGACAGCTCCTACATGTTCGTGACCGGTCCCGACGTGGTGAAGACCGTGACCAACGAGATCGTCACGCAAGAGGAACTGGGCGGGGCGGTGACGCACAGCACCAAGACCTCGGTTGCTGACCTCGCGCTGGAAAACGATATCGAGGCGCTGCTCACTGCGCGCGACCTGATCGATTACCTGCCGGCCAATAACCGCGTCGGCGTGCCGGAACGGCCGACCACGGACCCGTGGGACCGGATCGAGGACAGCCTCGACACCCTGATCCCGGCCAACGCCAACCAGCCCTATGACATGCACGAAGTGGTGCGGAAGGTGCTGGATGAGGGCGATTTCTTCGAAATCCAGCCCGGCCATGCCGCCAATATCATCGTCGGCTTTGGCCGGGTTGAGGGGCGCACGGTGGGCGTCGTCGCCAACCAGCCGATGGTCCTGGCGGGCGTGCTCGATATCAACGCCAGCAAGAAGGCCGCACGCTTTGTGCGGTTCTGCGATGCGTTTGAAATCCCGATCCTGACCTTTGTCGACGTGCCCGGCTTCCTGCCCGGCACCAGCCAGGAATACGGCGGGATCATCAAGCACGGCGCCAAGCTGCTGTTCGCCTATGCCGAAGCGACCGTGCCGAAGATCACCGTGATCACCCGCAAGGCCTATGGCGGCGCCTATTGCGTGATGAGCTCAAAGCACCTGCGCGGCGATTTGAACTACTCATGGCCGACTGGCGAAATCGCTGTGATGGGCGCCAAGGGCGCGGTGGAGATCATCTTCCGCCAGGACCTGGGCGATCCGGAAAAGATCGCCGAGCGCACCGCCGAATACGAAGACGCCTTCGCCAACCCCTTCGTGGCGGCGAGCAAGGGCTTCATCGACGAGGTGATCCACCCGCGCAATACCCGCCGCCGGATCGCTCTGGGGCTGCGCAAGCTGCGCAACAAGCAGCTTGAGAACCCGTGGAAGAAGCACGACAACATCCCGCTGTAAGGATCAGCCCATGAAACTTGGCCGCCTCAACCACATCGGCGTGGCAACCCCGTCCATCGCAGACGCCATCGTCTTCTACCGCGACGTCATGGGCGCGACGAAGATTCATGAGCCGTTCGATCTGGAATCGCAGGGCGTGAAGGTCTGTTTTGTCGATACGCCGGGCGCCGATGGGGAACTCAATGGCACGCAGATCGAGCTGATCGAGCCGCTGCCGGGCAATACCTCGATCGCCGGGTTCCTTGAAAAGAACCCCGCCGGCGGGCAGCACCACATGTGCTACGAAGTGCCCGATATTCATGCCGCCAAGGCCGAGTTCGAGGCCATGGGCAAGCGCGTGCTGGGCGAACCGCGGATCGGTGCGCACGGCACGCTGATCTTCTTCGTGCACCCCAAGGATATGGGCGGGGTGCTGACCGAAATCATGGAAACCCCGGGCGAGGACACGCACTGGTCGAATTGAAGCCAGGGCCTTGCGGGATGAGGAATTGAGAGAGGGAGTTTGGAAGTGGCTGATTACGAAACGATCCTGACCGAGCGCGTGGGCAATGTGCTCAAGATCACGCTGAACCGGCCCGAGCGGCTCAATGCTGCCTCGATCCAGCTGGCCGAGGAACTGGGCGCGGCCTTTTATGACCTGGGCGATGCGCGCGCGGTCGTGATTACCGGTGCGGGCAAGGGCTTCTGCTCGGGCGCGGATCTGGCGGCACGCGGCGATCGCAGCCCGCTGGAGCAGAAGGGCGGCAGCCACCGTGCACTGCAGAACTTCTATAACCCGGTGATCACCCAGATCCTGCGCGCGCCCGTGCCGGTGGTGACTGCGGTGAATGGCGCAGCGGCCGGGGTCGGCTGCTCGATCGCGCTGGCGGGTGATTTCGTGCTGGCCGGCAAGAGCGCTTATTTCCTGCAGGCCTTCGTCAACATCGGCCTGGTGCCCGACGGTGGCTCCACTTGGCTGCTGGCCCGCGCCATCGGCCGCGCCCGTGCTACCCGCATGATGATGCTGGGCGAGAAGATCGGGGCCGATCAGGCCGAGGATTGGGGCCTGATCTACAAGGCGGTCGACGATGCCGCGCTGATGGACGAGGCAATGGCGCTGGCGACCCGCCTCTCGGAAGGGCCGACCGTGTCCTATGCCACGATGAAGGCCAACATCCAGACCGCGCTGGATGGCAATCTCAGCCAGGTGCTGCTGGCTGAAGCCGAGGGCCAGCGCATTGCCGGAGCCAGCCAGGATGCAATGGAAGGCGGCATGGCCTTCCTCCAGAAGCGCAAGGCCGAGTTCAAGGGCAAGTAACCGCCTTCCCCGGCGATGGGGCAGGAAGAGGGAAGATAATGGCGAAGATGGAAGACTGGCAGGCCGCCGCGGCCAAGGAAGTGAAGGGCAAGGACCTGACCTGGCACACGCCGGAAGGGTTCGCGATCAAGCCGCTTTACACCGGTGAGGACGTAAAGGCCGATCCGGGCCTGCCGGGCTTTGCCCCGTTCACCCGCGGGGTGCGCGCCAGCATGTATGCCGGTCGTCCGTGGACGATCCGGCAATACGCCGGCTTCTCAACCGCCGAGGAATCGAACGCCTTTTATCGCCGCAACCTCGCCGCCGGGCAAAAGGGCCTGTCGGTGGCCTTCGACCTTGCCACCCACCGCGGCTATGACAGCGATCACCCGCGCGTGGTGGGCGATGTCGGCAAGGCCGGTGTGGCGATCGACTCTGTCGAGGACATGAAGATCCTGTTTGCCGGGATCCCGCTCGATCAGATGTCGGTCTCGATGACCATGAACGGCGCGGTGATCCCGATCCTCGCCTTCTTCGTCGTGGCCGGGGAAGAGCAGGGAGTTGCGCGGAACCTGCTCGACGGGACCATCCAGAACGACATCCTCAAGGAGTTCATGGTCCGCAACACCTACATCTACCCGCCTGAACCGAGCATGCGGATCGTTTCGGACATCATCGCCTATACCTCGGCGGAAATGCCCAAGTTCAACTCGATCTCGATCTCGGGCTATCACATGCACGAGGCCGGGGCGACGGCGGTGCAGGAGCTGGCATTCACGATTGCCGACGGCAAGGAATACGTCCAGCGCGCGATGGCGGCGGGCCTCGATATCGACAAGTTCGCCGGTCGCCTGAGCTTCTTCTTCGGCATCGGCATGAACTTCTTCATGGAAGTGGCCAAGCTGCGCGCCGCGCGCACGCTGTGGCACCGCGTGATGGACGGGCTGGGGGCCAAGGACGAACGCAGCAAGATGCTGCGCACCCACTGCCAGACCTCTGGCGTTTCGCTGCAGGAGCAGGATCCCTACAACAACGTCATCCGCACCACGATCGAGGCGATGGCAGCCACGCTGGGCGGCACGCAGAGCCTCCACACCAACGCGTTGGACGAAGCGATTGCCCTGCCGACCGACTTTTCGGCGCGCATCGCCCGCAACACCCAGATCGTGCTGGCCGAGGAAAGCGGGATCACCAAGGTCGTCGATCCTCTCGGCGGCTCCTACTATGTCGAGGCGCTAACCGCCGAACTGGTCGACCAGGCCTGGGCGATGATCGAGGAAGTCGATGGGCTCGGCGGCATGACCAAGGCTGTTGCCAGTGGCATGCCCAAGCAGCGGATCGAACAGGCTGCCGCCGCCAAGCAGGCCCGGATCGACCGGGGCGAGGACGTCATCGTTGGCGTCAACAAGTATCGGCTTGCCGAAGAAGAGCAGCTCGACACGCTCGAGGTGGATAACCACGCCGTGCGCGACGCCCAGATTGCCCGGATCAAGGCGGTCAAGGCAGCGCGCGATGAGGGCAAGTGTCAGGCGGCGCTCTCGGCGCTGACCGAAGGCGCGAAGGGCGGCGGCAACCTGTTGGCGCTCGCCGTCGAGGCCGCCCGCGCCCGCGCGACGCTGGGCGAAATCTCCGACGCGATGGAAGCGGTGTTTGGCCGGTATGGCACCCAGCCGGTCCCGGTGACCGGGGTCTACGGCAGCGCCTACGAATTTGACCGGCGCTGGGCGCAGGTGATCGAGGGCGTTGAAGCTGTCACCCGCCGCCTGGGTCGCAAGCCGCGTCTGCTCGTCGCCAAGATGGGCCAGGACGGGCACGACCGGGGCGCCAACGTGATCGCCAGCGCCTTCACCGATATGGGCTTCGACGTAACCTCTGGCCCGCTGTTCCAGACGCCCGAGGAAACCGTTGCCCTGGCGCTCGAGAAGGATGTCGACGCAGTGGGAGCAAGCTCGCTCGCGGCCGGCCACAAGACGCTGATCCCGCAGCTGATCGGCCTGCTTCGCGATGCTGGCCGTCCCGACATCAAGGTCATCGCCGGCGGCGTGATTCCGCCGCAGGACTATGACTTCCTGCGCGATGCCGGGGTGCAGGGGATCTACGGGCCGGGTTCGAACGTGGTCGAATGCGCAGCGGATATGCTCCGTCTGCTGGGCCACAACATGCCGCCGCTTGAGGCGTAAGGAAAAGACTGATGTTCAAGAAAATCCTCATCGCCAACCGCGGCGAAATCGCTTGCCGGGTGATCAAGACCGCTCGCCGGATGGGTATCCAGACCGTCGCGGTCTATTCCGATGCCGATGCCCGCGCGCCCTTCGTGCAGATGGCGGATGAGGCGGTGCACATCGGTCCGTCGCCCGCCGCGCAATCTTATCTGATTGCGGACAAGATCATCGCCGCTTGCAAGGCGACCGGGGCCGAGGCGGTCCATCCGGGCTATGGCTTCCTCTCCGAGCGCACCTCGTTCGCCGAGCAATTGAAGGCTGAGGGCATTGCCTTCATCGGCCCGCCGGTCGGCGCGATTGCGGCGATGGGGGACAAGATCGAATCCAAGAAGCTCGCCAAGGAAGCAGGGGTCAATGTCGTCCCCGGCTTCGTCGGTGAAATTGAGGATACCGAGCATGCGGTGCGGATCTCGAATGAGATCGGCTATCCGGTGATGATGAAGGCCAGCGCCGGCGGCGGCGGCAAGGGCATGCGCCTGGCCTATGACGAAAAGGACGTGCGCGAGGGCTTCGAGGCGGTGAAGCGCGAGGGCCTGAGCTCCTTCGGCGATGACCGCGTGTTCATTGAGAAGTTCATCCTCAACCCGCGCCACATCGAAATCCAGATCCTGGGCGACCAGCACGGCAACATCCTCTACCTCAACGAGCGTGAATGCAGCATCCAACGTCGCCACCAGAAGGTGGTGGAGGAAGCGCCTTCGCCCTTCGTGACGCCGAAGATGCGCAAGGCCATGGGTGAGCAGTGCGTCGCCTTGTCGCGCGCAGTGGGCTATTACAGCGCCGGCACGGTTGAACTGATCGTTTCGGGTGCGGACCCGACGGGCGAGAGCTTCTACTTCCTGGAAATGAACACCCGCCTGCAGGTGGAGCATCCGGTCACCGAATGCATCACCGGGATCGACCTGGTGGAGCAGATGATCCGCGTCGCCGCTGGCGAGAAGCTGGCCATGACCCAGGATGACATCAAGATCGACGGCTGGGCGATCGAGAACCGCGTCTATGCGGAAGATCCTTATCGCGGCTTCCTGCCCTCGACCGGGCGTCTGGTGCGCTACCAGCCGCCGGTGCCGGGTTGGGAAGACGATGGCGAAGCCAATGGCCGCCGCGGGCTGGGCGGCGTGCGCGTCGATGACGGCGTCTACGAAGGCGGTGAAGTCTCGATGTTCTATGACCCGATGATCGCCAAGCTGATCACCTGGGGCGAAACCCGCGACGAAGCCGCTGACCTGCAGATTGCGGCGCTTGACCGGTTCCAGCTGGAAGGGCTGGGGCATAACGTCGATTTTGTCTCCGCGATCATGCAGCACCCGCGCTTCCGCTCGGGCGAGCTGACCACCGGCTTCATCGCCGAGGAGTATCCGGACGGCTTCACCGGCGCCGCCACCGATGCCGAAACGCTGAAGCACCTGGCTGCGATCGCCGGCTTCATCGCCACGGCCCGCGCCGACCGTGCGCGGCAAGTCGACCAGCAGCTCGATGGCGAACTTGAGCCCCCCTATGACTGGTCGGTGAAGATCGGCGATCACACCTTTGCCGTAAGCCTGGACGAGGAAATCACGGTCGATGGCGAGGAAGTCGACCTGGCACTGGAATACACGCCGGGCGAACGTCTGGTGGAAGCTGAGGTGGGCGACATCAGCTATGGCGTGAAGGTCGAAACGACCCGCACCGGTCTGACCATGACCACCCGCGGGGCGATCCACAAGGTGCAGATCCTGCCCGCCAGCATTGCCCACCTGACCCAGCACATGATCGAGAAGGTCCCGCCAGACCTTTCGAAGTTCCTGATCTGCCCGATGCCGGGCCTGCTCGTTTCGCTCAACGTGGCGGAGGGTGACAAGGTCGAAGCCGGCCAGCCGCTGGCCGTGGTCGAGGCGATGAAGATGGAGAACATCCTGCGCGCGGAGAAGAGCGCCACGGTCAAGAAGGTCAACGCCAAGGCGGGTGACAGCCTGGCGGTCGACGCGGTGATCCTGGAACTGGAATAGCGCAGAGGTATTGGTGATGGGCAGGTTGACGATCGCTTGGGCGGGGGCTGCGCTGCTGGCCCTGTCCGCACCCGCAGTTCTGGCTGCCGAGGACATGGTGGGCGGCACCTATGCCGTTACCGTTACGCCTGATCTCGTTTACGGCAAGGGCATGATCGGTGCGACGACCGGCAGCCCGCACCTCCGTGATCTGAAGCTGGATGTCTATCGCCCAACAGCGAACGGCAAACCGCTGGTCGCCCGTCCAGCCGTGGTTCTTGCTTTTGGCGGCGCGTTCCTCCGCGGGTCCAAGGGGACGATGCGGTTCGAGGAAGATGGCGCTTCGGATTCGTCGATGGGGGACTGGTGCCAAGCGCTTGCCGCAGCTGGCTACGTCTGTCTCTCGATCGAATACCGGCTGATGCCAGAGGATCCAGCGCTGCCCGCGGGGCTCGATCCGGCGATCCTGATGCCGAAGGCGATGCTGAAGGATCCGGTGGCAACCGCGCGGGTCGATGTCATTCGCGGGCGGATGGGCTTGCCGCTGCTGGACGACACCAGCCGTGAGCAGCTGTGGAACACGGTTTTCGCCGCTGCGCAGGACCTGTCTGGCGCGGTGGGCTATGCCCGCAGCCACGCTGCCGAACTGGGGATTGATCCGGATCGGATCGCCGTGGGCGGCTTCTCTGCGGGCGGTGCCAGTGCCGTCAACGTTGCTTACGGTCAGGCTGCTCCAGTCAAGGCCGTGATCTCGTTTTCCGGCGGCGTGGCAGGGTTCAACCTTGCCAGGTCGACCAAGGCCGGGATGCCGCCGGCGCTGCTGATCACCGGGCAGAACGATCTGGAAGGGGTCCAGTTGGGCAATCGCGGCGTGCAGGCGATCCTTGGTGGCGCCGGAATCAAGACCGAGACCGCCTGGATGCCCGGCTTCGGACACTTCTATCCGATGGGCGCGCCCAGCCTGGGCAGCGACATGACCAAGCTGACGCTCAAGGCCCGGGTGTTGCGCTTCCTTGAACGGAATCTGGGCAAGCCGAATTAGTCGACCAGAGCCACGGCCCGGATCCACCCGGCGCTGGCGCCTTCGATCTTCACCGGGAAGCAGCTCAGCGTGAAGCCGTGCGCGGGCAGGGCGGCCAGGTTGGTCAGCTTCTCGATTTGCCAATAGGGGCGGATGCGGCCGGCCTTGTGGCCTTCCCAGATGATCGCCGGGTCCCGCTTTTCCGCCCAGCGGCGGGCAGTGTGACTGAAGGGCGCATCCCAGCTCCACGCATCGGTGCCGACCACCTCAACCCCGCGCTCGGTCAGCCACAGCGTGGCTTCGGCGCCAAGGCCGACGCCCTGATCGGTGAAGTTCTCGGTCCCATAGACCGCGCCGGACTGGACCAGCACGATGTCGAGCGGTTGCAGCGCGTAGCCGATCCGGTCCAGCTCTGTCTCGACCTGCGCCGCGCTGATCACGGTGCCGTGGTGCAGGTGGCTGAAGTCCAGCTTCACGCCGGGGCGGAAGAAGCGGTCGAGCGGGGCCTCATCAATGCTCGGCGCCTTGCGGGCGCCGCTGTCGGTGGTCGAGTGATAGTGCCACGGGGCATCCATGTGGGTGCCGTTGTGGGTGGAGAGGGTCAGCGTTTCCACCGCCCAGCCTTCGCCATCGGGCAGGTCCTCTTTCTGCAGGCCGGGGAAGAACAGCGCGATCTGTTCCCAGCTCGTTTCGTGGGTGGTGTAGTGGATCTGCGGCCGCATCACCGGCGGGTCAGACACCACGTCGTTGGTGATCGGGATCGAGAGGTCGATGAACTTGGTCATGGCGAGAGGATTGACCCGCTTTCCGTTTACGTCAATGTAAAGCGACATGTCCTTGCCCAAGACCCTTGCCGCCGCGCGGCCGATCGACGGTGGCTTTTCCGCCACCATCCCCGACGACTGGATGCAGGGCCGCACCAGCTATGGCGGGTTCTCTGCCGCGCTGGCGCTGGTTGCCGCCCAGCGCCTTGCCCCTGATCTGCCGCCGCTCCGTTCGGCCACGGTCAACTTCGTCGGCCCGTTGGCCGGCGCGGTTGAGGTGCGGGCCAAGGTCCTGCGCCAGGGCCGCAACGCCAGCTGGATCAGCGCCGAGGTCGGCAATGAGAGCGGCGTCGGCCTGACCGCCACCTTCGTCTTCATGGGCCCGGTCGAGGCGAGCAGCCTGCACCTGCATGATGTGCCGCAGCCTGCCCACACCGTCCCGCTGGACCAGGCCGTGCCGCTGCCGGAGCGGGCCGGACCCAGCTTCGCCCCCAACTTCGACCGCCGCTTTGCCCAGCCGCGCAGCGAGGGCAAGCTGCCCGAGATCCTCTGGTGGGAACGGGTCAAGGATACCGAGGGGCTCGATCCGATGGTCGCCCTGATCCTCCTGGCCGATGCGCTCCCGCCCGGGGTCATGCCGCTGACCGGTTCGGTGCCGATCAGTTCGATGACCTGGCTGATCAACCTGCTTACCCCGCTGCCGCAGACCGACGACGGCTGGTTCCTGCTCCAGGCGCTCGGCAACTATGCCGAGAAGGGCTGCTCCAGCCAGAACATGGCGATCTGGAACACCCGGGGCGAGGCCGTCGCCGTGGGGATGCAGTCGATCGCCGTGTTCGGCTAGGCCTCAGGCCCCGGCCAGCCGCTTGCCCATCACCGCCCGGAACACCGCGAAGCCGACCAGGCCCGCGGCGGCCGTGCCAACGTGCATCAGCCAGAAGGTGGGGGTATCCATGGTCGAATACCAGCCGCCGATGATCCCCACCGTCTTGTTGGCGGTGAAGAAGGTCAGGTAGTAGATCCCCACCACGGTCGCCACGATCGAGCGCGGGGCAACCTTGGTGAACAGCGCCAGGCTGACCGGCATGATATGGGCAAAGCCGATCGAGTTGAGCAGGTGGAACATCACCGGCCAGAACAGACCGATCTTGCCATCACCCTGCGTCAGCGCCGCGGTGTAAAGGCACAGCCCGCCACCGATCACGAAGACCGAACCCAGGATCATCTTGCCGATCTCATCCGGCTCCCAGCCGCCGCGATCGCTGCGCCACTTCCAGAACAGCGCGACAGCCGCGAGCATGGAGAAGCTGAGCGCCGCATCGATGGTGATCATGTAGCTGGTGGGGAGCGTAGTGCCGAAGAAGGTCAGCTGGAAATGGGCATCGGCCCAGACGAGATAGGCGTTGAAGATCTGCTGGTTGGTCAGCATGGCCAGGGCCAGGATCGGGATCAGCAGCAGCAGCGCGAAGACGCGCGGCCGGTCAGCCGCAGTCACCGCCGCCAGCAGCCCCAGCGCAACCGCCAGGCCCACTTCGCCTGAGAGACCGATGGCGGAGACTTCCGGCACCACGCGGCCCAGCACATAGAGCGCGACCAGCGCCGCAGCGGCGAAGCCCAGCAGGCGCTTGCCATCCACCCCGTCAGCCGAAGCCTTGGCATCGGCCGCGCGGTCTTCCTTCGGCAGCCACGGTCCGGCCTTGATGTAGAGCAGCAGGCCCGCGACCATCACGATCCCGGCGGTGCCGAAACCGTAATGCCAGCCCACCTTTTCACCCAGCGTGCCGGAAATCAGCGGGGCGACGATCACGCTGACGTTGATTGCGATGTAGAAGATCTGGAAGGCCATCGCCCGGCGCAGGTCATTGGGGCCGTAAAGCTCCCCCACCTGGCTGGCGATATTGCCCTTGAACAGCCCGACGCCGACCACCAGCGCGAGCAGGGCGAAGAGGAACAGGCCTTCGAAGGCCATCAGGAAGTGGCCCAGCGCCATGACGATTGCCCCCGCCAGCAGCGTGGCGCGGCGGCCGAGCCAGCGGTCGGCAATCAGGCCGCCCGCAATCGGGGTGAGGTAAACGAGGCTGGTGTAATCGCCGAAGATCGCCGAGGCGAGCGGCTGGCCCTGCATCCCGCCATAGGCCGCGCCTTGCAGCCACTGCAGCCCCAGCACATTGCCGATATGCTCGGGCAGCAGCAGGTACTTGACCATGTAGAGCACCAGCAGCGTCTGCATGGAGTAGTACGAGAACCGCTCACACCCCTCGACAAACGAGAGATAGCCCAGTCCCTTCGGGTGGCCCAGAAAGGCCCGGTCATGGGCGGGCGCATCAAGCTCTGGCGTGGCATCGGCAACAGTCATCACATCCCCCAGGATGGTTTCGTTGGTAACGGGCTAGCCGCGTGAACGCGGGCTGGCAAGTTGACATAGTTGACACTGAGTCCGCTTCTTCCAACATCGTGGAAACCGCAGGAATGCTGGCGTTTCGGGGCGAAACGGGGCGTTTGCGTTGCAGGAAAAATAAAAAAAGCGGGCCGGGATGCACAAAGGCCGCGCACTTGGCGCGGCCTTGGAAGCACGGTGCGGGCGGCGGCGCGGGTGTTCGCGCCGGGTGATGGCTGGGGCATGGGCGGGAGGATGACAGGTTTTGGCGGTGTAGGAAAATGGGGAGCAGCGTGCTCTCAGCCCCCCAACTCCCCGTCCAAAAACGCCGCAACCTCGCCCAGGTCCACATCCTTCGCAAGAAACGCCTCGCCCACCTGCCTCAGCAGGACGAAGGGCAGGGTGCCGGCGTCCATTTTCTTGTCGTGGAGCATGTGCGCCACCAGCGTCTGGCCATCGCAGTTGAGGCCGAGGGCGGTAATCTCGCTGGCCATGCCGACATCGGCAAAGTGGGCGGCGATGCGGGTGGCATCGCCATCGGCGATCAGGCCGCGGCGGGCGGAGAAGCGGGCGGCGAGGACCATGCCGAGTGCGACCCCTTCGCCGTGAAGCAGGCGGTCGGAAAAGCCGGTCTGCGCTTCGAGCGCGTGGCCGAAGGTGTGGCCCAGATTGAGCAGGGCGCGTAGGCCCAGCGTCTCACGCTCATCCGCCTTGACGATCCTGGCCTTGGCCGCGACCGAGTGAGCGACGGCATATTCGCGCAGGCCTGCATCCCCGGCGAGCATGGCGGCGCCATTGGCCACGCACCAGTCAAAGAACGGGGCATCGCCCAGCAGGCCGTATTTCACGACTTCGGCATAGCCGGCCAGCAGCTCGCGCCGGGGCAGCGTGTTCAGCACATCGAGATCGGCCAGGACCAGCGCGGGCTGGTGGAAGGCGCCGACCAGGTTCTTACCGGCGGGCGTGTTGATCGCGGTCTTGCCGCCAACGCTGGAATCGACTTGCGCCAGCAGGGTGGTGGGCACCTGGATGAAGTTGCAGCCGCGCTTGAGGATCGAGGCGGCAAAGCCGGTCAGATCGCCGATCACGCCGCCGCCAAGGGCAATGATGCTGTCGCCGCGCTCGACTTCCTCTGCCAGCAGCCAATCGACCGTAGCGGCAAGCTGGTCCCAGCTTTTGCTGGCTTCCCCGGCGGGGAGCACCCGCCAGACGGCTTCGTGGCCCTTGGCCGCCAGTGCGGCTTCGACCGCCGCGCCGCAGTGGGCGTGGACATGGGCGTCGGTCACGATCGGCACGCGGCGCTTGCGCAGGCGCGGCCCGGCGAGGTCTGCCAGCTGGGCCAGCAGCCCGGCGCCAACGTGGACTTCGTAAGGGCGGCCGGCGATGTCGACCGGGATCATAGCCATGCGTCGATTTCCTTCAGAACCCGCGCGACGGTGCGCGCCTGCGGGCCGCGCCCGGATGTGACATGGATGGGGGCTTCGGCGTAGGCCGGGCGGCGTTCGTCGCGCAGCCGGGTCAGGATTTCGCGCGGGTCGCCCTGGCGCAGCAGCGGGCGGGTATCCTTGCGCGTGGTGCGTTCGACCAGTGTATCGATATCGGCATCGAGCCAGACGGTGACCGCCTTGGCCAGGATCAGCGCCCGGGTTTCGGGATTGACGAAGGCGCCGCCGCCCGTGGCGATGACCTTGCGTCGGTCGCTCGCGCTGTTTCCATCCATCAGCCGGGCAATCACGCGGCGTTCGCCATCGCGGAAGGCGGCTTCGCCGTGGCGCTCGAAGATTTCGGAAATGGAAAGCTGGGCGGCCTGCTCGATTGCTTCGTCGGCATCGACGAAGGGCAGGTGCAGCAGGCTGGCCAGGCGGCGGCCAATGCTGGACTTGCCGGTGCCCATCATCCCGACCAGCACGACCGGACGATCAATCCGCCGCGCCAGCGCAGCGAGATCGGCAGTCGAATAGTCGGCTTCGTCATGGTCCATTGCGGCCTTGCCTATAGATGGGCTAACCGGGTGCGCAAGTATTGGACAGGTTTCGGGGCAGAAAGGCAAAACGTGGCGGTGACCATGCGCAAGGGATGGCTGATGCTGACGCTCGGTTCGACGCTGGCGCTCAGCTCGGCGTTGGTCCTGGCCCAGAACGCACCCGAATCGCTGTTGCCGCCGGGCTTTGACAAGCCGCGTGCGGCGCCATCGCGCCCGGCGCAGGCTCCGGCGCGGCCGGCTGCTGCGCCCGTGACGGTTACCAAGGGCAATGCGCCGACCACCAGCAATGCTGCCAGCGTTTCGGTGCCGGTGGTGCAGCAGGTGCCAGGCGCTGCGGCGACCACGGCCGCCGCCGGACTGCCCGCCGGGGTGCGAATTCCGACCCTGCAAGAGCTTGAGGCGATGTCGCCCGATGAGCTGGACGAACTGCTGGGCCTGAAGCCGCGATCGGATATGCCGCCCGCGGCGCAGCGCTCGCTCAAGCAGGTGGGCGTTCTGGCTGATTACGAAGGCGGGCTGCCGGCCGGATCGCTGGCGCGGCAGAATGGCGCGCTGGTCCGCGCGGCGCTGGATGGCAACAAGGGGCAGCTGGTCTCGCGCTGGGGGCATATCCTGCTGCGCCGCGCGCTAGCTTCGCGGCTGGATGCGCCGCTGGGGATGAACCCGGCCGATTTCGCCGCCAGCCGCGCCGCCCTGCTGGTGCGCATGGGTGAGGGCGAGGTGGCCCGCGCCGTGGTCCAGGATGTTGATGCCGGCAACTTTACCGACAGCCTGACCCGCGCGGCGCTGGATGCCTATGCCTTCACTGCTGACATTACCGGGATCTGCCCGGCGATCACCGTGCAGGGCGGGGCGCGCAAGGACGCCGAATGGCGCGTGCTGCGCTCGGTCTGCCAGGCCTTCCAGGGCGATGGCACGGCGGCGATGGCCCAGCTGGACCGGATGCAGGGCGGCGGGGTCTGGCCCAAGATCGATATGCTGCTGGCCCAGAAATACGCCGGGGCCGCCGGCAAGGCCCGCCGCGCAGTGACGATCGAGTGGGACGGCGTGACCGAGATGACGCCGTGGCGCTATGCCTTCACCATCGCCACCGGGCTGGAGCCACCCGCGTCGCTGATGCGTAATGCGCCGGATCGTTATGCCTATGCCGCCGCGCTGGCGCCGATGGTGCCGCTGGTGACCCGCGCCGAGGGTGCCGACAAGGCCGCGGCGGCCGGGATCCTCTCCAGCGCGGCGATGGTCGATCTCTACAGCCAGATTTACGCGCAGGATGACATCACCGGTGATTGGGCAGAACGGTCAGAGCTGCTGCGCGCTGCCTATACCGGCGAAGCTCCGGCCGATCGGATGAAAGCGATCGCACAGTTGTGGGACGGCGCGCAGGACAGCCGCGTGCGCTATTCGCGCATGGTGCTGACCGCCTATGCCGCCGCGCGCATGCCGGTGAGCGACAGTTTTGCAGACCAATCGGGCGATCTGGTCGCCTCGATGCTGGCCGCCGGGCTGGATGGCAATGCCATGCGCTGGGCCAGCCAGGCCGAGGTGGGGTCGCTGACCTGGGCGCAACTGGCGCTGGCATCGCCCAGCCGCGGCAATCCGGTTTCAGCCGGAGCGCTGGAATCGTTCTATTCCGATGATGACAGCGATAACTATCGCAAGTCGCGGTTCCTGCTGGCCGGGCTGGCCGGGCTCAGCCGGGTCGATCAATCGACCGCTTCAGACTTTGCCTCGAAGCTGGAAATCAACCTCAACCGCCAGACCCGCTGGACCAGGCTGATCGATCAGGCTGCAGACGTGAACAACGCCGCGCTGGTCTGCTTCCTGGCGGGTGTGGGGATGCAGGGTGATGGCTGGGACAAGATGACCAGCGTTCACCTGTACCACATCGTCTCGGCGCTCAACCGCGTGGGCCTTTCGGCCGAAGCGCGGTTGATCGCGGCCGAGGCGGTGGCCCGGGGATAAGCACCTGTCGGCGGCGGTCGATGCCTTCCTCGCCATGCTGGCGGCGGAACGGGGCGCGGCGGCCAATACCCTGGCGGCCTATCGGCGTGATCTGGAAACGGCCGAAGAGATCATCGGCCCGCTGACGGGCGCAACGCGCGATGATCTCGCCCGGCTGGCCGGGGCTTGGTCAGACCTTGCCCCTTCAAGCCTGGCGCGGAAATGCTCGGCCCTGCGGCAGTGTTTCGGTTTTCTGGTGGATGAGGGCTGGCGGGGGGACGATCCTTCGCCCGCGCTGCCCCGCCCGCGCACCCGCCGCCCGCTGCCGCGGATACTGGGGCATGGCGATGTCGAAGCGCTGTTTCAAACGGCCGAGGCCGAGGCGGAAGGCGATCGACCCGAAGCCGTGCGGCTGTTGGCCCTGCTGGAACTGCTTTATGGTTCGGGCCTGCGCGCCAGTGAACTGGTCTCGCTGCCGCTCAATGCCGTGCCGCGCGATGCACCGTTCCTCAACATTACCGGCAAGGGCGGCCAGCAGCGGCTGGTGCCGGTCAGCACCAGGGCGCGGCAGGCCTTGTCGCGTTGGCTGGCGCTGCGAGGGGACAAGGGGCGGTTGCTGTTCCCGTCGACCGGCAAGAGCGGCCATCTGACGCGGGTGCGACTGTTTCAGTTGCTGCGCGAACTGGCGCTGCGGGCCGGGCTCGATCCCGAACGGGTCAGCCCGCACGTGCTGCGTCACGCCTTTGCCACGCACCTGCTGGAAGGCGGGGCCGACCTGCGCGTGCTGCAGACGCTGTTGGGCCACGCCGATATCGCCACGACCCAGATCTACACCCATGTGGATTCAGCGCGGCTCGTTGAACTGGTAAACGCGCGGCATCCTCTTGCCCATCGCCGCCCGGCGGGCTAGCGCAAGACATGGTTTCCTATCTTGAATTCGAAAAGCCGGTCGCCACGCTGGAAGCGCGGATCGCCGAACTGCGCGCCGCGTCAGAGGGTGAAGACGTCGATATCGCCGCTGAAATCCGCCGGCTTGAAATGAAGAGCGCGGACCTACTGGCCAGCACCTATGCTGCGCTGACGCCGTGGCAGAAGACCCAGGTGGCCCGTCACCCGATGCGCCCGCACTTCCGCGATTTCATCGCCGGTGCCTTTACCGATTTCGTCCCGCTGGGCGGGGATCGCTGCTTTGGCGAAGATCACGCCATCATCGGCGGCCTGGCCAAGCTGGGTGAACGCCGCGTGGTGGTGATCGGCCACGAAAAGGGCAACGACACGCAAAGCCGGATCAAGCACAATTTCGGCATGGGCAAGCCCGAAGGCTATCGCAAGGCGATCCGCCTGATGGAACTGGCCAGCCGGTTCGGCCTGCCGGTGGTGACGCTGGTCGATACCTCGGGCGCGTTTCCGGGCGTTGAAGCGGAAGAACGCGGTCAGGCCGAAGCTATTGCCCGCTCGACCGAGGCCTGCCTGGCGCTGGACGTGCCAATGGTGGCGGCGATCGTGGGTGAGGGCGGCTCCGGCGGGGCCGTGGCCCTGGCCAGCGCCGAACGCGTGCTGATGTTCGAACACGCCGTCTATTCGGTGATCAGCCCTGAAGGCTGCGCCTCAATCCTGTGGCGCACCGCGGAAAAGGCTGCCGACGCGGCTGAGGCCATGCGGGTTACCGCGCAGCATCTGCTCGACTTGGGTGTGATCGACCGGATCGTTAAGGAACCGGTGGGCGGTGCGCACCGCGATCCGCAGTTGGCAATCAGTGCGCTGGCCAAGGCCATTGGCGAAGAGCTTGATGCGCTGGTGAAGCTTAGCCCGGCCAAGGTGCGGGCGATGCGCGAGGAACGCTTCCTGCGCATCGGCGAAGCCTGAGCCGCTAAGGGTTTAGCACCCGCGACGGGAACTTTTGCGGTTCCAATTCTGTTGATCCGGTCTAGCAAGGGGATCGGATCAACCGGAATGGGAACTGCTGCATATGCCTAGCAATTTCAAATATATCATGCTTGCTACGGTGGGCTGTGCCGGGATTCTGGCTTCATCGGCCTGCGGCGGTGGCGCGGCCAGTGCCCAGGCCGTTCCGCAGACGGCCCCGGTCCAGGCGATCAGCGCCAAGGACAAGGCCGAAGGGGCCAAGGCGCATCCGCAATTGCTGGAGGAATTCGGCGGGGCCGAAGCGGGTCCGCAGGCCAGCTACGTCGAATCGATCGGCAAGAACGTGGCGGTCCAGTCCGGGCTCAGCAATGCGCGGGGGGACTTCACGGTTACCCTGCTTAATTCACCGGTGAACAACGCCTTCGCGATTCCGGGCGGCTATATCTACGTCACGCGCCAGCTGGTCGCACTGATGAACAACGAGGCGGAACTGGCCGGGGTGCTGGGGCATGAAGTGGGGCACGTGGCCGCCCGCCATGCCGCCAAACGCCAGAGCGCGGCGACCAAGAACACCGTTCTGGGCGTGCTGGGCGCGGTCCTGACCGGTGCCGTGCTGGGCAACAGCCAGGTCGGGCAGGCGCTGCAGCGCGGCCTGCTGCAAGGATCGCAGCTGCTGACGCTTAAATACTCGCGCGGGCAGGAGACCGAGAGCGACAACCTGGGCATCGCCTACCTGCGCAAGGCCGGATATGATCCCCGGGCGATGAGCACGGTGCTGCAATCGCTGGCCAACCAGAACGCGCTGGATGCCCGGCTGATGGGATCGAGCAACCAGGTGCCCGAATGGGCCTCTACCCACCCGGACCCGGCATCCCGTGTGCGCGCGGCGCTGGCGCGGGCGGGCAGCAATGCTAACGGGCTGATCAACCGCGATACCTTCCTGACCCGGATCGCGGGGCTGACCTATGGCGATGATCCGCAGCAAGGCGTGGTTGAGGGCCGGAAGTTTACCCACCCCGGATTGAAGCTCGCCTATGAGGCGCCGAACGGCTTCTACATGATGAATGGCACCCGGGCCGTCTCGATCAATGGCCAGTCGGGCCGCGGACAATTCACCACCGGGCCGTTTACGGGTGATCTCGATGCTTATGTCCGGTCTGCCTTTGCCGGGCTGACCGAGCAGGGCCAGCAGCAGATCAATCCCGGCCAGATCAACCGGACCACGGTCAACGGCTTGCCTGCGGCCTATTCGACGGTGCGGGTCAATACGGGGGACGGCACGGTTGATGTCACCGTCTTCGCCTATCAGTTCGCAGCAGACCAGGCGTTTCACTTTGTGACCCTGACTCAGGCTGGCGGAGCCGGGGTGTTCGATGCCATGTATCGTTCGATGCGCCGGATTTCCGCGGCCGAGGCGGCGGCGATCAAGCCGCGCAAGCTGACCGTGATCACGGCCCGCGCCGGGGATACCGTGCAATCGCTGGCCAGCCGGATGGCCTATGCCGATGCGCCGCTTGACCGCTTCCTGGTTCTGAACGGGCTAACGGCATCAAGCCAGATCGGGGCCGGGCAGAAGGTCAAGCTGATAACCTTCTGATGGCTTGGCGGCCGGCAACAGGTATCCCGAAACAAGAAAGGGGCGGCAGGTTACCCCGCCGCCCCAATCTTTTAGCCATCGGCTGAGCCGATTAGCCGCTGGTGGTCGTGCTGCCGGTGGTCGAGCCCGAGGTCGAGGTGCTCATGGCACTGGCGGTGCTGTTGAACGAGGTCTGGAGCGCAGTGCCCAGGCCCTGCATGGCGGTGATGGCAGCCACGGCAATCAGCGCAGCGATCAGGCCATATTCAATCGCAGTGGCACCGGCCTTGTTGCGAAACAGCTTGTTGATGAACTTCATGGTTGGTCTCCTGTAGCAGTCTTCAAGTACCCGGCTCTTTGTCCTGTCACCCGGATCGAGCGATCCCCGGAATAGGTGAAAAGTCTTGCAAATTGTTTAACCACTTCATCCGGCTGTGGTGGATGAGGTGACCTTCTGTTCGGAATCATTCCAGAACCCCACGACCTTGCCGGCCATGGGTTTAAGCCCTGCGAACAGCACCAGGACGATGCACACGCAGATCACCCCCAATTCGACGGCGGTGGTGCCGCGGCGATTGCGGATGAGGTTCTTTGCAAAAGCGATAATCATGCTTTCCTCTCCGCGGACTGTGCGGGTAGGGCTGCTCATCGCAGGTCAATCCTAACAATTGATTGAGAGGGGGCAGGAAGATGCAAGGTAATCCGGCACTTGTCCCGGTGGTGGCCGCGGCCCTGATCGGGCCGGACGGGCGGATTCTGATGCAGCAGCGCAAGCGGGGCGCGGCGCTGGGCGGCCTGTGGGAGTTTCCCGGCGGCAAGGTTGAACCCGGCGAAAGCCCGGACGCGGCGCTGGTGCGCGAACTGCTGGAAGAGCTTGGCATCGCCGTGGCAGCGCCGGATCTGCACTACCTTGATCGGGCCAGCGAGCCGGGGAACCCCCATGTGATCATGCTTTACACTTGCCACCGCTGGACTGGCGAGCCGGCCTGCCTCGCCGGGGAGGCCTTGGCTTGGGTGGCGCCGCAAGACTTGCTGGGGCTTGCAATGCCGCCGCTCGACGTGCCTTTGGCGCGAACGTTGATTTCGTCGATTTAGCCGCTTGCCAAGCCCGAATGACCTGCCTATTAGCGCCACTCCAACGCGCCCGTAGCTCAGCTGGATAGAGCATCAGACTACGAATCTGAGGGTCGGACGTTCGAATCGTTCCGGGCGCGCCATTTTCTTCGATAGTGGATGGATTGTCCCAAAAGCGGGTTCCCTGTTGGCGCCCGCTTTTTTGCGTTCGGAGGCTCAGGCTGCTTCCGTATTGCTTCCTTGGAAGCGCCCGTTCGATCGTATCGCACCGGCTGTTTCAGGTGCTTCTCGCGTAGGCCGAGTTGTGTGTAGCCAGTATGAGAGACGGCGCGTATGAGCCGCGCGTCGTTCCGGCTTTCTCAAGCTTATGTAGATCGGCTGATTGCCGGACACGGTGTCGGCGAAGCTTTTCACTGGGATAGCGTACTATCTGGTTTCGGTCTGCGCTTATTCGCTAGCGGACGAAGCTCTTGGGTGGTGCAGTATCGCACAAGCGATCGCCGTCAGCGCAGGTTTACGATCGGCGATGTGAGGCACCTGTCATTAGTTGAAGCGAGAACAAAAGCGCGCGAGGTGCTGGCGCAGGTTGCGCTTGGCTACGATCCGCAGGCTGACAGGCAAAAGGTTCGCCAAGCCAGCCGGGTGATCGAACTTGTCGAAGCATATCTGAAAGACGCCAAGCTGCGGCGGAAGCCCCGCAGCTACGTCGAGATAGAGCGGTCGCTGTTGAAATCTGCATCAGGTCTACATCACATGAAGGCTGACAACGTCGATCGCCGTGATGTGGTTGGGCTATTGGACAGGATCAAAACGGATTCGGGTCCCTTCGCGGCTAGCCGGGTGAGGGCTTACCTTACCGCCTGTTGAAGGCCCATAATCTGATCACCAGCCCGGCCTATGTCGTGATC
>CAYPTU010000008.1:0-184799 GCA_964413885.1 uncultured Novosphingobium sp.
CCGCACTCCGCTAATCCAAGCCGCGATCTGCGCCAAATGTTCTGACGACGGACACGTGGCACTGACACCTGAGCCTGAGAGATTCAAAGTTAGTCCCGGGAAAACATTGATCCGCCGGCTAAATCTGAATCCCATCTCAGCTTCTCCTTGGCTTCCCGTTCTAACGCTGCAATTTGTTTAAATCGCTTATAGATGCATCAAAGCGAAAACGATGGGATATTCCACATGCTTTCTCACGCACTGATAATGCTCTCTGCATCCCTGGCACAGCTCACCGGAGCATCTACGGTAACTGATGGCGATACTATCAGAATCGGAGAAGACCGTATTCGTCTGGAAGGCATCGACGCGCCTGAAAGCCAACAGGTGTGCAAAAGAGCAGATGGCTCAGACTGGAGTTGTGGGAAGGCTGCAACGGACGCATTGCGGGGTTTGATTGATGCTCAATCTGTGCGCTGCGACATTAGCGGCAAGGATCGCTACAATCGGTCTTTAGGCACTTGTTGGCTCGGCGCCGTGAATCTGAACCAATGGATGGTTGCTTCGGGCTGGGCAGTTGCATACGTAAAATATTCAGATAAATATCAAAGTGATGAGCGTGCAGCTCGCCAGTCTAAGAAAAATCTATGGTCAAGTGAATTCGAGATGCCTTGGGATTGGCGGGTTGCTAACCGGCGCTAAAATCCGCACTAAATTCGCAGGCTCACATTTCTGTTTTCTTGTTTTTAAGACACCACTGGTGGAATGGGGCATTAGCCAACGATGGTTCAAAAAGCAGACGATAATGGTGGTGTGGCGGGCTTAGTTATTTTGGGTCTGATTATCGCTGCAAGCGTATACTCTTGTTCGGATAAGTCCAATGATCGGGAAGCAGCGATCCCGGCGCCAATTGTCAGTGAAACAAGTCCCGCATCGGTCATAACTGATGCTGTAGATTTGCCTTCATACGTTCCGCCATCTCCAACCCCGCCATCTCATAATTATGAGACCGTCGAAGATGGCGTTTATTACTATCTTGCCGCAGTCTCTGAAGAGGACCGCAAAAAAGGATTTCGAGCGTCATCTGCACTTGGCTTCCGTTACCTTGGAAAAAATGAGGGGGGCGAGGATATGGTGCTCTTCACCGATGCAGATGAGACTTCGTATTGCAGGCGACCGTGCAAGATTATTCGCTGGGATAGCGGGCGACGCGTAGGTTATGATGAGGGCTCGGTCATCGGTTCAGTTTATGCTGATGTTTCAAGAGGATATTTGAAAAAATATTCACCTCCAAAGCCCAAAAAGCTGCCTGCAGAAAAGCCTGTGGTTGTTGACCCGAACCTTGTCATGGACGACATCGAGGAATGATAATCTGAGTGGTGGGGCGTCGTGTACCGTTGAGCACATACGCAGAACCTGCCTGACCTACCTCGGGCGAAAGTTTTATATTGTGAAGAAACGCAGATTGCCCTCATGATTGTACAGCCTCCTTCGCTTGGAACAGTCCTAGCTGGCTTCAGCCTTTTGCGATAATCGAGGTTAGGTATTCCCTGATTGCCAAGTCGGAAATCAGATCAAGTCACTGGAAACTAACAGTAAAATCCTGATTTGACTATACAACAAACTATACAACATCGAATCTAAAGCATTGTAATTATTATGTGCAACAAGCATTCGTAATGATGGGGTCACGTGTTCGAGTCACGTAAGCGGCACCACCTGCTTCCAGCCATTTTGCTTACAAGCCGCCAAGCCAGTTGCAGGGCTCTGCTTTCGTGTTCCGGCTGATTGCTCATAATGCTGCTCTGGCGCTCGCTTCGCCACCTTTACATCTCTCTTGATCTTCGTGAACCGCGCCCCGAACGGCTAAATATTTCCTGTATCTTGTTATTTTTTGTCCTTGCGTTAGCATTTGAACTGCTTGTCGTGCCGTAATTAGGTAAAGTACCTATTTTTGTTGTTGCGCAAGCGGGATGGGACGCAAAACATGAAAAAGTTAATCGTGATGTCTGCCTGCCTTATACTTTCGGCATGCGGTAGCAGTTCTAATGCTGACAAGTCCGCAGCTGCCTCGGACGGTGCAGCTTCAGCCAGTGACGATGCCGCAATCCGGCAAGTTCTCAAGGACATCACGTCCACCAAGAGCGCGGCGGAAATGGCGGCAAAGTTTGCCGAAGACGGCGAATGGATCATCGTCGGCAAGGCTCCCTACAAGGGACGGGCGGCGATCGAAAAGGGCATTGCCGCGGTCATCGCGCCCGAAAACAAGATCGTTTTCGATAGCCTGGAGATCAAGGACGTCATTCTGTTAAGCGACCATCAGGCGCTGGCGAAGAGCGTCTCGGTTTATCACATGGAGGTGAAGGGCAAGGCCCAGCCTGCCAAACGCAACGAGTTTGCGGACTACCTGGTCAAGTCGGCCGACGGAACATGGCAGATTGCCTACGAAATCAACTCAGACGACAACGGCTAGCTCGTAACGCCTGCCGAGGCGTTACTGCAGCTTTTGATGGCGCAGGATCGCAGGTGATCCTGCGCCATTTTCTATGTGTCATGCGGTTGCCGCCGCCACGTAAATCGGTTTAGGCACCGGGCTGAAAGCGGATCGCTCCGTGGTCGATTTGGTGAGGTTGCGTGTCCAATTTCCGTCAGCGACATCTCGTTTCCGCACTTGCGCTGCTGGTTGTGGGCGGCCCGCTGCTGGCGCAGGCGTCCGATCCGCAAGTGATAATCGTTACCGGCAAGGCGCTTGACCTGCCTGTGGGGCAGCGAGCCTTTGCGGCTGACGTGCTGACGGCGGAGGATACCCGCACCCTGGCCTCAGGCCGGATCGAGGACCTGCTGTCTCGTGCGCCGGGGGTGCAGCAATTCCGCCGGTCTGACAGCCGCTCGGCCAATCCGTCGGCACAGGGGATCACGCTGCGCGGACTGGGTGGCAATGCTTCAAGCCGGA
Organism: uncultured Novosphingobium sp.; assembly: GCA_964413885.1. Classification (GTDB taxonomy): domain Bacteria; phylum Pseudomonadota; class Alphaproteobacteria; order Sphingomonadales; family Sphingomonadaceae; genus Novosphingobium. The sequence continues at coordinate 2,933 of CAYPTU010000008.1, forward strand.
CGCTGGTGCTGCTCGATGGCGTGCCACTGGTCGATCCCTTCTTTGGCTATGTCCCGCTGTCTGCCTTGGCGCCGGAGCGGCTGGATTCGGTCCGCGTGTTGCGCGGTGGCGGTGCGGGGGCGTTTGCTGCCGGGGCGGTGGCCGGGACGATTGACCTTGCTTCAGCGGGGCCGGACGCGCTGGGGCTGCTTTCCGGATCGGCACTGTTCAATGATCGCGGTGAAAGCGAACTGTCGGCATCGCTTGCCCCGCGGCTGGGCAGTGGCTTTGCCGTGCTCTCGGGCCGGTGGGATCGCGGACAGGGGTTCTGGACCACGCCCGCCAGCCAGCGGGTGCCGGCTTCGGTGCGGGCGCGGTTTGAATCCTGGTCCACGGCTGTGCGGGCCGTTGCGCCATTGACCGCAGATGTGGAGCTACAGGCCCGAGCGCTGCTGTTTGATGACCAGCGTACGCTGCGCTTTGCCGGGGCCGATACCGGCGCCAGCGGGCAGGATGCCAGCCTGCGCCTGGTCGGGCGCGGGGCCTGGCAGTTTGAGGCGCTGGGCTATGTCCAGGCGCGCGATTTTTCGAATGTGGTGATCTCCGCTACCTCGTTCCGCAAGACGCTGGACCAGCGGCGGACTCCTGCCACCGGGCTCGGCGCGAAGTTCGAACTGCGTCCGCCGCTGGCCAATGGGCAGGTGCTGCGACTGGGTGTCGATTGGCGGCGCCAGCGCGGCGAGATGCAGGAAGAAGCCTATAGCGCTGCCACCGGGCTGGTCACTGCGCGGCGCAAGGCTGGTGGTGCCAACAGCGATCTGGGCTTTTATGCCGAACATGACTGGCGGCTGGGCCCGGCACTGCTGACCCTAAGCGCACGGGCGGACCGTTGGACAGTGGCCGATGGATTTTTCCGAGAGGCTAATGCCGCCGGAGCGGTGACCACCAGCCAGGCCTTTGCAGATCGCGCTGGTTGGGAGGACAGCCTGCGTGGCGGCCTGCTGGTTGAGGCGACGCCGGAATTGTCGCTGCGCGTGGCAGCCTATACCGGACTGCGCCAGCCGACACTCAATGAGCTTTACCGGCCCTTCACGGTCTTCCCGGTTACCACCCGCGCCAATGCCGCACTAGCAAATGAGCGGCTGGCCGGGTTCGAAGGTGGGTTTGACTGGACTCCACTGCCCGCGCTGACCCTGCGACTGACCGGCTTTGACAACCGAGTGAAGGGCGCGATCGCCAACGTCACAATCGGGCCCAACCTGCGCGAACGGCGCAATGTCGACGCGGTCCATTCGCGCGGGGTAGAGGCCGGGCTGGAAGCCAGGTTGGGCAACGTCAGCCTTGATGGTGCGCTTTCGTGGCTTTCCGCGCGGGTTGAGGCGGGTGGAGCCTCGGCCGCCCTGGATGGCAAGCGTCCGGCGCAAGTGCCCAGCCTGTCCGCCAGCACCACGCTGGCCTGGCGTCCAGCCGAGCGCTGGCTATTGGCCGCGACCCTGCGTCACACCGGGGCGCAATGGGAAGATGATCTTGAGACTGACCGCCTGCCCGCTGCCACCACCATCGATGCCGTGGCCGAGCTGCCGCTGGGCCAGCAGGTGAAGCTGGTGCTGCGGGGCGAGAACCTGGCGGATACCCGCACGATTACTCGCAACCAAGGCGGTAGCCAGGACCTTGGCGCGCCACGAACTTTCTGGGCCGGTTTCCGCATTTCCATGTGAGGCCGCTTGGCCTAGGATCGGTTGCAAAGCACAACTGGAGGGATTCGATGGCTACCCCGATCAAGAACGCTCACGCCCGCAACCTCGATTGCAGCGAAGCCGAATGGGCGGCTCGGCAGGAACTGGCTGCCTGCTACCGCGTGTTCGACCACCTTGGCTGGAGCGAGTCGATCTACAACCACATCTCGCTGAAGGTGCCGGGTGAGGAAGGGGCCTTCCTGATCAACCCCTATGGCCTGCACTATTCGGAAGTCTGCGCCAGCAACCTCGTCAAGATCGACATCGACGGGAACACGCTGGATGGCAGCCCCTTCCCGGTCAACAAGGCCGGTTTTACCCAGCACGCCTATTTCCACCGCCACATCGATTGGGCCCACGCGATTTGCCACACGCACACCACGGCGACGATGGCCGTGTGCAGCATGGAAGGCGGGCTGCAGCCGGTGAACTTCTATGCCTGCAACTTCATCGGCAAGCTGAGCTATCACGATTTCGAAGGCGTCACCGTGCGCGAGGAAGAGGGGCAGCGGCTGCTGTCCAACCTTGGCAACAACCGGATCCTGATGCTGCGCAATCATGGCCCGGTGATCCTGGGCCGTTCGATTGGTGAGATCTTTATCCAGCACTGGTCATTGCAGCGCGCCTGCGAAATCCAGCTGGCAACGATGGCGGCTGGTAAGCCGGTGCTGATCCCGGATGAGGTTGTCGCCGTACACCAGCGCGACTTGGGTCAGGTCTCCCTCCCGGGCGGACCGGGCAAGGCCGATTTCGATGCCTGGGTGCGGATCATCGACCGGACTGATCGCAGCTGGCGCGACTGATCGCTCCGCTATGCCGAGCCTGACCGTCAACGAACGGCCGCTGGCCTTTGACATGGACTCGCAGACCCCGCTGCTGTGGGCGCTGCGTGATGGCGCGAACCTGACCGGCACCAAATATGGCTGCGGGGCGGGCGATTGCGGGGCGTGCATGGTGCTGGTCGATGGTCAGGCCATGCAATCCTGTCAGTTGACGCTGGCACAGGCTGAGGGCCGGACGGTGACGACGATCGAAGGGCTCTCGCCTGATCGTTCGCATCCGGTCCAGCAGGCATTGGTGGCAGAGCAGGCAATCCAGTGCGGGTTCTGCACGCCCGGTATCGCCATCGCCGCTGCGGCACTGCTGGCGCGCAATGCGGATCCGACGGCGGAAGACATCAAGGCCGCCGTGCCCAACCTGTGTCGCTGCGGCGTCTACCCGCGGCTGGTGCGGGCAATCCAGCGCGCCGGTCGCGTCATGCGCCGGCTGGAGACAATTGAGCCGGTCCCCGCGCCCGGCAATACGGCATCCTGACCTTCGGAGAATTTCATGCTTGATAAGCCTTTGACCCTGCCCTGCGGGGCCGTCTTGCCCAACCGCCTGGCCAAGGCAGCGATGACCGAAGGGCTGGCCGATCCTTTGGGCCGCCCTACTGCCGAACTGGAACAGCTCTATCGCGTCTGGGGCGCAGGCGGCTGCGGCATGCTGCTTTCGGGCAATGTGCAGGTTGATCGCGATCACCTTGAGCGCCCCGGCAATGTCATTCTGGACCGCCCCGCCGATGGTGCGATGATTGATGCGCTGCGCCGCTGGACCGGCGCAGCCAAGGCGCAGGGTTCGGCCTTCTGGGCGCAGATCAGCCACGCCGGACGGCAGACGATGAAGCCCGTCAACCCGCACCCCAAGGCGCCCTCTGCGGTCAAGCTGGGCCTGCCCGGCGGCCAGTTCGGTGAGCCCGTGGCGCTGACCGAGGCAGAGATCACCGATCTGATCGCCCGCTTTGCCAGCGCCGCCCATTCCTGCCGCGAAGGCGGATTCGATGGCGCGCAGATCCACGCCGCGCATGGCTACCTGATTTCGCAGTTCCTCAGCCCGCGGTCCAACCAGCGCAGCGATCAGTGGGGGGGCAGCCTGGAAAACCGCGCCCGCTTCCTGCGCGAAGTGGTGAAGGCGACGCGCACTGCGGTTGGCCCCAAGTTCGCGATCTCGGTGAAGCTGAACAGTGCCGATTTCCAGAAGGGCGGCTTTGCCTTTGAAGACAGCCAGACCGTCGCCGGCTGGCTGGCCGAAGACGGTGTTGACCTGATCGAGATTTCGGGCGGCACCTATGAACAGCCCAAGCTGCTGGGGATCGAGGGGATGGAGCCGGTTGAGCAGCCGGGGATCAAGGCTTCGACCCTGGCGCGCGAGGCCTATTTCGTCGACTTCGCCCTGGCCATGAAGGAAGCGGTCAAGGTGCCGCTGATGGTCACCGGTGGCTTCCGCAGCCGCGCGGCGATGGAAGAGGCACTTGCGCGCGGTGCGGCCGATGTGATCGGGCTCGGCCGCCCGCTCTGCGTGGAACCGGATGGTGCCGCCCGCATCCTTGCCGGGGCCGAGAGCCTGCCGCGCGCGGAGAATGACCTGGGCCTGTTCCCCGCTTGGCTGGCCTTCCTGAAACGGGTGCCGATGCTCCGCGCGGTTGATGGCTTCGCCGGACAGTTCTGGTTTTATGCCCAGATCGCGGCAATGGGCCGAACCGGCCAGACCGCGCCGGACCGCTCGGTGTTCGCTGCGATGCGCGAGGTGGAGGCGGGCAACAAGCGCTGGCTTGCCGCCCGCTAGGCGTCAAAACTTCAGCTTGACCCCCAACCGCGCATTCAGCGGCGCGCCCGTGCTGATGTTGTTATCGGTATGGGCGCTGGGGAAGTAGTCCGTGTCGGTCAGGTTCTCGACATTGAGCTGCAGCTGCAGTGCGTCGGACAGTTTGTAGAACAATGCTGCGTCGATCCGGGTAAAGCCGGGCAGGCGGACCGCATTGCTGATCGTGGCAAACTGCTCTGATTGGTGCACTGCGCCTACTGCGATCCCAAGCTGGTCCGTGAAATCATAGCGGCCCCAGGCCGAGAACTGGTGGCGCGGCAATTGGGCCAAGGTCCGGCCCGCCGGGGCTGCGGCCGTGGTGGATACGATCTCGCCATCTTCCAGCGCATAGCCCAGCGTCACCTGCAAGCCCGTGGTAATCTGGCCGACCACGGCGGCTTCGAACCCCTTGGTCCGGCTCTGCCCGGTCTGCACCACCACGCCGGTCACGGGATCGTTGGCGCGGGTGTTGGTGCGATCGATCTGGAACAGCGCGGCGGTGAAGGCCAGGCGTTCGGTCAGGTCCCATTTCACCCCGGCTTCAAGGTTGCGGAACTCTTCCGGCGCCAGGCTGGCCGTGGTTGCATCAAGCACAGTAAACTGGTCGCCCGCTTGCGGCAGGAAGCTCTTGGCATAGCTGGCGTAGAGCGAGACATTCTCGCGCGGCTTGATGATCAGGCCTGCGCGCGGGCTCCACTTGCCGTCGCTGCGGCTGGCGCCAAAGCTGTTCATCCGGTTGGTCGAGGTGATCCGGAAATCGTCGTAACGCAGGCCAAGCACCACCTTGACCAGCTCACCCAGATCGATCTGGTCCTGCACATAGGCTGACAGTGTGCGGACCTTGGACAGGCTGGAGCGGCTGCTGGCGCCGAAGGTGACGGTGGGCAGGATCAGGCGCTGGGCCAGCGGCACGGTCACCCGGCTGGCCAAGCCCGCGCCAAAGGCAGCTTCGCTGCGCTTGGCATCGGTCAGCTGGTCGCTGGCTTCAAAGCCGAACAGGAGCTGGTGGCCAAGAGTAGCCGTTTTGCCCTTCCAGACCAGATTGCCCTGAACGATCCAGTTCTCGCGGATCGTGTCGCTGTTATAGCCTTCCAGCTCCACCGTGCTCGCCGTGGCGGCAGAGCGGGCGTACACGTTGCCATAGTACTTGTCGTAATGCGCGTATTGCCCGGTCAGATTGGCGCTCAGCGCATCGCTGAGATCGTGATCGAGCCGGGCGCGGGCGATATGGGCGGTCACGGCGCTGTGGTTGGCCGTGGGACTGCCGAAGAAGGTATCGTCATAGCCGCGTAGCGGCGCGCCGACGAACGAGGGAACCCCGCGATCGGTGACGCGCTGATCGTCGGCATATTCGTAACCCAGCACCAGCCGGGTCGCCTCGCCCAGCTTCCAGCCGAGCGTCGGGGCCAGGCCGGTGAAGTGGCCGGTATAGAAATCGCGGTGGTTGGCGAAGTCTTCGTAAGTGGCATTGAGGCGCGCGGCGAAGGTCTCGCTGATCGGCTGGTCGAGGTCGGCGGCAAGGGACCACCCGCCGAAGCTGTCAATACCTCCGGCGAAGTCAGTACGGGCCTGGTTGAACTCGGGCGCCTTGGACACGCGATTGATCACGCCGCCGCCGCCGCCACGGCCAAAGATCAGCGCATTGGCACCCTTGAGCACCTCAACCCGGTCAATATTGTAAAGCGAGCGATAGTACTGCGCATCATCGCGCAGGCCATCGAGGAAGAAGTCGGCCGTGGTGCTCTGGCCGCGCAGGGTGATCTGGTCGCGGTGGCCCTCGCCCTGGCCCAGCACGACGCCGGGCACATAACGCAGCGCGTCGTTGAGCGATTCAACGCCCTGATCGTCCAATTGCTCGCGGCTCAGCACGGTCACGGTCTGCGGCACGTCGATCAGCGGGGTTTCGGTCTTGGTGGCCGAGCGGGTTTTCTCGATATCGTAACCATCCGGCACGCCATAGACGATGATGGCGGGGGCATCGGCGGCATCGGCCATAACCTCTGCCTGGGCCGGGGCAGCCAGGCCGAGGCCGGCCAGCACGGTCGAGGCCAGAAGGCTAAAGCGCGCGTTGTTCATGTGATTCCCATCTTGCGAATGATTTGCAATAACAGATGTGCCGCTAATGCGAATCGTTCGCATTGACAAGGATCAAATTGCTCGGCTCGTCGTATTCGCTATGGACCGGCAGACGATTGGAAAGGACCCGCTGATGAAGGCAACGATCTGGCACAACCCGGCTTGCGGCACCTCGCGCAAGACGCTGGCGATTCTGCAGGAGACGCCCGGCGTGGACCTCACTGTGGTCGAATACCTGATCAATCCGCCCAGCGCGGAGAAGCTGGCCCAGCTCTATCGCGATGCGGGGATGACCTCGCAGCAGGGCCTGCGCCTGCGCGGGACTGACGCTGAAGAGCGTGGGCTGCCTTCAGCCGATGCGGCGGCGGTGCTGGCGGCGATGGAGGCAGAGCCCAAGCTGATCGAACGCCCGCTGGTGGAAACGGACAAGGGTGTCCGCCTGTGCCGCCCGCAGGAAAAAGTGCTGGAAATCCTCTAGCGCTGGGCCAGCAGGTCCTCGTCGCGGCCCAACCCCTTGATGCCGAGCACCAGCACGGCGAGGCACAGCAATTCGATCACGGCAAAGCCGATCCATGACGAATGGCCGTAGAGCCAGACACCAACTGCGGGCGCAACAATGTATGCTGCGCCGTTTACCGAAGCGACGATCCCGGCAGATTGTCCTTGCTCGGCCCGGCTGACGGCGAGCGACGCGCCGGCGGTGAAGCCAGGGCGGAACAGCCCAAAGCCGAGGCAGGCCAGCGCGGTACCGAGCGTGATGGCGTGAAGATCCTGCGCTACGGCGAGCAGGGCTACTCCCAAGGCGGCAAGGGTTACGCCCCACAGGCTTGAGGCACGGGGCCCCAGTTTCCAGAGCGGAATGATGCCCCATTGGGCCAGCAAGGTCGCAATCGCGCCGGCCATCAGCACCAGTCCGGTTGGACCCGCGCCGGCCATCGGCGTGGCCCGCAGGCCCAGGCGGTCGAGCACCAGAAAGCCAACCACGCCCATTACCATGGCCTGGGCATGCCCGCCCAGCAGTCCCGCGATCAGCCATGGACGCAGCCTGCGGTCAGTCCACTTGAGATCGGGCACCTGGGGCGGCAGCACGCCATCTTCAGGTTCCTCTCCTTCGCCCCGCATCCGCGAATCCGAATTCGCGCTGAACGGCGCCGCCAGCACTTCGCCACGCCCGGCATAGGCCGGGGCATCATCCGGCAGCCGCAGTCGCAGCGCGACGAGCACCACCACTGCGATAAGGGTAAAGGCAAAGAACGGGCTGACCAGTCCGAGCCCGGGGACGATCAGCAGCGGCGCCAGCGCCGGACCCAACACCGTGCCAAGACCGAAGCTGGAAGAGATCAGCGAGAGCGACTGGGTCCGCTCCGCGCGGCTGGTGCGGCTGGCAACATAGGCCTGCACGGCCGGCGGGGCAGCCGATCCGAACCCGCCATACAGCGAGCGGCAGGCGGCGAAGAGCAGCAGCGTGCCCAGCGCGCCAAGATAGCCGTTCAGGCCGAACCAAAGCGCCAGGCCGCAAAGTCCGAAGCTGGAGATAAACCCGGTCAGGCCCAGTGCCATCATCGCCTTGCGGCCACGCCGGTCGCTGCGCCGGGCCCAAAATGGCGCGCACAGCATCCACAGCAGGGCCGACCATGTATATGCCAGGCTGATCCAGAAATCCTGGACCTTCAGCGCCGTACCGATCGAGGGCATGACCGACTGCATCGCCGTATTGCCCGCTGCCGTCACCAGCATCACTGTGAACAGTAACGCTACGCGGCTGCGCGGAAGGCTGGCGGTGACGTTTCCGGCGCCGGCCGCCGAGGGTTTATCAGCTTGGGTCATCGCCTCTGTCCCTATGTCTGTCGCATCCGCCTTGCAATGGCCCGGCAAATTTGTGAAAGCACTTAGGCCCAGCCGCTCAGGACAGGATCAAGCCCCCCGCATGACTTTTACCGAGCTTGCCAGCAAGCCGCTCTCGGCCCGCATCAGGCATCGCATCAAGCGGGCGATGGGGCCATGGGGGGTCTTTCTCCAAGGCTTTATCGAGCATCCGGTGATGGTCGGCTCGATCATCCCGTCATCGCGTTTCACGATCGAACGGATGCTCAAGCCGGTCAAATGGGACGAATGCCAGCTGTTCGTCGAATATGGTCCCGGTGTTGGCACCTTTTGCCGGCCGGTGCTTGAACGCTTGCGGCGCGATGCGCGGCTGATCGTGATCGATACCAATCCGCTCTACATCGATTACCTGAGGGCAACGATCAGCGACAGCCGGTTCCTGCCCGTGCTCGGTTCCGCGGCTGACGTTGAGGGCATTGTTCGTGCCCACGGGTTTGACCATGCCGACTATGTCCTGTCCGGCCTGCCGTTTTCGACCCTGCCTGACGGCGTAGGCCCGGCCATTGCCGCCGCCACGCACCGCGTGTTGCGGCCGGGCGGTGCGTTTCTGGTCTATCAGTTCAGTGCCAAGGCCCGCGATTTCATGGCACGGCACTTCACCCGGATCGATGCCGATTTCGAACCGCTTAATGTCCTGCCCTGCAAGCTGTTCTGGGGCTGGAAGGACTAGGGCTCTATTCCATCGGCGTCGCTGGCGCAGTCCCTTCGTGGCGCGCCAGCTGGTGGTGCGCTGCGGCGTAGATCGCCATGAAATAGATCGCCATGATCGCCTGCAGCGCGGCGGAAACCAGTGTGCCCAGCGTCATCCCCAGTTCCATGCCCAGCACCAGCCGCAGCAGCAGGTCAGCCAGACCGCCGACCAGCAGGATCACCACACCAAAACCGATCAGCAGCAGGGCATAGAACAGCGCCAGCCGGCCTGCGTTGCCGCGCGTCAGGGCCCATGAATGCCTCAGGGCCGCGACCGGTCGGCGTTCGCCATCGACCATGACGACGGGCGCCACCAGCGAGATGCGGACCATCACATAGATCAGAGCCACGATGCTGGCCGCCACGGCCACCACGGCCAGCGCCTTGCTGCCAGTCAGCGCGGCCAGGGTAATCGGGATCAGCGCCGCGGCGGCACAGCCGAACCCGGCAAGCAACTGCGCCGCAATCACCGGCAGCGCGCCGCGCAGGGCCAGGCTCAGCGCCTCGCGCACGGTCGGGCGGGTGCGGTCGGTGAACAGGGCCAGCATCGCCAGCGTGCCGATGACCTGGCACACCGCCATGCCCAGCAGCCAGGGCCAGGCGCCATTGTAATAGGCGGTTAGCGCAGCCATCAGCGCATTACTGTCCGATCCGGCAGCCGCTTCCGGCGGGGGGGCGAAAATGCCAACGGCAAAACTGGGCAGGACCAGGAAGACCCCCGCCAGCGCCCAGAGCACATCGCGGTTGGCCGAAACGAGCTTGGTGGCCTCTTGCCAGGCCCGGTTGCTGTCAAACCGCATCGTTAGCTCTCCTTGGTTGTTGCCCCTTGATAACAGCAGCAATTGCCGCCACGCAACGCACGATGATTCAAGGATTGCCCGCTTCGATCGAATGGCGCCGCGATCGCGCGCAGGTGCCCTATCGCCATGCGCTTGATTTCATGACCGAGCGCAACGCCGCCATTGCCGCCGGGACGGCCGATGAACTGGTCTGGCTGCTCGAACACCCGCCTGTCTACACTGCCGGGACCAGCGCCGCGGCGGGCGAATTGCTCGATCCGCGCTTTGAGGTGGTCGAAGCCGGCCGCGGCGGGCGTTACACCTATCACGGGCCGGGCCAGCGGGTGGGTTATGTCTTGCTCGATCTCAAGCGCCGGGCGCGCGACGTGCGGGGCTTCGTACACGCGATGGAGGGCTGGGTGATCGCCACGCTGGCCGATTTCGGCGTGGAGTCCTGGCGTAGCGAAGGGCGGGTCGGCATCTGGACCCGCGATATCGACGGGCGCGAGGCCAAGATCGGCGCGATCGGCGTGCGTATCCGCCGGTGGGTGACGATGCATGGCTTCTCGGTCAACCTCGATCCGGACCTGTCGCACTTCGGCGGCATCGTGCCTTGCGGGATCGAGGAATTTGGCGTGACCAGCCTTGCGCGGCTGGGCCATGCGGTGGATATGCCAACCTGGGATGCGGCGCTGCTCGCCCGTGCGCCCGAATTTCTCGCCGCGCTTGAGCGGCCCTGCCCGCAGGAGTGATGGCCGATGCGTAACCTGTCGATCCTGGCGCTGGCCCTGGCTCTGGCCGCCTGCGGTTCGGGCAAGAAGGACGAAGGCGCCGGCAAGGCCGAGGGCCAGATCCTGCCGGCCTCGACCAGCGATGCGATGATCCCGCTTGATACTGTCCGCTCGCAGGCGCCGCTCGCACCAAAGGCTGCGGCCGCTGGCAAGGATGCTGCCGAAGCCGATGCGACGGCTACCGAGGCGGCTGATGCGGCGGCGGCGGATGCCCCGGCGGCGGCACCGGAAGCAGCGGCAACTCCGGCGGGCTAGGGCCGCTCTTCGCCTTCCAAGGGCGGAGCCTGCGGTCGTTCTGCCACCCGCGCCAGCACCAGTCCGGCGGCGACCAGCGCCATGCCGAGCAGGTCGAGCGGGCCCAGCACTTCATGGAACCAGATCCACCCGATCGCGACCGAGACGGTCGGCTGGGTCAGCAATGCCAGCCCGATCACCAATGGCGGGAAGTGGCGCAAGGCATAGACCAGCAGGCCCTGCCCGATCAGTTGGCTGGTGATCGAGAGGCCGATCACCGGCAGCCAGTTGGTCGGCCAGAACGGCTCACCCAGCAACAGTGCGCCCCCGGCCATGACCGGCAGGCCAATCAGGCTGGACCAGAACAGCAGCGCCCAGCTGCCCAGCAGGGCCCGCCCGCGCTGCGCCAGCAGAATGTAAAAGGTATAGAGGAACCCGGCGAGCAAGCAGAGCAGGTCCCCGATCAGGGTGGTGTGGTCAATCTGCAGGCTGCGCCCCAGCAGCACGGCCGATCCGACCATCGCCGCCCCGAAAGCCAGCCACTCGGGCACGCGCGGCCAGCGGCGCAGGGCGATCAGGCCCCAGGCGGCGATCAGGATCGATCCGGCATTGCCGAACAGCGTGGCATTGCCCAACCGGGTCAGCTCGATCCCCAGGTGCCAGCTTGAAAGGTCCAGCGCGAAGAACACCCCCCCGGCCAGCACCCCCCACAAGACCTTGCGCGGCGCGCCGGTCAGCGGCTGGCGGTTCATGCGGGCGAGCAGGACGAAGAACGGCACGGCCAGCGCCAGCCGCCAGAACCCGGCCGAGACGGGTCCGCTATCGGCCAGCCGCACCCACATCGGCCCCAGTGCCAGCGCGATATTGCCGCCCAGTAGCGCCGCGAAATGAATCGGCCGCGCGCCGCCGTCCGGTTGATGGGCCATTGCCTTGCTCATCGCCATGCCTTAGCCGCTCGATTAAGAATGCCAAACCCATTGGTGCCCAATCCACAGCGGAGGTTCCCCTTGCACGACGCCCTGTTCCAGCCCGTTTCGCTCGGCGCGATCGAATGCCCCAACCGCATCCTGATGGCCCCGCTGACCCGCGGTCGCTCTGACCCGGGCTCGGTCCCCAACGCGATGATGGCCGAATACTACCGCCAACGCGCTGGGGCCGGCCTGATCATTTCCGAGGCCACCGGGATCTCGGTTGAAGGCCTTGGCTGGCCCGCCGCACCGGGCGTGTGGAACGATGCCCAGACCGAAGGCTGGAAGCTGACGACCGCGGCCGTGCACAAGGCTGGCGGGCGGATCATCATGCAGCTGTGGCACATGGGCCGGCTGGTCCATCCCGATTTCCTGGGCGGCAATCCGCCGGTGTCCGCCTCGGCCACCACGGCGCCGGAGCATGCCCACACGCCTACGGGCCGCAAGCCTTATGAGCAGGCCCGCGCCGCGACCAAGGATGACATCGCCCGGATCGTTGACGATTACGGCAAAGCTGCAGCCCGCGCCAAGGCTGCCGGGTTTGATGGCGTCCAGCTCCACGGCGCCAATGGCTACCTGATTGACCAGTTCATCCGTAGTTCGTCCAACCTGCGCGACGATGACTACGGCGGTTCGCCGGAAAACCGCGTGCGGCTCATGCGCGAAGTGCTGGAGCGGCTGATTGACGTCTGGGGTGCAGGCCGCGTTTCGATCCGGCTTTCGCCCAATGGCGAAACCCAGGGCTGCGATGATGCCACCCCGGCCGAGACCTTTGGCGCGGCCGCCAAGGTGCTGCAGGATCTGGGCGTTGGCTTCCTGGAATTGCGCCAGCCCGGGCCGGACGGCACCTTTGGTGCGACCGACGTGCCCAAGCAGGGCGCGCATCTGCGCACGATCTACAAGGGGCCGCTGGTGCTTAACAGCGATTACACTGCCGCTGGTGCCGCTGCCGAAGTGGCGAGCGGGGCCTGTGAGGCGATCAGCTTTGGCCGCCCCTATATCTCGAACCCTGATCTGGCCGAGCGCATCCGCGTGGGCGCAGAATGGGCGCCAAACGTCAACGTGCCGCAGTCGTGGTACCTGCCCGGTCTGGCGGGTTACATCGATTACCCGACGCTGGCGGAAGCGGCCGCGGCCTGAGCCGGAAAGGGGTTGGCGATGCAGCAGCGGTCCTGGCTGTTCGTTCCGGGCGACAGCGAAAAGAAGCTGGGCAAGGCAGCGGGCACCGGGGCCGATGTGATCATCGTCGACCTGGAGGATGCCGTTGCTCCCGCCAACAAGCCGCAGGCGCGGCAGCTGGCCTGCGCCTGGCTGACCGAGCAGCGCGGCAGGGCTCAGTTTGGCCGCTGGGTGCGGATCAATGCGCTGGATACCCCGCTGTGGCGCGATGACTTGGCCGGGGTGATGGCGGGCGCGCCCGACGGGATCATGCTGCCCAAGTCAGCCGGACCGGAATCGATCCAGACCCTCGCGGCGGAACTGTACGAGCTGGAACAGCGCTGCGGCCTGCCGACTGGCTCGACCCGCATTCTTGCGCTGGTGAGTGAGACGGCCGCGGCCGCGATCTCGATCCCCAGCTATGCCAGTGCCCCTCTGCCGCGCCTGCACGGGCTTGTCTGGGGCGGGGAAGATCTTTCCGCCGCACTCGGCGCCTCGCGCAAGTACGACGCCAGCGGACGCTGGACCGATGCCTTCCGCTTCGTTCGTACCCAGACGCTGCTGACCGCCCATGCCAAGGGCGTGCTGCCGATCGATACCCTCCATGCCGATTTCGCTGATAGCGACGGCCTGAAGCGCGTGGCCGAGGAAGCCCGCGCCGATGGCTTTGGCGGGATGCTGGCGATCCACCCGGCCCAGGTTCCGGTGATCAATGCCGCCTTCTCCCCCAGCGAGGAAGAGCTGGCCCACGCCCGGGCGATCATCGCCGCCTTTGCCGCCCAGCCCGATGCCGGGACGCTGCAGATTGATGGCAAGATGATCGATCGCCCGCACCTGGTGCTGGCCAAGCGGCTGCTGGGGATGGCTGACTAGGCTTTAGGCCCGTCCCAGATCGCCCTTGCCCACGGTGCCGCTGGCCATGGCCAGCATGGCATCCAGGCTCTTCTTCGCGCCAAGCCGCAGGCCTTCCTCGATCTCGATCCGCGGCTGCAGATCGCGCAGCGCAACGTAAAGCTTCTCCAGCGTGTTGAGCGCCATGTAGGGGCAGATGTTGCAGTTGCAGTTGCCGTCCGCACCGGGCGCACCGATGAAGGTTTTGTCCGGGATGGCGAGCTGCATCTGGTGGATGATGTGCGGCTCGGTTGCGACGATCAGCGTGTCGCCCGGGAAAGTCTTGGCGAATTGCAGGATGCCGCTGGTCGAACCGACATAGTCGGCGTGGTCAACGATGTGCGGCGGGCATTCCGGGTGGGCCGCGATGGGCGCGGCGGGATGCTGCGCCTTGAGCTTCATCAGCTCGGTCTCGCTGAAGGCTTCGTGGACGATGCAGACGCCGGGCCACAGCAGCATGTCGCGCCCAAACTTGCGGTTGAGATAGCCGCCCAGGTGCCGGTCCGGCCCGAAGATGATCTTCTGCTCGGGCGGGATCTGGGCGAGGATGGTTTCCGCGCTGGAGCTGGTGACGATCACGTCGGACAGCGCCTTCACCTCGGTCGAGCAGTTGATATAGGTCAGCGCGATGTGATCGGGGTGCGCCGCGCGGAAGGCCTTGAACTTTTCGGGCGGGCAGGAATCCTCAAGGCTGCAGCCGGCATCCAGATCGGGCAGGATCACGATCTTTTCCGGGCTCAGGATCTTGGCCGTATCGGCCATGAACTTGACCCCGCAAAAGGCGATGACTTCGGCATCGGTATCCGCCGCCTTGCGCGACAGCTCCAGGCTGTCGCCCACGAAATCGGCCAGGTCCTGGATTTCCGGCTTCTGATAGTAGTGCGCCAGGATTACCGCGTTGCGCTCCTTGCGCAGGCGCTCGATCTCGGCGCGGACGTCGATCCCGGAAAGGTTGGTCGGCTGGGCGGTCATCGGTGGTCCCTTTGCGAAGTGAGGCCCAGATGGCCCCTAAGCCCGGCCAGATCAAGCCGTGCCACTACGGCAGATAGGCGTGCATCAGCTCCGCCGCGCCTAATCTGCCATGCGCCAGGTCTCATCCTCGCAAGCTACGCGGCCTTGCCGCTGTAGATCGACCAGATGGGCGAGCACGGAGCGGCCCGCCGCGCCGACCAGACGCGGGTCGAGCCCCTTGTACATCGCCGCGACCATGGCCGGGATCGCCTGCGGGCCGGTTCCCAGCAGGCGCAGGATCTGGGCCTCGCGCTGGCGGCGGTGCCCCAGCATGCCGCGCACCAGCTGGCGCGGCTTGTCCACCGCGGGGCCGTGCGCGGGATAGAACCGCGTGTCCTCGCGGTCATACAGCTTCTGCAGGCTGGCCATATAGGCGCTCATGTCGCCATCGGGGGGAGAAACGACGCTGGTGGACCAGGCCATCACGTGATCCCCGGTAAACAGCGCGCCGCTTTCCACCAGGCCATAGCACAGGTGATTGCTGGTGTGGCCGGGGGTGGCCACGGCCTCGATCGTCCAGTCGGGTCCGCTGATCCGCTCACCATCAGACAGCACGCGGTCGGGCGCATAGCCGTGATCGAAAGCGGAATCCGCACGCGGGCCGTCATCGCTCAGGCTCAGGGGCGCGCAGCCGATGATCGGCGCGCCGGTTCGCGCTTTCAGCGGGGCGGCGGCGGGCGAATGATCGCGGTGGGTATGGGTGCAGAGGATCGCGGTGATCCGGGCATCGCCCACGGCTGCTAGGATCGCCTCGACATGGCCCACGCCGTTGGTGTCCGCGCCCTTGAACGGGCTGGGCTCGCTCCCCGCGCCATCGTCGGCGGGACCGGGATCGATCACGGCCACTTCGCTGCCGGCGCCAACGATGTAGGTCTGGGTGCCGGTGAAGGTATAGGGCGAGGCATTGGGTGCGAGCACGCGCCGGACCAGCGGCTCGCAAAGTTCCGAAAGGCCGGTCGGCCAGGGCTTGGCGGGAATATCCATCGGCCTCCATATGGGAACTCCGCTCGTTCGTGTCGAGCACAGTCAAGGCACGATTGCGCAAGGTGTCTCGACTTCGCTCGACACGAACGGCAAAAAGGTTGGCATGACCGACCTTATCCTTGTCCTCGACGCCGGAACCACCTCCACCCGGGCCATGCTGTTCACGCCAGATGGCGCGCTGAAGGGTGTCGCGCAGCAGGAGTTGACCCAATATTACCCGCAGCCAGGCTGGGTCGAGCACGACGCGGCCGAGATCTGGGACAAGACGCTGGCCTGCGCGCAGCAGGTGGTCGCGGCCGCTGGAGGGGCGGAGCGGGTGGCGGCGATCGGCATCACCAACCAGCGCGAAACCGTGGTCGCGTGGGACAAAGCCACCGGCCAGCCGCTGCACCACGCGCTGGTCTGGCAGGATCGGCGCACCGCCGATTTCTGCGCCAGCCTGCGGGAAAACGGGCAGGAGCCGGTGGTCCAGGCGGCAACCGGCCTGCTGCTCGATCCCTATTTCTCCGGCACCAAGATGCGCTGGCTGGTCGATAACGTGCCGGCCGTGGCTGAAGCCTCTGCGGCTGGCCGACTGGCGCTGGGAACGGTCGAAGCCTGGCTGACCTGGAAGCTTTCCGGCGGCGCGCACGTTACCGATGCCAGCAATGCCAGCCGCACGTTGCTGCTGCCGCTGGCAGGGGGCGGCTGGGACGCTGGGCTGTGTGACCTGTTCGGCGTGCCGCAGGCCGCCCTGCCTGAGGTGGTCGACAATGCCGGGCGCTTCGCTGTCACCACGCCAGACCTGTTCGGCGCGGCCATTCCGATTGCCGGGCTGGTGGGTGACCAGCAGAGCGCAACGATTGGCCAGGGCTGCCTCTATCCGGGCGAGACCAAGGCGACCTATGGCACGGGGGCCTTTGTCCTCGCCAACATGGGCCGCGAAGTGCCGCGTTCGGGCCATCGCCTGCTGGGCACTGTGCTGTGCCAGCTCGGCGCGGAGCGGACCTATGCGCTGGAAGGCTCGGTCTTTGTGGCCGGCAGCCTGGTCAAGTGGCTGCGCGATAGCCTGGGGATCATCGCTTCGGCGGCGGAGACGGCTGACCTAGCCCGTTCAGTGCCGGACAGCGGCGGGGTGACGATCGTGCCGGCCCTGTCGGGCCTGGGTGCGCCCCACTGGCGGCCCGAGGCGCGCGGGGTGATCACCGGGATGAGCTTTTCCACCACCCGCGCCCATGTCGCCCGCGCCGCACTGGAAGCCATGGCGATGCAGACGGCGGACCTCGCCGCGGCCTTTGCCGCCGACGGCGCGGGCTGGACCGCGCTGCGGATCGACGGCGGGATGAGCGCCAACGACTGGATGGCGCAAGACCTGGCGGACGTTCTGCGGGTGCCGGTTGAGCGCCCCGAATTCGTCGAAACGACGGCGCTCGGGGCGGCCATGCTGGCTGCCGTGGGCGTTGGCCTCCACGCTTCGCTCAGTGATGCGGCCAGCGCCATGCGCGGTGCGGTGCAGCAATTTATGCCCGGCGGGGAGCCGAGCGCGGCGCGCCGCGAGGCCTGGCTGCGCGCGCTGGCCGCGAGCTAGGCCCCGGGACTGCGCACCAGCCGCTCGCGCAGTGCGGCGATCGCACCGGGTGCCGCCACTTCCCGCGCCCGCCAACCCGTATCGAGCCGTTTAAGGCGGGCGTGGAACAGTTCGGTTGCCCGGATCAGTTCGCGGGTTGCCGGTGCCAGCAGTGCGAGCCGGGCAGGATCGCTGTCCGGGAAGTCTGCCAATTTGCCATAGCGGTGCAGCTGGAAGGCCGAGAGCTCACCCTTGCAGTAAGCGCGATGGTTCAGCAGCCAGGCCACGGCGTGCATCATCCGCGTGGTGGTGCGCAGCGCCTCGCACGACAGTGCCAGCCTTGCCGCCTCGGTGTGATCGGTGGCCGTTTCGATCCGGCCGGATAGGGTGAAAGTCAGCCGCACCTCGTCGGCCAGGACCAGGGCTTCGCCATAGAGGCTTTCGACGATCCGGGGGTTGATGTTCGCGGCCGTTCCCATGGCGCCGCGCTAACCGCGGGAAGGGCACTTTGTCACCGCAGCAGCGGCGGCTTTTATGGGCCATTTTTGCACTGTCCCGGCGGGAGACGCTTTTGGCTGCCCGCACAGCGCGATCAAGCGATGATGTCCGGGATCAGATAGTCTTCCAGCATGGCGATCTGGTCTTTCAGCCGCAGCTTGCGCTTTTTCAGGCGGGCGATCTGCAGCTGGTCGGTGCCGCCGGCACTGGTCAGCGCGTCGATCGCCGCGTCGAGGTCACGGTGCTCGACCCGCAGCATTTCCAGGCGCTTTTTCAGCTCCTCTTCGCTCACCAGAGCCTCCCTTTGCCCGTTCAGACGCGGAGCCAATGCGACCCGCCGCAAGTGCCCTGAATGAGTGCTTCGCAAGATAGGCGTAATATGCTTCGATGACAATCGCAGTGACCCCGCCGCAAGCCGAGTCGGGAAGTGCGATCTCGGTCTGGGCGAAGGTCCTGCCCCATGGGGGCATACGGAGGAGTATCGCCAATGGAACAGTCGCATGCCAGTGCCTTGCAGCTCAAGCACGCCGGTCTTGAGCGCCGGATCCAGGATGAAATGAACCGCCCGCTGCCTGACCTTGCGATGATCCAGCAACTCAAACGACGAAAGCTTCGCATCAAGGAAGAGCTTGAGCACTTCTAGCGCTCGCTTGCCTTGAGGCGCGCGGCCGGTGGCGGGTCGGGAGGCCCGTCATCGGTTGGCGTCCGGCACGGCGCGCAATTCCCCGCATCGCAACCGATTGCCGGATAAGCTTTTTGTCACGCATACGGTTGCGGCTGGCGGTGGCGCGCTTGCTTAGAACGCAGATTGGGCTAGCAATGGCCTATGCCTGCTTCCGCTGCCTCGGCTGCCCGAACGATCCTGACGCGCCTGCACGACGTGATGGCATCGCGCAGCCGCGCCCAGGCCAAGCTCAACAATGTGGTCGAAGTGATCGGCGAGGGCCTCGATAGCGAGGTCTGTTCGATCTACCTCTTGCGCGAAGGCATGCTGGAACTGTTCGCCACGCGCGGGCTGGCGCAAGAGGCGGTCCACGTCACTCGGATGGCCGTGGGCGAAGGCCTGGTCGGCACGATCGTCCAGAATACCGAAATGCTCAACCTGGCCGAAGCGACGGCCCACCCGGACTTTTCCTATCGGCCCGAAACGGGCGAGGAAAAGTTCCACTCCTTTGCCGGGGTGCCAATTGTCCGGCGCGAGCGGGCCGTCGGCGTGCTTTGCGTCCAGCACGCCGATCCGCGCCGCTATGAAGAGGTGGAGATCGAGGCGCTGCAGACCGTGGCCATGGTGCTTGCGGAACTGATCGCCAATGCCGGTCTGGTGGATGAGGAGGAGGCGCTGCTCAGCCCGGCGATGACCGGGCCGCAGCGGCTGACCGGGCTGGCGCTGGTCAAGGGGCTGGCGATCGGTTCAGCCGTGTTCCACCAGCCGCGGATCACCATCGAACACGTCATGGCCGAAGACCGCGATGCTGAATTGCAGCGCGTCTACCTGGCCTTTGACAAGATGCGCGAACAGATTGACCGGATGGCCAGCCAGGCTGAATTCGGCGTCGGCGGTGAGCATGAGGAAGTGCTCGAGACCTACAAGATGTTCGCCTATGACGAAGGCTGGAGCCGCCGGATCATCGAGGCGATCGATTCCGGCCTGACTGCCGAGGCGGCGATCGAACGCGTCCAGCAGCGCACCCGGATGCGGATGCGGCAGATCGACGATCCGCTGCTGGCAGACCGCATGCACGATCTGGAAGACCTTTCGAACCGCCTGCTGCGGATCGTTTCGGGCCAGATGGGCACGGCGGCGACCATGGGGCTGAAGCAGGATGCCATCCTGATTGCCCGCAACCTCGGCCCGGCCGAACTGCTGGAATATGACAAGCGCCGCCTCAAGGGCGTGGTGCTGGAAGAAGGCTCGCTGACGGCCCACGTGGTGATCGTGGCGCGGGCCATGGGCATTCCCGTGCTGGGCCGGGTCCGGTCCTTGCGCGGTGCAATCCGCGATGGCGATCTGCTGCTGCTTGATGCCGATGCCGGCCATGTTACCGCGCGGCCGCAGCCGGCCGTGGTTGACGCTTTCGAGGCGCGCTTTGCCAAAAGCAAGGAGCGCCAGGCCGCCTATGCCAAGCTGCGCGACGTTGAGCCGTTTACCCGCTGCGGCACCCGCATCACGGTGATGATGAATGCCGGCCTGCGCGATGACATGCCCGGCCTGTCGCTGACCGGGGCGGATGGCGTCGGGCTGTTCCGCACCGAATTCCAGTTCCTGGTTTCGGCCACGCTGCCCGCGCGGGAGCGCCAGATCCGGCTCTATCGCGATGTGCTGGATTCGGCCGGGGACAAGCCGGTGGTGTTCCGCACTGTCGATATCGGCGGCGACAAGGTCCTGCCCTACCTGCGCCACAACGATGGCGAGGATGAGGAGAATCCGGCCATGGGCTGGCGCGCGTTGCGGGTGGCGCTGGAGCGCGAGGGCCTGCTCAAGGTTCAGGCGCGCTCCTTGCTGGAAGCGGCGGCCGGGCGCACGCTGAACGTGATGTTCCCGATGGTGACCGAGCCGTGGGAATTCGATGCCGCGCGCGACGTGTTTGAGCGGCAATATGCCTATCTCAAGGGCCAGAAAAAGTTGCTTCCCGAAGCGATCCGCTATGGCGCCATGCTGGAAGTGCCGGCCCTGGCTGAACAGCTCGATGTGCTGGCGCCCAAGCTGTCGTTCCTCTCGATCGGCACCAATGACCTGACCCAGTTCCTGTTCGCGGCGGATCGCGCGAATCCCAAGCTGGCCGAACGCTATGACTGGCTGAGCCCGGCAATCCTGCGGTTCCTGAAGCGCGTGATGCAGTCGGTGGCCGGGCATAATGTTGACGTCACGGTCTGTGGTGAAATGGGCGGGCGCCGGCTTGAGGCGCTGGCCTTGCTCGGTATCGGGATCCGCCGCCTTTCGATCACGCCGGCCGGCGTGGGGCCGATCAAGGAACTGGTGCGCAAGGTGGATCTGGAAGAGATCACGGCTGCCATGAATGGCTGGCTTTCGGCACCCCCGCGCGATTTGCGCGCGGCGCTGGTTGCCTGGGCGCAGGAACGCGGGATCGATTGCGATTGATCCCCGGCTGGCCGTGAAATGCGGCCGGATTGTCGCTGGCGCGGCACGGCCCGTGCAATTTCCATTGACTTGGAACGGCAATCGGCGATGGTCTGGCCCGTGGGGCAGGATCGCAGATACGGCACGGGTTCCGGGGTCTAAATGTTTGATAAAATAGAAGAACAAGAGGCGCAATTGCCGCTTGACGGGGCTGGTGCGCAGCTTGCCCGGGCGCGTGTTGCCGCCGGCAAGTCACTGGCAGATGTCGCGCAAATCACCCGCATTTCAGAGCGACAGCTGGCCGCGATCGAGGCTGGCAATTACTCGGCCCTGCCATCGCGGGCCTATTCGGTCGGATTTGCGCGCACTTACGCCAAGGCGGTGGGGCTGGATGGCAATGCCATTGTTGCCCTGGTGCGCGAAGAGTTGGCCCAGCATGAACCGGACAGTGCCCGGCGCACCCTGCCGGCCTTCGAGCCTGGCGACCCGGCGCGTCTGCCGGGCCGGCGGGTTGCCTGGCTGGCTGCGCTTGGTCTGGTGGTGGTGCTGATCGCGGGTTTCCTGGTCTGGCCCAGCCTCTATGCGCCCGGTGGCACCCTGCCGTCGATCCTGCCCAGTCCGACGGCCAGTGCCGCTCCTGTCCGGGCGCCTGCCGCGGCAGTGCCTGCGGCTGAGCCGGTGGTCTTCACTGCAACGCGCGACAAGGTGTGGGTCCGCTTTGCCGACGGCGCCGGCCAGCAATTGCTGCAAAAGGAACTGGCGCTTGGCGAAAGCTGGGCCGTTCCGGCAACGGCAGCGGCGGTAACCCTGACCACGGCCCGCCCCACTGCCCTGGCTGTGACCATTGGGGGCCGCCCGGTCCCGCCGCTGGCGATCACCGATCAGCCCTTGCGTGATGTGCCGGTAACCGCAGCGGCCTTGCTGGCACGGGCGGCACCGGTCCCAGCCACACCGTCTGCGGCCGCAATTGCCAGTTCGTCCCCGCCCCGCAGCCACAGCCGCGCGCCCCGCAGCAGTGCGGAGAAGATGGCCCCGGCCGGTCCGGCTGCCGAGCCAACTGCGACCCCGCCGGCGCCAGCAAACAGTCCGGCCGCCGTAACTGCGGATAGCCAGGGCTAATTGCTCGACAGGAATGTTTCGAAACGGCTATGCCGGTGAAAATACCGGTAGAATTGCCGACGACGTGCCGCCACGGCGGCTTGTGTGAATGGGAATAGGCATATGAAGACACTTGCGGCACTGCATCGACCGCTTCTGGCCGCACTGGCGATTGCCCTTGCGGCGCCCGTCATCGCGCAGAACAATGCAGCGGATCCCAATGCTGAAGCGCGCGTCCGCAAGCTGGAGGCCGAAGTGCGTGCCTTGCAGCGGCAGGTCTTTCCGGGCGGCGATGGCAAGTATTTCCCGCCACTGGCCCAGCCGGGTCAGCCGGCTGCTGCGGTGACCGGCACGCCGGCTTCCACCCCGGTGGCCGATCTTCTGGTCAAGGTTGATGCGATCGAGGCTCAACTCGCTCGGTTGACCGCGCAGCAGGAAGAAAACGGCAACAAGCTGTCGCAACTGGAAGCCAAGCTGGCGGCGCTCACGCCGCCAGCGCCGGCAGCCGTGGCCGCTGCACCAGCCGATGCCGCACCGGCCGGCGCCGTGACCCCGGCCAACGGCACCTCGGCCAATAGCAATCTGGCCGCCATGATCGGCGGTGTTAACCCGGCACAGGCGGCTGCGGCTGAATCCGCAGCGGCTCAGGCCGCCGCACCGGCTGCGGTTCAGGCCGCCGCCGTCGCGCCGGCCCCGAAGCCGGCAGCTCCGAAGCCTGCCGCAGCCAAGCCCGCGGCCAAGCCGGCCGTGCCGTCGGCCGCCCGCCTGGCCGCAGTCCGGGCGATCGAAAAACCCAAGACCGACGATGCCGGGGACGATGAATATTCCTATGGCTTCCGGCTCTGGGAAGCGAAGTTCTATCCCGAGGCGGTGCAGCAGCTGAAGCTGTTCCTCGAAAAGTATCCGCGCCACCAGCGCCGTTCGTTCGCCCGCAACCTGCTGGGCCGTTCGCTGCTGGACGATGGCAAGCCCGAAGAGGCGCAGCGCTGGTTCCTGGAAAACTACAAGGACCAGCAGTTCCGCGAGCGCGCGGCTGACAGCGTGCTGTTCCTGGCCGAAGCGACCAAGCGCCAGAAGGATACGGCGCGGGCCTGCATCGCCCTGGCCCAGTTCGTTGACGAATTCCCGCGCGATGCGGCCGGCCGCCTGAAGAGCCAGTACGATGCCACCCGCGCCGGGCTCAGCTGCGATTGACGTTCCGGCCGCACTGACTGCGCGCTTCGCTGCCGATCTGGCGGCCTTGTGGGCGGGCGAGGGAACGCTTGGGCTTGCCGTTTCGGGCGGCCCGGACAGTCTGGCGCTGCTCTTGCTGGCCCATGCCGCTTTGCCCGGGCGCGTAGCTGCGGCCACGGTTGACCACGGCCTACGTCCCGCCAATGCTGCAGAAGCGGCCATGGTTGCAGCGCTTTGTGCGCGGCTCGGCATTGTCCAAGAAACGCTGCCGGTGGCTCTGGGCGAAGGAAACGTCCAGGCTGAGGCCCGCGCGGCGCGCTATGCCGCGCTGGCGGAATGGCTGGCGCGCGAAGGCTGTGCCGCGCTGGCCACGGCGCATCATGCCGATGACCAGGCCGAGACCCTGCTATTGCGGCTCAACCGGGGCAGCGGCGTGGCGGGGCTGGCCGGGGTCCGCGCGCGCGGAATGGTGCCTAACTCTCGCCTGCCGCTGGTCCGTCCGCTGCTTGGCTGGCGGCGGAGCGAACTGGCGCAGGTGGTTGCCGCCGGCGGGCTGACCGCTGCCGATGATCCATCCAACCGCGATGATCGCTTTGATCGCGCCCGCCTCCGCAAGGTCATGGCCGCGGCGGACTGGCTTGATGTGCCAGCCCTGGCCGCCAGCGCCGCCCACCTGGCTGATGCCGATGCCGCGCTCGATTGGGCCGCGGCGCGCGAATGGCAGGAAGGCGTGACCCGCGCGCCGATGGGGCTGGTCTATCGCCCGCAAGCCCCCCGCGCGGTTGCCCTGCGGGTGCTGGCGCGGATCGTGGCCGAACTCGATGACACGGTGCCCCGCGGGAGCGCCGTTGCGCGCCTGTTTGACAGCCTTGTGGCGCGCCAGCCAGCCTCGATCGGCCGGCTCGTAGCGCGGCCGCTGCCGGAAGGGTGGAGCTTTTCGAAAGCCCCGGCGCGCAAGGCCTAACGCGCCTTCATACCCTGCTGCTGCATCCGCCAAACCAGCTGGTCATAGCGGTCCTGCCCGAAGAAGGGTTCGCCTTCATAGACCATCAGCGGCACGCCATAATGCCCGCCAAGGCGCTGGTCGGCTTCGTTCTGCTTGATGATCTCGTCGAGTCGCTCGGCCTCGGCGGCTTGGACGGCATCCATTTCGGCCAGGTCGCAGCCGATCTTGGCCAGCGCCTGGGCCAAATGATCGCCCTCGTGCCAGCCATCGGTTTCCCCTGACCAGATCAGGTGGCTGATGGCGCGCAGCACGGGCAAGCCTTGGCCGCGTTCCGCTGCCAACACGCCCAGTCGGGTCAGTCGGTGAATATGGGGCTGCTCCTTGGGATAGGTCCGCGTGGCATAGTCCATCACCACCGGATCGGGGCGCGGCCAGCGCAGCGGCAGCCCGGCGAATTCGGCGCTGCGTACGCAATCGCGCATCAGATAGCTGGTCCACAGCGGATCGGCATGGGCGAAGAATTCGGGCTGGCGCACGGCAATCGGCAGGACCGGGCGCACCCGGACCGTGGCCTCCCAATCGCGCTCCAGTTCCAGCAATTTGGGGACGACGATATAGGAGTAGGGGGAACGAAACGACCAGAACAGGTCGACACTATGGGTCATGCAAACGCTCCTGATAGCCTTTTTGTGGGGCTTGCCGCCCCGGTGCCTTCGGGTCATTAATCGTGCGATTAAAGGGAGAGTCAAATGAAGATCGATTCGAGCATTGCGGCAGTGGTCACCGGCGGCGCATCGGGCCTGGGCCGTGCCACGGCTGAAGCCCTGGCTGCAGCGGGCGCAAAGGTCGCGATTTTCGACGTGAACAGTGAAAAGGGCGAGGAAGTCGCCGCAGCGATTGGCGGCCTGTTCTGCCATGTCGACATCACGTCGGAGGACTCGGTCGTCGCTGGCTTTGCCAAGGCCCGTGCCGCGCACGGTCAGGAACGGATCACCGTCCACTGCGCGATGACCAGCCGCCGCGGTAAGACGCTGGCCTTCGACAAGGAAGCCGGCAAGCTCAAGCGGCTCTCCACTGAAGACTATGAATATGGCGTCCAAGGGATCCTCGTTGCTTCCTATCGCATCGCCTCGATCTCGGCCGAAGGGATGGCCGGGCTTGAGCCGCTGGAGGATGGCGAGCGCGGCTGCATTACGCTGACCGCTTCGGTTGCGGCGCAGGACGGGCAGATTGGCCAGATCATCTACGGTTCGGCCAAGGCAGGCGTAAACGGGCTGGTCCTGCCGATGGCGCGTGACCTTGCGGACCTGGGCATCCGCGTCAACTCGATCATGCCGGGGATCTTTGCGACCCCGCTGATGCTGGGGGCCAAGCCGCAGGTGCTCGAAAGCCTGGCCGCCTCGGTGCCGTTCCCCAAGCGGCTCGGCAAGCCGGAAGAGTTTGGCAGCCTGGCGCTGGAGCTCGCCCGCAACACCTATTTCAACGCCCAGTGCATCCGCCTCGACGGCGCGATCCGCATGGCCCCGCGCTAAGGAGCACGCGACATGACCCAATCACCGTTCCGCGACGGCCTGCTGGAAGGCAAGGTCGCTTTCGTTGCCGGGGGCACATCGGGCATCAACCTGGGCATCGCCAAGCGCTTTGCCGAACTGGGGGCCAAGGTCGCGGTCTGCGGGCGCAATCCGGAAAAGGCTGCCAAGGCCGCTGCCGAGATCAGCCATGGCGCAATCGGCCTGTCGGCTGATGTGCGCGATTATGGCCAGATCCGCGGGGCGATGGAGCATGTCCGCAACGAGTTCGGGCTGATCGACATTGTCATCTCCGGCGCAGCGGGCAACTTCCTGGCCCCGGCACTGGGGATGAGCGCCAATGCCTTCAAGACCGTGGTCGATATCGACCTGCTCGGCACCTTCAACGTGTTCCGCGGCTGCCATGACCTTCTGAACGTGCCGGGCGCTTCGCTGATCGCGATCACGGCCGGTCAGGCGGTCAACGCGGTCCAGTTGCAGGCCCATGCCTGCGCGGCCAAGGCCGGGATCAACCAGCTGATCCGCGTGCTCGCGCTGGAATGGGGTGCGGACGTGCGCGTCAACGGTATCTCGCCGGGGCCGATTGCCAATACCGAAGGCATGGCCCGCCTCGCGCCCGATGATTCTACCCGCCAGAAGCATTACGACCGGATCGCGATGAAGCGTTGGGGTGAGATCGAGGAGATCGCCGAGGGCGCCGTGTTCCTGTGCTCCAGCGCAGCGCGTTACATCACTGGTACGATCCTGGATATCGATGGCGGTAGCCAGCTGGGCGATGCAACCCCGCGGTCGCTTGATCGGGGTCTGGCCTAAGGCTCAGCCGCCAATCAGCGAATCCCCTTTGCCGATGCGCTTGCCCCGGGTGATGTAGACCACATCACCCACCTTGGTGACGCCGAACAGCTTCTTCCCGAAGCCGTTCGGCACGCCGATGCAGCCGTGGCTGGCATAGCCCTTTTCCACCTTGGTTCCGTGGATCGAGACGCCATCGTTGGTCAGCCGGTGGGTGAAGGGCATCGGTGCACCATCATAGGTGCTGGAATAGTGGTCCGCCTTTTTCCAGAGGATCGGGAACTTGCCCAGCGGGGTCGGCTTCTCGTGGGTGCCAAGCAGCACCGCCGTCGCGCCGATTTCATAACCGCCGCGGAAGACCGACAGCACGCGCGCTTCAAGATCGACGGTCATCACCAGTGGCCCATCGGCCGGTGCGCCGCTTTCGTCCCAGTGCCATTCGCCATAACGGATCGGTCCGCTAATCGGCAGGATCCGCTTGATCACGAAGCGCTCGTCGCGCTGGGTGGCGATGGGGACAGAGGCGGCAGGGGCAGAAGGCGGATTGCTGGCGGCAGCCACGGGCGGACTTGCTGCCGGATCGCTTGGCGGCGGGGATTGCGGTGATGCCGCGTTCGCACGGGCGAAATCAGGACCTGCAACAGGCTGCGCTGCCAGATCCACCAGGGCCGGGTCCGACTGTTCGGCCAAAACCATCGCCTTGGGCTCAGGGGGCTGCAGTAACAGGTAACCGGCACCGCCGACGATCCCGACAAAGGCAATGAGCACTGCGGCCAGAATGGCTGATCTCATGGCTGGCTGGTCCCTGACTTCGCGCTGCTGAAGGCCACCTGTTCCGTCAAACAGGCCGCGCACGCCAGTGCCTTGCGCGCGGCGTGTCTTGGTGGGACTGGATAGCGGGAAAGCGTTAACGGGCTGAAACGGTGCCGAATTTTTCGAACAGGCTGGCATATTGCCCAACCATGGCCGAGATCGCAAAACGCTGAACCCGCACCAGCCCGGCGGCGCGCAGCGCGGCCCGGCGGCCGGGTGCGGCAATCAGATCGGCCATCCCGCGGGCCAAGGCGGCAACATCATCAACCGGCACCAGTTCACCGCTGATGCCCGGCTCGATCACATCCCGTGGGCCAAACTTGCAGTCGGTCATCAGCACCGGAACCCCGCTGGCCAAGGCTTCGGCGGCCACTGTCGGGAAGCCTTCCCAGCGTGATGACAGCACGAACAGGTCAGCCTGCGCCATCCAGGCATAGGGGTTGGCAACAAAGCCGATGAACCGGACATGCTCGGCAATCCCCAGTTGGGCGGCCAACCGGTGGAGGTCGTTGATCAGACTGCCCTTGCCCAGGATCACCAGCGCGTGGCTGTGCCAGACGCCGCTGGCGGCAAAGGCCCGGATCAGGATCTCATGCGCCTTCTGGTATTCCAGCCGGCCGGCCGAGAGGATGTAGGGCCGGTTCGGCTTGCCTGACACCGGCTGCAGCGCCGCCTGCTGAATCAGGTCGATATCGACCGGATTGTTGATCGTGTGCATCCGGTCCGGCGCGATGCCAAGATCGTCGATCAGGCCCGTGGCCATATCGCTCGAATTGGCCAGAACACCGTCCGCCCGCGCATAGGCCTTGCGGGTGAGGGCAAGCGAAGCCCGCCGCGCCGTGGGATTGGGCGATTCATATTCGGCCAGGGTCAAGACGTTGTTGCCTTCGCGGGCGATCCAGCGCGGCCGCCGCGGACCCAGGCCTGTCAGGGCAAGGTAGGTGAGTATCGCCGTGCCCTTCAGAAAGCTCATCACCACATCCGGGCGGTGCGCCACGATCATTCTGCGGAAGGCGCGCGGGGCGTGGATCGCCCCGCCAATGATGGTGCCGGCCGTAAACAGTTCCCGGTTGGGCAAACCGAAATGGGCGAAGTGTTCGGGCTGATCCGGCACGACCACGCGATCTTCCGCCACCATATCCAGATAGGGGCCTTGCGTGTGCAGCAGGCCCAGTTTTGCGTCGATCCGTTCCGGATCGAGCCGGGCGACAACATGGGCGGCAACGCGCTCTGCCCCGCCCCCGACCCAGTTGGCCAACAGCAGCATCACCCGGAGGGGACGGCCGATAGCCAGATACGGCGGGGCAGGTGCATGCATGGACAACCATCCTTGCGACCCGGACCGGCGTTCCGCCGAATAACCGGGGCTTGCTGCTGTTGGTTCCCAAGCTGTTGCCTTCTGCAGTTCCCAAGACCGGATCGTTGTTCTAGGCAGCGGTCCAAAGGAGAATGCCCATGCGCCGTGCCGCCCTGCTGCTTGTTGCTACCACTCTGTCTGCCCCGGTGCTGGCCGCGCCGCCCAAGGCGCCCAGTGCCGCCGCCGAAAGCCAGGTGCTGGAACTGTCCAAGCAGGCGATTGCGCTGCGGTCCGTGCAGGGTGAGGGCAACAAGACTGCGGAAGTCGCCAAGCTTTACAAGCAGGCGCTGCTTGGCGCTGGCTGGGCCGAAAAGGATATCGAGATTACCCCGGTCGATGACACGGCGTACCTCGTCGCAACCTGGCAGGGTAGCGATCCCAAGCTCAAGCCGCTGGTGATTTCGGGCCACATGGACGTGGTTGAGGCAAACCCCAAGGACTGGACCCGCGATCCTTTCACCCCGGTGGTGGAGAATGGCTATCTCTATGGCCGGGGCGCCAGCGACCAGAAGTTCTCGGAAGTGCTGGCGATGGTCGGCCTGATGGAGCTGCGCAAGAGCGGCTACAAGCCCAAGCGGACGGTCGTGATCGCCTTCTCCGGCGATGAGGAAACGACGATGAAGACCGGCCGGATCCTGGCCGAGCGCTTTGCCAATGCGGAAATGGTGCTCAACACCGATGGTTCGGGCGGGGCGCTGGATGAGGCCACCGGCAAGCCGCTCTACTGGACCTGGGACGGCGGCGAGAAGACCTATATGGACATCCAGCTGGAGGTGACCAACGCGGGTGGCCACAGCTCTGCCCCGCGGGCCGAGAATGCCATTGCCCAGTTGTCACAGGCCCTGGCCCGGATCGGTGCCTATCGCTTCAAGGCCCAGCAGAACCCGCTGACCAAGGCCTATTTCGCCAAGGCCGCGCAGTTTGAAAGCGATCCCAAGCTGGCGGCCGCGATGCGCGCCTTCGCGGCCGATGTGAACGATGAGGCGGCCATTGCCACCCTGCGCACCAGCACCGGCTATGTCGGTAAGGTTGGCACCACTTGCGTGCCGACCATGGTCCACGGCGGCCATGCCCCGAACGCCTTGCCGCAGCGCGCCACGGCCAATGTCAATTGCCGCGTCTTCCCGGGCCACACGCGCGCCGAGATCATTGCCGAACTGCAGCAGGTGGCGGGTGTCCCTGAAGTAAAGATCACCGACATGACCGGTGATACCGCGACCGAGAGCGATGCCTCGCCGATGCGGCCTGATTTTGTCGCGGCGCTGGATAAGGCGATGGCCGTTTCCTGGCCCAAGGTGCCGGTGATCCCGGCGCAAAGCTCGGGCGCATCGGATTCGATGTGGTATCGTGCCAAGGGCGTGCCCAGCTATGGCATCAGCCCGGTCTTCATCAAGGACAGCGATGATTTCTCGCATGGCCTCAATGAACGGGTTGAACTGCGCAATATCCGTCCGGGGCTGGTCTATTACTTCAGCCTGCTGCCGGCACTGTCGAAGTAAGCGTTTCAGGCAGAAGCGGGGGACTGGAAATGGGCAAGCTGGAAGCCATCGTTGCCGGGATCGACGGGCCGGAAGTTGATCCCGATGCCGATTTCAGCCTGCCCGGCTGGATATATCACGACCGCGAGTTCTTTGATCTCGAGATGGAGCGGGTGATCCGTCCGTCGTGGCAGATCGTCTGCCACGTGAACGAAATTCCGAACCGCGGCGATTACCAGACGATCGATTACCTGGGCGAAAGCGTGATCGTCATCCGCGGCGATGATGGTGAAGTGCGGGCCTTCACCAACGTCTGCCGGCACCGCGCGATGCGGCTGGTCGAAGGGCCGATGGGCTGCGCCAAGAAGCTGGTGTGTCCCTATCACGCCTGGACCTTCGAAACCGACGGGCGCCTTTCAGGCGTGCCGATGAAGAGCGAATATCCAGCGCTCAAGCTGGAGGAAAACGGCCTGGTCCCGGTGGCGACCGAGGTCTGGCACGGGTTCATTTTCGTGAACCTGGCGCCGGGCGCTTTCCCCACCGTGGGCGAGATGATGGCCCCGTTCGAGGCCGAGGTCAGCCAGTACCGCTTTGCCGAGATGGAACGGATGGCCCCGGTCCGGCTGCGCCCGCGCGGCGTCAACTGGAAGAACGTAGGCGATAACTATTCCGATAACCTGCACATTCCGGTCGCTCACGATGGCCTGACCCGGCTGGTTGGCAAGACCTATCGGATCGAGGCGCACGGTTGGGCTGACCGGCTCTATGGCGATGTGATCAAGAACGAGAAACAGAACTTCTGGGAGCAGTTCTATCGCACCCACCTGCCGCGGGTCGATCATCTGCCGGAGGAAGCGCATGGGCGCTGGCTCTATTACAAGCTCTGGCCGAACATGGCCTTCGATATCTACGCCGACCAGATCGACTTCATGCAGTGGCTGCCAATCAGCCCGACTGAATGCCTGCTGCGCGAAGTGGCCTATGCCCTGCCGGACAGCCGGCGCGAGATGAAGCTCACCCGCTATGCCAACTGGCGGATCAACCGCGTGGTCAATGCCGAGGATACCTGGCTGATCACTCGCGTGCAGCAGGGGATGCAGAGCAAGACCTATGGCAACGGCCCGATCGGCAAGAGCGAGGTCTGCCTGCGCAGCTTCGCCCGCAAGATCCGGGCGCTGATCCCCGAGGCCCGCCAACCATTCGCGCCCGCACCGGGCTGGAGCAAGCAATGACCAAGACTTACGACGCCCTGATCATCGGCGGCGGCCACAATGGCCTGACCTGCGCCTTTTACCTGGCCCGCGCCGGGATGCGCGTGCGCGTGCTGGAGCGGCGCCACGTGGTGGGCGGGGCAGCGGTGACCGAGGAGTTCCATCCGGGCTTCCGCAATTCGACCGCCAGCTACACCGTCAGCCTGCTGCGCCCGCAGGTGATCGCGGACATGAAGCTGCACGATCATGGCTACCGCGTGATCGAGCGGACAATCAGCAACTTCTTCCCGTTCGAGAATGACTACCTCAAGCTGGGCGGCGGCGCCGGCCGGACCGAGGCGGAGTTCGCCCGCTTCTCCAAGAAGGACGCCGAAGCCTATCCCAAGTATGACGCGGCGCTGGAAAAGGTCGCCAACGTCCTGCGCGATCTCAGCATGCAGATCCCGCCCAATGTCGGCGGCGGGCTGGCCTCGCTGATCGCGGCGGCCAAGCAGGGCTGGCCGATGGCCAACCTCGACCTGACGGTCCAGCGTGATCTGCTGGATATCTTCACCAAGTCGGCCCGCCAGTTCCTCGATGGCTGGTTTGAGCACGATTACATCCAGACCGCATTCGCTTTCGATGCCGTGGTGGGGAACTACGCCGGCGTCTCAACCCCGGGCTCGGCCTATGTCCTGCTGCACCACGTGTTCGGTGAAGTGAACGGCAAACTCGGCACCTGGGGGCATTCGGTTGGCGGCATGGGGGCGATCACCCAGGCCATGGCCAAGGCTTGCGCGGCCCAGGGTGTCGAGATCAGCCTTGAAGCCCCTGTCGCGCAGGTGCTGGTCAACAATGGCAAGGTCCAGGGCGTGAAGCTGGAAAGCGGTGAAGAAATCATCGCCCCGATCGTCGCCTCGAACGCCGGTCCGGCGCTGCTTTACCGCCAACTCGTGGACCAGAGCGATCTGGACGAGGACTTCCAGCGCCGGATCAAGGGCTTCAAGACTTGCTCGGGCACCTTCCGGATGAACGTGGCGCTGTCTGAATTGCCGGACTTCTCGGTCCTGCCGGGCAAGCAGCAGGCCGAACACCACACCGCCGGGATCATCATCGCGCCGGGCATGGATTACATGGACCAGGCCTTCATCGATGCCCAGCAGCACGGCTGGTCGAAGAAGCCGATCGTCGAGATCATGATCCCGAGCACGGTCGACGATAGCCTCGCCCCTCCGGGCCAGCACGTCGCTTCGCTGTTCTGCCAGCAGTTCGATCCCGCGGTCGATTGGGATGCCAACCGCGACAAGGTGGCGGAGCTGATCATCGATACGGTCAACGATCACGCCCCCAACTTCAAGCAGAGCGTGATCGCTACCCAGATCCACTCGCCGCTCGATCTGGAGCGCAAGTTCGGCCTGATCGGCGGCGATATCATGCACGGCTCGATGGGGCTGGACCAGCTGTGGGCGGCGCGCCCGGTGCTGGGCCACGGTGATTATCGCGGGCCCATCAAGGGCCTCTACATGTGCGGCGCAGGCACCCACCCGGGTGGCGGCGTGACCGGCGCGCCCGGCCACAACGCGGCCCAGGCGATCCTGGCTGACCGCCCGCTGATCAGGAAGATTTTGCGCTCCTGACGAGCAGGTAAACCGGCAGTCCGGCCACGATCAACAGTGCGGCGTAGACCATCGCCTGCTGGCCCAGACCGAACTCTGCCCAGCCAAAGAAGGCCACGGCCACCAGCGCGGCGAGCAAGGTCAGCCGATCGCCGCGCACCACCCGCAGTGCGGCGAGGG
This sequence comes from uncultured Novosphingobium sp., assembly GCA_964413885.1. GTDB lineage: Bacteria > Pseudomonadota > Alphaproteobacteria > Sphingomonadales > Sphingomonadaceae > Novosphingobium. The sequence goes on from CAYPTU010000008.1 coordinate 36,031, forward strand.
CGGCCATCAGGTATGATACCAGGCCGGCTGCCAGGCTGACCGAGGCGATAAAGCCGAACAGGTCAGCCATGCCCCGTTGGTAATTGAGCAGGGTGATCGCACTGAGCAGGCTGCTGGAGACCAGGTGCGAACGGACCGGCGTGCCGTGCTTGCCCTCAACCCCGAACCAGGCCGGAAAGACCCCGCCCTTGGCCATGGCCCAAGGCATTTCGGCCTGAACCAGGATCCAGCCATTGAGCGTGCCAAAGGCGCTGATTGCGGCAAAGAGCGCTACGCCCAGTGCCACGTCCCCGCCCAGATAGCGGCCCAGGAAGCTGGCAATCGGTGCCGGGCTGGCGGCCGCTTCGCTCACCGGCATGAACAGCGCGAAGGCAAAGGAGATTCCGAAATAGATCAGTCCCGTCAGGGCGACACCCAGCATCGTGGCGCGGGCAATGTTGCGGGCCGGATCCTGCACCTTGTCGGCGGGCACCGTTGCTGCCTCCAGCCCGAGAAAGCCCCAAAAGGTCAGCCCGGCAGCCAGCGCCACATTGTCTGCGGTAAAGGGTATGCCCGGATCGGGCGCGCGCGGCGCTCCGGTCAGCCACAGCCAGACCGCGATCGCGATCAGGGCCAAGAGCGGCAGCAGCTTGAGCACGACGGTTACTTCCTGCAAGCGGCCGGCGGCGCGCACCCCGCGGATATTGATGAAGGTCACAATCCAGACGCAGGCCACGGCCAGCACGGCGGGCGCGCCCTCGATTGCCCCCAGCGCCGGAAAAATCAGCGCCAGCGCGCTGACCACGGCCACGGCCACTGCGGCATTGCCGACCCAGCTCATCACCCAATAGGCCCAAGCCGTGGTGAAGCCGGCCAGCGGGCCAAAGGCGGCGGTGGCATAGGCATAGGGACCGCCCGCCAGCGGCAGGCGCGCACCGAGCGCGGCGAAGACCCGCGCCAGCGCCAGCGCGCCCACGATCGTGATGCCCCAGCCGGCAAATTGGTTCCAGCCCAGCGGCGCAAGCTGGGCGGGCAGGATGTAGATCCCCGAACCGACCACATTGCCGATGACCAGCGCCAGCAGCGCCCAGTACCCCAGCTTGCCTTCCATGATCTTATCCCCTTCCCGAGGCAGACTATCGCTTGATCGCGCCGCGTCACCATGTTTCTTGGGTGCAGCATGAGCACTGTGACGAAACAATCCTGGCTGGCACGCGCCGGACGCTATCATCCGCGGCTGATCCAGGCTGCCATGGCCATGAACGAAAATGACCTTCCGGTGGCCGAGCCCTTGCTGCGTGCGCACCTGAAGGAAGACCCGTTGGATGTCTTCGCGATCCGCCTGTTCGCCGAACTGGCCGGACGGATCGGGCGCTATAACGATGCCGAAAATCTGTTGCGCCGGGCGCTGGAACTGGCCCCGGCCTTCACCCCGGCGCGCGCCAATCTGGCGCTGGTGCTCTATCGCCAGAACCGCCCGGCTGATGCGATCGCGGAACTCAATCGGGTGGTGGAAGAGGAACCCGACAATCCGGGCCATGCCAATCTTCAGGCGGCCGCGCTGGGCCGGATCGGGGAATTTGACGAGGCAATTACGCTCTATGAGCGGGTGCTGCAGCAGGCCACCAACCAGCCGCGCGTATGGATGAGCTTTGGCCATATGCTGAAAACGGTCGGGCGGCTGGAAGATGGCATCGCCGCCTATCGCAAGGCGATTGAACTGATGCCGACGCTGGGCGAGGCCTGGTGGAGCCTGGCCAACCTCAAGACCGTCAGGTTCACCGATGGCGATATCGCGGCGATGCAGACTGCGCTGGAGCAGGATGGCGTGGCCAAGGAAGACCGCTTCCACCTTGATTTCGCGCTGGGCAAGGCGCTGGAAGACCGCGGCGAGGCCGAGGCGAGCTTCGCCCGTTACGCGGCCGGGAATACGCTGCGCCGGACTGAACTGGATTACGATGCCGACGAGACCACCCGCTTCGTCGACCGCCTGATCGAGCTTGCCACGCCGGAATTCTTCGCAGCGCGCGCCGGGCAGGGTTGCGATGCGGCCGATCCGGTCTTCGTGCTGGGCATGCCGCGCGCCGGTTCGACGCTGGTCGAGCAGATCCTCTCCAGCCACAGCCACGTCGAAGGCACGACCGAGCTGCCGGATATTCCGGCGCTGGCGCGGCGCGAGAGCAATTATCCGCTGAGCCTGCCCGATCTTACCGCAGAGCAGCTGGCCCGGCGCGGCGAGGAATTCCTCAAGCGCACGCGGATCCAGCGCAAGACCGAGCGACCGTTCTTCATCGACAAGCTGCCCAACAACTGGATGCACGCGGTCTTCATCATGCTGGCCCTGCCCAGTGCGAAGCTGGTCGATGCGCGGCGCCATCCACTGGGTTGCTGTTTTTCGAACTTCAAGCAGCACTTCGCGCGGGGGCAGGCCTTCGCCTACAGCCTGGAAGACATGGGCCGCTATTATGCCGACTATGTCCGGCTGATGGCGCACCTGGATCGGGTCCAGCCGGGCCGGGTGCACCGTGTGATCTACGAACGCATGGTCGATGATACCGAGGCCGAGGTCCGGGCCTTGCTGGATTACTGCGGCCTGCCGTTCGAAGCGGGCTGCCTGGAATTCCACCGGACCGAGCGCGCGGTACGCACGCCCAGTTCGGAACAGGTGCGCCGGCCGATCTTCCGCGAAGGGACCGAAGCCCACCTGCCCTATGAGCCCTGGCTCGGGCCGCTCAAGGAAGCGCTGGGGCCGGTGCTCGATGCCTATCCGGATGCGCCGCCGAAGTGGTAAATCTGCCACTCAGGCCGCCGGATCAGGCTGTCAGATGGCTCTTTGCTTGACCTGAGCCGGTTCAGGATTCAGAACCCTGTCCGGAAACTGGTTGGATGGGGTAACCATGAAGTTCACTGTTCGTCGCACCGCGGGTGCACTGTTGCTGGCCTCTACGGCGCTTTCGGCCATGCCGGCTCTGGCTCAGGAAGCCGGAGGGGCTGATGCCAACGAAATCGTGGTGACCGCGCAAAAGCGTTCCGAAAACCTCCAGAACGTGCCGATCTCGATCCAGGCGCTGGGCACGGCCAAGCTGGAACAGCTCAATATCTCGAACTTCTCGGGCTACGCCCAGCAGCTGCCTTCGGTCTCGTTCCAGTCAGGCGGCACGCCGGGGACCAACGTGGTCTATATGCGCGGCGTTGCTTCGGGCGGGGATGGCAACCACTCGGGTTCGCTGCCTTCGGTCGGGGTCTACCTCGATGAACAGCCGGTCACCACGATCGGGGGCAACCTTGACGTCCACATCTATGACATCGCCCGGATCGAAAGCCTGTCGGGCCCGCAGGGCACGCTCTACGGCGCCTCGTCGCAGGCCGGCACGATCCGCATCATCACCAACAAGCCCAGCACTGCCGGGTTCGAAGGCTCGATCGATGGCGATATCAACACGGTCAAGAGCGGCGGCATCGGCGGCAAGCTGGATGGCATGATCAATGCCCCGCTGGGTGATAGCGCCGCGCTGCGCGTGGTGGGCTTCTACCAGCGCGACGCCGGTTATATCGATAATGTTGCCGGACGGCGCTGCTTCCTGCCCCAGCCGGGCGGGTTCTGCGTCAACAACACCGCCTTTGTGGCGAAGGATTACAACACGACCGAAACCTACGGCGCCCGCGCTGCGCTGAAGGTCGATCTGGATGATAACTGGACCGTGACCCCGGCGGTCACCTACCAGGACATGAAGAGCAAGGGCTCTTACGCCTTTGATCCCAGCGTCGGCGATCTGCAGCTGCAGCGCTTTGCGCCGGAATACCTGAACGACAAGTGGGTCCAGGCGGCCCTGACGATCGAAGGCAAGCTCGGCAGCTGGGACGTGACCTATGCCGGTGCCTACCTTGATCGCAAGCGCAACAGTTCGAGCGACTATACCGACTATTCGGAGGCTTATGACTCGCTCTACGCCTCGTCGGGCGGTCTCGCGGGCTACTTCTATTTCCTTGATGCGGCGGGCCATGGCATCGATCCGCGCCAGAAGGTGATCGGCAGCGATCACTTCAAGAAGCTGAGCCAGGAACTGCGCGTCGCCTCGCCGGGTGACCAGCCGCTGCGCTTTGTGGGCGGCCTGTTCTACCAGCGCCAGTCGAACGACATCTTCCAGGATTACCAGGTGCCCAATCTGGGGCCGCAGGTTTCGGTCAACGGTGTGCCCGGCACGCTGTGGCTGACCAAGCAGGAACGCGTCGACCGCGACTATGCCGCCTTCGGCGAGCTTAGCTATGACCTGCTGCAGAATGTCACCCTGACCGCCGGCGTTCGGGCCTACCGGTTTGACAATACGCTGATCGGGTTCTTCGGCTTTGGCCGCAATCCGGGCGGCAACTTCAGCGATAGCCCCTATAACGGCGCGGGCAGCTCGCGCACTGGCGTGGCTGGCTGCTTCACCACCACGGGCGCGCGCCTCCGGTCTGTCGCCGGTACCGCCGGAGCCAAGCTGTTCCCGGGCGTGATCGATGGCACGCCCTGCAACAACCTTGGCGTCTGGAACGGGGCAGGCGTTGATCCGGTCCGTATCAAGGACGATGGCCTGACCTGGCGCTTCAACCTGTCGTGGAAGGCCACCAGCGATTTAATGGTCTATGCCACGGCATCGAAGGGCTTCCGTCCGGGCGGCGTCAACCGCCGGGCCGACGTGGGCCCCTATGGCGCCGACTTCCTGATCAACTATGAAATAGGCTGGAAGTCTACCCTGGCTCCGGGCCTGCGCTTCAACGGTGCGGTCTATCAGCAGAACTGGAATGACTTCCAGTATTCGTACCTTGGCGCAAACAGCTTCACCGAAATCAAGAACGGCCCCGATGCCCGCATCCGCGGCGTCGATGCCGATCTGAGCTATAACGGTGGCGGGCTGTTCCTGCAGGTGGCCGCGGCCTATACCGACGCCAAGACCACCAAGAACCTCTGCGCGGCGGTCGATCCGACCTTCACCTGCTCTGGTGCGGGGAATTCGATTCAGTCGCCGTCGGGCACCCGTCTGCCGATCACGCCGAAGTTCAAGGCATCCGGCACCCTGCGCTACACCGCCGAGATGGGTGATAAGAAGCCCTACGGCCAGATCAACGTAGCCTACCAGGGTTCGGCCACCGGCGATGTCCGCGCCACCCAGGCCGCCCAGCTGGGCGAATTGCCGGCCTTCACCACGGTGAACCTGGCACTGGGCGTGCAGTGGACCAGCTTCAATGTTGAGCTCTACGCCGCCAACCTGCTGGACGAGCGGGGCCAGTCCTCGCGCTTCGTGCAGTGCGGTCAGTGCTACCAGCGTCCTTATGTGGTGCCGATCACGCCGCGCACCTTCGGTCTGCGCGCCGGGACGAAGTTCTGAGTTGGAGAGGAGGCCCGGGGGCCTTCGGGCCCTTAGAAGGCTAATCTGAGCGAGGGCGGCGGGGGAAACCTTGCCGCCCTTTTTCTGGTGGGGCGCCGTGTGGCTCAGTCGTCCGTGTCAGCGGCCTTCTGCAACCGGTATGCGGCCTTGAGATAGTCCTCAGCCGCCGCCTTAAGCAGCGGCTCCTTGGCAAAGGCTTCGGCTGGCAAGGGCGCAATGCCGAGCGCGTCCATCAGCGTCCAGAGCGCGAATTTGCGCCCCGGTTCGCGCTCGACGCCAAAGGCAATCTTCAGCTTTTCAAGCGCCAGGTCGTAATCCTGCTCGGTCAGCTCGGCCGGGTCTTCGGTGCCGAAGAAGTGCAGGATCAGCGCGTCCAGGTCCATTGCGTCAGAACCAGCCCAGCACGGTCGCGCCCCAGGCCGCCGCCCCACCTGCCAGCAGTGCCAGCAGATAGCCGCCCCAGCCGTGCTCGCGCTGTGCGCTGCGGCGTTCCCAGACCAGTTCGACATCGGGCAGCGGTGGCTGTTCGGGCGCGCCGCCCTTCGGCGGGAAGCGTTCCTCCAGCCGCCGGATCAGGCCCGGCAGGCGCAGCAGGGTCTCGGTATCTTCGCGCAGCCGATCGGCTAGCGCGGCCTCAGGACCCAGCTCGTCGCGGATCCAGTTCGTCACAAAGGGCCCGGAAACGTCCCACATGTTGATGCCCGGGTGCAGCGCCGTGGCCAGCCCTTCGACCATGACCATGGTCTTTTGCAGCAGCAGCAGGTGCGGCTGGGTCTGCATGTCGAAATCGCGGGTGATCGCGAACAGGCCGTCGAGCATCTGCCCGACCGACAGCTCGCTTACCGGCTTGCCGCGCATCGGCTCGCCCACGGCGCGCAGCGCGGTGGCGAATTCATCGACCGAGTGGTAGCTCGGCACATATTGCGCCTCGAAATGGATCTCCGCGACCCGGCGGTAATTGCCGGTGGTCAGGCCATAGAGGATCTCCGCCAGCCAGAACCGCGCCCGGCGATCGATCCGGCCCATGATGCCAAAGTCGATTGCAGCAATGGTGCCATCGGCCTGCACGAACAGGTTGCCCTGGTGCATGTCGGCATGGAAATAGCCATGGCTGATCGCCTGGGTCAGGAAGGCGATGACCAGCCGGTTGGCCAGTTCGGGGAGGTTCACCCCGCCTGCCTCAAGCGCCTGGCGGTCGCTGATCTTGATCCCGTCGATCCATTCGATCGTCATGACCCGGCCATTGGTCCGGTCCCAGTCGATCGCGGGGATGCGATATCCGTCAAAGCCCTTCATGGCCTCGGCCAGTTCCGAGGCAGAGGCCGCCTCGCGCCGCAGGTCCAGTTCACGCATGGTCCAGCGCTTGAGGTTGGCGATGACCAGGCGCGGGCGCAGGCGTGAAGCCTCGCCGCCCAGCGCTTCGAGATGGGCGGCGGCCCACTCATAGGTCTGGATGTCGGCGGCGAATTTTTCGCGGATGCCGGGGCGCAGCACCTTGATCGCCACGGTGCGGCCATCGGTGGTTACGCCCTTATGGACCTGCGCGATTGATGCCGCGCCAACGGGCTCGGGGTCGACGCTGGTGAACAGCGCTTCAAGCGGCCGATCGAAGCTGGCCTCGATCTCGGCCCGAATGGCAGCGAACGGGACGGGCGGCAGGCTGTCCTGAAGGCTCAGCAGGTTGTTGGCGGCCTCTTCCCCGACCAGATCCGGCCGGGTTGCCAGAGTCTGGCCCAGCTTGATTGCCGCCGGGCCGATCGCCTGAAAGGCTCCGGCGTAGTCGGGCACGCGCGGTTGGAATGTGCCGAGCCGGGCCAGCCGGAACAGGCGCTTGACCGGCAGCGGGGTGTTGCGATCCTGCTCGATCCCGCGCAGCGCGCCATGCCTGGCCAGAATCCGGCCCCAGCGCAGCAATCGCAGCAGGTGGGTGGTCGGACGGGTCAAATCTTCCAGCCGCTGTGAATGGCCACCAGCCCGCCCAGGATCGGTTCAACCTTGGTGCGGGTGAAGCCGGCCTCGCGGATCATGCCTTCGAATTCGGGCATGGTCGGGAAGCGGCGGATCGATTCGATCAGGTAGCGATAGGAATCGGCATCACCGGCAATGGCCTGGCCAATTTTGGGGACCAGCTGGTGCGAATAGAAATCGTAGACTTCCTTGAAGCCCGGCCACTCGGTGGTGGAGAATTCCAGGCAGTAGAACCGCCCGCCATGCTTGAGCACGCGATGCGCCTCGGCCAGAGCCTTGTCGATCCGGGTAACGTTCCGGATACCGAAAGCGATGGTATAGGCATCGAAAAACCGGCTGGGGAAGCTCAGCTCCTCGGCATTCTGGCGCGACCAGACCAGGCTATCGAAACCGCGGTCCATTGCGCGTTCGATGCCGACATCCAGCATATCCTGATTGATGTCAGACACGGTGATCTGCGCGCCCTGCGCAGCCATGCGGAAGGCAATGTCTCCGGTGCCGCCGGCCATGTCGAGGATCTGCTCGCCCGGACGCGGCTTCACGCGGCGGACGAACTTGTCCTTCCACAGCCGGTGCATGCCGACCGACATGGCATCGTTCATCACGTCGTACTTCTTGGCGACGCTTGAAAACACCGCGCCAACGCGCTCGGTCTTCTCCTCGGGAGAGACCTCTTCGTAGCCGAAGGAAACCTGTTCGCTCATGGGGCTGGCCCTTAGGGCAGTTTCGGCGCGGCGGAAAGCTTGTTAGCAGCGAATCTTGTCCGCCTTGCGGCGGAAACATCGCCGGCCCGCGCCCCCACCTGGCCTCCCACAGGGTCACCCTAGGCTTAGGGAGGTCGGATGGGGGCGCGGGCCAGTGATGCCAAGCCCATGATGGATGTCATGGGCGCACCTTTAGGGAATCACATGCCTGAATTACCCGAAGTAGAAACCACGGTGCGCGGCCTGGCGCGTTATCTGGATGGCGCGAAGCTAACGCGGGTTGAGCCGCGCCGCGCAGACCTGCGGCGTCCGTTCCCGGCTGACCTGGTCCAGACGCTCACCGGAGCTACCGTTACAGGGATGGGGCGGCGCGCGAAATATGGGCTGATCCACACCGACCGCGAACGCACCCTGGTGTTCCACCTTGGCATGTCAGGGCGCTGGCGCATCGATCCGGAAGATATTGGGGCCCATGATCACCTGATTCTGGAAACAGCATCTGGCCACGTCCTCGCGCTCAACGATCCGCGCCGGTTCGGGTCAGTGGATCTGGTCGATGAGGCGGCGCTGGCCGAGTGGCCAGCCTTTGCCGCGATGGGGCCAGAGCCGCTGGGCGATGATCTCACCGCGCTCCACCTCAAGACCGCGCTGGCGGGACGCAGTGCAGCGATCAAGCTGATGCTGCTTGATCAGCGGATTGTGGCGGGACTCGGCAACATTTACGTCTGCGAGGCGCTGTTCCGGGCCGGGATCAATCCGCGCAAGGCGGCAGGTCAGGTCTCCGGTCCGGCGCTCACCCGGCTGGTCCCGGCGATCAAGGCGGTGATTGCCGAGGCAATTGAGGCTGGCGGATCGACCCTGCGCGATTATGCCCAGCCTGATGGACAGCTCGGCTACTTCTCCAAGCAGTTCGATGTCTATGACCGAACCGGGGAGCCTTGCACCGGCTGTGCTGCGCCAGTTCAGCGATTTCCGCAGGGGGGGCGAAGCACCTGGTACTGCGCGAAGTGCCAGAAGTAGTCCGTTTCGGTTGACGATTCGGCTTTGCCCAGTTAAGGGCCGCGCTTTCCGCGGGTATGACTCGTTCAGGCCCCGCGATTTTGTAAGAAATTCTAACCAGAATCGGGCTGCGCCTGGCAGCCGCAAGAAGGACTGACATGGCCAATACGCCGCAAGCCAAGAAGCGCATCCGTCGCAACGAGAAGCGCGCAGAAATCAACGGCAACCGTCTGGGCCGTATCCGCACCTTCGTGAAGAAGGTTGAAGCCGCCCTCGCTGGTGGTGACAAGGCGGCTGCCGCTGCAGCCCTCAAGGATGCTCAGCCGGAACTGCAGCGTGGCGTGGCCCGTGGCGTGCTCCACAAGAACACTGCTTCGCGCAAGTTCGCCCGCCTGACGAAGCGCGTGGCTTCGCTCTAAATTCGGACTTGCCGATTCGCGGATCGGCGGCACGAAATGGGAACAACCCGGTAAGAGGGCCGGCGGTTCAACCGCTGGCCTTTTTTCTTTGTCCGCGTGGGACAAATGCCGCGTTGCAGCAAGTCACCGGATTCCTGCGATTCGCGGTGAACCGATTCTTAAAGTCCTTGCTGAACAGGGCTTTGAGCATAGACTGCGGGAATTCCCAAGGCGGGGGGTGAGTCAAGGGCATTTATTTCAGTTTTTTGAAAAAGGGTGCCTTGCCCTGCCCGCTGAGCGGGGCATAACACGATCCAAGCCCAAGGCAGATTCTGTCGCGGGCCTTCACACAGATTGAATGTCTCGAACCGGTTTTTGGGGGCTGGTTTTGAGCGGGTCCTGTCCTCTGGTGGGGGCGCGGGGCTGGGTACGTATATTCGGGGGCCGTAGGGGTGTCGGGACCAAACATTGGCAATTCGCGCGGTGGAACCGCGCCGGGCGGAGCTGACGCAGAGCGCATGATGGAAGAACAAGAAGCGCTCGACCTTGCGGCAGACTGGGCTGACATCAGCCGCGGCCTGCGCAAGGATCTTGGCCACCAGCTTTACAGCCAGTGGATCAAGCCGATCCAGCTCGGCTCGCTGTGCAAGCAAAGCGGCACACTGGATCTTTATCTTCCGAACGAATTCTCGGCCAATTGGGTATCCGATCGCTTTGCTGACCGGCTTTCGCTGGCCTGGAAGATTGCGCGCCCCGATATTCGCAATGTGCAGATTTCGGTCATGCCGGGCCGTCGGACGGTGCCGGGCCTGCGTCTGGGCCGTGAAGAGGGCCGCCGGGCTGCCAACGATGGTGCGCCGCTCTCGCAGCCGGGCGATGCCTTGGGCATGGGCGCGGCCGAGCTTGGCGCTATGGGCCAGGGCCCGGTCGGGCTTGACCCTTCGCTGACCTTCGCCAGCTTCGTGACGGGATCAGCCAACATTCTTGCCAGCAATGCTGCGCAGCGCATGGCCGCTCCGGAAACGCCGCAATTCGCCCCGCTCTATCTCAAGGCGGCGACCGGCCAGGGCAAGACCCACCTGCTGCACGCGATCGGCCATGCCTATCTGGCCAATCACCAGCGCGCGCGGATCTTCTACTGCTCGGCCGAGCGCTTCATGGTCGAATTCGTTCAGGCGCTGCGCCAGAACCAGACGATCGAGTTCAAGGCCCGCCTGCGCGGCTTTGACCTGCTCCTGGTCGATGACATCCAGTTCATCATCGGCAAGGCTTCGGCCCAGGAAGAGCTGCTCTACACGATTGATGCCCTGCTGGCCGAAGGCAAGCGGCTGGTCTTCGCCGCCGACCGTGCGCCGCAGGCGCTGGACGGCGTCGAACAACGTCTGCTCTCGCGCCTGTCGATGGGTCTGGTCGCTGATATCCAGCCGGCCGACATCGAACTGCGCCGCTCGATCCTTGAGCATCGCCTGCAGCGCTTTTCGCCCAGCCATGTGCCGGGTGACGTGGTCGAATTTCTTGCCCGCACGATCAATCGCAATGTCCGCGAACTGGTCGGCGGCCTGAACAAGCTGATCGCCTATGCCCAGCTCACCGGCCAGGCCGTTTCGCTGCAGCTGGCGGAAGAGCAGCTGACCGATATCCTTTCGGCCAACCGCCGCCGGATCACGATTGACGAAATCCAGCGCACCGTCTGCCAGTTCTACCGGGTCGACCGGACGGAAATGGCGTCAAAGCGCCGCGCCCGCGCCGTGGTTCGTCCGCGCCAGGTGGCGATGTACCTTGCCAAGGTGCTGACCCCGCGCAGCTATCCGGAAATCGGCCGCAAGTTCGGCGGACGGGACCACTCGACCGTGATCCACGCCGTGCGTCTGATCGAAGACCTGCGCGCCCGCGATGCCGATATGGATGGCGACGTGCGCAGCCTGCTTCGTCAGCTGGAAAGCTGAGCGGCTATCCACCCGTTCTAACCGGATGATCCCCGGCCCCTGCACAGACTTGTGCACAGGGCGGTGCACAGCGTGGCTATACTGTCAGTAGCGTGGACAGCGCCGTTGCCATGCGCGGGGCAATTTCATCCTCGTTGCAGATATCAACCAGCGCCAGCCCATCAACCATGGCAATCACCGCTGCCGCTGTGCCTTCGCGGTCGGCACCGGCAGGCAGATCAAGCCGGGTGTCGACCCAGTGGCGGAACCCGGCCATCACCTGCGCGACGATCCCCGGGAAGGGAGCCTCTCCGCGCGCGGACGCCGCCACCACCTCGACCCATAGCCGCATGAAGCGGCGCATTTCGGGCCCGGTCGTAAAGGCGGCAGCGCGCCGCACCAGTTCGGCCGGCTTCAGCGGCTCGGCATCTGGAATCGCTTCGGCCAACCGAAGCGAAAGCTCACCGGCGACGCTGGCCATCACGGCGGCCAGAACCTCGGCCTTGTCGGCAAAGTAGTAGAGCAGCATCCGGTCGCTCACCCCGGCAGCCGCAGCGAGCTGGCGCAGGCTGGTGCGGGCCAGGCCATGCTCCAGAAGGTGCGCGGCCAGCCGTTCGATCACTGCTTCGCGCTGTTGGTCCCTGATGCTCATCTAGCCGCTTGTAGCACTCGTTACATTGAGATACCATGTAGCAGTTGCTACAAGGAGTCGCTGCATGACCCTGTTCCGCCTGTCTCTCGCCACCTGCCTGATTGCGATTGCCGCCTATACCTCGGTTACTGTCGGCAACCATGGGTTCAATCTGCTCCCGGTCTTCTTCGGCGCCATGGCCGAAATGGGTTGGCCCGGTCAGTTCAACCTGGATTTCATGGGCTTCCTGGCCTTGTCCGCCCTGTGGGTGGCCTGGCGCCATCAGTTCAGCACTGGCGGGCTGGCCCTCGCCGTCCTCGCCTTCTTTGGCGGCATGCTGTTCCTGTCGATCTATCTGCTGGTCCACACCGGTCGAGCGCGCGGCGACTTCAAGATGCTGCTGCTTGGTGAAGGGCGCGCAGCATGAGCGCCGCTCCGCTTGATGTCGCCAAGGCCTTCCTCAAGGCGATGGAACCGCTCGACTATGGTCGGGCGACAGTGCTGGTCGCGCCCGATTGCGCCTATACTAACCCGCCGCCAATTGGCACTGTTCGCGGACCAGAAGGTATCCGCGCTGTGCTGGAACCTTTTTTCGCGCCGACATTGGAAAACGAGTTCCGCATCTTGCGCGAAGCGGCCAATGGTCCGGTTGTGATCCTGGAGCGGCTTGATCGGCACCGATTGGCGGACAAGTGGGTCGAACTGCCCGTAACCGGCGTGTTCGAGGTCCACGATGGGCTGATCACCTACTGGCGCGACTACTTCGATGCCGCGACGATCCTGTCGCAGTGGCCCGCACCGGGAGCCTAAGCGCTCAGGCCGCCATCGACGATCAATTCACTGCCGGTGGTGAAGGCGGCGCGGTCGCTGGCGAGGAAAACCACGGCATCGGCCACGTTCTGCGGCTCGCCCAGGTGGCCTAACGGATGCATGGCCGAGACATTGGCCAATGTCTCGTTGTTACCCGTGCCCTGCGCCGCGGCGAAATCGTCGATCAGCTTGCGGCCCATGTCGGTATCGATCACGCCGGGGTGGACCGAATTGACGCGGATCCGGGCGGCGGCCAGCTCCTTGGCGCAGCCCTTGGTGAACAGGCGCACGGCACCCTTGGTTGAATTGTAGCAGGTGCCGCCGGCTGCGCCCTCGATCCCCGCAACCGAGGACAGGTTCACAATTGCCGTGCCGCCGCGCCACAGGTGGGCGCGTTCGGCCAGCAGCGGGATCGCCGCACGGGTGCCCAGAAACACACCTTCGACATTGACGGCATGAAGCCGTCGCCAGTCATCCAGCGTGGTCTCCAGGATCGGCTTGAACAGCCACAGTCCGGCATTGTTTACCAGCGCGTCGAGCCCGCCCAGTTCGGCACGGAGCCAGTCTATCGTGGCGGCCCAATCAGCCTCGCTGGTCACGTCCTGCGCGCGCGCAATTCCGCCGATCTCGGCGGCAAGGTCTTCAGGTGCGCTTAGGTCTGTGACGGCAACCTTCGCCCCGGCTGCCGCCAGCGCCCGCGCCGCCGCCGCACCAAGCCCGGTCGCGGCACCGGTAACCAGGGCGATCCGGCCGACCATGTCGCCCATGATCAGGCCTCCGCCGTCTGCTGGGCAAGTTCGTCGCGCAGTTCGCGGCGCAGGAACTTGCCATTGGCATTGCGCGGCAAGGCTTCGGCGCGGAACCAGACGAAGCGCGGCACCTTGTGCTTGGCCATCACGCTGAGGCAATGCGCCCGCAGGGCTTCGGCATCGAGCGCTTCGCCGGGCTTGAGCACGACGGCCACGCCCACTTCCTCGCCTAGTCGCTCATCCGGAACGCCGAACACGCAGCATTCGGCTACGGCCGCATGGCGATAGATCCCGGCCTCGACCTCGGTGCAATAGACGTTCTCGCCGCCGCGCAGGACCATGTCCTTCTTGCGGTCGACGATATAGATGAAGCCATCCTCATCGATCCGGGCGACGTCGCCGGTGTGCAGCCAGCCATCGGTGAACGAGGCTTCGTTGGCATCGGGGCGATTGAGGTAACCCTTGATCACCGAAGAGCCCTTGACCCACAGCTCGCCCACTTCGCCCTGCGGAACGGCCTTGCCGTCATCGTCAACGCACTTCACCTCGAAGTTCGGCATTGAGGGGCCGGCCGAATCCGGCCGGTCGACGAAGAAGTCCCCGCCGACCGAGGTGATGATCCCGCAGGTCTCGGTCATGCCATAGCCGGTGGATGGCCGGGCTGAGGGTATCTTCGCGTCGATCGCGCCGACCTGATCCGGCGGCACCTGCGCCCCGCCGCCCGACATGTTGAGCAGGCTAGAGGTATCATACTTGTCAAAATCGGGGTGGTTGATCAGCTCGCGTGCCATCACCGGCACGCCCGAGAGGCCGTTGCAGCGCTCGGCCTCGATCAGCTTGAGGGCCTCACCAGCATCCCAGCGATACATCAGCACGATCTTGCCGCCCTGGGCCGTGGCGGCATAGGCCGCGCAATTGTTGGCGGTGACGTGGAACAGCGGGGTGGTGACCAGCGTGGCCGGCACCGGCGGTTCGGCCGGAATCGCTGCGCCGCCGCCGCGCTCGGTCGCCATGCCGCTCGAGGCACCAGCATAAAGCAGGCTCATCAGGTTGGAGACACAGCCCCGGTGCGTCAGCTGGGCGCCCTTGGGGTGGCCGGTGGTGCCGCTGGTGTAAAAGATGCAGGCATCGCTATCGGGGTCGACTTTCACCTCCGGCATCGCGCCGGAATGCGCGATGACATCGGTCCACGACACTGTCCCGGCGGCCTCGGTGCGGACAGCAACGGTCATGACCTTGGTCGCCGCGCCGGTGCATTCCGCCAGCCGGGCGAGCCGCTCAGCGTCGGCGAAGATCACCTTCGGGGTCGAATCGGCCAGGGCGTAGTCCAGCTCTTCCGGCGTCCACCAGGCGTTGGTGCCCACTGCTGCCACGCCGATGCACAGGCAGGCCCAATAGATCAGCATCCATTCGGGATAGTTGCGCATCGCGATGGCCACCCGGTCACCGGGGCGCAGGCCCTGCTCCCACAGCCAAGCGGCGACGGCGCGAACCTGATCATGCGACTGCGCGTAAGTCAGGCGCTCGTCTTGATAAACCAGATAGTCGCGCGGGCCGAAGGGGGCAGTCGAAAGCCAGAACTCGCGCGCAGATGGCGGGGCGTTTTTGTAGACCTTCATCGTGTGGCCCAGCACTTCGGCTTCGACGATTTCGAACGGCCCACCCGGACCCGTCAATTCCTGGCGCACCTGGCGCAGCTGAGCGTAATGCATGCCTCGTCCCGTATTTGTCTTAATTGATCGATTAAGTGCCGCATCGCCGGGGGCTGGGCAAGAGACTTCCTTTGCCCGGCTGCGCAAAGGATCCTAAAGGCAACCCCGATGACCTTGTCGCCTGACCGCCTTGACCGCTTTGCCCGTCATATCGTGCTGCCCGAACTGGGCGGGGCAGGTCAGGTTGCGCTCAGCAAGGCGCATGTCGTGATAGTCGGCTGTGGCGGGATTGGTTCGCCCGTGCTGCAATATATAGCGGGGGCCGGAATTGGTCGGCTGACGCTCATCGATGACGATGCGGTTGATCTGACCAACCTCCAGCGCCAGACGATCTTTGCCGAGTCCGACATCGGTCGGCCCAAGGCTGAAGCCGCCGCTGACTGGCTAGGCCGCTTCGATGGAGCCATCGATGTCCGCGCGGTTGCGGGGCGGCTGGGGGGCGATAACGCCGCGCAGCTCCTCGAAGGCGCTACCCTGGTGCTCGACGGCTGTGATAACTTCGCGACACGTTTGGCCGTGTCCGATGCCTGCGTAAAGCTGGGCATTCCGCTGACCAGCGCCGCCCTTGGCCGTTTTCAGGGCCAGGTAGCTAACTTTGCCGGTCACCTGCCGGGAGAGAGCTGTTACCGCTGCTTCGTGGGTGATGCCTTTGATGCCGAGGATTGCGACACCTGCGCTGATGATGGCGTGCTGGGGGCGATGGCTGGCTGGGTTGGCACCTTTGCGGCGATGCACGCAGTGCGGGTGCTGGTGCAGGGCCACGCCGCTATGGGTGATCCGCAATGGGGCAAGGTCCACCTGCTTGATGGGCTAGCCCCGGCACTGCGGACGATGCGGATCGTCAAGGACCCGGAGTGCCGGGCCTGCTCAGCGGCCTAGCATCTCCGCCACCCAGGCCGGGACCACTTCGGTGGCCGGGCCGAGCCGGGTTTCGTGGAACCATTGCGAGCCCTGGCTCCGCTCCAGATTGAGCTCCAGCGTCTGCACGCCAAGCTCGCGCGCGTTGCGCACAAGACCCGCCGCTGGATAGACCGCGCCTGACGTGCCGATGGAAACGAACAGGTCCGCCTCGCGCAGCGCGCTGTATATCTCCCCCATGCGATAGGGCATCTCCCCAAACCACACGACGTCAGGCCGTAGAGTGGGGGCCTGGCAAACCGGGCAGGGCGGGCGATCGATCAGCGGGCCGGTCCAAGGGCTGCGAATGTCGCAGGATGTGCACCAGGCGTTCAGATGCTCGCCATGCATGTGCAGCATGCGCCGCGCGCCGCCGCGCTCATGCAGATCATCCACGTTCTGGGTGACGATCAGCAGTTCGCCGCTCCATTGCGCATCCAGTTCGGCCAGCGCGTAGTGCGCCGCGTTGGGTTCCTTTTCCTGAATGGCCGCGCGGCGCATGTCGTAAAAGCGCAGCACTAGATCCGGATCGCGGGCAAAGGCTTCGGGTGTGGCAACGTCCTCCACCCGGTACTGTTCCCACAGGCCACCCTCTGAGCGAAAGGTGTCGATGCCGCTCTCGGCGCTGATCCCCGCGCCGGTCAGGATCACGATGTTGCGAATCTCGTTCACTTGTTCTTCTTCTTCCGTCACCCTGAACTTGTTTCAGGGCCCATTCCGCCTAAAGATCGGAATTCAAGTGTGCGGCACGATGGTTGCTGAAACAAGTTCAGCATGACGATCGTGGGTGGAGGCGCAGGTGGCAAGAATCGGGATTATCGGCAGCGCCGGGCGCATGGGACAGGCTTTGGCCGATGCTATTGCAGCAGCAGGCCAGGAACTGGCGGGCGGGGTCGACAAGGGCGACGACGTGGCTGCACTGGCCGCCAATTGCGATGTGCTGGTCGATTTTTCTGCGCCCGCCGCGCTTGAGGGTAATCTGGATGCGGCCATGGCTGCCGGCGTGCCGATCGTGGTCGGCACAACCGGCCTTGAAGAACGGCATCACTGGCTTTGCGATGCTGCGGCGGAACGGATCGCGGTGCTCCAGACCGGGAATACTTCGCTAGGTGTTACCCTGCTGGCGCATCTGGTGCGCGAGGCCGCAAGCCGCCTGGGCGAAGACTGGGACATCGAGATCGCCGAGATCCACCATCGGATGAAGGTTGATGCGCCGTCCGGCACCGCGCTGTTGCTGGGTGAGGCCGCTGCTGAAGGACGCGGGATTGATCTTGCCAATCACAGCGCGCGCGGCCGCGACGGCATCACCGGCGCGCGCCAGTCGGGCGAGATCGGCTTTGCGAGCCTGCGCGGCGGTTCTGTCGCCGGGGACCACACCGTCCACTTCTTCGGTGCGGACGAGCGCCTTTCGCTTACCCACCTGGCTGAGAACCGCAGCATCTTCGCCAAGGGCGCAGTGCGCGCGGCGCAGTGGCTCGCCGGCAAGCCCGCCGGTCGCTATCGCATGGGCGAGGTGCTCGGGCTTTGAAGCGCGACCAGATTTTCGAATTCTTCCGCCGTCTGGCCGAGGATAATCCCTCGCCCGAGACCGAGCTGGAATTCGGCAATACCTATCAGTTGCTGGTGGCGGTGACGCTATCGGCCCAGGCGACCGATGTCGGGGTCAACAAGGCGACCCGGCGGCTGTTCGAACTGGTTAAGACCCCGGCCGACATGGTCGCGTTGGGTGAGGATGGGCTCAAGGAGCACATCAAGACCATCGGCCTGTTCAACACCAAGGCCAAGAACGTCATCGCGCTCTCGGAGATCCTGGTGCGCGATTATGGCGGGGAGGTGCCAGCCGACCGCGATGCCCTGACCGAGCTGCCCGGGGTCGGCCGCAAGACGGCTAATGTGGTGATGAACTGCGCCTTCGGGGCGGAAACCTTTGCGGTCGACACGCATATCTTCCGCGTTGGGAACCGCACCGGCCTGGCCAAGGGCAAGACCCCGCTGGCAGTCGAGAAGCAGCTCGAGAAGAAGGTGCCGCAGCCCTTCCGGGTTGGCGCGCACCACTGGCTGATCCTGCACGGCCGGTACATCTGCAAGGCGCGCACACCGGAATGCTGGCGCTGCCCGGTGGCAGACCTGTGCGGCTACAAGCCGAAGACCCCTGCCCCGAAGGGCAAGGGTCTTCCTGCCTAGCGTTTCTTTTCGAAGTTCGAAGCGTCGAGTTCTAGGCCGGCTCGGCCATGGGCCGCGCCACGCGCCGGCGCGTGCGGATGCTCGACGAACTCGGGCTCTTCGACTTCCAGCATACCTTCCCACTTGGTGATGACCGAGGTGGCGACGGCATTGCCGACCACATTGGTGGCGGTCCGGCCCATGTCGAGGAATTGGTCAATCGCCAGGATGATCGCCACACCCTCAACCGGCAGGCCGAACATCGCGAGCGTGCCGGTGATGACTACCAGCGAGGCACGTGGCACGGCGGCTACGCCCTTGGACGAGATCATCAGCGTCAGCAGGATCGCGATCTGGGTGCCAATCGGCAATTCGATGCCATAGGCCTGGGCGATGAACAGCGTCGCGAAGGACATGTACATCATCGAACCGTCGAGGTTGAACGAATAGCCCAGCGGCAGCATGAAGCCCGAGATACGCCGCGGCACGCCGAACCGGTCTAGCTGTTCGAACAGCTTGGGCAGGGCCGCTTCGCTTGACGCGGTCGAGAAGGCGATCATCATCGGTTCGCGGATGTAGCGGATCAGATCGAAGATCCGGCGGCCGAGGAACAGTCCGCCGATCGTCAGCAGGATCAGCCAGAGCAGGCTGAGCGAAAGGTAGAACTCGGTCACCAGTTCGACATAGGTGCCCAGAATGGCCAGCCCGCTTGAGGCCACGACCTTGGCCAGCGCACCGAACACGGCAAAGGGTGCAAAGCGCATCACATAGCCGGTGATCTGCAGCATCATTTCGGCCAAGGCTTCGGCGCCGCGCACCAGCGGCGCGCCCTTCTCACCCAGCGCGGACAGGGCCACCCCCGCGAACAGCGAGAAGACCAGAATCTGCAGGATATTGTTCGTTGCCATCGCGTCGAAGGCGTTCTTCGGGAAGATGTGCAGGACGAAATCGAAGAAATCGAGCTTGGCCACTTCGCCGACCGAAGCGGCCGTGGCGGCCGAGACATCGACACCCACGCCCGGCTGGAAGAAGTTGACCATGACCAAGCCTAGCCCGATCGAGATCAGACTGGCCAGGATGAACCAGGTGATGGCGCGGAACCCGATCCGGCCCAGCGCGGCACTATCCCCCATATGGGCGATGCCCACGACGATGGTGGACAGGATCAGCGGCGCCACCAGCATCTTGATCAGGTTCAGGAAGATGCTGGAGAGCAGGCCGAAGGATTTGAGGTAGATATCCTTCAGGTCACCCTCGATGCCGAACGGCCAGATCGTGACCGGTCCCTTCGGGATAAAGGTAAAGACCAGCCAGCCGGCCACAACGCCCAGCACCATGCCGATCAGGATATAGAGTGTCAGGCGCCGATCCATGGCGTGCGTCCCCCGGATTGAAAGATTGTTTCCGACCTGCCTAACAGGCTGTCATGGCCTGAGGCAAGCGCGGTGCTTGTCGAAGCCGCCTGCGTCATGAATCGGTCAATGCTGCTTTGGCAATGCGGGCGTAAATCCGCGCCAGCGTATCGAGATCAGGCACGGCCACAGCTTCATCACGTTTGTGCATCGTGGCGTTGCACAGGCCGAATTCGATCACCGGGCACAGCGCCTTGAGGAACCGGGCATCGCTGGTCCCGCCGGTGGTGCTGGCTTCGGGCGTGATTCCGGTTTCCACCTCTACCGCCGCAGCGACCATGGTTGAGAAAGCCCCCGGCGGGGTGAGGAAGGCTTCGCCGGAAATCACCGCGCGGGCGCTGCCGCCGTGCTTTTCGGCAATCGCGCTGACCATGTCAGCCAAGCCTTGCCCGGTGTGCAGATCGTTGAACCGGATTGAGAGGCGGGCGTGGGCCCGGGCCGGAATCACGTTGGTGGCGGGGTTGCCGACGGTGATGTCGGTAATCTCGAGATTGGAGGGCGGAAACCAGTCGGTCCCCTCGTCCAGCACCAGCGCATTGAGTTCGGCCAGCATGCTGACCAACGGTCCGATCGGGTTGTTGGCGAGATGTGGATAGGCGACATGGCCTTCGCCGCCTTCGACTGTCAGCCAGATATTGACCGAGCCGCGGCGGCCGATCTTCATCATGTCACCCAGCCGGTTCACGCTGGTCGGTTCGCCCACCAGGATCAGATCAGGGATGGCGTCAACCGTGCGCATATGGTCGATCAGCGGCAGCGTACCGAACCGGGCCGGGCCTTCCTCATCGCCGGTGATGATGAAACTGATCGTGCCTGCGTCCTGCGGCACGCCCGATACTGCGGCAACCATCGCCGCGATCGAACCCTTCATGTCGACCGCGCCGCGGCCGTATAGCAGATCACCCCGCACTTCGGGGGCAAAGGCGCCAGTGGTCCAGCCTTCACCGGGCGGCACGACATCGAGGTGCCCGGCAAAGCCAAAGTGGCGCGAGCCTTCGGGCCCGCGCCGGATCGCAAAGAGATTTTCGACCGGCCCGTCAGGTGCTTCACCCGCCAGAAAGCGGTGGACCGCAAAGCCGAGCGGGACGAGCTGGCTTTCCAGGCAATCAAACACCACGCCCGTTGCCGGGGTCACGCTGGGCGCGGCCATCAGAGCTTCGGCGAGCGGAAGGACGGAGGGCAGAGCGAGGCTGGTCATGGTTGCAGGGGGCATATGGTGTATAATGCTGGCCTGCAAGCCGGAGCAAGTCCATGCCCAAGCTCGATCTCGATGCCATCGCCCAGACCAATGCTACCGGTTATCCGCCGGAACATGCCGGCCGGGTTCAGGGACGCTGGTACCGCCGCTTGGCTCCGGCGTCAGGGCTGGTTGATTTTGGTGCCAGCCATGTTGTCCTTGAACCAGGCGCTTGGTCCAGCCAGCGTCACTGGCATGAAGCCGAGGACGAACTGGTCGTAATGCTCTCTGGTGAGGCTGTGCTGGTCGACGACTGCGGGGAAACAACCTTGCAGTCGGGCGATATAGCCAGCTTTCCGAAAGGGGACGGCAACGGGCATGTCCTGCAAAACCGCTCCTCCCTGCCATGCGTCTTCGTCGCGATCGGCAGGCCGACGGCTAGTGACTGTCACTATCCCGATATCGATATGCACCTGTTCTATGGCCAAGGATTTCGCCGCAAAGACGGGACCGAGTTCTAATTCCCCAGCGCCTCATCCAGCAGCCGCGCCAGTCGCAGCCCAGCCTGGCTGATGCGCTGCCGCACAGCGGGCAGGCTGGCTTCGATGTCGTCATTGGACCAGACAATTTCCTTGGGCGCCTCGGTGCCGTTGCAAGGGTCGCGATCGAAGGCCTTGGCATAGACTAGGCCTTTGGCCAGTTCCCAGGACTCGCGGCCCCAATCCGCCACTTCGCCGGTATCAAGCGCAGCGCGTTCAGCCGCGGAGTAGCGCCGGATTAGCGGCGGCACGGCGCTGGTAACGCCGCGCTCGGCCATCGGGCCATCCCACACCGCATGCAGGTTGCCGCCTGGCGCGATGCCATACTGGGCAGCCACCTTGTTACCGCCGAGGTCGTTGTTGTCGCCCGAATGGAGCGGCATGTGCAGATCGCCCACAAAATGGGTCAGCCAAGCCAGCGCCTCAAGCCGTTGGGCCGCGGGCAGTGTCTTGTCAGCCAGCACCCGGCGGTTGCGCTCGATCTGGCCGGTCACGCAGTTCCCGTTCGGGCAATTGGCCCGGGGATCATAGGGCCTGCAGATGCTCATGGTCTGGTAGTGCCAGGGGAACGAATAGGCCCAGCGCCAGCCTTCCCGCCGGATGCAATCAGGCCAGTAACTTGCCTCTTCCAGGCTGCGAACATGGCAATAGGGCGTGCCAAGTCCCTTCTCGGCACGGAGCAGTTCGCGCACGGCAGCACGCGTTTGCGGGGAGACATTGGCCCAGGCGATGCTGGCCGTGCTTTCATGCCCGAACTCGCCCCATGCCAAGGCCGGGCGCGCCACCAGCGCCGCCGCTGCGGCCAGCATTACCGCAATCCAGCGCATTACTTCTTTCCGCCTGGTCGGCCCGGTATTTCCCATTGTTCGATTACCCAATCTTCCTCTGCGGCGGCAGCGACCCAGGTCTGCAGCCATTCGTGGTCCCAGATCGCTTCCATATAGGCCTGAGCAAAGCCCGGCACTGTTATCCCATAGGTCAGGAAGCGGCTGACCACGGGCGCGTAAAAGATATCGGCGGCGCTGAAGGTGCCGAACAGGAAAGGACCGCCTTGTCCGAACCGGGCGCGCGCCTCGGCCCAGAGGGTGAGGATGCGGACGATATCGGCGCGGGCGTCGGCGTCGATCTCCCAGCCTTCCACACGGCGGCGGATGTTCATCGGGCACTGGCGGCGCAGCGCGCCAAAGCCGGAATGCATTTCCGCGACCATCGACCGGGCCAGCGCGCGCGCATCGTCAGCCTTGGGCCAGAAGCGGTCGCGGCCGACGCGATCAGCCAGGTATTCCAGGATTGCCAGGCTGTCCCAGGCCACGGCATCGCCATCCCACAGCACCGGCACCTTGCCGGATGAGGGCGCCATCTCGTCGTGCTGCTTCTTTCGGTTATCCCAGTCCTCGCCATAAAGCGGGACCTGGATTTCCTCGAAGGTCAGGCCCGATTGCTTGGCCGTCAGCCAGCCGCGCAGCGACCACGAGGAATAGTTCTTGTTGCCGATGACCAGCTTCATGGATCCGGGCTAGCCGTTCACCCAGCCGCTGTCGACAATGAACGGAATGGGACGGGCATTGGCGTTCACCTTCGCTGCGGTTATGGGGCAGGCGATGGATCACTCTGCCCTGCCAGTCTGCGTTGCGGCGCTGTACCAGTTCACGCCCTTTGCGGATCATGGTGCCTTGCAGGAGCCGCTGCTGGCCTCTTGCCGCGCCAATGGCGTGAAGGGCACGCTGCTGTTGGCGCACGAGGGAATTAATGGCACGATTGCCGGCAGCGATGCTGGAATTGCGACGGTGCTTGACCATATCCGCGGCTTGCCGGGTTGCGCAGACCTTGACGTAAAATTCTCGCGCGCGCCGGCCATGCCGTTTCACCGGATGAAGGTGCGCCTCAAGCGCGAGATCGTGACTATGGGTGTGGCCGATATCGATCCCCTGGCTTCGGTCGGCACCTATGTGCCCCCGGCTGACTGGAACGCACTGATTGCCGATCCCGAAACGATCGTGATCGACACCCGCAACGGTTACGAAGTGGCGATCGGCACGTTCAAGCGGGCGATTGATCCGCAGACCGCCAGCTTCCGCGATTTTCCCGGCTGGTTCCGGCAGCGACGCGACGAACTGCTGGGGCAGGGCAAGGCGCCTAAGGTGGCGATGTTCTGCACTGGCGGCATCCGCTGCGAGAAATCGACCGCCTTCCTCAAGGCCGAAGGCGTAGAAGAGGTCTATCACCTCCAGGGCGGCATCCTGAAGTATCTGGAAGAGATCCCGCCGGAGCAAAGCCTGTGGCAGGGCGAATGCTTCGTCTTCGATCAGCGCGTCAGCGTCGGGCACGGCTTGGTGCCGGGCGGGTTTGCGCTGTGCCATGCTTGCCGCCGCCCGGTCAGCGCCGAGCAGCAGGCCGCTCCTGAGTATGAAGAGGGTGTCAGTTGCCCAGCCTGTTACGCGGAACGCACCGATGAGCAGCGAACAGGTTACCGCGAACGCCATCGCCAGGAAAAACTTGCCGCCAAGCGCGGCGTGGCTCACGTCGGGGCCACGATGATTGAGGAACTGCCATGAGCTTGCGTCCCTTCCACCTTGCCTTTCCGGTCCACGACCTTGCCGCTGCCCGGGCCTTTTACGGCGAAGTGCTGGGCTGCCCGGAAGGGCGCTCGTCAGAGCAATGGGTCGATTTCGATTTCTTTGGCCACCAACTGGTCGCCCACCTTGCGCCCGACAATGCCGGGCGCGATGCAGCGCGCAATCATGTTGATGGTCACGGCGTGCCCGTGCCGCACTTTGGCGTGGTGCTGACACTGGAAGACTTTGATCTGCTTGCTGAGCGGATGCGCGGAGCCGGGGTGAAGTTCGAGATCGAGCCCTATACCCGTTTCAAGGGCCAGACTGGCGAGCAATCGACCATGTTCTTCCGCGATCCCAGCGGCAATGCGATCGAGATCAAGGCCTTTGCCGACCTTGGGCTGATGTTCGCCAAATAGGCGTCAGACGATCAGCGCGTCTTCAAAGATCGCGCCGCGAAGTTCCGCAATGCCCATGCCCTTTTCGCTGCTGGTTACGTGGACCAGCGGGAAGGCAGCGGAGTGCTTGCGCGCCTCGGCCTCGGTCGCGGCGGTGACGGCGGCCAGTTCGCTGGCCTTGATCTTGTCTGCCTTGGTCAGGACGATCCGGTAGCTCGCGGCCGCTTCGTCTAGCATCTTCATCATGTCGATATCGACCGGCTTGGGGCCGTGGCGGCTGTCGATCAGCAGCAGGGTGCGCTTCAGAACCACGCGCCCGCGCAGGAAATCGCGGACCAGCCGCTTCCATTGCTCTACCACCTTGAGCGGCGCCTTGGCAAAGCCATAGCCGGGCATGTCGACTAGCCGGAAAACCAGCGGATCGCCAATATCGAAGAAGTTCAGTTCCTGTGTGCGCCCCGGGGTGACCGAGGTGCGCGCCAGCGACTTGCGTCCGGTCAGGGCGTTGAGCAGCGAGCTTTTGCCCACGTTGGAGCGCCCGGCAAAGGCGATCTCCGGTGCGTCCGGATCGGGGATGAACTGCAGCCCCGGCGCCGATTTCAGGAACTCGACGCGCCCCGCAAACAGGCGGCGCGCCCGTTCAACGGGGTCATCGATCTGGTCCATCGTCTTACTTCGCCTGCTCGCGCGCCCGCTTGGCCTCGGCGGCGTCCTTGGCCGCCTGTTCCTTGAGCTGCGGGTGCTTGGAATAGAGATACTTCTGCTGGGCGATGGTCAGCAGGTTCGAGGTGATCCAGTAGATCAACAGGCCCGCTGCGAAGGGCGCCATGATGAACATCATCATCCACGGCATCAGCGCAAAGACCTGCTGCTGGACGGGGTCCATCTGGGCCGGCTGCAGCTTGAACTGCAGCCACATGGTGATGCCCAACAGGATCGCCAGCACGCCAATGCCCAGGAACGAGGGCGGCGTGAAATCGAGCAGGCCGAACAGGTTCAGCACGTGCAGCGGATCGGGCGCGGACAGGTCCTTGATCCACAGCGCGAAAGGCTGGTGGCGCATTTCGACTGCAAGGATCAGCACCTTGTAGAGCGCGAAGAACACCGGGATCTGCAGGAAGATCGGCAGACAGCCCGCAAGCGGGTTGACGCCTTCCTTCTTGTAGAGCGCCATGATCTCTTCCTGCTGCTTTGGCTTGTCGTCCTTGTAGCGTTCCTGGATTGCCTTCATCTTCGGCTGGATCGCGCGCATCGCGGCCATGCTTGCGAACTGCTTCTGCGCGACCGGGAACATGATCCCGCGCACGATCAGCGTCATCAGGATGATCGCAGCGCCAAAGTTGCCAACCGCCTTGAACAGCGAATCGAGCAGCATGAACAGCGGGCGTTCGAACCAGCGGAACCAGCCCCAGTCGATCGCCAGGCTGAACTTCGGAATGCCGGCCGCCTCATAGCGGTCGAGCACCTTGATTTCCTTGGCACCGGCAAACAGGCGGGTGCTGCGCACCAGGCTTTGCCCCTGCGCAACGGTGCTTTCCGGATAGAACAGATTGGCCAGGAAGATGTCGCGGCCAGGGGTGCGGAAGTCAGCGCTGGCCGGAACCTTCGCTTCCGGGATCAGGGTCGACATCCAGTAAACGTCGGTAAAGCCAACCCAGTCGGTGCGGCCGTCCTTGGTGATCTTGCCGGTTTCGCCGACGTCCTTGTAGTTGGTGCCGAAGTCCACGACTTCATCGAAGGCGCCGAACGGACCGGCGTGGACGTTAAAGCTGTCCAGCGCGGCGGTCTTGTTGGTGCGATTGAGCTGGGCAACCGGTTCCACGGCGAGCGGAGCCGTACCGGCGTTGGTCACGCCTTGCTCAACCGTCAGCATATAGTCGGCGTCGATTTTGTAGGTCAGCGTGAAGGTCGCGCCGGTGGGGTTGATCCAGCTCAGCGTAACCGGGGTCTGCGGCGTCAGCTTGGCGCCGGCGGGTGCGGTCCAGACCGTCTGCGGGCCAGGAACACTGCCCGGCGCGCCAACCCAACCGAATTGGGCATAGTGCTGTGCCGGGGTGCCAGCGGGGGAGAAGATCCGCTGCGGACCGCTCTTGGGGTCAACGGCAGCCGTGTGGCGCACGGCCACCAGATCATCGACCACCCCGCCGATGGGGTTGAGCGAGCCGGTCAGGCCGGGCGCGGCAATCGCGATCCGGCCGGGCGTGGCCAGCGTGGTCTGCAGGTCCCGGGCTTCCTCGGCAATGTCAGCAGCGTTGGTCAGCCCGCCTTCGCGGGTGGGCTTGGCCGTCCCAGAAGGGGTCGCTGCGGGGCTGGCGCTGGCGACCGGCTTGGTCTTACCTGCGTGCGGATAGAAATAGCGGACGCCCGCATCCCAGCCAAACAGCAGCAGTGCGCTCAGCACCACGGCCAGGATCAGGTTACGCTGGTTCTGGTTTTCCAAGGAAATGCCCCTAGTCGTCTTATTGTGTGTCGAAGGTGGAGAGCCGGACGGTGCAGTTCAAGGCACCGGATCATAGCCATGGCCACCCCAAGGATGGCAGCGCATTAGCCGCTTCGCTGCCAGCCAGCCACCCTTAATCGCGCCATATTTCTCGACCGCCTGAATCGCATATTCCGAACAGGACGGCGCATAGCGGCACGATGGCGGCAGGATCCGGGATGGTCCCAGTTGCCAGCCACGGGCGATCAGGATCAGCAGGCGTTTCACTTGCGGCGGCGGGGCGGATCGCCCTTGCCTTGGGCGGCGCGGGTCAGGGCGGCAGTCAGTTCTTCGCGCAGCAGGCTGAAATCCCGCTCTACCCCGCCTTCTCGGCCGATCAGGACATGATCATGATCCGGCAGTCCGGCCGTTGGCAGCATTTCCCGCAGCAGCGCACGAAAGCGGCGCTTCATGCGGTTGCGGACCACCGCATTGCCGATCTTCTTGGTAACGGTGATGCCATAGCGCTGGCCCTGGCCGTCATTCGGGCGCGCCAAAAGCACGAAACCGGGGCGTGCTATGCGCAAGCCCCGGTTGGCAGCCAAAAAATCAGCCCGCCGCGTAAGGACGGACATTGGCAGTGATTCGCTCAGGCAGAGAGCTTCTTGCGGCCACGCGCGCGGCGGGCGGCAAGCACCTTGCGGCCGCCGACAGTGGCCGTGCGGGCGCGGAAGCCGTGGCGGCGAGCGCGGACAAGGTTGCTGGGCTGGAAGGTGCGCTTCATGATAACCTCGAAAATCGAATAAAAAGGGCCGCCGCTGAGGCGACCGCATCTCAGGGGCGGGCCGTTAAGCGACCCCGAGCAGTGAGTCAAGGGATTCGCGTGCGGCGCAAGCTGGCGCAATCGACGATTTTTCGGGCGATCAAGCGGGCTGGCGGGCCTGTCGACCAGACCGTCTGCAGCCAACTGCGGGCCGGACTGACGTACGCCCATCTGCCAAACAGCTTTTTCTCGACAGTGCGCGATCCCCGCGGCATCACATAAGTAATTGTAACGGAGGCATTCTTGGTCGCATTGGTCCAGACAGTTGCCTATCTCGGGCTGGAGGCGCGGGCCGTCGAGGTGCAGTGCCAGATTGCGCCCGGTTTGCCGCGTTTCAATCTGGTTGGCCTGCCTGACAAGGCGGTCAATGAAAGCCGCGAGCGGGTTCATGCGGCGCTGGCGGCGATGGGGCTGGCGCTGCCGCCCAAGCGGATCACCATCAATCTTTCGCCTGCCGATCTGCCCAAGGAAGGTTCGCATTATGACTTGCCGATCGCGCTGGCATTGCTGGCGGCGATGGGCGTGACCGATGCTGAGCAGATTGCCGATTTCGTCGCCGTTGGTGAACTGGCGCTTGATGGGCGGATCGTGCCAACCCCCGGCGTGCTGCTGGCCGCGCTCCATGCATCGGGATCGGACAAGGGGCTGATTTGTCCCGCGGCGCAGGGCGGTGAAGCCCGCTGGGCCAGCGGCATTCCCATTGTCGCAGCGCCCGACCTGATTAGCCTGCTTAACCACCTTAAAGGCACGGCGCAGCTGGCCGACCCGGTTGCGGGCGAGGTTGAGACCGGCACCAGCGGCCCCGATCTGCGCCAGGTCAAGGGGCAGGAAGTGGCCAAGCGCGCGCTGGAGATTGCCGCGGCGGGTGGCCACAACCTGCTGATGATCGGCCCGCCGGGCGCCGGAAAGAGCCTGATGGCCGCCTGCTTGCCCGGTATTCTGCCGCCGCTTACCCCGGCCGAAGCCTTGGAAGTTTCGATGGTCGCCTCAGTCGCTGGCACGCTGGAGGAAGGCCGTATCAGCCGCACCCGTCCGTTCCGTTCGCCGCATCATTCTGCCTCGATGGCGGCCTTGACCGGCGGCGGCCTGCGCGTGCGGCCGGGTGAGGTCAGCCTGGCCCATCTGGGGGTGCTGTTTCTGGATGAGCTACCCGAATTCCAGCGCGCGGTGCTCGATTCGCTCCGTCAGCCGCTGGAAACTGGGGTGGTCGATGTGGCCCGCGCCAATGCCCATGTCACCTATCCGGCGCGGGTTCAGCTGATTGCGGCGATGAACCCCTGCCGGTGCGGTTACCTGGGCGATCCTGCTCTGGGCTGCAGCCGCGCACCGCGCTGTGGCGCCGATTATCAAGCCAAGGTCTCCGGTCCGCTGCTCAACCGGATCGATCTGCACGTTGAGGTTGATCCGGTCAGCGCCGCTGATCTGGCCTTGCCCCCACCGACAGAAGGTAGTGCGGAGGTCTCCGCACGGGTGGCCGCAGCGCGGAAAGTCCAGGTCGAGCGATTGCAGGGCACCGGCAAGGCCAGCAACGCCGAACTTGATGGTGACCTGCTCGACCGCCACGCCACGCCGGATGAGGCCGGGCGCAAGCTGCTGATGCAGGCGGCCGAGGCGATGCGGCTTTCAGCGCGGGGCTATACCCGGATGCTGCGCGTGGCGCGAACGATCGCCGATCTGGCCGGCTGCGCCGAAACCGGGCGCATCCATGTGGCGGAAGCGCTCAGCTACCGGCGGGCAATCGGGCGTAGTTAGAGGGCGCGGAGCTTGCGGCCGGCATCATCCGCCGGCCAGTTCACATCGGCCTGGTCGCGCCATTCCAGTTCCTTGGGGCTCAGCGCACGGCCATCGTGGGAGTGGATCGCGATGGACTGGATCGGCATCCCGTCACGCTCATCGCACAGCACGGGGTTCGAAGGCACGCCGGCGCCATATTTTTCGCCCCACTGCCGCAGGGCAAGCATGGCGGGCAGCAGATCCAGCCCCTTTTCCGTCAGCCGGTATTCGATCTTGCGCCGGTCATCCGGGAGGGCCTGCCGCTTCATGATTCCGTGCTCAACGAGCCGGGCAAGGCGATTGGACAGGATATTGCGGGCAATGCCCAGCGCTCCAAGGAACTCCTCAAAGTGATACATGCCATTGAAAGCGGCGCGCAGGATCATAAATGACCAACGCTCGCCCATCACCTCGAGCGCAGCCGGAAGGCCGCAATTGCCGATTTCTTCGAGTGGCTCACGAAGGTTGCCCATCGTCTTCATCCCCTTGGTCCCTGGGTTTGTATCCTAACCCAAAACTGGCTCACTTGCCGACAAGAAAATCTTTGCTGCACTGCACAGTTTCTAGTTGCAACTGAAAACCTATATCGGTAGAGGCCCGTTAGCAACGCAAATCGCCGTCTCCTCCCAGGACCGTCGCGATCCCTGCGTTCCGATGAAGATTTGACGAACCAAGAACCGCAAAGGGGAAAATCCCATGACTGCTTTCGCAAACTCGCGCACGCTGCTCGCCGCCGGCCTCGCCGTAGTCGGCACCATTGCCAGCTTCGCTGCCACCACTACCCCGGTCCAGGCCCAGTCGGCCCGAACCTACAGCGCCACGCTCGCGGCTCCGGCTGCCGAAGCGGCCAAGGTGGTCAATGGCGTGAACTGGACCTGCACTGGCACCGAATGCACCGGCCGCGTTGATGGTGCTGCACCGATCAACACTTGCGCCCGCGTCGTGAAGGCCTTTGGCCAGGTTACCAAGTTCACCACGCCCAAGGGTGATTTCGACGCCGACAAGCTCGCGCGTTGTAACGCGGCCGCCTGACGCGTTGCTGCCAGCGTCCCCACACCCGGGACGCTCGGCAGGCAGGCATCCTAACAGCCCCCAAACAGCTGGGCCTCCGTTGCAAGACGGGGGCCCTCTTTTTTATGCTTAGATCAGGCCGCGGTCCCGCAGCTCTGCGGCCAGCAGATCGGCTGCGGTGAAATGATGGGCGTGCCAGCCGCAGGCCCGGGCCGACACCACGTTGGGCAGGCTGTCATCAATGAATAGCATGGTGCCCGGATCGCGCCCGAACCGCGCCGCGGCCAGCGCGTAGATCGCGGGATTGGGCTTGGCCAGCTTCTCGATCCCTGAGACGACGATGTCGCCAAACCGGTCAAGCAATGGGAAGGTCGGGCGGAAGCCGGCCCAAGTGTCGGCGCCGAAATTGGTGATCGCATAGAGCGGCACGCCGGCCGCGTGCAGTTGCTCAACCAGTTCGGGGCTGCCCGGCACGGGACCGGGAATCGATTCGTTGAACCGGGCAAACCAGTCATGAATGTGGAGGGCATAATCTGGGAACAGCGCGGAGCGTTCTGCCACCAGCTCGGCTGCCGATCGCCCGGCATCATGTTCGGCGTGCCACGCCAGCGGGATGACCTCTTCCATGAACCAGTCCAGCTCGGCCGGGTCGTCGAAGCGATCAATATAGGGCCGCCGGCGGTCCCAGCGGACCAGAACATTGCCAATGTCGAACACGACGGCTTCGATTCGCTGGGTCATGCGCAAACGCCTTAAGCTAAAACGGTTTCGGCCCGCACCCCTGATGGAGGCGGGCCGAACAGACTTCAATGCAGGGCCGGGCCCTGCTGCAAGGGGATTAGCCCTGGCGCGCCTTGAAGCGACGGTTGGTCTTGTTGATCACATAGGTCCGGCCACGACGGCGGATCACGCGGTTGTCCCGGTGGCGGTCCTTGAGCGACTTGAGGCTGTTGCGAATCTTCATAAGTTCCTCGGGTGCGGTACCAACCGCTGAAATTGAAGCCGGGCCGTTACGGGTGAGTCACGGCAAAGTCAACTCTCAGCCCGGATTTCGGAGAGTTTTCGCTCCCAAGCCAGCGCGTGGCCCACGATTGTGTCGAGATCGGCATATTGCGGCACCCACGGGATGGTCGCCTTGATGCGCGCATTGTCCGAAATCAGCGAATCGGGATCTCCGGCCCGGCGCGGTGAAAGCTGGCGCTCGATCTTGCGGTTGGTGACCCGGTCCACGGCATCAAGCACCTCAAGCACCGAATAGCCACGGCCATAGCCGCAATTCAAGGTCAGCGACCGCGCCGGGGCTTCGATCAGCGCCTCCAACGCCAGAACATGGGCATTCGCCAGATCGGAAACATGGATATAGTCGCGCACCCCGGTGCCATCGGGGGTATCGAAATCGGTGCCAAACACTTCAACCCGGTCGCGCTTGCCCAGTGCCGCCTCGACCGCCACCTTGATCAGGTGGGTTGCCCCGGCGGTCGATTGGCCGGTCCGGGCCCGGGGATCGGCCCCGGCCACGTTGAAATAACGCAGCGCGCAGAAATTCAGCGGGTGAGTGCGGGAGACATCGCCCAGCATGATCTCGGTCATCAGCTTGGACATGCCATAGGGATTGATCGGTGCCTTGGGGCTGTCCTCATGCACGGGCGAAACCTCGGGCAGACCATAGGTCGCGGCGGTCGAGCTGAAGATGAAGTGCGGCACGCCGGCAGTCACTGCCGCCTCAATCAGGGCGCGGCTCTTGGCGGTGTTATTATGATAGTACTTGAGCGGGTTTTCGACCGATTCCGGCACGATGATCGACCCGGCGAAATGCATCACGGCCCGGATCCCCTGCTCGGCGAAAATCCGGGCCAATAGCTCGGCGTCGGCAATGTCGCCCTGATACAGCGGGACGCCATCCGGCACGGCAAAGCGAAAGCCGGTGGTCAGGTTATCGATCACGGCGACCGGCCAGCCGGCATCCTTCAGGGCCAGCACGGCGTGGCTGCCAATATATCCGGCACCACCTGTAACGAGGACGGGAAGTTTCTGCGACATCGGTACTCCGCTAGCACGGGGCGACGAGAAAAGCCTTAACGGCATCGAAACCCTTGCCTCCACCGGGGTGGCGGGTCCATCATCCTGACAAAGGATTCTGCCGATGTCCAAGCCATGCCTTGCCCTGATCCTTCCTGCAATCCTCGCGCTCGGCGGTTGCATTGCCCCAACCGGCCCGGTTGAAGTCACGCGGTTTCATACGCCGGACATTGCCCCACTTGGCAAGGGCGCGATCGCGGTCGAACCAGCGCCTGGCCATGATGGTTCCTCGCTGGAATGGAAGGCCTATCAGGCGGCGATCGAGCGGCAGCTGCTGTTGCTGGGTTATACCGCAGTGCCGGCCGGCACAGCGAGCGGGCAGGTTGCGCAGTTGCGCCTGACGCGTGAGACCTTCCGGCCCGATCATGCCGGCAGTCCTGTCTCCGTGGGGGTTGGCGGATCGACCGGAACCTATGGTTCGGGACTGGGCGTCGGGATCGGCATCAACCTCTTGTCGCGGCCCTCGGCGCAAGTCCGCACCGAACTGGGCGTCATTATTCGCGACCGGGCGACCGGTCTGGCACTGTGGGAAGGGCGGGCGAATTTCACCGTTGGGGCCGGCTCGCCGTTGGCAGGCACCTCGCTGGGCGCGGCCAAGATGGCGGAGGCCCTGTTCAAGGGCTTTCCCGGACAATCGGGTGAGACTATCGAGGTCAAATGACCGCTTCCGACATCCAGATCGACGCCGCCTTCGATAGCGGCAATATCGAAATCCTCTCCATTTCAGGCACCACGGCACGCCTTGCGATCCGCAAGGATACCAATTCGGACTTCTTCCAGTGGTTCCATTTCCGCGTCAGCAATGCCGCCGGGCGCGCACTGGAACTCAAGCTTACCGGGCTCAATGGCTCGGCCTATCCCGATGGTTGGCCCGGCTATAACGCCGCCGTCAGCGAGGATCGCGACTATTGGGGCCGCGCGGCCAGCAGCTTTGACCGGGCAGAGGACAACGGGACGCTGACGATCCGTTATCAGCCGGCGGGCAACCTGGCCTGGTTTGCCTATTTTGCGCCCTATTCGTGGGAACGGCACCAGGATCTGATCGCCAGTACCGCTCTGGCCGAAGGTGTGAGCCACCGCGTGCTGGGCCGTTCGCGGGAAGGGCGCAGCATCGATTGTCTCGATTTCGGCACGGGACCGAAGCAGGTCTGGCTTTATGCGCGGCAACACCCCGGTGAATCGATGGCCGAATGGTGGATGGAAGGTGCGTTGGATTGTCTGACCGATCCGGCGGACCCGATCGGTCGGGCGCTGCGCCAGCGCTGCACCTTTCATATCGTGCCCAACGCCAACCCCGATGGTGCAGTGCTGGGCAACCTGCGGACCAATTCGCTGGGGGTGAACCTCAACCGCGAATGGGCCAATCCAACAGCCGAGCAGTCGCCCGAAGTACTGGCGATCCGCAATGCCATGGACGCGACCGGCGTCGATTTTGCCATGGACGTCCATGGCGACGAGGCGATCCCGGCGGTATTCCTCGCCGGGTTCGAAGGTATCCCTTCCGCCAATCCCGCGCAGCAGGGCGGGTTTGATCGCTACAAGGCGATCCTTGACCGGCGCACGCCCGATTTCCAGACCCGTCGCGGCTATCCGGTTGCCAGCCCGGGTAAGGCCAACCTGGCGATGAGCACCAACCAGCTGGCCGAACGCTTTGGCGCCGTGGCGATGACGCTGGAAATGCCGTTCAAGGACAATGATGACCTGCCCGATCCGGCCCAGGGCTGGTCGCCGGAACGCTCCGCCCAGCTCGGCCGCGATTGCCTGGCCGCGTTGCTGGAGTGGCTGGCCGACTAGCCGAGGTTGGCGGGGCCGAAAGCGTGTGGCAGCAGAGCTGAAAGCTTGAGCTCGAGCACGCCGTCCGCGCCATCGCACCAGATCACCGGGTCGGTATTGCCCAGCTGGGCCAGCTCGTTCAGCACCTGACGGCAGCGGCCGCAGGGCGTTACCGTCGGGCCCGGTTCACCATGCATCCCGCCTACCACGGCCACGGCCTCAAGGCCGCCGCGCCGACCATCGTTCATCGCCTTGGCCACGGCATTCGTTTCCGCGCAGAGCGCCAAGCCATAGCTGGCGTTCTCGGCATTGGCGCCGGTCACGACAGAGCCATCGGCAAAGCCCAGCGCGGCACCGACGTGGAAATTGGAATAAGGCGCATAGGCCTTGCTCTGGGCGGCCTTGGCGGCGGCGATCAGGGTGTCCTTGTCAATCATTCCGATCCCCTTACCCGCTCGCCCCGGCCTTGTCGAAGGACCGTTTGCATTTGAGACGCAACGTAACCCGGCATGGGACGATGGGGCGACAGGTTTGGCTTGCGCTGCGCGCCGGAGGGCTTGGCGGTTGTCAGGGGCGGACCACAAGCCACCGTACGGCGCCGGGCAGGGCGGGCAGGTCGAGGCGGTCATTGGCCGTCCAGACGGCCCAGGGCTGGCCGGCATAGTCCGGTTCGAAGCGCACCTGTTCAAGCCAGACGTTGCGATCAATCCGCGCGGCGATCTTGTAGCGCCGTTCGAAGCTGCGCGAGATCTTGAGGATCGCGGCCTTCCCGGTGTGGGTTTCGATCTGATTGAGGAAGGTCGTCAGCTCGCTTTCGACGGCGGCATCGCTTACCTTGATCGGGCAATCATCAGCCAGTTGCTCAAGCCAGACTGCCGCCGGGAGCATGGCCGGTTCGCGCGGGACCACAGTTACGAAATTGGCGGCCTGCTTTTCGGCCGGCTGGCACGGGTCATAGCGATGCACTGCGCCCCACTGCAGGCCTGCGGCCTTCGCGGCCTCCAGGTTTTCGACGAACTTCGGATCACGGGCGAAAGCGCTGGCAGAGGCATCGAGATAGACGAAATCGGCACCCAGGGCTTTGAGGGCCACCCAATCAACCGGTCCATCCTCTCCGCCGATTTCGGCGCCCTGGACGGGAAACTCACCACGCGATGGCATCCATTGCGACAGGTGCCACCAGGCCGCTGTCCCGCCGGCGAGCAACAGCAGCAGCGCCGCACCGATCAGCCGCAGCCGCAGCCGACTGTTCTTCTTCCTTGCCATGTTTGACCCGATGACCCCTTGAACCCGATATTCGCTCAGCCCCTGATATGCAGCACGCAAATCAGGGTGAACAGCCGCCGGGCGGTGGCAAAATCGGTTTCGATCTTGCCGTCCAGTCGCTCAAGCAGCAGTTCCGCCGCCTCATTGTGAACGCCGCGGCGGGCCATGTCGATGGTCTCGATCTCGGCGGCGGTCGCCTTGCGGATGGCCTGGTAGTAGGAATCGCAAATCGCAAAGTAATCGCGGATCGGGCGGCGGAAGCGGCCCAGTGCGAGGATCAGCGATTCGAGCGGCTGTCCATCGGCATCGGCCACATCCAGCGCCAGTCGTCCGTCGGCAACGGCGAGGCGCAGGCGATAGGGGCCCTGGTGTCCGGCCTCCCAGGCGCGCAGGGGTTTGAAGGTATTTTCTTCGATCAGGTCGAAAATCGCGATCCGGCGTTCCTGTTCGATATCGGCGTTGCGCCACAGGATTGTGGCTTCGTCGAGTTCGATATGGATGATCCGTGCGTCCCCCATGGCGGGACACTTTTCGCAGATGCGAAATGGCGGGGCAAGTCTCCACAGGCTGTGGATGAAAAGGCCCTGGCCACCCGCTTGCGCATCGCCCCGGTGCAGCGCATGGATCGCCTCCCATGGCCGATACCGATCTGATGACCCGCCCCGACGAGATTGCCGCCCGCGCGCTGCCTGCAAACGTGGAGGCCGAAGCCGCATTTCTGGGCGCCGCGCTGATCGACAACCGCGTGATCGAGGAACTCAGCACGCCGCTGCGCCCCGATCACTTCTTCGAGCCAGCCCATGTCCGGATCTATGACCGCATCCTGCAACTGCTCGATCGCAAGGCCGTGGTCACTCCGGTTACGCTCAAGCCCTATTTCGAAGCGGATGAAACGCTCAAGGAATTGGGCGGCGCCGCCTATCTCGCCCGGCTGACGGCCGATGGGCAGGGCCTGCTGGCGCCGCGCGAGCTGGCCGAACAGATTTATGACCTGGCGCTGCTGCGCGAACTCGTTTCGGTTGGGCGGACCCTGGTCAGCGATGCGCTGGACACCTCGGAAAGCGTCGAGCCGCTGGAACAGGTCGCCCGGGCCGAAGCCGCGCTCTACCGCGTGGCCGAAGGCGCCTCGGTCGGCAATGAGGCCGAACCGTTCCGCAAGTCGAGCCTGGCAGCGATTACCCAGATCGAAAAGGCGCTCAATTCCGGCGGCCACATTTCCGGGCGCACCACCGGGCTGGATGATCTGAATGCCAAGATCGGTGGCCTGCACGATTCGGACCTGATCATCCTTGCTGGCCGCCCCGCCATGGGGAAGACCTCGCTCGTCACCAACATCGCGTTCAACTGCGCCGAACGGTACCTGCGCGACATGGCCGATGGCATTGATCCCAAGCAGTCGGTCGGCGCGCCGGTCGCCTTCTTCAGCCTGGAAATGAGCGCGGACCAGCTGGCCACCCGTATCCTGGCCGAACAGGCGGAGATCAGCAGCGAACGGCTGCGCATGGGCAAGATCAGCCGCGAGGATTTCCAGTCGATCTCCTTCGCCAGCCAGCGTCTGGCGGAATTGCCGCTCTACATCGATGATACGCCGGCGCTCTCGATCGCGGCCTTGCGGACCCGCGCCCGCCGGCTCAAGCGCAAGCACGACATCGGCCTGATCGTGATCGACTACCTGCAGCTATTGCAGGGTTCGGGCCGGGCCAATGATAACCGCGTCAACGAAATCTCGGAAATCAGCCGCGGCCTGAAAACGCTCGCGAAGGAACTGGAAGTTCCGGTGATCGCGCTGTCCCAGCTCAGTCGTGCGGTGGAAAGCCGCGAAGACAAGCGGCCGCAACTGGCCGACCTGCGCGAATCCGGCTCGATCGAGCAGGACGCCGATATGGTCTGGTTCATCTTCCGCGAGGAATACTATCACAACGCGGCCAAGCCCGATGAACCTTCGGAGACCAGTCCGCCGGATATGATCGCCAAGTATGATGCCTGGATGCAGCGTCATCTGGAAGTGGTGAACAAGGCAACCGTGATCATCGCCAAGCAGCGCCACGGCTCTACCGGCAACGTCTATCTGCATTTCCAGAGCGAGTTCACCAAGTTCGGCAATCTGGCGTCCGATTCGCGAGGTTACGAGACTTACGAATAACCGTGTAATTACAGCAATTTAAATGTTTTTTTCTTGACTTGCGAATCGCGGCGCAAGTAACAGTCCGCCGTTCCCGAAATTCATGTACTGGAGTGCCCGATGGCGCGCGTTACCGTTGAAGATTGCGTCGACAAGATCCCGAACCGTTTTGACCTGGTGCTGATGGCTGCCCAGCGCGCCCGCGAAATCTCGGGCGGCGCCGAACTGACCATCGAGCGCGACCGTGACAAGAACCCGGTCGTCGCCCTGCGCGAGATTGCGGACCAGACCGTGCGTCCGGAACTGCTCAAGGAAACCGTCATCACATCGCTGCAGCGGGTCCTGCCGGAAGACGATGACGAGGTGGATGACATCGGCTCGCTCAGCCAGTCGGCCGAGGCACTGCGGATCACGGCGGCTGCGCCGGTGCGCAACACCTCGATTGGCGGCGATTACGACGGCTGATCTCAGCCGCGTTTGCAGCGTTCAAGCGGCCCGCTTCCCCCATGGGAGGCGGGCCGTTCGCATTTGATCAGCGGCAGGGGTAATTCTTGATGAAATAGTCGGCCATGGCCGCCTTCATCGAGATGCTGGCCCGCTTGGCGGCGGGATAGGTACGCAGGTGATCAAGCACCTGGCTGGATGACGGGCGCGCACCCTTCGGTGGGCAGGAACTGGGTTTGCCCGCGGCCCGTTCCTGTTGCAGGCGGGCGCCATAGGCCATGCCGGCGGCCTGGCCTTCCTCGCGCAGCAGCTTCATGTCGGACGAGGCAAGCGCCATGAACCCCTTGGCCTTCAGCGCATCGGCTTTCGACAGGAAGGTGGCGACCGACATATCGCCGGTGGTGGCAGCAGCCGGCGCGGCGATCAGCAGAACAGGCAGAATTAGGCGGCGCATCGAAGTCTCCCGAACGATTTTGTGCTGGATGACTTGACCGACTTGATCTGACAAGATCATGAACACGCCTGATTTGGGGAGAAACCGGTGAGCGGCACGGACTTTATCGGCGAAATCGCTCAGGGCGCGTTGGCGGCGCGCGTGGTTGAACCTGGTCACGGCGAAGGTCGGGATGCTGGTCACACGCATGAGCGGGCCTGCCTTAACTGCGGCACGGTGCTGCAAGGTAGCCATTGCCACCAATGCGGTCAGGCCGCCCATGTTCACAAGACCCTGGGCGCCTTCTTCCATGACCTGCTGCATGGCGTGTTCCATTTTGAGGGCAAGATCTGGCGCACCCTCCCGCTGCTGGCCTGGCGGCCAGGCCGGCTGACCCGCGAATATATCGACGGGCGGCGCGCCAGCTATGTCAGCCCGATCGCCCTCTTCCTGTTCGTGGTCTTCCTGACCTTCGCGGTGTTCAACCTGCTGGGCAGTCCGATCGCCTTCAACAACCAGGCACAGAAGCAAGGTCTGGAGCAGGGGATGGGCGATGCCGAACGCGAAGCTCTGAAAGCCCTCAAGACCAGCGAAGAGCAGTTGGTGCGGGCCAAGGCCGGCCAGGGCGGGGATCCGGCCAGATTGCAGCGCGATGTCGATAATGCCCGTCAGGCCATTGCTGTGATCCGCGCGGCCAAAGGGGGACAGCTCCCCGCCAATCTCGCGTCGACCAACACCACGGCAGAAAAATCGGTTGTCGATGCGATCAACCGGGCCTGGCAGCACGCCCGGGGCAATCCGGAACTGACAATCTACAAGCTGCAGAACAGTGCCTACAAATACTCGTGGCTGCTGATCCCGCTGTCAGTCCCGTTCCTATGGTTGTTGTTCCCGTTCAGCCGCCGCTTCCATCTGTATGACCATACCGTTTTCGTGACCTATTCGCTCAGCTTCATGCTGCTGTTGCTGGCGGCAATCAGCGTGCTGACGGTCTGGGGTGGAGCGGGATATGTCGTGGCAGCGCTGTTGTTCTATGCGCCATTCCATATGTATCGCCAGTTACGCGATGCCTATGCGCTGGGCCGGTTCGGTGCCTGGTGGCGCACCTGGTTCCTCAGCCTCTTCGCCTTCATGGTGCTGGCCCTGTTCGCCACGATGATGACGCTGCTGGTAGCGGCCTGATCGCCGCCACCAGCGCGCATCGCGTCAGGCGCCCTGCGCGGCGGTATCTCCGCCGGAAAAGCGCTTGCCGGCGCGAGGAATGGCTGAACCCTTGACCGGGCTGGGCGTGGTCGGCCCGCTCGGACGTTCCGGGCGATCGAGCTTCCCGGTTTCCATCAGCTGGTTGATTTCGTCGCCAGTCAGCGTTTCGTATTCCAGCAGGGCGTTGGCCAGCAGGTGCAGCTTGTCCTCATGGGTCTTGAGAATGTCGGTAGCGCGCTTGTGGGCGCCCTCGACCAGACCCTTGATCTCGCTGTCGATCAGCTTGTTGGTTTCGTTCGATGCAAAGGTGCGCTGCGAACCGCCCATGCCGAGGTAGCCCTCGTGCTGGTCTTCGTACTGCAGCGGCCCCAGCTTGTCCGACATGCCCCACTTGGTGACCATGTTGCGGGCCAGGCCCGTGGCATACTGGATGTCAGAGCTCGCGCCCGAGCTGACCTTGTCATGTCCGAAGATGATCTCTTCGGCCACGCGGCCGCCCATCGCGACCGAGAGGTTCGCGTGCATCTTGTCGCGGTGGTAGGAATAGCTATCGCGCTCTGGCAGGCGCATGACCATGCCCAACGCACGCCCGCGCGGGATGATCGTGGCCTTGTGGATCGGATCGCTCGCCGGTTCCTTGACCGAGACGATCGCATGGCCGGCCTCGTGATAGGCGGTCATCCGCTTTTCGTCCTCGGTCATGACCATGGAGCGGCGCTCGGCGCCCATCATGACCTTGTCCTTGGCGTCTTCGAACTCCTGCATGGCGACCAGGCGCTTGTTGCGACGCGCGGCCAGCAGGGCGGCCTCGTTGACCAGGTTGGCTAGGTCCGCACCCGAGAAGCCTGGCGTCCCGCGGGCGATGGTGCGCGGGTTCACATCAGGCGCCAGCGGCACCTTTTTCATGTGCACGCCCAGGATCTGTTCGCGCCCATCGACATCGGGGACCGGGACCACAACCTGACGGTCAAAGCGGCCCGGACGCAGCAGCGCCGGGTCAAGCACGTCGGGCCGGTTGGTCGCGGCGATGATGATGATGCCTTCGTTGGCCTCAAACCCGTCCATCTCGACCAGCAGCTGGTTGAGCGTCTGCTCGCGTTCGTCGTTCGAATTGCCCAGTCCGTGGCCGCGGTGGCGGCCGACCGCGTCGATTTCGTCGATGAAGACGATGCAGGGTGCGTTCTTCTTGGCCTGTTCGAACATGTCGCGCACGCGACTGGCGCCAACGCCGACGAACATTTCAACAAAGTCCGAACCGGAGATCGTGAAGAACGGCACGCCCGCTTCGCCAGCGATAGCGCGGGCCAGCAGGGTCTTGCCGGTGCCGGGCGAACCAACCAGCAGCGCACCCTTGGGGATCTGGCCGCCCAGCTTCGAGAAGCGCTGGGGGTCGCGCAGGAATTCGACGATTTCCTGCAGTTCCTCGCGGGCTTCGTCGATCCCGGCAACATCATCGAAAGTCACACGGCCCTGGCGTTCGGTCAGCAGCTTGGCCTTGGACTTGCCAAAGCCCATGGCGCCGCCGCCGCCGCCCTTCTGGACCTGACGCAAGGCAAAGAAGGCAATGCCCAGGATCAGCAGGAAGGGCAGGGTTTGGACCAGGATATAGACCAGCAGGTTGCTTTCTTCGGCAGCCTTGCCCTCATACTTGACGCCATTGTCCTGCAGCAGTGGCTGCAGGCTGGAGTCATTGGGCACGGGCACGGTCGAGAAGGTCCCGCCGTTCTTGTATTTGCCGATGATCTTGGTTTCGCTGATCTGGACGCTTTCAATCGCGCCTTCGGCCACGCGTCCACGGAAATCGGAATAGCCGATCTGCGGGCCGGCCGAATCGCCACGCGAACCCAGCATGGTGACCACCAGCAGCAGGGCCAGGAAGATTCCGCCCCACACCAGCATGGTCTTGATCCAGGGATTCCCGCTCGGCTGGTCGTCGTTCATGCGCATTGCATCCTTTCGTCCAACCTATGTAGGATCGAGAAGCTTAAGCGCAAGTTTCCGGCGGCCCGCCGGCGGCAGTTTGCGGCGGGTTGCCGATTTCAGAAATCGGGATGTCAAAAGTCGACGGCAATCCCGTCGCGCACCCAATCGCCATAGCGGGTGGGCGAAAGGCCGTCCGGATCGTCCTGCGACTTGGCCTGTTCGGGCTTGGGCGCGGGGTCATTGCTCCAGTGCGCAGGCTTGGCAAAGGGCTTCGGACGTTGGGTGGCACGCTGAGTCATGCACCCTATCTGGCTATCCAGTGGCTTCGCGTCTAGGGGCAAGGGTAATGGATATTCCCGGTCTCCCGGCGCGCAAGGCTGCGCTCAAGCTTCTCGATGCCGTCCTGCGACGCGGTGAAACGCTCGATCAGGCGGCACAGCCCGCCTTGCAAGGCGTGCGTGGTGACGCCGATCGGGCCCTGGCCCGGGCTTTGGCAGGCGAGGTGCTGCGCTGGCTGGTCGATCTCGACGCTTTGATTGATAGCGCGACGCGGCAGGTCCTGCCCGACGATGCCAAGCCGCGCGTGGTCCTGCGATTGATGCTGGCTGGCTGGCTGCGGCTCGAAACGCCGCCGCACGCCGTGATCGCCACCGGCCTGCCGCTCCTGGCAGGCGGCCCGCGACGGCTGGCGCACGGGGTGTTCTCAACTCTGGTCAAGCGCGAGGCGGCACTGCCCGCTGTGCCGAGCCTGCCGGATCGGGTGGCAGAGCGTTGGGGCGAACATGGTGCTGCGGTGGCGGCTGGCCTTGCCGTTCCGCCGCTGCTCGATCTGACCCTGCGTGATCCTGCCGAGACGGCCGAATGGGCAGAGCGGCTCGGCGGCACGAGCCTGCTGCCGGGCCATATCCGCCTTGCCCGCGGGATCGCGGTCGAGCGGCTGGAGGGCTTCAAGGAGGGTGCCTGGTGGGTTCAGGATCTGGCTGCCAGCTTGCCCGCCCGCCTGCTTGGTGCTGGCGAAGGTCGCCGCGTGCTGGATCTTTGCGCCGCGCCGGGTGGCAAGACGATGCAATTGGCCGCGGGCGGCTGGCAGGCAACCGCGCTTGATGCCGGGGCCAAGCGGCTCCAGCGGATGCAGGAAAACCTCAGCCGCACTGGTCTCTCGGCCAGGCTGCTTCAGGCCGATGCCTTGCAGTGGGAGCCGGAGGAGCCGTTCGATGCCGTGCTGCTCGATGCGCCTTGCACCGCCACCGGCACCTGCCGCCGCCATCCCGATGTGTTGCACCGGATCGGGGATCGCCAGATCGCCGAACTGGCCGAATTACAGGCGGCGCTGCTTGAACGGGCACAGCGCTGGGTGAAACCCGGCGGTAGCCTGGTCTACGCGACCTGCTCGATGGAGTGCGCCGAGGGCGAGGATCGGGCCGCTGCCGTCACGCTGACGCCCGATCCAATCCGCGCCAACGAGCTGCCCGCTGGCCTCGCTCCGACAGCTGCGGGCTGGCTGCGGACCGACCCGTCGATGCTGCCCGAGGCGGGCGGGCTCGACGGGTTCTTCATCGCGCGCTGGCGGGCCTAGCCCTTCAGTTTTTCGGCAAAGCCCTTTTGCAGCTTGGCCAGCTTGGGCGGAATCACGGCCAGGCAATAGGGGTTCCGCTGGCCTTCGCCCTGCCAGTATTCCTGGTGGTAGTCCTCGGCCGGATACCATTCGGCCGGGCCTTCGATCGTGGTTACGGCCTGCTCACCAGGATGAGCGGCATTCCAGCGCGCGATCCCGGCTTCGCATTCGGCCCGCTGGTCATCGTCCAGCGGGAACAGCGCGGTGCGATACTGGGTGCCGATATCATTGCCCTGGCGGTTAAGCTGCGTCGGATCGTGCGTGCCCATGTGAATGTCCAGCAGGTCGGCATAGGAGACCACCGCCGGATCAAACGTCAGCTTGATCGCCTCGGCATGGCCGGTCGTGCCGGTGCAGACCGCCTTGTAGGTGGGGTGCGGCACAGTACCGCCGATGTAGCCGCTCTCGACTGCGGAGATGCCCGCGATCGAGCGGAACACCGCCTCGGTGCACCAGAAACATCCACCTGCGAAAATTGCCTCAGCCATAGGATCACGCCTTTCTCTTGCGGGCAGCAGATAGGAACGAAGGACCGCCTTGTCATCTGGCCTTAGGGCCCTACCTTTCGCGCTCAATCGCTCAGGAGAGGATTCCCCATGCGCCGTACCGTCCTGCTGCTTACTGCATTCGCTCTTGCCGTGCCTTCGGTTACGGCGCTCGCCCAGAATAGTGCCGCGCCGACCAAGACCATGAAGGCCTATCTCGCCGCCGCCGTTGCCAGCCCGCTGCGTGACAAGGACCGCGTTCGCGACCAGTATCGCCGCCCCGCCGAAACGCTGGAATTCTTCCAGGTCGCGCCCGACATGAAGGTGGGAGAATATGCCCCCGGTGGTGAATGGTATTCGCGCCTGCTCGGCCTCTATCTTGGCCCCAAGGGCAAGCTGGTCGGGCTCTATTTCGATCCGACGTCGGGCGCGTTTAGCGAGAAAGCCCAGCAGGGCATCCGCGATGGTGTTGTAAAGTATCCGGCCGATGTGGCCGCCGCATCCGGCCTGCCGGCGGACCGCTTCAGCGCCATGACGCTGGAAAAGATCCCGGATAGCGAGAAGGGCACCTTCGACCGGATCCTGGTGATGCGGATGATGCACAACCTGCTGCGCTGGAACATCGCCGATCGTGAAATCAAGGCCATGCGCGAACTGCTCAAGCCCGATGGCATGATCGGGATCGAACAGCACCGCGCCAAGCCCGATGCGCCGTTCAGCTACACCGATGGCAGCAAGGGTTACCTGCGCGAAGCCGACGTGATCAAGTTTATGGAGATCAACGGCTTCACCTTCGTTGGCCGCAGTCAGGCCAATGCCAACCCCAAGGATCCGGCAAACTGGCCGGGCGGCGTCTGGACCCTGCCGCC
Organism: uncultured Novosphingobium sp.; assembly: GCA_964413885.1. Taxonomy (GTDB): domain Bacteria; phylum Pseudomonadota; class Alphaproteobacteria; order Sphingomonadales; family Sphingomonadaceae; genus Novosphingobium. The sequence goes on from CAYPTU010000008.1 coordinate 80,654, forward strand.
GATGCTGGCGGGCGCCAAGGATGAGGACAAAGCCCGGCTGCAGGCCATTGGCGAAAGCGACCGGATGACCCTGCTGTTCCGCAAGCGCGGGTAGTCGTTAGCGCTGCTTTCCCGCAAGCGCTGGGAATGCTAGGGGCGGCGGCATGAGCACGCTTACTGTCGCCGCCCTGCAATTGCCGCTCGGCTCGTCTGATGAGGCCGAGAATATTGCCGCCGTTTCCGCACTGGTGGAGCAAGCCGCGGCGCAGGGCGCGCAGGTGATCCTGCCGCCCGAGCTATTTTCGGGCCCCTATTTCTGCAAGGAAGAGGACGAAGCCCTGTTCGCTTTGGCCCGGCCGACGGCCGAGCATCCTTCGGTAGTCGCGATGCAGGCGCTGGCCGCCAAGCTGAAGGTCGCGATCCCCACCAGCTTTTTCGAGCGGGACGGACACCACTATTACAACACCATGGCCTGGATCGATCCCGATGGTGCGATCCAGGGCACCTATCGCAAGAGCCACATCCCCGATGGCCCGGGCTATGAGGAGAAGTACTACTTCCGCCCCGGCAATGACGGGTTCAAGGTCTGGAACGCCTTCGGCCACAAGCTGGGCGTCGGGATCTGCTGGGACCAGTGGTACCCGGAAACCGCCCGCGTGATGGCGCTACTGGGCGCAGAAGTGTTGTTCTATCCCACGGCCATTGGCAGCGAGCCCTACGATGCCGATCTCGATACCAGCAGGATGTGGCGCCGGGCGATGCAGGGCCACGCCGTGTCCAACTGCATGCCCGTGGTGGCGGCCAACCGGATCGGCACCGAAGACGGCCAGCGCTTTTACGGCCACTCCTTCATCACCGACGAGTGGGGCGATCTGGTGGAAGCGTTCGGCGCCAGCGAGACCGGCGTGCTGGTCCATCAGCTCGACCTGACCCGCGCGGCCACCCACCGCGCCGGCATGGGCTTCTTCCGCGATCGCCGTCCGCAGCTTTACGGCCGGATTGCGCAGGACATCTGACCCTTGCGCCAGCGCTACCTGATCGCGCTTGGCTCCAATCAGCGCCACTACCGCCACGGCCTGCCGCCGCAGGTCCTGCGGGCGGCACTCGTCGCGTTGGAGGCGGCCGGTCTGTCGGTCGAAGCCGCCGCCCCTATCCTATCCAGTGCGCCAATCGGGCCGTCCTTGCGCCGCTACGCCAACAGCGCGGCGGTGATCGCGACTGACCTGCTGCCGGATGAGCTGCTGGTTGTGGCCAAGGAAATCGAGCGCAGCTTTGGCCGCCGCAGTCGCGGCCAGCGCTGGACTTCGCGGGTGCTCGATCTCGATCTTATCCTGTGGAGCGGCGGCGCCTGGTCCTCGCCTGGCCTGACCGTGCCGCACGAAGCCTTCCGTCAGCGCGATTTTGTGCTCGGCCCGGCGCTGGCTATCGCACCCGACTGGCGCGACCCGCTGACCAATCTTTCGCTCTGTCAGCTCAAGGCCCGCTTGACCCGCCCCCGCCCCAAGCCTAGGTGAGCGCTCCCGTCCGCAAGCACGGCAGGGGCCCTTAGCTCAGTCGGTAGAGCAACTGACTTTTAATCAGTAGGTCGCTGGTTCGAACCCAGCAGGGCTCACCAAATTTTTCAGCCACTTATATCATATCTATATCGCGCTGATGAAATCAGTTGATCGATTGGCAATCAGATAACAATCAGGTGGGGTTGAATGCGATTGGCTGAACATTCTGTGATGGCCAAGCAACTTTTAGTCGCTGTCGCACTGAGCATGGGGACTAGAAGCCATCGAATTTTCCAAGCTTAGCGCTGGCCTTGTATTCTTCGGTGCCAGCCGCAGGAAATGGCTTTGCGATTGCGCTAAGCGTCAGGGCCTGGCCGTCACGCTGAATTGTGATTGAAAATGGCTTACCTTCGCGCATTGAGCTAAATCGCCAAGCAAGGGTGCTTTCGTCCTTTACCGGCTTGTCATTGATGGCGGCGATTTTATCTCCCGCTACAAGTCCAGCTTCACTGGCAGCCGTTCCCTGACGCACTGTTTGCACTTGATAGGTTGCAGTTTTGCCTGAGCCTTCGAAAGTGCCCGTCACGCCGAGGTGGCAACATTCAAACTTGGTGCCATCGGGATACTCCCCGCCCAGTTCTCTTAGAATTTTCTCCGGCTCAAAAGCCCCGCTTTCAGAACGGTCGACCCGACCAAAAGCGTTCTGACTTTCCGTCCATTCAGAAGCTTGAACGCGTAAGCCGCTTGTAAGCTTCACAATGTTAAACCGATGGTACATCACTGGGGGGGTTCTGTATTTGTTGCCTCCTAGCAAATTTGCTATTGCATTCAGCCCCTTATCTTCATGTGTACACAGTATGGCTAGTTTGGATTGTTCGATGACCGCCCACTTTCTATCCATGCATTTGCTTGCAATTCTGCTGCTCAGCTCTTCGGGTTCACTGTTGGTAAAAAAACCTTCCGGGTTATTCGTGCGGGCAATTGGCTTTAGCTCTCCGGCGTAAGCAGGCGAGCAAATCAGTGTACATGCAAAAACAAACGGAAAGGCGATATTCTTCATACAGTTAAACCTAGGAAATGATGTGAATGAAATGTAAATATTTGTAATTTATTAATTTTATTTGACTATCTCAATGCTTCTTTGGTTTCTCGAAGAACCTGGAAGCTCTTGGGTCAGCCGCAATGGCATCACAGTTGGCTTGCCAGGTTGAGAGAAAACGTTCGGTTGCCGCTTCGGCAATAACTGCACTCTTACCCTGAGCTTCCTTAACTTGCCTCAACAGGAATTGTTGCCGCTCAGTTTCGTCCTTGATTGCTTGGGTCGCCAATTGGTTTGCCAATGTCACGTCCATGCCGTCTTCGATTGCACTTGTAACGGTCCCAGTTACGAAAGCGAACGCGTCAGCCTCGTTGACTTTATACCCAAGGCGTTGGCACGACTTCGACGCATTTGCGACTTTGGCGGCAAACTGGAATTGCTCCATGTTGCCGACGTAATCCGTAATTGCCGCAGCAGGAGCTGCGATGATGCTGGCCAATAGGCAGGTGGCTAACGTTGGCCAACGCATCATCCGGCTCCGGTCATGTTGACGGTCGCTAACCCATCTTGGATTTCGCATTGAACTTTCCTGCGAAGGGGAACGCCGTAATCATTCTGAGCTTGATAGGTTATCAAAAACGATGATCCATCGCTTGATAAAGCGAGCTGGTTTACACGCTCATACGTGGCTGGCGCTTTCAGCTGCTCTTTGATTGCCGCATCACATTTTCGACCACCGCTGATCGCCGGCCATTGCTCATGGAGCAGTAAGCTGCCTCCTGCTAAAACTATTGCCAAGAGCCATGCCAACCCTGCCTGTGTGTCCATGATTTTGCCCCCACGCTAATTGCTAAGCAGCCTTAGTCATAATGCATTAAAGCCCGTTTCTCGGCTAAAGGGCAGCCCATATCGACAAGCCAATCACGATGAAGACAAACAAAATGCAAGCGAGTACAAAAGCGCCGGTGACGTTATCTGCTGCTTGTTGGTCAATCGCTTGTCCCGCGCCCTTGGTTTGAGCCCTGCCTAAAGGCCCTCTCAGATTTAGAGCATCCAAGTGCATTGAGTGGGCATAAGTCAGAGCATCATCTGTCGTTTTGAAGCTCTTTTGGCCGCAGATCACCTCGCCTAGAACTTCATTCCGCTCGATCTTATAGTTCTTGACGAGCCAAAGGCGATACTGCGCGTTTCCAAGCACCATTGGCCCCTCGACGAATGCCCCAGTAACTGGACTTCCCGCCGCTGCCGGCGCGCTCTGTTGAGCTGGGTTTAGAACCGCGACGATTAGACATCCAATTGGTCCAAGAAGGGCTCCAAGGATGAACCCTAAGCCACCATCTATGCCCTTGTAGCTGGCGATATAGGCGCCAAGTGCGCCGAAAATTAGCCCGGCAAGAGCAATTCCTAAGACAAGTCCGGTCATCTCTGGGATAGTTCCTTACGCCCTCAATAATTGCTAACATCGATACAAATTCTTGCATTTTGGCAAGAGCCTCGGTGCCTCAACTTCGGTCGCAAAGCGCCACAGTGCTATCTATCAATGGTAGGCTGCCAGGTGTGTTGCTTGCAATTGACGTGCCGCACCGTGGCTTGAGTTGTTCGCTTTTTACGTTTAGCCCCTCTTTCGGAAGGGGAAAACAATGACCGAAGCCACGACCTCGCAGGAAAACATGTCTTCTCAGGTGGGGGCAGAAAACTCAGGCTCAAGCCGGCTGGGGCACTCTTTGAGGTGGAGAGGTCCGGCAAATCGAATTGTATAGCTGAATTGCGTCGAACAGGCGCAAGGCGTTCGAGGCAAAGACGGAGAGCAACCAGATCACCTCCTAGCGCCATCTCAACTGCTTTCCGCACCAGCGCTTCTGCTTCGCCCTCCAAAAGCGTCAGTGCCGCCTGAGTGGCCTTGTTTCGCACTCCAAGCGGCTTCCCGGGGTTGCCAGGGCCAAAGCGACCCTTTGTGTCTCTGGCGCCCTTTGCGCCCGTTTCTGAGCCGATATTACGGCTCACGGCTTAGCCTTTTCTAAAAACTCTGCTTTGCTGCAATTTGTACATGTGGCGCGAGCCTTCATCCCAATGTTTTGGGAGGTGCCAACACGCTTACCAAGTACGCGACCACCGGCTTTTTGGCGCAGTAGGCCGAACTGTGCCGCTGCCTCCGGGGCTGCTCCTTTTAGAAGATAGGCAAGCGCTTGCTGAGCGTTCACCAAATACAGTTCGGGATTACTGGCTTCCAGACCCAGCCGACCTCCAATCGGCCTGCTGCGGATCACCTTTTGTCGGTAAGGCCGACCAGTAATCTGCTTTAGCCATCGCATTTGCAGCCTCTTGATCGTCGGGACCCGATCAGCAGGAATGTGCGTCAGCAGGTGAACATGGCCGCCTTTTTCGTGACCGGTTCCCGCAGCGTTTTCGTGGACGAACAGCCAAGCAGTCTTGCTGCCGTGCCGCACCAGCGCTTTGGTCAGTAGGTCGATGAAGCGCCCTGTTGCCCTTACCATGTCTTCCAGTTGCAGGCCGGCTGCTTGCCAGTGAATTGTGATCATCCGGTTGAATGGTAGGCCAATCTGTCGGGCATGGCGTTCAGCGGCCATCAGGTTGCAAATCTGAGCGGCTGTCAGAGCATCGCTCGGCCTATCGGCGCGGTTCCGCGCACGACCCCGACTATGGCTGCTAGTGGAAACGACTGCCGCACCAGTTATAAGGTTATCAATTTCAGGGGGTGTGCCAAAATGGGAAAACCTCAACCTTTCTGGATTTTGCAGATTAGAGGTCAGTTTTGAAACTTCGCCGAAACCTTGGTCTCGGTGAAGTTCCAAAGCACGGCTAGCATCCATTAGGCGCCTCCTCCATCACTGGTAGAAGAGACCAGTTGAGCCTCAAGCCATGCATCGAGGTCTGCCTTACGGTAGCGGACACACCTTCCAAGTTGGAGATAAAGTGGACCAGCGCCAGTTACCCGCAGCCGGTCCAAAGTGGGCTTTGAAAGGCGAACATAGTCAGCCGCCTCTACAGTATTCATCACATTCAATGGCCGCTCCTATTTTTGGACGGCTCATTGAGTAATCACAGGTCTTGGCAAACGCGAAGTAGTCTGCTGCGATTTGCTTACGTATCTGAAATATAGTTATTTTATGTTATAAAAAGAGCCTTTAGATCGTTTCCTAACGTTGCGAATGCTGTCAACGTCGATAATGTCACCATCGACAATTCCGCGTTGCAGCATTGTTGCCCAAGCGTCGCATGCTGCGTCATCCCCAATGCTAGCCAGATTTTCGAAAATGAACGAGTGCCTTTCGTCATCAGTTCCACCAGGGAATATGGCGTCCAAAGCAAAAACCTTTGCTATCCATACTTTATAAAGCAAAAATTCATCATTTTTGATTTGGGAGGTTAGGCGTTTTGTCTTTTGTCTAAAGCGTTTTCCTGCGTCTCGCTCTATTTCCTCGGCAAGGTATTCCCTAACTATTACTGTTATCTGATCCTCAGATCGAAGGAGTGTTGCTAAGGGGCGTAAGTCGCCTTCTCTCGCGGCGCGAATGACTTCAAATTGCTTAAAGTCGTTGATGTTCATCCCAGCTGGGCCTCTATTGGAGTGGTAACAAATTCATAATTTAGGCCGATTGAAGCCATGTGTAGTGCCCATGCCGCTAGAGCTTCCCGCTTTTCAGCTTTCCAATCGTGGCGCTGATACACGCCTGCGAGCCCTCCTTTGGAGCCGCTAATGTGATTAAGCACTGCTTCTGTCACTTCAAAGCGCACACCGAGCCGTTGCAGTCCTGTGGCTACAGTCCGCCTGATATCGTGGATGCGCCAAGCTGGAAGAGGTGAGCCAGTCATCTCAAATGCCCGTTCGTCCAATGCCCTCTTTGCTTTGGAGATACCGCTAATTGAATTAATGCCTGTTGTGGTCAGGGTGAAGCCGGACTTAGACCACTCTCTGCCACCTGCTTGTTTATCTAGTTCTGCGATCACTGCGTCAGATAGCGGCACAATATGAGGCAGCCCATTCTTTGATCGTTCGCCGGGTATGGTCCACTCTTTGGTTGCTCGATCCAGTTCGGACCATTGCATGCCGGCAACCTCTTCTCGCCTCTGTCCGGTCAAGATTGCTAGCCGGAAGAAGGTACCCCAGGGATAAGGCATGTGAACAGCAGCGGCCCATACGCTTCTTAACTCATCATCAGAAAGGACCCGATTTCTTGGCTTTGGGGCTGGCGGGCGGACCATTTCTGCCATCGGGTTGCGACCTATGTCGCCCCGCCCAGCCGCCCACCGAAACAGCACATTGGCATAAGCAAAAACAGCCCGACGTAATGCCTTCTTCGAACCCGGAATTTTATCGATAATGTGTTGCAAATCGGATCTTGTGATGTGCGGCAAAGGTTTGTCGCCGAGTGCAGGTTTAAGATGGTTTTTCACCACCAAGCGAGCGAGCTGCACGCTTTTTGGTCTGCGCTCTTGCTCATCTTGATAGTGTGTCAGCCACATATCGGCCTTACGCGTGAATGCTAAATCGTGATGCAATCGGGCCTGTTCATCTGCCTTGCGCTTTGCTTCGTCCCTAGCCCTCCACCGGCCTTGTTCAAGTTCAGCGGGGTCAACCCCCTGGACTACCAGTGCGGAGAGCTCTTGCGCCCTCTTGCGCGCTTGGTCGGGTGTTAGCGCCCCGTGCTTGCCTATCGTATAGCGCCTTGGTGCTGTCTGCTGCGCCTTCCCAGGTGCGGCAAGGCGGTACTGATAGATGTATATGCGTCCGCCCGCAGGTGTGACCTTTAGCCCGAAGCCGGACAGCTTCTCATCCCAAAAGAATACATCTCGGGCACCGGGCGTCGCTGCGTCCACCGTCCGCTTCGATATAGTGATTTTAGCCACGTTGCATTCTGATTGCTGTCCTCATGTAGCAATCATATAGCAATCAGCTACGAGCTAATCCAGGATATTTCATGATGCAAATAGATTGCATAAGATACTGACCATCAATGCTCTAAAGCATAATGCGGGCGAAAATCTCACACTATTTTACTAACTTTTAATCAGTAGGTCGCTGGTTCGAACCCAGCAGGGCTCACCACCCCAGATCCGTTTTTCAGGCTGCCTGGGCGCCTCGGCGTTTTGGCAGCAATTGTGCGGCAATCCGTTGCAGGGGCAGCACGGCCTGGGCGGCGCCCAGCGCGATGGCCGCGCGCGGCATGCCGAAGACCGTGGAGGATGCCTCGTCCTGGGCGATGGTCGGGGCGCCGGCGCGCGCCATCGCGAGCAAGCCTTTGGCGCCATCAGCCCCCATGCCGGTCAGCAAGACGCCGACCGCCTGCGGACCGAGCACCTTGGCGACAGACAGGAACAGCGCGTCAACGCTGGGGCGATGGCCCGAGATCAGTTCGCCCGGGCGCAGTTTGGTATGAAGCTGGTTGGTTCCGGCCAACATCAGGTGCCGGTCACCCGGGGCAAGATAGACATGGCCCGGGCGCAGCGGAAGATCCGGTTCGGCCAGCTGGACCCGCGCCTTGCTGACCTGATCAAGCGTCTGGGCGATCGCGGGTGCGAAACGGGCGTGGACGTGCTGGACCACCAGTGTCGGGGGGCAATCCGGCCCGAAATTGCGGAGCAGAACCTGCAGCGCTTCGACCCCGCCGGTTGAAGCGCCGATGGCAATGACCCGGGCCTGGCTGGCATCGATGGCAGCGTGATTTGGCGTGCTGGCGGCTAAGGCACTGCGGCTGCCGAAGCGGACCTGGGCGGCCTCGCGGATAAGGTCTGCCAGACGGCCGTTGTCGTTCAGGGGCAGGCCGCCCGAGCGGTCACATTTTGCGTAGCAATGGACCGCGCCCAGCGCCAGGGCGCGGGCGGTCACGTTGTTACCGGCTTCGGTCGACCCTGAAACGACGATGACTGGCGTAGGCCGCAGCTGCATGAGCTTCTCAAGAAAATCGAGGCCATTCATCCCGGGCATTTCGATATCGAGCGTCACGACATCCGGATCGAGCCGCTTGATCATTTCACGGCCCTCGGCCGCATGGGCGGCACTGCCCACCACCGAGATGTCCGGTTCGTTACTCAGCCGGGACATCAGGATCGCGCGCATGGTCGCGGAATCGTCAATGACGAGAACACGGATCGTCATGGTCAGGCCTTTCGCGTCAGCGCAGAGCCCGCCGGTCTGGTGCGGATCCAGAAAAAATGTACTTTGACAGGCATTTATGGCTCCGGCACTTGGGTGAGCATCCGGCCCTGTTTCTATTCAAGAAACACCAATGCGCGTTTGCGCGCCGATTACGGTTGAACCCTTATGGCTGGGTTTGGTCCCGGTCGCAGCGGGAGGTGCAGTGCCGCAGGGTAGCACTGCATACGTTTTCCCGCGCCCGGCCGGGTTGCCGCCGCGCAACCCTGCCCCTAGGCCACAGTCGGCGCTTCAGACCGAATCTGGTACTCTGCGCCATGGTTGACGCAATTTCGTGACCCGAGGGAGGCTCAGAACCATGAACCGCGGATCGGATAGCCTGCTGCTGTTCGGCGCTACAGGGGATCTGGCGCAGCGGATGCTGCTCCCTTCGCTCTGCGCGCTCCATGCTGACAAGCTGGTCGCCGAGGATCTTCGGATCATCGGCACGGCCCGCCAGGACATGGACGATGCATCCTATCGCAACTTTGCGCGCGAGGCGCTTGAGCGGTTTCTTCCGGCCGAGCGGCGCGGCGGCATGGGCACGTTCCTGAACCGCCTGCATTATCAGCCGCTCGATGCCACCGACCAGACCGGCTATGCCGCGCTGGCGCAAAAGGTTGGCCCGGTCGATGAAGGTCTGGCGATCTTCCTGTCCACCGCACCCGCGCTGTTCGAGCCGACCATTGCCGGTCTAGCCGCTTCGGGGCTCGCCAGCGACAAGGCGCGGATCGGGCTGGAGAAGCCGCTCGGCACCGATCTGGAAACCAGCCGCCAGATCAACGACGCGGTGGCGAGCGCGTTCAGCGAAGAACAGATCTTCCGGATCGATCATTACCTCGGCAAGGAAACGGTCCAGAACCTGCTGGCGCTGCGCTTTGCCAATATCCTGTTCGAGCCGCTGTGGAATGCGGCGCATATCGATCATGTCCAGATCACCGTGGCCGAGACAGTCGGGCTGGAAGGCCGCGTCGGCTTTTATGACGGGGCCGGGGCGCTGCGCGACATGGTGCAGAACCATATGCTGCAGCTGCTCGCCCTGGTGGCGATGGAGCCGCCCAGCAGCTTTGACGCCACCGCCGTGCGTGACGAGAAGGTCAAGGTCCTGCGCTCGCTCCGTCTGGTCGGGCCGGATGAGACTGTTACCGGCCAGTACCGCGCCGGTGCCATCGGCGGCGGTGCCGTGCCGGGCTATGATGAGGAACTCGGCAAGGACAGCCAGACCGAAACCTTTGTCGCGATCAAGGCCCATCTGGATAACTGGCGGTGGAAGGGCGTGCCGTTCTACCTGCGTACGGGCAAGCGACTGCCGACCCGGCGGACCGAAATCGTCGTGCAGTTCCGGCGGGTGCCGCACTCGATCTTCGCCGGCAAGGGTGCGCGCAGCGAGCCGAACCGGCTGGTGATCGGCATCCAGCCGGAAGAAAACATCACCCTCTCGCTGATGGCCAAGGTGCCGGGGCTTGACCGGGAAGGCCTGCGCCTGCGCGAAGTGCCGCTGGATATCCGTATGCAGGATGCCTTCGCCGGCACGACCAAGCGGATCGCCTATGAGCGGCTGCTGCTGGACCTGATCGAGGGTGACCAGACGCTGTTCGTTCGCCGCGATGAAGTCGAAGCCCAGTGGGACTGGATCGATGCCATTCGCGCCTCGTGGGGGGAACACGGGGTTCAACCCAAACCTTACACCGCCGGGACCTGGGGACCGTCCGCGGCAATCGCGCTGACCGAGCGCGACGGAGTTCATTGGCATGAGTAAACTGCACCCCGCGATCGAGCGCGTTACCGCGCGGATCATCGAAAAGTCGGCGGACAGCCGCCGGCGTTATCTCGATCTGATGGACCGCGAGGCGGAACGCTTCCCGAACCGCAATGCGCTGTCCTGTTCCAATCTGGCCCACGGTTTTGCCGCCGCGCTGGATGACAAGGGCGCGATCAAGAGCGGGCGCGGGGCCAACCTGGCGATCGTCACCGCCTATAATGACATGCTTTCCGCGCATCAGCCCTATGGCCGTTATCCGGAAGCGATGAAGCTCTACGCCCGCGAAGTCGGCGCAACGATGCAGGTTGCGGGCGGCGTTCCGGCGATGTGCGATGGCGTGACCCAGGGCCAGGACGGCATGGAACTGTCGCTGTTTAGCCGCGACGTTATCGCGCTGGCGACTGCTGTGGCGATAAGCCACGCGATGTTCGATGGCATGGCGATCCTGGGGATCTGCGACAAGATCGTGCCCGGCCAGGTGATCGGCGCGCTGCGCTTTGGCTATCTGCCGGCGATCTTCGTGCCCGGCGGGCCGATGCCGACCGGATTGGCCAACAAGGAAAAGCAGAAGATCCGCCAGCTTTATGCAGAGGGCAAGGCCACCCGCGCCGACCTGCTGGAAAGCGAGAGCGCCAGTTACCACGCGCCGGGCACCTGCACCTTCTATGGCACGGCCAATTCGAACCAGATGATGATGGAGCTGATGGGGCTCCACGTCCCGGCTTCGGCCTTCGTCCCGCCAAACACGCCGCTGCGCTCTGCCCTGACGCGCAAGGCCGTGCACCGCCTGGCCGAGATCGGGCGCGAGGGGCAGGACTATCGCCCGATGGCGCGGGTGGTGGACGAGAAGGCGATCGTCAACGCTGCCGTCGGCCTGCTGGCCACCGGCGGTTCGACCAACCACGCGCTGCACCTGCCGGCCATGGCCCGGGCTGCCGGGATCGTGCTCGATTGGCAGGACCTTGATGAACTCTCGGCCGCCGTGCCGCTGATCGCCAGAGTCTATCCCAATGGCGCGGCCGACGTGAACCACTTCCACGCCGCCGGCGGGATCGGCTTCGTTGTGCGCGAACTGCTGGGCGCCGGGCTGATCCATGGTGACGTGCTGACCGTGGCCGAAGGCGGCATGGCTGCCTATGCCAGCGAGCCAGTGCTCGAAGGCGAAACGCTGAGCTGGAAGCCCGCACCTGAAGCCAGCGGTGATGAGGCGATCCTCGCCCCGGTGTCCGCGCCGTTCCAGGCCGATGGCGGCATGCGGCTGGTCACGGGCAACCTCGGTCGCGGTACGTTCAAGACCTCTGCGGTCGATCCGGAACGCTATACCATCGAAGCCCCGGCCCGCGTGTTTGACAGCCAGGAAGGCGTCCAGGCGGCGTTCAAGGCAGGCGAGCTGGACCGCGATGTCGTGGTGGTCGTCCGCTTCCAGGGGCCGCGCGCCAATGGCATGCCGGAACTGCACAAGCTGACCCCGCCGCTGGGCGTCTTGCAGGACAAGGGCTTCCGCGTCGCGCTGGTCACCGATGGCCGGATGAGCGGCGCTTCGGGCAAGGTCCCGGCCGCGATCCACGTAACGCCCGAGGCACTCGGCGGCGGCCCGCTGGCACTGGTGCAGGACGGTGATGTGATCCGGCTGTGCGGCGAAACCGGCAGGCTTGAAGTGCTGGCTGACCTGTCGGGCCGCGCGCCGGCCACGCCCCCGGCTGAAGCCATGGGCATGGGCCGCGAACTGTTCGGGATGTTCCGCCGCTTCGCCGATGGCGCAGAGCAGGGCGGTTCAGCCATGCTGGCGGAAGGTGGCCTGTGATGCAGCTGGTTACCGTCGATATCGGCGGCACGCACGCCCGCTTTGCGCTTGCGACTATTGCGGCCGACGGCAGCATCGAGCTGGGCGAACCGGCCACGCTCCACACCCGCGATCACGCCAGCTTTCAAACCGCGTGGGAGGATTTCGCGCGGATGCAGGGCGGCAGCCTGCCCGATGCGGTGGCGATTGCCGTGGCCGGGCCAGTGGGCGGTGAAGTGATCCGCTTCACCAACAATCCGTGGATCATCCGCCCGGCGCTGATCCCGGAAAAGCTGGGTGCCTCGCGCTATACCGTGGTCAACGATTTCGGCGCGGTTGGCCATGCCGTGGCCCGCGCCGGGGACGAGCATTTCGTCCACTTGACCGGACCGGAAACGAGCCTGCCCGCCAGCGGCACGATCTCTATCGTTGGTCCCGGCACCGGGCTGGGCGTGGCGCACGTCTGGCGCGACGGACAGGGTGCTTACCGGGTCCAGCCGACTGAAGGCGGCCATATCGATTTCGCCCCGCTCGATACGATCGAGGATGCCATCCTGGCGCGTCTGCGCCAGCGCTATCGCCGGGTTTCGGTGGAGCGCGTGGTCTCCGGGCCCGGCCTGGTCGATATCTACGAAGCGTTGGCCGGCATGGAAGGTCGCGCGATCCAGCCGACCGATGACAAGTCGCTGTGGCAGTTGGGTCTGTCGGGCGAGGACAGCCTGGCCGCCGCTGCGGTGGACCGGTTCTGCCTCTCGCTCGGTGCCGTTGCCGGAGACATTGCCCTGGCCCAGGGCGCCAGCGGCGTGGTCATTGCCGGCGGGCTTGGCCTGCGCATTCGCGATACCCTGCTCCGTTCCGGCTTTGCCGAGCGGTTTCGCGCCAAGGGGCGCTTCAGCGAGCTGATGGCGGCCCTGCCGGTCAAGCTCATCACCCATCCCCAGCCGGGCCTCTATGGGGCCGCGGCAGCCTTTGCAGCGGAACATCTGTCATGAAGTCGATCGAAGAGGTCATGCGTCTTGCCCCGGTCATCCCGGTTCTGGTGATCGAGGATGCGGCCCATGCCGTGCCCGTGGCCGAAGCGCTGGTGCGTGGCGGTCTGCCCGTGCTGGAAGTGACCCTGCGCACCGCCGCCGCACTCGACGTGATCCGCGCAATGAAGACCGTGCCGGGCGCGCTGGTCGGTGCGGGGACCGTGCTTAACGAATATGCGCTCGACGATGCGCTTTCCGCGGGTAGCGAATTCATCGTTTCGCCCGGCCTGACCAAGGGGCTCGCCCGCGCAGCAGAGGCTGCCAAGGTGCCATTCCTGCCGGGCATCGCCACGCCTTCGGATATCATGCGTGGGCTCGATCTGGGGCTCGATCGCTTCAAGTTCTTCCCGGCTGAAGCCAATGGCGGCATCCCGGCGCTGAAGGCGATCTCGGCCCCGTTCGGCTCGGTCCGCTTCTGCCCGACCGGCGGGATCACTTCGGCCACTGCCGCCGACTGGCTGGCGCTTGGTTCCGTGCTGTGCTGCGGCGGCTCGTGGCTGGTCGGCAAGGGCGCGCCCGATGTTGCCGCGATCGAGGCCGCCGCCCGCGCGGCTTCCGCGCTGCCGCGATGACCCGGCTGGCGGCGCTCGACCAGCGGTTGCAAGAGCTGCACGTCCGCACTGCCGAGACGCCGCTGTTCAATCCGGTCTTCCAGCTGGGGCTGGAGCTTTCGCGTGAGCTGGAAAGCGGCAAGCTTTCGCTTGGCGAACTGGAAAGCCTGGTTGCCGAACTCGAATGCCAGGGCCTGCAATCGCGGGCCGAACGCTTGGCACGGCTGATCGGACCGGTCGATCTGGCCATCAATGACGCCAGCATCGCCCGGCTGGCCGATGAAGAGACGGACTTTGCCGCCTTCGCCGCGCGCTGGGCCAAGCCGCTGGCCCATGTGGTCTTCACCGCGCACCCTACCTTCCTGCTGTCGCGGGCGCAGGGTGAGGCCGTGGCGGCTTCGGCATCCACCGAAACCGTTGATGCCAGCACCTGCAGTGCTTCCCCGGCTCGCGAACCGATCACGCTCGATAGCGAGCACGCCCAGGCCATGGCGGCGCTGGCCCATGCCCACGGCGCGCGCGATCGGATCACCGGCCTGCTCTTGGCCGCTGCCCGCCGCCGCTGGCCCGATCAGTGGCGCCAGATGGCGCCCGTGCCGCTGCGGCTGGCCAGCTGGGTTGGCTATGACATGGATGGCCGCACCGACATCACCTGGGCCACTTCGCTGCGCTATCGCCTGTCGGAGAAGGCGCAGCGGCTGGCCGGTTATGCCGCCATGCTCGAAGCTGCCGCGCCTGATCTTGCCGCGCAGCTTTCGCGGGCATCAGACTTCGCCGCGGCGCAGGCCAGCGCTTTTGCGGCGGACCTGTCAGACCCGGCGGCGCTGTCCGCCACGGCCAATGCCTTTACGGCGGATCATCCGGACAAGCTGACCAGCCTTGTCGCAGTTATTGCCGCGCTGGAAGAGTGTGCCAAGGCCGCTGACGACCAGACGGCCGAGGCATTGCTCCGCACTGTCTCCGCCATGCGGGCCGACGGGCTGGGCATGGGCTGGATCCACTTCCGGGTGAACGCCAGCCAGCTGCAGAACGCAATCCGGCGCCGGATCGATCCGGATGGCAAGCTCGACCTGGCCAGCCAGGCCGCGCTGATGCGCTTGCGCGAACTGCTGGGCAGCGTGAAGCCGCTGCGCGCCAATATGGCGGCGCTGGCGATCGAAAACAGTACGGCGGTGCGCCAGTTCCTGCTGATCGCGCAGATCCTGCATCATGTTGATGCTGACACCCCGATCCGGATGCTGGTGGCCGAATGCGAAGAGCCGACCACGGTTCTGGCCGCACTCTACTTCGCCGAATTGTTCGGCGTGGCCGACAAGGTGGACGTCTCTCCGCTGTTCGAAACCGAATCCGCGCTGGAGCATGGCGGGCGATTCCTCGATGCCGTGCTGTCAGAGCCGCATTACCAGGCCTATGCCCGGCGGCGCGGGCGCGTTTCGATCCAGACCGGCTTTTCCGATGCGGGCCGCTTTGTCGGCCAGATCCCGGCGGCGCTCGCGATCGAGCGCCTGCAAGGCCGCCTGTCGGAAGCGATGGCCACCAATGGGCTGACCGATGTTGCCGCGCTGATCTTCAACACCCACGGCGAATCCATGGGGCGGGGCGCCCATCCGACCAGCTTTGCGGACCGGCTTGAATGGCCGCTCTCGCCCTGGGCGCGGCGGCGATTTGTCCGCGCCGGGATCAAGCTTGAACCGGAAGTCAGTTTTCAGGGCGGCGATGGTTATCTGTTCTTCGGTACGCCGGAACTGGCCTATGCCACGCTGACCCGCTTTGCTGAGCTTTCGCCGGCCACAGCCGATGCCGATGCGGCACCCGATCCGTTCTATCGTCGCACCGACCTGAGCCTCGATTTCTATCGCGCGATCCGCCGCGTGCAGCAGAGCTACCTGTCCAGCGCCACCTATGCCCGCGCGGTCACGGCATTCGGCCTTGGCCTGCTGAACGAAACCGGCAGCCGCAAGAGCCGCCGCCAGTCTGACCTCGCGGCGGACCGGACGATGAGCCTGCGCCAGATCCGGGCGATCCCGCACAACGCCGTGCTGCAGCAGCTGGGCTATCCGGTTAACGTGATCGCCGGGTTCGGCACGGCGGCCGATGGCAATTACGAAGCGATTGCTGGTCTGCTGCGTGATAGCCATCGCGGGCGGCAGCTGGTGCGGCTGGTCCGCGCGGCCAATTCGCTTGCCTCGATCAAGACCGTGGCCGCCTATGGCGAGCTGTTCAATTCGGCCTATTGGGCCAGCCGGCCTTATCGCGGCGATGAAGATGGCATTGCCGATGCCTGCCTCGCGCTGGCCGAGTATTTGACCAAGGACGATCGCACCGGGGTCTATCGCCGCTTTGCCTCGCGCCTGCGGGTCGATGCGCTCAAGCTGCACAAGCTGCTGGCGCTGATCCCGGACGAGGCCCCGTTGCAGGGCCGCGAACAGGTCCGCCGCGAGCTGGGCGTGCTGCAGGCACTGCGGCTGGCGCTGTTCCAGCACATGTTCATCCGCGCGGTCTCGGTCCCGGCCTTCAGCCGCGCCAATGACATCAGCCGCGATGACGTGCTGGAAATGGTCTTCACCTTGCGGATCGACGAAGCGCTGGCGCAGCTCCGCCGCGCCTTCCCGGCCTCTGCTCCGGGTGTGGATGACTTCGCCGTGAGCGAGCTGAGCGACTATCCGGACGAGGGCGCAGTCGGCTATGGCGCGATCCATCGCGACAACATCGAACCGATTGCCGCTGCCCATGCCCTGGTCCTGCGTATCACCACTGCGATTGCGAACCAGTTCGGCGCGCACGGCTAGGGAGCCAGCATGACCCCGACGCAGCTTTCCATCGCCTTTTTCCTGCAAGTGGCGGTGATCCTGGTGACCTGCCGTCTGGTCGGCACCGCAGCCCAGCGCTGGTTCGGCCAGCCGCGCGTGGTGGGGGAAATGATTGCCGGGGTCCTGCTGGGCCCAAGCCTGTTCGGCGCCCTGACGCCGGAGGTGCAGGCCTTCCTCTTCCCGAAGGAATCGAAGCCGATCCTGTTCGTGATCGCCCAGTTCGGGGTGGGGCTCTACATGTTCCTGGTCGGGCTGGGCTTTGACCGGAGCGAGTTCTTCAAGGGGGCCAAGGGCGCTGCAGCAGTTTCGCTTGCCGGTATGGCGGCGCCCTTTGGCGTGGCGTTGGCCATCGCGCCCTGGCTGATCAATCACGGCGGGCTGTTCACGGCGGGGGTCACCCAGTTTGAGGCGACGCTGTTTATGGGCGCGGCGATTGCGATCACGGCCTTCCCAATGCTGGCGCGGATCATCCACGAACGCGGGCTTTCGGGCACATCGCTCGGCACGCTCTCGCTCTCGGCCGGGGCGATTGACGATGCCGGGGCCTGGGTGCTGATCGCGCTGGTGCTCGCCAGCTTTGGCGACGGGCCGCAGGTGGCGGTGCTGGCGATTGGCGGCGGCTTCCTCTTCGCGCTGTTCATGGTGCTGCTGGCGCCGCGCCTGCTCAAGGTGCTCGACCGCCGGATCGCAGCGACCGGCATGGATGAAACCCTGCTCGGCGTGGTCCTGATCCTCTACCTGCTCTGCGCCTGGGTGATGGATGCGGTGGGCATTCATGCCGTGTTCGGCGGCTTCCTGCTCGGCACGGCCATGCCGCGCGGCCAGTTGACCGCAGCGATCCGGGAAAAGCTGGAGCCGGTCACCGTGGTCCTGCTGCTGCCGTTCTTCTTTACCTACTCAGGCCTCCATACCGAACTGAACCTGCTTGCCGATCCGGCCTTGCTGGCGGTGGCGGGCTTGATCCTGGTGCTGTCGATCGCGGCCAAGGGCGGGGCCTGCTACCTCGCGGCCCGCTTGACCGGGCAGGATCATGCCACGGCTTCTGGTATCGGCGCGCTCATGAACGCCCGCGGCCTGATGGAGCTGATCGTGATCAACATCGGCCTGCAGCGCGGCATCATCACCCCGGCGCTGTTCTCGATGCTGGTGGTCATGGCGATTGTCACCACGCTGATGGCATCGCCCCTGTTCGAAGTGGTCTACGGCCGGAAGGCAAGAGCGGAAGGGCGGCTGTAAAGGGGCTTTGCAATCGATTGTTGCGGAGTGCTTCGGCAAGTCCTAGGCTGCGTTGATACGGGTGCCAAAGGTGCCGTTCGAGGGGATTGGATCGATGACCGCAGCCACCATGCCTGCCGCCGCCAGCTTTGCCGCCGGATCGCGTCCGAAACTTAGCGTCGCCCAGATCCTGCAGATGAACCTGGGGTTCCTGGGCCTGCAGTTCAGCTTCGGGCTGCAGCAAGCCAACATGTCGCCGATCTGGGGTTATCTGGGGGCGGAGGAAAAGAACTTTGCCTGGCTTGGCATTGCCGGTCCGCTGACCGGGCTGATCGTTCAGCCGATCATCGGCTCGCTGAGTGACCGGACCTCTTCGCGCTGGGGGCGGCGCACGCCTTACTTCCTCGTCGGCGCCCTGATGTGTGCGCTAGGCCTCTTTGTGATGCCGCTCTCTGCCTCGGTGCTCATGGCCTTTTCGCTGCTGTTCCTGCTCGATGTGGGCAACAACGTGACGATGGAACCCTACCGCGCCTATGTGAATGACCGGCTTGAGGCGGACCAGCGCGGCTTCGGCTTCCTCAGCCAGAGCGCCTTTACCGGCCTGGCGCAGTGCCTCGCCTATCTGAGCCCGACGCTGCTGGTCACGCTGTTTGGCCTGAGCAAGGATGCAACCGAAGGGGGCGAAATTCCGACCTTTACGCTGGTGTCATTCTGGATCGGTTCGGTGCTTTCGCTGGGTACGATCCTCTGGTCGATTACCCGCGTCCCCGAACTGAAGCTGCCTGAGGCCGAGCGGGCCCGTTTGGCCGCCCTGCCCAAAAATCCGGCGGCCACGCTGGGCGAAATCGTCGGCGCCATGCGAGACATGCCGCGCGCCATGCGATCGATGGCCTGGATGAGCCTGTTCCAGTGGTACGCCATGTCGGGCTACTGGGGCTATGTCACCAATTCGATCAGCCGCTCGGTCTATGGCACGGCCGATGCCAGCACGGCGGCCTACCGCGAGGCCGTGCTGACCAACGGGCAGGTCGGCGCCTTCTTCAACCTGATTGCCTTCCTTGCCGCGATGGCCATGGCCCCGCTGGCCCGCCGCCTTGGTGCGGGCCGTCTGCACACGGTCTGCCTGACCCTCTCGGGCTGCGCCATGCTGGCTATTCCGATGATCGCCCAGAAGGAACTGCTGTTCGTGGCAGCCATTGGCATCGGGCTGGGCTGGGGCTCGATCATGGGCAATCCTTACATCATCCTGGCCGATACGATCCCGCCCGAGCGGACCGGCGTTTACATGGGCATCTTCAATATGTTCATCTGCATGCCGATGCTGATCTTTGCGGCGACGATGAGCTTTGCCTATGAACCGCTGCTGGGCGGCGATGCCCGCAACGTGCTGCGGGTTTCGGGGGTTTGCATGATGCTGGCGGCCTTTGCCGTCTGGCGGATCAAGGAAGGGCGGGGAAGCGCAGTTGCCGCAGGCTGATACCTGGATTGTCCTGCATGGCCGCGCCTCCAGCCTGGTGCTGGAAGTGGTACCCGGCGAGGCGCCGCTGTGGCGCTATTGGGGCCCACGCCTGCCTGAAGACGCCCTCCCTGGTCCGCTCCGGAGCAACCGTCCGACGCCCAGCTTCTCGCCCGATTTCGATCAGCCGCTCAGCCTCGTACCCGGGCTTGGGCAGGGCTGGTTTGGCGAACCGGGCCTGAAAGCCCATCGCGCCGGGCGGGACTGGACCTATCAGGCAACCGCTTGTGTGGTGGAACAGCAGGGGCAGCAGGCTGTCGTTACCCTGACCGACAGCGTGACGAAGCTGGCCGTAGTGGTCAGCCTGTCGCTCGACCCCGCCAGCGATGTCCTGACCATATCCACCCGGCTCACCAACCAGGGCGATGCACAGCTGGAAGTGCAGTGGCTGGCCGCGGCGGTCCTGCCACTGCCCGACCATGCCCGGACGGTCCGCTCGTTCTCCGGCCGCCACAACACCGAATTCGTGCCGGTCGAGGATTGCCTGACCCGCAGCCAGTGGCGGCGTGAAAACCGGCGTGGGTTGACCTCGCACGATTGTGTTCCCGGCGCGGTGGTCCTCGCCGATGGCTGGGCTTTCGGGGCGCAGCTGGCGTGGTCAGGCAATCACTGCCAGTTCATCGACTGGGTCGATGATGGCCGCTGGCAATGGCAGCTGGGCGAAGCGCTGATGCCGGGCGAAGTCTCACTCGCGCCGGGCGAAACGCTGGCATCGCCCGAAGTGCTGGCCACCTGCGCCGCCGATGCAAACGGCGTGGCGCAGAACTTCCACGCGGCAATCCGGGCGCGGATGGACTGGCCAAACGGCACCATGCGCCCGCGGCCGGTCCACCTCAACACCTGGGAGGGCCTTTACTTCGATCACGACGAGGCCGCGCTGAAGGACCTGGCCGATGCCGCTGCCAAGGCCGGAATCGAGCGCTTCGTGCTGGATGATGGCTGGTTCCACCGCCGCAACGATGACACCAGCAGCCTGGGCGACTGGTGGCCGGATGACGTGAAGTACCCGAACGGGCTGGCCCCGCTGGCTGACTATGTCACCGCCCTCGGCATGGAATTCGGCCTCTGGGTTGAGCCGGAAATGATCAATCCCGATAGTGAGCTCTATCGCGCGCATCCCGACTGGGTGCTGCAGGTGGCGGGCCGTCCCCTGATCACCGCACGCAACCAGCTGGTGCTCGACATGGGTCGGGGCGAAGTGCGCGACTACCTTTACGCGCGCCTCGCTGGTCTGTTGGAAAGTCTCCCAATCGGCTACCTGAAGTGGGATCATAACCGCGATCTGACCGCGGCTGGCGAACGGCCCTCGTTCCGCAAGCAAGTGCTGGGCGCCTATGACCTGTTCGCCCGCCTGCGCGCTGCCTTCCCGGCTGTCGAGATCGAGGCTTGCGCCGGTGGCGGCGGGCGGATCGATGCCGGGATCGCGCGCTTCACCCACCGGTTCTGGACCAGCGACAATATCGATGCGGTCAGCCGGGTCAGCATCCAGCGCGGCTATCTGCAATTCTTCCCGCCCGAACTGATGGGCAGCCACGTTGGTGCGGCGCCGGCCCATGCGACGGGGCGGATCCAGACCATGCGCTTCCGCAACCACGTTGCCCTGCCGGGGCACTTCGGGGTGGAGCTGGACCTGCGCAAGCTGGATGAGCGCGATCTGGAGCGGCTGGGCGAAGGGATCGCCCGCTACAAGGCGCTGCGCGATCGGTTCCATGCCGGACAGGTCTGGCTGGGCGAGGGTGCTGATGGACTGCTGTGGCAAGCGCATGGCACGGCCGAGGCGCTGGTGCTGATGGTCACCCGGATTGATCCGCAGACCCAGCGCCATGCCCCCGGGCTGCGTCTGCCGATGCTCGATCCGGCGCGGCGTTACCAGATTGGCGAAACCGAATATGCCGGTGCGTGGTTGGTGCAGCATGGCCTGCCCCTGCCGCCGCTGCGCGGCGAGGATGGGCTAGTGCTGGAGGTAACGGCGCTGTGAACTTCGATCCCGCCGAACATCCGCACCGGCGCTTCAACCCGCTGCTGGGTGAATGGCTGCTCGTTTCGCCGCACCGCGCGCGGCGGCCATGGCAGGGGCAGGTTGACGAGCCGGACCTGGCGCAGCGGCCGCATCACGATCCGGACTGCTATCTTTGCCCCGGCAATGCCCGGATCACCGGTGAGCGCAATCCGGACTACGCCGGAACCTATGTGTTCCAGAATGATTTCGCCGCGCTGCTGCCAGAAACCCCGGCCCCGCCCACTGGCGATCCGCTGTTCCGGGCGGAGCAGGCAGAAGGCGAAAGCCGGGTCATCTGCTTTTCGCCCGATCACGCGCTGACCATCCCCGAACTGCCGGTGGCGGCGATCCGCGGCGTGGTCGATTGCTGGGCTGAACAAGTGGCAGAGCTCTCAGCGCGCTATGCCAACGTCCAGGTGTTCGAGAACAAGGGCGCGATGATGGGGTGTTCCAACCCGCATCCGCACGGGCAGGTCTGGGCCACCAGCTATGTCCCGCAGGAACTGGCGACTGAAGCGCGCACCCAGGGCGACTGGGCGGGCGAGCAGCCGATGCTGCTGGAACTGGCGGCACGCGAAGTCGATGGGCCGCGCGCCGTGGTGCAGAACGATCATTGGCTGGTGATCGTGCCGTTCTGGGCGGCTTGGCCGTTCGAGGTGCTGCTGCTGCCGCGCTTTGCCGTGCGGCGCCTGCCGGACTTGTCTGATGCCCAGCGCGATGATCTGGCGGCCATCCTCAAGCAACTGACCACCCGATATGATAACCTGTTCCAGTGCAGCTTCCCCTATTCGATGGGCTGGCATGGGGCGCCGGGACAGGGCGATGATCATCTGCGCTGGCAGCTCCATGCGCACTTCTATCCGCCGCTGCTGCGTTCTGCTTCGGTTCGCAAGTTCATGGTCGGCTATGAGCTGATGGCTGAAGCCCAGCGTGACCTGACGCCGGAACAGGCCGCTGAACGGCTGCGAGCAGTAGGCGACGTCCATTATCGGTCGGTCCAATGATTGACGCGCTGATCGAGGTATTCCGCACTCAGTTCGGCGAAGCGCCGGAACTGATCGCGCGCGCGCCCGGCCGGGTGAACCTGATCGGCGAACATACCGACTATAACGATGGCTTCGTCCTGCCCTGCGCGATCTCGCGGCAGACGATGGTGGCGGCGCGGCGGCGGAATGATCGGCAGGTGCGGATTATTGCCGGCGATCTGGGCGGGGCGACGACCGAATTTTCGCTGGCTGCACCAATCACGCCCGATGATGCCGCGCCGTGGAGCAATTATGTTCGCGGGGTTGCCGATGGCCTGCTGGCGGACGGGCTGGACATGTCCGGGGCAGACCTGGCGATTATGGGCGATATGCCGCAGGGGGCCGGGCTGTCCTCATCCGCGGCGCTTGAGAACGCCGCTGGGCTGGCACTGGCCGCGCTGGCCGGGAAGCCGGATTTTGATCGCAGCCAGCTGGCGCTGATCGGGCAGCGGGCGGAGCATCTCTTCGCTGGTTGCCAGTGCGGGATCATGGACCAGTTGGTTAGCGCGCGCGCTGTGGCCGGTTCGGCCCTGCTGATCGATTGCCGCTCATTGAAATGCACGCCGGTGCCTCTGCCCGATGATCTGGCCGTGATGATCGTCCATTCCGGGATTGAGCGCGGCCTGGTGGATGGCGAATACAACCTGCGCCGCCAGCAGTGCGAAGCCGCCGCTCGGTACTTTGGTGTCAAGGCTCTGCGCGATCTGGAGGTCTTGCCCGAACAGGGTGACCTTGATCCCGTTGCCTATGCCCGGGCGCGCCATGTCGTGGGCGAAAATGCGCGAGCCCTGGCCGCGGCTGATGCGCTGCGCGCCGGTGACCTTGCCCGGCTGGGCGCACTGATGGCGCAGAGCCATGCCGCCATGCGCGATGATTTCGCGATCACCTTGCCTGCCATCGATGCGCTGGTCGCGCTGTTCCAGGATGCGATCGGCGCTGAGGGCGGGGCCCGTATGACCGGCGGCGGGTTTGGCGGTGCAGTTGTAGCCCTGTTGCCTGCCGGTGAGGTTGAACGGGTTCGCAAGGCGGTGCTGGCTGGATACCGGACACCGGCGGGGGCGCAGCCGTTGATCATGATCGAGGCTCCGGCAGCCGGGGCAAGTCTGCTTTAGGCCGGATCGGTGAGCCGTCTAAAACCCACCCGGAATAGCTTTTGCAATCGATTACAATTTAGGATAGCGAAGCAGGCCAAGGGGGCAGGGAAACTTGCCACAGGGTCTTTCTTCCGGGGTTATTGGGTGTCAGTTTCAACCACCATCGCGCACGAAACGTCGGTCTGGACGGCACAGGCAGTAGCGGCGATTGCCGATCAGCAACTGCCCACGATTCCCCTGATCACCGCCGCTGACGTTCATGATGCCCTGCCCGGTTTCCAGCTGTGGGATTGCTGGCCGTTCGAAACGCCGCTGGGCGCAACAGTGCGTTTTGATGGCTGGACCGCCTGGGTGGTGATGTGTGCGCCGCGCGATGTTCACCCGGATCTGCGCCACGATATCGCCCGCCTGCGGCTGATGCTCGAACGCGACGGCGCCTGGCGGGATTGCGGCTATCTCCTGCCGGAAGAGCTTAATCCCGGTTCGCGTGAATGGGCCGGTTCAACCGTCTTTGACCCGGCAAGCGGCCGGGTGACCCTGTTCTACACCGCGACCGGACGGCGCGGCGATACCGGGCGCAGCTTTGAGCAGCGCCTGTTCCAGACCACGGGCTCGTTAGAGGAGGTTGGTGAGGCGATCCGCGTGACCGGGTGGAGCGAGCCGGTCGAAAGCGTGGCGGCCGATGGCAAGCACTATGTCATCGTCAACCAGACCGTCGGGGCGCCGGGCTTCATCAAGGGCTTTCGCGATCCCTTCCATTTCCGTGATCCGGCGGACGGCGTCGATTACCTGCTGTTCACTGCCTCCGATGCGGCCTCCAGTTCTGCCTTCAATGGCGTGATCGGGCTGGCCCGTGCGAACGGTGCGGGCTTTGATAGCTGGTCGCTGCTGCCGCCGCTGGTCAGCGCCAATGGCGTCAACAACGAGATGGAGCGGCCCGTGCTCCGGGTTCAGGGTGAGCGGTATTACATCTTCTGGTCGACCCAGCGCCGCACCTTCGATCCTGCGGGGCCGAGCGGGCCGAACGGGCTTTATGGCATGGTTGCGGATCGGCTGGCTGGGCCGTGGCGTCCGCTTAATGGCACGGGTCTGGTTGCGCCAAACCCGGCTGAAGAGCCCGTTCAGACCTATAGCTGGTGGGTGATGGACAACCTCGAAGTGGCGGGCTTTATCGATAACTGGGGGCTCAAGGGCCGCAGCGTGACGGAGCAGCCGGACCTGGTGGTCAGCACGTTTGGCGGCGTGCCGGCGCCGCGCTTCCGGATTGCGCTGGAAGGGGAAACGGCGCAGATCGTTAACCGATGAGCGGGCCCTTGTACGGATTGGTGGAAGCGGGCGGCACGAAGTTCGTGCTGGGCATCGCGCGCGGTCCTGACGAGATCATTGCGACCACCCGGATCCCGACTACCAGCCCGGACGAAACCATTCCCGCCATGTGTGATTGGCTGGCCGGCCATGGCCCTCTTGCTGCCGTCGGCATGGCTACTTTCGGTCCGGTGGAAGTGGATCGGACCTCACCGCAGTGGGGGCATATCCTGTCGACCCCAAAGGCCAACTGGTCCAACACGGATCTGGTTGGCCCGCTGGTGGCGCGGCTTGGCTGTCCGGTCGGGCTGGATACCGATGTGACGGCGGCGGCTCTGGCTGAATATCGCTGGGGGGCGGGCCAGGGTCAGCCATCGGTGCTCTATTTCACGATCGGGACCGGTGTGGGCGGCGGTGCCGTGGTTAGTGGCAGGACGCTCTCCGGAATCTCTCATCCGGAAATGGGCCATATCCATTTGCCCTTGCATCCGGCGGATGCAGATTTTGCCGGCGTTTGTCCGTTTCACGGCACCTGCCTTGAAGGGATGGCGAGCGGGCCGGCAGTGCTGGCCCGGTACGGGGTCTCCCTGTCTGAATTGCCAGCAGACCATCCGGGCCATGATGTCATCGCCTGGTATCTGGCGCATGCGGTCAACGCGGTGCAGGCCATGTTCGAACCGGGCCGGATCGTGCTGGGTGGCGGCGTGATGGCTACCCCGGGCCTGATTGATCGGGTTCGGGCCAAGGCTGACCGGATTGGCAATGGCTATTTTCGTGGCAAGGCCTCAGAGCTCGTCGTTCCTCCGGGGCTCGGTGAGCGGTCGGGGCTGCTGGGCGCCCTGGCCCTTGCCCAGGCTGCGGTCAGCTAGACAGCCGCACCACCAGTTCGGGCATCATCACCACCGAGCTGGTATCCTCTCCCGCGATCCGGCGCAGCAGCAGGTCCACCAGGTTGCGTGCGCCGGTGGTCAGGTCCTGCTTGACGGTCGTCAGGCGCGGCACGGTATGCTCACCGAGGGCAAGGCCGTCATAGCCGATCACCTTGACATCGCCCGGTACTGCCAAGCCGAGTTCCGACAGGGCGCGCAGCACGCTCATGGCAATAACATCAGACGCGGCCAAAATGCCGTCGGGCCGGGCCGGGGCTTGTTCCAGATAGGCTGCGATGCCGCTGTCATTGGCCCCGGCGGCCAGATGAGCGGGGAAAATCGTCAGGCTGTCGGCCATGCCGGCGCGGTTCAGGGCGTTGCGGCAACCTTCCAACCGCTGGGCAATTTCCAGCGGCGTGGGATCGCCGAAGAACGCGATCCGCTTGCAGCCGCGCTCCAGCAGGTGACTGGCGGCGATATCACCGCCGGCAATGTTGTCTGACCCCACCGAACAATGCACCTGCCCGCGCGAATGGCCGCCCCAGACCACCAGCGGGCGATAGCGCGCCGCGGCCCGGTCCAGCACGGCTGATTGGTCCGACTGGCCAATAACGATGATCCCGTCGACCCGCCCCGAATCGGCATAGCGTTCCAGCCAGTCGTCATCGGTCGGGATCACCCGGCTCAGGACCAGGTCATAGCCGCGTTCGGTCAAGGCATCGGCGAGCAGGCCCAGCATCGTGATGAAGAACGGATCAGAGATATGCTGGCCGGTTTCGTGCCCCAGTGGGATCAGGACGCCAATCGCCCCGGTGCGCTGGATCCGCAGGTTCCGGGCCATGATATTGGGCCGAAATTCATGCTCGCGCGCAAGGGCCTGGATCCGCTCCCGCGTTTTCTGGCTGATCAAACCTGCTCCGGACAGTGCACGCGAGACTGTGCCGGGTGAAACGCCGGCAATCTTGGCGAGATCGGCAATGTTTCGGATGCGCGGCCGTTCGGTCATGGCTCCATTTCTCTGCAAACGTCGACAAAGGCAATGACCAAAGTAAGTATATACTCTTGAAACTGATGTTTGCACTTGCGCTTGCAATCGATTGCGATAAATGTGCAATCGATTGTCGGTACGGGGTGCAGCCTTGTGCGCGGCAAATGTGCCCCGCAAAGGGGTGGTTGAGGGGAGGATACCCATGAAGAAGTCGCAGTTGCGTTGCGTAGCCTCGGCTCTGGCGATTGTCGCCGGCGCCAGCTTCGCCGTCCCGGCCATGGCGCAGGACGCGCCGAAGGATGAAGCCGGCGGGCTTGATGAAATCGTCGTTACGGCATCGGGCCGCGACAAGACCCAGATCGACAGCTCGATTTCGGTAACGTCGGTCAGCGCCGACCTGATCCAGGACTTTAAGCCGAGCTCGGAAGCCGAACTGTTCCGCATGCTGCCGGGTATCCAGGTGGCCGGTACGTCGGGCCCGGGCGGTAACGCGAACATCGCTGTTCGCGGTCTCCCGGTGGCCACCGGCGGTGCGCCGTTCGTGCAGCTGCAGGAAGATGGCCTGCCGACCGTGCTGTTCGGTGACATGCAGTTCGGCAACAACGACTACTGGACCCGCTTCGATGCGACCACGCAGAAGGTCGAAGCTGTGCGCGGCGGTACCGCTGCGACTTTCGCCTCGCAGGCGCCGGGTGCGGTCATCAACTACATCAGCCACACCGGCAAGGAAGAGGGCGGTTTCATCCAGCTCAACAAGGGCCTGGGTTACAACGAAACCAAGGTTGATTTCCGCTATGGCGGCCCGATCAGCGACACGCTCTATTTCCACCTTGGCGGCTTCTACAAGGTTGGCCGTGGCCCGCTGAAGGCCGGTTACAACGTCTCGGACTCGGTCCAGATCAAGGGTAACGTCACCAAGGAATTCGCGGACGGCAAGGGCTACATCCGCTTCCTGTTCAAGTATGCCGATACCCAGGAACCGAACTACACCGGCGCCCCGGCGCTGGGTACCGTTTCGGGCGGCAAGGTTTCGAACCTGCAGCCGTTCCCGGGCTTCGATGGTCGTGACCAGTCGAACTATTCGAACCTCAATTCGTCGTTCCTGATCTATAACCGCGACGGTGATCTTGAGCGGGTTGCCATGTCGGGCATCACGACCAACGCGAAGTCGATCCAGAACCAGTTCCACTATGAGTTCTCGGACGCGATCACGGTCGACAACAACATGCGCTGGACCGACATGAGCGGCGCCTTCACCTCGCCGTTCCTGGGCGTTGGCCGCACCTCGGCGGTGATCGGTTCGACCGTCAATGGCGGCGTCGTGGCCCAAATCCGCTATGCGGCTGGCCCGAAGGCCGGTCAGGCCTACACCGGCGCCTACATCGATACGAACACCAACGTCCGCACCAACATCCGCGACGTCGGCAGCTTTGCCAACGATCTGGGTCTGTCGGGCAAGTTCGAAGGCGGTTTCGCCACGATCACCGCGCGCGCTGGCTGGTTCTACATGAACCAGAACATCGACATGGACTGGCACACCAACAAGTCCTACCGCGAAGTCAGCGGCAGCAACCCGTCGCAGCTTGATCTGTACACGGCTGCTGGCGCCCGCCTGACCGCCGATGGCATCGCCGGGTTCAACAACAACTGGGGCGATTGCTGCGCCCGCGACTACGAACTGTCGTACACCGATAACGCGCCCTATGTCGGGCTCGACCTCGATAACGACAACTTCGCCGTCGATGGTTCGGTTCGCTTCGAAATGATGCGCGCCGCTGGTTGGACGGTTGCCGGCAGCAAGACCGAGTTCAACACGGCCGTCACTGCCAACGGCGTGACCACCCAGATCCCGACGATCACCGCCAACGGTGCCCGCGAAGTGCTGGACTATGGCCGCAACTACACCACCTGGACTGCCGGTGCGCTGTGGAAGGTCAATCCGGACACCTCGCTGTTCGTCCGTGCCTCGCGCGGTGGTCGCTTCAACTCGGATCGCCAGACGGTTTCGGGCAAGTTCACCGCCTCGGGCCAGCTCAACCAGAGCGGCCTGGTTCCGTCGGTTGACTTCGTGAAGCAGTACGAACTTGGCCTGAAGAACCGGGGCGAATTGGCCGGAGGCCGATACACCGCGGAACTTACCCTGCTGAAGGGTAGCTTCAGCCGCAGCGACTACGAGCCGACCGTGACGGCCCAGTGCCCGAAGGGTGGCTGCATCATCGACACCAAGTACAAGTCGTCGGGTGCCGAACTGTTCGTGACCTACCAGAACGGCGGGTTCAACCTCGTCGGTACGGCCACCTACACCAAGGCCAAGCGCGCTGCTGCCGCTTCGACCGTCTACAGCCGCGCCGATGGCATTCCTGACCTGTCGTACACGGTTTCGGCCAACTACGACGTCAGCGACATGGCCACGATCGGTCTGTCGACCACCGGCCAGACCGCCTCGATCGACGGCGCGGGCCTGGAATACCCGGGCAAGGCCGTGTTTAACGGTGTGATCCGCGTCCGTCCGGTCCAGAACCTGGAACTGGGCCTGCAGGTCTATAACCTGTTCGACACCTTCGACTTCCGCGGCAATGGCGGTATCTCCGACAGCTCGACCAATCCGGCCGTGCTGGGCGGTGCCCCGGCGCTGGGTCGCACCTTCACTGCGTCGGTGCGTTACAGCTTCTAAGGTTGTTCTCCTCGGGGTCTGCAACTCCCTTGCAGGCCCCAATTCTTTCCGGGCGGGAACAGCTTTGGCTGCTTCCCGCCCGTTCTCTTTCATGGCAAGCGATCGAACATGGCTTTACCGGCGCAACCCATTCGCAAGATCCTGATCGTCGGCGGCGGTTCGGCGGGCTGGATGACGGCGGCGGCCCTCTCCGCGAACTTGTCGCAAGGCTGCGAGATCGCGCTGATCGAAAGCGAAGAGATCGGCACGGTTGGCGTGGGTGAAGCGACGATCCCGCCGATCCGCACTTTCAACCAGATGCTGGGCATCGACGAAGCCGAATTCATGAAACGGACCCAGGCCAGCTACAAGCTGGGGATCGAGTTCGTGAACTGGGGCCGCGCCGGCCATCGCTATTTCCACCCCTTCGGCCCGCATGGCCGCGCCTTTGACGTGGTGCCGGTCCACCAGCATTGGCTGATGGCCCGCGCGGCCGGGGAAACCGCCGGGTTTGATGAGCATTCGATGGCCTGGCATCTCGCTCAGGCGAACAAGTTTACGCGGCCCAGTGGCGATCCGCGCTCGGTCCTCTCGACCTTCGATTATGCCTATCACTTCGATGCCGGGCTCTATGCCCGCTATCTGCGCAGCCTGTCAGAACAGCGCGGCGTGGTGCGGCACGAAGGCAAGATCGGCTCAGTCCAGCAGCATGGCGAGACCGGCTTCGTCACCGGCGTGACGCTGGACGACGGCCGCAGCCTTGAGGCGGAACTGTTCATCGATTGCTCGGGCTTCCGCGGGCTGCTGATCGAGGGCGCGTTGCAGGCGGGCTATGCCGACTGGACGCATTGGCTGCCCTGCGATCGCGCTGTCGCCATTCCCTGTGAGAAAGCTGGCGAATTCACACCCTACACCCGCTCGACCGCGCGTGAAGCCGGCTGGCAATGGCGCATCCCGCTGCAGCACCGCACCGGCAATGGCCATGTCTATTCCAGCCAGTTCACCAGCGACGAGGCGGCGCTCGACGTGCTGCTCTCCAATCTCGATGGCAAGCCGCTGGCCGACCCGAACCGGCTGCGCTTCACCACCGGCATGCGGCGCAAGTTCTGGGACAAGAACGTGGTTGCGGTCGGGCTCTCCAGCGGCTTCCTCGAACCGCTGGAATCGACCAGCCTGCACCTGATCCAGGCCGGAATTTCCAAGCTGCTGGCCCTGTTCCCGGATACCAGCTTCGATCCCGCGGTGATCGCGGAATACAACCACATCGCCACGACCGAGATGGAGCGCATCCGCGATTTCATCGTGCTGCATTACAAGCTGATGGATCGGGACGAGCCGATGTGGCGCCATACTGCAGCGATGGATATTCCAGACACGCTGGCGTTCAAGATCGAGCATTTCCGCCGCTATGGCCGCCACATTCCGCGCGATATGGACCTGTTTGCCCCGCCCAGCTGGCACGCGGTCCACATCGGCCAGTTCAACCTGCCGGAGGGGACCGATCCGCTGGGTGCCTATCGGCCGAGCGGGCGCGAATGGCTGGGCAAGCTGCGCGGTGCCATGGCGCATGAAGCCGCGCGCCAGCCGGGCCATCAGGCGTTCATCGACCAGCATTGCAAGGCATGACCGACACCGCGCAGCGCGTCAGCCGGGCCGCGGCCTTGCTCGCGGAGCAGGATATCGACGCGGCGCTGGATACGATCACGGCTGCGGCCCGGCTTGATCCGGATAGTCCGCAGGCGGCTTTCGGCCATGCCCAGATCGCGTTTGAAGCCTGGCAACCCGCCGCGGCGCTGTTTGAGCGGGCGGCCAGCCTGCTCCCCGGCCAACCGGACCTGATCCGCAACCGGGCTTTGGCCCTGGCGGCCGAAGGCGAGGGTAAGGCGGCCGAGGCGCAGCTCGAAGCCGTGCTGGCCCAGCATCCCGGCTGGCTTGATGGGCATCGCACCCTCAGCGCGATGCGGATTACCAAGGGCGAGGCGGAAGACTGGGACCGGTCCTATGCCCAAGCAGTTGCGCGCGAACCAGCCAACACGGCGCTGTGGCTGGCCTGGTTTCAGCAGCATGCGACCCGCAAGGACTGGGGCGCTGCCCGCAAGGTTTTGTCGGGAGCTCAGGCTGCCTGCCCGCCGTCGCAGGGGCTGGCGCTGTCGGCGCTGTTCCTGGCGGCAGAGAGCGGCGATGGAGCGCCGGATTTCCAGCCTTTTGAGGCCCTTTCCGATCCCGGAACGGATCTTTGCCATGTCCGTTACCTCTTGCGGATTGGACAAATTGAGACGGCACTGAAGATCACCGAACGGCATCTAGGTGGCGCACAAGGCCGCATGTTCTGGCCCTATGCGGGGCTATGCTGGCGGTTGCTGGCTGATCCCAAGGCGGGCTGGCTCGATGGCGATCCACTCCATGCTGCTAGCGTCGATCTGGATTTTACTTCGGGGCAACTTGCTGACCTCGCTGCCGCCCTGCGTGGTCTCCATCGGATGAAGGCGCCTTACCCGGAGCAGTCGGTCCGGGGCGGCACCCAGACGGACCGGCAGCTGTTCTTCCACCCTGACCCGGCGATCCGGCTGGCGCGCGACAAGGTGCTGGCGGCGGTGGCTGATTTCGCGGCCGAGCTGCCGCACGAACCGGGGCACCCGCTGCTGGAGCGGGGCGAGGGGCCGCTGTGCTTTGTTGGCAGCTGGTCGGTCCGGCTGGCGGGGGCGGGGTTCCATGCCAGCCATACCCATGTTCGGGGCTGGATCAGCTCGGCCTGCTATGTCAGCCTGCCGGAGCCGCAGGAGCTGGGCGAGGCACCCGCCGGATGGCTCTCGCTTGGCACCCCGCCGCCGGAGCTGGGGCTGGACTTGCCACCGCTGCGCCAGATCGAGCCGAAGCCTGGCCGCCTGGCGCTGTTCGGCTCAACCCTGTGGCACGCCACCGAGCCGTTTGCCGCAGGCGAGCGTCTAACCTTCGCATTCGATATCGCCCCGCCGCGCTAGCGCTTTGAAATCCGGGTTTACGCTGTCATATGAAAGATATGGACGCGGACGAACTGGACCTCACCCCGCCGCGCCGGGTCAAGCTGGGCGTGATCGCGCTGGTGGCCGCGCTGCACCTGGTGGCGATCCTGGCGCTGATCCGGGCCTTCGCGCCGGACTTCACTGCGCAGGCGGTGGAGACCATCACGCGAACCTTCACCGTGACGATCACTGCACCGCCTCCCCCGCCAGAGCAGCAGCCTGAGCCCGAACCCGCAGGGACCGCTGGCGAAGCGGGAAAGAAGGCCGTCCCGCGCGAAGTGCAGGCCGAAAAGCCCAAGGTGGCCCTCGCCAAGGCCCCGGCACCGCGCGCCTCCAGCACCGGCAGCGCGGACAGTTCCGGCGCGCGCGATAGCGGCAGTGGCACGGGTGCGGGCGGCAACGGTTCCGGCACCGGCAGCGGCACAGGCGGCAACGGGCAGGGCGGCGGGGCGAGCAAGCCGGTGCATATCTCCGGGCGGATTGACCGGGCGGCCGACTTCCCGATCCCGCCGGCTGGGCGCGATGCGCGGATTGGCAAGGCGGTGATCCTGGCGCTGACGGTGAGCCCTGAAGGGCGGGCCACGGCCTGCCGGATCTACCAATCGAGTGGCCTGCCCGATACCGACGAGGTGACCTGCCGCCTCGCCAAGGAGCGGCTGCGCTTCAAGCCGGCGCTGGATGCGGCCGGGCAGCCGGTTATCGGGACATTCTACTGGCAGCAGAAATTCTTCTTCTGACCACCTTGATCGCGGCCCCGGGGAGCGGCAAGGGATAGGGCAAAGGGAGAGCACCTGATGGCCAATGTCCACCCCGTCCCCGCTGAATGGGCCGCCCGCGCGCAGATCACCGCGGAAGTCTATGCCGACAAGTACCGCAAGTCGCTGGAAGCGCCCGAGGCGTTCTGGCGCGAGGAATCGGCCCGGATCGACTGGATCAAGCCGTGGACCAAGCTCAGCCGGTGTTCCTATGACGAAGCCGATTTCGGGATCGAATGGTTTTCCGATGGCTCGCTCAACGTCTCGGCCAACTGCCTTGATCGCCACCTGGCGGAGCGCGGCGATGTTACCGCGATCATCTGGGAGGGTGACGACGCCAGTCAGCAGCGCAAGCTGACCTATCGCCAGCTCCACGAAGACGTCTGCCGCATGGCCAATGCGCTGAAGGCGCTGGGCGCCAAGCGCGGTGACCGGATCACCATCTACATGCCGATGGTGCCGGAAGCAGCCGTCGCCATGCTGGCCTGCAGCCGGATCGGCGCGATCCACTCAGTCGTGTTCGGCGGGTTCAGCCCCGAGGCGCTCGCCGGCCGCATCCAGGACTGCGACAGCAACATTGTCATCACCGCCGACGCCGGGATGCGCGGCGGCAAGCTGGTGCCGCTGAAGGCCAATGTCGATGAAGCGCTGGGCCAGTGCCCCGGCGTTGAAGCGGTGCTGGTCGTCCAGCACGTCGGCAATGCGGTGACCATGGCAGCAGGCCGCGATCACTGGTGGCACGAGCAGCGCGAGGCCGTCTCGGCCGATTGCCCTTACGAGGAAATGGGCGCGGAAGACCCGCTGTTCATCCTCTACACCTCCGGCAGCACCGGCAAACCCAAGGGCGTGCTCCACACCACCGGCGGTTATCTGACCTGGGCGGCGATGACGCACCAGTACGTGTTCGATTACCGCCCTGGCGAGATCTACTGGTGCGCGGCCGATGTGGGCTGGGTCACCGGCCATAGCTATGTCGTCTATGGCCCGCTGGCCAATGGCGCGACCACGGTGATGTTCGAAGGGGTGCCCAATTACCCCACCCACAGCCGCTTCTGGGAAATCGTTGACCGCCACAAGGTCGAGATTTTCTATGGCGCCCCCACCGCCCTGCGCGCGTTGATGCGTGAGGGCGATGATTGGGTGAAGGCGACCAGTCGCCAGACATTGCGGCTGCTGGGTTCGGTGGGTGAACCGATCAACCCGGAAGCCTGGGAATGGTACTGGCGCGTGGTTGGCGATGAACGCTGCCCGATCGTCGATACCTATTGGCAGACTGAAACCGGGGCCTGCATGATGACCCCGCTGCCCGGCGCCCATGCGCTGAAGCCCGGCGCGGCCAGCTTCCCGATGTTTGGCGTGGTGCCGCAGATCGTCGATGGCGAAGGCGTGGTGCTGGAAGGCGCGACCGAGGGGAACCTGTGCATCACCCAATCCTGGCCGGGGCAGATGCGCACCGTCTGGGGCGATCATGAACGCTTCTTCCAGACCTATTTCACCACCTATCGCGGCAAGTACTTCACCGGCGATGGCTGCAAGCGCGATGCGGATGGCTATTACTGGATCACCGGCCGCGTCGACGACGTGATCAACGTTTCCGGCCACCGCATGGGCACGGCCGAGGTCGAGAGCGCGCTGGTGGCCCATGCCAAGGTGGCCGAAGCGGCCGTGGTGGGCATGCCGCACGAGATCAAGGGACAGGGCATCTATGCCTATGTCACGCTCAACGCGGGCGAAGAGCCAAATGACGAAGTGCGCAAGGAGCTGGTGCAGTGGGTGCGGCACGAAATCGGGCCAATCGCCACGCCCGATGTGATCCACTTCGCCCCGGCCCTGCCCAAGACCCGTTCGGGCAAGATCATGCGCCGGATCCTGCGCAAGATTGCCGAAGGCGACGTCTCGAACCTGGGCGACACCTCGACCCTGGCCGATCCCAGCGTGGTCGATAGCCTGCTGACCAGCGGGCGCTGAGCAGCCGCGATGATCGCCCAGACCATCCAGCTTGCCCTTGCGCCAGTCTTCGTGCTGGTGGCGATTGGCAATATCATGAACCTGCTATCCACCCGGCTGGGACGCATCGTCGACCGCTCGCGCCATTTGCAGGACTTGCACACCGCCACGAGCGGGCCGGCACACGATGCGGTGGTGGTCGAAATGCGCGCCATCGCCACGCGCATCCACCTGATCACCCGGGCGATCTTCCTGATGGTGCTGAGCGGCCTGACCATCGGGGTGACCGTGGCGGTGCTGTTCCTCGAAGAATTCGTGGCCGTGCGGCTGCAACTGGTGGCAGCCGGGCTGTTCCTGCTGGCGATCGGCCTGCTGATGTGGGCGCTGATGCTGTTCCTGCGCGAAACGCGGGTCGCCTCGGCGCAATTGCGCATCCCGGCGAGCCTGCTGGAGCTGGAACGCGAGATTTAGCTCAGCAGCTTGCGGCCCTTGGCCTCGATCTGGCTGCGGATCATCGGTTCGACAAAGCTGAGCGCGGCGGGGAGTTCGACCGTGAAGGCCACTTCGCTTTCACCCACTTCGATCGCGCCGGTCATTTCCTGGCCCATCGCGCCGACGGTGAGGTTCATCCGGTCCTCGCTCTGCCAATCGGTGCTGACCGAAGCGAAGCCGGGAATGAAGTTCGCGATCTCACCCGAGCGTTCGCGAATGCGGCGGCGGGCTTCGTCCTTGCCGATCGAATGGGGGATCGCGATCCTCACTGGGCATTATCTCCTTCGGGACCGGCCCCATACTTGTAATCGAGGTAACGGGTCTTAATCGCCAGGTTGTCGATCGCGCCGCTCGCCAGCTGGCGGGTGACGCTGTCAATCTCGGCGCTGATCTTGCCCAGGCTATCAACCAGGTGCTGGTCGGGGCTGCTGCCGCCCTGCGCCTCGCCGCGCAGGTGGCGCGGGATCGAGGTGTAGGTGCTGATCAGTTCGGGCAGGTGATCGCCCACCAGCTTGCGCACTTCCAGCGCGGCGGGGGCATTGTCGGTCAGCCCATCCAGCTGGCTGCCCAGCGCATCGAGTTGCAGGTCGAGCGTATCGACCAGCTGGACCGCCGGGGCGGGCAGGGCCGGGCGCTGCTGTTCCAGCCACAGCTCGGTCCGCCCGACCAGCGACTTTACGTCGCCGCCGCGCAGGCTCTCACGCGTGGGAACCGGCAGGCCGGGATAGGCGCCGAACAGGCCGACTGCGATCACGCTGGCGAGTAGGGTCAAGATCACCCCGGTCCAGCCGATCCCGTCGAGCACCAGACCGGCGACCGTGGCGGCAAAGTAAACCGCCACCAAGGCCAGACCGACCCGGGCAAGCTTCTTCTTGAAATGCTGCCGCTTGAGCGCAGCCGAACGGCGACCGATCGACACGGCACGCCGTCCGCCCGCCCGCTGGTCGCTCAGCGACTGGCGGGCCTGACGCAGGATCAGGTCCGAATTGTGCGCCTCGCCGGCCAAGTCAGCCCTCCAGCGTCAGCAGGCTGGGGGCGTCGGCTGCCTTGGCCGCCTGGGCGGCCCCTTCGGCGCGGGCGATATAGCCCTTGGACTTTTCCACCTCGGCCGTCAGCGTGGTGACCGTCTGCTTCATGTTTTCCAGCGCCTTCACCTTGAAGGTGTCGATGTTGTCCATCGTGTCATAGATGTTCTGGAAAGCGCGCTGCAGCGTTTCGAGCGGGATCGTGCTCGATGCCGCCATCTCGTGGATCTTGCCGGTCTGGTCGCGCAGTAAGGCACCGGTGGAATCGATCAGGCCCGCGGTGGTTTCGTTGAGCGCGGTAACCTGCTGCAGGACGAGGCGCTGGTTGGCCATGGCCTGGGCCACGGTCACGGCGGTGCGCAGGGCGGCGACAGTGGTGGTGCTGGCGCGGTCCACGCCCTTCACCAGTTCGACATTGTTCTTCTTGACCAGATCGAGCGCCAGGTACCCCTGCACCGTCACGGCCATCTGCGTCAGCAGGTCCTGCGTGCGCTGGCGAACGTAGAACAGGGCCGTTTCGCGGATCGCCTTGGCCTTGGCCGGGTCGGTCGCGTCAAGATCGGCGGCCTTTTCTTCCAGCTTGGCATCCAGCGCGCGGCTGATGTGGATCATCTGTTCCAGCGAACCCATCGCCTCCCACAGCTTCTGCCGCTCCACGTCGATCGCGGCATTGTCCATCAGCAGCTCGTCCTTGCCGGACGAGAGGTGGCCCAGCACGGCCTGAATGTGGCCCTGCGCGCTTTCATAAGAATTGAAGTAGCGCTTCAGCGAATTGCCGAAGGGGATGAAGCCCAGGATCTTGCGGCCCTTGGACAGCTTGCCCTGCTTGCCGGGATCGAGCTGTTCGATCGTGCGGCGCAGTTCGGCCAGGTTGGCGCCGACGCCCGAGTCCTTGTCCATCGCGCGCACCGGTCGATCGAGGAAGCGGTTGCTCATCCCCGCGGCGGTCATGATTTCCTTGCGGCCCATGTTGGTGATCTGGTCCACCTTCTTGCCGAACTCGGGCGAGTTGGCATCCGAAGCGAGCAGATCGGCCACGAAGGCATCAACACGCTGGTCCAGCTTGGTCTTGGCATCGTCCGAAACGGGGACCAGCCCCACCGCCTGTTCGGGCGCGACCACCGGCACCGGCTCGGGCGGGGTCAGGGTGATCGTGGGGGCGGCGGTTTCGGTAGAAGTCGGCGTGGTGGCCATGGGGGTGGTCCCGTGATTGCAAGTGCGGCCACCAACATGGGACGGATCGCCAACCAGTTCAAGCTGTGTTGTGACTATAATACACAAAGGGCGGCCTTGCGCTTTTCGCAAGGCCGCCCGGTGTGACAGTCCGGCCGGTCAGGCGGCGAGGCTGATCGGCGCGATTTCACCCGACAGGTACAGGCGCTTGGCCTTGGCCCGGCTCAGCTTGCCCGAACTGGTGCGCGGCAGGGTGCGCGGCGGGACCAGTTCGACGATGGCCGGGTGGCCCAGGATCGAGCGGACCTTGTCACGGATCGTGTCGTGCAGCTTCTGCCGCTCAACCGGGTCGGACACGCGGCAGTGGACCAGCACGGCGACTTCTTCCTCGCCCGTCTCGCTTTCGATCGAGAAGGCGGCGATGTCGCCGTGGTTGAAGCCCGGCAGCTGTTCCACGGCCCATTCGATATCCTGGGGCCAGTGGTTCTTGCCGTTGATGATGATCATGTCCTTGGCGCGGCCGACGATGAACAGGTAGCCATCAACCATGTAGCCCATATCACCCGTGTCCAGCCAACCGTCGACCAGGCAGGCCGCCGTCGATTCCGGATCGCGGAAGTAGGAATGCATGACCGACGGGCCCTTGCACCACACCTTGCCGATATGGTGATCGGGCAGAGCATCGCCGCGTTCGTTGCGGATTTCCAGCGCCATGTCCTTCACGGCCTTGCCGCAGTTGACGATCGCGCGGTAGCGGGCCGGACGGCTCAGGTCGCGCGGGGTGCCGGATAGGCGCTCTTCCTCGACCAGTTCGACGCGGATCCCTTCGCCCGGGGGCATCAGGGTGACCGCCAGGGTCGCTTCGGCCAGGCCATAGGACGGCAGGAATGCGCTGGCCTTGAAGCCTGCCGGGGCAAAGGCGTTGACGAAGTTCTGCATCACGTCGGGGCGGATCATGTCCGCGCCGTTGCCGGCAATCCGCCAGCGCGACAGGTCAAACCGTTCGGCCACGTTGCTCTGGCTCGAAATGCGGCGGGCGCAAATGTCATAGCCGAAGGTGGGCGAATAGCTGCACGAGATGCCCTGATTGCGGGTGATCAGGTCCAGCCAGGCCAACGGGCGGCGGGCGAAGTCTTCCGTCTTGAGGTAATCGGCCGAAACCTGGTTGGCGATCATCGACAGGAAGCAGCCGACCAGCCCCATGTCGTGATACCACGGCAGCCAGGAAATGCAGCGGTCTTCCTGCGTGAACTGCATGCCGTGGGCGTGGCCGCCCAGGTTGTTGAGCAGCGCCTCGTGGGTCACCGCCACGCCGTGCGGAAAGCGGGTCGAGCCGCTCGAATATTGCAGATAGCAGATATCGTCTGGCTGAGCCTGCGGCAGAGCGCATTCGATGGCCGGGCGCTGGGCAAATTCTTCCCAGGCGATGCCATCGCACTTGCCGGTCAGCGCTTCCTGGCGCTTGGCGGCAGCACCGGCCATCTCGGCGATTTCGGCCGGATAGAACAGCACCTTCGGGTCAGAGCTCTGCAACTGGACGGCGAGCTGATCGATATAGCCATCCTTGCCGCCAAAGCTGGTCGGCAGCGGCAGCGGCACCGGCCAGGCGCCCGCATAGACCGTGCCGCAGAACAGCGCGGCAAAATCGGGGCCGGTTTCGGCGACCAGCGCCACCCGGTCACCCTTGCCGATCCCATGCGCGATCAGGCGATAGGCCATGTCAATCGCATCGCGGCGCAGTTCGCTGAAGGGATAGACCCGGATCAGCGTGCCGCGCGGATCGTGGAAGTTCATCCCGCGCTTGCCCTGCGCGGCATAGTCGATCGCCTCGCCAAAGGTGGCAAAGTCCGAAAAGCGGCGCGGGTGCTCATCAAAGTTGGGCGTGGGCACAAGCCCCGCCGTCGCGGCACTCGCCAGAGTGGCGGCTTCAGTCATGGTATAACCCGTTATATCAAGCGGATGCGCCGCTGTTCGGCGTCAATCACGTCCCCAAATGTCTGGTGGTTCCCTGAAAGCCCACCTGCACCTCTCCCCAATTGCGGCACAGTGTGGCACGAATAGGGCAATGTCTTATCGTTCCACCTCAAATCGGGCGCACAAGCCGGGCGAGCGCCGCGTGCCGCCGCCGCTTGATGCGGTGCGGCTGAACGAGCTGGCGCTGGGCTATCTGGCGCGGTTTGCCACTTCGGCGGCCAAGCTGGAGGCCTATCTGCGCCGCAAGCTGCGCGAACGCGGCTGGGACGGCGAAGGGGAACCGCCGGTGGCCGCATTGATAGAACGCTGCATTGCCGCCGGTTATGTCGATGATGCGATCTATGCCCGGTCAAAAGCCGGCAGCCTGATGCGTCGCGGCTATGGGGCCAGACGGGTTGATCAATCACTCAGCGCCGCAGGGATAGCGTCCGACCTGCGCGAAGCCGTGCGCGGCACGGTGGCAGAACAGCGCCATGCGGCCCTGGCCCTGGCGCGCAAACGGCGGCTGGGGCCATTCGGCCCGCCTCTGGCTGATCGGCAGGCGCGGGAAAAGCAGGTGGCCGTGCTGCTGCGGGCAGGACACCGGCTGGACATTGCGCGGCAGGTGGTCGAAGCTGCCGATCACGAGTGGCTTGAGGCCTGGGCCAAGGAGGAAGACTGATGCGAAATCTGATGCTTGCACTGCTGGCGGCGGTGCTGGTCGCGTGCTCTCCCGGGGCTGGAGAACGGGCGGTCGCGGCCTCCAAGGCGGTCCATCCCGAATCCGGGCTGACGGTCGTTCCGCTTACCGTTACCGGCGCCAGCGGCACCCATACCTTCAAGGTGGAAGTTGCTGGATCGATGGTTGAGCAGGCGCGGGGATTGATGTTCCGCACCAAGCTGGGGCCGGACGAGGGCATGATCTTCCCGATGGATCCCCCGCGCGGCGCCAGTTTCTGGATGCACAATACGGTCATCTCGCTCGACCTGATCTTCATCGCGCCCGATGGCCGGATCAGCAATATCGCGGCCAATGCCGTGCCCTATGATGAAACGCCGCTGCTTTCGATCGGCAAGGTCAAGGGTGTGCTCGAGATTCCCGGAGGCCGCGCTGCCGAGCTGGGGATCGCGCCGGGGGACAAGGTGGCATGGTAGTGCTTGCCCGCCCCGCCATCCAAGGCTAACGCGCGCCCATGGGAATCCTTGGCAAGATCTTCACCTGGTGGGACGGCGCGACGATTGGCACGCTGTTCAACTCGGCGCTCACCGGCGAACACGTCGGCACTGATGCGCAGGGCAACAAGTATTATCGCACGAAGAAGGTCCGCAAGGACGGGCCCTTCGCCGGTACTGAGCGGCGCTGGGTGATCTACAATGGTGCCAACGATGCGAGCCGCGTGCCGGCAGAATGGCATGGCTGGCTGCATCATTCCTATGATGGCGTGCCCGAAAGCTTCCTGCCGCCGGCGCGGATCTGGGAAGCGGAATTCACGCCCAACGCCACCGGCACGCCGCAGGCCTATCGTCCGCAGGGCGCGCTGGAGCGTGGCGGCAAGCGCGCCGCGGCGACCGGCGATTACGAGGCGTGGAGCCCGGACGCCTGACCATGCGGCGCCTGCTTGCGCCCGGCCTGGCCCTGCTGCTGGCCGCCTGTAGCGGCAGCGGCGATCCCGATGCCGCCGCGACGGACATCCCGCAGGCGGTTGGCGCCCAGGCGGCGGCTCCGGCAGTGGAGAGCGAATATGGCACGCCGGTCAAGGACCGGGTGGCCACGCTGGGCCTGCTGAACAAGCGCAACAACATCATCCAGGACATCGTTCTGAAATCGGGCGAGGCCCGGCGGATTGGCAATGTTGTCGTCCGGCTTGCCACCTGCGAACGGACCTTGCCGTGGGAGCGGCCGGCAGAAACCGGGGCCTTTGTTCAGGTCTTCGTTGAAGAACGCGCCGATTCCGAAAGTCAGCTGGCCTGGCGCAAGGTCTTTTCCGGCTGGCTGTTCAAGAACGCGCCTTCGGTCAACGTGGTTGAGCACCCGGTTTACGATGTCTGGGTGAAGGACTGCGCGATGAAGTTCCCGGGCGAGGAAGACAGCCCGGCCGCTGCGGCATCGGCCAGCAGCGCGCCAAAGGCAACAGGCAGCGCCAGCGCTTCGCCATCGCCGCCTGCTGCGGCTTCGGCCACTCCGTCACCGGCTGCTAAGGCACCGGCTCCGAAGGCTCCGGCCGCCAAGGCCCCGGCGCCCAGCGTCGATCTTTGAGCCGCCTCTAGCAGCTTCAGGTAACGGGCCTGGCTGATCTCGATCGCCCCCAAAGAGGCGAGGTGATCGGTGATGAACTGGCAATCAAGCAATTGCGCCCCGCCGCGGCGCAGTGCGGCCACCAGCCAGGCCAGCGCCACCTTCGACGCATCCGGCACGCGGCTGAACATCGATTCGCCGCAGAACACCTGATCGAACCCCACCCCGTAGAGCCCGCCGACCAGCGCGCCATCGTGCCAGCACTCGATCGAATGGGCCAATCCCAGTTCATGGAGGGCGCAGTAGCTGGCCTCGATTCGGTTGCTGATCCAGGTCCCGTCCGATTCGGCCCGGGGCGCGGCGCAGGCCTGCATCACGGCGGAGAAAGCGGCGTTGCAGGTTACTGTAAACCGCCCCCGGCGCAGCGTGCGCGCCAGCGAGCGCGAACAGCGGAACCCGTCCAGCGGCAGGATCGCCCGGCGGCGCGGCTCAACCCAAAAGATCTCGGGATCGTCCCGCGCATCGGACATCGGGAAAATCCCGCTGCGATAGGCCATCAGCAGCAGGTCAGGTGCAATGATCGGGTCGGGCGCCGCAGCGTGCATGGTGGCGATGATAGCAGATCATGCGGGCAAGCGGACAAGTTCCTTGCCAACCGCCGTCACCTGACCTAAGGGCCAGCGCGCCTGCAGGAGTGTAGCTCAGCTGGTAGAGCATCGGTCTCCAAAACCGAGGGCCGCGGGTTCGAATCCTGCCACTCCTGCCACCGCCTCTTCCACCAACAAGCTGAGCAGATGTCCGCCGAGCCGACCTTCGAGCAATCCGCTCCGCCACGCACCGGCCTAGGCCAATTCCTGTTCGCCGCGCCCGGACCGCGCGAAGGGCTGCTGCTGGGTTTGACCCTTGCCCTGCTGGCCTGCTTGCCGGTGCTGGTGGCCACCTATCCGCAGATGGTCGATTACCCGGCCCATCTGGCGCGCTATTACGTGATGCTGGCGCAGGACGGGAACGGCTTTCTCCAGCGCTATTATGATTTCCAGTGGAAGTGGACCGGAAACCTTGGTGCCGACCTGCTGATCCAGCCGCTGGCCCCGCTGCTGGGGCTCGAGGCTGCGGGCCGTGTGATCGCCGGGCTTGTCCCCCTGCTGACGGCTGGCGGTATTCTGGCGGTGGAATGGAGCCTGCGCCGGCGGATTGGCCTGGCTTCGATGCTGGCACTGTGCTTCGTCTGGTCGCCCAGCCTGATTCTGGGCTTCCTCAACTTCGGTCTCGCTCAGGCGACGGCCCTGTTTGCCTTTGCTGGCTGGGTGCGGCTGGAGGGCAAGAGCTGGCGCCCGCTGCTGTTCATGCCGGTCGGCCTGGCGGTCTGGGTCATGCACGTTTCAGGCTGGGGCATGCTGGGGATCCTGGTCTTTGGCTATGAGTGGCATCGCCAAAAAGGCCTTTCCGCCTTCCTCGCGCCTTGGCCGCTGTTCCTGCCATTCCTGCTGCTGCTGGGTGGGGACCATCCCGGCAGCCTGCCCAGTTACGGCCCCAAGGTCTGGATCTTCAAGCAGGCGATCTGGATCCAGGCCATGCGCGACGGCATTGTCTGGCTGGATCGCTACAGCCTCAAGCTGATTGGGGCGATCCTCGTTGGCGCGGTCCTGCTGCGCAAGATCGACGGCCGGCTGGGTTGGGCGGCCTTGATCCTGCTGCTGGGCTCGATCGCCATGCCGCGCCACATCTTCGGCGGCGACCTGGCCGATGCGCGCATGATCTATTCCGGCCTGCTGGTCGCCTGCCTTGCCCTGTCGTGGCAGGTGCCGCGCTGGCTGCTGTGGATCGCGCCTGCCCTGTTCCTGGTGCGGCTGGGTGTGACGACCGACACCTGGCGGCGCGGCTCGGCCGAGACCGAGCGGCTGCTGGCGGCGGTCGATCACCTGCCGCAGGGCGCGC
This sequence comes from uncultured Novosphingobium sp., assembly GCA_964413885.1. Classification (GTDB taxonomy): domain Bacteria; phylum Pseudomonadota; class Alphaproteobacteria; order Sphingomonadales; family Sphingomonadaceae; genus Novosphingobium. The sequence continues at coordinate 124,444 of CAYPTU010000008.1, forward strand.
GCGTGGCCAACCTGGTTGTCACCAGCAGCGGCGTTTGGGGCTATAACGCGCAGGAGCACATCGGCGGCTATGCCGTGCTGCGCAAGAACGTGCTGATCAATGCGCACTTTGCCGTGCCCGGGATCCACATGATCCGGCCGAAAGAGGGCGGGCCGAACTTCCGTGACCCGAGTCAGCGCTTGCTGTGGCGGCCGGGCCAGCCGATTGACCTGGCGAACTGGGAGCCGGCGAAGGGCATGGACTGGCTTTGGTATGTCGGCCCGCGCGAGCCGGACAGCCTGCCGCGCGGGGCGGTAATCGTCTACCGGGCACCCGGTACCTTTGTGGCGCGGCTTGCAAAAGTTCCGGGCGATAGCTAAGTGCGGCGGTGTCTTCCGACATAGGAGTACACATCGCCCCTCCCGGTCACCACGATCGGGGCGGCGATGAGCCCTTGGCGGAAGACAGGAACGAAACTCAAGCGACGGGCTAGGAAGCCATGGCCAAGATCAATCCAGGCGAATTCATGCGTCAGGTGCAGGCGGAAGCACGCAAGGTCGTGTGGCCGACCCGCCAGGAAACCACCACTACCGCGATTTTCGTGGGGATCATGATGCTGCTGCTGGCCCTGTTCTTCCTCAGCGTGGACACGGTCTTTGGTGCCATCGTGAGCTGGCTGCTCTCGCTCGCCTGATCTGTCGCATTCATCCAGACACGGAATTTCATCATGGCTCGCTGGTATATCATCCACGCCTACTCGGGTTTCGAGAACAAGGTCCGCGAATCGATCCTGTCCGAGGCTGATCGCCTGGGCCTGTCGGCGCTGGTCGAAGCGGTCGAAGTGCCGTCGGAAACCGTCACCGAAGTGAAGCGCGGCAAGAAGGTTCAGGTCGAACGCAAGACCATGCCGGGCTATGTCCTCGCCAAGCTGGCGATGAACGACGATGTCTATCACCTCGTCAAGAACACCGCCAAGGTCACCGGGTTCCTGGGCAACAACAACAAGCCGCAGCCGATTTCGGACCGCGAAGCTGCCCGCTATTTCGGCGCGCGCGATGCTGCTGCGGCCGAACCGAAGAAGCACATCAGCGTCGATTACGAGATCGGCGATTCGGTCAAGGTGCTCGACGGCCCGTTCAATTCGTTCACCGGCGTGGTGGAAGAGCTCGATTTCGACAAGAACCGCGTCAAGGTTTCGGTCTCGATCTTCGGCCGGGCTACCCCGGTCGAGCTCGACTTCGAGCACGTCGAACTGGTCAAGTAATTCGGCCGCGTCTGGCGCAAGAACGGTTGCATTGCAGCCGTCTTTCGCATAGGCGCGCGCCTTCGCCCGGGGCAACTCGGGTGATTCCGTGCGGGAGAAGGGCCTGGCCCTTCGTTTGACCGCTCACTCTGCGGCCCGGATTTCCGGGCCAACAGGAAGAAAGGAGGCCCATCGTGGCCAAGAAGATTGAAGGCTATATCAAGCTGCAGGTGCCCGCCGGCTCTGCCACTCCCTCGCCGCCGATCGGTCCGGCGCTGGGTCAGCGCGGCGTCAACATCATGGAATTCTGCAAGGCGTTCAACGCCGCTACGCAGGACCTGGAAAAGGCCATGCCGATCCCGACCATCATCACGGTCTATGCGGATCGCAGCTTCACCTTCGTCACCAAGACCCCGCCTGCCACCTTCCTGATCAAGAAGGCGATCAACCTGAAGTCGGGCTCGAAGGAGCCGGGCAAGGTTTCGGCCGGAACGATCAAGCGCTCGCAGCTGGCTGAGATCGCACAGGCCAAGATGGCCGATCTCAACGCCAACGACATCGAAGCGGCAACGAAGATCATTGAAGGCTCCGCTCGCGCGATGGGCCTGCAGGTCGTGGAGGGCTAATCACATGGCACAGACCAAGAAGCAGAAGATGCTGGCCGAAAAGCTGGGCGACAACCAGGCCGTTCACGGCTTTGACGATGCGCTGAAGCTGCTGCGCGAGCTCAAGACCACCAAGTTCGACGAAACCCTCGAAGTTTCGCTCAACCTCGGCGTCGATCCGCGCCACGCTGACCAGATGGTCCGCGGCATGGTGACGCTGCCTTCGGGCACCGGCAAGGACGTCAAGGTTGCGGTCTTCGCCCGCGGGGACAAGGCCGAAGCCGCTCTGGCAGCCGGTGCTGACAAGGTTGGCGCCGAAGACCTGCTGGAAGACATGCAGAACGGCAACCTCGACTATGGCCGCGTGATCGCCACGCCGGACATGATGGGTCTGGTTGGCCGCCTCGGTAAGGTGCTGGGTCCGAAGGGCCTGATGCCGAACCCGAAGCTGGGTACCGTCACCCCGAACGTTGCTGAAGCGGTCAAGGCCGCCAAGGGCGGCCAGATCGAATTCCGCGTCGAAAAGGCCGGGATCATCCACGGCGGCATCGGCAAGATGAGCTTCAGCGATGATGCGCTGAAGGCCAACTTCGAAGCCTTCGTCGATGCCGTGGTCAAGGCCAAGCCGGCTGGCGCCAAGGGCAAGTACCTGCGCAAGGCCGGTCTGTCCTCGTCGATGGGCCCGGGCCTCAAGCTCGACGTGGCACAGGTCAGCGGCGTCTAAGCCTAGACCAAGCCTGAATTAGCAAAGGGCCGGGAAGGGAAACCTTCCTGGCCCTTTCGCTTTGGACGTTCGGATAATCAGCCGAGTGCGGAAGCCGAATAGCATTCCAGCACATGGGCCAGCGGCCGGCCATCAGGCAGGCGCAGGATCGCGCGCTGGAACAGCACCGTTCCGGCGGGGCAATCAGGACCGGTGCCGCGGCGCGTTTCGATCAGCTCGCGCTTGAAACCCAGCGGGGCCGCCACTTTGCCGAACGGCGTGGTGGTATCTGCCAGCAGGGTGTTCATTTCGGGCGTGAGCCGGGCCGGAACATACCAGTTCTGTGCCTGGCTCAGCAGCCGGTTGCCGCAGGTGAGGCGCACATGGCGGTTGCCCAGCTGCTCCTGACTTTTGACGCCAAGCAGGCTGCGCAGGTTGGCCGGTTCGGCCACGAGTTGGCCAGGAGCCTGTTCGGCAATGACGCGGGCCGGATTGGCCAGGCCCTGTTGCTGGCACCATTGTTCCAGCGCGGCGGTCGCGCTGTCATGGCTGGCGAGCATCCGTTCCAGCCCGTCGACAGGCAGTGCCGGCTGGATCGCGCAGGCGGTCAACCCAACAAGGGCGGCCGAAGGCAGGATGCGGTTCAAGTCGGTCAGATCCCGCCGGAAACAGCCTCGCGCCCGGTCGCGGCCAGGCCTGCGGCCAGCGCAGCAGAGCAGGTATCGAGTAGTGCCTGGTCGGTGCTACGGATCACGAAATTCGCACCAACCCGGCCTTCGCGGAAGAACGGGTAAGAGCCGATGGCGACGCCTTCATGATCCTTCTCGGTCTGGCGCAGCAGGTCCGCAATCTCGCTTTCCGGCACCCAGCAGCCAACCGTAGCCGAGAGTACCGGCAGGCCCCCTTCGAGCGTTCCGGTCAGGGCATCGAGCATTCCGGCCGTGATTGATGGCACGCCGGCCATGATGAAGATGTTGGCGATCTTGATCCCCGGCGCGCCCGACATGCGGTTGGGGATCAGGTCGGCCCCGGCCGGCACGCGGGCCATGCGCAGGCGCGCATCGTTCAGACCGCCGCGGGTTTCGTAATAGCGTTCAAGGATGGCGCGGGCATCGGGGTGGATTTCCACCACCAGCCCCAGCGCCGCGGCGATGGCATCAACCGTGATGTCATCATGGGTGGGGCCAATTCCGCCGGTGGTGAACAGGTAATCGTTGCGGGCGCGCAGGATATTGACCGCTTCAACGATCGCGCCCTCATCATCTGCCACGACCCGCACTTCCTTGAGGCGGATGCCCTGCACGTTGAGCCACGCAGCGACCTGCGCCACGTTCTTGTCCTGGGTGCGACCAGAAAGGATTTCGTCGCCGATCACAAGCAGTGCGGCGGTCCAGGTGCGGGAAGTATCAGCCATGGCGGCGGGTTAGGCCAAAGCCGCCCGCCGTGCAATCAGGGCTTTGGTCGGCTTGTCCTTCAGGCATCAACCGTTTGTCGCACGCGGCGGAATTGCAGCACGCCATCGTCCAGCGGGGCCTGCCGCATGTCCTGCTTGTCCTGGCGGTAATCCTGATTGAGCCGCCAGGGCAGGCTGGCTGCATTGCGGGGCATCATATGCTTGCCGCGCTGGATGTAGCCCGAAGAGAAATCGAAGATATCGTCCTCTTCCGGTTCCTGCCCTTCGGGCATGACCGGCACGGCCGCCTGGGCGTGGATCGCATCCATCTGGCGCAGCAGGCGGGTCAGATAATCGCCGATGATGTCGACCCGCAGTGTCCAGCTGGCGTTGAGATAGCCAAACACGGCCGCCAGGTTCGGCACGTTCGAGAACATGCAGTTGCGGTAATAGAACCGCTTGGCGAAATCGACCGGCGCACCATCAACCGAAACCGCGATCTTGCCCGCAACGGCCAGCTTGAGGCCGGTTGCGGTGACGATGACATCGGCATCAAGGTGCTTGCCCGACTTGAGCGTGATGCCGGTCTTGTCGAACTTTTCGATATGGTCGGTCACGACCTCGGCCTTGCCGGCCTTGATCGCTTCGAAGAAATCGGCGTCAGGCACCAGGCACAGCCGCTGTTCCCACGGGTTATAGGGCGGGGTGAAGTCGGTCTTATTGTAATTGGGTCCCAGGTTTTCCTGCAGTTGCTTTTCGAGGAACTCCTTGACCTTTTCCGGCGCATTGCGGGCGCGCTTGAAGACCAGATCCTGGAAGAAGATGTTCTTGGCACGGGTCAGGGCGTAGGCGACCTTTTCGGGCAGGAACTTGCGCAGCGTATTGGCAAAGCGATCCTTGGCCGGGCGGCTGACCATCCAGGTCGGCGTGCGCTGCAGCATGGTGACCTGCGCCGCGCCCGAATTGGCCATGGCCGGGACGATCGTTACTGCCGTGGCGCCGGAACCGATCACCACCACCTTCTTGCCGGTGTAATCCAGGTTTTCCGGCCAGAACTGTGGATGCACCACCTGGCCCTTGAAGTCCTTCCGACCGGGGAAATTGGCATCATAGGGATCGTCGTAATCGTAATAACCGGCACCCAGGAACAGGAAGCGGGTTAGCACGCGGCCCTGCTTGCCATCCTTGCCTTCGGTCACCACGGTCCACAGCGCAGTGTCGCTGTTCCAATCGGCGCTGATCACCTTCAGGCCAAAGCGCATGTTCTGCCGCAGGCCGTATTCGTCGCTGATCTCGTCGAGGTATCCGAGGATCGAGGGGCCATCAGCGATCGACTTTTCATGCTTCCACGGGGCGAAAGCAAAGCCCAGCGTGTGCATATCGCTGTCTGAACGGATGCCGGGATAGCGGAACAGGTCCCAGGTGCCGCCCAGCTGATCGCGCCGGTCGAGAATTGCATAGCGCTTGTCCGGGCATTCCTTGGTCAGGTGCACGGCCATGCCAATGCCGGAAATGCCGGCGCCGACAATCAGGAAATCAAGCACTTCTTCGATCGGCGTGATCGCGTTCATCGGTCTGGTCTCCCACCAGGTATTGACATTAGTGTCAGTATTGACTGCCCGCTTAACCCAAGCCGCGCAGGATTGCCAGCATCATGCGCGATGGCAGCGCCCGCGTAAACCGGTGCTGCGCGGTGTTGGGGTGGCATGGTGCCATGAAAGCGGTTATGCCTATTTTAGATTGACTGCATGATTTGCTCTTTTTGTCCGAGCGGCGCCAATGGCATCTAGCTTTCAAGGCCGCCAAACCAACGCCGGTCTGTGGGGATATTGCCGTCCCGGGGTGAACCGAACCATGACAAATACCTATCGTCTTGCGATTGCTGCAGCGCTGGCGCTGCCCTTGGCGTCCTGCGGTGGCGGTGCTGCCATCCAGCCCGATCGCAGCGTCTTTGGCCTCGACAACAGCTATCAGCGCTATGCTTACGATCAGCCGATCGAAACGACCTTTGACAACACCGTCGCCGTGTTTCGTGAGGCTGGCTACCGGCTTGACGTGGTCGATCGTGCGACGGGCCAGATCAGTGGCCAGCGCGGCGCAACTGGCGACAAGGGCACCTCGACCGACAAGGAGCTGAAGTTCTACGCCCTGGTCATGCCGCATGAGCGCGGCAGCCAGCTGAGTTTGCGGATCGTCCAGATCGTTGGCGGGGGCACGCTTGGCGGGGCCAAGGCCGAGATCATCCTGAGCGAAGCCCAGCTTTACCAGTATGCCTTCGTCACGGTTGAAAATCGCGCCAAGCAGGCGGTCAGGAAGTAAGGCGCACCACACATCATCGTAGTGTCGCATTGCCACAGCCCCGCCGCTTTGGCAGGACTTGGCCATGATCATTGCTTCGCGCCGCTATGTTGCCGGACAGGTTACCATTCCCGAGCTGCCGCTTGACGGCAAGCCGCGCGGTGAGCTGCCGCCCGGCACCTTTGACTGGATCGGGCTCCATGCCCCGGATGCCGCTGAAATGGCGCTGCTGCAGGGCCAGTTCGGGCTGCATCCGCTGGCGGTGGAAGATGCGCTCAATCCGATGCAGATGCCCAAGGTCGATGCCTATGGGCAGCAGCTGTTCATTGTCGCCCGCACGGCCGCGATCGAAGAGGGTGACAAGATCGCTTATGGCCAGACGGCTTTGTTCCTTGGGCGCGATTTCATCGTCACGGTGCGGTTCGGCTCGGAACGCGATCACAGCACGGTCCGCAGCCGGCTGGAGGCCGCAGCCGAGCATCTGATCGAGGGGCCGGACTACGTCGCCCATGCCATCCTCGATTTCGTGGTCGATGGCTATCACCCGCTGATGGAAAAGCTGGAGGAAGCCGTTCAGGCGATCGAGGAGCGGGCGATTGACGCCTTCCCCGAACCGTCCACCATCCGCCGGATCTTCCGCCTGCGCCGTCAGTTGCGCCGCTTTGTCCGCATTGTCGGCCCGATGGAGGAAGTGTGTGAGCGGCTGGCTACCACCGAACTGCCGGTGATCGATGCCGGAGCGCGGGTGTGGTATCGCGATGTGCTGGATCACATGCGGCGCACCATGCGGCGGATCGCCGGACTGAACGAAACGCTCGCCTCGGTCGTCGAAACCGCCAGCCTGCTCGAACAGCATCGGCAAGGCACGATGACCCGCCAGCTGGCCGCTTGGGCGGCGATCCTGGCGGTGCCGACTGCGATCGCCGGTATCTATGGCATGAATTTCGATTACATGCCCGAACTGCGCCAGCCATGGGGTTATCCCGCTGTCCTGTGTGTTATAGCCCTGATTTGCGGCGGTTTGTGGTTGCGGTTCCGCCAGATCGACTGGCTGTAAAGCTGCGGCTGCTGTGGACAGCGGTGCTGATGAAACCAAATCCCGCTGTCGCTGTTGTCACTGGCCTGTCATAGGGCGGTCACAATCGGATCGGGGGATTCGCGATAATGTTTGGCTGGTTTCAGCGTCTGTTGCCCAAGTCGGGTGATTTCTTTGTCCTGTTCGAGCGCCACGGCGCGACGATGGTCAGTGCGGCTCAAGCCCTGGTCAGCCTGACCGCGGGCGAGGGTGATCGGGCACAGCAACTGCGCATAATCCGCGATCAGGAGCATGCTGCGGATGAAGTGATCCGCGAAGTGCTGCACGAGGTACGCCATACCTTCCTGACGCCCTTCGATCGCGGTGCCATTACCGCGCTGATCGGGGCGATGGACGATACCATCGACGAGATGAACGCCACGGCCAGCGCGATCGAGCTGCTGGAAGTGACGACTTATGATCAGCAGATGCAGGACATTGCCCGGGTTGTGCTGGATGCCTGCAAGCTGATCTGCGAAGCCTTGCCGCTGCTGCGCGATGTGGAACGCCAAGGCCGCCGTCTGCACGAACTGACGGCCCGGATCGTCCAGCTTGAAGGCCAGGTTGATGGCCTGCACGATGCTGGCATGCGCGCCGCGTTCCAGGCCCAGAAGGTCAAAAGCGATCCGCTCGCCTTCATGGTCAGCCGCGAGATCTACAAGCATCTTGAGCGCGTTGCCGACGCGTTCGAGGATGTTGCAAACGAGATCGACAGTCTCGTAATCGATCACGGCTAAGGCCCGGACAAGGAACTGCCGGCATGCATGAGCTTGCCTTTCCGCTGCTGGTCGGGCTGATCGTCCTGGCCCTGGCCTTCGACTTTCTGAATGGCCTGCATGACGCGGCCAATTCCATCGCCACGGTTGTGTCGACTCGGCTGCTCAGCCCGGTCATGGCGGTGCTGTTCGCCGCCGGTGGCAATTTTGCCGCTTACTGGCTGGTTGGGCACGGGGTGGCCAAGACCATCGCCAAGGGGATCATCAGCGCTGATGATGCCACGCCTGCTGTGATTTTTGGCGCGCTGATGGGCGCGATATTCTGGAACATCGCCACCTGGATCCGCGGCATTCCTTCGTCCTCGAGCCATGCGCTGATCGGCGGCCTGCTGGGCGCGGCCGTGGCGCACAGCGGGTTCGGGACCGTGCAAAGCTCTGGCACCCTGAAGACGATCATGGCGATCTTTCTCTCGCCGATCATCGGGTTTGCCATCGCCATGCTGATGGTGCTGATCACCTCGTGGTTGTTCAAGGGCTTTCAGCCGCGCCGGGCGGAAGGCGTGTTCAAGACGCTGCACCTGTTTTCCAGCGCGGCCTATTCCATCAGCCACGGTGGCAACGATGCCCAGAAGACCATGGGGATCATCACGCTGCTGCTCTATACCTCCGGCTACTTTGGCAAGGCGCCCGCTGACGAGCTGCAAGTGCCGGACTGGGTGGCGATCGCCTGCTATCTGGCGATCTCGCTGGGGACCCTGTCGGGCGGCTGGAAGATCATCAAGACGATGGGCACCAAGCTGACCAAGCTTAATCACCACACCGGTTTCTGCGCGAGCACGGCCGGTTCGATTGTGGTGTTCGGGGCCAGTGCGATGGGCATTCCGGTTTCAACCACGCACGCGATTACCGGATCAGTGATCGGGACAGGGGCGGCGCGCAAGGCTAGCGCCGTGCGCTGGGGCGTGGCGACGCGGGTAGTGATGGCCTGGTTCATTACAATCCCGGCCAGCGCCGCAGTGGGCGCGCTGTTCTATACCCTGACCCGGATGTTCTAGGCACCCGGGCCGGCGCCGGTCAGGCGTGGTGGGAAAGGGCGGCCTGCCCGGCCTGGGCCAGGACCGCAGCCGTGCCGGATCCCGGCCCGATCCGGGACGGGTGGTCGGCGTAGATCGCGGTTAGATTGTCCCGCAGTCCAGTCGAGAGGTCGAGCAGCTTGACCCGGGCGTCATGGTCGGCCTTGCAGCCGGCAATCAGCCCGGCATCCTGCATCGACTTCTTGATCAGATGAAAGCCGGATGACGAGGCGCGCACCTTGCCCATCAGTTCCTGAACGCTCAGCGGTCCTTCATGATAGAGGACGCTGATGATTTCGAGCTCGGTCGTGACCAGCCGGGCTCCGGTGGTGCCTTCAAGTTCGCGAAGATTGTTAACTACCAACAGCAGCATTGTGATCGGCCCCGGTTGCGCCGATCATGACTTCGCAAAATGAAGCCAAGATAAAAAGACCGAAAGATAAAGCTAATTCAGGAACTTATATCAAACTCTGTGGCACTTAAGTCACCCCGGACGTTCAGGCGAACTCCGAAACCACCGGTCTGGCTATCTGCGCGGCGAATTGTGCCAGCTCGCGCGGTGCCGCTGTGGACATGGTCTGGTCCCGGTGAATTGCGGCGAGGCTCTCACGCAGATCAGGCGAGAGGTCGAGCAGTTTGACCCGCGCGTCCTGGGCGGAACGACATCCCACGATCAGTCCGGTATCCTGCATAGACTTCTTGATCAGGTGAAACCCGGATGGCGATGCGCGCACCTTGCCCATCAGCGCCTGCACGCTGACCGGACCTTCATGGTAAAGCACGCTGATGATTTCGAGTTCGGTGGTAACCAGCCGGATACCGGTCGTCACTTCCAGCTCGCGCAGCTTGTTCACGACCATCAAAATCATATTTTCCGCCCCCATTTTCTCCGGGAGCTACATCTCAAAATAAGGTCGAGAAAAAAAGGCTAAAAAGTGACTAAATTGGCGTAAACTTCGTCGAAATGGATGTTTTTTCTTGTTTAGGCCCGCGCATTGGAGCTGGCCTGGCGTGGCGGGAAACGCAAATCAGCCATTCGCCATGCGCTCCCGGCACAGCATGAGGGCTCAGGTCCGCTCCACAACCGGCAGCGCGACATAGCCGTCCGGATCGAACGGCATGGCGTGGGTTGCGATCGGCTGGGCGCGGGAAACCACCTGCAGTCCGCCAATCCGCCAACGCCCACCATGCGGCAGGGCCAGCATATCGATACTGCACGGGACGCGCCCATCGGTACCCCAAATGTCGTCGGTCGACTGACGATGGTTGTGCTGGTCAAACAGCCGGGTGATGTACCAGTAGCAATCGTAGCCCAGGCTGTTCAGCAGCTCGGGGACGGCCCAGTTTTCCAGATCGTTGTGTTCGACATAGATCGCCGGCCGGCACCGGGCGATGGTTTCGCGGGCGCCTTCGATCACTCCCTGTTCGAAACCTTCGACATCGGCCTTGATGAAGGCCAGTTGCTCAAGCCCGAGCGAGTCGATCGTCATGATCGGAACTCGATCATGGCCAAGCGAAGCGCCATAGCCCAGGTTCAGCTGGACCCCGCCGAAATTGCACTCGGCTTCGGGAGAGATCCGATCGATCAGCACATGGCCGTTTTCGTTGCCCACCGCGGCATGGCGGGTGTCAACATTCCAGCAATCGTTCAGCGCCAGGTTGGCGCACAGCAACTGGAAGATCAGCCGCTGCGGCTCGAACGCCGTCACCTGCCCGGTCGGGCCGACAATCTTGGCCAGTGGCACGGTATGCGAACCGATATTCGATCCCGCTTCGACAACCGCATCACCGGGGCGAAGCAATTTGTTGAACAGGCGGACTTCCGCCTCGCCCCATTCGCCATAAGTGATGATGCTGCGGCCGACATAGGTGTCGTTCGGATTGACCAGGAACCGGCCATGCCGTGCGTCTTCTACGATCGTATATGTGTTGTTCATGACAGAGTAGTGCGTCTGTTGGCGCGGATTATTGAGCTTCCGTTAGCGTCCAGGTGCAGAGTTGGCCGGCGCGGCCGAGGCAGCCAGTTCGCGTTCGGTGACGATTCCGTCCTTGTCGGCATCGAGCCGGTCGAAATTGGCGAGCGTCGCCGTGCGGTATTCCACCAGGGTGATCACCTGATCGCGGTTGGTATCGAACCGCTGCATCTGTGCCGAGACGTCCGGCACTGGCAAATTGCGAAGCAGCCCGGCAAATTCGCCGGGAGACAGCATGCCGTTGCGATCGGTATCCAGCGTGGCAAACAGCACCTGGTTCTGCGCCTGGGCCTTGGCAATCGCGGCATTGCGCTGAAACTGCTCAACCTCGGCGCGGGTCACCCGGCCATCGCCGTCCAGATCCTGCTTGCGGTATTCTGCATCCATCGACTGGATGAAGGCCGCGCGGGCGACATCGCCGGTGCCGCTTGGTGCGGGCGATGCCAGCGGAGCGGAGGCTGCTGCCGGTGCCGGCGTGGGACGGGCTGCGTTTGCCGGCGTTGAACGGGTTGCAGACTTGCCTTGCGCCCGCGCCGGCATGGCCGCCGAACAGGCCAGCGCCGTCAGAACCGCGAGGCCAACGATCGGGTGCGTTGCTTTGATCATGGCTGTCCTTTGCCCATCGCCCGCAGGATTGCGTTCTCGTAGTTACGAATATTGACCGGGTTGAGCGGATCAAGCGTCTTTACGAAATCGCGCGCCTCTGCCCGGTAGGAATCGAGGTTGAGATCATGTTCCGCCTTGGCGCGCAGCAGGGCAAGGGCCCCGTCTTCCGGATCGTAATCGTTATAGCGATAACCGCAGCTTCCCAGAAACGCCGAATTGTGGATCAGTGGGAAGCCGCCGTGCAGCATTTCATAATAAAGATAATTCTGGCCGTTTTCCCAATGGTGCGAAACGCAGGCTTCGGCCAGTTCGGTCATTATCTGGAAGATCGGCAACCGACCTTCAAAGGTTCCGGCGCCATGCTGCACGATCTTGAGGCTGCGGGCATAGTTCACGAAAGTCTCGTGCTCTTTCAGCGCCAGTGCGTTGAATACGTACATATGCTGGATCGCATTGGCGTTCTGGCGATAGGCCGTATCGCATAGCAGCATCGGCAAGTGGCAGGTCTTTACCGAGCAGATGTTAGGTTCCAGGATGGCAAGCCGCCAGCGTTTGGCGCCGGGCTGGTAAGCGAACGGCTTGCCGATCTCTTTGGCCGAACGGTCAACCAGGATCGGGCTCCACAGGTGCTGCATCACATGGACGGGCGCCGAATAGCCGAACTGATAGTAGCTGGCGCAGGTCTTGGCGAAGGCGGGCAGGGTCCAGATTTCGTCGTATGGAACCTTCGAGAACAGCATTCCCGGTTCCATCAGATAGGCCATCCGTTCGGAATCGATGATGAAATCGCTGGCCACGCGCATCCCGATCACCGTGCCACCGCGCGCCTTGAAATCCTTGGCCCAGTCCGGATTGAGCTGTGCACTCAGTTCGATGATCACATCGAGTTCGTCCATGGCTTCGGCCATGGTGATCACCGGTGCGGGTGAATTCGAGAGAAACTCTTTCGAATTTTCGGGCGATCCCGGCCCACCGTTCACGAGGAACGTCTTGCTGAACATCCGCGATTCATTCAGCAGCAGCAGCAGGAACCCGGCATTCTGGAAAATGCCGTTATCCCACAGCGTTTGAACACCATCGTGCATGAATATCGTGACGCCCACCTTCAGACCGGTGGCATCCTTGGCGGCAGGGGTGGCCGGCTTGCTGCCGGACTTGTTCTGACGGCTCATTAGATCTCTGCCTTCGGATTCATGAGATTGATCAGGCGGCGCGCATAGGCATCGCGGTTGGCCCGGCTTACCGGGTTGGATTCCTCAATCTTCCGGGCATTGCGCTGCCGGTGGAATTCCAGGTTTGCATCGTGTTCCGCCAGGGCAAGGCGGAACTGTGCAAGCCCGGCCGCAATATCGTTGTCCGGGTAGTAGTAACCAACATCAGCGAACAGCGGCGAATTGTGGATCAGCGGATAGTTGCCATGCAGTGCATCCAGGTAGACATAGTTCTGGGTGCATTCCAGCTGGTGGCTGATCACCATATTGCCGGAAATGGCCATGACGTGGGCGAAGAAATCCCGCGCCGCGATGGTCAGCTTGCCATCAGCATAAAGTTTAAATTGTTCGACCAATTGGATGTAGGTGCGCTGAGCGGCCATGTGGTGGCCGTTCATGTACATGACCTTTTCAATCCGGTCGGGCATTTCCGCATAGGCGGCTTCGCAAATCATGAAGGGAATCGTCCCCATCTTGATCGGCGAGATGTTGGGTTCAAAGATCGCCGGCATGGCCTTGGCCAGCGAACCGGGCTTATAGCCGAAGTCAAAGTTGTGGCTTTGCTTCAGTTCCCGCGCCGACTGCTCCAGAAATACCGGAGACCAGAGATAGGGCACTTCATAGACCGGGCGCTCGTGCATGGCGCGCAGCATCGGAATGAACGGCCGGTCCTTCGGCAGGACCCAGACCTCGTCGCAGCGCTTTGGATCGCTGAAATAGGCCGGCTTGTTGAAGATCGTTGGCTCAACCAATGCATGATAAGGCTGGCCGCAGACATAGGAAACGACCTTGCCGCCGCGGGCACGGAAACGGCCCAGCCATTCCACGTTGATGCCGCCGGACACTTCAAACAGTACGTCGATCTGATCGGCGCAGTCATTGAGCGGGATTAGCGGAAAACGCTCGCCAATTCCGGTGGTCCCTGGCGGCGGGGCCGCTTGGTCGCCGGTGTTGACCAGGATCACCCTCTCGACAAAGGGGACCGCCTCGAGCGAACAGGCAAGGTGAAACACGTTCTGGCCGATGCCATTGTTCCAAATATTCTGACCCGCATGGGTCAGTAACGATAGGCCAATGCGCACTTCACTCTAACTCCGTCTTGTCCCTGGCCGGCCTGGGGGGTCTTAGGTGCCGCCGCCGCGTGCCGGTCCGCCAGATTACCCTGCGGCGCGGGCGTGGCGCTGCGGATGCGTAAACCTACACCGTTGTCTACATAGCCATTGGGGCGATCAGGCAAAGTACTTTGGTCAAAAAAATTGCCTACACCTTTTCGACCTATTTGTCAGTAGGCGAAAGTTTGTTTTGTGGGTGACTGCGGCTTGTGTCGCATCGCGCAATTCTAAGCTGCGCGGGCAATGTAACCGATAATCGTATGCACCATATACACACTGTTCTGCTTTTATCTTTTCCAATCCACGCATATTCCGGGCTTGCGCTCATCGGGCAGCGCGACGCGTGCTCGGCAATTAGGCTGAGGGGGGCGTTTCGGCACGAAGATGCTGCGATGATCTCAAGGGGCCTACGGGACTAAAGGGAATAAGGGTATAAAGATGACCAGGAACAACTCTCAAAAGCTTCTGCTTGCAACGTGCACTACGACTGTTGTCGCAGCTGCGATGGGTGCGACCGCTGCTAACGCTGCTATCGGCGGTCTTGACGGCCAGTACAGCACTGCCAGCACTTCGACTGCTCTGTCGAGCGCGACGTCGTCGGTTACTTCGGCTACCGCCGTTCTGAGCACCGCAACCTCGACTGCTGCATCAGCTTCGACTGTCACGTCGATCCTGACTGCCACGCTGACTGCCACTGAAGTTTCGCTGCAGTCGTCGATCGTCAGCCTGACCTCGACTTCGACTGCTCTGTCGACCCAGCTGTCGTCGCAGACCAGCACGCTGACTGTGCAGCAGACTGCCCTGTCGACTTCTACCTCGACTGCCGCGTCGACCTCGACCGTGCTCTCGGGCGCAACTTCGACGGTTGGTTCGACTTCGACCGTGCTGTCGACTGCTACCAGCACCTACAACTCGGCGCTGCTTGGCGGCGTGGCTTCGACGATCGCTTCGGCTTCGACCGTTCTGTCGACTGCGACCAGCACCAACGCTTCGGCTCTCGCAACTCAGGCTTCGGTCTCGACCGTCAATGCTGCTGCTGCTGCCGCTGTTGTTACCCAGCAGGGTGTTGTGAATGCTGCTGCGACGACTGTGCTCTCGACCAGCACTGTTCTGAGCGCGAACGCCAGCACTCTCTCGTCGACCAGCACTGTCCTGGCAACGTCGCTTGGTTCGAACACCGCGCTGACTGCTGCTCTGACCTCGACCGGCGCCGCTTCGCTTGCTGCTGCTACCAGCACCAGCCTGTCGGCCACCTCGACCGTCACCTCGGCAACCACGGTTCTCGCTGGGACGAGCACCGCCGTGGCGAACATCAACACCACGACCGCGCTGCTCAGCACGGGCAAGGTTAGCACCAACACCTACATCGCGAATGCGGCGAAGGAACTGGACGCTGCTACCGCAACCCCGGGTCTGACCTTCGAAACCCAGGTGATTGGCGCTCTGACCGACCTCGACACGCGCGTCGTCAGCAACACCTCGGCGATCGCTTCGCTGACCACCGGCCTCTCGACCACCAACTCGAACGTCGCCGTTCTGAGCACCGGTCTGGCCACTGAAGTCTCGACCCGCGCTTCGCAGGTTGCAGTCCTCAGCACCGGTCTGGCCAACGAAGTGGCGGCTCGTACCGCTGCTGACACGGCTCTCCGTAACGACCTGACCGCAGAAACCAACGCCCGCATCGCTGGCGACAACGCTCTGCGCACCCAGATCAACAACGGTGTTGCCACCGCGATCGCCCTGGGCGGCGCCACGATCCTTCCGGACAGCAACTTCACCCTCTCGGGTAACGTTGGCTTCTACCAGGGTTCGTCGGCCATCGCGATCAACGCTGCTGCCAAGGTTAGCGAAAAGGTCTACGTGACCGGCGCCGTTGGCGGTGGTGTCAGCTCGGGCGGCAAGCTCGGCGGCCGCGTCGGCGTCGTGATCGGCTTCTAAGCCTCACGACTAACGAAGAACTGGGGCCGGCATCTCTGATGTCGGCCCCAGTTCTTTGAGTGCATCAAAACGAGGAGCAGCCCCTCGCAAAACGGCTGACCATACTCACCACCACTCCCGGCCGAACAAGGCTGGTCTGCATTGCAGAATTAACCTTTGAGTGGGATGAGTGCGCTTGGGGATGGTGTGATGACTATCGACAAAGCCAGAGCGCTGCTGGATCTTGAACAGGATCTGATGAAGACCACGGGCGTGCGCGCCCTCACGCCGGAAGCGCGGCTTGTGCTCCTGCTCATTTCCGAAGGCCCCATGCCGATCAAGCGGGCGATGATCGAATCCGATCTGTCCTATCGCGGCTTCTACAACATGATTGATCGGCTGATCAGCCGCGGCACCCTGACCCGGGAAACGTCAACGCAGGATCGCCGGATCCAGTTGCTGCGCCTCGCTGGCAACTTCCAGGCCATCTGAACTCGGGTTGCCCTCAGCCGTTACCAGGTCATCGAACCGGCAGATTAAGCGATCACCCCGAACAGGTCGTGCTCGTCGGCGTCTTCAATCGAAACCTGAACAATATTGCCTGCCTGCAGGCTGGCCGGAACCTCGCGCAGGTGAACGGCGCCGTCGATCTCTGGCGCGTCTGCCTGCGACCGACCGGTTGCGCCAATATCTCCGTCTTCATCGGGTTCACCCACGGCATCGATAATCACGGGCAGCGTGCGGCCAATCTTTGCCTGGAGCTTGGCGGCGCTGATCGCAGCGGTCTTGGCCATGATCCGGGCATAGCGCTCTTCCTTGACCTCTTCAGCCACGGCGCCCGGCAGGTCATTAGCGGCAGCACCGGCCACCGGCTCAAACCGGAAAGCGCCGACGCGGTCGAGCTGGGCCTGGTCAAGCCAATCGAGCAGGTACTGGAAGTCAGCCTCGGTCTCTCCCGGGAAGCCAACCACGAACGATGATCGCACTGCAATATCGGGGCAGATATCGCGCCAGGATTGCAGCCGTTCCAGTACCTTGGCCTCGTTGGCCGGGCGCTTCATCGCCTTAAGCACATTGGGGCTGGCGTGCTGGAACGGAATGTCGAGGTACGGCGTCAGCAAGCCCTCCGCCATCAGCGGGATCACCGCATCGACGTGCGGATAGGGATAGACGTAATGCAGCCGCACCCACGGCGCCTGGCCGTCTGCCGTGCGCAACTGGCCCAGTTCGCGGGCCAGATCGGTCATATGCGCGCGAACCTCGCGGTCCTTCCACTGCCGGCTTTCGTGGCGGATATCGACGCCATAGGCCGAAGTATCCTGGCTGATCACCAGCAGTTCCTTGGTGCCGGCCGCGATCAGCTTTTCCGCTTCGCGCAGCACGGCATCAATCCGTCGGCTGGCCAGCTTGCCCCGCAACTGGGGAATGATGCAGAAGGCGCAGGCGTGATTGCAACCCTCTGAAATCTTGAGATAGCTGTAGTGCCGCGGGGTCAGCTTGACGTCCGGTTGCGGGATCAGGTCAATGAACGGCCCCTGCGACGGCGGCGCCGCTTCATGGACGGCCTCCACCACCGCTTCATACTGGTGCGCGCCGGTAACCGCGAGCACCTGCGGGAAGCGGGCGCGGATCGTCTCCGCCTCGTCACCCATGCAGCCGGTCACGATCACGCGGCCGTTTTCGGCGATCGCCTCGCCAATCGCGGCGAGGCTTTCTTCCTTGGCCGAATCGAGGAAGCCGCAAGTGTTGACCAGCACGACATCGGCCCCGGCATAGTCGGGGCTCATCGCATAGCCATCGGCGCGCAGCCGGGTCAGGATCCGTTCGGAATCGACCAGCGCTTTCGGGCAGCCAAGGCTGACCATGCCCACGCGCTTCTGGTCGGGAAGTTCAATCGTCATCGGGCCGGGCCCTTACACTGCATGGCCGGAAAGTGCTAGGGAAAGCGGATGGAGATCACGATCACCAAAGGGGCGAGCGAAGACCGGATCGCGATCGATCGGGCTGGCGCGCCGCGTATGGAGACGACCTTCCCCAAGAAGGGCTTCATTCCGCATGATGCCATCCACGTTTTTGTCGAACGCACACTGGGCCTGAAGACAGCCTTCTGGGGCATGGTTGCCGCCGGTAATCATCCGGAAGCGGTCGCCGGGATCGCGAAGGACGCCGGCCACGCCAGCGCATCACGCAATCGGGTGCCGGATGCGTCCATCGTCGAACTGCTCCAGGCGGAGCGGTTGGTCGAATGCTTCGAGGCCGACCAGTGGAGCGGCAGCACGGGTGCTGCGGAAGACCTGATCGCAATGGCAAAGGTGGCCTGCGAAACATCGCACGTGCCGCTGCCCGCGTTCGATGCGACGCAGGTTCAAGCGATCCGGGCCGAAATCAGCGCTTTTGCAAGGGATTGGATGGCGGCTCCGCTGGGCCATGTGGCCACCTTTGACTGGGAGTGAGGTGATGGGTGCGATGGATTGGACGGGCATAGTCTGGGCCGGGATTGCTGCGGGGGCCGTCCTGTCGCTGGCCTTCGGCGGACTGCCCCGTGCCGCGATACTGCGCTTGTTGCCGCTATGGCTGGTGCTGTGCTGGATTCCTGCGCTGATGCTCGGCCATGCGCTCGCCCGGATCGGCGCCGAGAAGCTGGCGGCCAAGCCGCAGCTCTATTTCATGCAGTCGGGCGGGCTGGCGCTGGCCTTTGTGATCCCGGCGCTGTGGCTGATCCGGCTGCGCGATGGCGGGCCGCGCCGCCAGACTGTGATCGACAGTCTGGCGTTCCTGATCGCCTACCTGACGATGGGCGCGGTGTTCTGGGTGCGGGCCTAGCCGGCGATTTCGCTGATGCGGTGATGCGGCAGCACGCGCCAGGCGGCGATTGCCAGGATCACCTGAACCGCTTCCACCGCCATGGGCATGGCGAAGCCGGCATAGGTGCCGTCCAGCGCGGCGCTGACGGCGCGGCCGGTGCAAGCAATCCCGAACAGTAGCGCCGGGACCAGCAGCAGATCGCCATTGCGCTTCCACCCGCCCCACAGCTGGCAGCCCCCGGCGACGAGGAAGAAGGCGGTCATATCGGCGCGCAGTACGGCCATCCCGCCCACGCCCATCGGCGCCAGGTTGAAGGTGGTCCCCAGCCCGACGGGATCCAGGAAGAAGCCGATTCCCAGCAGCAGGTTGAACAGGCCGAACAGGAACAGGATGGCAGTCAGGATCAGGCGCATGGTAATTAAACTCCCCCGTTTTGATAATTGGCTGCTGTGTGCCTCACCCTTGCCGATAAAGCAAAGGCTGTTGCACGGGGGCATCGGGCATTGCACAAGCTGGCCGCTATGACGGGACAACGGATTCTCTTGGTGATTGGCGGCGGAATTGCGGCCTACAAATCGTGCGAGCTGGTGCGGCTGATCCGCAAGCGCGGCGGTGACGTTATCTGCGTGCTGACTAACGGCGGCGCGCAGTTCGTGACCCCGATGACCCTTGCCGCGCTGAGCGAGAACCCGGTGCATACCAGCCTGTGGGATCTCAAGAACGAGGTCGAGATGGGGCATATCCAGCTTTCGCGGCAGGCGGACCTGATCGTGGTCTGTCCGGCAACGGCCGACCTGATGGCCAAGATGGCCCATGGTATCGCGGATGATCTGGCGACGACGCTGCTGCTGGCGACGGACAAGCCGGTGATGGCGGTTCCCGCGATGAACGTGCGGATGTGGGAACACGCCGCTACGCAGGCCAACGTGGCCACGCTGCGCCAGCGCGGCGTCACCGTGGTGGATCCGGATGAAGGGCCGATGGCCTGCGGCGAGTTCGGACCCGGCCGCCTGCCCGAACCGGAAGCTATGGCAGCGGCGATCTGGCAGACCCTTGGGGGCGGGAAGGGCGATCCGCTGGCTGGCCAGCCGGACTTTGCCGCCGAAGCGGATCACCGCCAGCTCCATGGCCGGCATATCCTGATCACGGCGGGACCAACGCACGAGCCGATCGATCCCGTGCGCTACATTGCCAACCGATCGTCCGGCAAACAGGGCTTTGCGATTGCTGCTGCGGCTGCGCGGGCCGGGGCGCGGGTGACGCTGGTGGCGGGCCCCGTTAACCTGCCAACTCCCGTCGGGGTGGACCGGATCGATGTTGAAACTGCGCGCGAAATGGCCGCTGCGGTTGACCGTGCCTTGCCGGCGGACTGTGCCGTGATGGTGGCCGCCGTAGCCGATTGGCGGACCGAGGATTGCGCGACCGAGAAGATGAAAAAGCGCGGGGCCACGCCGCCCGCCCTACGGCTGACCGAGAACCCCGATATTCTGGCGACAGTTGCTGCCAGTGACCGCCGCCCCGCGCTGGTGGTCGGCTTTGCGGCCGAGACCGAGCAGGTGCTGGCCCATGCCACCGAAAAGCGCGCCCGCAAGGGCGCGGACTGGATCGTGGCGAACGACGTTTCGGGCAATGTGATGGGCGGGGACATGAACCGCGTCCACATCGTTTCAAGCGCGGGCGTTGACCACTTGCCCGAACTGCCCAAGGCCGCGGTGGCTGCTGCCCTCGTTGAAAGGATTGCCAATGCCCTTAACGCCTGATCATGGCCGTGAAGTTCCCGTCGCCGTGATGCGCCTGCCGCATGGCGAGGGGCTGGACCTGCCGGTCTATGCCACGGCGGGCGCGGCGGGGATGGATGTCGTCTCGGCCGAGGATGTGACCATCGCGCCGGGTGCGCGCCATGCCGTTGCCACCGGGCTGGCCATGGCGATTCCGGAAGGGTTCGAGATCCAGGTGCGGCCGCGTTCGGGCCTGGCGCTGAAGCACGGGATCACGGTGCCCAATACCCCCGGCACGATCGACAGCGACTATCGCGGTGAACTGAAGGTCATCCTGATCAACCATGGTAGCGAAGACTTCGCGATCCGGCGCGGGGACCGGGTGGCGCAGCTGGTGCTCGCGCCTGTTACGCGGGCCAGCTGGCTGGAAGTCGAGTCGCTGGACGAGACGGCACGTGGTGCCGGTGGTTTCGGATCGACCGGCGGAGTGGTCGGGCTCAAGGGCTGAACTAGCCTGGACAACAAAAAAGGCGGGCCCGCTATGCAGGCCCGCCTTTTTTGTTTGTGTTGCTTCAGTTGCGGCGGGTCTTTTCCGGCGCGACCGAGATCCGCACCGTTTCGCCCGAATTGCCCGGGAAATCGGTGAACATGGCTTCGACGAGGTTCGGCACCAGATATTGCAGGCGGTTTGATACCGATGCGGCTTCGGCCTTGCCTTCGAACAGCCGCTGGCCATCGGCCTTGCGATCGATCTTCAGACTGATCCCGCTGGTGTAGACGGTGTAGCTTTCCACGCCGCCATCGAACCACGGATCGTACCAGCCATAGCCCCAGACCGCGGCCGGGCGATAGAACCCGCGGCGGCCATAGCCCCAATAGCCGTAACGCGCCCCGTACCAGTCAGACCAGAACGGATCGGCCATCGGGGTGCGGCGCACGCGTTCCCGGCCCTTGTCGACGCCGTAATCGAAGCGGACCAGCAGCGTGGCGGCCTCGGGCGGGGCCGGGCGATAGCCCAGGCCTGCCATCCGGTCTTCAACCAGGCGGGCATATTGCGAAAACTCAAGGCCACCGGCCAGCGCCGGGTCATCGGCGACGACCGCGAAGGTCTGCCCCTGCGGCGCCGGCAGCTGGCTGGCAAAGCGGGTGACCTGGCTGTTGAAACCGGAAGCACAGGCGCTGAGCGCGATCAGCAGCAGCGGCACCACTGCCAGCTTCAGCCGGGCGAGAGGTGAAGGGTTCATCTGCAACATGGGATCGGAACTCCGTTGGCCAATCCGGCGCGAATCGTCACGCGGACCGGCGGCAAGGTTAGCATTGCCTTCCGTCTAGGGAAGCGCGGCTTAATCGGGCTTGAATGCCGCTCAGCCGCGCACCAGGCCCAGCGCGGCATAAGCCTTGTCGAGCGTGGGCACCGCCAGCGCGCGGGCCTTCGTGGCGCCCTGGTGCAGAATGGCATCCAACGCAGCGCGGTCCGATCGCAGCTCGACAAAGCGGGCGTTGATCGGGGCCAGGCTTTCGACCAGCAATTCGCCCAGCGCCGGCTTGAATTTGCCAAAGCCTTCGCCGCCAAAGCGCGCCAGCACGGCATCCTGGCTCTCACCGGCCATGGCGGCGTAGATGCCGACCAGGTTGGCGGCTTCGGGCCGGCCTTCGAGCCCGCCCTTGTCCGACGGGAGCGGTTCGGGATCGGTCTTGGCCTTCTTGACCTTGGCCATGATCGTATCGGCATCGTCGGTCAGATTGATGCGGCTCATGTCCGAAGGATCGGACTTGCTCATCTTGGCCGAACCATCGCGCAGCGACATGATCCGTGCGGCTTCGGCCGGGATGATCGGGTCAGGCTGGGTGAAGACCTCTTCGCCGTTGCCGAAGTCGTTGTTGAACTTCTGGGCAATGTCGCGGGCCAGCTCAAGGTGCTGCTTCTGGTCCTCGCCCACCGGCACGTGGGTGGCCTGATAGAGCAGCACGTCGGCGGCTTGCAGCACCGGATAGGTGAACAGCGCGACCGAAGCCCCTTCGCGGTTCTTGCCGGCCTTGTCCTTCCACTGGGTCATGCGGTTCAGCCAGCCCATCCGCGCCGTGCCGTTCAGCAGCCATTGCAGTTCGGCGTGCTGCGGCACTTGCGCCTGGTTGAACAGGATCGAACGGTCCGGGTCGATCCCGCAGGCGACCAGCGCGGCCACCATTTCGCGGGTGTTTGCGGCCAGGTCCGCAGGCACGTGCGGCTGCGAGATCGCGTGGAGATCGGCCAGGAAATAGAGGCACTGCCCGCCGCTGGCGGTCACATCATCCTGCATCCGCACCCAGTTGCGGATCGCACCCAGATAGTTGCCGAGGTGCAGGTTGCCCGTGGGCTGGATACCGGAAACGACGCGCATGGGAATTATTGAACCTCCAGAATATCATCGTCACGCTCATCGCGCTTGGTGCGGCGGCGGCGCAGCATGGCAACCAGATCGGGGTCGATCGCGCCGACCAGATAGGCTGCCAAGAAGAAAACCGCCATCCCCGTGCCAACCAGCGCCGCCAGTGACCAGACGCGGTCAAACACGCCAGCTCCGAACCAGGGCGAAAGCATGGGCATCAGGAACCACAGCGCTGCGCCCATCACGGCCGTGGCGATCAATTGGCGGGCGATCCGGCCGGCCAGCTTGGCCGTGAAGTGGAACCACCCCCGCCGGTGCAGGATCATGTAAAGCAGCAGGCAATTGAGGCTGGCCGAACAGGCTGTCGCCGTGGCCAGCCCGACAATGCCATATTGCCGGACCACGTAGAAATTGAGCAGCACGTTGAAAATCAGCGATGTCAGTGCAGTCCAGACCGGCGTTCGGGTATCTTCGCGTGCGAAGAAGCCGGGGTTGAGGATCTTGACGATCACATAGGCCGGTAGCCCGGCCACCAGCGCGACAACGATCTGCGCCATGATGATCCCGTCTTCGGGCCGGAACTTGCCACCCACGAAGAACGCCGTGACAAAAGCGGGTGCGCAGATGGCCAGGGCGGCGGCGGCCGGCAGGGTCAGCAGCGTGGCAATCTCGAAGGCGTTGGTTTGCAGACGCTGCGCTTCAGCGCGATTGCCGGTGTGGATGTGGCGCGACAGCATCGGCAGGATCGCCGTGCCCAGCGCAATACCCACGATCCCCAGCGGCATCTGGTTGAGCCGATCGGCCAGCTTGAGCAAGGTCAGCGAGCCTTGCGGTAGGCTGGTGGCAAAGAAGGTGTCGACCAACTGGCTGATTTGATAAATCCCGGCACCGAACGTGGCGGGCAGGATCAGCAGGCCAAGCCGCCGGACTTCGGGCGTCAGGCGGGGCAGCGTAAGCTTCAGGCGCACCCCGGCCCGGCGGGTCTCCCAGATCAGGTAGACCAGCTGCAGCAGGCCTGCCACCGAAACACCGATTGCCAGTGACCAGGCTGCGAAGTGATCGTTTCCCCGGGCGGTGAACCAGGCCAGCCCCAGTGCCGCGATCAGGCTGAGGTTCAGCAGGATCGGTGCCGCCGCACCCGGCGCGAAGCGCGAGCGGGCGTTAAGCAGGCCCGATAGCATCGCGACCAGGCTGACCAGCATCAGGTAGGGGAAGGTGACCCGGCTAAGCGTGACGGCAAGTTCGAACTTGCCCGGGATCTTCTGGAACTCACTGGCCAGCAGCCAAACAAGAGCTGGCATCGCCAGCATGGCCAGTGCGCTGAATGCCGCCAGCACCCAGACAAAGACGGCCAGAACATCGTCAGCGAACTGACTGGCCGCCTGTTCGCTGCCCGGCTGGCCATCGTGTCCGTGCAAGGACCGGCTGTAAAGCGGCACGAAGGCGACGCTGAACGCGCCTTCGGCAAACAGCCGGCGAAAGGTGTTGGGCAGGGTAAAAGCCAATTGGAACGCATCAGCCGCCAGCCCCGCACCCAACACCCGGGCCAGGATCATATCCCGGGCAAACCCGAACACCCGGCTGACCGCCGTCAGCCCGCCAATCGTGCCGACGTTGCGGATCAGGCTCAAGCGGGCTGCCCGGCGCTGGCTTTAGGCGTTCCCGGCCGGAGCCGCTTCGCCTTCGGCCTGCTGGGCGGCCAGCTGCTGGAGGTAGATGCCGTTGAAATCGATCGGCTCAAGCAGCAGCGGCGGGAAGCCGGCATCGCGCACGGCATCGGCGATCACGCGGCGGGCGAAGGGGAACAGGATGCGCGGCGCTTCGGCATAGGTGAAGGCGTGCTTCGAAGCATCGTCCAGATTGCGCATGCCCAGCAGGCCGCAATAGGACAGGTCGATGATGAAGGCGGTGCCGGCTTCGCCGATCGACTTCAGCGCGATCTTCAGTTCGATCTCGCTCACTTCGTCGCTCAGCTGGCGGGCGCCAATATTGAACTGCACGTCGATCTGCGGCGCGTCGGTCCACGAGAAGCTATCCGGTGCATTCGGGTTCTCGACCGACAGGTCCTTGACGTACTGCGAGATAATCCCGGCGGCCGGAGCCGTGTCAGCGCCGTTCATGGCAGGGCCTTCAAGACCCAGGTCGGTGATGATGTTGCCTTCGTCGGACATGGTGCAGCGTACTTTCGGCTGGAATTGGACTTCAAATTGGCCGCGCGCCTAGCATTGTGCAGGTTCTGCGGCAAAGGATTTTGCGGTATTGTGACCACCTTGCGCCGCCTGCCGCAAAAAATTGCCGTCAGGGCGGTGTCCACGCGTTGTTCATTTGTCTTGGCCACCTATTTAGTCATATTGAAATGCAACGCCGCACTGCTGCGGCAGGGACTGAGCCACGTGGACAAGACCGTCGAGATCGTCATCCTCGCCATGATCGCAGCCTTTCTGGGCCTGCGGCTTTATTCGGTGCTGGGGCGCCGGGCAGAGCATGAAGAGGAAGTGATTCAGGGGCCGCGCCCGGCCGAAACGCCGCGTGCCATCACCGGCGAGGCGGCAGACCGCAATGCCGCCCCGGCCCGGATGCCGGTGCCCGGGGTAACCCCGGCAATCGAACGCGGGCTGCGCGAAATCGCTGCAGCGGATCGCCGGTTTGATATCACTGCCTTCGTCGAAGGGGCCAAGGGCGCCTATCGGATGATCCTGGAAGCCTTCTGGAAGGGCGACAAGGAAACGCTGGGCGAGCTGTGTGACCGCGATGTCTATGAAGGCTTTGTTGCGGCAATCGCTGCGCGCGAGGCCGCGGGCGAAGTGCTCGACAATCGCTTGGTCCGCATTGAGGAAGCCGTGATCGTTTCTGCCGCGTTTCAGGCGCCAATGGCGCGGATTTCGATTCGCTTTGCCGCCGATATTGCCGCGGTCACCCGCAATGCCGCCGGACAGGTCGTGGCTGGTTCGCTCGACGATGCGGTTGAGGCGCGCGATCTGTGGACATTCAGCCGCAACGTCACCTCGGCCTCGCCTGACTGGCTGCTCGACGAGACTGACGAGGCCTGACGCCGGATGCGGCGGGGGCATATTGCGGCAGGGCTTGCGCTGGTCCTGCTGGCCGCCTGCGGCCGGATCATTCCCGCGCCGCAAGCCGCGATCCAGCCGCCTGCCGGTGTCGCCGCGAGCACGGCGCTGGCCGCCGGTTTCTGGTCTGGCCCTGCGGTTGACAGCCTGGGCATTACCCAGCCCGATGCGGCCACAGCGCTGGCCGCCTTCCGCGAGAGTTGCCCGCGCCTGATTGCGCGCGATGATGTGTCAGGCCTGACCCGTTCGGCCGACTGGCAATTGCCCTGCGATGCTGCGGCAAAGTGGCCGGACAGCCAGGCCCAGCGGTTTTTCGCGCAGCATTTCGAAGCGGTGAAGATCGGCGACGGCAAGGCTTTCGCCACCGGTTATTATGAACCCGAGATCGCCGGGGTGCGGACCCGGCAGCCCGGCTTCGAGGTGCCGGTCTATGCCCTGCCGCCCGATCTGGTCCGCGCCAAGCCGGGTGATGCAACGCCCAATGCCAATGGCACCATGCCGCTGGGCCGCTATGACGAGAGCGGCAAATTCGTCCCCTATTACGACCGCGGCCAGATTTATGACGGCGCGCTGGCGGGCAAAGGGCTGGAGATTGCCTGGGCGGCGGACCGGACCGAGATGTTCTTCCTCCAGATCCAGGGCTCCGGCCGCCTCAGGGCACCCGATGGTTCGGTAATCCGGATCGGTTATGCCGGGCAGAACGGCCACCCCTATACCGGGATTGGCGGCGTGATGCGCCAGCGCGGTTTGCTGGGAACGTTGCCCGGGCAGTATTCCGGTTCCATGCAGGGCATCATGCAGTACGTGCGCGAAAACCCGGCAGCCGGTGACGCGCTGATGCGCGAAAACAAGAGCTTCGTGTTTTTCCGCGAGTTGACCGGTGACGGGCCGCTCGGCGCCCTGGGCGTACCGGTGCGCCGCGAAAGCAGCGTTGCGGCAGACCCCGCTTTTGTGCCGCTGGGTGCACCGGTCTGGCTGAAGATGGAGCGCCCGGAAGCCAGCGGATTATGGGTTGCCCAGGATACCGGCGGCGCGATCAAGGGGGCCAACCGGTTCGACACCTTCTGGGGCGCGGGTGAGGATGCCCGCGTCATCGCTGGCGGCATGAGCAGCCGAGGTGAAGCACTGCTGCTGCTGCCCAAGGGCACGCTGGCCCGGCTGGGCGCCAGCTGATGCGCACCCCGCGCGGTCTATCAGCGGCGGAAGCCGCGCTGTGGGCGCGCGTGGCCAGCACGGTGGATCCCTTGCATCCCGACAAGCCGGTGCCGCCTGTTGCGCAAGCCCTTACCGCGCCGCCGCCTGCACCAATCAAGCGGGTCAAGGGGCGCGTTCCGCTGCCGTTGGCTGCACCCGTCACCAAGGCACCGCCCGCGCGCCCGCTTGACCGCCACGGGTTAGATGGATCGTGGGAGCGCAAGCTGGCCAAGGCGCAGATTTCGCCCGACCTGACGCTCGACCTCCACGGTCATACCCTTGACGCGGCGCATGCGCGGCTCGATGCCGGTCTGGCCCAGGCCGTGGCGATGGGTGCGCGGCTGTTGCTGGTGATCACTGGCAAGCCGCGGCCGGTGGCTGCGGCCGATCGCGGCGATCGCCGCGGGGCAATCCGGGCCAAGTTGATCGATTGGCTGGCGGCGGGTTCCCATGCCAGCCGGATTGCCGCCGTCCGCCCGGCGCATCAGCGTCACGGGGGTTCGGGCGCGCTCTACGTGATCCTGCGCCGTCCTCGCTAAAAAAGAACCCCCCGCGCTTCAGAAGCGCGAGGGGTCACAGGGAGGATGGGTTAGCGGGTGAAGGTCAGAAGTTGACCGTCGCCGTTACGAAGACCTGCCGCGGGTTGCCATAAAACGCGGTCAGCGTGCCTTCCTTGCCCAGCGCCGGGATCAGCGCCCCGGTTGCCGGGTTGGTCAGCAGTGCGCCGGTCGTGGCGTTGGCGCCCACGAAGGTATAGCCCGAGGTCTTGTACTGCACGTCGAACAGGTTCTTGCCATAGAGGCCCAGGGTCCAGCGCTTGTCCGGCGCGGTATAGACCAGCGAGGCATCGACCAGCTGGTAGGCATCCTGATCGAGGTAGGGGTTCGGGATCTCGAACTGGTAGGTCTTGCTCTTGAACGAGATACCGGCCGTCGCGATCAGCGAGCCTTCGCCGAGGTCGGCGGTGTAGCTGGCCTGCGCGTTGCCGGTCCAGGCCGGGGTGTTCTGCACCTTGCGGAAGGCCGCCACGTCGGTCGGAACGCCGCCGATGTTGGTGACGTACTTCTGGAACTTGGCATCGATATAGCCCAGCGAGCCCGACAGGGTTACCGGCCCCAGGTTGGCGCGGGTTTCAAATTCCACGCCCTGCATGCGGGCCTTGCCGGCGTTGGAAACCACGCCGCAGAAGCTGGGCAGGCCCGAAACGGTGCAGGCGACCGAACCCGGGATCTGGACATCCTGATAGTCCATGCGGAAGGCGGCCAGCGCGACGAACAGCTTGCGATCCAGCAGCGAGCCCTTGTAGCCCACTTCGTAGCTGTCGACCTTCTCGGGCTTGAAGCTGAGGAAGGCAGCGATTTCAGCATCCGAGCGGACGCCGTTGCCATCGAGGTCAGGCGCGTTGACGCCGGCCCCGCGGGGGTCAAAGCCGCCGCCCTTGAAGCCCTGCGAGTATGACGCATAGAGGTTGTGCCCTTCGCTCGGCTTGAAGCTGATCGAGCCGCGCGGGGTGAACTTCTTGAAGGTGCTCTTGCCGTTGAAGTTGGTGCCCGGCGCACCGAAGGCCACGCCGGCGCCGCCGAAGACTGGCGAACCACCGCCCAGGTAGTTCTGGCGCAGGATCGTCGCGGTCCGCTCGTCCCAGGTATAGCGGCCGCCAGCCGACAGGCTGATCTGGTCAGTCAGGTCATAGGTGAAGTCGGCAAAGCCGGCCAGCGTGTCGGTACCGACATCGGCGCTGGTGAAAGCGGTCAAGCCGTTGAGCGTGGTGAACAGACGCACGTCGAACTGGGTCAGCGCCGAGGCATTGAGGTAATAGCCGCCGATCAGACCGTTGAACCGGCCCGAATTGATCAGCAGCTGCAGTTCCTGGCTGGTCTGGGTGTTGTTGTAGACACCCGGCACGTCGACATCGACCGCAGGCAGGGCATCAAAGTCGATCGGCGAGGATGAATCGTCCTTGCGATAGGACGTGATCGAGCGAACGGTCAGCGTGTCGTTCAGTTCGCCTTCCATGAACAGCGAGGTGCCCCAGGCCTTCACGTCCTGCTTGGGCGAGGTAAGTCCGCCCTGCGTGTCATAGACGTTGCTCAGCATTGGGGTGGCGGTAAACTGGCTGGGGATCAGGCGATGCCCACCGCGCTCGTTCGAACGGTCATGAGTGTAGTCGGCCGAAATGCGGCCAAAGAAGCCATCGGCGTGGACTTCCACCGTGCCGCGACCGGCCCAGATGTCCTTGTTGTAGTTGTCACGGCCGGTGGTCAGGTTGGTGCCGAACCCGCCGCGCGTCAGCCGGGCGAGCGAACCGCCCAGGCGCAGGGTGCCATCGCCCACCGGGGTGCTGGCGGTGATCACGCCATCGGCCTGATCATAGTTGCCATAGGTGCCGCGCAGCGACAGGCGCGGATCGTTGTCGATCTTGCGGGTCACATACTTGACCGCGCCGCCCACGGTGTTGCGGCCATAGAGCGTGCCCTGCGGGCCGCGCAGCACTTCGATGCGCTGCACATCATAGATATCGACCACGGCGGCCTGCGGGCGGTTCAGGTATACGTCGTCCAGATAGATGCCGACGCCCTGTTCGAAGCCCGAAACCGGGTCCTGCTGGCCCACGCCGCGGATGAAGGCGGTGAGGGTGGAGTTGGTGGCGCGGCTGGCTTCCAGCGTCACGTTGGGGGCCTGTTCGGCCACAGCGGTGATGTCGATCGCACCGGTCCGCTCCAGCTGGTCGGCCGAAAGCGAGGTGATCGCGATTGGGACGTCGGTCAGGTTTTCCTCGCGGCGGCGGGCGGTGACGATGATGGCATCGTCATCGGCGGCGCTGGCGCCTTCCTGCGCGAAGGCCGGGGCCGAAAGGCCGGCAAAGGCGCTGGCGATCAGCGAGGCACGGCAAAGCAGAGCAGTAGTACGCATCGTTGGGCTCCTCCCAAAAATCCTCCACTTGGGGCGCGTGGACCCCAAGCTCCGAACCTGACTTATATAAAAGTTGAACCAACTTTCAACTTCTCTATGCTTGCATCAGGCGAAAGGAAGCGCGAATGGTGGGGAAACGTGGCGCAAGTGCCACAGCGGCGGGTCGCACCGCCCGCCGGATGGGGAGCAAGTCCATGGACGCAGCGGCCACTTTGCCGCGCGAGCCGCGCACCGAGCGCGGGCGCCGCACGCAGCGCGCGATCCTTGATGCCGCCGCTGCCGAATTTGGTGACAAGGGCTTTCACGAAAGTTCGATCGTTTCGATCACCCAGCGCGCCGGTGTCGCGCTGGGCAGCTTCTACACCTACTTCGAAAGCAAGGAGGTGCTGTTCAAAGCCCTGGTGGCTGACATGAGCGGCCGGGTGCGCGATCATGTCGCACCGGTCCTGCGCGAACATTCCGGCCCGGCGATCGCCGCCGAAGGGCTGGCGCTCAAGGCCTTCCTGGACTTTGCGCGGGACCACAAGGAAATCTACCGGATCATCGACGAAGCCGAATTCGTCGCCCCGGAAGACTGGCGCGATCACTACATCACGACCGCCACCCGCATCCTCGAACGCCTGCAGGCCGCGCACGTCAAGGGCGAACTGGGTGTAGAGCCGAACGAGGTCCACGCCTGGGCGCTGATGGGCATGAACGTCTTTCTGGGCCTGCGCTTTGGCGTGATGGACCCCGCCGCCGATCTGGATGTCGTGGCGGCAAGCGCCAACGCGCTGATCAAGGACGGGTTGGGATAGACCTGCGCGGCCTGCGCGGCTATGCGCCGCCTCCATGTCGAACCGCCGCACCTTTGCCATCATTTCGCACCCTGACGCGGGTAAGACCACGCTGACCGAGAAGCTGCTGCTGCAAGGCGGCGCGATCCACCTGGCGGGTGAGGTCAAGGCCCGCGGCGCGGCGCGGCGGGCGCGGTCGGACTGGATGAAGATCGAGCAGCAGCGCGGCATTTCCGTGACCAGCTCGGTCATGACCTTTGAGCGGGACGGGGTAACCTTCAACCTGCTCGACACCCCGGGCCACGAGGACTTCTCCGAAGATACCTATCGCACGCTGACCGCGGTGGACTCCGCGATCATGGTGATCGATGCCGCCAAGGGGATCGAGCCGCAGACCCGCAAGCTGTTCGAGGTTTGCCGCCTGCGTTCGGTGCCGATCATCACCTTCGTCAACAAGGTGGACCGCGAAGGCCGCTCGCCGTTCGAGACGCTGGACGAAGTGGCCGATGCCCTGGCGCTTGACGTTTGCCCGATGGCCTGGCCCGTCGGGCTGGGCGGCACATTCCAGGGCGTGCTCGATTTCGCCACGGGCGAGATCAGCCGACCCGAGGGTGACAGCAAGGAATTCCTCGGCAAGCGCGAGAAAGCGGAACTGCCGGCCGATGTCGCGGAAGAGGTTGAGCTGGCCCAGGCGGGCTATCCGGAGTTCGATCTGGAAGCCTATCGCAATGGCGACCTGACGCCGGTCTATTTCGGATCGGCGCTCAAGAACTTCGGCGTGACCGAGCTGATCGAGGCGATCGCCAATTATGCCCCGCCGCCGCGGCCGCAGCCGAGCGAGCAGGGCACGATCCAGCCTGATGGCAAGGAAGTGACCGGCTTCATCTTCAAGGTCCAGGCCAACATGGACCCGATGCACCGTGACCGGATCGCCTTCATGCGGCTGGTATCCGGCACCTTCAAGCGCGGCATGAAGCTGACCCCTTCGGCCCTGGGCAAGCCGATCGCGATCCATTCGCCGATCCTGTTCTTTGCGCAGGACCGCGAAATTGCCGACAGCGCCGAGCCCGGTGACATCATCGGCATCCCCAACCACGGCACGCTGCGGGTGGGCGATACGCTGAGCGAGACCAACAAGGTCCGCTTCACCGGCCTGCCCAACTTCGCCCCGGAAATCCTCCGCCGCGTGGCGCTGAAGGACCCGACCAAGACCAAGCAGCTGCGCAAGGCGCTCGACGACCTTAGCGAAGAGGGCGTGATCCAGGTGTTCTATCCGGAAATCGGCGCGCAGTGGATCGTCGGCGTGGTCGGCCAGCTCCAGCTTGACGTGCTGATCAGCCGGCTGGAGGCGGAATACAAGGTTGAGGCCATGCTGGAAGCATCGCCTTTCGACACTGCCCGCTGGCTCAAGGGCAGCGAGGCGGCACTCAAGGCCTTTGCCGACTTCAACCTGTCCAATCTGGCCAAGGACCGTGATGGCGATCCGGTCTTCATGGCGCGCTCCTCGTGGGACGTGGGCTACCAGCAGGAAAAGAACCCCGAACTGGTGTTCTCTGCGACCAAGGAAAGATAATTCTCACGCAAAGACGCGAAGGCGCAAAGAGGTGGGAGACGGCTTCGCCGCTATCGCTACATCTTCGCGGCTTCGCGGCTTCGCGTGAATATCATCCTGCTTGCGACGCAGTTTTGCCGCGCCTAGTCCTGTTGCCATGGACTTTACTGATCACATCACGCCCGATCACGAAGCAATGATCGCCCGGCAGGCGGTCTACTTCGTGGCCACCGCTGCCAGCGAGGGGCGGATCAACCTGAGCCCCAAGGGACTGGCGGACAGCTTCAAGGTGCTGGGTCCGAACCGGGTGGCCTATCTCGACCTCGGCGGTTCGGGCAACGAGACCCACGCGCACCTCGCCGCTGACGGGCGGATCACGATCATGATGTGCAATTTTGAGCAGCCCGCCCTGATCCTGCGGATCTATGGGCGGGGCCGCCCGGTCCTGCCGCAGGATGCCGACTGGGGTGAACTGGCCGACCACTTCACCCTGCTGCCCGGCACTCGCCAGATCTTCGACATCGCGGTGGAAAGCGTCCAGACCTCGTGCGGCTGGGGCGTGCCGGTGATGCAGCTCGATAAGGAGCGCGAGACGCTGGTCAAATACCATGCCCAGGCCGATCCGGCGAAATGGGAGGCTAAGGTTGGCAGCCGCACCCGCTCGATCGATGGCCTCCCGACCCGCGCGACCGACCGCTACATCGCTGGGGAATGACCGGGTCGGTGCAACTGAAGTTCGCCAGCTATAACATTCACAAGGCCGTCGGCACCGATCGGCGCCGCGATCCGGACCGGATCCTGGCCGTGCTGCGTGAGATCGACGCCGATGTCATCGCGCTGCAGGAAGCCGACCGCCGTATCGGGCGGCGCGAGAGCGTCATCCCGCGCGAGGCGATCGAGGATTACACCCCCTGGCAGCCGGTGCCGCTCAACCATCGGCCGGATTCGCTCGGCTGGCATGGCAATGCCCTGTTGGTGCGGCGCGGGATCAAGGTGGTGGAAGCAGGTGTGGTGCCGCTGCCCACGCTGGAGCCGCGCGGTGCAATCCGGGCGGACCTGATGCTGGAAGGCCAGCGGTTCCGGGTGGTCGGCATGCACCTTGACCTGTCCGGCCTGCGCCGCCGCCAGCAGGTCCGCACGATCCTTGACCACCTGACCCGCTGCGATGGTCATTGCCCCACCGTGCTGATGGGCGATTGCAACGAATGGAGCTTGCATCGCGGTGCACTGGGCGAATTCCGCGCACCTTGGCGGCTGATTACCCCGGGCGCCAGCTTCCCCTCACGTCGCCCGGTCGGCCGGCTCGACCGACTGGTCCTGTCCGAGCAGTGGGAACTGGAGGAGGCCGGGGTGCACCACTCGGCCCTGGCGGCCAAGGCATCGGATCACTTGCCGGTGTGGGTGCGGGTCGGCCTGCCCAAAAAATAGGCAGCTGCGCAGGAATCGAGCGCCGGTCAGCCAAGGGGTGAAATCCTGTTGCTCCGATTTCGCTGAATTATAGTGATAATTCCAAACTGGCACGGCCCTTGCTAGATGTGCTCAGCCGGGATGGTCCCGGTAGGTAAACAGGGGACGGGCATGAAATTCATCATCGCCATCATCAAGCCCTTCAAGCTTGACGAGGTGCGCGAAGCCCTCGGCGCGATCGGCGTTGCGGGCATGACCGTGACCGAGGTCAAGGGCTTCGGGCGGCAGAAGGGGCAGACCGAGATTTATCGCGGCGCCGAATATTCCACCAACATGCTGCCGAAGGTGAAGGTCGAGGTCGCGGTGAGCGATGACCTGGCGGGACAGGTGATCGAAACGATCCAGCAGGTCGCCAGCACGTCGTCGATCGGCGACGGCAAGATCTTCGTGCTCGATCTGGCATCCGCCACCCGCATCCGCACCGGCGAAACCGGGGACACGGCACTATGACCGCCGGCCCTGACAGGAGGACTTTTCCAATGATCCGCAAGCTTGCTGGCGGTGCGGGCGCGATTGGCGCCTGGCTCGCTACCACTTCAGCCGCGCTGGCGCAGGAAGCTGCCGCCGGCCCGATCAAGGCCCCCACGGCCGAACAGATGGCCGGCATGGTCAACAAGGGCGATACCGCCTGGATGCTCGTCTCCGCCGTGCTGGTGCTGATGATGAGCGTTCCGGCGCTCGCGCTGTTTTACGGCGGCCTGGTCCGCACCAAGAACATGCTGAGCGTACTGATGCAGGTCTTCATGATCGTCAGCATTGCCGCGCTGGTCTGGGTTGGCTGGGGCTATTCGATGGCCTTCACCTCGGGTGGCGATTCCGCCCTGGCGCCGTTCGTCGGCGGCTTCAGCAAGGCGTTCCTGACCGGGGTTTCCGCATCAACCTATGCGGCGACCTTCTCCAACAACGTCTACCTGCCCGAATTCGTCTTCGTGGTGTTCCAGATGACCTTCGCCTGCATCACGCCGGCGCTGATCGTCGGTGCCTTTGCCGAACGCGTGAAGTTCTGGCCGCTGATGCTGTTCATGGTGCTGTGGCTGACGATCGTTTATTTCCCGATCGCGCACATGGTCTGGTACTGGGCTGGCCCGGACTTCCTGAGCGATGCCAAGACTGATGTCGGCTACCTGTGGGGCATGGGCGCGCTGGACTTTGCCGGCGGTACCGTGGTGCACATCAACGCCGGGATCGCCGGTCTGGTGGGCTGCCTGATGATCGGCAAGCGGATCGGTTTCGGCCGCGAAGCCACCCCGCCGCACTCGCTGACCATGACGATGATCGGTGCTTCGCTGCTGTGGGTGGGCTGGTTCGGCTTCAACGCCGGGTCCAACCTGGAAGCCAACGGCGTGACCGCCGTGGCCTTCATCAACACCTTCGTTGCCACGGCTGCCGCTGCCCTTTCCTGGGCCGTGATCGAGCAGATCCACCACAAGAAGCCGTCGATGCTGGGTGCCGCCACCGGTGCCGTGGCCGGCCTGGTCGCGATCACCCCGGCCTCGGGCTTTGCCGCCCCGGTCACCTCGATCGTGCTCGGCCTGCTGGTTTCGCCGATCTGCTACTTCTTCGTCAGCTATGTGAAGAACAAGCTGAAGTACGACGATACGCTCGACGTCTTTGGCGTTCACTGTGTCGGCGGGATCTTTGGTGCGATCGCCACCGGCGTGGTTGCTGATCCGGCCCTCGGCGGGCAGGGCTTCTTTGACTACACCGTCTTCCCGGCAGCCGTCGGCAGCTATGACATGGCCGCCCAGGTGCTGACCCAGGTCAAGGCGGTGGCGATCACCCTGATCTGGTCGGGCGGCGTCTCGGCCGTTCTGTTCTTCATCGTCGACAAGCTCTTCGGCCTGCGTCCCAGCGAGGAAGCAGAGCGCGAGGGCCTCGACCTCACCGAACACGGGGAGCGCGCCTACAACTACTAAGCGCCTCCCAGAACTTGGCGGGGTCGGGGCTCCTCCTCTCCTCTCCCGATCCCGCCTCCCGGCGTTCCTCCTGCGAACGCAAACTGAAAGGGCCGGAGCATTGCTGCTCCGGCCCCTTTTTTGTTTGGTGCGGGTGAAGGTGTTAGCGCGCAAGCGCTGCTTCGCACTCGCTCATCAGTTCGGCCATGATGTCAGCGACAGGCTCCTCCTTGGAAACCATGCCCACCGACTGACCGGCCATCAGCGAGCCGTTCTCGACATCGCCATCGATCACCGCGCGGCGCAGCGCGCCGGCCCAGTAATGTTCGATCTGCAGCTGGGCCTCGCCCATCTCGATCTGGCCTGCGTCGAGCAGCTTGGCGACCTCCACTTGCTTGGCGGTGAATTCCTCGGTGCCCTTGTTCTTCAGCGCGCGGACCGGGATCACCGGCAGGCGCGGATCGACCTGGACCGAGGCGACCGCATCACGCGCATTGGCACGGAAGAAGGCCTTCTTGAAATCGGGGTGGGCAATGGATTCGGTCGCACAGGCAAAGCGGGTGCCCAATTGCACGCCCGATGCGCCCATTTCCAGGTACGCCGCGATCATGTCACCCCGGCCGATCCCGCCAGCCACGAAGACCACGAATTCCTCGGCCAGAGCGGGCAGGAATTCCTGCGCCAGCACCGACGTGGCCACCGGGCCGATATGGCCACCGGCCTCGCTGCCTTCGATCACCAGCGCATCGGCGCCGGAACGCAGCAGCTTCTTCGCAAGGGCAAGGGTGGGGGCGAAGACCAGCACCTTGGCGCCGAATTCCTTGATCGCTTCAACCGAACCCTTGGGCGGAATGCCTCCCGCCAGCACAACATGGCCGACCTTGTGCTTCGCGCAAACGGCGATCAGATCGAACAGCATCGGGTGCATGGTGATCAGGTTTACGCCGAAGGGCTTGCTGGTCAGCGCCTTGGTGGCGGTGATTTCGGCATCCAGCAGTTCGGGGGTCATTGCCCCGCAGGCGATCACGCCGAACCCGCCGGCATTGCTGATCGCAGCCACCAGGTTGCGCTCTGACACCCATGACATCGCGCCGCACAGGATCGCGTGCTCGGTTCCCAGGAAGGCGCGGCCGCGCTCCATCAGCGCATGGGTCTTGTCGTACACCGGAAATCCCCCCGTAGTCGTAGCGTCGGGCGCCTATAGGAAATGGAACGCAGCGGCGCCAGTCCCCAGCGTGTAATCGGAAATACACCACACTCTGTCTGGATTTGATCGCTTCGTCCGATTAAAAATGCAAGCCATAGTCACCTCAGTCGGCGGGCGAGTCCCGCGCTGAACAGGAGACAGACAATGGATGCCAAGACCGGATCGAGCGCGGGCGGTGGCTGCCCGTTCCACCAGCAGGATGGCGGCGTGCGCGCCCTGCTGGGCCGAACCAATCGTGACTGGTGGCCCGATGCCCTGGCCGTCGATATCCTCTCTCCCAACGGCGCATCGAACCCGATGGGTGACGATTATGACTATGCCGAAGCTTTCAACGCACTGGACTATCACGCGCTCAAGGCAGACCTGACCGCGCTGATGACGGATAGCCAGCCGTGGTGGCCGGCCGACTATGGCCACTATGGCCCGTTCTTCATCCGCATGGCCTGGCACGCGGCTGGCACCTATCGCACCGGTGACGGGCGCGGCGGAGCGAACAGCGGCCAGCAGCGTTTTGCCCCGCTCAATTCCTGGCCGGATAACGGCAACCTCGATAAGGCGCGCCGCCTGCTGTGGCCGATCAAGCAGAAGTACGGGAAGCACATTTCCTGGGCCGACCTGTTCATCCTGGCCGGCAATGTCGCGATTGAATCGATGGGCGGCCCGGTATTCGGCTTTGGTGGCGGCCGCGAAGACGTGTTCGAGCCAGAGAAGGACATCTACTGGGGCAGCGAAGACAAGTGGGTCAACGAAGGCGTCCAGACCCGCATCGACGAAGAGCGCGGGCTGACCGATCTCGACGGGCCGCTGGCGGCGATCCAGATGGGCCTGATTTACGTCAACCCGGAAGGGCCGGGCGGCAATCCCGACCCGCTGAAGTCCGCGCGTGATATCAAGGCCACCTTTGAGCGCATGGCGATGAACCATGAAGAGACCGTCGCGCTGACCGCGGGCGGGCACACTTTCGGCAAGGCGCACGGCAACGGCGACCCGTCGCTGCTGGGCCCGGCGCCGGCGGGCGGCGATATCGCCAGCCTCGGCTTCGGCTGGACCAGCAGCGCCGAACACGGCGGCATCGGTGAGCACACCGTGACCAGCGGCATCGAAGGATCGTGGGTCAACACGCCCACAGAATGGTCGGCCAACTACTTCCGCCTGCTGCTCGATTACGATTACGAACTGGTCCATTCCCCCGCCGGTGCGCAGCAGTGGCAGCCGATCAACCAGAAGCCCGAAGATATGGCCCCGGCGGCCTGGGATCCCAGCATCAAGGTTCCGACCATGATGACCACCGCCGACATGGCGCTGAAGATGGACCCCGAATTCCGCGTGATCTCGGAGAAGTTCCGCAACGATCACGAGGCCTTCAAGGGTGCCTTCGCCCGGGCCTGGTTCAAGCTGTGCCACCGCGATATGGGCCCCAAGGCGCGTTACCTTGGCCCCGAAGTGCCAGCGGAAGACCTGATCTGGCAGGACCCGGTCCCGGTCGGCACCATGCCCTCGGACGCCGATGTTGCGGCGATGAAGGCCAAGATCGCGGGCAGCGGCCTGACTGTCAGCCAGCTGGTCAAGACCGCCTGGGCCTCGGCCAGCACCTATCGCAAGTCAGACCATCGCGGCGGCGCCAACGGGGCCCGCATCCGGCTGGCCCCGCAGAAGGACTGGGATGTCAACGAACCGGCTGAGCTGGCCAAGGTTCTCAACAAGCTCGAGGCACTGCGCGCCGACACTGGCTTCTCGATGGCCGATACCATCGTGCTGGGCGGGGTTGTGGGGCTTGAGCAGGCGATCAAGGCGGCTGGCTTCAACGTGGCTGTGCCGTTCACCGGCGGCCGCGGCGACGCCAGCGACGAGCAGACCGATGCCGAGAGCTTCGCGGTGCTCGAACCGCAGGCTGATGCCTTCCGCAACTACCTGCCGAAGAAGCTGCGCGTGAAGACCGAGGAAATGATGCTCGACCGCGCCGCGCTGCTGGGCCTGTCGGTGCCGGAACTGACCGTGCTGATCGGTGGCCTGCGCGTGCTGGGCACCAATCACGGCCAGCGCGGGCATGGCAGCTTCACCAAGCGTCCGGGCCAGCTGACCACCGACTTCTTCGTCAACCTGCTCGACATGACTCACGCCTGGAAGGCGGTCGAAGGCAGCGATGAGGAAGAGTTCGTGGCGACCGACCGCAGCCACGGTGGCGAAACCTGGCGGGCGACGCGGGCCGATCTGGTGTTCGGTTCAAACTCGGAACTGCGCGCCGTAGCCGAGGTCTATGCCGAACGCGGCAACGAGGAGAAGTTCGTCCGCGACTTCGTCAAGGCCTGGACCAAGGTGATGAATGCTGACCGGTTCGATGTGAACAAGGGCATCCACGCCTGATCTGACCTGAATTGCCTGCCCCGTCTTCGGCCTTGCCGGAGGCGGGGCGGTGCATTCAAGTGCGGTTCAGCCGCTATTTCTCACCCACGGCTTGTCGCCGAGGCCTAGCGCGCTTAGGCGGCTCTGATCACTCTTGCCAAAGCGCCACCTTGCCCAATCCCCTTGCATCCTTGCTGCAATACCTGCGTGATCGGGAACGAAGTGGTGCGCTGGTCCTGGCCCTGGTGGTCGAGGCACTGCTGGTGCTCGCCGTCCTGTCGATCGGGCTGTATGATCCGCCCAAACCGCCGCGAGCGGCGGCGCTGGTCAGCCTCAATGTTGCGGCCCCGTCCCGGCCTAAGGCCGATCAGCCAAAGCCCGCTGCGGCCGCACCCAAGTCGGCCTCGCCCACCCAGTCGCCGCCGGTTCCGGTTGTAGCACCGGTCATGCCCCAACCGCCGGTCATGCCCGTAGACCCGATCCCGCGCGCGCCGGAAGCGGTGCCGGCTCCTCCGCGCCAACCAGCCATCGTGGCCGTGATACGACCGGGCAAGTTTGGACCGGCCGATAATGGCGTGCCGGGGGACAGCAAACAGGTCGGTTCGGCGCCTAATGGGCAGCCCATGTATGCTGCCGCCTGGTATCGCGAACCCTATGACAGTGAAATGAGCGGATACCTCTCGACTGCCGATGGCCCTGGCTGGGCACTGATCGCATGTCGCACCGCGCCCGATTACCGGGTGGAGGGTTGTGTCGGGCTCGGCGAATATCCGCAGGGTTCACGGATCGAAAACGCCGTTCTCGCCGCCGCCTGGCAGTTCAAGGTCCGTCCGCCGCGCGTTGGCGGCGTATCAAAGATCGGTGCCTGGGTGCGGATCCGGATCGACTACAGCCTCAGGCCGCTTCGTCCTTAGAATCCATGTCATAGGCGGTGTGCAGCACGCGTACGGCCAGTTCGGTTTCGTCCTCGTCGATCAGGACCGAAACCTTGATCTCGCTGGTGCTGATTGCCTGGATGTTGATCCCGCGATCCGCCAGCGCCCGGAACATGGTGGCGGCAACCCCGGCGTGGCTCTTCATGCCGACGCCGACAACGCTGATCTTGGCAACCTTGCCATCGGTGATGATGCGGTTGAAGCCAATCGCTTCCTTCTGCGCTTCCAGCAGGGTCTGTGCGCGCAGCAAGTCGGCACCCGGCACGGTGAAGGTCACGTCAGTCTCGCCTTTGTCGCGGCCGACGTTCTGGATGATCATGTCGACGTTGATGTTGGCAGCGGCCAGCGGGCCGAAGATCGTGGCCACGGCGCCCGGACGGTCCGGCACGCGGGTCAGGATGACCTTGGCTTCGTTCTTGTCGGCGGCGATGCCGGTGATCAGCTGGCGTTCCATATCGATGCCCTCAAGTTCTTCGTCGGACACGATCATCGTGCCGGGGATTTCGTCTGCGGGGGTGGCGTCATCGTCGATGAAGCTCGACAGCACCTGGACGCGCACGCCTTCCTTCATGGCAAGGCTGACCGAGCGGGTCTGCAAAACCTTCGAGCCGACCGAGGCCAGTTCGAGCATTTCCTCATAGGTAACGTGCTTGAGCTTGCGGGCCTTGGCCACGATCCGCGGGTCGGTGGTATAGACCCCGTCCACGTCGGTGTAGATGTCGCAGCGGTCAGCGCCGATCGCGGCGGCCACGGCGACGGCGGAAGTGTCCGAACCGCCTCGGCCCAGCGTGGTGATGCGGTTGTCATCGCTCAGCCCCTGGAAGCCGGGGATCACGGCGATCTCGCCCGCGGCCATCGAGGCGAGCAGGGCTTCGCTGTCAATCTCGCCAATGCGGGCCTTGGCGTGGGCGTCGTCGGTGTGGATCGGCAGCTGCCAGCCCAGCCACGATCGCGCCTTGCACCCCAGCGCCTGCAGGGTCAGCGCGAGCAGGCCCGAAGTGACCTGTTCACCGGCCGCGACGACCACGTCGTATTCAGCCGGGTCATACAGCGGGTTGGCTTCGCGGCAGAACCCGACCAACCGGTCAGTCTCACCGGCCATGGCCGAAACAACCACGGCGACTTCGTGCCCGGCGGCCTGCTGGCGGCGGACAATGTTGGCTACCCGGCGGATCCGTTCCGATCCGGCCATCGAGGTGCCACCGAATTTCATCACGATGCGGCCCACGCCGAACGCACCTTTCCGCAATAATCTTACCCGCGCGGCCCCTCGCCCCGCGGCGCGCGTCCTGTTAGGGAGGCCGCATGAGCAATGCAACCACAACAGCGACGATCCGGCCCGAGGAAGCCGCCCATTTTGGCCAGTTAGCGGCCGATTGGTGGGATCCGAAGGGCTCTTCGGCCATGCTGCACAAGTTGAACCCGGTCCGGCTGGGCTTTCTGCGCTCGGCGATCGATGACCATTGGGGCACCGATTCGCGCGGCGTGAAGCCGCTTATCGGCAAGCGCGCACTGGATGTCGGCTGCGGGGCAGGGCTGCTGTGCGAGCCGCTCGCTCGCTTGGGGGCCGCGGTAACCGGGGTTGATGCGGCTCAAGAAAACATTGCGGCGGCCAGCGCTCATGCCGTCGGCAGCGGCCTGCCGATCGACTATCGCTGCGGCGAGATTGGCACCTTGGGGCTGAC
This sequence comes from uncultured Novosphingobium sp., assembly GCA_964413885.1. Classification (GTDB taxonomy): domain Bacteria; phylum Pseudomonadota; class Alphaproteobacteria; order Sphingomonadales; family Sphingomonadaceae; genus Novosphingobium. Next base: position 166,275 of record CAYPTU010000008.1, read on the forward strand.
CGGTTTTGATCTGGTCACCTCGATGGAGGTGATCGAACACGTAGCTGACAAGGCTGCCTTCATCGCTGCCCTGGCCGCTACGTTGGCGCCCGGCGGATTGATGGTCCTTTCCACGCCGAACCGCACGGCCCAATCGAAGCTGCTGATGGTCGAAGCGGCAGAGCGGATTGGCATGGTCCCGCGCGGCACGCATCATTGGGACGATTTCATCACGCCCGATGAACTGCGTGAACTGCTGGCTGCGGCCGGATTGGTGATGGGCGAACCGCAGGGCATCGCCTGGTCCCCCACGCGCGGCCTGCACCTCTCGGCAGACCTGGCGCTCAATTACATTTGCGGGGTTACGGTCGGGGGCTGAGGACTCTCCGGTGCTGCCGGGGTTTCTGCTGGCGCATCAGCTGGCGCCTTCGCAGGCGGTGGAACCGCCTGCCCAACCCGAACGAGCGGACCTTCAGCCAGGCAGGCCGGCAGCCGGGCCTCAAGGTCAAACTCTTTGCCACGCAGCGCCGCGATCTCGGCCTCGCGGATAGCCAGGTAGTATTCGCGTTCGGCCGCGTAGGGATTGGTGCACTCGCTACGCAGGCGGCGCAGGAATCCATCAATCTCGACCCGGTCATCGAGCGAACGGGCCACGCCGGTGCCGGTTGCGTAGAGCGGCGAGTTGAACGGCTTGCCCGCCGCGGCCGGGATCAGCGACAGGTCCAGCAGCCGACCGACGAGGTCACGCGTAGAGGTCGCGCCGATCAGCGGCAGATACATGTAGGGCCCAGCACCGATCCCGTAATAGCCCAGCGTATTGGCAAAGCCGTTGCGTTCCTGCGGCAGGTTGAACGGCTTTTTTGCGGCGAAGTTGAACAGCCCGGCCACGCCCAGCGTCGAATTGATCCCGAACCGGCCAACGGCGCGCAAGGCCCGCCCGATCTTGAACTGCAAAAGCGAGTTCGCAAAATTGATCGGCTCGTTCAGGTTGTTGAGGACATTGTGCACCCCCTGGCGCAGCGGCTTGGGGGTGGCTTTCATGTACCCTTCGGTGATCGGCGCAATCACTGCCTTGTCGACCGCCTGGACGGCCTCGAAGCTGACCGTATTGATTGCCGCCGCCGGGTCTCCGGGCGGGGCACCGCGACCGGTGACAATGATCTCATCGCCCGGCAGGGGGGCGGGTGAAGCGGGCACTGCGGGGGCGCTGGGTTGAGCCGGCGCAGGGTCGGCCGAACTTGTGGTGGCATCTGGCGGGGTGGCTGCGGTGTTTGTGGTGGCTGGGGCAAAGGCCAGCGCGGCGGCCAATACAATCTGCAAGTTAACGCTCCGCCTTCGGGTCTGTTCTGGCCTAATGCCAGCGGCCTAGGGACAGGATAGCCCTGTTGTCCATCACCTTTACCGCATTGGACCCAACGCGGTATCGCAAATATGGCCCGTCCCGTCCCTCAGCGCGGGATCAGGGTCAGGATCAGCCACGCGAGACCGGTTCCAATCATCATCAGCGGCCAGGACCAGAACATGGTGTGTTGGTCAAAATGCAATTTGGTGATCGCCAGCCAGGCACCCTTTGATCCCAGCAGGCCTAGGGCGGAACTGACCAGCCATGCGAACAGTGCTCCGGGGAAAAGCGCCTTGAACAGGTTCATCGCCACCTCTCGGGAAGGTCGGCGTTCAAGCTGAACCGATCGTTCCCGGAGGTCAAGTGTCTGAAGTGGCGCCCTTAAAATCGATGCTGGCGCCGCAGGTCAGTCCTTCTTTGCCTCCTTCACGGATTCATTGTGCGCACTGGCTTCGATCTCGGCGCGCTTCTGCTCTGCTTCCGCTGCGACATTCTTGGCAGACTTGGCAGCCTTATTGCCCAATTCGTCGGTTGCGGCGGCGGCCTTGTCGACCCTGGTGGCGACATCGTTTGCGGCCGAACTGGCAGTTGTTTCGGCGGCATCCTGGGTGCGATCGGAGCAGGCGGCCAAGCCAAGGGTGGCAGTGGCGATTGCAGAAATCAGGGCAAGCTGGCGCATGGCAGGTCCTCTGTCAGGTGCCCGAAGGCGGTCTTCCGGAACCCGTCCGCTTGCCGTCCGGCTAGGGAACGGCCCGGTTCGTCCAGCTTCCGGGGCCCTGTTCAAGCAAGCCGCGGCGCAAAATGTTCCCGACCGTTCGCGCCCGGTCTTCCCAGCTTCCTGCCACCGGCAGCGTCGTCACGCCGGTCCGCTCCAGCATCCTGTTCGCCAGATCGGCAAACCGCTGACGCTCCGTCTGGCTGCCGAAGAAGCGGGTGCCATCCGCCACCCACGGGACATCGGCAGCGAATTGCAGATAGAGATCGGCCTTGGGATAGGTCAGCAGCGCTTCGGGGACTTCGCCGAACAGCATTTCGGCCCAGGCGGCGGTCATCAGCTGGTCGGTATCCAGGATCAGCAGCGGCGGGCGCTCCGCCAGGGCAGCGCGGGTGGCGGCGGCCTGACCTTCCGCGATCGCCAGCAGATCGTCCATGGTCAGGTCAGTGCCATGTTCCTCGCAATAGGCCCGGCCATATTCCGGCACCCACGGCAGGCCCAGTTCGCGTGAAAGCTGCTCGGCCAGCACCGATTTGCCGGTGCTTTCTGCGCCGTGGAAGCAGACGGTGAAGGTCATGCTGCTGCCATCCGCTGCTGGCGGTGCACGCCAATCCATTCCTTCAGGCCGAACAGGCTCATCACCAGCATTCCCGCATAGAGACCGGCCGTGGGATAGAGCCCGCGGTTGATGTATAGCGCCACCGCGGCGACATCGATGGCGATCCACAGCACCCAGTTTTCGATCCGGCGATAACCCAACAGAATTTGTGCTGCGACGCTGGCCCCGGCAATCGCGCTATCGGCAAAGGGCATCGCCGCATTGGTATAGCGATGCATCAGCCAGCCAAGGTTGAGGCTGAGCGCGACAGTGACAGCCAGCCAGACGACGCGGCTGCGCCAATCAAGCCAGCGGACCGCAATGCGACTTTCATCGCCCAGGGAACGGTGCCAGACAAACCAGCCCCAGACATTGGCCAGGATGAAGAACAGCTGCAGCCCGCTCTCCGCATAAAGGCGGCTTTCGAAAAAGATCAGGACGTAAAGCGCGACCGAGGCAATCGCGAAGGCAAAGTTCCATTGCGAACGGAAGACCAGCAGGGCGATGTTGATCACGCCCAGCGCCGCCGCCACCCATTCGAGCGTCGTCAATGTCTCGGGCGAGAAGGTCATCCCAGGGCCGCTGCCCATTCGGCTTCCTTGAAGCCCACCAGCAGTCCGCCGGGATGTTCGACGATGGGCCGCTTGATGCAGCTCGGGTTGGCGGCCATCACCGCCACGGCCCTGGTCTGATCGAGATCGGTCTTGTCAGCATCAGGCAGCTTCTTGAAGGTGGTACCGGCGCGATTGAGCACCTTCTCCCACCCTGCTGCGGCACACCATTCAGCCAGTTTCCCGGCATCCGCACCGGCCTTCTTGTAATCGTGGAAGGTATAGGCGATCCCGCGTCCGTCCAGCCAGGTCCGGGCCTTCTTGACCGTGTCGCAATTGGGAATGCCGTAAAGGATCAGGCTCACTGGGGCTGCCTTTCGAAGTGGTGCATGCGCGGCTTGTCCGCGGTAAACAGGGTGTAGCTTTCGTAATAGGCCTCGCGCCCGCGGCCCTGCACGTGCGCGTGATCGGGATGGCGACCCCAAGCCTGCGCGGCCTCGATGCTGGCCCATTCAGACAGGGCGACAACCTCCCCGTCTTCCGCAGCGTAGCACTTGAATGAGACGAAGCCCGGCTGGGCGCGGGCCAGTTCTTCCATCCGCGCGGCATCGGCAGCATAGGCCGCACTATCCATCTCGGCGCGCTTGCGATTGCGGAAGACCACGAGGAACATAGGGGCCTCCTAGGGCGCTGCGTTCACGCTCGCTAGTGGACTTTTCGCTGCATTGCCGCCAAAGCCGCAAGATTATGTCGTTTAACAGCTTCGGCCGCCTGTTCCGTTTCACCACCTGGGGCGAAAGCCACGGCCCGGCGCTGGGCGCCGTGGTTGATGGGTGCCCGCCGGGGCTGGCGATCAGCGAGGCGGCGATCCAGCCGTTCCTGGATGCGCGGCGCCCGGGACAATCGAAGTTCACCACCCAGCGGCAGGAACCGGATGCGGTGCGGATCCTGTCCGGCGTGTTCGAGGGCAAGACCACCGGCACGCCAATCTCGCTGATGATCGAGAACGTTGACCAGCGTTCCAAGGACTATTCCGAAGTCGCCAAGGCCTATCGCCCCGGCCATGCCGACTATGCCTATGACGCGAAGTACGGCTTCCGCGATTATCGTGGCGGCGGGCGCAGTTCGGCCCGCGAAACCGCCGCGCGGGTTGCTGCTGGCGCTGTGGCGCGGCTGGTGATCCCGGAAGTGCAGATCATTGGCTATGTGGCTGAGATTGGCGGCGATGCGATCGATACGGCCAATTTCGATGCGGCCGAGATTGGCAACAACCCGTTTTTCTGCCCCGATGCGGCGGCGGCAGTGCGCTGGGAAAAGATCGTGGACGAAGCACGGCTGGCAGGTTCGTCAGTCGGCGCGGTGGTCGAATGCGTGGCAACCGGCGTTCCGGCCGGTTGGGGCGCGCCGCTCTATGCCAAGCTCGATTCAGAATTGGCTGCCGCGATGATGAGCATCAATGCGGTCAAGGGCGTGGAAATTGGCGATGGCTTTGCCGCTGCCCGCCTGCGCGGTGAGGACAATGCCGATCCGATGCGGCCGGGAGCCGGCGGGCCGGAGTTCCTGGCCAATCACGCGGGTGGGATCGCCGGCGGCATTTCCACCGGCCAGCCGGTGAAGGTGCGAGTGGCCTTCAAGCCAACCAGCTCGATCCTGACCCCGGTTGAAACAATCGACCGCGATGGCGGTGCAACCGAGATCCGCACCAAGGGCCGCCACGATCCCTGCGTGGGTATTCGCGGGGTGCCGGTGGTGGAAGCGATGATGGCGCTGGTTCTGGCGGACCAGAAGCTGCTCCACCGCGGGCAGGTTGGCTAGGGCATCAGCCCCGCAACACTGCCCCCAGCTTTGCCGCGGCGGCGGTGATCGCTTCGGCGATCCCCTTGAGGTCCGCTTCAGTATAGCTCTTCTCGCCCGGCTGCAGCGTCACTTCAACGGCCAGTGACTTCTGGCCTTCGGGCACGCCCTGGCCACGGAAGTCATCAAACAGGCGCACGCTGACAATATTGGCCTTGTCCGCGCCCTTTACGGTGCGGACCAGGTCCCCGGCGGCCAGCTTGGCGTCGACCAGGAAGGCGAAATCGCGCGTGACCGACTGCAGCGCCGGGGGTGCATAGGCCGTGCGGGCAAAGCCGCTGGCACCGCGCTTGGCCGGGATGGCATCGAGAAACAGCTCAACCGCCGCGACCGGACCATCGACATCGAACTGCTTGAGCAGTGCCGGGTGGAGCATGCCGAAGCGGGCCAGCACGGTCTTGGGGCCAAGCCGCAGGGTGGCCGACTGGCCGGGATGGAACTGCGCACCCGCTTCACCCATCACCTGCAGGTTATCGACCGGCGCACCGGCTTCGGCCAAGAGGGCGAGTGCCTCTGCCTTGGCATCGAACGCGTCAAAGCTCTGCGCCTTGCCGCTCGCCCAGCCGCGCGGGGTCTTTTCGCCCGCCAGGACCACACCGAGCGTCAGACGCTCATCGCTGTGGCCGCCTTCACCGCGCAGGTAGCGACGGCCGAGCTCGAACAGGCGCAGGCCGTTGGCGCCGCGATCGGCATTACGCTTGGCCGCAGACAGCAGCCCGGGCAGCAGCGACGGGCGCATCACCTTCAGGTCTTCGCTGATCGGGTTGGCCAGGCTCCAGACTTCGCCCTCGGCAAAGGCAGCAGCCTCGCTCTCCGGCAGGAACGACCAGGTAACCGCTTCGTTGAGACCGCGGGCTGCAGCGGCCCGGCGCAGCTTGCGCTCCAGCTTTTGGGCCGGGGTTGCAGTCGGGCGGGCGACGCCATCCACGCGGGGCAGGGCCACGCTGGTGACGTTGTCCAGCCCGTGAATGCGGACCACTTCCTCGACCAGATCGGGCGCGCCGTCCACGTCGGGCCGCCAGCTCGGGACAGTCACGTTCCACTGGGCATCTGCGGTGAAGCCCAGCGAGCCGAGGATTTCGCGCTGACGATCGGCCGGGATGGTCACGCCGCCCAGGCCTTCGGCCAGCGCGGTGTCATAGGCCACGATCTTGGTTCCCGTGGGCGGGGTACCAGCCTGGATCACTTCGCTCGGTTCCCCGCCGCAGATCTCGACGATCAGCTCGGTCAGGACCGCGAGGCCCGCATCGAGGAAGGCCGGATCAACCCCGCGCTCGAACCGGGCGCGGGCGTCCGAAGTCAGGTTCAGCGCGCGGCCGGTTTCGCCGATGCGGACCGGATCGAAATAGGCGACTTCGAGCAGCACGTCGGTCGTCGTTTCCGAGCAGCCTGAATGCTCGCCGCCCATGATCCCGGCGATATCGTGCACGCCCTTGTCATCAGCGATCACGGTCATCGCCGAAGTCAGGGTGTATTCCTTGCCGTTGAGCGCCAGCACGGTTTCACCGTCCTTGGCGCGGCGGACAAAGATCGCCCCGGTAAGCTTGGCCAGGTCATAGGCGTGGGCCGGGCGGCCATAGGCCAGCATGACATAGTTGGTGATGTCGACCAGCGCGGAAATCGGACGCTGGCCAGCGCTGAGCAGACGGTCCTGCATCCATTGCGGCGAGGCGCCGTTCTTCACGCCGCGAATGGCGCGACCGAAGAAGGCCGGGCAACCTTCCGGATCATCGGTGCGGATCGGCAGGGGGCAGGGGAAGCTGCCCGGTACGGCCTGAACGGCAATCGGCTTCAGCGTGCCCAGGCCGGCTGCGGCCAGATCGCGGGCAATGCCATAGACGCCCATGCAATCCGGGCGGTTGGGCGTGATCGCCACGTCGAACACCGGGTCAGTGCCGTGATAATCGGCAAAGGCGGTGCCAATGGGGGCGTCAGCCGGCAATTCGATGATCCCGTCGTGATCGTCGCCCAGCTCCAGCTCGCGCGTGGAGCACATCATGCCGTTGCTTTCCACGCCGCGGATCGCGCTCTTCTTGAGCTCGAAACCGCCTGCGGGAACGACCGCGCCCGGCAGGCCAAGCACGCCGACCAGACCCGCGCGGGCGTTGGGCGCGCCGCAGACAACCTGCAGCGGGGTGCCATCACCGGTATCGACGGTCAGCACCTGCAGCTTGTCGGCATTGGGGTGGCGTTCGGCGGTGAGCACCTTGGCCACCTTGAATCCGGCGAGCTTGGCGGCGGGATCCTCAATCCCTTCGACCTCAAGCCCAATGGCGTTGAGCTTGGCGGAAATTTCCTCGACCGAAGCGCTCGTGTCGAGGTGGTCCTTGAGCCAGGAAAGCGAAAACTTCATGGTGCCGCCCTCCTCAAGCCGCAGTGCCGACGCCGCCCGACAGGGTCGGCACGTCGTGGGGGTTGAAGCCATAGTGCGACAGCCAGCGGGCATCGCCATCGAAGAAGGCGCGCAGGTCATCCATGCCGTATTTCAGCATGGCGAGGCGATCGACGCCGACGCCGAAGGCAAAGCCCTGCCATTCATCGGGATCAAGCCCGCCCGCGGCGATCACCTTGCGGTTGACCATGCCGCTGCCGAGCAGCTCCATCCAGCCATGGCCGGGGGCATCGCCCGAGCCGCCGAGGACACGCTTGCCGTTCACCAGCGCAAAACCGACGTCGACCTCCACCGAAGGCTCGGTGAACGGGAAATAGCTGGGGCGGAGACGCAGGACGATGTCGTCACGCTCGAAGAAGGCCTTGAGGAAGGTCTCCAGCGTCCACTTGAGGTGGCCCAGGTGAATGCCCTTGTCGATTACCAGTCCTTCGACCTGATGGAACATCGGCGTGTGGGTGGCGTCGCTGTCGCTGCGATAGACGCGGCCCGGCGCGATGATGCGGATCGGCGCACCCTGTGCCAGCATCGACCGGATCTGGACCGGGCTGGTGTGCGTGCGCAGCAGCATGGCGCGGCCTTCACTGTCCTTGTCCGGGAAGTAGAAGGTATCGTGCATCGCACGGGCCGGGTGGCTTTCCGGAATGTTGAGCGCGGTGAAGTTGTGCCAGTCGTCCTCGATCTCAGGACCGGTGGCGACAGCAAAGCCAAGGTCAGCAAAGATCTCGGCCAGTTCGTCCATCACCTGGCTGACCGGATGGACCGAACCGCGCGGCGATTCGGGCGCCGGCAGGGTAAGATCAATCGTTTCGTTCGCCAGGCGGGCTTCAAGGACAGCGGCTTCCAGCCCGGCCTTGCGGGTCGCCAGGGCTTCGGTCACGCCTTCGCGCAGGGCATGGATTTGCGGGCCGACGCTCTGCCGGTCTTCCGGCGACATGCCGCCCAGGGTCTTGAGCAGGCCCGAGATCGAACCCTGCTTGCCCAGAAACTCGATCCGCAGCGCCTCTACCGCGTCGAGGTCCTGCGCGGCGGCAATGCGTGCCAGCGCCGCTTCACGGGTGCTTGCGTAATCCACTGGTTTGGCCCTGTCCTTTGCTTGAAGCCGCGCCTTTAGCGGTCCCACCGGGCAGGGTCAAAACCGAATCTGCGATTTGCAGCAGCAGGCCCTTCACGCGAAGGCCATGCGAAAAGGGCGCGGACGGCTTCCCGTCCGCGCCCCATGCGCTTGGCAGGTGCCTGCGGCTTAGGCCGGCAGGGCAGCCTTGGCCTGAGCGATGACAGCGGCAAAGATGCCACCTTCGTTCATCGCCAGATCGGCCATTGCCTTACGGTCCAGTTCGATCCCGGCCAGCTTGGTGCCGTGGATGAACTGCGAATAGGTCAGGCCTTCAGCGCGGACAGCAGCGTTGATGCGCTGGATCCAGAGGGCGCGGAAGGTCCGCTTCTTAACCTTGCGGTCGCGGTAAGCGTATTGGCCAGCCTTTTCGACGGCCTGACGGGCAACGCGAATCGTATTCTTGCGACGGCCACGATAGCCCTTCGCCTGATCCAGAATCCGCTTGTGCTTGGCACGGGTGGTAACACCCCGCTTGATACGGCTCATCTTTCAGTACTCCTCAGTTGAGCCCGTAGGGCGCCCACTTCTTGATCGTCTTCGCATCTGCGTCAGAGATCGTGTCGGTGCGGCGATGCTGGCGGATGTACTTGGCGTTGTGGCTGATCAAACGGTGCCGCTTGCCAACCGCACCGTGCTTGATCTTGCCGGTGGCGGTGAGCTTGAAGCGCTTCTTGACGCCGCTCTTCGTCTTGAGCTTGGGCATTTTCGTCTCCTTGTTCGAGACACGTCCAACCGGCCATGGCAGCCCTTGATAGCCAGGCAGGTCATCGAATCCGTGTCAATGAAGGGCGCGCCACTAAGCAGGAATCGCCGCTAAGGCAAGCACGAAGCGTGTTTTTGGCGCGCCGGGCGGCCGGATTGGTCACGCGGTGTTGGCAAACCGGTGCCCATCGGCCAAGAGCGTGACCATGTCTGACCGCCTGATCCTGACGCTTTCCTGCTCCGACCGCCCCGGCATAACCGCGCGCGTGACCGGCCTGCTGTTTGAACAGGGCGGCAATATCCTTGAAGCCCAGCAGTTCAACGATATCGCCGATGGCGCGTTTTTCATGCGGGTGGCCTTCGCCCCCGGCCGCGGCCAGTTGGCTGACTATCACTTGGCCCTGGCGGGATTGGCGGCCGAATTGGGCATGCGCTGGACCCTGCGCGCCGGCAGCGACCTGCGCCGGGTGCTGATCCTGGTCAGCAAGTTCGATCACTGCCTGTCAGACCTGCTCTATCGCCAGCGGATCGGGGAATTGCCGATGGATGTTGTCGGGATCGCCGGCAATCACCCGCGCGCGGCGCTGTCTGCCGCCCTGCCCGAAGGCATTCCCTATCACCACCTGCCGATCACCGCGGAAACCAAGCCGCAGCAGGAAGCTGCGCTCCGTGCCTTGATTGCCGAAACCGGCGCCGAGCTGGTGGTGCTGGCGCGCTATATGCAGGTGCTGTCCGATGCGCTTTCGGCCGATCTGGCGGGACGCTGCATCAACATCCATCATTCGTTCCTGCCGGGCTTCAAGGGGGCGCGGCCTTACCACCAGGCCCATGCCCGCGGGGTCAAGATGATTGGCGCGACCGCGCATTATGTTACCGCGGATCTCGATGAGGGGCCGATCATCCATCAGGATGTCGAACCCATCAGCCATGCCGATGCGCCCGAAGACCTGGTCCGCAAGGGCCGCGATATCGAACGGCGCGTGCTGGCCGAAGCCGTGCGCCTGCACCTTGAAGACCGCGTGCTGCTGAATGGCAGCCGCACAGTCGTGTTCCGCAGCTAGGAGAGAGCAATGCCCGGTGTCTGGTTTGATGAACTGTCGGTGGGGCAGCGCTTTGATCACGCCATCCGCCGCACGGTGACCGAGACGGACAATGTGCTGTTCACCACCCTGTCGCACAATCCGGCGCAGCTGCACCTGGATGCGGAATACATGAAAGGCAGCGAATATGGCCAGGTGCTGGTCAATTCCTGCTTCACCTTGAGCCTGATGGTTGGGGTCAGTGTAGGCGATACGACGCTGGGCACTGCCGTCGCCAATCTGGGCTGGGATGAGGTTCGCTTCCCCAAGCCGGTGTTCATTGGCGATACGCTCAACATCGTGACCGAGGTGCTGGAGCTGCGGGAATCAAAGTCTCGCCCGGATGCCGGGATCGTTACTTTCCTGCACCAGGCCTACAACCAGCGCGGCGAACTTGTCGCCTCGTGCAAGCGGTCTGGCTTGCAGCGCAAGAAGCCGGCCGCCTGACAGCGGGTTTGCCAGCCCGTGCGATTGGGTTAAGGCAGTTCTGCAACAGGGAGCTTGCGCAATGGCCGGTACGATCCTCGTCCTCAATGGACCCAACCTCAACCTGCTCGGCACGCGCGAGCCAGAGGTTTACGGCACAGCCACGCTGGCGGATGTTGAGGCACTGTGCCGTGCCGAAGCTGAGGCTACCGGTCATACCCTTGATTTCCGCCAGACCAATGCCGAGCATGAGATGGTCGAATGGATCCAGCAGGGGCGCACGGGCCTGGCCGGCATCGTCATCAATCCAGCTGCTTTTTCCTATGCCGGCTATCCGGTGCTTGACGCGCTCAAGCTGGTCGAATGCCCGGTGGTGGAGCTGCACATTTCCAATATCCACCGCCGCGAGGAAGCCTGGCGCAAGGACACGATCATGACCGCGGCGGTTACCGGGGTGATCTCGGGTCTTGGCATTGCCGGTTATAGCCTGGCCGTTCGGTATATTGCGGGGCTGGCGCGCGGCTAACCGAAGCTGCCGTTGCAACCCAACCACCAAAGCGGCCGTTCAAGCCACCTTGAAAGAGGTGGCGATGAACAAGGTTCGCAAGCTGATCGATCTTGCCAAATTCCTGCACCTGCAGCGGGTGATCCGGATGGGATTGACCCAGGCCTGGGGCGTGCCGCTGTTCCCCAAGCCCAGGCGTGCCAAGGCCTATGTCACGGCACCATGGGATCTCACGCCGTTTCCCGACCTGATCCTGATCGATGGCCGTTACCGGGTGGCCTGCGCGCTCGAAGCGGCCCGCCGGGCCCACGCGAGCGGCGCAACTGCTACGCTCATGTTCGATGATTACGCCACGCGCCCGCATTATCACCCGGTCGAGCGCCTGCTTGGCTCCCCGGAACCCGCAGGACGCGTCGCCCTGTTCCGGATCGGAACTGCGGCAGTGACAGAAGCGGATGTTGAACCGTGGCTGCAGGACTGGCGCTGAGGCCAATGGTGGCGGAGGATGCGGGACCCTAATCCGAAGTTCTCTCACATCGGAAACCTTGGTTTTCCTGGGGTGTCATTAAATTTCTAATATTGGCTTCGCCCATTCCGTGCCTGTCTCGATATCGCCATTTAATAGCGATGGTATTCCGATGGCGAGGATGCGGTAAGAGGGGGCATGGATACAGTCGATTCAGACCTGCCGGATGCTGCTGTTGAACACATCAGTCAGATGCTGACGCTGGCCAAGAGCAAGCATCAAGAGGCCATGGCGTTGCTCGGCACGCCTGATCCGAACGCCCTGCCACGCCTGCGTGAAGTGCTTCGGCTCTTGGAAGAGGTCGAGCTGTTGGCTGATGACGCGACAAGCTATGTCGAGGCAGACGTGATGAAGGCAGCGATCAAGGACCTGCATTTTCAGCAGGCGGCCGTCCAAGCGGTTATAGCCCGGTTGGAGAATGTGAGGGTCCAGTCCCCATGGGCGACGCCTTGGCCATGGTTTATCCGCCTGAGTCTGGCTGCGAACGGCTTTGTGCTCAATAGCGTTGGGTAAGGTTAGGTCGCTGTTTTGCAGTCCAGCCCGTTTGAGCGCGACCAACGATGTCCCCATTTGGCATACGCCGTCAGCGGACTAGGTGCACAAACCTTGACGCGGACAAAAGTGTTGTCTAGTTAGGCAACATGCAACGCGTGATCAACATTTCAAAATGCGCCTCGCTTGGTGACTACCTTCGTCAGAAACGCGAAGCACTGGCTGTGGGTGATCGAGCGTTCACGTTGCGCCAGTTAGCCATGCGCTGTGGCGTAACGCCTGCATATCTCTCCCGCGTTGAGCGTGACGAGGTCGCGCCGCCAGGTGAGGATACATTACTCAAGCTGGCGGATGAGCTTGGAGAAGATGCTGATGTCCTGCTGGCCATGGCCGGAAAGATATCAGCCGACCTCCGTCAGGCGATCATCTCTCGCCCTAAACTTTTCGCGGATCTGATCCGCTCAATCAAATCCATGCCTGACCAAGCGGTGCTCAAGATCGTGCGGGATGTGCGTGACGGGCAATGGTGAAAGGAAGTCCGATGCCAACACTTGAGGATGATGACCTGATTTTCCGCTTCCCGAGCATTGAGCCGGACGCGCAGTTTTCGATAAGCTTCATGCGCACGTTGCGTATTCCGGACGACACGCTGCGGAACAAGGATCTGCGTCATGCGTCATGATCCCGCCAGTGCCGCCGTCGTGGTCATGCTGCGCGCACTCAAGATGTACGGCATGGCCCAGGCGGTCAGTGACCTGACCGAGCAAGGGGCGCCCGCATTCGCTGCAGCCGTCCCCATCCTCTCGCAGTTGCTCAAGGCCGAACTTGCCGAACGAGAGGTCAGGTCCATCGCCTACCAGATCAAGGCAGCCAGGTTCCCCGCCTATAAGGATCTGGCCGGGTTCGACTTCGCTTCCAGCGAGATCAGTGAGGCCATGGTTCCTCGAGCGTCACGGCGCGATCCTGAGGCGGTTCCACCGTGACGATCTCGGACATCAGGCTGCCTTCGTGCGGACGCTAGCGCCAGCCTTGTTGGCAATCGGCGTCTGCTCGGCGGCTTCATCTGCCTGTGAGGGTTCCACCGGCTGCGCTTCGGCCTTCGCAGCAACCGCGGCATCGACTTCGATGGCCAGGCCGCGCTCAATAAGGCTGCGCCCAGTCTGGTCATCGACCTCGAAGGTCTGATTGGTCGTGATGTTCTCCGAGCTCACCGAGCTCACATGAATGGTATCGAGTGCCTGAAGGATCATGGTTGTCTCCTGAAAATGGGAAAGGAGGACTGGCCATCAGACCAGCCCTCCCCAGATCATCAGACCTTGGTCGCTGCCGTCGCAGCCGCCGCGAAGTCGCCCTTCACGAAGGCCTCGGGACGGTAGACCGCGAGCGCGAGACGCTCTTCGGCGAGCACCGTCACAAGGTTCTTGCGGAAGTTCTGGTCGTCCTCGGTCGAGATCTCGACCACGGCGTCCATCCGGTCAAAGATCTGCGCACCCAGCTGGAAGGCACCGGTCAGGAACTTGCCCGTCGCCATCGACTGGGTGGAGACCACCGGCTGACCCCAGAGCGTTGGGGTGATCGTCCCCTGCGGATTGCCAACAATGAACTGGCCCTGCCCGTCCTTCAGCAGCTCGATCGCCGCCCAGTCCGCCGGGTGTAGCACGACGCCGGTCGACATCAGTTCGGACAAAGCCGTCTGCAGCATGGCCAAGCGCAGCACGTCTAGTCGTCGCGGCGCTCTTCCAGCACCTTGGCGGTGTGACCGAGAATAGACCAGGTGGTCATCGCACACCTCCACGGGTCTCGATGGCCCAGAGCAGGATGGCGAGCGCATCCGCCTCATTGTCGTCAACCGGCGCATAACCACGCTGCCGGACCGCATCGATCACTGCGGCCTTGTCGGCATTGCCCTTGCCGGTGGCAAAGCGCTTGATGGTGCCCACCGGTACGCCTTGGTAGGCGACCAGCCGATCCTCACACCATGCGCTCAGCACACCCAGCAGACCGCCATGGACCTGAGCGGAATCATTGCTAACGTGCCGGCGAACTTCCTCGAAGTAGACCGCCCCGATTGGCCCGGCATCCTCGTCGATCTGCTCAAGCCAGCGCTGGAAGCGCAGGTAGCGCATCCCGCCGCCATCATAGCGGCTGTTCTTGAACGATACCGTGCCGCTGGCGATGTAGCCGTCCGTACCCTCCAGGGCCCAGCCGGTCGTCGTGGCGATGTCGAGTGCAAGGGTCGCGCCACGCATCCGGCCTGCAGCCGCAGATCCGAGGGGCACGCGCGCATCCGATCCAACGGATGCGGCAAGGGCTGTCTGGTTCAAAGCAATCCTCCGTTTTCGAGGATCGCCGCGTCAGGGGCCTTCTACCGCGCGCCATGGGCACCGGGAAATAGGACGGCTCCCACAAAGCTAACTGCTCAAACCACTCAATAACTGCTCAAGGCCAGATCAAGAGCGAAATGTCCTGAATTCAGTAGGTTTATAAAACTTCTCAATTACTCAATATATATATGCAATCATATCTCCTCTCTACTTCCCCCACCCCCCTTTTTCGCGCGCGCGAGAGAAGTTGAGCTGTTGAGAAATTGCCAAAAGTCCCGCTTTTCTGGGGGTTTTGGCTCTTGAGGAGTTTCGTTGAGGGGTTTCAGAGCATTGAGGAGTTAGGCCTACGCGACCCACTCGTACTTGATTGGAGCTACTCTCTGTCCACAAACAGCGCCACCAGAGGTTCGTTGATGTAATAATTATTACGCCCCTCACGGTGCTTGAGCAGCAAGCCTCCCTCGGCCAGCTCATCCAGATATTTTGTGGCGGTTGGCCTAGAAACCGAAAGCTCGTTCTGCACAAAATCAATCCGCGTATACGGATGTCGGAACAGGTTGTTCAGCAAATCCTGGGAGTAGATTTTCGGATGCTGGGTGCGCATTCGCTTCTTGGCCTGAGCCATCAACTCGCGGACACCTTCGACCAGTCGCAATGTCTCAATGGCAGTCTCCTCTACCCCTTTGAGCATGTAGAGTAGCCACTCTTCCCATTCCCCGGTTTCACGGACAGTCTGGAGTAGACGGTAATATTCCGCCTTGTTCCTAGTGATGTATCGGCTGAGGTAGAGGATCGGAATATCGAGCAGGCCGCATCGTGTCAGGTAAAGAACATTGATGATGCGTCCGATGCGGCCATTACCGTCGGGGAACGGGTGAATGCTTTCAAATTGGTGATGGATCACAGCCATCCGGGTCAAGGGATCAAGATCTGCTTCGCCTCCATCCCCATTGATGAACTGCTCTAGCGCAGCCATGTGCCGACGCACTTCGTTAGCGTCCTGAGGGGGGATATAGACCAAAGCGCCAGTCCCCTCATTCTTAAGAGCTGTCCCCGGTGTTTCCCGGAAACTGCCATCAGTCCGTTTCAGGATCTGGAACATTGCAATGAGCATGTTATTCGTCAGTAACCCATCGAGGCGCTGCTGCTGCTCGAAACCATACCTCAATGCATCCCTATAACGCGCGACCTCCTTGGCAGCCGGGGAGGCTGGGTTTTCTGGGAATGCATTGATCTGAAAAAGCTCGTCCTGCGTCGTGACAATGTTCTCAATTTCAGAACTTGCCTTTGCTTCCTGCAGTGACAGAGTGTCGATCAATATGCCTTGATTGGGTATCGTGGCCGCACGCCCCTTCAATTCAGCCAGGTAGCGGTGCGCGCGCGTTAAAGCCTTCAGAACAGCAGGTGTCTCGATGAGACTCCGTGGCGGCAGTTCAGGGATTATATAACTGGGTTTCAGAGCCACGGATCACCTCATGCAAAGATTGCCGCGGATTCTTAGCAGATCGGAAAAACGTGTAAAGTTTTTGCGATTTTCTTTACATGTTACCTCTCACATGCAAAGAAAGTCACCATGCCTAATACTGCTACCAAGTGAAGCAGGCAGGCGATCACAAACGGACAACAATCCATGGCGAGATGCACTGCACCAGCAAGAGGTCATCGATCAGCAGCAGCTGCGGCAGCATGCCCCGCATGCAGTTCGCGCTACGGCCGCTACAGCGGTTACGGTTACTCGCCGATCTCCAGCTCCCCCATATATTCCTCTTCAGGAAACAGAGGAGGGATCCGCAGTAGCGGCAGTGGCGGTGGGAGAAGCGTCAAGCCTCGGTGGTCTAGTGCTGGTTCGCCGTTGTACTACACACAGGAAGAAGTCAGGGCGCTAGAACCGATCCGGGCCAACGTTGAGGCGCGGGCAACTCAAGCTGATTTGCGTGACGTTTTTCTGTGCCATGCCTGGGACGACAGAAAGACCTCCGCAAAAGAATTGCACGACAGGCTAGAAGACCTTGGGGTTTCAGTCTGGTTTAGTGAGAAGGACGTCGGCCTCGGAGTACCTTTGCTGCGGGCGATCGACAAAGGGCTGGCCAACTCACGGGTCGGTATCGTCCTCGTGACCCCCGCCATGCTAAAGCGACTGCCTGCAGAAGGCATTGCTGACAAAGAGCTTGCGGCACTACTCCGGCGAGAGCGACTGGTCCCAGTCGTTCATGAGACGACCTACGAAGCTCTCGAAGACGTAAGCCCGCTGCTGGCGTCACGGAGCGGCTTGAGTACAGCAGATGAGGCAATGTCGGTTGTAGCAGCAAGGCTCGCAGAACTGGTAAAACTTTATCCCGGCGCACCCTAGTGTCCCCGGAAGGTGTCAGCGACCCAATTTCGCCGAGCGATATACGCTCTGACAACCGATCAAGCAGCCGCGTCGCGACCTCGGCGAGGCGGCCGAGCACTCCGATTGCGTCCACGGATCCTTTCCGCCTTTGGTATGTGCGCCGCGCCGCAGCGATCGCATCGAGCTTCTTTCTGGCCTTGTCAGCCCAGGGGTGGCCTTGCTCGAACGAGCGCATTGCACTGGTCGCTCGTGCCCGTATGCGAAAATCTGCCTATGCCGGAATAGCGCGGGACCTTTCTGCTGAACAGAAAGACAATCTCGCACAATTGCTGGTCGCGGGACGGGGCCCAGGCAGAACGACGTTGACGTGGCTGCGTGAATACGGTAGCCACACCCCTTGCAGCCGTCGCGATCGACCGCTCAGAGCGATGAGCGCGCGCTCAGTCTTGGGTTGGAATTGGGCCACTCTTAAGTTGCCTCGACATCAAGGATTATCCTGGGCCGCGGAGTTCAAAGTCCAAGGGCGAAGCCCTCAACACGCGGGTCCGACCCGCCGGCCAACACTCGCGTCCCGGGATGACGGACGATGAGCTGGGCGCCGCCACCGCCGTTCCAGTCACCGCTCGCTTTCACGCGATGGCCCAGATCGGCAAGATGGTCGAGGGTCGAGGGCTCCACACGGGTCTCGATACGCAACTCAAATGGATTAGGCCGGTCCGCCGGATCGGTTCCTGGCCAGATCGACCATCGAGGAGCCTCCACCGCGGCCTGTACATCCAGGCCTCCATCGATGAGCGCGGTGAGCACCTGCAGGTTCCACTGCGGTTGACCATCCCCACCCGGCGTTCCACCGACGGCCACCGGTTCACCTCCGGCATTGGTGACCATGTAGCAGTTCAGCGTGTTCATCGTCTTCTTGCCAGGGGCGAAAATATTGGGATCGCCCTCGATCAGAGAGAAGCCGCGCCCGACCCGGTTGTTCAGGAGCACGCCAGTTCCGCCCGCGACCAGGCCGCTGCCAAAAGCGCTGGAAACCGACTGGATGAGAGAGACCATGCCGCCCTCGCCATCCGCCGCGCACAGATAGGTCGTATCGCCGTCCGCAAGGGCGCCGGCCATTGCCGTTTCACTGGCGCGAAGTCGATCGATCGCCTCGTAGCGCCGTCGCGCCCAAGTCTTGCTCAATAGGCTATCAAGGGGCGTCGGCGCGAACTTGGGATCGCAGGCGTAGGCGAGCCGGTCGGCATAGGCGAGCTTGAGCAGTTCCGCGGACATGTGCACCGCGTGCGCGTTGATTTCGGCGAGGTGCGACGCAGGTTCGCATTCGGCGATGTTCAGCGCCTCGAGCAAGATCATCCCTTGGCTCGGCAAGCCGGTCTGGTGGATTCTCCATCCCCGATAGGTCGTCTCAATAGTCGGCTCGAAGTCAGTCCGGTGGAGGTGCAGATCCTCGCAGCGCAGGGCGCCCCCGGCGGCCCCCACCGCTCGATTGATGTGGTCCGCGACGGGCCCCACATAGAATCCCGCGACGCCTCGCTCGGCGACCCGAACGTTCGGAGGCTCCTCGCTGTCCATTCGCTCCCCTGGCGCGGTA
>CAYPTU010000009.1:0-170204 GCA_964413885.1 uncultured Novosphingobium sp.
CTGTTACGCCGTCATCGCCAGCTTCGGCTGGTACGCACGGCGCCCAGCCTGAGGGCGCGCGTCTAGAGCATTGACGAGAAGAATTTCGCTTCAAGCGGTAGCATGGCGGCCCCGATCGCGCAGGCGTCTACGCTGGTCTGTGACAGGACCAGTTTGGGCAGCGGCCGGGGTTCGTGCCGCCGGGCATCGTCAAACAGTTCGATCGCCGGGATCATCTTCTCGGCCAGGCTCTTGGGTAGCCGCCCGCCCAGCACGATGGCCTCGGGATCGAGCAGGGCCGAGATCGACGATGCAATCAACGAGAGCGGATCGCGGCTCTTCTCGATCCATTCGTCCACCCCGGGCCATTCGGGGTCAAAGTTGGCCAGCATGGCCGAAATGCCTTCAAGATCGACCCCGTGGCGGCGCAGCGACTGCAGCAGGGTTTCGAGCGTGGGCAACTGATAAAGCCGCCACGGCAGGATAAGGCCGATTTCGCCCCCATTGCCGTGGGTTCCGCGCATCAGGTGGTGGTTGGCGATGACCCCGCCGCCAATCCCGGCCGCCACAAACATATAGACAAAATCGGAATAGGTCCGCCCTGCGCCGAGCAGGCTTTCGCCGATGGCCGCGGCATTGCCGTCATTTTCAACCCAAGCCGGTAATCCCAGCGCTTCGCTGAACAGCGTGTCGAGCGGTACCATGGCCCATTCATCGAGGGCCGGAGGCGGATTGAAACGGGCCTTGCCATCCAGGCAGTAGCCCGAGATGCCGATGCCGATCCCGACCAGTCGCTCGCGGGCTTCCGGCCGTGCCGAGAAGAACTGTTCCTTGGCTTCGGCGATCTTGGCGAAGACGGCCTTTCGGCTCATCACCGGCATGTCGAAATAGGCATAGTCGACCACGTTGCCAGCGAAGTCCATCAGCAGGATCGACATGGCATCGGTCATCAGCGCCAGACCCAGCGAAAAGGCATAGCCCGGTGCGATCGCGATTTCGAAGCTGGGCTGACCGCGCTTGCCGTTTGAGCGCCGCTCACCAAGCCCAAGCGCACCGCGCGAGACCAGATCATTGACCAGACGCGATACGGTTTGCTGCGACAGGCCGCTGCGGCGGGCCAGTTCCGGCTGGGTGGTGCCGCTGCCGCGCAGCACCAGGCCCAGCAACTGGCTTTCGCTATCGGATGGCGGTCTGAATCTTTGAAGGAACGATTGCGACATGGGCATCTGCACCACATCGCAAATCGGGCATTCAAGAGCAACGGCTATAAAACTCCTATTAATACTCAACATGGGTTGAAATGGCTCGTCGGGATCGGTATGAGCCCGACTGACAAGGTCGAATGTACGACCATCAGGTGAGGAGAGGTCTGATGAAGCGCATCTCAAAAGTGATGCTTGCCAGTGTTTCGGTGCTCGCGTTTTCGCCCTCGGCGCTTTTGGCGCAAGCCAAGGTCGATGCGGCCGCCAAGGATGAGGCCGCGGCCGAAGAAATCGTGGTGACCGGCACCAGCCGCTCGCGCATTTCGCTCGATACGCCGCTGGCCGTGAGCCAGGTCAGTGCTGGTGCGCTGGCCCGCGCCGGCGTCAGCAGCCAGGCCGATATTCTGAACACCATTCCGACCATCAAGGCTGACGGCGGCGGCGGCGAAGTGGCGTCGAACGTGTTTGTGAAGGGTCTGCCGTCGGGTGGCCAGTACCAGTTCACCCCGCTGATGTATGACGGCGTCACGCTGCTTTCGTCGTTCGGCCTCAATTCTTCGGCCTATGACGTTTATGCCCGCAACGATCTGGGCATCCAGCGCCTGGAATTCGTCCGCGGCGGCGTTTCCAACCTGTTTGGCCCCGGCTCGGTTGCCGGGCTGATCAACTACATCAGCAAGACCGGCACGGACCAGCTTGAGGGCACGGTTCAGCTCGAAGTGGCTGAAGGTGATCGCTATCGCGGGGATGTTGCGCTCAGCGGGCCGCTGGGTAACAACCTCTATTTCTCGGTCGCCGGGTTCTATCGCACCGACAAGGGCCCGCTGCGCACCAACTTGGATACCAAGGGTGGCCAGCTGCGCGGCAACCTGGAATATCGCTTTGCTGACGGCAGCGGCAATATCAAGGTGCTGGGCCAGTACATCAATGATCAGGCTCAGTTCTACCTGCCGATCCCGCTGAACGGCAGCACCCGTGAGCGGCTGGTTGGCAATGATGGCGCCCTGGTGGAATCGGTCCAGAACAATTTTGCCGGCGGTCTTGGCTTCCGGACCCCCACCGGCACCTTCAGCTCTGAAATCAACGACGGGGTGAAGACCAAGGGCGGCTTCATCGGCCTGACCTTCGAAAAGGACTTCGGTGACAATGGCTGGGCCTTGAACGGCAAGTTCAAGTACAGCGATTACAAGCACAAGTTCGGCCTCTGGTCGGATGGTGACGGCGTGATCAACGTGCCGGAAACGCTGCAAAGCTTCCTGACCAATCGCGGGCTTGGCAGCCTGGCCAATGCTTCCTTCACCTTTGTGGGCGGTGGGGCGGTTCCGGCCAACTATCTGCTGTTCGCCAACCGCATTACGGACCGCATCCGGCCGGCAACCGACTTCACCGGTGAGCTCAACCTGACCAAGAAGCTCGCCACCGGCGGGGTTGATCATGCGATTACTCTGGGCGGGTTCTATGGCCGCGCCAGCGCGGGTGATTACAACGTCACCACGACCTTCCTGGCCGAATTCAACAATACGCCGCGGCTGGTCAACCTGACGGTGACGAACCCGCTGACCAATACCCCGACCATTGTTTCGGCCAATGGCCTGCTCAATGCAGGGGCGGGTTACGTCAACAACCGTCATAAGGCCGAGCGCATTGCCGGCTATCTGGCGGACCAGATGAAGATTGGCGACCGTTTCAACTTTGACATCGGCGGCCGCATCGAGCGGATCAATGGCGATGTCAGCCGCGAGCGGACTTCGGTGGTTGTCACCGATGCCACGACGGCCAACCTGTCGACCGCCCTGCGGGACGTGATCTGGGGCAATGGCGGTTTCCTGACCGGCAAGGTTGCGACCACCGAGTGGGCGCTCGCCGCTGGCGCGCTGTACAAGCTGACCGACCGGATGAGCATCTATGCCAACGCGTCGCGCGGCTTCTTCTTCCCTGAACTGCGCTCGGCCGGGTTCCGTCCGCTGCCGGCCGGAACGGCGGCCAATGCCAGCCTGGCCCCGGGAATGCAGAGCTATACTGCCGAAATCATCAAGCAGGCCGAAGCCGGCCTCAAGATCAGTCAGCCAGGCTTCTCGGCAACGGCTTCGTTCCTCTACACCCGACTGGATAATCGCCGTCAGGTGCTGTTCGTCAATGACGGTGCCGGCGGCTTTACCGAGAAGGTCAACCTGGTCGGAACCGAATCCTACGGTGGTGAAGCTACCCTGGACGTGAAGCTGACCAATGCGCTGCGCTTCAGCGGCAACCTGACGGTCCAGCAGGCCAAGTATGTGGCGTTCGACACGACGCCGGCCAACATCGGCAAGAAGGTCGAGCGGCAGCCGCAGGTGCTCTACAATGCCGGGCTCTATTATGATGACGGTCGCTTCGATGCGTCGGTCTTCACCAATTACACCGGCAACAACTTCACCGCATCGGCCAACACGATCGAGCTCAAGGGCTGGAACGTGGCCAACCTGGACCTTGGCTACAAGGTGCCGGTTGGCGGCTCGTCGGTCCGGATCAGCCTGAACGTCTACAACCTGTTTGATACCGATGCAGTGACCGAAGGTTCGCCGCGCCAGGATAACAACCAGGCCGCCAATGGGGCGTTCTTCGTTGGTCGCCCGGTGCTGCCGCGCCGGATCACCGGCCGCCTGACCTATAGCTTCTGAACGTCAAACATAATTGCGGCGGGGGCAGTGTGAATTGCCCCCGCCGTTTCCCAAACTGCGGGTTGCTTCGGCCCTCCAAGGCGGGGATTGTCGTCCTATGCGTAATCGCCAGCTCTTGACCGACTACTTTTTGCACGGCGTCGCGGCGAGCAGTCCGCGGCTGACCCTGCCCGCGGCATTGCCCGCCGCGCCACCGCGCGGCCGCACAATCGTGCTGGGTTGTGGCAAGGCCGCTGCCGAAATGGCGCTGGTCGCCAGCGAATGTCTTGCCGGCCCGGTGAGCGGCTGCGTCGTGACCCGCCACGGACACAATGTCGCCAACCCGCCGGCCACGATCGAGATCATCGAAGCGCGCCACCCGGTGCCCGACGGGCTCAGCCTGGAGGCCGGACGCCGCCTGCTGCGCCTCGCTGCCGAGGCCGGCCCCGATGATCGCGTGATTTTTCTCATTTCGGGCGGGGGTTCGTCACTGCTCTGTGCCCCGGCGGACGGCCTGTCGTTTGAAAGCAAGCAGGCGATTTCCGATTGGCTGGTGCGTTCCGGCGCCGGGATTGCGGAGATCAACCTGGTGCGGCGCCATCTGTCGCGGATCAAGGGCGGGCGGCTGGCTGCGGTTGCCGGGGCCCGAGGTGCCGAACTGCTGACGTGCCTGATATCGGATGTTGCGGGCGATGATCCGGCCCTGATCGCGTCGGGCCCCAGCATTGGCGCGCCGTTTGAACCCGATGCTGCGCTTACCGTCCTTGCGCGCGCCGGGTGGGATGTCGCCCCTGACCTTGCGAATGTCATCCACGCCAATCGTCCGCCAGAGGTTGCGCCCCACCCGGTCCGGATGCTCGCGACGAATGCCGATGCCTTGCAGGCCGTTTCGGAGCGGGCGACGCGGGATGGCTGGAATGTGGTCAACCTGGGGGGCGATCTGTCCGGCCATGCCGCCGAAACCGGGCGCAGCCATGCAGCGATTGCCCGCGACTATTGCAGCAGGCCGGGCCGGCACCTGCTGGTCTCGGGCGGTGAACTGACTGTCCTGCGCGCCAGTGCAGCGGGCCGGGGCGGGCCCAATCTGGAATATCTGACCGGCTTGCTGGCGGCGCTTTCGCCGGCCGACCCGATCGAGGCGCTGGCTGGTGACAGCGACGGCATTGACGGGACGGAAGACAATGCCGGTGGCTATATTACGGCCAGCTGGGCCGATCCGCAGGCTGCCGGGCAGGCGCTTGCCGTCAACCGCAGCTACGATCTGTTTGAGCGGCTTGGCGGCCTGATCAAGACCGGGCCGACGCGCACCAATGTCAACGATATCCGCATGATTGCCGTGGAAGGGCCAAGACCATGAAACAGGACCTGGATCGCCAGGCACAGGAAATCCTGCGTCGCAACGACCGCGGCGGCTACACTGTGCCGACCCACGGGCTTTATCCGTTCCAGTGGAACTGGGATTCGGCCTTTGTGGCGCTGGGCTTTGCCGAATTTGATCGCGACCGGGCCTGGCAGGAGATCGAAACGCTGGTTTCGGCCCAGTGGGATGACGGGATGATCCCGCACATCGTTTTCCACCAGGATGACGAAGGCTATTTCCCCGGCCCTGGCGTGTGGGCCACTGGCAAAACGCCGGCCAGCTCCGGCATCACCCAGCCGCCGGTCCTGGCCAGCGTGGTGCGCCAGCTTTGGGAACAGGAAGGAGCCGATCCGGCCCATCCGCGGATGCGTCAGCTCTACGCGGCCTGCGTCAAGAGCCACCGCTGGTTCCACCGCTTCCGCGATCCGTTGGGTAACGGGCTGGTAATGGTGACCCACAATTGGGAAACCGGCCGCGACAATTCGAGCGAGTGGGATGATGCCCTGGCCCGGGTCGATACGAACGGCGTCGGGACCTATACCCGCCGCGATACCGGCCATGTCGATGCGGCGATGCGCCCGAAGCAGCATGAATATGACCGCTATGTCGCGATCCTGCAGTTTGGCCGGAACAGCGGCTGGAACCATCGCGAGATCGCCGATCACGGACCGTTCCGGATGATCGACGTAGGCATGTCGATGGAACTGTTGCGGGCCAACCGCGATCTGCTGGTCATGGCCGAGGCGATCGGTGACAACGCCGTGGCGGATGAACTCAGGAACCGGATCACGCTTTCAGAGCAGGGGATGGACTGGCTCTGGAACGAAGATGCCGGGGCCTATTGCTCGCGCGATGCCACCACCCACGAAAGTTCAGGTCTGGTCACCAATGCCAGTTTCCTGGCCTTCTACGCGGGCGTAGGCAGCCCGGCCCAGCGGGCGCGGTTGATTGCTGCGCTGGAACGGCTCACGGCCAGTGCCACCTATCTTGTGCCCAGTCTTGAGGCGGGCAGCCGCGAATATGATCATCGCCGCTATTGGCGCGGGCCGATCTGGCTGGTGGTCAGCTACATGGTTGCCCAGGGGCTGGCCGAGCAGGGCCACGGCGGCTGGGCGGAGCGGATCCGTAGCGATTCAGCGCGGCTGATCGAAAAATCGGGCTTCTACGAAAGCTTTAGCCCCGAGACGGGGGAGGGATCCGGCGGGCCCGATTTTTCCTGGACGGCGGCCATGTGGCTCGCTTGGTGCGGAAAGTGAGGGCGTGATGCTGGCATCTCTGAAGAAGCCCGCGCCCGCGGCCTATCCCTGGATCCTGGTTGGCCTGTTGTGGATGGTCTCCTTCCTCAACTCGGCCGACCGGGCGATCCTCAATTCAGTCAAGCCGCTGCTCCGCGATGCGTTCAGCATTACCGATATTCAGCTTGGCATTGTCGACACCGTATTCTTCTGGACTTACGCCGTTTGCGCCTTCCTGTTCGGCCGGGCCGGTGACAGCGTCCGCCGCCGCAACATGGTGATCTTCGGGCTGGTGTTCTGGAGCACGGCAACCGGGCTAATGCCGATCGCCACCGGCTTCGCAATGCTGCTGGGGATGCGCACCCTCGTGGCGATTGGGGAATCGACCTATTACCCCACGGCAACGGCCCTGATCAGTTCCTGGCACCGGCCGACAATGCGCAGCCGGGCCCTGGCGATCCATCAGACGGCGGTTTTTGCCGGCGGCGGGATTGGGGGCTGGGCGGCCGGCAAGCTGGCCGACAGTCATGGCTGGTCGATGCCCTTCGTGGTTTTTGCAGTGCTTGGTTTTGTGGTCATGGCCATCCTGTACTGCACCCTGCGCGACGATGCGCCGGCCGTGCAGCCGAAGCCGGCGCAGCAGCGCACCGAGCCGCTGCGGCTGATCCTGGCCAATCCGGCTGCGCTGGTGCTGTGCGGGGTGTTCTTCCTTGCCACTGCCGCATCTTCGGCGGTTCTCAACTGGTGCAACACTTACGCGCACGACGTGCTCAAGCTGAACCTGGCTGACAGCGCCCTGGTCGGCCCGGTGATGATCACCACCGCAGGCTTCCTGTCGGTGCTGGTCGGTGGCTGGCTGGCCGACCGCTTTGCCGCCCGCAGCATGACCGGCCGGTTCACCGTGCTGGCTCTTGGCCTTGGTCTGGCGGCGCTGTTCCTGCTGCCGTTCCCGCTGGCGCATTCGGTGCCGCTGGTCGGGGCGCTGCTGTTTGCGACAAGTTTTGGCAAGGGCCTGTTCGATGGCTGCATCTATGCCGCGATGCACGATGTCATGCCGGATGAGGCACGGGCCACCGCCGCCGGGCTGATGACCATGCTGGGGTTCATCGGGGCGGGCATTTCCACCGTCGCCTTGCCGGCCATCGCCGTTTACACCGGCTTGGCGGCCGGCTTTGCCATGATGGCGGGCCTCTATCTGGTCGCGGTGATCGTGCTGGTGCTGGCCAGACCCGCCTTTGCGGTGGCAGTTGCCCGGATGGCAGGGGATCAGGGCAATGGCTGATCTTGCATACCATGGCGCAATCGAACTGGGCGGTACCAAGATCGTGCTCGCGATCGGTCAGGCCGATGGGCGGCTGATCAAGCGGACCGCGATACCGACCGCGCACCCTGAACAGGTGATGCCAGAGATCCTGGGCTTCTTTCAGAGGTCGGGCCATGCGCTGGTCCGGCTTGGGGTTGGGGCATTCGGGCCGATCGTGATCGATCCCGCCGCGACCGATTATGGCCGGTTGCTGGAGACCAACAAGCCCGGATGGAGCGGCTTTGATCTGATCGGGGCGCTTGAACGTGGCCTGCGGTTGCCGGTCTCCTTGGTAACCGATGTGGGCGCGGCGGCGATTGGCGAAGCCCGCCTCGGCGCTTTGCGCGATGCGCCGCTTGGCGTTTACCTGACCGTGGGGACCGGCATTGGCGGCGCAATCGTCCATAGTGGACGGGTCTTGCCCGCCTTGCTGCATCCCGAGATGGGCCACATTGCCTTGCAGCGGGCGGGGGATGATCACGCGCCGTCGCAGTGCCTGTTCCATCCCGCCTGCGCCGAAGGTCTCGCGGCCGGCCCGGCGATCACGGCGCGGTTCGGGCAAACCTTGAGTGACCTTGCCTCCGGCGGACCTGAGCATCTGTTGATCGCGGACTACCTGGGGCAACTCTGCGCGAACCTGGTTCTGACACTTTCTCCCCACCGCATTGTCTTGGGCGGCGGGGTTGGCCAGACGCCGGGCCTATTGCCATTGATTGCGCAGGGGATGGTCCGCCATCTTGGGGGCTATACTTCGGGCCCGATCCGACAGGCCGATTACTTGCGATCCCCGGAACTGGGGCAGGATGCCGGTATCATCGGCGCGCTGCTGTGCGCGGCCGACACTGTTGGCGGAGAACCGCTTATGAAGGTGGCCTGACCGCGCCCGCAGCGCAGACCCGGTTGTGCTGCTCACCCAGATCAAGCACGCCATCCGGCGTACGGATCGTTGCGCGCATGATCTGCCCGTCGCGCAGATAGTGCGGACGCTTCAGCTGGCCCTTGAGGAACAGCGCAAAGCGGCGTGCGGGCGAGAGGAACCCGGCGATGGCCTGAACCAGCGGCGGGGGCGGGCGCAAGGCAACACCGCCGGGCGTGCCGGTGGCGATCAGGTCTCCGGCGGCCAGATCCATGATGGCGCTCAGTTCGGTCAGGGTTTCGGCGGGCTGGAAAATCATGTCCCCGGCCTGGGCCCGCTGCCGTTCCTCGCCGTCGACCGTCAGCACCAGTTCCAGCTCGCGCCAGCGTGCAAGTTCTGCTGGTTCCGGCAGGACCAGCCATGGGCCAACCGGCCCGAAGGTGCGGTAACTCTTCGATTTGTGAAACTGCATATGGCTGATCTGGACGTCGCGGGCGGTGATGTCGTTGACGATCACCAGCCCGCCGATCCAATCAGCCAGATCATTTTCGCTAATCGGCTCGGGACCATTGAAGCCACGCTTCAGGACCAGCCCGAGTTCGATCTCGTAATCGAGCAGCTGGACATGGGCGGGCCGGATGATTTCGGCATCGGCGGGCACGATGCATGACGCGGCTTTGGTGAAGATCACGTTGTCGACCATCGCGGCCGGATCGCCGCCCACTTCCTTGACGTGGCTGGCATAGTTGGTGGCCTGGCAGACAAAGCGCGCGTCGTGGGTCACCGGGCTGAGGATCCGGTCGGGGACGATGATCGGCCCGCTGGCCTGGCTGGCTGCCGCATCGGCCGGGCCGCCCTGTTCAAAGAATGCCCGGGTGGTGGGATAGATGCCCTCCAATCGGCGCAAGCCTGCGGCACTTTGCACCGCCCAGCAGAGGTCTCCTGCCAGTTCAATCCGGGCTACTTGCAAGGCCACGGTTCTTACCCTTCCAGTTGGTCAAAGCGGACGGCGCTGCCATCGAGCGGGATCGTGATGAGCATGCCATCGCGGCCGACCGTGACCCCGTCCGGCCGCTCCTCGCGGACCCCGCGCAGCCACGGGGTCTTGAGCAGGCTCAGGGTTAGCGGCGGGGCGATATGTGTGTAGACCAGCTCGCGCACGCCGGCGCGGTTCGCCAGCCGTGCGGCTTCGACCGGGTTGATGTGATAGCGGCTGGTATCGCGCAGAACGCTGGCCAGGGTGCCCTGGCCAATTGCTTCGGCTTCCCGGGCCATCAGGTTCTGAAGATGGTGCGCCTGGCCTTCGCTGACCAGCAGATCAGCCCCCTTGGCAGCCTTGACCAACCCGCCGTTGAGCACGGTATCGCCCGTGATCACGACTGACCGGCCCTTGTAACTGAAGCGATAGGAAAATGCCGGCGATACCGGTCGGTGGTCGGTCTCGATCGCTGTCACTGTCACGCCGCCTGCGTTATAGACCACCTGGGTCCGGCCCGCCGGGACATCACCCGGCTGCGCGAAATCGGCCGGATGGGGAACCATGACAGCTGCATCCAGCGGCAGCAGGCCGGTGCCATGGTTGTGATGGGCGTGCCGATATTGCCGGTCAAAGCCATAGGCTGCGTTGAAGCCGCCCACGACCTGGTCCAGCCCGGCCGGACCATAGACCTGCAGCGGCACGCGCCGCCCTTGGGCCCAGCCCTGCATATTGAGTTCGCCCAGTTCACCGATGTGGTCGGAATGGAAATGGGTCAGGAAGACGGCTTCGATCTTCGGGGTTGGGACCCGCCAAAGCGCCAGGTTTTCGGGCGATTCCGGCCCCACATCGACCACAAACAGCCGCCCGCCGGCGACCACAAGGGTGCAGGCCTTCGCTGCTTGCCGCAAGGGCAGGGGGCTGGACGTGCCGCACAGCAGCACACGCAGGGCATCATCGCCGGTCGGAAGCTGGCTGGCCCGGGCCATCTGCTGCCGCGCGCCATAGGCAAACAGCTGGTCCTGCAGGGCAGGTGAGAGCTGGAATGCCGCGATTGCGGCCAAGGCAATGGCGCCGACGATCCCGGCTCCCCACAACGCAATTCGCTTCATCCCCGTGGCATCCTGTTATGACTGTTTGGTCAATTTAGGGTGCATTTGACCATTCAGTCAAGTTTGCTCACGGTCGCTGACAGGTTCCCTCCGAGGGCTGACGCGGCAGCCCGCGTCCGGCCGCCACGCCGGTTGCGGCGCCTTCCGCGATTGCCAGCTGCCCGTTGACGATGACCGTGCGCATGCCCTGCGATAGCAGGGCCGGGTGGGCATAGTCGGCCCGCGGTGCAAAGCGGGCCGGATCGAAGGCGATCACATCCGCATAGGCACCGGGTTTCAGTTCACCGCGATCGGTCAGGCCAAAAATGCGGGCCGTGCGGATCGTGCTGGCGGCGATGAAGCTGCGCAGATCGATCACCTGCCGTTCGCGGACATAGGTGGCATATTTGCGGGCGAAGGAGGCGTAGTAGCGCGGGTGGCCTTCAGACGCGTCAGAGCTGGTGACCACCCAGGAGCGGCGCATGAAGGCGGCAATATCGTCCTCGCTCTGGTTGAACGAGGCAATGCCGGCTTCGTCCTGTTGCAGCACGGTGAGGGCGGCAGTGACGGGATCGACCATGCGTTCCTGTGCGATCGTTTCGAGCGTCTTGCCGGCGAAAGCGGCCGGGCCGGAAGTGATCAGGATCGCCGCCGGTCCGCCCCGGCGGCGCAGGTTGTCGATGATCTCGGGACGCATCTGGGCCAGTGCCGCGCTATCCTGAATTCGGGCCTGCATCGCTTTGCGGCCCCCGTCCTGAGCCCAGCGCGGCATTAGCGCGGCCGAAAGGCGCGTGCCTGACGCGGACCAAGGATATTGATCGGCGGTCACCCGCTGCCCGGCAGCCTGGGCGGCTTCGATCCGGGCGATGACCGCGGGGGCCTGGCCCTGAACATCCACGCCCAGCGCCTTGATATGGGCAAAGTGGACCGGGATCCCGGCCTCACGCTCGATCGCCAGCGTCTCGTCAACCGCGCCCATCAGGCCGATGGTGTAGCTGGCCTCGTCCCGGATATGGCTGTCATAGATTCCGCCCCTTGCGGCGGCCACACGCGCCAGCGCGACCACCTCGTCGCGCTTGGCAAAACTTTGCGGGGCGTAAAACAGGCCCGTCGACAGGCCAAGCGCGCCTTGGCACATGGCTTGGGCGACCAGGGATTCCATCCGCGCCAGTTCGGTTTCAGTGGGCGCGCGATCGCCATTGCCAACAATCGCACTCCGGATCGCGCCGAAGCCAACATAGGTCGCGAAATTGATCCCGTGATCGGGCCTTGTGCCTTCATCCGGACCGCCGGTGCCCAGCGTCCGGGCCGTTTCCGCGCTGCCGCCTCCGTCTACGCCAATGAACGCGGTGGTCACGCCCTGGGTCAGGAAGGGCAGGACAAGGCGTGCGACCGGATCCGGCGATGCCAGGGCATCCCCGGCGTGGGTGTGCGGATCGATGAAGCCGGGCGCCACGATCAGGCCGGTGGCGTCGATCACCTGCGCAGCCCGCCCCTTGGCATGCGGGCCGACATAGACAATCCGGTCACCGCGAATGGCCACGTCGCCCGCGAATGGCGCGGCTTCGCCCGGGTAAATGGTGCCGCCGGTCAGCAGAATGTCATAGTCGGCCGGGGGCTCGCTCGACCGTGCGGACAGACTGGCGGCGGCCAGGGCCAGAACCAGACCGGCCTTGATCACGCGGCGCTTGGCGGCAGGTTTCATCACCCCTGATCCCTCTCGTTGCGGTCAGCCCGAGGCGCCCTCACGATACGCCACTGCCTCAATTTCAACCATTGCGTCCGGAACCACAAGGGCGGAGACAAGGGTTGCGCGGGCCGGAAACGGCTCGGCAAAGAACTCGCGGTAGACCCTGTTGAAGTCGGCCATATGGCAGGCATCAGTTAGCCAGGCGGTCACTTTCACGACATCGCCAAGCGTGCATCCGGCCGCAGCCAGCGCCTGCTCCAGGTTGTGCAAGGTCTGCCGAACCTGCTCGTCAGGGCTGCCGGCGATGATCGCGCCATCCGCACCGCGGGGTAATTGCCCCGAAACATAGACTGTCGGACCGGCGATGCGGACTTTGGAAAGGGGTGGCTTGTCTGACATCGGGTCCAATCCAGTGGCTGTTAGGAACGCGCTGAATAGGCCCTACCAGTGCCAGTGAAACCGAACTTATGCGGCGTCAGGCATAACCAAACCACATGGAAGCGGCATATTTTTTGAGTGATCCGGGCTTGTAAACATAGCGATAGGCTGCAAAGGCTAAGGAGCAAAAAATCGCGCCAACTGCGCGCAAACCGGGGGCAATATGTCGATGTTTTCCATCCGTACGGGTCTTTTTATCAGCGCTTCGCTGGTTGCAGCCGTTCCGCTTGCCGCACAGGCCCAGACCGCACCCGCGGCTGAGCCGGCCAATCCAGAGGCCATCGTTGTTGTCGGCAGCCGGATTGAAGGCAGCAAGGCGGCCGAAACTCTGCCGGTGTCGGTGCTGACCGAAGAACGTATCGCCGCCACGGGCAGCGTTTCGGGCGATGACCTGTTCCGTTCGATCCCGCAGGCGGGCGATGTCCAGTTCCAGGAAGCCCGGACCACCGGCAACCTCAACGATGCCCGCGGTGATAATTCCTCGATCAACCTGCGCAGTGTCGGCACCGGCAACACGCTGGTGCTGGTCAATGGCCGCCGCATGATCCTTTCGCCCGGCACCCAGACCGAAAACTTCGTGCCGGTGCAGACCGCCAACACCAACTCGATCCCGGTCGGCGCCACCCGCCGCGTGGAAGTGCTGCGTGATGGCGCCGCAGCCATCTATGGCGCAGATGCCGTTGCCGGCGTGATCAACGTTGTCACTGATGACAAGTATCAAGGCCTGCGCGTGGACCTGCGCCATGGCTTTGCCGATGGCACCAGCGAAACCACCGGGGCGATCAAGGCCGGCATCAAGACCAAGTCGGGCGGCCATATCACCCTGTTCGGCAGCTACACGGGCCGCACCCCGCTGTTCGCCAGCGAGCGGCCGTTCTCGGCCAGCGAAAACCATATGCCGGATCTGGTTGGCACCCCGTGGGAAGCTGACACCGGGTTCGACAACCGCTCAACCTCGTCGCCGTGGGGCAGCTTCACGACCGTGCCGGTCACCACCGTGCGCCAGGGCACCGCGACCCTGACCACCTCGGGCGTGTTCCATATCGAGCCGACCGGCAACACCGCGGCGGGCTGCTCCAGCACTGTCATCAACGGCAATCTCTGCCTGCGCAGCGGCACCATTACCGGCGCGACCGATCGCGTCCTGCGCTATGATGAAAACCCGGATCGCACGATCCGCGGCGCGCTGGACCGCGTGAACCTGTTCAGCACGATCCGTCAGGATATCGGCAGCGTCGAACTGTTTGGCGAACTGGGTTATTACCACGCCACGCTGGACGGCCAGCGCGAACAGTCCGCGCCGATTTCCAGCGCCGTGATCACGATCCCGGCTGCCAGCTATTACAACCCGTTCGGGCCGATCACCCTTAACGGCGTGACCAATCCCAACCGCCTGTCCGGCCTGGTCGGCGTACCGAACGAAGGCCTGGCACTGCGGATCACTTCGTATCGCCCGGTCGATACTGGCCCGCGCACGTTCACCGTTTCGGATGACAGCTTCCGCACCCTGCTGGGGCTGCGCGGGGCCTGGGGCAATTTCAAGTGGGATACGGCCGCAACCTATTCGTGGGCGCGGACGGACGACCATACCCGCAATGCGATCAGCAACACGCTGTTCCAGGCGGCGCTGGGCCTTTCGACCCCGAATGCCTACAACCCGTTCAACGGTGGCAGCCAGCCGGGCTACTCGCTGGGTGATGCCACGCCGAGCACGCTTGCCACGATCCAGTCGTTCCTGGTTGACGTGCATCGGATCAGCAAGACCTCGCTGGGCACGGTCGACTTCCGGATTTCGAACTCGAAGCTGTTTGATCTTCCGGGCGGCGCAGTGGGCATTGCCGCTGGCGTGGAAGTGCGCCGCGAAACCTATCAGGACGATCGCGACAAGCGGCTCGACGGCACCGTCACCTATACCGACAGTGTGACCGGCATCCGCTATGGCACCGACATCATGGGGGCCAGCCCCGCGCCGGACGTGAAGGCCAACCGCACCGTTTCGTCGGCTTACCTCGAACTGGCCGTGCCGCTGATCTCTGACGATATGAACGTGCCGCTGGTCCGTTCGCTCGACCTGCAGCTGGCCTCGCGCGATGAACACTATTCGGACTTCGGCAATGTGCTGAAGTCGAAGGTCGCGGGCGCCTGGGAAGTGCTGGAAGGCGTGAAGTTCCGCGGCGCCTGGTCGCAGAGCTTCCGCGCGCCGAACCTGGCGCAGTTCTACAGCGCCGGGACCCAGGTTTCGAACACCCGCACCGACTATGCCGCCTGCCGCCTCAACCCGGCGACGACTTGCAGCGGCGTGGGTACGCTCGAAGTGCGCTCGGGCAATAGCAACCTCAAGCCGGAAAATGCCGAGACGCTTTCGGGCGGGGTGGTGTTCCAGCCGCTGCGCAGCCTGACCTTCACGGCCGATTACTGGTCGCTGCGGTCGGAAGGCGTGATTGGCCTGCAGGGCGCACAGAACCAGATCCTGTTTGACCTGCTTGAGCGGCTTGGTGGCCGCAGCAACCCGAACGTGGTGCGCCTGGCCCCGGTTGGCACGCAGGTTGTCGGCACGATCGATTACGTCAAGGATGACTATTTCAACCTTGGCCCGCGCACCCTGCGCGGTCTCGATTTCGCGGCCAGCCTCGATCTGCGTGATACCCCGCTGGGCAACTTCAATATCGACCTCTCGGCTTCGAAGCTGCTGAAGTATGAACAGACCGCTTCGGAACTGCAGGCCAAGCTGATCGCCGCCAATGCGGCCGGGACGCTTGGTTCGGGCATCACCATTACCCAGGCCGGCAGCCAGATTCAGGTCAACGGCAACCCGGAATGGCGCCTCAGCGGCAACCTGACCTGGCGCAGCGGCCCGGTCAGCGCCGGGGTGCTGGTGAACTATGTGGGTTCGGTGTTTGATACCGGCACCCTGCAGGTTGACGGCAAGTTCTATGAGCTGCCCAGCTACACCACGGTCAATGCCTATGTGCAGTATCGTGCGCCGAAGGATGCGACCGCCTTTGCCGGTACCCGCTTCCGGATTGGTGCCCGCAACCTGTTTGACAAGGCACCGCCGCTGTCGTCGAGCAACTACGGCTTCCTCGGTGCGCTGCACGATGCTGTTGGCCGGTTCGTCTACTTCGAACTGTCGAAAGAGTTTTGATCCAGCCCGGATCTGACTTTACCCAACTCCAGGGGCGCTCACGCAACACTGCCGGAGCGCCCCTGTGAGGTTACGCCAGATCGAAGTTTTTCACGCGGTCTACGCGAATGGCTCGATCAGCGCTGCGGCGCGGGCGCTTAACGTATCGCAACCGGCGGTCAGCAAGGTCTTGCGCCACACTGAATCCCAGCTTGGCATAACCCTGTTCGAGCTGGTCCGCGGGCGGCTGGTTGCCACCGATGAAGCTCACGCCCTGTTCCGCGAGGTGGATGAGGTATTTGGCCGGATTGCATCGCTGCAAATCACGGCTGCCAACCTGCGCAAAGCGGGTGCGGGCCACCTGCGGATTGGCGTGGTCCCGTCACTGGGACTTGAAGTGGCCCCGGCGGCCATCGCCGCCTTTCGCGCCCGCTATCCCGGCGTGACCTTCGATATCAAGACGCTGCACCATTCCGAGGTGCTGCGAGCCTTGTATGAACGCGATTGCGATCTGGTCCTGGCCTATGATTTGCCCAACCAGCCCCGCCTCAAATGCCGCCAACTGGCCAGCGCGCAACTGACGGTCATTGCCAGACCCGGCACCTTCGCCGCTGGAACGACGGCCGTGTCGATCCCGGATCTCGCCGATCGAGAGGTGATCAGTGTGAGCGGCTCTGGCCCGATCGGGGACAAGATCGAAGCCGCCCTGACGAGCGCCCAGGTGGCGGTGCAGGATATTGTCTCGGTCAGCACCTATTACGTGGCCGCCACGCTGGTCCGCTCGGGATCGGGTATGGCGATAGTCGATCAGTTCACCGCTGCATCGGCGATCAGTGCCGGGCTGGAGCGGATCCCGCTGGTTCCGGAAATCCGGTTTGGCGTGCAGGCGGCCTGGCTGGAAGACCGTCCGCCATCACGGTTGGGGCTGGATTTCATCAAAGCCGTGTCAGCCGCTCTGTCGGGGCCCCAAGCGGTCTAGCGCTTCAACCCTTAACATCAGGCTATGGCCTGCGCCCCGATTTGTCTGGACCCCCGGCTTGTTCCAGGGGGTTGTCGCGCTAGCTAACCACCATGCCTATCCCCGCCACCTCCACCGATGAAATGCTGCCCCGCAGCGCTATCGTGATTGGCGCCGGGGTGGTTGGCATGGCGACGGCTTGGTCGCTGGCGCGGCGCGGCGTGGCGGTGACGGTGATCGATCAGGCTAGCGGCCCGGGCGAGGGTGCCTCGTTCGCCAATGGCGCGCAGCTCAGCTATACCTACACCGATGCGCTCGCCAATCCGGCGTTGCTGCGCAAGATACCGGCCTTGTTGCTGGGCAGAGATCCCGGGCTGACGTTCACCCCGGCGTTCGATCCCGATATGGCGCGATGGCTGCTGGCCTTCCTGCGCAATGCCACGACCGGCCGGTTTCTGGCCAATACGGCGGCCGGGCTTGCGCTGGGGCTGGAATCGCGGCTGGCCATGCATGACTTGCTGGATCGCCACCCGATCGCCTTTGATCACCGGATTGCCGGCAAGCTGCTGCTCTATCGCGATCACCAGGCTTTTGCCGCTGCCAGCCGGCTGGCGGACTTCAAGCGGCGTCATGGTGCGTTGTTGGAGGTGCTGACGCCGGCCCAGGCGATCACACTGGAACCGGCGCTGGGCAATCGCCCCGATCCAATCGCCGGGGCGATCCATGCCCCGCAAGAGGAACTGGGCGATCCGCACCGCTTTTGCTGCGCCATGCAGGACCTGTTGACCACTCGCTACGGCCTGGTGGCCCGGTTCGATGCCGCGGTGCGCAGTTGGGAAGAGCAGTCCGGCTCGGTTGTGGTCAGCACCGCCTTTGGTGAGCAATTGCGGGCCGATGCGCTGGTCATTTGCGCCGGAATTGCCGCTGGGCGCATGTTGCGCGGCCATGGGCTTTCGGGCGCGCTGCTGCCTATGAAGGGCTATTCCTTCACCGCCGCGCCCGGGGTTTCACCAATCTCGCTGAGCATCACGGATGTTGCCCGCAAGATCGTGTTCTGCCCGCTTGGCGGTATGGTTCGGGTTGCCGGATTGGCTGATCTTGGCGCCCGCGATACCGCAATCGAAGCGTCACGGATTGACCATCTCAAGGCGCTCGCCGCCGGGTCTTTGCCTGATGCGGCCGACTATGCCGGAGCCGGTCATGTCTGGGCCGGGCTTCGGCCGATGACGGCCAATTCACAGCCAATTATCCGGCGGATCACGGCAAGGGTCGCCATTAATGCCGGGCACGGTATGCTGGGCTGGACTTTTGCAATGGGGGCGGCCGAACGGCTCGCCAGATTGATGGGGAAGGAATGCGCGTGAGGGGACTGTTCGGGGGCTGGGCCAGCAAGGCCACTGCGGTGTTGGCAGCGGTGCTGATGGCCGCTTCGCCGGGTCTGGCGCAGAAGCGCCAGTTGCTGGAATATCCCAGCATTCATTCCCCCGTCGTCGGCGAACGTGGCATGGTCGTCTCGCAAAACGCGATCGCTTCCGGGGTTGGTGCAGAGATCCTCCGGCAAGGCGGCAATGCCGTCGATGCAGCGGTGGCGGTCGGCTTTGCGTTAGCGGTTACGCTGCCCCGTGCGGGCAATCTGGGCGGTGATGGCTTCATGCTGGTGCATGATGCCAAGACCGGGCAGCAGGCGTTCTTCGATTTCCGCTCGGTAGCGCCAAAGGCGGCCACCCTGGCGATGTATGTCGATAATCAGGGCAAGGAAGCCAGCATCGCCAGCCGGGGCTATCTGGCTCCATCGGTGCCGGGGACGGTGGCTGGTCTGGCGCTGGCGCACAAGCGGTTCGGCAAGCTGCCATGGAAAGCCGTTGTCGCCCCTGCGATTGCGCTGGCCCGCGATGGCGTGGCGCTGACCCCTGACGAAGCCTTCGTGTTCAGCTGGGGCAAAGAGCGACTCTCGACCAGCGCCGCAGCCAAGGCGGCCTATTACCGGCCTGATGGTTCGCTGTACCGGGCGGGTGAGACGCTGCGCCAGCCGGACCTTGCCTGGACATTGACCCAGATTGCCGATCGCGGGGCAGACGGCTTTTACAAGGGGCCTGTCGCCGAACGTTTTGCGGCCGATATGAAGGCCCATGGCGGCCTGATCACCCAAGAGGACCTGGCATCCTATCGCGCAGTAGAGCGCCAGCCGCTGCGCGGAACCTATCGCGGGCTGGAGGTTGTCACTGCGCCCCCGGCCAGCGCGGGCGGAGCGACGCTGCTCAATATGCTGAACATCCTTGAAGGCTTTGATCTGCAGGCTTCCGGTCCCGGTTCCGCCCAGACGCTGCACATCCTGGCCGAGACAATGAAGCTCGGTTACGCTGATCGTTATCGCTATCTTGGTGATACCGATTTTGTCACCGCCCCGATCCGTGGGTTCATCTCGAAAGCCTATGGGCAAGAGCGGGCCAAGCTGATTGACCCGGCCAAGGCCACGCCGGCCCGGCAACTGGGAGCGGGTGACCCGGCACGGTTCGAAAGCCCCTCAACCACCCATTTTTCGGTGGCTGACGCCGATGGCAATGTCGTCTCGACCACCTATACCCTTGGCGCCGATTTCGGATCAGGCGTGATGATCGCGGGCACCGGGGTGCTGCTTAACAACCAGATGAACAACTTCGATCATGAAAATGCCGCCAAGGCGCTGCGCGAGGGCACACCGCCGCCGCTCAACGCCATGGCTCCCGGCAAGCGGATGCTTTCCACCATGATGCCGACGATCATCATGAAGGGGGGTAAGCCCTGGCTGGTCACCGGTACCCCGGGGGGCAGCACGATCATCGACACGGTGCTGCAGATCGTGGTCAACGTGGTTGATTTCAAATTGAACGTCGAAGAGGCCACCCACCAGCCGCGGATTTTCCAGGATACCGGCAAGACCCTGCGGGTTGAACCCAACTTCAACCCCGACACGGTCCGGATTCTCGGCACGATGGGCCACACGATCACCTCCGATGAAACGATGGGCAGCGCCCAGTCGATCATGATCGAAAATGGCCTGTTCCTGGGGGCAGCGGATCCGCGCCGACCAGGGGCGCTTGCCATTCCGCCCGAGCGATCGCAGCCGCGGTGATCGCGCGGGGGAGTGCGCCGGGCGGCTAGAGCGTCCGGATGATCCCCGAGAAGTCGATCCCGCCGTTGCCAGCCGCGGTATAGGCTTCGTAGAGCTCTTCGGCGCGGGTACCCATCGGGACGCTCGCGCCGACGCTTTTCGCGGCCTCCAGCGCCAGCTTGAGGTCCTTCAGCATCAGCGCGGCGGCGAACCCGCCCTGGTAGCCATTGTCAGCCGGAGACTGGGGCCCGACCCCAGGGACCGGGCAGTAGGACGTCATCGACCACGATTGGCCCGACGCCTTGCTGGAAATGTCATAGAAGGTTTGCAGGTCCAGCCCCAGCTTGTCGGCCAGCGCAAAGGCTTCGCAAGTGGCGATCATGGTCGCGCCCAGGATCATGTTGTTGCAGATCTTGGCGGCCTGGCCGGCACCGCTGGCCCCGGCGTGGATCACCGCCTTGCCCATGGCTGACAGGATCGGTTCGGCGCGCTTGAACGCATCGTCGGTGCCGCCAACCATGAAGGTCAGCGTCCCGCCATTGGCCGCTGCGATCCCGCCTGATACCGGCGCATCGACCATGGCATAACCGTTGGCTTCTGCGGCTGAAGCAACCTTGCGGGCCGTATCGACGTCGATCGTCGAGCAATCGAGCAGCAGTGCACCAGTTGGGGCCTGGCCGATTACATCGGCGGTGTAGACGCTTTCGACGATCTTGCCGTTGGGCAACATCGAAACCACGGCATCGACGCCCGCAACCGCCTCGCGCACGGTCTGTAAGACCACACAGCCATTGGCCGTGGCACGTTCGGCGGCTTCGGCGCTCAGGTCAAAGGCGTGGACCGTGTGTCCGGCCTTCACCAGGTTTGCAGCCATGCCGCCGCCCATGTTGCCAAGGCCGATGAAGGCGATCTTCATTCTACTTGCCCTTCCACACACCGGGACGCTTCTCGATGAAGGCGGCCATGCCTTCGGCCTTGTCCTCGGTTGCGGTCAGGACCTGGAAGATCCGGCGCTCAATCAGCAGACCCTGGTCCAGAGTGGTTTCGAACGCGGCGTTGACCATTTCCTTGTTGGCGATGGCGGCGAGTGGCGGCATCGCGGCAATCTCGGTGGCGGTCTTGACCGCTTCATCCACCAGCGAAGCCAGTGGCACCACGCGGGCGACCAGGCCGGAACGTTCGGCCTCCTCGGCCCCCATCATCCGGCCGGTCAAACACATTTCCATGGCCTTGGCCTTGCCGATTGCGCGGGTCAGGCGCTGGCTGCCACCCATGCCGGGGGCGACGCCGAGCTTGATTTCTGGCTGGCCGAACTTGGCGTTCTCAGAGGCGATGATGAAGTCCGCCATCATCGCCAGTTCGCAGCCCCCGCCCAGGGCAAAGCCATTGACCGCAGCGATCCACGGCTTGCGGATGGCCTTGACCAGATGGCTGGTCCAGCGGCTGAAGAAGTCCTGGCTGTAGAATTCAGCAGCAGGCTTATCGGCCATTTCCTTGATGTCAGCCCCGGCCGCAAAGGCTTTTTCGCCCGAGCCGGTTAGCACGGCGCACCGCTGCGATGGATCGGCTTCAAACGCGGCAAAAGCCACGATCAGATCTTCGAGCACGGCCGCGTTCAGCGCGTTCAGCGCCTGCGGACGGTTCAGCGTGATCAGCGTGACCGCGCCGCGCTGTTCAACCAAGATGTTCTCATAGCTCATAGGGGCTTCCATTCCTCTTGCGACGGCAGGGGCGCGAAAATGCTGTCGATCAGTTCGTCCAACACGCCTTCGGGCGTGGCCGGGTTCCACTGCGGATTGTTGTCCTTGTCCACGATCACCGCGCGGACGCCTTCGGCAAAGTCCGGGCGGGTCAGGACGCGGCTGGCCACGCGGTATTCCATCACCATGTTGGCCGCGAAGTCTTCGCACGCAAGGCTGTCGCGCAACTGCCGCAGCGCCACCTTGCAGGTCTGGGGCGACTTGGTGCGCAGCGTGGCAAGTTCCTTCGCTGCCCAGTCGCTGTCGTCCGTTGCCAGGCTGGCAAGCACGTCTTCATAGCGGTCCGAGGCGAAATGCTTGGCGATGGCCGCCGCGTTCGTCTCGATCTTGGCCGGGGGGGCGGTAACGGCGAGGGCAGAGAGCACCTGGCCCGGCTCGTGTCCGTTGGCGATCCGTTCCTTCGCCTGCGGCAGGGCATCGTGCGGCAGGTAATGGGTGGCAAGGCCGGCCCACTTGCATTCTGCCCCGTCGAGCCGCGCGCCGGTTAGCGCCAGAAACTGACCGATCCGACCCGGCAGGCGCGAAAGGTACCAGCCGCCGCCAACATCGGGGAATAGGCCGATACCGGTTTCGGGCATGGCGTAGCGGGTGTTCTCGGTCGCGACATGGAAGCGCGCGGGCTGCGAAATGCCGACGCCGCCGCCCATGGTAATCCCGTCCATGAAAGCCACCACCGGCTTCTCGTACGTGAAGATCAGGTGGTTGAGCTGGTACTCGTCATGAAAGAACTTGCGGCCCGAAGTGCCGCCATCGTTGAGCGCCGAATTGCGCAGGAAGGCGATGTCCCCGCCCGAACAGAACCCGCGGCCTTCGGCGTGATCGATGATCACCGCCTTGACCTCGGGATCGTTCCGCCATTCGAGCAGTGCAGCGGTCATGGCGTGGACCATCGGCAGGGTCAGCG
The DNA here is from genome assembly GCA_964413885.1 of uncultured Novosphingobium sp. Lineage (GTDB taxonomy): Bacteria > Pseudomonadota > Alphaproteobacteria > Sphingomonadales > Sphingomonadaceae > Novosphingobium. The sequence goes on from CAYPTU010000009.1 coordinate 22,604, forward strand.
CATGGATCGCCTGCGGTCGATTGAGCGAGAGGAACCCGGCGGCGCCCTCACGGCGGATCAAAACTTCATCGGTCATTGGCGCAGCAAGTCCCGGCCGACGATCATACGCATTACCTGATTGGTCCCTTCGAGGATCGAATGGACCCTGAGATCACGCCAGAACCGTTCGATCGGATAGTCCTTCAGATAGCCATAGCCACCGAACAGCTGCAGCGCGTCATTGACGATCTTGCTGCCGTTGTCCGTGGCGAGGCGCTTGGCCATGGCGGAGAAGCGGCTCTTGTCGGGCGCATTGGCATTGACCTTGGCGGCGGCAAGGTAAAGCAGTGCGCGCGAGGCCTCGAGGTCGGTCGCCATGTCGGCCAGCATGAACTGGGTGTTCTGGAAATCGGCCACCGGCTGACCGAATTGCTGGCGTTCCTTGGTGTACTTGATCGCTTCATCAAGGCAGCGCTGGGCCCCGCCCAGCGAGCAGGCACCGATGTTGAGGCGGCCGCCGTCGAGCCCGGCCATCGCAAAGCGGAAGCCTTCACCTTCGGCCCCGACACGGTTGGCCACCGGCACGCGGCAATCCTCGAAAATTACCTGGGCGGTTGGGCTGGCATTCCAGCCGAGCTTCTTTTCCGGCGCGCCGAATGAAAGGCCGGGCGTGTCCTTATCGACCACCAGGCAGGTGATGCCTTTGGCACGGTCATCGCTGGTGCGGACCATGCAGACGTAAATGTCATTCACGCCGCCGCCCGAGATGAATTGCTTGGTGCCGTTGAGAACGTAGTGATCGCCATCCCGGACTGCGCTGGTCTTGAGCGCCGCTGCATCTGAACCGGAACCCGGCTCGGTCAGACAGTAGCTGGCGATCTTCTCCATGCTGACCAGTTCGGGCAGGTAGCGGGCCTTCAGCTCCGCGCTGCCAAAGCAGTCGATCATCCAGGCCGCCATGTTGTGGATCGAGATATAGGCCGAGGTGGCCGGGCAGCCATAGGCCATGGCTTCCATGATCAACGCAGCTTCGAGCCTGCCGAGGCCAATCCCGCCACTCTCTTCCGAAACGTAGATCGCGCCAAAACCCAGTTCGCCCGCGGCTTTCCACACGTCGACCGGATAGTGGTGCTTCTCGTCCCACTCTGCCGCGAACGGCGTAATCCGGTCAGCCGTGAACTTCTGCGCCATGTCCTGTATGGCGAGCTGGTCTTCGGTCAGTGCAAACTGGTCGGTCATCAATCAACCCATGGTCGGAATAACGAAGGCATTGCCGCCGTCGGGCGAGCCGTCCGGCCAGCGCTGGGTGATGGTCTTGACCTTGGTCCAGAACTTCACCCCTTCCATGCCATGCTGGTTGGTATCGCCAAAGGCAGAGCGCTTCCACCCGCCAAATGTGTGGTATGCCACCGGCACGGGGATTGGCACGTTTATGCCGACCATGCCGACATTGACGCGCGCGGCAAATTCGCGCGCAGCATGCCCGTTGCGGGTGAAGATCGCCACGCCGTTGCCATATTGGTGCTTGCTCGGCAGGCTCAGCGCTTCCTCGAAGTCCTTCGCACGGACCATTTGCAGGACCGGGCCGAAGATTTCGTTGTGATAGCTGCTCATGCCGGGCGTCACCCGGTCAAACAGCGTCGGACCGACGAAGAAGCCGTTCTCGTGGCCCTGCAGCGTAAAGCCGCGACCATCGACGACCAGTTCACCGCCTTCATCGATGCAGGTCTGGATCCACCGCTCGATATTGGCCTTGTGCTGGGCAGTGACGACCGGACCATAGTGTGCCTCTGGATCAGTCGAGACGCCGATCTTCAAGGCTTCGATTGCCGGAATGAGCTTGGCCTTGAGCCGTTCGGCGGTGTCATCCCCCACCGGCACCACGACCGGCAGCGCCATGCAGCGTTCGCCCGCCGAACCAAAGGCGGCGCCAGCCAGATCGTTGACCACCTGGTCGAGGTCCGCATCGGGCATGACGATGCCGTGGTTCTTGGCCCCGCCCATCGCCTGGACGCGCTTTCCGGCTGCCACCCCGCGGTTGTAGACGTAGTGTGCGATGTCGGACGAGCCAACGAAGCTGACTGCCGAAATGGCCGGATGGTCAAGGATCGCGTCGACCATTTCCTTGTCGCCGTGGACCACCTGGAAGATGCCTTCGGGCAGGCCTGCTTCCAGCCAGAGTTCGGCGAGGCGATTGGGCACCGAGGGATCGCGCTCACTCGGTTTGAGGATAAAGGCATTGCCGGTTGCCATGGCTACCGCGCCCATCCACAGCGGGATCATCGCCGGGAAGTTGAACGGGGTGATGCCGGCGCCGATGCCCAGCGGCTGGCGCATTGAATAGACATCGATACCCGGGCCAGCGCCTTGGGTATATTCGCCTTTCAGGGCGTGCGGGATGCCGCAGCAGAATTCGACCACCTCAAGCCCGCGCTGGATATCGCCCTTGGAATCGGCAATCACCTTGCCATGTTCGGCGCTGAGCATCTCGGCCAGCTCGTCCATGTGAGCTTCGACCAGCGCCTTGAACTGGAACATCACGCGGGCGCGGCGCTGCGGATTGGTGGCTGCCCAGGCGGGCTGGGCGGCCTGTGCGGCAGCCACGGCGCGGTCCAGCGCGTCTTGGCCGCCAAGCACGACTTCGGCCTGAACTATGCCGCTGTTCGGATCATAAACCGGCGCCTTACGGACTGCGACAAGACCACCGGTGCCGCCGGCGATGAAGTGATCAATCTGGCGCATGGGTGATACCTCTCGAATCTGTTTGCGCCGCCATGCCCCCCTGCAGACAAGCAGACAATGACGAATTTGCTTGCCGGGCGACCCGATCAGCCCCGGCGCACAGCCTTTCAGCCCCGGGGGGTTACCGATCGGAACAGGTCACCAATCGGGATCGCCAGTTCAACTGTCAGCCCATCGGGGTTCCAGATGGAATTGATCTTGCCATAGAGCTGGTCCTGCGCCGTGGTTTCTATCAGGGCCAAGCCAAAGTTGGCCGTGCCGGGGGCAGAGATCACCGGGCCATCTTGCTCTACCCAGCGCAGCCAAAGACGCTGGTCCGGAAGGTCGCCCTCGACTTGCCATTCGATCGTCAGTCGGCCCTCTTGCCGCGAGAGTGAACCATGCTTGAGGGCATTGGTGATAAGTTCATGGACGATCAGCGCAATCGACTGGGCAGTCATGGGCTTAAGTTTGAGGCGCGGTCCGTCAATGGTCACGCGCCTCGCCGCCGCCGCCTGATGCGGCAGATAGGGCGCCAGTTCCTCGTCTATCAGGTCGCGCAGTTCGGCACCGCCCCACCGATTATCGGCCAGAATGGTATGAGACCGCGCGAGACTGCCAATCCGGCCGCTGATCGCCTTGCGATAGCTGGCAATGTCATTGGCATCGGTCAGCTGCACAATTGCCTGGATCACAGCCATGATGTTCTTGGCGCGGTGATCGACTTCGCGGGCCAGCAGGTGCTCACGCGATTCAGCAGCCTTGCGATCGGTAATGTCCAGGAACGCCGCGACTGAACCGCGCAGATCGCCGTCCTTGTCGAATAGCGGCGTGGCACTGCCGAGCAGGCTGACTGCGGAGCCATCGCTGAACACGATGCGCTCCTCAAAATCGCGGACCACTTCTCCCCGCGCGGCGCGTTGGACCGGCAGCTCGTTGGGTGCCAATTCGCGGCCGTCTGCATCAAAGACGGTAAAATGCGCAACAGCGCGATTGGTATCCTTGGATTTCGACAAATTGTCGTCGCGATCGTGCAGACGGAGCAGCTTGGCCGAGGTGCTGTTGCCAATGATTTCATTACAATCCGGATCGCGGGCCACCCAGATTGCTACGGGTGCTTCGGCCAGAACAACCTCCAGTTCTTCGGCCCGGGCGCGGGCCTCCTCTTCGGCCAGGCGAAGCCGGCGGCCCTTCTCGGCAAGGGCATTCTTGGCGCGGCGTTCATCAGCCACAACGGCCAGGGTGAGACTGGTCAAGGCCGTTACCGCGATGAATTGCTGGACCAGCGGCATCTGGCCGGGGCCGAAAAATGTCCGGGTAGTCATTTGCCCCAGGCCATGGTCCGCCGCCCAGATCGCGACCGTGGCGATGATTGCCACAGCTAGCGTCGCGCCGCGCAATTCAAAGGCCAGCGCGGCCCAGACCAGAACTGGAAAAACGTGCCAGGTTCGCAAGAACGCCTGCTCAGTCGGCAGCAGGAACAGGCTGGCAAAGCAGACTGTGACCAAAAGAATGACGGCCAGGTGCAACTGGTCAAGCCGGGTCAGTTTAGGGCCCGGATTCAACCATGACAGCAATAACGGGCCAACCAGAATTGCGCCGACGAAATAGGCGATGATCCAGTTGGATAATGTGGCGATCATGGCGGGAACCGATAGTTCCGATGACAACGCCAGAGCGGCAGTGCCAAGCGGTGCCGCGATCAGCGCTCCGGCGAGGCAGCCCCAGACTAGATAGTTCAGCAGGGCGGTCAGATCGTGCAGGCCCGGCTTCAGTAAGCCCCGCTTCCGGGTCAACATAAGGGGCAGGACTGCGGCCAATGTGTTGGCAGAGGCCAACAGCAATTCGGCCCAGAACGGTTGCTGGCTGCCAGAAAGCCAGCCGGCCAGCAAGCGGCCCAACAGGATCGCCGGCCAAAGCCGGATGCCGCACATCATCAAGACGGCCAGGGCAAGGCCTGACGCTGGCCAGACCGGGCTGCCAGCCCCCCTGATCACGGCCCATTGTAGGCCGAGCCAGGCCAGCGCTGTATAGGACAGCAAAAGCGCCAGCATCGCTAAGGGCAGTTTGCTGCCCACGCTTCGCAAGCTGTCCTGCACTGATTTCATTTGCGCCCCCAGATCCAGACTTGCCCAGTTCTTATCAGATCGTCCCGCATGGAGCGAGACGACCGAGTGGTACGGCGCCGGACCCTGCTGCGCACTGCAGGGCGGGAACTAGCCGCGTGCTGCGCTTTCCAGCACTTCACCCGTGATCGGATAGCCAGCATCGGCCGGAATCCGCAACCACATTGCGCCGCTTTCTTCGGAGACGAACGGCGTGATCATCCGGCTGGGGTATTGCTCGACATGGGCAACGGCCTCGTCAAAACTGCCAAACTGGGCCAGCCGCTCCAGATTGCGGCGGGTCGGGAAGATCACACTGATCCGGCCGTGGTCGGCATGGTCCAGGGCATCGGCGGCGCTGGTCCAGAACAGGCGGGTATTTTCGGTGGCATCAACCAGCAGATCGACTGCCCCGGTGCCCAGATCGGCCAGATAAAAGCGCGTGTCGTAGATCCGCATATGCCGGTGTTTCGGGCGCCAGCGGGCAAATGGCACCAGCGCCGCAAGGTCCAGTTCCCAGCCCATTGTCGCCAGCGTTGGAGCCAGGGCGCCCTCCGCCAACAGAATTTCCCGGGCGCGGCGTGCTTCTTCAAGCGACGGCCGCTGGCGGAGGCCGACAACCAAACCGGTTTCTTCCAGAGTCTCCCGCACAGCGGCGATCCGGGCGGCCAGTTCATGGATATCGTCCGCGTTATCCGCGCCCAGAGCTTCCGCGAGTTCCCGGTCTGCATCGTCAACCCGGCCACCGGGGAAAACGGCCGCCCCCCCGGCGAATTTCATCGCCGCCGAGCGTTCGACCATCAGGATTTGCGGGGCGCCACCGGCTGCATCCCGCCGGAAGATTACCAGTGTGGCGGCGGGGGTGGCGGGCGGTGCTTCGCCGCTCTCGTCATATTCAAGGTCCAGGCTCATCGTCACGAAGGTGCCTGTCCCGACCTGTTTTGCCAAGCCGGTTTTATTCAGAGACCGATTGACTGTCGGCAAATTTTACGGCGGCCGATCAGGTTAACAGTTCGCTAGGCATCGTGATCGCGGGTTTTGCGCAGGTTGGATTAACTGGCATGGCCCCTGCATAGGCTAAGGAACCCAAAGCAGTCTCGAACGAGGCGGGGTCGCAACGGTCTCCGCGGCTCCGCCTCCCCGAGTAATCCCCTGAAGTCCTGGCAATAAAAAAGGGCGCTCCTCCCAGAACGCCCTTTGTGCAAGTGTGACCAGCAATCAGGCGGTCGGGGCAATCCCGGCATCGGCAACCAACTGCTGCAATTCACCCGCTTCGTACATTTCCATCATGATGTCACTGCCGCCAACGAATTCGCCCTTGATGTAAAGCTGCGGGATGGTCGGCCAATCCGAAAAGGCCTTGATGCCTTGGCGAATTTCCATGTCCTGCAATACGTCGACGCCCTCGAAGGGAACGCCGACCCGCTCAAGGATGGCTATCGCGCGGCTTGAAAAGCCGCACTGCGGGAAAAGCGGTGTGCCCTTCATGAACAGCACGACGTCATTCGAATTGACGATTTCAGCGATGCGGGTGTTGGTATCAGACATGATGTGAAAGCTCCTTGCCGCCTCAGTTGGGAACTGCGGTGGTCAGTTGCAAGGCGTGAAGTTCGCCGCCCATGCGCTCACCAAAGGCGGCATAGACCAGCTTGTGCTGGGCGATGCGCGGCTTGCCGGCGAAGGCCGCGGAAACAACATGGGCCGCCCAGTGGTCGTTGTCTCCGGCCAGGTCGGTCAGCGTGATCTGGGCATCGGGCAGTGCGGCGCGAATGATCGCCTCGATTTCCGCAGCGGGCATTGGCATGGCGAGGGTCCGCTTAGCCGAGAAGCGCGCGACGGGCTTCGACCGTCTTGGCTTCAAGTGCGGCGCGAATGTCGCCTTCCGCAACGTCAACCCCGGCGCTGGTCAGATCGCCTAGCAGCTTGCGTATCACATCCTCATCGCCGGCTTCCTCGAAATCGGCCTGGACGACCGACTTTGCATAGGCTTCGGCTTCAACTGCCGAGAGACCCATCTGTTCTGCCGCCCATTGTCCCAGCAGGCGATTGCGCCGCGCAGTCACGCGGAACTGGGTGTCCCCGTCCATCGCGAACTTGGCTTCTTCGGCGCGCTCACGGTCATGGAAATCGGTCATGTCAGCTCCTGTTGGTTGGGTCGGATGTCCCGCTCAGCCTGCCTTGGCGGCGGGCGGGGCCATCTGGAAGGATTCGTGGCAGCCCTTGCACGCGGCACCGGTGCTGGCAAGAGCGGCTGTAAATGCGTCCTTATCGTCTGCCTTGGCGGCAGCGGCGAGGGCCGCCGTGGCATCCGCAAAAGCCTTGGCCTTGGCGGCGAACTCGGCCTGATCAGTCCAGACTTCGGCCTTGGCCCGGCTAGGTACGTTGGCCGTGCTGGGCGCGAACATGGCGGGAAGCGCGGTGCCCCACTGGGCGAGTCCCTGGGCCACAAAGGCCAGGTTCTTGACCGGCGTGCCATTGGCTGCGGCTGAACGCAGGGCGCTGGTCGCGCCAACCGACATCACCATGGCCGACTGGCGCGCCGCCACAATGCTTTCTGCGCTGGGGGCGGTCACGGCCGCCGGTTTGGCTGGCCTGGCAGGCTTGGACTCAGCCTGAACCGCAAAGGCGGTGGTGGCAATCGCGGCAAGGGCTATGATCCGGGCAGTCTTCATCGCACGTCTCCCAATCCGGGCCGCTGTGCCGGCCTTCAGTCCATTGTTACCACGACCTTGCCGATCGCTGCACGCGATTCCAGCAGGGCAATCGCTTCGCCGCCGCGTTCCAGCGGGAAAGTGGCAGAAACGCGGGGATTGATCTTGCCGGCCTTGAGCAGGTCAAACAGCGTGGCAATGTGCTTGGCATTGGCCTTGGGGTCACGCGCGGTGAAGGCGCCCCAGAACACGCCACAAATGTCGCAGCTCTTCAGCAGCGTCAGGTTAAGCGGCATCTTGGCGATACCGGCCGGGAAGCCAACCACGCAGAACCGGCCCTCCCAAGCGATCGCGCGCAGCGCGGGCTCGGAATAGTCGCCACCGACGATGTCGTAGATCACATTGGCGCCTTCGGGGCCGCAAGCTGCCTTGAACGCTTTGGCCAGGGCCTTGGACTGGTCCTTGTCGAACGGAGCCTTGGGATAGATCACCACTTCGTCCGCGCCATGTTCGCGAGCGACCTGGGCCTTTTCTTCGGTCGAGACAGCGGCGACCACGCGCGCGCCATAGGCCTTGCCCAGTTCAACGGACGAAAGGCCGACACCGCCTGCGGCGCCGAGCACCAGCAGGGTATCCCCGGCCTTCAGGTGCCCGCGATCGAGCAGGCCGTGCATATTGGTGCCATAGGTCATCAGCAGCGATGCGCCGGTTTCAAACGAAACGCCTTCGGGAAGCGGGAACAGCCGCGCCGCATCGGCCAAAACTTCGGTGGCGAGGCCCCCGTTACCCATCATCGCGATGACGCGGTCACCAGCCTTCCACTGGGTCACGCCTTCGCCAACGGCGTCAATTACGCCGGCCAGTTCACCGCCGGGCGCAAAGGGGCGGGCGGGCTTGAACTGGTACATGTCCTTGATGATCAGGACGTCGGGGTAGTTGATCGAGCAGGCCTTCACTGTGATCCGGACTTGACCGGGGCCCGGGACCGGGCTCTCCAGTTCGTCAAGGGTCAGGGAATCCGGTCCGCCAATGGCGTGGCTGCGAAGGGCCTTCATGCTGCTACTCCCGTTCCCGCGGCGAGCCAGGGCAGCTCCGCGCGGTGTTTTTGTTCATAGGTGCTGATCGCCGCATCGCGCGCCAGGGTCAGGCCGACTTCATCAAGGCCGTTGAGCAGGCAGTGCTTGCGGAAGGGATCGATTTCAAAGCCGAAACGATCCTGGAATGGCGTGGTTACGGTTTGCGTTTCAAGGTTGATCGCAATCGGATCGGTCTGGGCCACGTCCAGCAACCGGTCGACCTGATCCTGCGGCAGGACCACCGTGAGGATGCCATTCTTGAAGGCATTGCCGGAAAAAATGTCGGAAAAGCTTGGCGCGATCACGCAGGTGATGCCCATGTCGAGCAAGGCCCAGGCGGCGTGCTCCCGGCTTGATCCGCAGCCGAAATTGTCACCGGTGATCAGGATGGGCGATCCCTTGAACTCGGCACAGTCAAACAGATTGTCCGAATCCTGACGGAGCGATTCAAAGGCTCCCGCGCCCAGTCCCTCGCGCGTGATCGTCTTCAGCCACTTGGCCGGAATGATCACGTCGGTATCAACGTTCTTGCGGCCGAACGGGATAGCCCGACCTTCAACCTGCATGATCGGTTCCATCAGTCTGTCTCCGGGGCCTCGTCGGGCTTGGCCTTGGCGGCCGCGTCCTTGCGGCGTGAGGCATAGAGCAGCGCGGCGGCAATCGCGGCCGATCCGATCGCCGCACCCGCCAGGGCGGCCTTGCCGGTCCAGTTCGATCCGCCCTTTTCAGGCTTGGTGTTCTTGTCGCTCATGATGGTTCTATGTGGTCCATGCGGGGTGGAAGGCAAGTCCTGTGCGTGGTTCAGCCGAGCTTGCGGACGTCGGTCAACCGTCCGGTCACAGCGGCTGCGGCCGCCATGGCCGGTGAAACCAGGTGCGTTCGCGCGCCCGGCCCCTGACGGCCGACAAAATTGCGGTTGCTGGTCGATGCGCAGCGCTCACCGGCGGGAACCTTGTCCGGGTTCATGCCGAGGCAGGCCGAACAGCCCGGCTCACGCCATTCGAGACCGGCAGCGGTGAAGATCTTGTCCAGCCCTTCCTGTTCGGCCTGTTGCTTCACCAGACCGGAGCCCGGCACCACGATCCCCCAGCGCACATTGGGCGCCTTGGTCTTGCCTTCCAGAATCGCCGCCGCGGCGCGCAGGTCTTCGATCCGGCTGTTGGTGCACGAACCGATAAACACGTTCTGAATTTCAATCTCATCCATCCGCTGGCCGGGCTGGAGACCCATGTATTCCAGACTGGCACGGGCCGCATCCTGCTTCGAAGGATCGGCAAAGCTGGAAGGATCGGGAACCAGTCCGCCAATCGCCACGACATCTTCCGGACTGGTGCCCCAGGTGACAGTCGGTTGGACGTCGACGGCGTTGATCGTGATCGACTTGTCGTAAGTCGCGCCAGGATCGGTTGCCAGGCTCTTCCACCAGGCGACCGCGGCGTCCCAGTCGGCGCCCTTGGGCGCGTAGGTCCGGCCTTTCAGGAAGGCGAAGGTCTTATCATCAGGCGCGACAAGGCCAGCACGGGCGCCGGCCTCGATGCTCATGTTGCAGACCGTCAGGCGGCCTTCGATGCTCATTTCCTCGAACACCTTGCCGCGATATTCGATGACATGGCCCGTGCCACCGGCCGTGCCTACCACGCCAATGATATGCAGGATCAGGTCCTTGGGGCTGACGCCGGGCGAGAGATCGCCGACAACGCGCACTTCCATCGTCCGTGACTGTTTGAGCAGCAGGGTTTGGGTGGCAAGGACGTGTTCGACCTCGCTGGTGCCGATGCCAAAGGCCAAGGCGCCCAGCCCGCCGTGGCAGGCCGTGTGGCTATCCCCACAGACAATCGTTGCGCCCGGCAGCGAAAAGCCCTGCTCCGGCCCGACAACGTGGACGATGCCCTGTTCGGCATCGGCATCGCCGATGTAGCGAATGCCAAAGGCGGGGGCGTTCCGCTCCAGTGCCTCCAGCTGTGCTGCGCTTTCCCGATCGGCGATCGGAACCCGCTTCCCATCGCTGGTGCGACGGGCCGTGGTCGGCAGGTTGTGATCGGGCACGGCCAGCGTCAGATCGGGCCGGCGGACCTTGCGTCCGGCTACGCGGAGCGCTTCAAACGCCTGCGGGCTGGTCACTTCGTGGACAAGGTGGCGATCGATGAAGATCAGAGCCGTGCCATCATCACGGGTTTCAACAACGTGGGCGTCCCAGATCTTCTGGTAAAGGGTGCGGGGCTGTGCAGTCATGACAAGACAAGGTCCTTACGCCGCAGGTTGCGATTTGCAAGGCGGGGCTGTCAATTCGCCCGTTGTGCGATTATTTGGATGGCATGAGCCCGATTGTTGCCGCCCTGATTGTCATCGCCACCGTGCTCGTGATGGAATGGGTTGCTTGGGCAAGCCACAAGTACATCATGCATGGCTGGGGCTGGGGTTGGCACCGCGACCATCATGAGCCGCATGACAACACGTTCGAGAAGAATGACCTTTACGCGATCGTCGGGGCGGCTCTTTCGATCTCGATGTTTGCTGCGGGCAGCCCGCTGATCATGGGATCCGAAGCATGGGAGCCCGGCACCTGGATTGGCCTGGGCGTGCTGTTTTACGGCATCATCTACACCTTGGTGCATGATGGGCTGGTCCACCAACGCTATTTCCGTTGGGTGCCCAAGCGCGGCTATGCCAAGCGGCTGGTCCAGGCCCACAAGCTGCACCATGCCACGATCGGCAAGGAGGGCGGGGTATCCTTTGGCTTCGTTTTTGCCCGTGATCCGGCCCGCTTGAAGCAAGAGCTCAAAGCCCAGCGCGCAGCCGGGATCGCCGTGGTGCGTGAGGCGCTGGGCGACTAGCCGCAGCGACGTAGTTTATTCCGCCCGCGTCCAGATCCACGTTCCGGCGACTGCCAGCACAGCCACGCTCACCAGCACCCAGGGAAAGCCAAGGGTGAACCAGGTGAAAACCGCGCCAACCCCCATGGCAATCACGGCAGAAAACTTGGCCTTCCGGCTGATCGCGCGGCGATCGCGCCAATCGCGCAGGCCGGGGCCATAGGTGGGGTGGTCATACAGACGCTGCGCCCATTCCGGGTGGCTTCGGGCAAAGCAGAAGGCGGCCAGCAGCAGGAACGGCACTGTCGGCATGATTGGCAGGGCCACGCCGATGGCACCTAGCCCCAGCGCGACAAACCCGCCCGCCAGATAGAGCGGCCGCGCCAGCATCAGCCAGCCATGTAGCGGCTGGCGGTTTCCTGGATCAGCGCGATCATGTTGGGCACCCCTTGCGTTCGGTTGGAGCTGAGCTGGTTTCGCAGGTCGAACGGTTCAAGGGCGGCGGCAATGTCCATCCCCGCCACGGCGGCGGGCGGTTGGTCCTGCACGGCGGACAGCACAAGCGCGATGATCCCTTTGGTGATCGCGGCATTGCTATCGGCCAGAAAATGCAGCCGGCCATCGTCCAAGCGGGTGGGATAGACCCAGACCGAAGCTGAGCAGCCGCGCACCAGCGTGGCATCGGTCTTCAGCGCATCGGGCATCGGCTCCAGCTCGCGGCCCAGCTCGATCAGCAGGCGATAGCGTTCATCGCCTTCAAGGAACTCATATTCGTCGAGGATGTCGGTCAGGCTGCGCATAGGGGGCATTTAGGGCCTAAGCGAACTATCGCAACCCCGGCTTTTTCCGCGGGTGCTGGGATTACCCGCCAATCCCGCCGGGCCGGGTCAGGGCATAATAGATCACATAGAGCCAGCCGAAGAAGCCGTGGATTACGGCCCAGATGATCGACTTGTTGAGGCTCCACGAGATCGCCACCGCAATCGCGCTGCCCAGCCCGATGCCAGCGCGGGCGGCCTGGTTGCGGACTTCACTCACAGATCGACCCCCGCGGCGATCGCCTCTAACTTGCGGATGCGTTCCTTCAGGTCGGCGATCTCGATCCGCGCCATGCCGCTGGAATTGCCGGTGTCGGGCCCGGTGCGCTGGGCTTCAAGCTCGCGCAGCTTGAGGCTGAGCCAGCCCTGCCAGCCCTTGAGCGTGGCTGCCGCGATCACGGTGGTTGTCAGCAGCAGGCTGGCGGCGATCATGAGGTTTTCGGTGAACATGGCGGTTCTCCTCGGAGGGCTTAGTCCTGCGGCCCGCGCAGGCTTTCAATTTCATCAGCCAAGGCTGCGGTGGAGCGGCCATCGGTGGCGATCCGTTCGAGCACGCGGACCCGCTCACGCAGGTCTTCAACTTCGCGCTTCAGTTCGGCCTCGCGCTGGCTGGATGCGATCTGCGCCGGTTCCAATGACGGTGCCCCACCGCTTTGTGCCTGATACTTGGCGGTGCGGATTTTGACGAAGGCTGCGATCGCAACGATCCAGACCACGGCTGTCCAGAAACTCATTTCCCTATTCCCCTTCCCATTTCCGGCCCTAGTTCTTCGCGCCGTCCGGCAGCTTGCGCAGCGCCTCGATCTGGCTGGTCAGGCCATAGCCGCTGTCGGTGACGATCCGTTCGACATTGGCGAGCCGGTCCTTGACCGAACCAAGCTCGGCGCGGAGCTGGGCGTTTTCCTGGCTGAGCAGTTTGATCCGCTCACTGTCCTCGCTGGAAGTCTTAGGGTAGACGCTTTGGCCCCAAGCCCCGCTTAGCGGATAGCCGGCCTTGATCCGGATCCGGGTCGTATAGACCCAGCCAAATATTCCGGCCATCGCCACCAACAGGCCACCGCTGGCCAGAGCCAACATCATCTGGAAATTTTCGGCGTTCATTGAGCGATCCCTGCGTCCTTGGAAATTTTTACAATCGCGTCGTCGTAACGCAGCGCCTCGACCTTGCGGGCATCGCGCAGCGCTTCGATCTGGCTGGCGACATCATAGCCCTTGTCGGTGACGATCCGCTCAAGCACACGGACGCGTTCCTCCAGATCGGCGTTGTGAGTTGCGTACTGTGCAGCTTTTTCGGCAGTAGCCTTGACCTGCATTTCGGCCATGCGGCGCTGGTGCTTGGTCCAGAAGATGAACAGCGGGATGGTGAAGGGCATGATCACCGCCACCAATCCGATCAGATCGTGCATTTCCATTCCCCTCAATCTGGCGAGTCAGCGCAGGCGTTCGATTTCTTCGGACAGGCGCGGGTTTGACGAGACGTAGTGCAATTCGATATCGGCAAGGCGGCGGTCCAGTTCGCGGAACTGGGCGCGGACTTCGCGCGCGGTGCGCGTGGGCGATTGGCGGACGCCTTGCCAGAACTTCTGCTCTTGCCGGTCGCTGTAATAGAGGTGCTGCGGCTTGCGCTCGGCGAAGATCCCCAGACCCAGATAGATCAGCGGCAGGAAACCCACGCCCATCAGGGTCAGGGCAACCGCACCCAAGCGAACCCACAGGACATCGACCCCGGTGTAATCGGCAATCCCGGCGCAGACGCCCATGAACTTGCCATTGATCTTGTCGCGATAGAATTTGGTGCGCGGCGTGTTCATTGGCCGGTCCTCCCCTTGCTGGCAATCATGCGGTCGAAATCGCGTTGGCTGCGGTCATCAAGCCGCCCGCCGAATTCGCGTTCGTTGGCGAGGCGCTGCGGCTGAAACTCGGGATTGTCGGCAGCGACCAGGCGCTCAACCGTCTCGACCCGGTCCTGCAGGCGGCGCGCCAGGCTGTAGAGTTCCTCCAGCATGGCTTCATCATCGGTGGTCAGTGTCGCGGCGGTTTTCCAGCGGGTGACATAGTGCAGGATGACCCACGGCAAGCCGACAAAGATTGAAAGGATTGCAACTAGCGGAACGAAACCGTCCATGGCTCAGGCCTCCTTGCTGTTGTCAGCGCTGCCCGAAAGCGCGCGCTTCATGGCTTCTAGTTCCTCGTCGATCTTGTCCTGACCGGCGAGGGCGGCAATTTCGTCAGCCAGGCTAGGCTTGCTGGTCCCGTCGGCCAGGCCAAGCGCATCGGCGCGGCCTTCGGCATAGTCGACGCGGCGTTCCAGCTGGTCGAACCGGGCCATCGCCTCGTCCACCCGCTCACTGGCCAGCAGCGTCCGCAGCTTGACGCGGTTCTCGGCGCTTTCGAGGCGGGCAGCGATCGCGGTCTGGCGGCTGCGGGCTTCGCGCAGGCGGTTCTGCAGCTTCTCGATGTCCAGTTCATAGGCGCGCAGGGCATCGTCGAGCACGGCGATCTCTGCCTTGAGCTGGTCAGCCATATCAGCCGCCTTCTTCTTTTCGACCAGGGCAGCGCGGGCCAGGTCTTCGCGGTCCTTCGACAGGGCGAGCTGGGCCTTTTCGGCCCAGTCGGCCTGCAGCCGGTCCAGCTTCACCGTGTGGCGGTGCATTTCCTTCTGGTCGGCAATGGTACGGGCGGCGCTGGCGCGAACCTCGACCAGCGTCTCTTCCATCTCGAAAATGATCATCCGGATCATCTTTTCCGGATCATCGGCCTTGTCGAGCAGGTCGGTGAAGTTGGCGGCAATGATGTCACGGGTGCGGCTGAAAATGCCCATCCAGGGAACTCCGAAAGAAGACGATGACGATGCGGTTGGGGTAGGGGACCGGCGCAGGCGCTCCACTTCGCTGTCAAAGCGAGAGGTGCGCGGTGCAGCGCCGGAAAGGGTCTGGGCCGGAGCTTCGCGGCGGGGGGACTGGGTACCGCCTGCGGGGGGATCGGAAGCTTCCGGCCCAAGGGGGGAAAGAGGATCGTTCACAGGGTCGCTCACCGCGTTAGACCTGCTGGGCCGCGGCGTGTTGGTCGGCGGCGGCGATCGTCGGCGCGCGGTCCATCTGCTGGGCCAGCACGAAGACATTCATCGCCAGCATCGCTGCGACCGAGGCGAAGACGGCCTTGTCGAGCTTGGAGCGCTGGGAGAGGGGCTTGCCGAACATGTCAGGTGTCCTTCGTTGGAGTTGTTCACCATTCTGCAAGCACCGTGCCAAATGCGGATTTGCGCAGAAAGGTACGGTTTTTCCGGATAATTCGACAAACGACATGCGGTGAATATTGCGCAGGGTTGGGAAATTTCGCTATGTGTTGGGAATGGAGCGGGATGTGCAGTTTATTGGCCAATCGGGAGCCTTCCTTGATGCGGTAGAGCGGACCAGCCGCGCAGCGCCGCTGCGCCGGCCAGTGCTGGTCATCGGCGAGCGCGGGACCGGCAAGGAACTGATCGCCGAGCGGCTCCATCAGTTGAGCAAGCGTTGGGCCGAGCCGCTGGTCACGCTGAACTGCGCCGCGCTGCCGGAAACACTGATCGAGGCGGAGCTGTTTGGCCATGAGGCTGGCGCCTTCACCGGCGCGACCAAGGCCCGCGCTGGCCGGTTTGAGGAAGCCGATCAGGGAACGCTGTTCCTAGACGAATTGGCGACGCTTTCGATGGGGGCGCAGGAGCGCCTGCTACGCGCTGTTGAATATGGCGAGGTGACGCGGATTGGTGCTTCCAAGCCGATCCGGGTCGATGTCCGCATTGTTGCGGCGACGAATGAAGACCTGCCAAGGTTGGCTGAGGAAGGCCGGTTTCGGTCCGACTTGCTCGACCGGCTGAGCTTCGAGGTGATTACCCTGCCGCCGCTGCGGGTGCGTGAGGGCGACATCAGGGTGCTTGCCGAATATTTCGGCCGCCGCATGGCCAGCGAATTACGCTGGGAGGAATGGCCCGGTTTTTCCGATGCGGCGATGGGCCAGCTGGAGGATCACCAGTGGCCCGGCAACGTCCGCGAACTGCGCAATGTGATCGAGCGGGCGGTCTATCGTTGGGATGACTGGGGCAACCCGATTGCCCACATCGTGTTCGATCCGTTCGACAGTCCGTGGAAGCCGTCACCAATGTTCGCGGCCGACAGCGCCCGGTCGGCTGGCGCGGCGCCTTCCCTGGCGGCAGCCCCGGCGGTACAGCTCGATGCGATCAGCGACCTGAAGGCTGCGGTTGATGCGCATGAGCGGTCGATCATCGAGCAGGCGCTGGCCCGGCACCGCTACAACCAGCGGCAGACCGCCAAGGCGCTGGGCCTTAGCTATGACCAGCTGCGCCACTGCATGAAGAAGCATGGCCTGACGGAGCGAGGCGGATAGTCCTTGCTTTTTGCGTGGACTCGGCCTATTTGGCGGCCATCCCGACATTGTGAAGCAACGGAGGGGCTGGCGCCGCGAGGGGCCGGCACGAAACCGCTTTGCAGCGTTGACCACACGGAGAATGCTTTTGGCCGATATTGCGCGCCTGATCGAGATTGTAGAGCCCGAAACCCAGGCCCTGGGTTTCGAGCTCGTGCGCGTGATCGTGTTTGGCAAGAGCGAAGTGGGTGATGAGGAGGTTACTCTTCAGATCATGGCGGAGCGGCCGGATACCGGACAGCTGGTAATCGAAGATTGCGCCGAACTGTCGCGCCGCATTTCCGATGCACTCGACGCGCTGGAAGAAGCTGGCGAAGTGCTGATTGAAGAGGCTTACCGCCTTGAGGTCAGCTCGCCGGGGATCGACCGTCCGCTGACCCGGGTGAAGGACTTTACGAATTGGGCCGGGCACGAAGCCCGCGTCGCTTTGAAAAACCCGGTCGAAGGCAATCGCAAGAGCCTTCAGGGTGAACTGATCGGCATCGAAAATGATGTCGTGACGATCGAAGACAAGAAGTCGGGCCGGGTATCGTTCCCGCTGTCCGACATCCATTCCGCCAAGCTTGTTCTGACGGACAAGCTGATTGCCGCAACTCGCCCGCTGGATACCAGTGGTGCCGATGAAATCGTCGAAGAACAGGAAGACTGAAGATGGCCAGTCCGATTTCCGCCAACCGTGCCGAACTGCTGGCGATTGCCACTTCGGTCGCCAACGAGAAGCTGATCGACAAGTCGATCGTGATCGAGGCGATGGAAGAAGCGATCCAGAAGTCTGCGCGCAACCGCTATGGTGCCGAGAACGATATCCGCGCCAAGCTGGATCCGCGCACCGGCGACCTGCGCCTGTGGCGCGTGGTGGAGGTCGTTGAAGTGGTCGAGGACTACTTCAAGCAGGTTGACCTGAAGCAGGGCGAAAAGCTGCAGCCGGGTGCCAAGATCGGTGACTTCATCGTCGATCCGCTGCCGCCGGTGGACCTGGGTCGTATCGATGCCCAGTCGGCCAAGCAGGTGATCTTCCAGAAGGTCCGCGATGCCGAGCGCGAGCGCCAGTACGAAGAATTCAAGGACCGCGCCGGTGAACTGGTGACGGGTGTGATCAAGTCGGTTGAATTCGGCCACGTGATCGTCAACCTGGGCCGCGCCGAAGGCGTGATCCGCCGCGATCAGCAGATCCCGCGCGAAGTGGCCCGCGTCGGCGAGCGCGTCCGCGCCTGGATCATGAAGGTGGAGCGCCAGAACCGCGGTCCTCAGATATTCCTCAGCCGCGCGCATCCCGAATTCATGAAGAAGCTGTTCGCGCAGGAAGTGCCTGAGATCTACGACAACATCATCGAGATCAAGGCCGCCGCCCGCGATCCGGGCAGCCGCGCCAAGATCGGCGTGATCAGCCGCGACAGCAGCATTGACCCGGTCGGCGCTTGCGTCGGCATGAAGGGCAGCCGCGTTCAGGCAGTCGTGCAGGAAATGCAGGGCGAAAAGATCGACATCATCCCCTGGAGCGAAGACACCGCGACCTTCGTGGTCAATGCGCTGCAGCCGGCCACCGTCAGCCGCGTGGTGATCGATGAGGAAGAAAGCCGCATCGAAGTGGTGGTGCCTGATGACCAGCTGTCGCTGGCAATCGGTCGCCGCGGCCAGAACGTGCGTCTGGCCAGCCAGCTGACCGGTTCGCAGATCGACATCATGACTGAGGCCGAGGCTTCGGAGAAGCGCCAGAAGGAATTCGCCGAGCGCTCGAAGATGTTCGAGGAAGAGCTCGACGTCGATGAAACGCTCTCGCAGCTGCTGGTTGCCGAAGGCTTCAGCGAGCTGGAAGAAGTGGCCTATATCGAACTGGCCGAACTCGCCACGATCGAAGGCTTCGACGAAGAACTGGCTGAAGAACTGCAGAGCCGCGCCACCGAAGCGCTGGAGCGCCGCGAGGAGGCTTCGCGTTCGGCCCGCCGCGAGCTGGGCGTCGAGGACGATCTGGCCGAACTGCCGCACCTGACCGAAGCCATGCTCGTCACCCTCGGCAAGGCCGGGATCAAGACGCTGGACGATCTGGCCGATCTCGCCACCGACGAACTCATCGCCAAGAAGCGTACCGAGCAGCGCCGCCGTGATGGCAGTGCGCCGCGCCGTTCGGGCCGCGATGAGGACAAGGGCGGAGTGCTGGGCGAATATGGCCTGAGCGAAGAGCAGGGCAATGAGATCATCATGGCCGCTCGCGCGCACTGGTTCACCGACGAGGAGGCCGCCGATGCGGGATCCTCACAATGAGCCGCTAGGTTCCGACACCTCTAAGCAGTCGGCGGGCGGGGAGCCCGAACGCCGCTGCATCCTGACCGGGGACAATGGTTCCCGGGATGATCTGCTGCGTCTGGCGATCTCGCCAGACGGGCTGGTCCTTCCCGATGCCCTGGCGCGTGCGCCGGGCCGGGGCGCGTGGATCGGTGTCAGCCGTGCGGATCTGGAAACGGCGATCGCCAAGGGCAAACTCAAAGGCGCACTGGCCCGGGCCTTCAAGGGTGCGGCGCTGGATATACCCGCAGACCTGCCTGCCAAGATTGAGGCCGCCCTGCTGCGGGCCTTCACGGATCGGCTGGGGCTGGAGTACAAGTCCGGCCGCCTGCTGGTCGGGTCTGACCGGATTGCCGAGAACGCCCGCATGGGTAAGGTCGCCTGGCTGGCCCATGCGGCCGATGCCAGCGAAGATGGCTCCCGCAAGCTCGATCAGGCTTGGCGCGTGGGCGAAGAGCGCGAGGGTTCAGGGATGGCCGGGACCACCTTGCCACTGGACCGCGAGGCGCTGTCTGTGGCATTGGGACGCGATAACGTCGTCCATCTGGCACTGACCGATCATGCCGCGGCCGAGCGGATTGGTGCACCTTTGCGCCGACTGCTCCGTTTCCTGGGCCGCGCGGAAGCGACTGATGAAAACAACAGGCTGCCTGGAGCAGACCGCGAGGTCGGCCCGCAGTCGACGACGAATTGAACGAAGGGTATTGGTACGATCATGAGCGATAGCGACAACAAACCGACTCTGGGCCGCAAGCCGCTGGGCCTCAAGAAGTCGGTCGAAGCTGGCGAGGTCAAGCAGACCTTCAGCCACGGCCGCACCAATAAGGTGGTGGTCGAGGTGAAGAGCCGCAAGCTCATCCGCAAGCCGGGTGAAGCCCCGGTTGCTGCGCCGCCCCCGCCGCCGCCGGCGCCCGAGCCCGTTCCGGTTGCCGCTCCGGCCCCCGCGCCTGCGCCCAAGCGGCCGGCCGCTCCTGCAGGCGAAACGCCGCAGGAACGCGTTGCTCGACTTCAGCGTGAAGCTGAGGAGGCCCGCCTGGCCATGCTCGAAGAGCAGACCCGCCGTGAATCCGAGGCCCGCCAGAAGGCGCTTGAGGAAGAGCGCCAGCGCGCCGAGCAAAACCGCAAGGCTGAAGCTGAAGCCGCTGCCGCAGCGGCCGCGGCCGCGGCCGAGCCTGCCCCGCAGGCCGAGGTTGAAGAGGTGGCTGGGAACCAGGAAGAGGCCCCCCGCGCCGCCACCGGAACAGCAGCTCCGGCGCCGCGTCGTTTCACCCCGGTGGTCGCGCCCAAGCGTCCTGAACCGCCCAAGAAGCCGGCTCATCCGGCCCGTGGCAAGGGCGGTGATGAGCGCCGCAGCGGCAAGCTGACGGTTACCCGCGCGCTTAACGAGGATGAAGGTGCGCGCGCCCGCTCGCTCGCCGCGCTGAAGCGTGCGCGCGAAAAGGAACGCCGTGCGCACTTCGCCGGCCAGTCGCAGCCGCGTGAAAAGCAGGTCCGCGATGTCGTGGTGCCGGAAGCGATCACCGTCCAGGAACTGGCCAACCGCATGGCGGAAAAGGGTGCGGACCTGGTCAAGGCGCTGTTCAAGCTGGGCATGATGGTTACCGTCAATCAGACGATTGACCAGGATACTGCAGAACTGCTGGTCGAGGAATTCGGCCACAACATCCAGCGCGTTTCGGAAAGCGATGTCGATATCGACAGCAGCGAAGACGTCGATGCGCCTGAAACCCTGAAGGCCCGCCCGCCAGTCGTGACCATCATGGGCCACGTTGACCACGGCAAGACCTCGCTGCTCGATGCCCTGCGCGGTACCGACGTGGTGAAGGGCGAAGCCGGTGGCATCACGCAGCATATCGGTGCCTACCAGATCAAGACCAAGCAGGGTGAGCTGATCACTTTCCTGGATACGCCGGGCCACGAAGCCTTTACCGAAATGCGCATGCGCGGTGCCAATGTCACCGATATCGTCATCCTGGTGGTGGCAGGTGACGATGGGATCATGCCGCAGACGATCGAAGCGATCAAACACACCAAGGCCGCTGGCGTGCCGATGATCGTGGCGATCACCAAGGCTGACCGCGATGAATACAACGCCCAGCGGATCCGCGAGCGCTTGCTTGAGCACGAAGTCATCGTCGAGGCGATGTCGGGTGACGTGCAGGACGTCGAAGTTTCTGCCAAGACCGGTGCCGGGCTGGACCAGCTGATCGAGAAGATCCTGCTTCAGGCCGAACTGCTTGAGCTGAAGGCCAACCCGGACCGCGCGGCTGAAGCAACCGTGATCGAAGCCAAGCTCGACAAGGGCAAGGGTCCGCTTGCTAGCGTGCTGATCACGCGTGGTACGCTGAAGGTTGGCGATATCCTGGTGGTCGGCACCCATTCGGGCCGCGTTCGCGCGATGCTGGATGACAAGGGTCGCCAGATCAAGGCCGCCCCGCCAGCGTTGCCGGTTGAGGTCCTGGGGATCGGCGGTGTGCCGATGGCCGGTGACACGCTGACCGTTGTCGAAAGCGAGGCCCGCGCCCGCGAAGTCGCCGCCTTCCGTCAGGAAAAGGCCACTGCCAAGCGCACCACGACGGCGCCGGCCAGCCTCGAGAACATGTTCTCGGCGCTGTCGGCCAAGCAGACCGTGATTGAATACCCGGTGGTCATCAAGGCCGACGTCCAGGGTTCGACCGAAGCCATCGTCAACGCCCTGAACCGCCTCTCGAACGAAGAGATCAAGGTCAAGGTGCTGAGCGCTGGCGTGGGGGCGATCACCGAAGGCGACGTTTCGCTGGCTTCGGCCTCAAACGCCCCGATCATCGGCTTCAACGTCCGTCCCAATGCCAAGGCCCGCGAACTGGTGGACCGCAACAAGACGCGGATGAAGTACTTCGACGTGATCTACCACCTGACCGAGGACGTCGCCAAGGAAATGGCCGGCATCTGGGGTCCGGAGCGGATCGAAAACGTGGTCGGCCGCGCCGAGGTCAAGGAAGTGTTCCCGGCCGGCAAGCGCGACAAGGCCGCTGGTCTGCTCGTGCTCGAGGGCGGGATCCGCAAGGGCCTGTTCGCACGTCTTACCCGTCAGGACGTCATCGTTTCGAAGACGGTCATTGCCTCGCTGCGCCGCTTCAAGGACGACGTTCCCGAAGTCCGCGCGGGTCTAGAGTGCGGCGTCGTGCTGCAGGACACCAACGACATCAAGCCGGGCGATATGCTCGAAGTGTTTGAGGTCGAGGAGCGCGAACGGACGCTGTGATGGGGTTCCTGGGAACCGGTGGGGCCCATGCCGAGCTGATGGGGGCGGAGTTCATCGACTTCGACCCCGCCAGCGAGACCATCCGCATGCGCTTCTTTGCGCCCGAAAGCTTCATCACTCCGCGTGGCGGGGTTCAGGGCGGCCTGGTGGCCGGCTTCCTCGACGAAGCGATGGGCTGGGCGCATGTCCAGGC
This sequence comes from uncultured Novosphingobium sp., assembly GCA_964413885.1. Lineage (GTDB taxonomy): Bacteria > Pseudomonadota > Alphaproteobacteria > Sphingomonadales > Sphingomonadaceae > Novosphingobium. The sequence goes on from CAYPTU010000009.1 coordinate 44,909, forward strand.
CACAGGCGGCGTTGAAGCTCCGCTGAACCTTGAGATTGCGATGAGCCTGCTCAAGCTGATCCCGGCCGGCCCGCTGATGGGCAAGGGCCGGGTGATCCGCCGCGGGCGCAAGGCGATCTTCCTTGAGGGCGAGCTGTGGGACGAAAGCTGGACCACGCTCTATGCCAGGTCCACCTCCACCGCGATCCCCACGCCTGTGCCGGGAAGGGTCAACTGATGGCAAAACCGCAAGCCACTCCTGAAACGCGTTCGGTTCGCCTGCTCAAGGTCGGCGAACAGGTGCGCCACGTGATCAGCGAACTGCTGTCGCGGCAGACCGTGCATGATGAGGTCCTCACGGCGCACTCCGTCTCGGTCACCGAGGTGCGGATGAGCCCGGACCTGCGCCACGCGACGGTTTTCGTGAAGCCGCTGCTGGGCGCGGATGAAGAGCCGGTGCTGAAAGCGCTGCGGACCAATACAGCCTTTTTCCAGAAGGAAGTAGCGGGCAAGCTGCGCCTGAAATATGCGGCCAAGATCCGCTTCCAGTCAGACGAAAGCTTTGACGAAGCGAGCCGGATCGACGCCCTACTGGCCGATCCCAAGGTCAAGCGCGACCTTGAAGATTAAGCCAGCCGGGGATGTCCTGAGCACCTGCTCTGGCCTTTGGTCATAAAGCCCCTATCTGTCCGCATATGGCCAAGCTCTATTTCTACTACGCCTCGATGAATGCGGGGAAATCGACCACGCTGCTCCAGGCGGACTTCAATTACCGCGAACGCGGAATGACCACGATGCTGTGGACCGCGGAACTGGACGATCGCGGCGGTGAGCGGGCGATCGAAAGCCGGATCGGCCTTCATGCGGAAGCGTATCGCTTCACGGCCGGAACAGACCTGTGGGACCGCGTGATGGCGGCCCACCGGGTCGAGCCGCTGGCCTGTGTCCTGGCAGACGAGGCGCAGTTCCTGTCCAAAGATCAGGTCTGGCAATTGGCGCGGATCGCTGACGAAGGCGGCATTCCGGTGGTCTGTTATGGCCTGCGCACCGATTTCCAGGGCGAGCTGTTCCCCGGTTCGGCTGCCTTGCTGGGGATTGCCGACGCGCTGGTTGAACTGAAGGGCGTCTGTCACTGCGGCCGCAAGGCCACGATGAACTTGCGGGTTGATGCCAGCGGGGCGGCGGTCAAGCAGGGCGCGCAGACCGAGATTGGGGGCAATGATCGCTATGTGGCCTTGTGCCGCAGGCACTTCTCAGAGGCGCTCCGTACATGAACGAAACCTTGTTTCAGGCTGCGGCGCTGATCGTGCCGCTGGTGATCGCGATCGTGTTTCACGAGGTGGCACACGGCTGGACCGCACGGCTGCTAGGTGATCCGACCGCGGCCATGATGAAGCGGCTGAGCATGAACCCGCTGCGCCATGTCGATCCGATGGGCACGATCATCGTCCCCGGGGCGCTGGCGCTGGCCAAGGGGCCGATCATGGGCTGGGCCAAGCCGGTGCCGGTCAACAAGTACCGCCTGCGCAACCCGCGCTTCGGCATGATGGCCGTGGCCCTGGCTGGGCCGGGTAGCAACCTGTTGCTGGCGGCGCTGGGCGCCGTGCTGCTGGGCCTGCTGTTCGGCAGCTATCAGGATGCGCCGGCGCCCTCGCTGGTGGCGCGGTTCGCGGCGCTCAACCTGTTCAATTTCATCACCATCAATGTCTTCCTGGCGCTGTTCAACCTGCTGCCGATCCCGCCGTTTGACGGATCGCACGTGGTCGAAGGCCTGCTGCCTGAAAAGGCGGCGGCGCAGTATGAGCGCCTGCGTCCGCTGGGCTTCCCGATCATGCTGTTGCTGATCGTGGTGCTGCCCTGGCTGATCCCCGGCTTCGATCCGGTTGGCAAGGTGCTGGTGCCGCCAGTCGAATGGCTGACCGGACAGTACCTCTCGCTCGCCACCCTGTTTGCCGGGGGCTGAACCCGTGCCGCACGGCTGGATCATCCTCGACAAGCCGCTCGAGCTTGGCAGCACCCAGGCCGTGGGCGCGGTGAAACGAGTCTGCCGCGAGGCCGGACTGGGCAAGGTCAAGGTGGGGCACGGCGGTACGCTTGATCCCTTGGCAAGTGGCGTGCTGCCGATCGCGCTGGGCGAGGCGACCAAGCTGTGCGGGCGGATGCTGGACGCCACCAAGACCTATGCGTTCACCGTGCAGTTCGGGGTTGAGACCGACACGCTTGATCTTGAGGGCAAGGTTGTGGCCGAAAGTCCGGTACGGCCGTCAGCTGCGGAGATTGCAGCGGTCTTGCCGCATTTCACTGGCCGGATCGAGCAGGTTCCGCCGGTCTATTCGGCGCTAAAAGTCGATGGCGAACGCGCTTATGACCTGGCGCGGCAAGGTCAAACGGTCGAACTGAAATCACGGGCTGTGACGATCTTCGATCTGGCAATTGGCGCGACCGATGCCGACAGCGTCACCCTTGTCGCGACCGTTTCCAAGGGCACTTATATTCGCAGCCTCGCGCGCGACATCGCGCTGGCGCTTGGCTCGGTGGGTCACGTCACGATGCTGCGGCGGCTCAAAGCCGGGCCGTTCGGGATCGAAGCGGCGATTTCGCTGGACAAATTGAACGAAGTCGGTAAGAGCGCTCCCCTTGAGAACGTACTCTTGCCGCTGGAGGCAGGGCTGGTCGACATCCCGGCTCTTGACCTCGGTCCGGAACAGGCAAGCATGGTCCGCCAGGGCCGGGTTCTGACCGGACTGCCCCACACCGACGGGCTACATTGGGCGCGACTGGGATCTGTTCCTGTTGCGCTGGTGGAGCTTTCTGGTGGAGCCGCAACAGTGGTTCGGGGGTTCAATCTTTCGGATGTCGCGGAGTAAATGATATGTCGGTTACCGCCGAAAAGAAGCAGGAAATCATCAACGACAACGCCCGCGCCAAGGGTGATACCGGTTCGCCGGAAGTCCAGGTCGCGATCCTCACCTCGCGGATCCAGACCCTTACCGAGCACTTCAAGGCTCACCACAAGGACAATCACTCGCGTCGCGGTCTGCTGATGATGGTGAACAAGCGCCGTTCGCTGCTCGACTACCTGAAGAAGAAGGATGTCGATCGGTACAACGCGATCATCGCCAAGCTTGGTTTGCGTAAGTAACCAGCGGAGCGGCCCCTAGCGGGCCGCTTTTGCTATCAGCCTCCCGTTCGCAATTCGGTGAACGGGATGCCTCGGGGCCAAAGGTGCCTCACACCGGACCGGGACGGAATTCCCGGCAGCAAAACCCGCGCGAAAGCATTTGGGCAATAGGGCCCGCGGGCGAAGGAAAACTGAATGTTCGACGTCAAAACCGTAAGCATGGAGTGGGGCGGAAAGACCCTCACCCTCGAAACCGGCCGCATTGCCCGTCAGGCTGACGGCGCGGTCCTCGCCACCTATGGCGAAACTGTAGTGCTCTGCGCCGTCACGGCCGCCAAGAGCGTGAAGGAAGGGCAGGATTTCTTCCCGCTCACCGTTCACTATCAGGAAAAGTATTTCGCAGCCGGCCGCATCCCGGGTGGCTTCTTCAAGCGCGAACGCGGCGCCACGGAAAAGGAAACGCTGGTTTCCCGCCTGATTGACCGTCCGGTCCGTCCGCTGTTCCCCGAAGGCTTCTACAACGAGATCAACGTGATCGCGCAGGTGCTGTCCTATGACGGCGAGTGCGAGCCCGATGTGCTGGCGATGATCGCCGCCTCGGCCGCGCTGACCATCTCGGGCGTGCCTTTCATGGGCCCGATCGGTGCGGTGCGCGTTGGTTACAAGGATGGTGAATACCTCCTCAACCCCAAGCAGGAAGCTGCGATCAAGGACGGCGAGCTCGATCTCGTCGTGGCCGCCACCGGCAATGCCGTGATGATGGTCGAATCCGAAGCCAAGGAGCTTTCGGAAGAAATCATGCTCGGCGCCGTGATGTTCGCGCACGAAGAGTGCAAGAAGGTCGCCAACCTGATCATCGACCTGGCCGAAAAGGCTGCGAAGGATCCCTGGGAAATCGCGATCTCCGACAATTCGGCGATCAAGGCGAAGCTCAAGGACCTGATCGGCAAGGACATCGCTGCCGCCTACAAACTGACTGACAAGTCGGCCCGTTCGGCTGCACTGAACGCTGCTCGTGACAAGGCCAAGGAAGCCTTCGCCAACGAAGACGCCCAGACCCAGATGGTCGCGATCAAGACCGTCAAGAAGGTTGAGGCCGACATCGTCCGCGGCGCGATTCTGAAGGACGGCACCCGCATCGATGGCCGCAAGGTCGATCAGGTTCGCCCGATTGAATCGATGGTCGGCTTCCTGCCGCGCACCCATGGTTCGGCGCTGTTCACCCGCGGTGAAACCCAGTCGATCTGCACCACCACCCTTGGCACCAAGGATGCGGAGCAGATGATCGATGGGCTGGAAGGCCTGACCTATTCCAGCTTCATGCTGCACTACAACTTCCCGCCCTATTCGGTCGGTGAAGTGGGCCGCTTCGGCGCCCCCAGCCGCCGCGACACCGGTCACGGCAAGCTGGCCTGGCGTGCGCTGCAAGCTGTGCTGCCGAGCAAGGAAGAGTTTCCTTACACGATCCGCGTTGTCTCGGACATCACCGAGTCCAACGGTTCGTCGTCGATGGCCACCGTCTGCGGCGGCGCTCTGTCGATGATGGACGCAGGTGTGCCGCTGAAGCGCCCGGTTTCGGGCATCGCGATGGGTCTGATCCTGGAAGGTGACGAATTCACCGTGCTGTCCGACATCCTGGGTGACGAAGATCACCTCGGCGATATGGACTTCAAGGTGGCTGGCACCAGCGAAGGCATCACCACGATGCAGATGGACATCAAGGTGGCCGGCATCACGAAGGAAATCTTCGAAGCCGCGCTGCAGCAGGCCAAGGGCGGTCGCGCCCACATCCTGGGTGAGATGACCAAGGCGCTGGGTTCGGCCCGCACCGAACTGTCGGCTCATGCTCCGCGCATCGAAACGATCTCGATCGACAAGTCGAAGATCCGTGACGTGATCGGCACCGGCGGCAAGGTGATCCGCGAGATCGTCGCCACCACCGGCGCCAAGGTCGACATCGACGATGAAGGCGTGATCAAGATCTCGTCTTCGGACCTGTCGCAGATCGAAGCTGCCAAGCAGTGGATCCTCGGCATCGTCGAGGAACCCGAAGTGGGCAAGATCTACGACGGCAAGGTCGTGACGATCGTCGACTTCGGCGCCTTCGTGAACTTCATGGGCGGCAAGGACGGTCTCGTCCACGTCAGCGAAATGAAGAACGAGCGCGTTGAAAAGCCGACGGACGTGGTTTCGGAAGGCCAGGCCGTGAAGGTCAAGGTCCTCGAGATCGATCCGCGCGGCAAGGTCCGCCTGTCGATGCGCGTTGTCGATCAGGAAACCGGCGCCGAGTTGGAAGATACCCGCCCGCCGCGCGAGCCGCGTGAACCGCGCGGTGATCGTGGTGACCGCGGTGGTGACCGTCGCCCGCGCCGTGATGGTGATCGTGGCGGTCGCGGTGGTGACCGCGGCGGCCACGGCGGCGATCGTGGCCCGCGTCGCGATCGTGAAGAGGGTGGCAACCCCGATCACATGCCGGCTTTCCTGAAGGGTGACGACTAAGTCGCCGTACTCAGGTTAGACAAAATGGGGGCTGCGCTTCGGCGTGGCCCCTTTTTTATTCTGCAATGCCGTGTGGCTTGGCTTCCCCGGGTTCAGCCACGCAAATCCGGTTCCGGCCATCAAGCTTTGCGCGATAGAGCGCCGCATCGGCAGCCTTCAGCGCCTGCCGGCGATCCCCGCTGGAAAAGACGTCGGCAATCCCGGCTGAGAATGTCACCTGCCCGATCGGCAAGTCGGTTGCGCGGTTGACCAGGCGGCGATCGGCCAGCTGGGCTCGCAGCTTGTCGAGCTTGGCAAAGGCATCATCCAGGCCGGAGCCGCGAAACAGCACAACAAATTCCTCGCCACCGTGGCGCGCCACATGGCAGCGTTCGTTAGAAATCCGGGCGAGGTTTTCTGCAACCAGTCGCAAGACCCGGTCACCGGCATCGTGGCCGTGGGTGTCATTCACCCGTTTGAAGTGATCGATATCGCAAAAGGCCACGCACAGCGGCTCGCAAGCCGCCCGGGCAGCCCGGTATTCGGCATCAAAGCGGGCTTCGAAGGCCCGGCGGTTGGGCAATCCAGTCAGGTGGTCCTCTTCGGCGGTGCGGCGGGTTTCTTCCAGGCGCTGCTTGAGCCTGCGGGTCTGTTCCTCGCTGCGTTGCATCGCCTTTTCGATCTCGACCGTGCGCTTCAGCATCGCCCGGGTAATGCTGGCCAGTTCCGTAATGGCCGCCCCGGTTGTGGGGGCCGATTCCAGTTCACCTGCCTTGGCCGAGAGTTCGCTGTGGTAGCTGCTGGTGGCTTCGCGGGCAGCCCGGCTGGTCTGGCCAAACTCTTCGACCCCCTGTTCCAGTCGCGACATCAGGCGATCAAGCTGCTTTGCCTCATCATGGCTCCCGCGGGGGCGCAGGGCTTCATCCAGCCAGTCCAGCGTAACCGGTTCGCGCGCCTGGACCCGGTGATCAATCAGGCGGACGGTGTCGGGATCGTTTCCGGTCAGGTAATTGCTTGCGATCGTCAGGGTCTGCGCGTTCACCTCAAGCTGATGATAACTGAGGAAGGTCCCGATTTCGTCAAGCTGGCGGTCGCGGTTTGACTGGCGGCGATCAATGCCGGGGCGGTTCGCATCCGGATTTGCGTCCTCGCGGCCGGCTAGGCCGAGCCAGCCGAGCAGTCCGCGGCGGCGGTGTAAAGAAGGATCATGCGCGGTCATGCCAAGGTTAACGGCATGACTGGTCTAGATTTAAGAGCCAGGCCCCGGATGGGACCAGCCATCCGGCCTCAGCGGACGCGGGGTCCGCCAAACGGCAGCGGCGGCGGCGGGCGGCGATGCCCACGCGGCAGCTGGGCCTGGAAGGCGCGGCCACAATGCTCGACGCAATAGGGGAACCCGGGATTCACCTTCTCGCCGCAGAAATGGAAGTCTGGTTCGCCGGGATGGCCCATCGGCCAGCGGCAGATGCGATCGTTGAGATCCAGCAGGCTGGTCTTGTCAGCGATTTCCGGGCTCGGCTTGGCGGGAACCAGGCGGCGCGGCGGGGCGGGCGGGATCGGAGCCTGCTGATCACCGGGGCCTTGGCGTAGGAAGCCGCCCGGTCCAACCGAAACAATCCGCGGGCCGGGTTCAGCAGCCGGGGTCGACGGCGTAGCGGACACGGCGGGTGCCGGCCGCACCGGCGTTGCAGCGACCGGTGCCGGACGCGGTGCGGCGGGGGCGGGTGCCGGCCGTGGCGGCGCCTTGGTGGCGCGCGGGGCCGGAGCAGCAGCTTCCTTTTCGGTGGCCTTGACCGGGCTGGGGCGCGCCTTCAGGCCAAGGCGGTGGGCCTTGCCGATCACGGCATTGCGGCTGACCCCGCCAAGTTCCTCGGCGATCTGGCTGGCGGTTGCACCGCCTTCCCACATCTTGGTCAGTTTCTCGATCCGTTCGTCGGTCCAGCTCATGCCAGTGTCACTTCCCTGTCACCCCATCCCGCGGGGCTTGCGCTTGCCATTCGTGCGACCTGCCGATAGTCGCCATATCATGGCTGATCAACCTGTATCCCAAAGCATGGACGCTACCCCGCTCTCGCCCGGTGAGGGCTTGGGGCATGGTACATTTCCGGCCCAGGGAGCGCCCGTGTTCCACCGGTTCAACCGGCTTGGGCTGTGGACCCTCTATATGAAGGAAGTCCGGCGGTTTTTCAAGGTGCAGACCCAGACCATCTGGGCCCCGGCCATCACCACCTTGCTATTCCTGGTGATCTTCACCGTGGCCATGGGGCGCGAGGGGCGGATGGTGCTGGGCGTGAATTTCGCCACTTTCATCGCGCCGGGCCTGATCGTGATGGGCATGATGCAGAACGCATTTGCCAATTCGAGCTTCAGTTTCCTCGCCGGTAAGATCCAGGGCACGATCATCGACTATCTGATGCCGCCGCTTTCGAATGCCGAACTCATGCTGGCGCTGGTCGGCGCCGCAGTGACGCGCGCGGTGTTGGTCGGCCTAGCCCTGACCGGGGCCATGCTGCTGTGGCCGGGGGTACACCTGACCCTGGCGCACCCCTGGGCCGTTGTCTGGTTCGGCCTGATGGGGGCGACCATGCTGGCCATGGTGGGCCTGCTGACATCGCTGTGGGCCGAGAAGTTCGACCATAACGCAGCGGTGACCAATTTCGTGATCGCACCGCTTTCGCTGTTGTCGGGCACGTTCTACGTGATCGACAACCTGGCACCTGTGTTCCAGTCGATCAGCCGGATGAATCCGTTCTTCTATGTGATCTCCGGCTTCCGGTTCGGGTTCCTGGGGCAGAGCGATATCGGCGATACCAACCTGGCCGTGCTGCACGGCGCGCTCGGGCTGGGGGCGTTGAACATGGCCTTGGCCGGGCTGGTTTATGCCCTGCTGCGCAGTGGCTGGAAGCTGAAGGGTTGAGCGGGAGGCTTAGCGAGGTCTGGGTTCGGGCCAGCGCAGGCCTGATCGCCGCTGCAAGCTTGCTGGCGATGATCCCGCCTGTGCTGCACAATCTGGACAGTAAGGGCGGGCTCCTGGGCGCCCTTTGGTGGCTAGGCCGCTTCTTTACGATCCTGACCAACCTGGCGGTCGGCATGGCTTTTGCGCGGATTGCGCATCGCGGCCGGGCGGCGGTTTCGCCGCTCGTGCTTGGCGGGCTGGTACTTGCGATCATGCTGGTCGGGCTGGTTTTCAACCTGCTTCTCCCAGGAATGCATCAGGGCACCTGGGCCGATTTCCTGGGGGACAAGATCCACCATGTCATCGTGCCGCTGGTCGTTCCGCTGTGGTGGCTGGCCTTTGCTCCGCACGGGCACCTGACCTGGCGAGCGCCGCTGGCCTGGGCGCTCTTCCCGCTGGCCTACGCCGCCTATGTCATGACGCGCGCCCAGTTCGAGCCCTTGGGAGCGCCGCAGCGCTATCCCTATTTCTTCATGGATGTGGATCGGCTGGGCTGGGGCGGTGCGATCGGCAACATGGCTGCAATCGCCGCGGTCTTTACGTTGGTGGGCTGGTTGGCCGTCTGGCTTGACCGGCGGCTGGGTGCGGTGCGCTGAAGCCTGTTTAGTGCGTCATCGAGCGGCGCATGCGATAGCGCCCGTTCCGGAAATCCTCGAACAGTTCATCCAGTGAAGGGTGGTCAACCGGTCCGGCCTCACCATCGGCCAACAGGTTTTGCTGGCTGACATAGGCAACGTAGCTGGAATCACCGTTTTCGGCGAGCAGGTGGTAAAATGGCTGCTCACGGTGCGGGCGGACTTCCTTGGGGATCGATTCGTACCATTCCTCGCTATTGGCGAAGACTGGATCGATATCGAAAATTACACCGCGGAAATCGAAGACCTTATGGCGAACAACGTCACCAATGCCGAACCGCGCCTTGGCGCGCTGCGGCGCATCGACGTGCTTTCCAGCCTGGGGTGAGAAGAAGGTCGCCCGTTCCATTGAGCCCAATATAGGGCCGCCCCCGGCATAAACAACGCCGAGAACGGTCCGTTCCCCCAATTTCGCCAAGGAAGGGCTTGGCAAGGCCCGGATCATCGGCTAACCGCGCGCTTCCCGACCGGGGACCGCGCCGCTGCGCGATCCCGATCACTTCTGCGGAGAGGTGGCAGAGAGGTCGAATGCGCCGCACTCGAAATGCGGTTTACGGGCAACCGTAACGTGGGTTCGAATCCCACCCTCTCCGCCATTATCTCATTGTAAAATATAAATTAACCGCAGGGTGGTGCCCGAAATGGGAAAGTTCTGCGACGTTTTCGTTCATCCGACCGAAGCGAAGAGACTGCCGATATCGGTAATCTCAGTCTCTAAAGCCCGTTTGTCTCTTTTCACCCGAAGCTCATCGGAAACGCTACGGTCGAAAAAGCTGGCAGGTTTCCTCGCTTTTCGCTCTCTTAACCATAGCGAAACGTTGAGGCCTGATTGCGCCAAGCAAAGGGTGGCGAAACCAGTGCTACGGTCGCCGCCGGCTAGTACTTCTGCTTCGCCGGAATAACCCCTCTCACACCGCCGCGAGGCTCTTCGACGTCCCCCTTGCGCCGCGGGATCAAATGCATGTGGCAATGGAAGATGGTCTGACCGGCGTCTGCGCCTGCGTTGATGCCAACGTTGAACGCGGTGACCGAAGGGTCGCTTAGCAGAATTAAGGCCCGCTGCTGTTCCATCAGCGCCTGCATGGCATTCCGCTCTGGTTGGAGCAGATCGAAGTAGTCTGAAACATGGCGCTTCGGGATGATCAACGTGTGATGCTCGGTGACTGGAAAGCCATCCCGAAACGCAAGGGCCAATTCATTCTCAGCGATGATACGCTCTGGTGGCAGCTCGCAGAATGCGCAGCCTTCGCTCCGGCTAGCATAGGCCGTGCTCATCCCTCGAAAGTCAGTATCGTCACGGTCGCGTTTGGTCGCATTGCACGAGTAGCAGAGCGCCTGGAGGTTATGCTCTTCGTCACTCCCGCCGAGATTTCTCGGCAGGATGTGATCAACCTCGAGCGCCTTCTCGTCCGCTGAAATCCCGCAAAGTTCGCACCTGAATTTTGCCCGCTTGAGAATCTCATATCGGGCGGTGCCCGGTACGTAGCCGGATGACTTTCGGCGATGCGCCCAGATCGCTTCTCCGCGCTTTCCGACATACTCATCAATCTTAGTCTGACACAAAGCAGCCAACGCAGAGACCTCGTCGGAGTTCAGCATTTCGAAGCTTTTGAGCCGGAACCCGTCGGCCTCGCGTTCGGTGATCTGGCGATTTTTGGTCAGCACCTTACCAACCATGTTCTTAGTGATCTGTTCGTAATATTCGATCTGAGACGCGTCGTGAGACAGCAGCGCCCTTGCGATCTGATTGATCGAGGCCGAGCCCTTGGACGTCAGTAACTCCAGCAGCATGACTGGCTGATAGATGTGGGACATCCGCATCTCGTGACGGATAAAATGCTCGAGGCTGGTAAAAGCATCACTCATGTGGTCAGTTTAGCCAAGGTTAAGATCAAAGAAAGCAGGAGTTCGATGGCATTTTTCCAGGATGCCCAACTGTTCAGCAGATCAGCGATCGTCAGTGCACCGGATATAATTCCCGCTAGCCGCGGGGTCTATGCCTGGTTCTTCCGAGACATTCCCGGGCAGATCCCGGTGGACGACTGCTTCTGCAGGGATGGCTGTACGCTCCTGTACATCGGCATTTCGCCTAAAAACGCCCGCAGCCGGCAAAATCTGCGCAAGAGGATCACCTATCACTATCGTGGCAATGCAGAGGGCTCGACCCTGCGGCTGACACTGGGAACGCTTCTTGCCAGTGATAGCGACTTTCCGCTTCGCCGGGTCGGGAGCGGGCGCAGAATGACCTTTACGCACCTTGGCGAACAATGGCTGGACGCTTGGATGGCCGATAATGCGTTCGTGTGTTGGGTGGAGCATCCAGAGCCCTGGCTACTCGAGCAGGAGCTCCTTCTGGGTCATTCAATGCCGCTCAACATCCAAGACAACCGGCATCATCCGTTCTGTGCAACGCTTTCTGGGCTCAGGCAGGCAGCCAAGCAGCAAGCGCGAGAGTTGGCGATTGCAAACGAGGGCAACCAACAGCGTGTGATGCGAATAGGAGACGCTTAAACGCTAGGGCTGATTGCAAGTCGCTGCTGATTACTGCAGCAAGGCCCCTATGGATCGGGCTTATCTTTCAATCGCTGCCGAAAACGTGCAGCAACACAGTGACAATGCGCTTTTTGGCGAACTAGCCAAAAAGCTCCCTTTCGCTCTTGAGCCGACACAGACTGCGGCTTGGGAATATCAAATCCAGCATCTGCGGCAGCTTGCCATCGATTTACCGGGCGCGCACTTTTTCATGGAGTTTCTCATCCCGAGGATGGGAAGGCGTGCGGACCTCATAGTCATACATGGCGGCATCATTTTTGTAGTCGAGTACAAACTCGGCGCACGGCAGTTTGATCGTTCTAGCCTCGATCAGGTCTATGGTTATGGACTGGATTTGAAGCACTTCCATGAAACCAGCCACGAAACACCAGTGGTCCCGATTCTCGTGGCAACAGAGGCTGCAGGCGGTGATTTCCAGTCTTTGCAGTGGGACAGAGATAACCTTGCACGTCCTTTGCGTTCAGACCCGGCATCCTTGGCGATCACCATCTTGAGGGTTGCCGGTGAGAGACAGCGCCAAGCCATCGAACCAACGAGCTGGGTCGCGGGACGATATCGCCCGACGCCAACGATCGTTGAAGCAGCACAAGCGCTTTATCGCGGGCATGACGTCGAGGAGATCTCACGATCAGAGGCGGGTGCTGAAAATCTGACACGGACTGCCGACTATGTGGCGCATGCGATCGAGACAGCCAAGCGTCAGCGTCGCAAGATCATATGTTTCGTTACCGGTGTCCCAGGATCCGGAAAAACGTTGGCCGGTCTTAATCTGGCAACGGCCCGGCAGCGTGCGCACAGCGACGAACACGCTGTTTTCCTCTCCGGCAATGGGCCACTGGTGGACGTCTTGCGCGAAGCCTTGGCTCTCGATGCCGTAGCCAAGGCCAAAGAGGCAGGTCAGTCGACTTCAAAGGTCCAAGAGGATCGACGAGCAGCGGCGTTCATTCAGAACATTCATCATTTCCGAGACGATGCGTTGGCTTCGAGGAGTGCTCCCATCGAGAAGGTGGCGGTTTTCGACGAGGCACAACGCGCTTGGGACGTCGAGCAAACTTCTAAATTTATGCAGCAGAAGAAGGGGCAGATCGAGTTCTCCATGTCGGAACCCGAATTCCTTCTTAGCGTCATGGACCGACATGAGGATTGGTGCGCAATCATTTGCCTTGTAGGGGGTGGCCAGGAAATCAACACCGGCGAAGCGGGTATTGAAGAATGGCTTCGAGCGCTTGAACGCTCATTCCCTCATTGGCAGGCACACGTTCCAGTCACTTTGACGCACGCATGTCGGATCCAAGACGAGGTAACCGCACCTGCGTTGCATCTTGCGACGTCGATCCGATCCTTTCGCGCGGAGCGGCTATCGGATTTCGTTGGTTACGTCATTGCCGGAGAAACCGAAGCCGCCCGACGGGTGTCAGAGGAGTTGCCCAGCTACCCGCTTTATATCACGCGTGATCTTGAGGTCGCCCGTACATGGCTGCGAAGCAAGCGGCGTGGGCAAGAGCGTATGGGGTTGTTGGCGTCGTCCAACGCAGCTCGGCTTAAGCCGCACGGTGTTTTCGTCAAAGCCAAGATCGAACCAGCTAAATGGTTTCTGGCGCCCTCAGATGATGTTCGTTCATCTGACGCCCTCGAAGATGCTGCAACGGAGTTTGATGTCCAGGGCCTAGAACTTGATTGGGGTTGCTTATGCTGGGATGCTAATTTCCGCCGTGGGGCGGATGGCTGGGAGGCCCTGCAATTCAAAGGGACCCGCTGGCAGGTTGTCAATGACGATGCCCGTAAGTCATACATTGCTAATTCGTACCGGGTACTTTTGACGCGGGCGAGGCAAGGGCTGGTCGTATTTGTTCCCGGAGGAAGCACGGAAGACTGGACCAGACCTCCGGAACAGTATGATGCGATTTACGGATATTTACGTCAGTGCGGCTTTTTAGAACTGGCCCCCTTGGGTTAGGGGCGTAACCCACCAAGCATTTCCTAAGGCGGGCGGCTTAATCCAGTCATAGGATCCGGAGTATTTATGGAGCTATAGTCTCTGTTTCACACCTGAACATACTTGGCTTCGGGTTCCATATGGTTCGCGCCACAACGAATGCGTCGGCAACGGTAATGCCTTCTTTCGCCAAAAAGCGGGCTGCAGCTCGCAAGTGCGCACCCGTGGTCATGACATCATCTAGTAGAACGACCTGCTTTAAATTGGCCGCCGCCGTGATACGTAGATGCTTCTCAAGTTCATAGGTGTTTCGGGGCCCGCCGGCTGAACTCTTTGGCTGAGGCTGAGCGAAGTACAACACTGGTCGAGCTGCGAAAGCGGGATCACGATTTTCGACCGCAGCTGCAATGCGTGCGCCAGTGAAATCAGCGTTAGGATTCACGTGGCTGGACGATGGAACTGGGACTATTTGAGCTCCGTCATATCCCGCGTCTTTCAGTAGTTTTAGCAGACCTTGTGAGGCAAATTTCAGGGCTACGGTTTGTCCTGCTGGCGTGTTGTCGAGACGGAGATATTTGCCACTCAAGAGTTTTAAGAGTGAAAAACCACCGAACGTTTGCTGCTTCACCCCTTTGACGAGATTTCGTGCTAGAAAATGCCGCTCTGTCCAAGGGTCGGTCCAGGTTGCGCTTTTGGAGCGATAGTAGCAGACAGCATGAAGATTCAAAGCAGACCCCCTAAGTTGCCGTCGTTGATCGAGTTTCGTTGAACGCGAAAGGAGCTCCGGCATCCTCCATGGGCTTTGTGTTTTTGTCTAGGGTCAGTTTTCTGGATGCTGTGAGTGGATCAGCTGAGTTTTTCTACCAGAGCAGCGAACGCTGAGGCGTTGTCCACGGCACGTCGTGCAACAAACATCCCCGATATAGGGACTTCCGGAAAACGATCTTCCAACAAACTCTTGCAAGCAACGAAGCTACAGCCGGTGGTGATCACGTCATCTAACAGGATAATATTTTGCGGTGTTTGGGAGCAGAGCGCTTCGTTCAATCCGAGTGTTGTTTTTAACTCCTCCGGTTGAAGCCGTTGATCGCTGCCATGTAGCGACTGCCGAGGCGCAATCGTTTCAATGATCTCCCTCACATCAGCCTGCGGCGAAACCATTGTTGCGATATCGAACATTCTGGAATCAAACTCGGGATCGTTGCGCTGTTTCGAGGGCGGAATCGGTATGAGCGTCACAATTCCAAACGATTCAGGGTTGATTGCACTGCGGATTGCTGCCGCGACAAGTTGCATGTCACGGATCTTATATTGCCATTGAGGTGTACCTTTAAGGCTCGGTTTTTTCTTAATGTTGGTGATGATCTGGTTCGTCGAGCTATGACTGTACCCCGCGCGAGCGGTATATTCGCCAAAAAAGTAGCAGTCATGATCTGGTGTCAGGTGCCAGTGGTCCTGACGCTCGAGATCACCGATCTTCCGAATTTGCGGAGACCAGCTCCCGTCTAACGTCGGCATAGCTATGGATCCTGATCGCCCCCTGTTCCTCGAAGCGGCGCGGCCAAGTCAGATCGTCGCGTTCGAAGCAGCTATTCATAATAAAAAGCTTGCGCCCTTGGCGCAGAGCTTCGCGCGCTTGCACCAGCGTCCCTGATGTTTCACCGGCCTCGACAATGATGGTCGCCTGCGTCAGCGCTGACATCAACTTGTTTCGTTCCGGGAAAAAGAAGCGGTTTGTCCGGAAGTTCTGAGCTTCATAACGCAGAACAGGAACTTGGCTTACAAGGAGATGATCGCGCGCTATCTGCTCCTGCAGCTCTGCATTGGCCTTCGGATAAACTTGCCCAAGCGGGGTTCCAATGACCGCGATCGTTCGGCCACCCGCAGCGATCGCCGCATTGTGTGCGGCAGTGTCCACCCCTTCGGCTAGCCCTGAAACAACTGTGAAGTTGTCCTGGACTAGTCGACGCGCGAGCGTCTGGGTGCGTTCAATTCCCAGCGGAGAAGGCTTGCGAGTCCCCACCACGGCAACCGCCGGCGAAGAAACGAGATTCCAATCGCCCTGGATATAAAGCAATTCAACCGGGTCGACTGCATCACGAAGCCGCTCAGGATATTCCCATTCGCCATGGATACGAATATCGAACCGCTGATTGGTGCGCGCTCTCAACTTAGCCAGAACTTGGCTGGCAACCTCTCGGGCCCTATTCTCGGGGACTAGGTGAGAAGGTCGAGCACCAGGTGCCTTGCGAAACTGCCCAGCAATCGATTTGAAGCTAGCATTATGCTCGCACCACAGGGCTTCGTATGCCCCGATCTCGAGCGCGGCATCGATCGGTGCAGTTATCGCATTACTGCGGTCGCTTACGCTCCACAGGGTCGACTGATGCATTCGTTAAAACTCCCGATTTTCGCATAAAACCTAAACCGGCTCCTGGTGCAACTAGAACTTCACCGAATCCTTCGATGAAATACTAGAACATAGGCGGAACATTTGCAACGCCGTAAAGCCCGCCTTCAAACGATGTGATTCATTTATCTCAGTCATTTAGCTTAACTTGATCTTTCCAAATGAGTTCCGCTGAAGCGATGAGCTCGCGCAGAGACGCGGCAGGGGGCGATCGTCTTAGTAGCAACCCCTCCAGCACGGCTGGAGCCAGATAGGTAGCCTCTCAAAGTCGGCGAGGGCTGATATCACTTCGTTTTCGTCAATGTCCGGCTGGCTCTGTCGAGCTGCTTGGATGGCCTGCGCCGTTATGACGGGCGAGGCCAGCAGCCTCCGCAGTTCCTGGATTACCGCGCCCTCAACCATTCCTGCGTTCAACCGGCCGGGCAGTGCTCCGTATTCGCCAGCCCTATTATGAATTGCGTCCATTGAGATATAGTACCGGTATAGCTTGCCGCCTTTCCGGGTGTGGCTGGGCGTCATGGCAGCCCCTGTTGCCGTGAACATCAATCCCTTCAGAAGAAAGGGCGTCTGGGCCCGCGTGATCGCAGCCCGCTTCCGATAGTTCACCTCAAGGATCGCATGGACCTTGTTCCAGAGCGCTTGATCAATAATCGCCTCGTGCTCGCCGGGATAACTGGTGCCCTTGTGAACTGCTTCGCCCAGATACAGGCGGTTGCGGAACAGCTTGTACAAGAACCCCTTGTCAATCGCTCGACCACGCTTGTTGACGATGCCCTGTTTCACGACCTCCCGAGCAAGTTTGGTTGCAGATCCGAGCTCGACAAAGCGCTCAAACATATGCCTAACTCGCGCCGCCTCATCCGGATTGATGACCAGCTTGCGCTCAATAACGTCGTAACCCCACGGAACAAATCCGCCCATCCACATCCCCTTGGCGCGAGATGCAGCGATTTTGTCGCGGATGCGCTCCCCGGTCACTTCACGTTCGAACTGGGCGAACGACAGCAGCACGTTAAGCGTCAGGCGCCCCATTGACGTCGTGGTGTTGAACGCCTGCGTCACCGAGACGAATGTCACCTGGTGTCGGTCGAAAACCTCGACGAGTTTGGCGAAGTCCATCAGGGAACGCGATAGGCGGTCGATCTTGTAAACCACGATGATATCGACCAAGCCGGCCTCAATGTCATCGAGCAGGTTGCGAAGACCGGGGCGCTCGAGCGTACCTCCGGAGAAGCCGCCGTCATCATATGCCTCGCGCATAGCGATCCATCCCTCAGCCCGCTGGCTGGCGATATATGCCTCACAAGCTTCGCGCTGGGCGTCGAGGCTGTTGAATTCCTGTTCGAGCCCTTCCTCTGAGGACTTCCGGGTGTAGATGGCGCAGCGTAGGCGGCGGCGTGGCGCAAGTTCCTTCATCGCGTGCTTCCTTCATTCGGGCGCAAGCCGAAGAAGCGGTAACCATTCCAGCGCGTACCGGTAATTGTCCGTGCAACGGCGGATAGCGATTTGAACCGCCGGCCTTGCCATTCGAACCCGTCCTTCGCGACGGTAACAGTGTGCTCGACACCGTCCCATTCGCGGATCAACCGGGTGCCAATGATCGGATTACGAGGGTCTGCAATGACCGACTTTCGGACCTTCTTGCCTTCGTACTCGTCGGCAAGCGCATCAAGTGTGCGCCGCAGAGGCTTGCTTATCCCACCCCAGGCCAATTCCTGAATCCGGTAGGACAGCCGCTGGATCATGTACTGGCTGCTGTTGTTCGGCGCCTCGCTGCCCATCAGCGAAGCCCATTGCTCTTTCAGCTCCTTCACGGTCATGGAATTCAGTGCTGCAACCTGTGCGAGCACTTTCGGGTCGTCGTATGTCTGCATCAGCGTTCTCCAACTCGGGCCGTTGCCCGGGTTCGACTGACGCTCTTCGTTGGCGTGATAGCGAGTGAACTATCTCCATCCGGTCCAGATATAGGGCTGGACTTTCGGTCCATGCGCAGGATGCCAGCGGCAAGGATCCGCCCCAACTCGGTGAGGCGGGTTTCGGCTGGCATTTGATCAAGTATATTACGTTCTGGAGTAGCGGTCTGGGGCATCGAACTCAGTCCATAAGGGTCTGAGCTCTTCTACCGATGCCGCCTCAGATGTGTCCCAGCGGCTCGACTACAGGCTGTGCTCGTCCAGCCAAGGCAGCTCAACGGGCGAGACGACGAACGTGCTTCCGTTGTTGTCCTGCTTCCATGCGAAAGCATACTGGAACTCCAACTCCATGGGCAGGAAGAACACCACCGGAGGATTACGATAATCGCCTTCCCAATAACCGGCCGAAGCCAGCTTCTTAGCGGCTTCGAAAGCAGCAAGGAAACGTGGCAGCTCGTCACCGCTGTCAGCATCTCCATACACCGCTGCAGCCGCATCGGCGTGGGCCAATTTTGAAGCAACGTCTTCGACGGTGGGGAGGAACTCCCACCTGAAATCGATCGGACTGATGCAATAAGACTTCCAGGTCATGATGGTCTCCAATGATGTTGTCCGCGCCTTCGAGCAGCGGAAATTCGTAAGTTAAAACATCTCCCGCCCATACCAGCGTATGCGACCGATGATGTTCACCTCGTCGGCCAAGCAGTCGTAGGGCGGATAACGGGTGTTGTCCGAAATGATCTGAACGCGCGGCGGGTCGCTCATTGGCACGTGCTCCAAGCGCTTGGCCACCAGCCCGAGGCCGTCGTGGAGCACAAAGATACCGGGCGGCTGGGGGATCTTCTGGGACATGTCTACCAGCACCGTGTCGCCATCTTCGAGGGTCGGCTTCATGCTATCCCCTTCCACCTGCATGACACGCAGCATGGATGGGGCCGCCTTCAAGCGATCCTTGATCCAAGACCGTCGAAAATGGAAATCGCGCCCCGGCTTTGCCTCTTCATCCAGGATGGAGCCGCCCCCCATCGACGGGCGGGCATTGACGTACGCAATCCCAATGAAGTCAGACTGGGCGCCTTCATCCAGCGGGGTTTCGCCCTGGACGTCTCCCTGCCCGTGAAGCAGCCATTCGACGTCGACCTTCACCGCAGCGGCCACGCTCTTGAGACGCTCCAGATTGGGCGTCTGCGATCGGCCGCGGATGATATCGTACAAGAACGACCGGTTCACACCGGCCAGTGAGGCAACGTCAGCGACGTTCATGCCCAGCTGGCGGATGCGTGCGCGGAGGCGCTCCTGCAAAGTTGTCGACATAACTATCCTCAGAAATCTGATCGGTGTGGATAGAACAGGATTGCGAGGGCTGTGTCAAGCTGATATTGGAACAGATGCGGAACAAAGGGAATCGTCAATGGGGCGCATAAAGAAGGATTATCACGAGCTGGAAGAACTCACTGCGCGCTGGAAACTGTCGGAGTCCGACCTTCGCTACGCGGTAGAAAATGGCCTGCTCACGCTGTCGGTCAGGATCTACGGCGCAAACATGGAGCTAGGCTCCTACGAGGACGAGGACTGGGGCCGCATGCCCGTTCCCTACGAGCACACCTATTTCGACGGTGTGGTCGATATCCGGCGCTATGACATCTACCGCCTCTTCCAGGAAGGTGAGGTTGCGCCCAACGACTTTTCCCTGCCGAACGGCGATTATGTCAATCTTCTCAACCCGCATGATGTTCGTCCGATCCGCCGGACCAACCTTGTCGTGCGCGAAGAAGAGCGCGCCCGTTTTGAGCACGATGTCCTTGAATCCTTTAGCGTCGCCGAGCCTTCGCCGCCCGATTTCCGGCGCTTTACCTATGACGATCACATCTGGCGTTTCACCGAGATGCAGGCACGCGCGATGCTCTATCTCTATAACGCCGCCAGAAACGGCGATCCCGAGCAGCACTGCCGCAAGATCCTTGAGGCTGCTGGTTCCCAGTCTGAGAAGATCGGGCACCTGTTCTCGACCCGCAAGGGATGGAAGCAGCTGGTCCACCCCAGTTCAGGGCGGTCAGGTTGGTACTTCCTTGAGCCGCGCTTGGTGGTTGCCATGGCGGCCTGACCGCAGCCCACCATTCCCGGTTTGAATTAGCCCGCCTTGAGCGGGCTTTTTCGTGTCCGACCGCAGCGCTGGTTCGGCCGATTCGTCTGAGCAGCTACCCTGCAGGGTGGGTAATCCGTCGGTGATTGGGTGGGATGGGTTGGTAGAGGTCGGTGCGCCCGCCCTGCCGCGAAAATTTGGCGAAAAACCAGCAGGGTGACCCCGACCTTACCACCGCCCACTTTTGCAACGACCACCTCCGCAATCTCCTCGTAGTCCTGTTTCGTGATGAAAAAACAGGACGGACCTATGAAAACCTTTCTCACCCAGGAGCAACTGGGACAACGCTGGTGCATCTCGCCCAAGACCCTGCGCCAATGGCGACTGCTGGGTTGGGGGCCGCAGGTGCATCTTGTCGGCTCCACCTGCCTTTATGACCTTGATGCGGTCGAGGCCTGGGAAGGTGGTGCCCAGTGAACGCTGCCGAACTCGCAATCGTTCAGGGCGAGGCCGAAGCGGCCGCCCGGCGGCTGGCCCGTCGCCTGAATCTGTCGCCAGATGCACGCTGCGATATCTGCCAGGAACTACTGGCTGATCTGCTGGCAAGGCTGCGCCACTTCAATCCCACGCGGGGCACCCTCGGTGCTTTTGCCGGACGCATTGTCGCCAACCAGGCGTGCTGCATTGCCAAGCGCATCTTGCGTGAACGCCGGGTCACGGCGTGCTCGCTTGATCAGGATGAAGGTTGCCCGGTGCGCCCCGACCAGATTGCAGAGGATCAGGGCCTTTGCGCCATGTTCGGGCAACTGAATGATCCCTGCCGTGCCATCGAACGCCGCCTTGACCTGGCTCGGTGCAGCGCCCGCCTGACGGCGTCCGAAGCGGATCTTTGCAAGTGGCTTGCGGAGCATCCGGTCGCCGAACTCGTCCGCCTTGGACTGGGCAGCCGCAGCAGCATTTACCGCCGGATTGCCGAGCTTCGTGCCCTTTTTGCCGCGAGCGGCATGGCGAGCGCCTGAGACACTTTTGACCGCCCCCCAGTAGAGGTGAACATGAGCAAGATTTCCCCCATCAAACCGTCGGGCAAAGTCTCGATGAACGAACTCCAGCTGTGCATGTGGCTGGGTGAAGCGACACCAGGCGACAGCCTCGAATACCACCACGGCTTCCTTGTGAAGGATGTCGAGGCGGGCTCGAAGCAACGCCTGAAAGAACCTGAGCGTATCATGCTCGAGCGATTAGCCAGTCGTGCCCGCTGGGCAGCGGAGCGTGGCTTCGCACACCTCGTCCAGCGCCGGGTTGCACCTGAGCAATTCAGCTATCTGGTCATTGCCCGTCCGCGCGGACCAGCCGCTCGTAGCCCGCTGGCGTTCATCGAACTGGCTGCCGCAGCATGAGCCGGAACGCATTCGAACGGCATGGGCTGGACCATTTATCCGCCTCTTCGATCAACCTTTTTGTCGCTCAACCGGCGATGTGGGCCCTGCAGAAGCTGATGGGGCGCAAGACCGGTGTCGGCGCCGCGGCACACAGAGGCACTGCCGTGGAAGCAGGTGTCGAGCTCGGATTGTTCGACCCGCAGCAGAGCGTTGAAGAATGCCAGCAGGCGGCGCTTTCCCGGTTCAATACGCTGACCGCCCTCTCGGCCGATCCAGCAGTTGAAAAGGAACGTGCAGGGATCGCGCCCGCGGTTGCCGTCGCGCTCAAGGAACTGCGGCAATATGGCATTCCCGGGACCGCAGAGGGGTCTCGTCAGCACCGCATCGAGGTTGAACTGCCAGGCGTGCCCGTGCCGTTTATAGGCTGGCTCGATTTCTGGTTCCCCGAGCACGGCATCATCATCGACCTGAAGACGCAAGGGCGCCTGTCGTCCAAGATTTCAGATCCGCATGCCCGACAGGGTGCCATCTATCATGCGGCCCACGGCAACAACGAGATCCGCTTCGCTTACGTTACGCCCCAAAAGATCGGGGTTTACCGGCTGGAAGATCCGCGTCTGCACCTCGACCGGGTCGTCAGCATCGCGAAGTCGATCGAGCGGTTTCTCAGCCTGTCGGATGACCCAGCAGCCCTGACCACGGCGCTCTCGCCCGATCTCGACAGCTTTTACTGGAACGACGCCGGTGCGCGCGCCGCCGCCCAAGAAATCTGGGGCCTGACCCCCGAGGCTACGCCGCAGGCCTGACAGGCGGCAACTCCAAGCAAACAAGGAAACAGGAAAATGGGTTTTATGTCTGTCCCGTCCCCTGGCGGGTATTTCAAGGTGTTCGTATCGTACAATGCGAAGGCTGGTCGCTGGTACACGAAGAATGACGGTAAGGATGAGCCGATGTTCGAGGTGACCGATATGACCGCGGTCTTCGATATGCCGGGTCTCGAAACCGGCTGGTTCAAGTTTAGCTCCGGCGTAGCACCGGAAAAGGTCATGGACCCATCGCTGGCGGAAGCTGCTCCCAACCCCGGGGCGGACTTCAAGCGGGGCTTTCAGATCGACCTTTATTCCGAGAAGAACCTGATGGGACTTCGGGAATTCAGCTCGACTGCGGGTATCGTCATCGAGGCGATGAACAATCTCTACGACCTCTGGATGGCCGCTCCCGAAAACGCGTCGGGCAAGCTTCCCGTGGTGCGGTGTTCGGGTGTGCTCCCGATCTCGAACAAGCACGGCACCAATTACCAGCCGACGTTCGAGATCGTGGGTTGGACTGACCGGCCTGCAGGTCTGGCCGGCGGAGATGCCAAGTCGGCTGCACCGGCTTCGCCTCCGCCTGCAGCAGCGCCTGCGGTGCATATGCCGCCTCCCGCGCAGGCCGGTGCAAGCGTCGGCGCTCCGGTATTTTGATTGCAAGGGGCCGGGCTGTCTGAGCGGCCCGGCTTCCCTCCTGTTCCCCTGCATCCTGAGTAGAAAGTGGGCCCGGCCGTCATGGCGCGTCGCATTGAAACCGGCAGTATCGATATCGACGCGATCAAAGACCAGTTCCCTCTGGCCGACGAGGTGCGCCGTCATCTGACGTTAAAGCGCCGAGGTTCAACGTTTGTCGGCCTTTGCCCCTTCCACATGGAACGCACGCCTTCATTTGCGGTCTACCCGGGTGAGCAGCGGTACCATTGTTTTGGCTGCGGGGCTCACGGCGACATCTTCGACTTTCTCCATGCCCAGGAAGGGCTGGATATTCGCGCGGCCGCCGAACGACTGACGGGCGGAAATTTTCCAGTTTTGTCCGAAGCGCGGGTTCTGGAGCTTCGCACCCGGCAGGCCCGGTTTGAGGCGGAGCAGGCCGAACGCCGCAAACTTGCTTCTGAGCAGATGCTGCTTCGCTGGGGCAGTGCAGACGGGTCCTATTCTTCGCACCCTTATCTGACGGCCAAGGGCATCCGGCCAAACGGGACACGGCTGGACCGCGAGCATGTTCTTGTCCCGCTGTACAACGTCGAGGGCGAGCTGACTTCTCTCCAGTCGATCGATCCTGCTGGCCATAAGCTTTTTGAGGCAGAACTGCCTGTCGCCGGATCTATGTTCGTCATTGGTCCGCCAATCGCGGCCGCGACAGCGCCAGTTCTTGTGTGCGAGGGGTTCGCGACAGGCGCTTCACTTCATGAAGCAACCGGCCGCACGGTCGTCGTCACGTTCAATGCCGGCAACCTCGTCAAGGTTGCAGAGCGGCTGGTGTCCGCATTCCCCGGTGCCCGCTGGCAAGTAGCCGGCGATGACGATCGGCATAAACCGACCAATGTTGGCCGCGATGCCGCGACGACGGCTGCGCGCATCCTTCGATGCGCTGCTGTATTTCCGTCACTTCCGGCCGACAGCACCGGTACAGACTTCAATGACATGGCGGCGCATTTTGGCGCACAGGCAGTCCGCGACCTGATCGTCGATGGCCGCATGCCAGATGATGCAGCACCTGCGACAACGCCCGATGCCGGTCCGCCACTGATCACCGCCGTCGACGCGTTCGACTTCGACCCGACCAAGATCCCTGTCCGGCCATGGCTTGTGCCCGGGCTCCTCATTCGCAGCGCGACCCATGTGCTGGTTGCGCCAGGCGGCAGCGGGAAATCCCTCTTCAACCTTCAGAAAGCCATCATGCTGGCGACCGGCATGCAGTGGGGCGAGTGGAAACCGCGCTCACGCTATCGCAGCCTCGTCATTAATGCAGAGGACGACATCGACGAGCAGCGCAGGCGGCTGGCCGCAGCGCTCAAGGTGATGAACCCCCCGCGTAACCTCCTTGATGGCATGGTCCATCTTGCAGACGACCCACACAGCCTGGTGGTGGTCCGGGTGGATCCGCGCAGTCGGCAGATGATCACCACGCCAATGGCAGACGCGATCACGGCTTATGTCCGTAAGCACAAGATCGATGTGCTGATCGTCGATCCCTTCGCGGAGACCTTCGAGGGCGACGAGAACAGCAATAGCGAAATCAAATGGGCGATGAAGGTCTGGCGCGATATTGCGCGTGAGACCGACTGCTCGGTCGTCCTCGTCCATCATACGGTCAAATATGCATCTGGCGGCGCCGGCAACGCGGACATTGTTCGTGGCGGCGGTGCGATCGTAAACTCGACCCGCATCAGCGCGACGTTGATGACCATGACCGAGGACGAGGCGAAGGTGCTCGGCATCCCTGAGGATGAGCGCTTCAAATATGTTCGCCATGACGACGCGAAGTCCAACTGGACCCTAAAGTCGGGCAAGGCCCGCTGGTTCGAGAAGGTCAGCGTCACGCTCGATAATGGAACCGGCTTCTTCGAGCCGGATCAGGTCGGCGCTCTTGTTCCGTGGAAACCGCCCAGCGCTTATGCCGGGGTTTCTGTAATGCAGATCCGCCAGGTGTTGGCGATCATCGATCGCGGGATCGACGACGAGAACGGCCAGCCGTCAGGTGTCCTCTACACCGATAAGGCGAACAGCGCTGAGGGCACCAAGGCGCGGCGCTGGGTGGGTCATCCGCTCATGGACGTGCTCGGCGTTGATGAGGCACGCGCCAAGATCATCATCAAGGACTGGATCGCCAATGGCGTGCTGGTGCGCACCGAATTCTATGATCCGCAGCGACGCCGCAACGCCCCTGGCTTGAGGGTCGATATCGACCGTATTCCGGGCACCGTCGAAGGGAGCATTTTCTGATGCTCCTTACCGGCAATCGGCGTGCGCGAGTTAGGTTCTTCGCACCCGTTAGAACTCGCGCAGAACTTGAGCAGCAAAGTGCGCGACTAGTTCGGGAACCCTCTAGTGAAACTCGCACTCGCGCACAGGCGCGCGAGTTCGCTCGCTGCGCTCGCAGCGAACTGCGTGCGGGTTTCACTAGCGCAAGGTTCCCAAGGCCCCCGATCGGCCATGTCCGATCCGGTCTTCGGGGCATCAATCAATCACCGATGGAAATGGAAAGGAGCCTCGTATGAAGGGCGCGCCGCCGACCCGGCATGGTCAGATCAGTGACATGCAGGTCGTCATCAACTGCGTCGACAAGCGCGGTCGCGAAATGGACCAGCGCTGGGGTATTGGCCGTTTGCCCATGCTCGTCCCGATCGACTGGGCTGAGCGTTTCCACGCGCAGCACAAGATGTTCAACGCCGCTGTGTGGGAGTTCAATCTCCCACTCGTCCGTCAGCACGGCGATCCGTGGCAGCATGGATGGCGGCGCAAAGACCTACGCACAGGCGCTCTCCGAGTTCAACGCAGCAACGATTGCAGCCCGAGCCGGAGATCAGGAAGCGGCCAAGTCGCTCCCCGGGCTCAGCCAGACCCTATTGAACGCAGCCGCCGATGCGGCCACCTCTGCGCAGGATCTCGCCCGCATTCAGGGGCAGACGGCAGCCAGCCTCGAGCAGACGGTGGCGATCATCAACGCGATGGCCGGGCTGCCGGCCGAGACTGCGGCGGCGGCAGCGTCGACCAACCCCAGCTGGTGGGAGCAGTTCGCGTCCACCCAGACGGCAACAGCGACCACCTCGGCAAATGACAGCGCAACCGTACTGATCGATGGGCTGGCGTCGCTCAAACAGGAGCTTTCTGACCTGCGCGACGAGCAGCGGATTGCCTCAGCGACCATTGCCTCTGGAACCAGCAAAACTGCCCGCATCCTCGAGCGTGTGACACCGGATGGTGACGCGCTGGCAGTGAGAACTGCAGCATGAAGCTGATCCGGCCGACCACGCTCACCGATGCGATGCTGACCAGCAGCACGGCTCCGGAGAACGATTATGCGGTTTGGGGCTCAGGCACGGCTTATGCAGTCGGCGCCCGGGTCATCCTGACTTCTACGCACCGCAAGTACGAAGCGCTCGCGGCATCTACCGGCGTGAATCCGGCCACTGATCCGACCAAGTGGCTCGACCTGGGGCCGACCAACCGCTGGGCCATGTTCGATGCGCGCGTGGGCACGGCAACAACACGTCCCGGTTCGCTGCAGGTCCTGCTTGCTCCGGGCGCTGCTGATGGTCTCGCGCTGATCGACATCGAGGCGGAGAGTGCCAGCGTTACGCTCACGGTCTCTGGTAATCAGATCTACAGCCGGACGCAGAGCCTCAACATCGGCGGGAATGCGATCGACACCTGGTTTGCCTGGTTCTTCGAGCCGCTTGGCAAAAAGACCGGACTACTGTTCCTCGACGTGCCCGTTTACGAGACGGGGGTCCTGACTGTTACCCTGACGAGGGACAATCCAGCCGACGCCGTCAAATGCGGGACCCTGCTGGTGGGCCGTCAGTTTGACATTGGCGATACGGAGCACGGGGTAGATCTCGGGATCATCGACTATTCGCGCAAGGAAACCGACCAGTTCGGGGTGACCTCGGTCGTGGAGCGCGCCTTCGCCAAGCGCATGTCTGCCCGGGTCGTCATGCAAACCGATGCGCTCGATGACGTGCACCGCACGCTTGCTTCGATCCGCGCAACGCCGGTGCTCTGGATCGGCTCGGAGAGCTTCGAAAGCCTCACCGTCTTTGGCTTTTACAAAGAGTTCTCGATCGACCTTGCCTATCCGACGGTCAGCTACTGCAGCCTGACCATCGAAGGCCTCACTTAACCTTTCATCCCTCAGCGCAGGATCTGCCATGCCCATCTCGGCCTTGCCCGCGCCGCCCACCCGGTCGGACGCGACGAACTTCAATGCGCGCGCCGATGCTTTCCTTTCGGCGCTGCCAACCTTTGCGATAGAAGCCAATTCGCTGGCCAGCGAAGTAAACGGCTATGCCAGCAATGCGGCCGCAAGCGCGGCAACGGCTACCAATGCACCCGGGACCAGTGCCACCAGCACTACCTCGCTGGCGATCGGCACCGGCACAAAGGCGCTCACTGTCCAAACCGGCAAGGCGTTTGTGGTCGGGCAGTGGGTGACGGTGACAAGCACGGCTACGCCGGCCAACTGGATGCATGGCCAGATAACGGCTTACACCAGCGGCACCGGCGGGCTCACGGTCAATGTGACCGCTGTTGGCGGGAGCGGAACATATGCCGCCTGGACGATCGGTCTTAGCGCCCCCTCTCAGTCTAGCGCAGCATTGCTCTCGACCTCGAGTTACGCTGACCCGGCATGGCTCACCTCGCTTTCGGCTTCCAAGCTTACGGGTACGGTCACCATTGCTGGCGGCGGCACGGGGGCTGCCACCGGCGCCGATGCCCGCACCAATCTTGATGTCCCCTCTCGCAGCGGCGTCGGTGCATCCGGCACCTGGGGGATCTCAATCAGCGGCAATGCCGCAAGCGCCAACACCGCAACCACCGCGACAGTGGCCGGCACGGCCAATGCGCTCAACACTGCGGGTAATTATCAGCTGGGCTCGCTCGGGGTCGGCATTGCGGCTTCGGGCGTGGCTGGCGAAATCCGAACCACCGGTGATGTCACCGCCTTCTTCGCCTCTGATGCCAGGCTGAAGGAAAATATCCGCCCGATCGAGGGAGCACTCGGCACCGTGCTCGCGATCGGCGGCAAGGCGTTCGACTGGAACGAAACGCATCTGCAAGCCCGCGGCGGAGAAGATGGCTTGTTCGTGCGCAAGGCCGACTTCGGGGTGATTGCCCAAGACGTGGAGCAGGTCTTCCCGCTTGCCGTGCGCACGCGGCCCGACGGCTTCCTCGCGGTGGACTACGCCAAGCTGGCGGCCCTCGCGTTTCAAGCCATCGCGGAACTCAAGGACGAGGTCGATGGCCTTCGCGCAGCTGGGCAGGCGCTGGTCAGCGGTGGAGGCGCCAATGTCTGAGCAGGATCCCTCCGTCGAAATGGCCCTCATTCGGGCTGACCTTGAAGCCGTGCAGGAAGAGCTCAAGGCTGTGCGCAAGGAGCTCAAGGACCTGCTCGACGCTTGGAACACGGCCACCGGCGTTGTCCGCTTCGTCAAATGGCTCTCGACCCTTGTGACCGCGCTCGCGGTGATATTTGCGGCTATCAAGGGCTTTTCGGGCCGCTAACCTTCAGGAGAATACCCATGAACCCTTTGCCTCCGGCCTATGGCTGGATCGATGACCTGCAGCCGCTGCCCAGGATGGTGGCGGAGGCCCGCAAGCTTTACGGCACCGCAGAGGTCCAGGGATCTGGCGATAATCCCGTGATCCTGGGCTGGGCCAAGGAGCTGGGGCTCGCCAAGATCTACAATCATGACGAGATTCCCTGGTGCGGGTTGTTCGTGGCCATTGTCGCCAAGCGTGCCGGCAAGGCGCTGCCCGCCCAGCCGCTCTGGGCGCGCAGCTGGGTCAACTTCGGCAAGGACGGCAGCGCCAGGCCGCAGCTCGGAGATGTGCTGGTGTTCCGCCGCGGGGAGTCCTCTGGCCATGTCGGGATCTATATCGGCGAGGACTACGGCGCCTTTCACGTGCTGGGTGGCAACCAGTCCGACGGCGTGACCATCAACCGTATCGCCAGGGATCGCTGCATCGCCGTACGTCGGCCCGTCTACAAGGCGGCGCCTGCAACCGCGAAGCCAGTCGAACTCGCCGCAACCGGCGCGCTCTCGAGCAACGAGGCCTGAGCGCTCGGCCACCTGCTTGCTTACCCGGGTAAGCAAGATCAACCACCCGCCTTCAGGCGGGTTTTCTTTTGGAGAAGTGACATGGAATACTTGAAGCCCTGGTGGACCTCGAAGGCCATCTGGACCGGGATCATCGGCAGCATCTGGGGTATTGCAGGAGCGATTGGTATCTTGCCGGACGGGCTCAGCCAGACGGACGTTCTGACCGTGGTCCTGGCGCTCACGGGTATTGGCGGTGTGCTGTTCCGCAAGACGGCTACGGCCCGCATCGGCTGACGCGACATGGACGGGAGCTGCGGCTCCCGCCATCCACATTCCAACAGGTGCAACCATGACCAGGCTGACTATCCGCCGCGGCGGCACCCGGCGCTTGCGCGCCACCTTGTTTGCGGACCTTGCTGCAGGCCTTCGTCGGGATCTGACTGCGCTTACCGCTCTCGTGGTCGATCAGAGCCCCAACATACTCTGCGCGGCCCAGCGTCGGTAAAAAGGATCGCACCTTTCATCTGAGCGCGGACAGGCTGGCCGCCTGGCCGGACCCAGCGGACAACTAAACGAAAATCGTCCTGGTCAATTCTGTTCTGCGCTCTCAAGTCCAAGGCCAAGGGCGTTGGGGCGGGAAGGCCAAACAATGTCGCGGTAGGTGCATCCAAGCGTGCCACAACACTAGGCGCAAGCAGGATACAATCACCCTCGACCGAAACTTCCTGCGAAGAGCTCTGCTCAGTCTGGTCGCCGAAGGAGCAAAGCTCATTCAACGCATAGGCAGCATCCGGCCTAACCGAAGCCCAACTGCTAAAGGGTAGAGGCTTTTCAGATTGGACCAACGATATCGAGAGGCGATCGTCTGCCTCTCGCCAAACAAACGTCGGTTTATCGCTCTTTCCGAACAGTCGCTTAAGCACGCTTCGGCTTCCATCCTGGCTTAGGTGAGTAGAACGGGCGGTTCTCGATAATTTGAGCTAATCTCTTTTGCCAGTAGTAGGACGAAGGCGAGGAATGGCTCTCCTGAATAGGTGCGCAGTAAAGAGAACCCGACGTGTACATTGACTTAAAAAGCTCGGGAATACGCTTATCGCCGCGCTTCCAAACCTGATATTTAGCTGAGTGGCTCCAATCGACGATCGTTAAGTCACCCATTTGCAGAATCAGAGCTGCATGCTGACCTGACTTGTCATATTGCCTTCCATAGGCGGCAAAGGAGTTGTCTCCGCTCTCACGTGCAGCCCTATTAGCCATCCTTGCGCCATCATCTCCAAAGGCAACCCAGGCGGCATCGATTGCCGGTGCGCTGCCATCACCCAGCAGGTAGGACATCCAGAACGCGCGGCGATAAGCCCACATCAGCTTGGCTTCAGGATCAGGCATCAGCCGATCCACGATATCAAGAAATTGCAGGACCGATGCTCGTGTGAGCCACCGCATCAGCACGGCATATGCGCCTGGGGCTCTATCCATTACCGTACGCCAGCGAGCAGGCTTTGTTCGGGGATCACCATCCCCAAACCGCTGCAGCATCTCTATGAGCGCAGATTTATGGGCTTCACTTGGCTCTGTGACTTCCCAAGGTAGGAGGCTTGCCTCCACAAAGTCAGGCCAAACCCGCTGATAAGCAAATTTGCCCGCATCATCAGAGGCCCACTCAATGAGGATCCGTTGGCCATCTACCGCCTTCTGACCTTTGAGGCCCCTAACGATATGGCATGCATGGCGAAATGCAGACTCGACGAGGCCCCCAAATCGGCGCCCCGGTGTATCAAGGCCGGCCGCCTGGAAAATGTCACGGGGACGCTTGCCATCCTCTAGGATGCGCTGGGCTAAAAGCTTTGGCGCCCTGCTTGGGTCAAGTAGAGAAAACTCCGTAATTTTGGCCGGCCATTGGTCCGACTCACGCCATGGCCACCTTGCGGTAATAGCGGTGAGCTTTTTGGCCAAAGACAGTACATTTTCATCTTCTGATGCAAAGCCATCGAGATAGGCATCGATTACCGCAAAAAAGGCGGCACGCCGTCTGTTTCTCTCTACCAATCCCAGCAGGCCGTCGACAGCGATCTTATTGGCAGCCGGCGGATTAGGCGGATGCAGAATGGCTTGGCAGCCCAGCCGTAAGTCTCGTCGGCTCAGACTGTCCAACGCATCGGCGGATGCCAGGTCAGCAATTCGAGCTTGGAGTTCGGCAACGTCTGGGTCACTGCCTTGTGCTTCGTTGGTCTCTTTCTCAGCGAGATCAGCCACAGCTCGACGAAGGGCAACGGGTTCAATTTTGCCGACCCGCATCCGAGTTGTAAGGCTCTTTGGGTCCCTCAGAAGGTCCGCCAAATATGTCATCGCTGGTTGATCCGAGTAGCGACAGCCCGTTCCGCTTGACCAGAGTCGGGAGTCATCATGATCAATCGAAGGTCGATTCTACGATTCTGCTGCTTGCGCTCGACCTCTGTGCCCCTGCCATCCGGCACAGGCCGCTGCGGTCCGTAACCGCTGACGCTCAAAATGGGCTCGCACCTATTTTGCTTGGGCGCACATAGATTACTCAAGCCCGACTGATACTCGATCAGAGTGCGATATGTATTAGTGGCGCGTACAACCGATAGGTCCCAGTTATCCTTCAGTCCGCCGTTTCCCGAGAAACGGTCACTATCGGTATGGCCTTCGATATAAACAGATTCCAGCTTGTGCTTGCTGGGCGGGCATTTTGCAGACCTCTGCACTCCATCGCTGTAACAGGGCAAAATTTCCATCAACGCGGATGCGAGGTGCTCGACGTTTGCTCGACCTTGAGGCTTCAGGGCACTTTGTCCGCTGTCGAACAAGACCGAGTCCGGCAGGCGCAAGACGCCATTTTCGCTGTCGATTATGACAGGAACGCCCTGCTCTTTGAGCTTTCGTTGCAATTGCTCAAGGATCTCCGTTCGCGTCTTATTCGCCCCTGTGAGCTCTTCCGTAACGTCCTGAAACTGCAGTGCAAAATACATCAGGAGGATGATGAAAACGAAAACAAGCCCAACCATGAGGTCGGTCATGGAAACAAAATAGTTTTCCTCTTCAGCGACGAGTTCCTGAGCCTCTTCAAGGATCATTCAGCAGCCTCCCGACCGCGACGAGCATGCTCGACATACTCATCAAGGGACTCGGCGTATTCTTCGATCTGGGTCATCGTGTTGCTGAGCCGCCCGACCGCGGCAGCCATTTCACGATCGACGTTTTGGGCAAATTCGCGGAACTCTGTAAGGCTATCGGCGAGTGTCTGCGCTAGTTTGTCGGTCGCATCAGACATTGCCTTATCGACCCCTTCGAACCGAGCACGATAGTCACGCCAAGCTTGTTCTGCAGCGTTTTGGGTCGTGCGAACTCCTTCCGCCAACGCCTTCATCTCATCGAGA
The DNA here is from genome assembly GCA_964413885.1 of uncultured Novosphingobium sp. Taxonomy (GTDB): domain Bacteria; phylum Pseudomonadota; class Alphaproteobacteria; order Sphingomonadales; family Sphingomonadaceae; genus Novosphingobium. The sequence continues at coordinate 77,326 of CAYPTU010000009.1, forward strand.
GCGCCACTGCTCGCTGCACGATCTGTTGTGATTGTTTGGGCAAGTTGATTTGCAGCTTGGCTCACTGAGCGAGCTGCATCGGCAACTGGACTTGCTGCCTCAGCAAACCCATCGGCAGCGTCTCCCAGAGAAGTGGCAACGATCCGAGCATTATCGGTGACGGACTTGATGGCTTCAGCAGTGCGCTCCGCATTCTGACCGGTCTTCGCCAAACCGCTTGCGGCCTTTTCAACTTGCTGCGCGGCTTCGCTAACTGCTTTGCTCAGACTGCTCGTTGTTTCCTTAAGGGCTTCACTAGATTCCTCGATGGCAGTTCGGAAGGAGTCATGCCCGGCTTCGACGCCGGCCCGGATAACTTCTTCGACTTCTTCTCGCATCTGAGCCGCAGCGCCTACGCTGCCGTTTTTGAGCGCCTCCAAAATGTCGGTAACCATTGCGACCGATTTGGTCTGTGCGTCCTCTATGCTGGCCAGGATGCTCTCTAGCGCCTCCTGTTGGGCTGCATTAGCGGCTTCCCCGCGTTCAGTCATGTCTTGGCCAATACCATCCACGCGGTTGGTTAGTGCCTCAAAAGCTTCGCGGATATCGGATGCGGCTTTAGCAAAATCTTCGCCAGCAAGGCGGATCTGACGGGCAGCATCGTCGCTCGAACTCCCCACAACTTGTCCGATAGCATCCAAGCGCATGCGGAGGTCCCCGGCACAAATGCGCAGAGGAGCTGATGGAGTGCGTTGGAGAAACCGGCGCGATCATTGCCTACAACGCCAGCTTCGAGAGAAGCTGTGTTAGAGGGCTCGCTGATGCCCTACCTCAATTTGCCCCTCAGCTTCTGGCGATCGCAGATCGGTTCGTGGATCTGCTACCGGTGACCCAAGCGCATTATTACCACCGCGACCAAAGGGGCAGCTGGTCGATCAAGAAGGTGCTCCCGACGATCGCACCGGATCTCGACTATGCCGATCTTGAAGTCGGCGATGGAGCAGCCGCCCAGCTTGCATGGCTTGAGGCCACGGCGCCAGAATGCACCAAAGAGCGCCGTGAACAAATCGCGGCCTCGCTTGAAGCCTATTGCGAGCGCGACACTTGGGCGATGGTAGTTTTGCTAAGGCGAATTCTATCAGATCCGGACATTGGGGGATGATATATGAAGGACATTAAATTTAACTGGGTCGCACTATTTTTTACCCCAATGTATTACGCTGGTTACGGAAAAATCGGAAACAGCTCCACAGGCCGTTTCGCGAGCTCTGCCCGCAAGCACTTTGATCTCTGTCACGCCCGATGCGGAGATCTCATCAAAGCATGTCGAGGTTGGCCAAAAAGTCGGCTTCTCAGTGGTAAATGACATCACCGACGGCGGAGTCGTAGTTATCCCTCGTGGCTCACAAGTCGTAGCCACCGTGACCTGGAAGACAGGCAAAGCCGTTGGCGGCAAGTCAGGTAAGTTCGAGGTGACGTTCGAGAAGGTGAACGTACGGGGCCGGGACTATGCGATGCGCGGCGTCCATCGCCAGGAGGGCAAAGGCAACACGGTCGCCGCCGTGTTTGCCACTTGGCTGGTTAGCGGTCGCTCGGCCGTCATGCAGCCCGGACAGTTCGTCAATGCCTTCACAGCAGAGGCAATCCCCTACTGAGGAGACGAGGCAATCTGGAGGCGTGCCATCACTAGCCGCCTCCAGTCGCGCTCAGATCGGAATAGTATACAGCAAGCCATTGAGATTTGATCGAGTGGCCTCGTCAGCATCGCCGTTCAGGTAGACCTCGAACGTCATCGTGACTGTTCTCGTCCCAGAGCTCGTGCCGATCGGCGTCTGGACGTCGAAGCCTTCACCTTTACCATGCGTCACTTCGAAGGTGTGCTCGCCGCGCGGCCAGTCACCATTTTGCATGTAGTAACGGCAAATATACCACCTAGCGGCCTGCCGGTACAAAGCGTGATTAAAATTATAGACCATCCCGCCAGCACCGTTCCACCCACCAGGGAACCGGGCGGTGATGTGCGGACCGGAAGGCACTGCTGAACAGCGGAGATAGCTCATTTCACCGCCCTCCCAGCTTTTCAAGCAACTGGGCCGTGCGATCCAACCTTTCCCAGCGATAGTGGTCGGGGGATTTCCAGCGGCCGAAATGGCCCAAAGCTGAGGTTCCCGTGTAGATGGGGCGAAGGAGATCCAGATCTCGAATGATCCCCGCTGGTGTCAGATCCCAAATGGCCTCAACCGCAGCAGAGAGCTCGGTGTCTGGTGCAACTCCGGTACCGTAGGTTTCTACACTGACCGATACCGGTTCAGCCACGCCGATAGCGTAGGCCAGTTGCACGGTGCAGCGCTTGGCCAACCCAGCTCCGACAATGTTCTTTGCCACATGGCGCGCCGCGTACGCCGCTGAGCGGTCAACCTTGGTTGGATCCTTGCCGGAGAAGGCACCACCGCCATGAGCGCAAGCCCCGCCGTAGGTGTCGACGATGATCTTTCTGCCCGTAAGGCCGGTGTCGCCCTTCGGGCCACCCACAGTGAAAGGTCCAGCGGGATTCAGAAACGCCTTGAAGCTGTCAGTGCGCAGGCTGGGTGGGATCACATGATCAAGAACCTCGGCGGCCAGGAATTCCCGGACTTCGTCAATCGAGATGTCCGGCTGATGTTGCCAAGAGAGCACGGCGGTATCGATCCCAATGGGAACACCCTCAACGTAGCGAACAGTCACCTGGGCCTTGCCGTCGGGTTTCAGCACACCGCCGCCAGGAACAATCAGGGTGCTCGCCCTTTGGATTAGATCGGTCGCCAGGGACCAAGCCAGGGGTGTCAGGGCGTCGGTTTCGTCCACCGCATGACCGAACATCAGGCCCTGATCCCCCGCACCGGTCGTTTCGCCTCCATCGACACCGGCCTGGATCTCAGGGCTTTGGTGATTGAAGCGGACCTCGACCTCGCAGGTGGCCGGATCAATATCGTACTGATCGGAGCCGTAGCCGATCTGCTGAAGGGCATCGCGCACAATCCCAGGAGCGGCGGCGCGAACGGCTTTGAAATCCTCCACCCGCTCAGTCCCAAACTCGCCGGCAACGATGATCTTGTCATTGGCAGCAAAGGTCTCGCAGGCGACGCGCGCGTTACGAGCGCGCTCCAGGAAGGCGTCGAGAATAGCGTCGGAAATCCGATCGCAAAGCTTGTCGGGGTGTCCCGCAGACACAGATTCCGACGTGAACAGGCCGTTGAAAACAGACATAGAAAGTCTCCGGTTTTAGCCATTTCGACGACGTCGGGGGTGGCAATCAGGAACAAATCCCCCCAGCCCGTGGGTGGGCCATCCCTATCTCAGAAGATTAGCGGAGCACGATCAACTCAGGCGTTCCGCTAGCATCGAACCATACGATCGCGTTTTGCTGATACTTGCGGCCCAGTTCGCACGCCTGCTCGCGGCCAATGCCAATTGCGGCATAGCTTGCCTCAGCTGGCCAACTGGGATCATCGCCCTGCCCTGCGCCTTCGATAACGAAAGCACCGAGCTTAACCAGATCTTCGCGCAGCTGGTCCTGGCGAACAGCATTGTCAGTTGCCGTGAGTTGTTCGCTGAAAGGATTTTCAGCAGTGATAAAGGCGCCGCCGGATGCTCCAGCAGTTCGGACCAGCTGAGCTGCGGCCCTTGAAGGCTCGCCAATTCGGAGCACGATTTCGCCACTGTCCGCGAATGCGCGATATTGCGTGCGCTTGTAGGCTTCGACCAGTTCGGCTGGGACCTCAGAGCCCGACATAAAAAACCCTCCATACGGAGGGTCGACACAGCATCCGCTTTGTTGCTCCGAAGAGCCACATCTGCTTTCGCAAAACCACCTTGCCCGGATCGGCAGGTTGGCGTGGGTGTCGACCCAACTCTTGATGACCACCTTCCTATACGCTCGCACAATGGCGTGCGCAAGATCAATGCGGAGGGTGCCAATCGGGGGCACATCTCAAGGCTAATTTGAGCGTGGGCGGTTGACACAAAGCCATGAAATCGATGAGCGTTCTCATTTACGGTTGAGGGGCAGCATGAATCACCAGTTGGATCCGGACGACTATCCGTCGGAAGTCATCGACCGCTACCAGGCTGCGCGCGCAGCCTTTATCGATGGCGAAACGGAAAAGGCCATCCAGCTTACAACTGAGCTTGCAGAAGAAGGCTACCCGTTTGCCCAACACGTTTTGGGCTCCGTGTACGTTCAGTCGGCGGACGTTGAGCAAAACCCTGAACTTGCAAGAAAGTGGCTAGCCGCAGCGGCGGACAACGGATTTGGCGCGTCCATTCATTTACTCGGTTTGATGGAACTCAACGGGGTTGGCTGTCCGAGATCGCCGTCGAACGCGATGAAATTCTTCATGAAGGGTATGGAGCTGAAAGACCCTCATTGCGCCTTGATGGTTGGAGAGCTTTTAGCGGATGGTCGGCTTGGCGAACCCAATATGGAACTAGCCCTTCCAGCTTATTGGCAAGCCGCAGAGGCAGGAGTCGCTCAAGCCCAACAGAGATTGGGTTACCATTACAACAACGCCCCCGAAGCCATCCGCGATGTCGAACTTGCAGCGCAGCTCTATAAGGCTGCAGCCGACCAGGGCGATGACAATTCAGCGCATAATCTAGCTTTGATGATCACTCGTGGCGATGCGATGGATGGCGACCTCGAGCAAGCAAAGCACTATTACACGATCGCGGCCGACAAGGGATACCTCCCCGCTCAACAGAATTTGGCAGCACTCCTCGCCAACAATGCAGCGAGTCGATCTGATTTGGAGAAATCAGCCTACTGGTTTCAACAAGCTGCCGAAAATGGCTCAAAGCTGGCGATGCAGAGCCTATCGCAAATCTTCGCTCACGGCGAAGGCGTTGAGAAGGACATGGCAAAGTCAGAATATTGGAAAAATTTGGCGGAGCAAACACATGACCCTTTGCTCGGGCCCAGAGCGACCAATGGTGACTTGTCAGACGTATGGGTTGAAGATGGCCTTAAGGCATTAGAAGCGGAACGGTATCATGATGCCTTTGCTGCTTTCGAAGCCGCGAGCAGGTCAAATAATCCCGCGGCACTTTTCCATCTCGGTGAGATGTATGAGGAGGGCAATGGTGTTGAAGCAGATTTCAACAAAGCCTTTAAGCTTTATGTTCAGGCCGCAGATCTGGATCACCCTCAAGCCCTTGGTCGACTGGCATATTTCTACTTAGTCGGTGAGCAGGTGCCACAAGATTACCAAGCTGCCGCGAATTTCCACATGAGAGCTGCGGCGCAAGGTTGGGCAGCGTCACAGTACGACTTGGGCATAATGTACCAAGAAGGCATTGGGTTGGAATGCGATCTCGAGCAGGCTGCTCACTGGTACTATGCGGCCGCAATTCAGCACTTCCCAATGGCACAAATGCGGCTAGGCCAAATGTTTCTGCGCGGCCAGGGAACCGATCAAGATTTTGTTAAAGCAGTATTTTGGTACGAGCAGGCGGCACAAATGGGCTACGTCGATGCTCAATGCGAGTTGGGTCGACTTAAACAAGACCAACATCATCCAGATCTGCGTGATCCAGATGGGGCAATTTATTGGTCGAAAACGGCTGCGGAAAATGGGTCTGTCCCTGCAATCGCACAAATTGGCTACTGCTACCAACATGGCATCGGGGTTGAACAGGATCTTGCTCAGGCCGCAGCCCATTATTCGGACGCAGCGAGTAAAGGCAATTGGGCAGCCTCGTTTTCACTGGGCACGCTATATGAGCATGGCGAGGGTGTCCCACAAGATTACGATGAGGCCCGAAAATGCTACGAGTTTGCGGCTGAGCATGATGAGCCTTCCGCCTTTTTTAACCTGGGGCGTTTTTTCCAATTCGGCTGCGGCGTGGAACCAGATTTCGCCCAAGCGTTCAAATTGTATCTAAAAGCAGCCGAGCTCGGGCACGCAATGTGCCAACTCCTCGTCGGACAGGCCCTCCTCATAGGACAAGATGGAACACCCGTGGACGAAACTGCCGGGTTCGCCTGGATGCTAAGAGCCGCTGAACAGGGTGTTGTCGACGCGCAGGACGAAATCGGCTTTAGGTATTTGACTGGCCGAGGCGTGGCAGCGGATGCAGAGAAGGCCGCTTTTTGGAACCGGGAAGCTGCCATTCGGGGACACGCCCGGGCACAATGCATGCTTGCCTACTCGATTATCCGCGCCGAAAACGCAGACCGGGACAGCCTAGTCGAAGCGGCCAAATGGCTCATTTTGGCGTTCAATCAAACCGACAACCTTGATGAGCAGCTAAGCGGCTTCATCAATCAGGAATGGCAAAATGTCTGCTCGAGGTTGAACGAGGACGATATCAATGAAGCGCAGCAGCAGGCTGACGCCGCGCTAGCCGGTGAATGAAGCACCGTGAACATTGTGATCCTCACAGGCGCGGGAATATCAGCCGAGAGCGGACTGGCAACCTTTAGAGCCGAGGACGGCCTTTGGGCTGGCCACAGGATCGAAGATATATGCACCCCGGAGGCATTGGCCCAAGATCCGGACCGGGTATGCCGATTTTATGATGGCCGAAAGGTCTTAGCAGCTCAGACTCAACCGAATGCTGCACATCAAGCCTTGGTAGCGCTTGAACGACACTGGCAAGATCATTCGAAAGGAGATTTTCTCCTCGTCACGCAGAACGTGGATGACCTTCACGAGCGGGCCGGATCCGCCAATCTGATCCACATGCATGGCGAGCTGAATTCAGCATACTGCATGGATTGTGGCTATCATGGCCCAAGGTTCGGACCGTTGGAGGATAACCGAGAATGCCCCGCTTGCGAGCACGATATGCTGCGGCCTGACATTGTGTTTTTTGGAGAAATCCCGCGCGGTATGCCCAGGATTGAGAAGGCTTTGCAAAGCTGCGATCTCTTTGCCGCTATCGGTACATCTGGCCAAGTTTATCCAGCTGCTGGATTTGTGAGGGCTGCAAAATCGCGTGGGGCCCGAACGGTACTCCTGAACCTGGAGGCGCCTGAAGGCGAAGAGGACTTTGACATCTGCAGAACTGGCGTCGCCACGGTTGTCGTACCGCAGTGGGTCGCTGATTTGACCGCCTGCGAACCCGAGAAAAACCGGAGACTGCCATGAACGGCGAAGATTATGACTACGAGACCCCTGTTGAGGAGACGCCGGGATATCTTGGCCATCTATGGGATGAGTTTATCGTCTTTGACGAGGGACTTAAGCCTCTCGAAGGTTTCGATTTTCGACGGTATGCAGGCTTGGCTGATGAGGTGAATGCCCTCAACAGAAAGTTCGAGATCGATTTTGGTAATGGCCCCAAGGTCATTAGCTTTGACGCCTATTCGATCCACGAGATAGTCGGATCGATTCCATTTGTGGACGCAATTTACGACTGCCCACCTCACCAAGGACCTGCCGCGGGAGCTGGGCATATATTCGTGATTGATGAAGGTTATACTCTTGCCGAGGCGACGGCGGCAGCACTGATCCTGCGATCCGCTCTAGATGCTGATTTTCTCCGTCTCCAGACAGAGTTCGATGCCGGGTAGTCTTTGCCTTTTCCGGCCGCTGCGGCATATCCGTTGTCCTGTGCTAAAAACCTGGTCTGCAAATAGTCTCGCGTATGAGACGTTCTGTTGGCTAAGAAAGCTGCGCCATGAACTATGAAACCGTCCAGAAGCTGGCTGCGGAAGGTAATGCTGAGGCTCAGTGCTATCTGGCTCACATGTACGAAGAAGGCGAAGGCGAAAGCGGCGATCTGAAGGCCGCATTCATTTGGTATCGCTGTGCAGCGGATCAGGGCAACGCTGCCGCCCAATGGCGGCTTGGACGTATGTATGAAGAGGGCAAGGGCATCACCTCAGACCCTGTGGCTGCTCTGGGTTGGTATCGCTTGGCTGCGGATCAGGGGTGGGCTGATGCGTATGTATCTCTTGGTCGCATGTATCAAACCGGCAAAGGCGTGGCGGTAGACCTTAATGAAGCGGTGCGTTGGTATGAGTGGGCAGTTCATGCTGGCGATGCTCGTGGCGTGTATTTTATGCTCGCCCTAGGCGATGAACTTGGAAACGCGGAGGCACAAGCTAGTCTCGGATTTTTTGCTTATGGCGGGCAAGGTGTGCCACAAGATTACGCACAAGCCGCTGTTTGGTTTGAAAAATCGGCCGAACAAGGTGTGGCAGGTGCCCAGTTTATGTTAGGCTCTTTGTATCGAGACGGTGCAGGCGTTGAACAGAATTTCGCCAAGGCAGCTTTCTGGTTTCGGAGATCTGCCGAACAAGGATTTGCAAGGGCGCAGAATTGGCTTGGCAAGATGTATGCCGACGGGTCGGGCGTGAAGCAGGATCATGCTGCAGCGGCCCACTGGTTTTCTAAATCTGCAGAACAAGGCAACGCAGAAGGTCAAAACTGGCTCGGATTAATGTATGCTGATGGCAATGGGGTTGGGCAGGATTACGTGACCGCTGCCAAGTGGTACCGAGCGGCTGCCAGGCAAGGGAATGCAGATGCTCAATTCAACCTCGGCGTCATTTATCGGGACGGTCTAGGAGTTGAAAAGGATCTAGTTGAAGCTCAGAAGTGGTTCGATTTAAGCATCCCTCCCGCTGCGCAAGCTGACGTTCAGTCGCGATTGACTGAGAGCGCGAAAGCATCAGAAACAGCTCTTACGGCTATTAGAAGGCCCGGCTTTTTTGCATGGGTATGGCCACTTTGGACAAGCTCAACAATGTAATGCGCGAGAAGCAAATGCCGTTCATTTTTGTTGGAGAGTATTCTCATTATCCCGAATGAAAATTCATTGGACAATGCAGGGAGAAATGATGTGACGACGTATGCTCCTGGTCCTTATTATTTATTGGACCAACTTAGGGCTCATGAGGGCGCAAAATTAATTATCGAAGATCTTTTGGAATCTTATGGAATGCGACAGGTGTTCATTGTGGGGGTTCCATGCCACAAAGATATCGTGGAGGAAGAACTGAGGAGTGCGTCATCTAGGCTTGAAAGAAAGATTGCCAAAATAAAAAAAGAGCTAAAGCAAGTTTTCGGCAATGAATTGTATAAAATTGAAGATTTAATCTGAATTCAAAAATTCATTAATATTGAAATTTCCAAAGAGATTAAGGCAAGCCATGGCCAAGGCGTCGCCCATTGCGACCGTGTCTTCACCACCTGCAGCTGGGCGATCGCCATCTGAACGCCGGCTTGTTGGAAGTGCAGGTCCTTGATTGCGGTCTTTATTACATCAGCCTCGACGTAGGTCGCTGCATCATCAGCGAGTAGCTCGACCTCTTCCAGCAGTCGAAGCACTTCGCGGAGGCGTGGCAGTGCGTTCGAATCAGGCGTGCCTAGCAACGCCATGGCCTCTTGATGCTTGCTCTTGGCCAGCGTCAGCATCTGGCTGATGTGTTCAACAGCAGCGTCAGGCAGGTCTGGATCGGCAGCTTCCATGGGTCACTCTTACCCCATCTTCGCGGCAGGTATAGCCATGCGCTAACACGATCTTGGCTTCACACAGCTTGCGAATGATCTCCGCAAGCTCGTGCTCCTTGCCATTCCACATAACCTCTCCTTCGGAGCCAAGTAAGATTTCTAGACCACTCAAAGGGGGGGCAGATCAAGTGGCTCTCATCCGCCAAATAACCCAGAGATCAGCTTGTAAGTCACGCGGATAATTATCAAAAAACCGAAGAATGAGAGAATAGGATGCTTCTCGAGGAACTGCCCAAGCGTTTGTTGCGGATGTGCATTATGGCCATCGCTTGACTGCACTCCGTCGTGCTTTGCAGAGAGCTTATCACTATAAGCCAAGCTTCTTTTTTCAAACTCCTCCCGCATCGCCTCCCGAGCATCAATAGCAAAGCCATCCGACTGATTGGCCTCGTATTCCAGCTGCTCATCACTCATGGCGGCATAACGGCTAGCGAAGTCCTGCTTCATGCGATGCCCTCCTTCCTAGACGTTTGATCAGATATCCGCAGGCCACAGTTTATTTCCCGGATCAGGACCAGTGTGATCAGATAATAGACGATGTCGAGCCCGCTCGAGACGCAGCTGACCCACCCAGATCTAATAAGTTCATCGATCTCTTCGGCCCTCAGGGCCAACCTGAATGAAGCATTCGATGCGGCCGAGGAGACCAGGAATAAGATCCACCAGACGACGACAATGTCGCCTGTTGCGACCGCGCCCATACCTGCAGGATTTTTACTCGCCTTCCAAATGTCAGCCACCGCTTGATATGGCTTCCAGAGATTGACGATAGGAATAAAAAAGCAACCCACAGTCCATCCTGGCGAAAAACGCATTCCTTGAGCGCCGGCAGCCCGAGCAAGTTTATTCGATTGGTTCAGCCAAACGAAGAAGGACACAAGCGTAGATGCGAAAACCGCCAGCGAAAAATAAGCTATAATAGCCTGACGACTGTCATTGCTCGCCGCCAAGCGATCGATCTCCGAGCGATCAGCAATTGAGCCAGACTGGAATTTTTCCAGAAGTGAGGTCTGGCTCAGGTCAGATGCGATCGAAATAAATGCCATGAGGATTGATGCCATAATCAGTGGCCGCAGAAGCCCTGCGATTTTATTCGCTGTAGTACGCTCGGTCATGTCGCCCCCATCAGTTTGTCACTGCATCACAAAAAATCTGCGACGCCGGCCAATATTATGAATATTAAGGTGTTATATCCTTCACCGCCTCTTGGTGCCTGAAGTCGTGCGGGATAAACCCCTGATCTTTCGAAAGGCGGCTATAAACAGCGCGACAACGATGGCGACTGTGAGTAGCGCGCCCCCCCCTAAACCAAACGCGGAAGGAGCACTCTTTTTCTCACGATAGGCGGCCTTAGGCTCCTCAGTGTGCGATTGAGTAACCTTTGCGCCAGATCTCCCAGTTGCACTTCCGATGGCCTCATCTTTCGTGCTGCGTGGCTCGGACCGATTAACATCCGGATGGACTTTATCAGCTGCGTGAGCTGCATCAGCCGCACCCGCCTCCGCTTTGCGAACCGCGCCTTTAGCTGAATTGGTAGCCGACCTTTCGGCCGCTTCCTCTGCAGCCTTTATGGCCGCCCTAGCTATGATACCCATGCCACCAAGCCTCCGCCGCAGCCTTAATCACACTGACGATATTCCGATGAAATGCAGGCCTCAGCCCATTTATCGGACGCGGCAAGCTGTTCTGCCGTCAATTTGGAAAATTCATCCTCAGGGAAGCGCGCCAAGGAACGCTTGAGTTTTGCCGAGCCCTGCCTTTGCAGTACGACATACCATCCGCGAGCCTTCGCCTTATCCGCCACGGCGCTTTTTTCATCCGCGTAGAGCCCCATCAGAATAATTCGAGAAAATTCAGCGAATTCACCTCCAGCGCGGGAGGCCTGATGCGCATAATCTAAGACCTCTAGTTCCGTGAGGCTTGGGAGCTTCTTCTGCGACCAGAGAGCCAAAAGATAACCCCGGGCAGTCTCGTTTCCGTTTTCGGTTGATAGCTTCAGGTAGCGAACAGCCTCGGGCAAATTCTTTCGAACTCCACGCATGCCCTTCGAAAAATATACTCCAAGCTTGAATTGGGCGTCGCCATTCCCTTTGGACGCTGCCTCAACATAGTTTTTAAATGCCCGCTGCGAATCCTTACGGACGCCGAGGCCGCCTTCATAGAAGAGGCCCATCATATAAAGCGCATGATCATTACCTAGATCAGCCGCTGACTGATAATAACGGAATGCCTCCGCTTGGTTTTTATCAATTTCCTTACCCAGAAAATACATGCCTCCCAAGCTTACCATCGCATCCGCGTTGCCTTGAGCGGCCGCCAAATTCTGGTAGCGCAACGATTCGTTGATATTTTTTTCTACGCCTTCTCCGAAATGTAAGCGGCGGCCCAGCTCAAACTGGGCATCGCTATCACCGCCATCAGCCGAAAGCCTATAAAGTCTGACCGCTTCAGACTCGCTCTTTTCAACGCCTTCGCCTGCCTCATACTTTAAAGCGAGATTATAAGCCGCGAGGGCATTTCCAGCAGCAGCCGCTTTCTTGTAAAATTCAATTGCCTGGGGAAGGTCGCGAGCAATTCCCTCTCCCACATCCAGCATGTAGCCTAGGCTGCCGAGAGCCTCCGGATGCCCTTGGGCTGCGGCCTTTCGATACCATTCGATTGCTAGAGTATCGTCCTTCGCGATCCCCTCGCCGTTGTCGTAAATGTATCCCAGTTCGTACTGAGCATCACGATCACCCGCATCTGCAGCTACCTTGAAGAATGTCAGTGCGATTTTGGCGTCTGCTGGAACGCCCAAACCATGCCGGTAGGCGTCTCCAAGGTAATAATTAGCGTCCGCATGCCCGCTTTTGGATGCACGCTGCAGCAAATTAACGGATTTGACCAAATCCTTGGTCACACCTTCGCCGCCCTGATATTTCAACGCAAGTGCAACCTGGGCGTCTTCATCACCTTGATCAGCCGCAAGTGTCAGAAGCCTAACTGCTTCCGTTTCATTCTTTTCAACGCCGTCACCACGTGCATAAATCAGAGCTAAATTGTATTGCGCAGCGGCGCTCCCTGCTTTTGCAGCGGCATTGTACCAATAAATGGCCGATGTCATATCTCGCGCTACACCCTCAGCGGTATTGTAGATGTAACCAAGCTCAAATTGAGCATCTACATTCCCATTTTGCGCGGCGGCAATGTACCATCGAAGAGCTTCATTTGTGTTTTTAGGCGCCATTTTCCCGTGACGATAAAGTTCGGCCAATTGAAACTGAGCGTACGGAACCTCCGCTCGGGCAGCCACATTAAAGCTTGCCAATGCCTTTTGCGGATCGGGCTTCACGCCCAGGCCTTCAAGATAAATCATGCCAATATAGGCATGAGCGACAGGATCCCCTGACTTCGCCAGTTTCTCGAAGATCTGTATGGCGCGAGGATAATCCTTGGTCCTTAGTGCTTCGCGGCCTTCTGCCCTTTGCCGTTCGCTGTCTGCTGCGGTGACCGAATTGATAGAGGCACTGTTCCAGGATTTCGCAATCGCAGGATGTGTCGGGTAGCAGGCCAACAATGAGATCGCGCTGATTGCGTGGAAGGTGTATCTAAATCTCATTGTCGGTCCCACTGGATGATTTGTCTCTGCGATAGAGTATGTAAGCAAAAAATACTGCGGCCACAGCCGTTGCGCCAATAAGGAAGTTGACTACATCCTGTTCTGAGAAGCGATCTTCGAAGTCGTCGGGCAGGGAACGGCGAATTGCTGAGGCTGCTTTAAAGAGAAAGTAATCACCCTTCTCGGCGAGCATCTCAAAAAGAGTCCTTTGCCAGCTGACCTGTGGGATCAGGATATGTTCCAGATTTAGCAAACTACCCCCCCCCATCGACTTCCCCGCTAATTTTGATACGGCCGCCAATGCATGAGGTCAAATTCAGCGCTGGATCTGGCTTCTGAAGTGTGGCCCCAAATGGCATAGACCTATATCGCTTGCTCAAGTGCAATGATGCCGAAAGGGCATTATCGCGCCTATCTGCAAGGGCTTAAATCGCGCGAACTGGAACCAGCGCGAACTTTTGCCAAGCGCTTCAGGTGGGATTCGAACCCATATAGATCGTATAATAATCAACGACTTACGCCCCAGAGAAGGTTCGACGCCGGTCGACTGCCCTCCGCCATTTAACCCTATGAAAGTATTCTCTTTCTGGGGCGGCGCCCGAAAATCCTGTTGTATTCAAGGGTTATGGCGGTGAGCTGTTCACCTCGCCTCGGGCTGGCTCGGCAAAATCTGTTCTCCTAAGCCCGATTTTCTCCAAAGCTGTTACCTAAACAGGCGCCGGTGAAGAGCGATTAATAGGCTGTATCCGCAAGATATTTTCAGGCGCTCAGCTTCGGGTTGGAAGTCAGTCCGATCATGATCTGGAGAATCTGTCATCCAATCTTTGCTCGTCCCAATCGATCGGAAACGGGTCCATCAGGGTGGCCAGTGTGGTATCAGGCCCCAGCTGCCCATCGAGGATCGCATCGATGATGTCCGGCGCCAGTAGCGTCAGCCGCAGGACACGGGTAAGATAGGATGGCGAGATTTTCTCGCTCGCAGCCAAATCGCCAAGGGTCGGACAGGCCCCGGTATCGAGCATTCGCTTCCACCTGAACGCCCGGGCAAGCCCCTTGATCAGGGTGTTGTCGACATGCCTGTGCTGCGTCAGCGCAGCGTCGGGCAGGATCATCTCTTTGCGCCCGCCGCGCTTGCGGATGCGGAAGGGCACGTGGACGGTTACGATCTCGGTGTCGGTCATGCTGCCTCCCTCATCTCGCGTGCAAAGGTGGCCATGCCGTCGAGGCGCAGCTGGACGTCAAAGCCGTCGGTGCCGATGTCGACCCGTTGGACCAGCAACTGCACGATCCGGGCCTGTTCGGCGGGGAACAGTTCGTCCCACATCGGCTCCAATGTGGTCAGGGCCTCCCGGGCTTCGTCTTCGGTAATCGCAGGCAGATGTCCTTTGGCAGCCTTCGCCGATCCAGCCATGATTTCCGGCTGGCGGAATATGGCCCGCAACTGCTCGATCACGGCGCTCTCGATCTCCGCTGCTGGAACCCGGCTGACCGGGCAAGCGCCCGCGCCATGGCGCAGCACAGACTGGCTGACATAGTAGCGGTAAAGCTTGCCACCTTTCCGGGTGTGGGTTGGTGAGAATGCTGCGCCATCCGGCCCCCAGAGCAGACCTTTCAGCAATGCAGGCGTGTTGCACCGCGTGTGCGCCGCCCGCTTGCGAGGGCTTTCGGTCAGGATGGCGTGGACCTTGTCCCAGGCATCTTGAGAGATGATCTCCTTGTGCTCACCGGGATAGCTGGTGCCCTTGTGGACCGCTTCGCCCAGATAGACCCGGTTCTTCAGGAGCCGATGCAGGAACCCCTTGGTGATGATCCCGCCCTGCTTGGTCGTGATCCCGCGATTACGCAGATCCCGCAGCATGACCGTTGCCGAACCGCACTGTGCGAACTGGTCGAAGATGTAGCGAACGTGGGCAGCTTCGGTGTCGTTCACCACCAGCTTGCGGGCCTGCACGTCATATCCCAGCGGCGGGCAGCCGCCCATCCACATCCCCTTGGCGCGGGAGGCCGCAATCTTGTCGCGGATCCGTTCGCCGGTCACTTCGCGTTCGAACTGGGCAAATGACAACAGCACGTTCAGGGTCAGGCGGCCCATGCTGTTGGTGGTGTTGAACGACTGGGTGACAGAGACGAAGGTCACTCCATTGCGGTCGAACACTTCGACCAGTTTGGCGAAGTCCATCAACGAACGCGACAGGCGGTCGATTTTGTAGACCACGACCACATCAACGAGCCCGTCCTCGATATCGGCCAAGAGGCGCTGCAGCGCCGGGCGTTCCAACGTACCGCCGGAGATGCCGCCGTCGTCGTATTGATCGCGGACCAGCACCCAGCCTTCCCCACGATGGCTGGCGATATAGGCCTCGCAGGCTTCCCGCTGGGCATGGAGCGAATTGAACTCCTGCTCCAGCCCTTCTTCCGATGATTTGCGCGTATAGACCGCGCAGCGCAGCTTGCGCGTAATCGGCGTGTTCATGCCGCCCTCCTGTGATGCTTAAGACCGAAAAAGACCCAGCCGTTCCAGCGTGTGCCGGTGATGGTCCGGGCGATGGCCGACAGGGATTTGTAGGGGCGGCCCTGCCACTCAAAGCCGTCACGGGTGACGGTGACGCAGTGCTCGGTGCCCTGCCATTCCCGGATCAGCCGGGTGCCGATGATGGGCTTCAGATCCGTGCGGATGCGGCGGGTGGCTATGTTACCACCATCCAGCTGTTCACCCAGTTCCTGGAGGCGTCGCACTGTCTCGGGCTTCAGCCCGCCATAGGTCAGTTCCTGAATACGGTAGCCCAGCCTGGTTTCGATGTAGCGCCGGTTGAACAGAGGCGGCTCAGTATCGAACAGGGCGCGCCACTGCTTCTTTAGCTCTGCGCCTGACATGGTCTTCAGCGCAGCCAGGCGCGCCGGGATCGGATTGGATATGGTCATGCAGCTCTCCTTCGAGTTGGAGGTGCACTACCGCTCTGTTCGGGCGTGAAGTGTAGCGGAAAGTCTCCGCTTTCAGGGGACATCGGCTGCTGGTTGCGCAGATGGAGGCGGACGATGCCCAGACCCAGAATGGCGCAAAGTTCAGCACGCCGTTCGGCTGGCTTCATGAGGCTGGGATGGAGCGCGTTCGGACGCTTCATGGCCCTGAATTGGGGCATGTCGTCGTTGGCGCTGGCGGGGATGGAATTGTCGGCGTTGATCATGCCCGGAACATCGCCGAATCAGGCCATTCACCGCTACGTTCGAAGGGGTTCTCCTGTAGTTCACAGCTTCACCCCAGAAAGGTTGAACGGTTCAACCCTTTGCGCCGTGGCGGTCTTGCAGGGCATTATTGTTCTATTTATGTTCCAGTCTCACCCACTCACGATTCGGAACACAAATGCCTATCGATAAGCTCGACCGCACCGCTTGGTCCCTCAACCAAACCTACCAGCATATCTGCCGGATTTGCCGGGCCAGATATGAGGCTGCCACGGGTGAAAAGGTCGTGCTGGATATCGGCAAGATTCTCTCGCCCACGGCACTTGGAACTTCGCGCTGGCAGAACATCAACCTCGACGCCCAGCGCCAGCTTTGGCAGGCTTTGCGCCAAGGCAGTCTGCACGCGCAAGGGCGCCTGTCCAACAATCGCAATCCTGTCTTCCCGGATCGGGATGCGCGGGAATGGATTTTTCACTCGAGTCAGCTGGTCTGGATCCCACCAGAACACTGGATCAGCGGCGTGCTGCATATGGATGATGGTAGTATGCCAGAGCGGCTGGAACTGCAGGACGGCGAATATATCGACATCCAGATCCCGCGGTTCATGGCTCAGGCTATCTGGACCATGCCTCCGCCGAAGCCGGTCGAACCCACGGAATATACCACGCCCTATCTCGAGCTGGTCAAGCGGGCGATCTCAGAGAACGGGATCGATGATTGGGATCAGTCGAAGAAAGTGGCGCTGGTTGCCTGGTTTAAGGATCAGCATGTCGAAGGTGAACCGCTGTCGGGGAACTTGGCCAATGCCATGGCAACGATCATCCGCATGCCTTCTTCCCAGCGCGGCGGTGGCAAGCGCAGTTGGCCGCGGTGATCGATATCTGCCCCGTTTATCGATCATGATTTGCCAATTTTGTGATCGATAAGTTGGAATTTATTTAGCAGCTGTTCGGCCGCACTATCCTTGCAAATCCGGAGTGTCGCTCCAGAAATGCAAGGTTTGCCCAGCGTAGGCTGGTAAGGTTCAACCCTTCAACCCTCTCGCTGGAGGCTGAAATACCTGGTTGTTCCTAAGTCGACCATAGAACAGAAACCGGGACGCCCGAGATTTTCTCGCTGACTGGCCTCAGGCCGTCGTAGTCGTGAAGCACAAGGCCGCGCACGAATTTGTCACCGGCAGCTGCCTCAAGCTTGCGCAGTCCCGAAAAGTCGCCCCGGCGCAGCGTCGCAGAAGCCTTCACTTCGACGCCTACAACCCGGCCCTGCTGATCTTCCAGGACAAAATCGACCTCGTCGCCTTCCTTGGTACGAAAGTGCGAAAGTGTAACCCTGTGCTCACTCCAGCCGATCAGCTTGCGTAATTCGGCCCCCACGAAGCTCTCCAGCAATGGGCCAAAGCGATCCGGGTCAGCTTGTGGCGGCGCTGGACTGAACTGACGCAGGGCAGAGAGCAATCCGCTGTCGAGGAAGTGGTGCTTGGGCGTCTTGATCAGCCTGGAGATGCGGTTGCTGAACCAAGGCGGCAGGGTATCGATCAGGAACAGACGCTCGAGAGTTTCGAGGTAGCGCCCAACTGTAGCTCTGGAGATCTGCAAGGCGGATGCAATGTTCGTGTGATTGGAGAGCTGCCCAGATTGCTCGGCAAGGAGGCGAACTAATTGCGGCAGCTTTTCCAGTTGGTCGATCGTGGAAATGTCGCGGACATCCCGGTCGAGGATCAGGGCGACGTAATCGTTGAACCACTTGGCTCGTCGCCGCTCTTCTTTGCGTGCTACCGCTTCAGGGTATCCTCCACGCGCTACCAGTTCGGCGAGGTCATGGCCGACGACTGCATCGGTAATCTTTAGGGGCTCATTGCTGAAGAACCGGTCGATCGCATCGCCCTTGCGGCCAAGTAATTCAGCTTGGGCAAAGGGAAACAATTCGATGATCTCGATCCGCCCGGCCAGCGAGTCTCCAATTGTTGGAAGCGCCATAACATTGGCAGACCCTGTGAGCAGAAACCTGCCAGGCGCGGTATTGGCATCGACAGATTGCTTGATGACCAGCATCAACTCGGGCGCGCGCTGGATTTCGTCAATAACCGCGCCATCCAGGTTTCGGATGAATCCGACCGGATCACTCTTGGCATTGGCCAGCGTAACCGGGTCGTCGAGCGACAGGAATGGCCGATACTCATTAGAAAATTTACGGACCAGCGTGGTTTTTCCGGCCTGACGCGGCCCCACCACCAGCACCACGCGCGTATCAGTAAGCGCAGTTGCAACGGCTTGCTCGGCGCGGCGCGCAACAAGGTCGGGGGACGAGTTCGAAACCATGGCCAATTGCTACATCACATGTTGACCAATCGTCAATATGGCTTCGTCCAATCGTCAGTCGAAGCCCGACCAAACGCCAGCAGGGTTGAACCCTTCAACCCTGTGAGCCTTGGAAACGAGTCCCGACCGCTGACCGCTTGGAACGTTTCGGCGTCCTAAAAATGATGACTTTTGTCGTGTCCCCTTCAATCCGAGAGGACGCGACACGGCATGATTGCAGCCGAACCAGAGCCGCCGATCACCCCGATTTCCGACTGCCCAATCTGGCTGGCCCTATACGATATGGGGTTCAGCCTGATCCCGCTCAAACCCAGAGACAAAACCCCGCTCATCCCTTGGCGGGCCCATCAGAAGCGGCGCGCATCGCGCAGCACCATCGAGGCATGGTACAGGGCTACACCAAACGCCAATATCGGGATTGTCACGGGGGCGATCAGCGGCCTTGTCGTCCTCGATCTCGATGATGACGAGGCCATCGCCGAGGCAGAACGTCGCGGGTTGCCTGACACACTGATGGTGCGGACCGGCAAAGGCCAGCACGTTTATTTCCGTCATCCCGGTTACAAGATCACCAACCGAGCAGGCTTTCTGCCCGGCATGGATATACGCGGGGACGGCGGATACATCGTTGGCCCCGGAAGCCTCCACCCCAGTGGGGCTGTATATGCCTGGGAGAAGCCTCCCGGTCAGTTCACGCTCGCCGAGATGCCCGAGTGGCTGATCGAGGCGCTGAGCGGCTCCCCGCGGCTTGCAGAGCTTGTCACCAAGGGGGCAGCGCCCAAAGCGCGAATTGTATCGCAGGCCAGCACTGCAGGACATAAGCCGCCCAAGGGAGCCCCCGATCCCTCAGAAACCGAACCGGCTATCGCTTGCGCCGTGGAGGCGGGACTGGCCGGGCTTCTCGACGAACTGCTGGGCAAGCCTTCGGTCAAAACCGCCAGAGAATGGCGCTACCGGCGCAAGGGCAGCCTGTCGGTCCGGGTCGACAGTGCCAAACCCGGGCAGTGGTTCGACCACGAAGCAGGTCGTGGCGGCGGCCTTGTCGCCCTCGCCATGCATGTACTGGGCTGCGACCATGCGCGTGCCCGCGATTGGGTGGCCGAACGCATAGGCGTCTGGCCTCCGGTTGCAGGAACGCCAACAGCGCCCGAGCCATCCCGAGAAGCGCTGGCGGCAAAAGCTCGACAAGAGGCGCAGCGGATCCTTGCCGAGGCCAAGCCAGCACCAGCTGATCACGCTTACCTTATCGCGAAGGGCATCCAGCCACACGGCATCCTGATCGACGGCAAGGAGCGGCTGGTTATCGGGCTGCGTGATATCGACGGCATCATCCACACGGTCCAACGCATCGATGCAAGGGGTAATAAGCGGTTCCTGACTGGCGGCATCAAGGCTGACCATTTCGCTGTGATCGGCGAATGGACTGCAGATACGCCGCATCTGCTGGTCTGCGAGGGCTGGGCAACGGGTGCCAGCATCCACGAAGCCACGGGCGATCCGGTCGTTGTCGCTTTTGATGCCGGCAACCTGATCCGCGTCACGGGGGTACTGCGCCGTCGTCACAGCAACATCGAACTGACCATTGTTGCCGACAATGATGCCAGAACGGATCGCGCAGATAACCCGGGCGTCGAAGCAGCAACCCAAGCGGCGCAGGATAACGATGCCCGGCTTGCAGTCCCCGATTGTGCCGGTGACGCCAATGACCTTGTGCAGGCCAAGGGGCTCGATGCGCTCAAGGCGGTCATTGCGGCGGCCGTATGGGTAGGCGCGAAAGAGCCGACCTATCCCGAGCCCGAACACGGTGTCGCCGGCGCCCGTGCGCAGCTTGCCAGCCACATCGCCGCGTTCGTGGGTGAGGTCAAAACCTATCAGGAAGCCCTGCAGGCGCGGCTTCGAGAAGGTAAGGAATCCGAGGCGCCATGGCCTACACCCCCCGCCATGGGGCTGCCGGTCGATGTGGGTCTGGGCAAAACCAGCCAGGTGCGTGATCAGGTCATTGCCGACATCAAAAGCGATCGCATTCGTTCGGGCAAAGTCGTCTTTGCGGTGCCGCGTCATGACCTGGGTGAGGAACAGGTCGAAGCGTTCAAGGCCGCTGGCATCAATGCCGTCCTATGGAAGGGACGCAGCGCCCTCGATCCAACGCCGGAGAATCCCGATCAACGCATGTGCCGCGATCTTGGCGCGCAGGCCGATGCTCTGACGGCGCAGCTCGCTGTCGAGCAAACGGCTTGTGCGGTTAACCGTGATGGGAAGGAATACAAATGTTCACATTACGACGTCTGCGGATACCAGCGACAGAAACGCCGCGCCGCATACGCGCAGGCTATCATCTGCGCCCATGATAGCCTGTTCCACGCCATGCCGCAGGTCATCGGCAGGCCCTCATTGCTCGTGATCGATGAAGGCTTCTGGCAGGCTGGCCTGCGCGGCACCGACAGCCCGGTTCAGATCACGATCGACAGTCTTGACCCCAGCGAGAAGGAACTCCGCTGTTATGATGGCAAGGGACAATACGACTACCCCGAAACCCAGTTCCTGATCACCTACCGACTGAAGCTTTGGGAGGTGCTGCAGAGCACGAAGTCTGGACCCTTGCGGTATGTCGATCTCAAGGCGACCGGACTGACACCAAAAAATTGCCGGGACGCGGCCAGCCTTGAGCGCATGCGTTTGCGCAACCCGGGCCTGTTGCCGGGGATGGGGCCCAAGGAACGTGCTCGCAAGCTGAGTAAGGTCATCCCTGGCGAGGGCGTTTGCTGGACGCCGCCTGGCCGTGCTGCTGCCATGTGGCGGATCCTGGCCGACGCACTGGAAGAACGGCGCGATGCTTGGGGTGTTGAAATTGGGCGCATGCATACTGAGCAGGGCACGGTACGCACCCTGGACCTCCACTGGCGTGCGGAATTGCGCAAAGGCTGGGCTGCAACGACGCCGGTCCTCCACATCGATGCGACCATGCGCGGCGAACTCGTCCAACCGTATCTGCCTGGAATTACGATCGCCCCAGCCGTGCGGGCTCGGACGCCGCACGTGCGGATCCGTCAGGTACTGAATGCGCCGGTCAGCGCCAAGGCCCTTGCGCCCACGCTGCAGGCGAAGGAGCGTGAGCACACGACGGCTGCCAACAATCAGCGCGCCCTGCGGACCTACCTTGTCAGTCGTGCGACAGAGGTGGGAGCGGATGGGCAGGCCATATTAGGCATCGGCCAGATGCGGGCGCTGGAGGCCCTCGATAACGGCACCCTTCCGGCCAACCTTGAGACCGCCCACTTCAATGCACTGAGTGGTCTCGACCGCTGGGGACGGATCGCCGGCATGGTCATCATGGGCCGCACACTTCCAGCCCCTGCCGTGATTGCCAAACTGCAGATCGCGCTCACCGGCCGGCCGCCCAAGGAGGATAATGACAACGATAGCTGGTGGTATCCGCTGACCGAGCGGGTAATCCGCCGTCCCAATGGTCGATCGCGCATGGTCATGGGCGAGTATCATCCCGATCCGATTGCTGAGGCCATCCGGTGGAATATCTGTGAGGCGGAACTGATCCAGGCACTTGGGCGCGGCCGCGGCGTCAACCGCACGGCGGATAGCCCCCTCCAGGTCGATCTGCTGACGGATATCGTGTTGCCCATCACCGCTGACGAGGTGATCGACTGGGCCGATCTTCTACCCAGCCGCACCGACATGATGGCCGCGCGCGGTGTGGTACTCGACAATGCCGCGGACCGGGCAAATTGCTTCCCCGATCTGTGGCCAAATCACGCTGCCGCGCGGAAGGATATCCAGAGGAGTGGGACAAATTGCTATTATAAAATCTTCTATAATAGCGAAATGTCCCACTCCTCGGCAGCGGTGACATACCGACCCGAGGGCTCTGGTCAGAAGATGAGGTCGGCCATGTTCAACCTGGATTTGATCTCAGACCCTACGGCGTGGCTCACCGAACGGCTGGGGCCATTGGCCGACTGCGAAGTTGTCACGGATGCGGACCTGGCTGCCTGATCCGCGCGAAATTTACGCGGAGGGCGGGGGGGGAATCCATAGTTTGGCGGTCTCAGATGGGTAACCGTGTCCGATCCAAAATTCACGCAACCGCGAATTAACGACCGGGGGTCAAAAATGCGAAATGACGTAAATACAGATACTTGATTCAAGTGACGCGTCTGATTTTGTGCACAAATTACAATCCGTGTGTTGAGGGTGGGTGATCCCGTTACGGCCCAGCTCGCCGCCCAGCGGCAAGTCATATCAACTGAAAACACAGGCCACATTATCCATACGTTCAAGTAAAACTGTGCATCGTAAGTCCTCGGTCTCTGCCAAGACAACGACCACCATCACCACCGGCCGGCGGCGCGGACACTGACCCAGGACATCATCGCCTTGGCCAGACAATACGGTCGCTATGGCTATAGCCGTATACTGGCTCTGCTGCGCGAGGCAGGCTGGCATATGAGCTTTAAGCGCGTGGAGCGCATATGGCGCCGCGAGGGGTGAAGGTGCCGCATAAGCAACCCAAACGCTCCCGCCTTTGGCTCAACGATGGATCATGCATCTGGATGCGACCCGAGGCGCGGCGCACAGTGGCAATTCAAAGAATTATCTATCTCACCAATGCCTCAATATGCTGGTGAGGGGGCCCAACCGCGTGCGGCTAGATGCGCGAGGTCACGCGGTAGGACTGGATCGTAAGGTGCATTGAAATCGAATGGTGCCTCGGCTTTTGTCCATTCATTGACGTGTTTGCCGCCAACGAAGCGGATTAAGGATACTGCTCCCCATCGAGCTCCGAAAGGCCCATGGGCAATGCCGGGCGGGCGCCAAAAGTAGGCTCCTGGATGCATTGTGCCTTGAGGCCCTGTCAGTGAGCCCGCAATGACGTAGGCCTCTTCTACCACAGGGTGGATTTCCTGCGGGCCTTTGCCTCCTGCAGGCGCGGCCTGCGGCAAGATCAAAGAGAGGAAACTACGCTCACCGCTAACTGGATCGGTCCTGAGGTTCTTCCGCGAAATCCCGAGATGCCGGAGCTTGGGGTCGTTGAGGGTCATATCCCATGGCATTGCTGCGGCGTTCAAGAAAGGGACGGCGCGGGGAGACTTTTCCGCCTCGCCGTCTCCCGCTGTGCCAATCAGCTTGGGCTCGCGATCATAAAAAGCGAGGATGACACAGCCAGCCCGAGAATCCATATGCTGTCTCGTCCACCCGGCAGGCAGGAAAGCATAGCTATCTGCAGCATAGACTTGGTCATCCATGCGAAGATCGCCTTCAAGAACGTAGAACTCCTCATCGGCCTCGATATGTTCAGGCCCTTCGCGTGACCAGCCTGGCGGATAACGCATGAGCACTGTGCATGCTCCGGTTTCGCTATCGCGGCTAAGCAATTTGTATTCAGCGTCAGGTCTTGCAAGGCCAGAGCCGATGCGCCGCCAAGGCAGGCATTGGGTCTGTACGAATTCTATGTGGGGACGTCCGGTCATAGTCCCCACGTTAATTATTGATGCCACGTCAGCATTGATGGGAATCAATACGGTCGGGGAGTTTCAACGAGCATCGGTCAGCCGATGCCCGTTGGTATACTTAAAGTAGTTCCATCAGCTGGATTGCTGCGCGTTCACCAGATTCCATCGCGCCTTCCATTCCGCGCGAAAGCTGCGCGGTATGTTCACCAGCAAAAACGATCCGTCCGACCGGAGCGTCGAAAGCACGCGGGAAGCCAGCACTGATCTGGCCTGGTTGCCAACAAGTATAGGCGCCGCCAGCAAATGGATCATCCTGCCAGTTCACCTGTTTGACCGCACGTATCTTGCCTACTGCTGCAGGTCGCATGCGCTCAATGGCGGCTTGGACATGCGTAACGGCCTGTTCGGCAGGAAGACGGCTGAGCATGTCAGCGCGGAACCCGTTGACATATGCCATCAGCATATTGGAGCCCTTGGCATCGCCAATCGGCAATATTCGGCCTGCGAAAGTGTCGGTCCAAAGCGCCATTGGCAAACCATCAGTTTGCCAGAATGGTTCTGCTACTTCGAAGAACACCTGGAAGGTCCGGTTGTAATTGATACCATCAATTGCTGATTGCTGCGCCAGCGGCAGAGCAGGTGCAAATACCACGGAGCGTGCCGCTGAAGTCGGTAGCGTCGAAAGCAGCCAACGCGCTTTGTGCACGGTGCCGTCAAGTGTCACGACCTCGACGCTTGCTGCATCGCTACGCACGCCAATGACATGTTGGTTAAAACGTACATCATTCTTCAACGCTGCAGCCATGGCCTGCGGAATGCGCATGTTCCCGCCAACTGCCAGGAAGGTCTGCGTGCCGCTGCTGGCCATCACACGGAAGTTTTCCGCAATGTGCCACATCATCAACACGGATAAATCGCTCGCTGTGTTTCCGTAGCCAGGATTAGTTGCGAATGCGAGCTTGAGCTGGGCGGAAGTCCAGCCCCTTGCCGTCAAATAATTTGCGACAGAGATATCCTGCGCAAACAGATCAGGATTGCACCAATCACCAACTGACTGGAATGCCGGTGGCAAAGTGCGCAGGGCAGCAGAGCCTACGGCATATGGAGCAATTTGTTTGAGAGGACCCTCTGGAAAAGGGTTTAGGGGCGATGAAGCCCATTCAGCGGCACGGATTGTTTGGCCTTCCAGGTGGATAGCCATGGAGCCGCCAAAATCGGTAAGCGGGGTAATCGGTTTAAGCGCAACATCAAGCTGCTGAGCACGATCCACCACGCGTGCATAACCAGGTGCTATGACGGCCCCGCCGGCATCTGGCGTTCCGGCGACGTCTTCGAGTGTGAAGACACGGCCTCCGACACGTGGACGACCTTCTAGCACGGTTACGCGAAAGCCCTGCTCTTCCAGAAGAAGCGCTGCATTAAGACCAGATAATCCCGCACCTAGTACGATGACATCTGTTTTATCTGATCCTTTTGATTTGGAGGGGCTAGTCGCCGCCTGGGCGATGTTAGGGATGAGCGCAGCGGCCAGGCCGCCATGAAGAATCGAGCGACGAGTAAAATCGCGCGTCCCTGAATTGTTCGATTTTGTTGGCATCTGCACTTATCCTCACCGTGTCCGCTAAATACTGAGCTTAGCGGGTTTCAGCGCGTAGCCATGCGATTAGAGCACGGCGCTGCGCTGGGTCGCTGATCCCGGGAAAGGCCATGCGGTTGCCAGGAATAGTCTTGGCAGGGTTGGCCAACCAGGCGTCGAGTGTTTTGTCGTTCCAGACGATCCCTGAATTTTTCAGTGGCTGCGAATATTTGAAATTCGGGCGGTGTGTTCCAGCCTTCGAACCAAAAATCTTGTTAAGGTTGGGGCCAACTTTGTCTGGTTCACTGGCCTTAGTCGTATGACATGCGCGGCATTGGAGCCAGGCGCGTGGTACTGGACTCCCCGAAGTTTGTGCGAAAGTGGACGTGCTCAACGTGAGTGCGGCCGTAGCCGCAATAATGGCATATTTCTTCATGGGATCCTGCACATTAATTCAATGGAATGTGTAAAGAATTTAAGCAGTTGCATCGCCTGACTGACACCACGAGGCGTGAACCATTAATGAATGTGACCGGAAGCTCATGAGGAGTTTCCGGTCACATTATTTCACATTATCAGAAGGTCTGGGTTAGGGTCAGGCCGTATTCCGGCTTCCGGGCTGGCGTGATCGCAAAGGCACGGTTTAGATCACCAGTCGGTGCGCGAGCAACGCCCGTACCGCCGTCGACATAACGCAGAATGCCGACCGGGGTCTTATCGTCGAACAGGTTGCGAGCATAAACAGTGATCCGCA
This sequence comes from uncultured Novosphingobium sp., assembly GCA_964413885.1. GTDB lineage: Bacteria > Pseudomonadota > Alphaproteobacteria > Sphingomonadales > Sphingomonadaceae > Novosphingobium. The sequence goes on from CAYPTU010000009.1 coordinate 103,696, forward strand.
GTCCGTCATCGGTTTCCACCCCTGCCTGCGCATTTACGCGGGTCGAATTCCCTGTATCGACCAAATTGAGAATGTCGGAGAACTTGCTGCGGTAAACAGCGTCGACACCACTGAACAGCTTGATCGTATCACCAAGCGGTATTTCGGAGCGCAATCCAATAGCACCCATGTGCTTTGAAACGAGTGGAGGAGTATTGCCGGCGATAGAGGCCGCATCACGGCAGCCCGGCAGGTCAAGATTGTTGCTACTACCGGTTTTACATGCCCGTCCAAGTGCCATCAGTGCCTTGTCAGCCTCGATCCCGCTACGAATTTCGGCATCTAGGAAGGTGTAGTTGAACTGCACGCGCAACGCACGGCCAATAATCGGAACCGCCCCGTCGATTTCAAGGCCGCGGATCCGCGTGCTACCAATATTGGCACGATAGCTGGCGCTTCCTGCCGTCGTAAGGTAGGTATTGGTCAGCACCTGATTGCGATAGTCTTGCCAGAAAAGCGCAAGGTTGAGATAGCTGAAGCCCCAGCGAGTGGTCTTCATGCCGATTTCGTAGTTGGTCAGGCTTTCTTCATCATAGGTTGTCTGCGGAGCAGCAACCGGATTGAATCCGCCTGGCGCGTTGCCTTTGGCGAACTGCGCATAGAATGACAGGTCGTTAGTCGGACGCCAGTTAACAGTAAAGCGGGGCAGAGTAGCCTTGAACGTAGCTTCACGCTCGCCAGCGACGCCGACAGTCTGGGCAGGGGTGGAGCGGACAAGACCAGCAAGGTAAGCCGCGCTGAATACGGAGCTCGCTAGGTAGCTTGGCGTGGTGTTGGTTACCTTGTCGACCTGATAGCGAAGTTCAGCGCCAGCCGTGATCGTATCGGTGACGTCGAAATCGACACCTCCGAATACGGCCTGGTTCTTGATGGTAACCGTATCGGTCAGCACATCGAGGCCGGTTTCACTTGCTTCGAGCCATTCCGTCAAAGCACGCTTGCGGTCGTGGCTTGCAAATGCGCCAATGCGGCCGCGAAGACGCTTGTCTGAAGGCGACGATAAACGCATTTCATACGTTTCTGTCTTGCGGCGCGTACCGTCAGTGGTGTGGTACGGCGACTGGGTGCAAAGCCGGTTTGGCAGTGTCGCCAATGCTGTTCCGACACTGCAGACCGCTCCAAGAGCAAACCACTCTCGCGAATCGTAGGTCTGATCGGTGCCTACGACTTCCTCCAGATCCGAATATCCACCCTGGAAGGTGAGGGTATAGCCCGTGTCCAGAATGTTCCAGCTGATGTCGCCAATAATACGATCAGCGTTACGGTAAATACCCGGGAACTGCAGCTTGTTCGAATTGATTCCGAACGAAGTCGGCGGGGTTACCGTACCACAGAAATAAGGGCGCGTGGTCAGGAAACAATTATTTGCTGAAGCCGGCTGGAGTGCGATTGCGTACATGCCGTCCTGGTCACGCTGGTGCAGCCAGCGAACATTTGCGCTGACACTGTCGCCAACATCCAGGAACACCCCGGCGGTATACTGCACAGTGTTCTGGTCACCCAGGCGCTCGCCAGGAACAGCTGTGTTGGCGAACTGACCGGCGACGTCATAGTACTTGGCGCCAAACTGTACCCCGATGCCTGTGGCGACCGGGAGAGAAATAAAGCCGCTAACCTCGCGGCGCTGGTCGCTGCCGAGGGTTGCGCTAACCTTGCCCTCGATGCGGTCGCTTGGACGCTTCAGGATTACGTTGATTGCACCCGACAAAGTGCCGCGACCGAAGACTGCCGATTGCGGACCCTTGATGACTTCAATCTGTTCAACAGCAGCGAGATCGAGCGACGAGAAGTCGCCCAAATACGGCGCCCCATTCAAGAAGATACCGACTTTACCATCAGCTTGAATGATGTTCGATGCGCCGCGGATAATCGGGCGGTCGAATCCGCGGCCGAAGGATTGCTGCATCTGGAAGCCAGGCGTGAAGTCTGCAATATCGGAAATACCCGTGGTGAGCTTGTCCTGTATCGACGCTGCCGAGAACGCGCTGATAGCGATCGGAACTTCGAGTGCGGTTTCGTTCTGCTTGCGTGCGGTTACGACGATCGCGTCGATGTCTGCTTCTGCTTCGGCAGCAGCTGGTTTGCTCGCAGTTTGAGCAGCGACCGGCATGGCGAACGTTAGTGCAGTGCCGGCGAGAAGCAAGCGGCACAAATGCGAAGATTTGATGGAATATTTCATAAAGCCCTCCCTTTCCCCTGTGGAAACGGATAGCAGATCAAGGATTTGTTACAATTTGTCCAGACAAATTGGGGGTGGGGCGAGGCTTGGCAAAGGTGGCGCACTTTGGCCAGTTTTTGTTGTTTGTTTTCATGCGGCTCATTGCTGCCGCAAATCCTGTTATTGTAATGCGGCGCAGAGGCATGGTTCTGATTGCGTACAGTGCCCCACAAGCAAAAGAAGGGGCGCGAAACGCGCCCCTTCTAGTTTCTGTACTTCTGTAGTTTACTGACTGGGATCGCCTTAGAAAGGCTTGACCGAACCCAGGAAGCAAACCGAAGAAATTGTGATCCAATAGACGTAGGCCGCGATGCGTGCCTGACCGATTTCACGTTCGAGAGCGGCTTCCTGCTCTGGATCATCACGTTCTGCGAGAATGCGGAAGCGCATCGTCCAGCGGCGCATTACTACGCGCAAGAACAGGCCGATAATCAAAGCGAAAGCATACAGAGCCATCTTTGACGGATACCAGTAGGTGCCTTCACCAGATACGATCGGGCCGTTACCCGAAAACGCCAGGGCGGCTACCGTAAACAGGGTAAGGATCAGGGGGTACCGAAGGATTTCTTCGGTTTTCGTGACTGCAATACCCAGGTTGGTTTCTCGGGTGATGAAAGCTGTCCAAGTCATGGCGAGCCAGACAATGAAGAACAACCACATCCACCAGACCCCAGCGCCTTCAAGCATAGGCACGAATCCGTATATTTTGCCCATATGCAGGCCCAGTGGCAGCAGTAGTACGATGCCAGTGCGGGCAAGAATGTCGATCCGATAAGCCGTTTCCATGTGGCGCTTGCGCTCGACCAGGGAAAGGTTGCGATTTGTAACGTGATAGCTGGTCTGGAAGACGCCCCATTCGCCGCCCAACCAGTAAACCATGGCAATGATATGAACCCACCGGAGAATGGCAAGTTCGTGTGTCATTAGGAATTCCATTCCGGTCCCCCTTCTCAAAAATAATCTGCCGACAGACAATTTGTCTGGACAAATTTTCCATAAGCGCAAAATGTATCTTCAGCAACACAAACGGAGAGAGTTGACCATGAAGCATCGAGTAATTGAAGGCCGTCTGGCTTACACCTCGACCAAACCAGGAATCCAGGGGCAGTCCCGTGGGTACGAAACGTTCATGTTTACCCGTCACTCTGATGGCAAGGTAACGTTGCGTGCGCACTGTGAAATTGATGAGCCGGATCCAACCGTGATGCGCGACATCATCTATTCCATTGATGAAAACGGTCAGCCAATGGATTTGCATGTTCGCCTGACTGTTGGTGACGAGTTCATGGGCAGCGGCTGGTTGCGCTTCGACGGCGAAACGATTGAATGTGAGAGCTATGGCCCATCGATCGGCCGCCTTTCGCAGCAGGTTAAGGCCCAGCTGCCAGTTGACGGTTTCGGCACACACCCGATTGTGGCGGACGGCTATCTTCTGTCCACCAAGAAGTGGGAAAAGGAAGGGCAGCGTCAGACGTTTAGCGTTTATCTGCCTTCGCCTGACCACCGCGGTGCAACTCCTCCGCAGATCGCACACGTGCGGATCGATGGCATGTTCGTCGGCCGTGAAGAGGTAACCGTGGCGGCTGGTACATTCGCTGCTCGCCACTACCAGTTCATTGATGACGGCACGAGCGGTCTGGCCGGCGAACACCCCCCCTATGATCTTTGGATCACCGATGATGAAGATGGCATCTTCCTCAAGGGAGGTGTCGGCGGCTACATGATGACCTGGTACGAGCTGGTCGAATTAAAGCGTTAAAACTGAATAATGACTTTGCCCATGTGCCCGCCTCGATCGAGGTGGGCACATGCTTGGTCCGCCTCGGCAAATGGGAAGGTCCGGTCAATCAACGGATTGATCCCATGATCTGCCACCGTGTCGACCAATTTGGCCAGCATGGTTCGGCTACCAGATGTAATTCCTTTTAGCGTCAGGTTCTTCCCGATCATGCCGAACATGTTAGGCGCATGGTCGAGCGCCCCGGACAGGCCGCCGATTAGCGCGATGCGGCCATTGGGAGCCGCAAATGCAAGGGTCTGTTCGATTTCGCCTAACCCGGCAGTGTCGATCACGATATCTGCGCCACGGCCATTTGTTTGCTCCAGCAGAGCGGCAGCCCAATCGGGCCTGGTCCGGTAATTGACAACAAAATCTGCGCCAAGTTCGCGGCATTTCTCAAGCTTATCGTCACTCGATGATGTTATTGCGACCTTTGCCCCAAGCGCTTTGGCGATGTGCAGCGTCATCATTGCAACGCCGCCAGTTCCCTGAGCCAGCACGATATCACCGGCTTTCACGCCGGCAAATTCGACAAGCCCGTGCCATACGGTTGTGCCCGCTGCTGCAAGTGTGACGGCGACTTCGTCCGATATGGAATTTGGCAGGGGGACGAGTGATGCGGTTGGCAGGCAGATATACTCGGCTAACCAACCGTCACGGCTGATGCCGACATCTTGTCCAAAGATTGCAGGCGAAAATGGCCCGTCGATCCAACCTGCAAAGTGCGGTGCTATAATGCGCTGACCGACAGTGTGGCCGTGATCATCGCCTGCAATAGCTTCGATCGTGCCTATTCCATCCGACAGGAGGACGCGGTTTTCTGCTTTACGCGGCCCGTAAGTCCCGTGCAGGGCCAAGAGGTCGCGGTGATTAAGCGCGGCCACATTAACTTTGACCAGCGTCTCGCCTGCATTGGGTTGCGGTGTCGGTAAGTCTGAAAGGGTTAGCGAACCAAGACCTGTCTGATCTCCAAGGGTCCAAGCTTTCATTGGCCGTTTCCTTCCCCGTATGCGGTAAGTGGCAGGGGGGTGCCGCATTGGCGAATGATGGCTTGACGCCTGAAGAAGCGGAGTAGGCCACTGTCTCCCATGCGGCTTGGCCCCATTCCGGAAAGGCCAAAGCTGGATTTTTCCGTTTCCCAAACGATAGCGGTCAGCGATCCGTCATTGAGAGAGACGCCGCCGACGTTGAGGCGGCAGCCGACTGCTTCTGCTTCTTCAATGGATCCGGCATAAACAGCACCAGAAAGGCCAAATTCGCTGTCATTTGCCTGCGCGATTGCTTCATCGATAGTGTCAAAGATCACTACTGGAAGGACTGGACCGAAGCTTTCCTCGCGCATTACGTCCATGTCAGGGGTGACATCAACAATGACGGTTGGACGAAGATACTTGCCGCCGCCCAGGGTTTCGATTTTCCCGCCAGCTAGTATGCGCGCGCCAGCTTGAACTGCCTGGTCGATGTGTGCCTGGACGATTTCTGCCTGGCGCGAGAAGATAAACGGCCCGATATGGCCTTTATTGATGTCAGGATAATTGAGCTCGACCTTCTCGGCTTCCGCTACCAGTGTTTCTATGAAGGGCGCTGCGATTTCGCGGGCCACATAAATGCGTTCGATCGACTGACAGGCCTGACCCGTGTTTACGACCGACGCGCGTAGGGCAGTGCGAGCGGCAGCTTCTGGGTCGGCGCTGGCCAAGGCAATGAACGGGTCCTTGCCACCTAGTTCCAGGCTAGCCGGGATAAACGCGCGGGCTGCAGCTTCACCCACCTTGCGTCCCGTTGCAACCGATCCGGTAAAAGCGATGTAATCCACCAACGGCACTAGCGCCTGTCCGGTCGCGCCATTGCCTTCCACCAGCGCAAGTACATCGGTCAATTCCGGTACTTCAGCTAGCGCAGCCATGACGGGCTTGATGAAGCGCGGCGTAATTTCGGAAGGCTTCACCAGCACCGCGCATCCGGCCATGAGGGCAGGGATAGCGTCTATCAGTGCCAGGATCAGCGGAAAGTTCCACGGCGAGATTACGCCGACCAATGGGTATGGGATCAGGCGTAGATCGGTTTTGATCGTGGGTTGGCTGGTCTGGAAGTCGGAAACTCTGCTACGAGCGATAATATCCGGGGCACTACCGGCCCAGCGTGCCAGAAGGTGCGGAATTGTGTCCGCTTCGGTCCGTGAAATTCCTGCGCGGCCGGTATCTGCCGTTAGAGCCGCAACAAGTGGTTCGCGGTGCTGCTTTAGCGCTTGCCCGAAGCGATTCAGGATTTCTCCGCGTTCCTCTGCAGTGCGGGAGGCCCAGGCCGGCTGAGCTGCACGCATGCGTGCAGCCAGATCAGCAAGCTGCTGCGCCGAGAGCGGTGCAATCGTATAATCGGCGGTGCCAGTACGCGGGTTCACTACACTCAGTTGCGTACTCATTGCTGGGCTTTCCATGTATCTAAGATTTCTGACCCGGTGGCGAAGCCTACTCCTGGCAGCTCGGACAGTCGCTGCACCAATCCTTCGAAAGCGTCGATCCGGTAGGGCAGGCCCATGATGTAGGGCGTCAGGTGAAGTGGCAGCATACGTCCGCCGCCCACCTTTGCTTCGTCCATGAGCCAGGCTGCGGCATCCTCGATCTGTACTGTATAGCTATCGACTGACTGCTGCTGCACGTTGATGATCTGACGGTCCGACAGTTCGTGGTTGAGCGGAATATTGGTGATTTTGCCGACCGGCGTTGTGAAGGTGACTGGTAATTCATCATTCACCCAGTCACACATGTATTCAACGCCTGCTTCGACCAGTAGCTGCGGGGTGTTAAAGCTTTGCGATCGCGCGATTGAATGCCACCCGCGCGGACGCTTGCCGGTAACACGTTCAAGCGTGTCGAGGCTCTTGCCAATCAATGCCGCCTCTGCATCGCGGGGAAGGCCACTGGCAATTGTACCGTTCATATCGGTTGAGTGGGCGATGATCTCGTGCCCGCCGGCCAGAATGTCTTCAACAAGTTCGGGGTAACGGGCAGCAATCGCCGCGTTGCAGGCCACAGAAATGCGCGCTCCTACTTTTTCAAAAGCGTCGAGCAGGCGGTAGATGCCGATACGTGTTCCGTATTCGCGTGCGGTATAGTGGCGATAGTCAGGATAGGCGGTCTGCAGGTGCCCTGGTGCGCGAAACGGCGTATCGCTCGGCACCATCGGGAAATATTCGAGACTGATCACGGGCCAGACCAGGAGGTCGCGTGCCTCTGGCCAATGCACAGCAGCGCGTTGAGGCAAAGCGGAATAGCTATAGAAATCGTGATCCATCCCTCTACGGCGCAAGGGATATTCGAGATATGCAGGATCCAGGCTCATGCCGCACCTCCAGTCTGCGCGCGATAGCTGTCAACGATTTCACCGGCGCGTGCGATCCACGCGCGCCCATCTGCGGCGATGTGCCGTAATACCTCCTCGAACGGACCTATGCGATGGGGCTGTCCGATCAGATAGCTATGCAGCGGGATACACATCACCGTGCCTGATTTTTCCCCTTCTGCAGCCAGACGGTCGAACTGACGGATCAGGGCGTCGGCATAATCACGCGGGCTCATATTGTAGATAAAGAAGCCGTAGTGATCGTTGACCTCGAGGCTGTAGGGGATGGCCGTTAGCTGCCCGGATGCAACACGAATGTTGGTCGGCTGATCATCGTGATAGAGATCGCATGTGTAATCAAGACCATATTCGGCAATCAGGTCGAGTGTGCGTGGGGTGTGGGTCAGGGCTGGAGCCAGCCAGCCGCGAATTCGCTGCCCGGTCGCTCGCTGCACGGTGGCAATGCTGTCTTCAATGATGGCGCGTTCTTGCGCTTCATCCATGCCGTAGCTGTAGCGCGTGTTGTAGATCCCGTGGCTGAAGAACTCCCAGCCGCGCGCTGCTGCATCTTCGACCACTTCGGGGATATGATCGCACAGTGCTACGGAAAGGCTGACCGAGCCGGGAAATCCATGCTTGGTCATCACATCAGCCATGCGCCAGTGCGATACGCGGTTAGCGTGATCGCGGTGGCTGTATCCGACTACATCGGGATGAGGCTTAGTCCAGCTCTTGCGTTGCGGATTCGCTGGTGGATCAAGTTCGTAGAACTCTAGGTTGGGGGCAACCCAGACCGCGCAGGTCTTCCCGCCCGGCCATCCCAGTTTGGGGCGTCCGCGCCATGGCGAATAGTCATAGAGGTTCGGATCTGCAGCCATCGTATCGCTCATCAGCGGGCCTCCAGCCAGTCAATCACGGTTTGAACCGGTTCGACATCGGCATACTTGAGTTGAAGATCAGTCAGGTTGGCAAAATGGTAGCTCTCATGCTTGTCTGCGCAGGTCTCGATTGGCACGATGGTTCGGTAACCGCGGCTGAGGCTATCGACGGCAGTAGCGCGAACACAGCCCGAGGTTGAGCCGCCGGTTACGACCACGGTGTCAACCTTGTGCCAGACCAGAAGGCTTTGCAGCGGCGTCTCAAAGAAGGCCGAAGGCATGCGCTTCGTATAAATGGCATCGCGTGCATGATCGATCTCGCACCGCTCATCGAACTCGTGGCGACGCGAGCCATACTTAATGTTCTGGAGGGAATCGGGGGTATTGGTGCGGGTGCCCCACACCCCGGCATCACTGGCATCTTCCATGTAGGCAACATGGGTCCAGATCACCGGCATGCCCTTTGCCCGCGCAAGATGAGAAATCGTGTTTGTATGCTCAATTTGACGTGGATCCGTCTCATAGGCGGTCTTGAACTCGTCAATCCGAGTGTAGGCATTCTGAAAGTCGACGTTCACAATTGCCAGCTTCTCCCCAAAGCCGAACTTGGCTCGCCCGGGATTTGCCATAACCTCTTCGAATATCTCGCGTGCGGAGCGGTTTTCACGGATCATTTTAGTTCCGACAAGGGTCATTGGGAGGCCTCCTAAACTGATGCTTGCATCCATTCTGGCCAAGCGGTAACGGGATGTCGAGTAAAAATGTCCGGACAACTTTATGACCCATCCGATTACGCGTCATTTCATCGACATCCCTGTTAGCGGTGGTATTCGCCGGGTTCATTACCGCATGTGTGGTAATGGGGGGCCGACTCTTCTGATGGTCCATCAAAGCCCGCGCTCATCAGGCGAATACGAGCCGCTGATGCAGCAGTGGTCGCAGCATTTTACCTGCATTGCGCCCGATACCCCGGGGTTTGGGCAATCCGATCCGCTGCACCGTGAAAATCCTGATATCAATGATTATGCCGATGCCATCGTCGAATTCGTCGACGCGATGGGGCTGGCTGGCACAGTTGCTTACGGCTTCCATTCGGGCGGCATCATTCTCGTCACCGCGCTGCGCCGTCATCCGGACCGGTTCCGGGCGCTGGCAATTGGCGGTTATGCGATCTGGACGCCAGAAGAAGTGGCTTTGTTCGGTCGCAACTACCTGCCTAACTTCCTGCCGTCTGCTTATGGTGAGCATCTTACTTGGTTGTGGAACCGAATGCTTGAGCAAACCTGGTTCTTTCCTTGGTTTGATACCCGCAACCAGGCACGCATGTCCGTTGCGCATGACGATCCGGAGCGGGTCCATGCCGGGGTGATCGACATGTTGGCTTCTGGCAATGCCTATCGCGATGGGTACGGCGCGGTTATCAATGCTCCAAGAGACATACCTTCGGGCGATGTCGCTGTTCCACCGTGCTTGATCACGGCCTACAACGGCGATCCGCTTCAGGCGCATATTGACCGCCTTGGCGAGCTTCCTTCCAATTGGGAGGCGCGTAAGGTGGTGACGCCGGCTGATCACCAGGCTGCCAGTGTTGATTTTCTGCTGGCCAATGCCGAGCTCTCTGCTGACAGTCTGCCTGAAACAGACAAGGCCGGGTTCCTGCCTGTTCACACAAAGCACTTCGATGGATTGATTTATTGGACCGGTACGCGCGGCGCGGCGAAGCTGGTTGTTCATGGTCCTGCGCGGTCCAGTGCGCAGGTCGATCATGAAGGCATTCTCGCCCTTGATCTTCCCGGCCATGGGTTGTCAAATGGCTGGATTGGCGCGGCGCCGACAGACTGGGCTGCATGGCAAGAAGTCATTACTCAAGTGGCTGCGGCTCTTGGCGCCAATGAGGTGGCTTATGAGGCATTGCCTGTGGGCGATGCTGACCAGCTGTATCCTGATCTCTCGCCGGATCGCCACGGCGCATACCTGAATCGTGCTTGGAGTATTGTGCGTGCTGAGCGCTTCTTCGCGCCGTGGTACGAGGCGTGCGCAGCCAATGCTATCCCGTTCGACGAAAAGGCGGTGACGCCGGAAGCACTGGCCCGTGCCCACCTTGATCGTATTCGTGGTGTCGCCGCACGTTCATGTCATCTTGCTCGTCAAGCTTCGGGCATCGTCTGAGATTAGATCAATTTAGGAGTTTTTGATCAATATGGTGAGTCCTGTTGACATTCGCAGTGCTATGCCTGTGTTGGCCCGGCACGAAGGCGTTTGGGATGGCGTGTATACCTACTTCAACGATCGCAATGAAAAGATCGATGAACATGCCAGCCGCCTAATCTGTCGTTTTCCGGATGATGGGCCGTTCCCCTATCACCAGACCAATCATTACACCTGGGCTGACGGTCGCACGGATGTTCGCGATTTTCCGGCCGAATATCGTGATGGCCGCGTGTGGTGGAACAATGACCTGATCAAGGGCTGGGCAGCCGAAGTCCCGCTCGATGAATACAACCGCACGGTCATGCTCTACTGGCAGCGCACGGGTGACCCTTCGCTCTACCTTTATGAACAGATCCAGATTTCCGATGATGGCCTTAACCGTTGCCGGACCTGGCATTGGATTCGCAACGGTAAGCTGGAAACGCGCACTGCGATCAACGAGGTTTTTGTCACCCGCGACTGGCGGTCAATCGATGCAGAAATGGAGGCTGCCGCTGTCTGAGGCACTTACCCTGTTTGACAGGATCTGGCGATCTCACGTGATTGCAGCTCTGCCTGGCGGAGCCGACCTTCTCGCGATTGACAGGATCTTCCTGCACGAAAGGACCGGGGCAGCCGCGCTAAATGCGTTGGCTGCTGCTGGCCGTGCAGTTGCAGATCCAGTTCGAGTTTTTGCGGTAACGGACCATATCGTTGACACTCGGCCTGGCCGAACTGATCAGACGCTTATGCCCGGCGGGCAAGCCTTCATCACCGAAACCCGCGCAGCGACCAAGGCAGCAGGGATAAGGCTGTTCGATGTAAACGATCCCGATCAGGGCATTGTTCACGTTATATCGCCAGAATTTGGTATTGTGCTGCCTGGCGCTACGTTGATCGCGCCCGACAGCCATACTTGCACTCAGGGTGCCTTTGGCGCTCTGGCATGGGGTATCGGCTCCTCAGAAGCTGAGCATGCGATGGCAACTGGGACGCTCAGGATCAAAAAGCCTCGTACCATGCGGGTAACTTTTAATGGCGAGTTGCCGGAGGGAGTAACCCCCAAGGACATGGCCCTTGCGTTGATCGCGCGGCATGGTGCCGGTGGCGGTGCAGGTCATGCGGTAGAATTTGCCGGCGAGGTGGTTCGTGAGCTCGACATGGAGGGCCGGATGACCCTCTGCAACATGGCGACAGAATTTGCTGCGATGACCGGCATGATCGCTCCTGATGAAAAGACCTTCGCATGGCTTGAAGGTCGGCGATACGTTCCGAAAGGGGCGGGTTGGGATGCGGCGCTGGCTTATTGGCGGACTCTAGCCAGCGATCCGGATGCAGTTTTCGATCAGGAGATCGTGATCGAGGCAGAAGCGCTGGCGCCGATGGTCAGCTGGGGCACAAGCCCCGAACACGCAGTCGCAATCGACGGCCAGATTCCGGCAAACGCTGATGCGCGTGTGCTTTCTTATATCGATCTTGCACCCGGTGCACAGATTGCAGGCACACCGATCAATGCAGCTTTTATCGGCAGTTGCACCAATAGCCGTCTCTCAGACCTGCGCCAGGCTGCTGCCATCCTAAAGGGCAAGAAAGTTGCTGATGGCGTGAAAGCGATTTGTGTTCCCGGGTCCTCCCGGGTCAAGCGCGACGCTGAGGCAGAAGGGCTCGACAAAGTTTTTATTGAGGCTGGTTTCGAATGGCGTGAAAGCGGCTGCTCTATGTGCTTCTTCGCCGGTGGTGAGAGTTTCGGACCTGGCGTGAGGGTCGTTTCGACAACCAACCGTAACTTTGAAAGCCGCCAGGGTCCCAATGTGAAGACCCATATAGCCAGTCCGGCCACCGTCGCAGCTAGTGCTATCGTTGGCCGGATCGCAGCTGCGCGGGAGGTATGTTGATGGCACAGCCGTTTAGCGAGCTTGAAACATTGCCGCTGCCGTTGCTGCGAGACAATGTTGATACTGATCAGATCATCCCATCGCGCGAAATGAAAAGCACCGGCAAGACCGGGTTGGCTGATGGCCTGTTTGCGGGATGGCGATATGTTGGCGCTTCGGGCCGCGAACCTGATCCGGCATTCGTAATGAACGATCCGCGTTACCGTGACAGCGGTGTTATTCTGGCGGGACGCAACTTTGGGTGCGGCTCGAGCAGGGAACATGCGGTTTGGGCACTGGCGGAATATGGTTTCCGTGCCGTCATTGCCGAGAGCTTTGCGCCAATTTTCGCTGGCAACTGTGTCCGCAATGGGATCGTACCCATCGTTCTGAGCAAAGAAGCCATCGTCGATATCGCAGCAAGCTATGCGCCGATCATTATTCGGCTGGATGAGCAGGATGTCACCGCAGCCGATGGGCAGCGCTGGACCTTTGCCATCGACGGCGAAGCTAAGGCCATGCTGCGCGAAGGGCTGGACGCCATTGACCTCACACTGCTCCAATCTTCGCAGATAGTAGACTGGCAGGAGCGCGACCGTGCGGCGCGTCCTTGGATCTATATGGAGAACCTCATATGACCACCCACATTCGCATCAGCGAAGTTGGTCCGCGCGACGGCTTGCAAAGTATTTCGCGAGCCATGCCGACAGAAGCAAAGAAGGCGTGGATTGCGGCCGAAGCGGCCGCAGGTGTGACTGAAATCGAGGTGGGCAGCTTTGTTCCGCCAAGCCTTCTGCCTCAAATGGCGGATACGGCTGAAATCTTGTCCTTTGCCAAGACCCTGCCGGGCCTTGACGTTGCGGTACTGGTACCGAACCTCAAGGGTGCAGAGCGCGCGATTGAGGCCGGTGCCGACAAGATGTCGATCCCGTTTTCGATGTCTGAAAGCCACAGCATACGCAACGTACGCAAAGATCATGCTGCAATGATCGAGCAGATTGCCGCGATCGCTGAAATGGTTGCAGCCGTGCCAGAAGACACGCGTCCGCACTTCGAAGTGGGACTGTCCACGGCATTTGGCTGCACGATCGAAGGACCCGTGCCAGAAGATCAAATCGTACGGTTGGCAGAGAAGGCAATTGCAGCAGGGGCAGCAGAAGTCTGCCTTTCAGATACGACCGGTTATGCCAATCCGGCGCAGGTGCGCCGCCTTGTGCGGGCAGTAAAGTCGGCCGTCGGGGCTGACAGGCTCAACACGCTGCATCTTCACAACACGCGCGGACTCGGTTTGGCCAACGTTCTGGCCGGACTTGAAGAAGGGATTACGACCTTCGATTCCTCGATGGGTGGGCTTGGCGGTTGCCCGTTCGCACCAGGCGCTTCCGGTAATATTGTTACTGAAGATCTTGTTTTCATGCTTGAGGCCATGGGCCTTTACACCGGCATCGACATAGCCGGCCTCAGTGATGTCCGCCAGATTATTGCAGAAGCACTGCCCGGCGAGCCGCTTTACGGCTTTGTGCCGGATGCCGGTGTACCACTAGGTTTTGAAAGGATCGCCCAATGACCCATGAAGCGCAGGTCCCTATGCCCCTGAAGGGCGTCCGGGTTGTCGAATTTACTCACATGGTCATGGGGCCTGCCGCCGGCGCCATGTTGGCCTCACTTGGTGCCGATGTGGTCAGGATCGAACCCGTTGGAGGCGATAGCACCCGCCGCCTGCTTGGTTCTGGCGCGGGCTATTTCCCGATGTACAACCGCCACAAGGCGTCGGTGTGCCTGGACCTGAAGAGAGAGGACGGCCTTGCCATTGCGCGCGATCTTGCGGCCAATGCGGACGTGCTAATCGAGAACTTCCGCCCCGGCGCACTTGATCGGCTGGGCCTTGGCTACGAAGCGCTGTCGGCGATCAATCCCGGTTTGATCTATTGTTCGGAAAAAGGCTTCCTGCCCGGACCATACGAAAACCGCACCGCGCTTGACGAAGTGGCGCAAATGATGGGCGGCCTGGCCTATATGACCGGACCTCCGGGACGGCCCCTTCGTGCGGGCGCCAGCGTGATCGACGTAACTGGCGGTATGTTCGGCGTGATCGCAATTCTTGCAGCGCTTAATGAACGGCATTCCACTGGACGCGGCCAGATGGTGCAAAGCGCGCTATTCGAAACCACGGTATACCTGATCGGCCAGCATATGGCGCAAAAGGCAGTAACCGGTCGCGCTGCCGACCCTATGCCTGCGCGTATTTCGGCCTGGGCAATTTATGACGTTTTCGAAACGCGCGATGATCCGATCTTCATCGGCGTGGTCACTGATGGGTTGTGGGAAAAGTTCTGCAAATTGTTCGGTCTTGATGACCTTTGGGCAGATGAAAGCATCCGCGCGAACAATGCCCGGGTTCAGGCGCGCGATCGCATCTTGCCGCGCATTCGTGAACTTATCGTGGGCTTCACCCGCGCTGAATTGATCGATCGGCTTGAAGGAAGCGGTCTGCCATTTGCTCCGATCGCCCGCCCGCAGGACATGTTCGACGATCCTCACCTGAATGCCAGCGGCGGGCTCGAGCCGGTAACGATGACTGACGGTACAGAAACTGCGCTGCCATCGCTTCCGATAATGATGGATGGACGTCGCCCTGGCATAAACAGCACCTTGCCGGAACCGGGTGCGGATACGAGCAGTGTGCTTGCCCGGCTTGGCTACTCCGACGAACGGATCGAAGAGCTTCTCGCCGCAGGGGCAATTGGCTGACGCCTGGCGTAGCCGCTGACGTGGGCAAACCGAGCTCGAAGCGGCGCGGCCTATCAATACAGGCCAACGGGAGAATGGGAATGAATTTCAAAATTGCCCACCGGGCATTAGTAGGCACGGTAATGGCTGCTGGATTTCTGGCAGCCAGTTCTTCCTCCTTGGCAGCGCCCGCGCCCTCAGTTTCGACCGTTACGGATGCCCGTGCCGCAGTATCACCGGAGTTTCGCCTGTGGGTCGATGCGCGCGCGGGTATCGGACAGCCGGTTCACTGGGTAGCCGAAGGCGGGGTTTACGAGTATCCGTCGGGGCGCAAGCTGTTCGGCATGGTGGGCTTTGACAGCAGCAGGGTAATCTGGCCGACAAAGGTCGGAGATCCGGTTGTCCACCTGACCCGCAAGACCTTCGCCTACACTGATCCCGTTACTGGCGCTGTCCTGCGCGAGTACAATGGCAAGCCAGTTTCGCCCATTGCCTACCCCTACCAAATGATCACTTACCGGTTCGAAAACGGTATGATCATGGCCGACGTGGAGCAGGGCACTGGCAAGGCGGTGCAGAGGATCAAGGCGCGCGACGGAATTCGTTACCGCCCGCTGGGCCGGGATACCATGGCTTTCACTGCGCCCATTTTTTTGGATTTCCCGCTGCCGTCGGGTGGGCGCTACGATGCCTGGGAAAACTATGATTTCTTCATTCATTGTGCCGGCACCGTTGATCAGCCGTACCAGATGAGCTGGCAGCGCTTTGGCAGTCTTCCGCCTTGGGCAGGGACCGGCAAAGCGATCTATCATCTTGTGTCGTGGCGGGTGGATAACGCAGCCGAATTCCCGGCTCGTATCCTTGAATGGGCGAAGACCAGCATGCCGATGTGGCTCAAGCCGCCGGCGGACATTGCTGAAGTGCGCCGACTACAAACCGATTCTGCTGGTGAGGGCTGGGCCAAGTAAGGCGTCGCTCAACCATTTTAAACAATAAATCATAATATTCACCAAGGAGAGCAAGAACGTGGCACTCTGGATACTTGTATTTCACATTGCGGTTCTGGGATACTGGCTCGGCTCTGAACTTGTTATCAATTCAACCTACCGTTACGTCAGCTATAGTCGGAATATGCCGTTCGATGAACGGCAGCGGCTGATGGATCACGTGATGGTGGTGGACCAGCACGTTCGCTACGCGCTGGTGCTTCAGGCGGCACTAGGCACCATGCTGGCAGCTTCTTACGGGCTGGTCCCGGGCGGCGATACCACTGTGACGGTTGCCGGCATTCTCGGCGTAATCTGGCTCGGCTTTGTTGAAGCTGTGCATCGGCTGCACAAGACCGCTGTGGGACGTCTCCTTGCCGCGATCGACCGCGGCTCGCGTTATGTGCTGATGGCAGTTCTGGCGGCCCTTGCTTTCGGGCTTGTGGGGGCAGAATGGGCTATGCCGCTGTGGCTGCGCCTGAAGCTGGGTCTGTTTGCCGGCGTGATGGCTTGCGGTGTTGGGATCCGCTTTGCGCTGATCGCCCACTTCCATACCTGGGCTATCATGGCGCGGGACGGCGTTACCACTGAGCGTAACGAGATAATCGAGCGGACCTATGTGCGGGCAACCTCGGTACTTGTTCTGCTCTGGGTCTTCCTCGCCGCGATCGTTGCGGTAAGCGTGATCAAGCCAGCATGATGTCAGAAGCGTTCTTCGCGTCGCTGCGTCAGAGTTGCGGCGCTGATGCGCTAGCACTTGACCCGGCGACGTTGGAACAAGCCCGCCATGACGTTCATGAAAGCGGGGGCGCACCGATCGCTGTTCTGTCACCGCCGGACGCGGCGGCACTTGGTCAGGCTGTTGCTGTAATTACCGGGCAAGGTCTCGCTGTTGTGCCGCGCGGCGGTGGCCTGAGTTATACTGGTGGATATGTCCTGCCTGATGGCGGCGCTGTCCTGATCGACTTGTCGCGCATGAGCCGGGTGCTCAATATCGACGCCGAAAGCATGACAGTGACGGTGGAGGCCGGAGCAACCTGGAAGGCTATCGACACGGCGCTGGCAGCCCAAGGTTTCCGTCTGCCGTTCTTCGGTACCTTTTCAGGCGCTGGCGCTACCGTTGGTGGGGGGCTTTCCCACGGCGCGCTGTTCTTCGGCTCGGCGCGTTACGGCTCTGCTGCAGATATCGTACTGTCGATGGATGTGGTTCTTGCTGATGGCCGGTTGATGCGCACCGGGCAGGGCAGTCTCAAAAAGGCGCGCCATCCCGTATTTCGCGGGCTTGGGCCTGACCTGACGGGGTTGTTCTTGCATGATGGCGGGGCATTCGGGATCAAAACAGCTGCAACGTTGCGGATAATCGAGCGTCCGAGCTGCACCGACTATGCCAGCTTTGCCTTTGCCAGCCTTGACGATGCGGTACGCGCCATGTGCGCGATCCAGCGCAAGGGGTTGGTCGAGGATGCCTACATAATGGACCCGGGTGCCACCGATCATCTCGATATCAATCCGGCTATGGCGCTTCGCTCGGCCCGCTCGGTTGCTCGTAACGCGGGCGGTCCTCTTCGCGCCTTGAAAGCGCTCTTTACCATGGGGCGCGGCGGCTTGGGGCCGATCCCCAAGGGCTACTTTTCATTGCATCTGGTTGCTGCTGCCAGAACGTACGAGGCAGTTCGCCACGATCTTTCCTGCTGCCAGTCTATAGCAGCAGGATATGGCGCGATAGAGGTTGCGCCGACCATTCCGATGGTGGCGCGGGCGGATCCTTTTCCGGGGCTTAACGGCGTACTTGGCCCTGGGGGCGGACGGTGGGCTGCGCTTAACGCCAAGGTCGCCTTGGGTGAAGCAAGCGGCCTTGTTGCAGCTTTCGAGGCGATGATAAGCGGAATGGCTGACGAAATGGCAGCCGCCGGTGTACATGTGACCCGGCTGGCTTCGGCTCTCGCGACGCCGAGTTTCAGCTTTGAGGCCGTATTCCATTGGCGCGACACTTGGTTGCCGCTGCATCGTAGCGCACCTGATGCGAGCTACCGTGCCACTCTGCAAGAGCCTCCTCATAACCCAGCCGGTTTTGCGATGGTGAACCGCTTGCGGGCAATGACGGTAGAACTCTTCCGCAATCTGGGTGCTGCGTCCAACCAGATCGGGCGAACCTATCCCTTCATATCGGCCTTGCGTGAGGAGCCGGCCGACCTGCTTTTGGCGGTCAAGTCGGCTCTTGACCCACGCAACCTGATGAACCCCGGTGTACTTGATTTTCCGCACATCTCACTGTCAACTAATGAACAGGACCACGCACGATGACTGAACTTTACGCGATCGTTTGCAAAGACAAGGCCGATACCAAGCCCGTCCGCATGGCTGGACTTAAAGAGCATCTGGCTCATCTCGATGAAGTATTCGACCGTGTAGCGCTGGCTTGCCCGCTGCTGGAAGAAGATGGCGGGTTCAAGGGATCCCTGGTGGTGGTCAGTGCCACTGATAAAGCTGATGCACAGGCATTCATCGTTGACGATCCCTATTACAAGGCGGGGATCTGGGAAACGGTGGAAATTAGCCGCATCGGCGTGAAGGCCGGTAGCTGGGTCGGCGGCAAGCCCTGGTAAAGCAAGTATCTCTTGGCAGTCCAGCTCAGGCGGGACTGCCAAGATTGCGCAACAGTGCTTGCATAAGGTCATCGATTAGCGAGCGCTTGCGGCGCATCAGGTAAATCGGTGTAACCCATGCTCCTACCCCCAGATCGCGCCATTGCAGGCCCGGCATATCTTCGCACAAGGATTGGGGGAGGATTGCGAGATAAGGCGAACAGGCCAGCGCGTGCAGCGTAAACAAGACCGACGTTGTCATCAGTCCCGGCTGGGGTGGTGTCAGCCCTGCGGCCGTAAATGTTTCCCCTATTTGTGCGTCGAGTAACGCCGTATTGCGCCCTATAATCCACCGGGCCCCGCCAAGATCGGCAATAGTGTTGGCGCCAGATAGCAGAGCATTGTCTTTGCAGCCTGCTACCCCCCATTTTTCAATGGCAAGCTGTTCAAGCAGGACGCTGTCGCTCTGCTCGGCAGTCTGGGATGAAATGGCTACGTCGATTTCGCCTCGATGGAGTGCAGCGACGAAATCCTTGTCGATTCCGCTTTCAACATCAATGCGGACGCGCGGATATTGTTCGGCAAAGCGGATGACCCGGTTGCCGAGCCTACTCGCGGCTGCAATCGGACTGAGACCGATGACCAGGCGCCCCCGCTGAAGCCCCAGTTCAGCGGTGGCCGCGTGACGCAGACGGCCCGCATCCGCCAAGACTTGACGCGCATGTTCGGCGATCGCCTCGCCTAAACGTGATGGTGCCATGCCGCGTGCGCTGCGTTCAAACAGCTTTCCGCCCAGCTCGGTTTCAAGGCGTGATAGGCTTTTGGATAGAGCTTGCTGGGTTAATCCGGCGCGGTTTGCAGCCAGGGTCAAGCTACCGGCATCAATTACTGCAAGGAAGTGAGCAAGTTGGCGAAGTTCCATGCTCAATCACAACCATACATTGTGGTTAAAGACAACCTTTTGTTGGTTTGTAGACGCATCTGGATCTTAGCCTCCGCGGGAACGACATTCTAGGGAGTGATGAATAATGGCCAGCCTGAAGAGCGTAACCAAGTGGGACGAAGTAGTCGATGTACTGATCTGCGGCTTTGGATGCGCCGGTGCTTCCGCCGCGATTGAAGCCCGCGATACTGACCCCAATGCACGCATCCTGCTTATTGAAAAGGCGCCTGAAGAGTTTGCTGGCGGCAACTGCCGCGTGTCTGGCCAGTCTCTCTTGATCTCGAAGAACAAGGAAGCACTGAAAGATTATCAGCGCACGATGAGCGCGGCCAATCCGGTTCCGGAAGATATGCTGGACGACTGGGCTGAGCGAATGGTCAATCTTGAGCCCTGGATTCAGCAGATTGCTGCCGATGCAGGACAAGAGTTCCTCCGCGGCACCGGCTTTTCCGAACGCGATGCAGTCCTTGAGTTCCCTGAATTGGGCGCACGCGATGCCGTCGCTTACACTTCCACGATCCTCCCGATTCCGTCGGGTGTCTGGATGGCGCTCAAGACCAACGTTGAAAAGCGCAACGTCCCGGTGTGGTTCGATACCCGTCTGGTCGATCTGATCCAGGACCCCGATACGCTCGAAGTTTTTGGCGTATGGGTTGAGCAGAACGGTGTGCGCAAGGCGATCCGCGCGGAACGCGGTGTGATCGTTGCAATCGGCGGCTATGAATCTTCGCCGCAAATGCAGCGCGACTATTACGGTCTTTCGAACGTCGTGCCGCTGGGTACGCCCTACAACACTGGTGATGGTCTGCGCATCATGCAGAAGGCTGGTGCTGACATGTGGCACCTGCGTAATCAGGGGCAGTCAGGCGGCGTTTGGCCGGGTATTCGTCTCCCGCATCAGCAGACCAGCTATCTGCGCAACTTCATGCTGCCGGCGTTCAGCTGGTTCGATATCGACAGCCAGGGCCGCCGCTTCTACAACGAAGCGAACGAACTGCAGCTGACCCACTACAAGGAAAAGAAGCACGGCCGTTTCGTCGACGTGCCGCTTAACATCGCGCACCCGGTGCATATGATCTTTGACGAGTCGACCCGTCAGGCCGGAAAGCTGGTTCTTGAAGTCATGACCTGGAGCGCGGTCGTGATCGGGGAGGAATGGAGCGATGACAATAGCAAGGAAATCGCGAATGGCCTCATTCATAAGGCTGACACGATTGCCGAGCTGGCCGCCAAGATTGGCATCGATCCGGCTGTACTTGAAGAGGAAGTGGCCCGCTACAACGCCAGCTGTGCCGCCGGTAACGACGAAGTCCATGGCCGTAATCCGGAAACCCTGCTGCCGGTCGCAAATGGTCCGTTCTACGCGCTGCCGATCACCCCGGCCATTGTCTGCACGGGTGGTGGTGCACGCCGCAACATGGACGGGCAGGTCTTTGGACATGACGACAACTTGATCCCCCGCCTCTACGAAGCCGGTGAACTTGGCTCGTTCATTTCTGACCTCTACCAGAACGGCTCTTACCTGACTGAGGCGATGATTACCGGTCGCGCCGCTGCTCGCAGTGTGCTGACCCTGGCACCTTCTACCTTGTCGGCGGCGGGATAAGCCTGAGATGCTAGTCAAGACACCCGCGATCAAACTGGGCGTCGAAGTACGTGAAAGCCGTGTAGAGGATGATCGTCTCATCCTCTCCGGTGTTGCGAACGCGATGCCTTGCACTGTGGAGATCGGCGACAAGGAACTGGTCCGGCTCGCCGGCAAGCTTCTGACGCCGTCGGTGATCGGCCTTTTTGTGAAGGGCCTGTTCCGCAAGGAAAGGTGACTGCTCGCGAAAGAGCGGTCGGGGGAGAAAAAGCATGGAATTCTTGGCAATGCACGAACTGGCGATCCTCCGGTTCCTGCACATTCTGGCGATGGTCTATTGGCTTGGTGGCGAGTGGGCCGTTTATCAGACTTCAAACAAGGTTGTGGATCCGGCACTCCCCGTTCCTGAACGTTTACGCCATCTTGATACAGTATTCCGCATCGACGTGGTGTCGCGCATCGGCATCGTGTCACTGCTGCCGTTGGGTTTGCACATGGGGCACTTGTGGGGGGTGCAGCCCTTCGGTGGCACGTTCCTGGTTGCGGTTTGGCTGATCTGGGCAGGCTGGGTAGCTGTGACCATCCAGGCGTTTCGGAGCAAGATGGGCCGCTATCGCGGTTTGGCAAGCCAGCTTGAAGACTGGTCACGTTACATCGCCATCCCGCTGGTGATCGGTGTTGGCGCAAGCTCTCTGCTAGGCTTTGGCCCGTTCGAGGCGGCTGATGGGCAGCGGTGGTATTCCGCAAAGCTTATTGTTTTTGGCGCAAGTTTGATTGTGGGGCTCATCCTGCGATTTTACCTGCATGAATGGCCCGGTTTGTTTCAGCGTCTCCTCAAGGGGCCTGATGATGCCGCTGAAGCCCGTATTGCGGATCTGATCCGCAAGGCCCGTCAAACTGCTATAGTCTACTGGATTACGATCGGGCTGGCAGGTTTCATCGGTGCGGTAAAACCATTCTGATTAGATAAACCCTGTGTAGGCCCTGCTTACACGGGGTTTTCTTTGCTTGATCTAAAGTGGGGCGCCCAAAGGCCGCCGCCTCGCAACGTAAATGGGAGATAGTAGAATGGGCATATCCAGAAGGTCCGTGATGAAGGGGGCGGCTCTGTCCGCCTTGGCATCTGGGGCAACATTTACTAGCGCCCGCGCTTTGGCAGCAGCGCCTCGGCAAGCGGTGAGCATGCAGTCTGACGGTGGTTATGCCACGGTTCCGCTAGCGAAAGATTCGATAACACTGGGCGTTGTGCAGTCACGTGTCGTGCCGGTCGAACTTGCCAATCTGAAGCAGTCGCGCATGGCGAACGTGCAGCATATGGCCGACCTGATTGATCGTGCCAATGGCTTGTTCGAGCATGACCTGTTGTTCTTCCATGAGTTTCCCGTGACTGGCTATTACCATGGTTGGAACATTGATGATGCGCGCAAGGTTGCGATTGAACTGCCTGGACCTGAAACTGAAATCTTGGCCAGAAAGGCCCGCGAATACGGCTGCTGGCTGGTCTTTGGTTCCTACGTCCGTGATCCGGCATGGCCCAAGTCCCTGCTTTCTATCACGACAATCATGGATGATCGCGGTGAGATTGTTGACCGCCACTGGAAGGCCAGAAACCTAAAGGGCTTCTTTGGGGGGCGTAAAGAGCTGTTCACGACAACGATCTACGACGTGCTTGATCGCTACGTCGAAATGTACGGTCCTGATGCAGTCATCCCGGTCACGCGCACACCAATCGGCAATATTTCGACAAGCTCCACCCAGAAGGAGCCGGAGCTGTTTCGCGCGATGGCAATGAAGGGTGCGGAACTGATCCTGCGCACCGCTACAGGGGGCTTTAGCCCTCTCGATATGCAGGCAACGTCGCTTTACAACGGCGTCTATACGGCAGTTGCCAACAATGCTGCTTCGCCCGAAAATACCCGTTACTTTGCCGATACGGGTGGCGGTGGCAGCGTCATTTACGGGCCGGACGGTTCCGAAGTGGCCAGTGCAAAGCTGGCTTTTGAGACGCTGGTTAGCCACCGGATTCCGATCGCTGCTTTCCGTACACGCCATCGTCAGCCGGTGGTTCACACTGAGCTGTTCATGCCTGTCTATGAACAATATCGTTCGCAATACGGCCCCAACTTGTTCGACTCTTACCAGCCGATCGACCCGCTCGATGCAGGGCGCTATCTTCAAGACAAAGCGCGGTGGCCCAAACGCTAAGCGTGAACACCCGATTTCAAAGGACTATAGCCTATGCCAGCCTATCTGATCGTTATTGCTCAAGTTGATGACCGGGATGCCTTCATGCAGGGCTACGCGCCGGCAGCTGGCGCACTGGTCGAGCGTTTGGGCGGGAAGTATTTGCTGCGGGCACCCGGTGCCATCCCACTCGAGGGTCGTACCGATGATGGCGCATCCGTTGTTGTATCGGAATGGGAAAATATGGCTGCCCTGCGAGCATTCTGGGACAGTGAAGAATATGCCCGCATACGCGTCTTGCGCGAAGGAATTGCTCGCTGCGAAGTTATAGCCTTGGAAACTCCGCCCGCGTCATAAGCGGGCGGAGGATTCTGGCGGCATTCATCCCATGAAGGCGCCGCCGCTTACGTGCAGCACGTTCCCGGTCATGTAGTTCGATGCTGATCCCAGGAGGAACAGTATCGGACCCGTGATATCCTGCGCATTGGCCATGCGGGCCAGCGGGACCTTGGACAGATAGTCCTGCATGTCGAAACGCAGCGGCGCATCCGGTGTTTGGCTGCGGCCACGCCCACCACGCAGGAACGGCGTGTCGACCGCGCCGGGTGAAACAAAGTTGATGCGGACATTGGGAGCAAGTTCGCGCGCAACGGCTTGACCCATGGCAACCATTCCGGCCTTGGCAGCGACATAGGGGGCGTAGCCGGGCTGGGGGATATACGCCATATCGCTGGTCAGCAGTACAACGCTCGCTGGCCCGCCATGGCGCAACAGCGGCACGGCTGCGCGCAGGCAAAGGGTCATCAACCGCAGGTTGCCGTTCAGTATCTCATCGATATCGCGGACGCCCCAATCGTCGATTGGTTGGCGCTGTCCAGCAAAACCGGATGCGATGACGAGGCCGTCAAGCTTGGGGGTGATTGCCTGCAATTGGGAAAAAGCCGCAGCGATGGATTGTTCGTCGCGTCCGTCAAATGCGATGCTGTGCTGCGCAGGAGAAGGGGCTTCTAATAGTGATCCGGGGAGATCCATTGCGGTCACGATGCAGCCGCCATCGAGCAGACTGCGGACAACATCGGCGCCGATACCGCCGCATGCTCCGAGTACAGCTACATGCGAACCGGCAGGAGGAAGCAGAGTCAGTTGATCAGTCATGTTCGATACATTCCAGTAGTTCGCCAGCAGGTCCGCGTAGCGTTGCCATGCGGCGGTTTTCGTAAGGATAGCCGGGATAAGCGCCCGGCGGTGTGATCCAGTCGATGTCCAGTGCATCCAGGTCTCGGACCGCGATACTCACCAGCGCGTTGCCCGGTGGCAGCATTCCAGTGTGGGTCGGCCTGGCAGTAGCCTGCGGCGGATAATCGTCGACCTCGAAAATGGTCGTCCGGCCTTCTTGAACCATGGTCAGTTCCGTGCGGTAGCTGTCTGATAGGTCGAAGGCCTGATTGATCATCTTGTATGACAGGGTGAATGTGTCGACGCCCTGCAACTGGAGATGCTTTTCGTACCATTCGACGGTTCCCTGCCGGTCAGGCGTGGCAAGGATGCTTATGAACATGTGATCTACCGGCGATTGTGCTTGCGGCAGATCGCAGTTTGGCATGTTTGCCCGCACCTCGTTGAGGTAGACCATCTCTCGGCCGCGTCCCAACACCTGCATTGGGACGAAATAGGCCATGCCTTCCAGTTCACGGGGGAGGCCACGGATCTCGAAGCCTGATTCTTCCAGCCTATCGGGCCAGCCGAATACGTCCTGCACGGTCAATTCGAAGGCGGCCCAGCCAAAAGTGGTAGTCGGGACAAAGCCGGGGTGACTTGGCTGTTCGACGAGTCGGATTGCGCATGGTGTGCCGCTGCGCGGCCGCAGTGTGGCCATGCGGGCGCCGCTGCTGCCGGGGCAGCCCCAGGCAGCTGCCAGGCTCTCTGAAACGCTGCCTGTTTCTACAAGTTCCAGGCCCAGTACGCCTTGGTAGTCAGCGATCGAGGCCTCAAGGTCTGGCGTCGTTGAAAGGCCGCCAACCAACTGGCCGTGCTTGGGGCGAACGGGGAAGGGCGTGCTCATGAGAAAACGGGCTTCCGTTTTTCAAGGAATGCGCTGACGCCTTCGGCAAAATCCTGCCCGTCAAAGGCGGCGGCGAATTCGGCCAACGTCGCGTCATCATCACGGGCCTGGCCATCAAGGATGCGCTGGATCATAACCTTCGAGCGCTGTTGGCTATGACCGGAAACGGCCACCAGCTGGGAGGCAAAATCCGCCAAGGTCGCGTGGGGATCATCCGACAGCAGCGTTACCAGCCCGATGGCATGAGCTTCTGCCGCCGGGAGCAGCGAGCCGGTGAACAGTACGCGCTTGGCTTGCGCTGGACCTACAAGATCCACCAGAAGTTTGGTGTCATGAAGCGAATAGACCAAGCCCAGTTTTGCCGGGGTGATGCCGAAACGCGCTTTTGGCCCTGAGATACGAAAATCGCAGGCCAGAGCAATGCCGCAGCCCCCGCCAACACAATCACCCTCGATGAGTGCGATCGTCGGTTTGGCGGCACGGGCCAGCTCGCGCTGGACCTTGTTGATTGATGCCTGGTTGGTTGAACGCCATTCGGGATCGTGCGCACCAGTCGCGAATTCCGCAATATCAGCGCCAGCGCAGAAAGCGCTGCCGTCATCCGCCGCGCGCACAACCAGTGCGCGCACGGCCGGATCTGACATGGCCTCGTTCAGCAGCTTGGGAAACAGGTCCCACATCATCTGGTTGAAGGCGTTGCGCTTGTCGGAGCGGTCGATCAACAAATGGGCGACAGCGCCGTTCCGTTCAAGGCGAAGGGTCATGCCGGGTCGACCTTGGCAAGGTGCTGGGCGATCTGGTGGCGGCTTGCTATCCATACGCCCTCGTGGGCGCGGACATGCTTGAAGAACTCTTCAAGCGCCCAGATGCGGCCAGGACGACCAATGATGCGCAGGTGCAGCCCCAACGACATCATCCGGCCAAGGCCCTGCTGGCCTTCACGGTAGATCTGGTCGAAGTTGGCCTTGGCATAATCCAGCCATTGGTGCGGGGTCAGTGCCGGATCGGTCCACATCTTCATGTCGTTGCTATCAAGCTGATAGGGCACGATCGCGATCGGCTTGCCCGGAACGGTCGAACGATCCCAGAAAGGAACGTCGCCCGAATAATCATCCATGTGGTAGGCGAAACCTTCTTCGATCAGAAGGCGGCGCGTTACGTCGGTATGGAAATAGCGTGACAGCCAGCCGTAGGGCCGCACACCCACAGTACGTTCGATTGACTCGACCGCCTTGCGAATAAATTCGCGTTCCTGCTCCTCGTTCATCTTGAATTGGTGGACCCAGCGCCAGCCGTGGCTGACCGGTTCATGGCCCAATTCCGCGATAGCAGAGGCAATTTCAGGGTAGTTTTCAAGGCTCAGCGCTGCAACCGTCCAGCTGGCCATGATGTCATAGGCCTTGAGCAGGCGCACGATGCGCGGGGCGCCAGCCTTGATGCCGTAGAGATAGTTGCTTTCATTACCGTAGTTCCGGATCGGCGAACGGATGTGGATGCCCAGTTCGTCAACCGGCTCCATACCCCGGTCGCCGCGGGCAACGGTCATCTCGCTGCCTTCTTCTACGTTCACCACCACGGACAGGGCCATGGTGTTACCATCGGGCCAACGGATCGTTTCTTCGTTCATTAATGCATTTCCTCCCCGCCCGAGACGTTCAGCGCCTCGCCGGTAACATAAAAAGCGTCATCGCTGGCCAGCCAGGCGCAGGCTGCCGCTGTATCGCTGGCATGCCCAGGTCGGCCCATCGGGTTCTTGCGGTGCATGTCGGCAACGTAATCTGCTACCGTGGCGAACCCCAGCAGACGCGAAAAGTACTCATTCTGCTGTGCGCCAAGGCCGGTAGTCACATGATTAGGGCAAACCGCGTTGACGGTAATCTTGTGTTTGCCCAGTTCTAGCGCGCTGGCGCGGGTCAGGCCGACCATGCCGTGCTTGGAACTGACATAGGCTGGAAGATCGGGAAACGCGCTTTTAGCGGCTTGCGAGGCGATGTTTATAATACGGCCGCCTTTGCCGCCTGCAATCATTGTCCGCGCTGCTGCCTGCGAGCAGTAGAATGCGCCCGACAGGTTTACGGCGATTACTTTGGCCCAGTCTGCCGGATCGACATCCAGGAAAGGCTGCATCATGAAGCCAATGCCGGCGTTGTTTACATGGATATCGACGCTGCCGAAGTGGGCCACCGCCTGATCAATCAGGCCCTGACACTTATCAGCTTGGCTGACATCGCAGGCGATTGTGGCGACTTGCGCTCCGCGGCTGCGCAATTCTTCCGCAACGCTTTCGGCTTCGGAATCAATCACGACATCGGAGACGACGCAGTTGGCACCTTCATCCGCGAAACGCTGGAGAATAGCCTGGCCGAGGCCCTTTTGTTTACCCGATCCAGTGACGACGATCGTCTTTCCTGAAAAACGGCCAGCCATTACAGGTTTTCCGTCAGGATGAACTTTGGATTATCGGCGAAGTCCTGGAAGGGCTTGGCCAGCTCCTGGAACGCTGCGGTCGAGATGTCGCCCACGAAGCCTTCCATGTCTGTGATGTCGATTAACTCAACATATTGATAAGGAGCGGCTTCGTCAGAGCCGAACAGGCCAAGTGACTTGTGGACGGTGAAACGAATTACCGAGCCTAGGGCATTGACGGCGGGAATGTCAGAGCTGCGGGCCCAAGCTTCGTAAGCAGCCGGATCGACACCATCCTTGAGATTGAAAAGCACTATGATGCGCATGGTTAAATCCTTTTTATACTGCGTGGAAATAATTGGGCTGTCTGTAAGCCCTAAGCTGTCCGTCAATCTGGCGCGCAAGGGCAAACAATCCAGCTTCCGCACCGCGCGGGCCAATGATTTGCACCCCGATCGGCATTCCATTTGCCGCGGTTCCCGCTGGAATGGTGATAGCGGGCAGGTTGCCAACATTTGCAAGACAGGTGAAGTCAGCCTGATTGGCAGGAGCCGGTTCGGCGTGATCGAAGGCTGGTTGCGGTGCCGTCGGTAGGATGATCGGTCCCGTCCGCGTCACAATTTCGTTTAGTTGTTCGCTCGCTTGAGCAAGCACTTCACGGTCGGCTTTGAGGTCTTCATCCTTGCGGCGCGGGCCGTAGGCGATGAGCTTGGTAAGCGTCGGCGATAGCAACGCTTCATCCGCCTCTGCCAGTTCGGCGTGAAGTGCCACTGCAGTGGCAATGAACCCTGCATAACGAATACGCGATGGCGCAACGCTGAGTTTAACTGGCGAGGCCATATCCAGAAGTTCACAAACCTGCTGGAAACAGGCAAGAACATCGCTTGTGCATTCGACGCCGCCCAGATCTGCGATTGTGACCGACTTGCCAGGAAGTGTATCGTTCCCGAAAGTGCTTGTCAGCTTCGCGGCCTGCTCCAAGAGTTCAAGCGAACGAGCGATCGGGCCGATTACGTCCAACGCGGGTTCAGCCAGTTCAAGGCCATCCGGACTGACAGCAGACTGCGCCGGCTTGAAGCCATAGACTCCGCAATAGCTGGCCGGGATACGCACCGAGCCCATCGTGTCGGTGCCAAGTGCCAGATCGCACAGCCCAGCTGAAACGGCAGCGCCGCTACCGCCCGATGAACCGCCCGGAGTAAAGCCGATGCGGTGGGGGTTGTGGGTGCGGCCGAAGAATGGGTTGTCTGTCTTTGCTCCGAGCGCCGCTTCTTCCATATTCAGTGTGCCGATAATCGCTGCGCCTGCCTCGCGCAGCGCAGCTACTGTTTGAGCGTCGCTCGCGGCCCGTCGGTCGCGGTGCAGGGCCATGCCCGCCGTCCAAGGCAGGCCACGCACCGCAATGTTTGACTTCACTCCGACGGTTACATTAGCCAGCGGTCCGGTCCCGAAGCAGGCTGCCCTGTCGAAATCAACAAAGGCGTTAAGGGGGCGGTTGGCCTCCGCCAGCTTATCGAAATCAAGCCGGGGACGTTCGGTCACAGCCCTCTCCGGTCAATAAGGCGGATTGGCTTCTGGCGGGAATCGATCTGGGTTTCGATGGCTGTTTCGCCCGGTCCGACGAGTTCGACGCCGACTTCGATACCAATGCCCTTGCGCAGCAGGGCGGCGATTTCCGTCACTTCGCTGCCGCCACGGCTTTCCAGCCTGACCAGCATCTCGTCCCGGCCGCTGGAATCGCGCACCACGTGGCACACGTATTCGCCAGTCAGGTCCGCGCGATTTTCGATTATGGCGCCGACAGCGTGGGGGAAGATATTGATGCCGCGCAGCTTTACCATGTTGTCGCTGCGGCCTTTGAAGCCGGAAATACGCTTGAACACCATGCCGGTCTGGTTGGCGCCAAGCAGTTCCTCGCTCACGTCATGGGTGTTGAAACGAATGCATGGGGCGATGTCGTCCTTAAACAGGCAGGTCACGACCATGTCGCCGGTCTGCCCGGCAGCAACCGGGGTGCCGGTGTCAACGTCCAGCAGTTCGAGATACTGAGCGTCTTCCCAGACATAAAGACCATCGCGTTCCGGGCCTTCACCCGCGATCGTTCCAGTATCGCCCACGCCATACCAGTCATAAGCCTTTGCTCCGCGCCATGCGGCCTCAGTCGAGGCGCGGTCTTCTGTGCCCAGGTGGCCGATGATCATGCGCAGGTTGATGCGGTCAAAGAGCTTTTCGGCTTCCGCCACTTCGGCCAGCTTTCGGATGTAGTCAACGAAGCCGACCATACAGGTCACGCCAAAATCGGCCATCATGTTGACCTGGTTGGTTGAGCGCGTTTCAATTCCGGTACCGGCGCTAAGGAAAAGTGAATTGGTATAATGGGTCACCGCTTCGCGGATGTAGTGGCCACCGTTAATCATGCCATGCCCATAGACGGACTGAACCACGTCTTCCTGGGACAGACCCATCCAACGGTACATGCGACCGACCAGAAGACTGGTGATCTCGCGTCCCTTGGGACCAAACATAAGCGGCTGCGGACGCCCGGTAGTGCCGCTGGTGGTGTGGAACACAACCGGTGTATTGCTGCGTCCGTCGAAGTCGCCATAAGGCGGGTGTTCGTTGACCGACGCCATCAGGTCCGACTTGTCGTAAACCGGCAGCAGGGTGATGTCTTCAAGGCTCCGGATATCGCCTGGTTCAATACCCTTGGCGCCCCACAGGCGCTGGTAGAAGGGAATTTCCCATCCACGCTTCATGAGCTTCAAAAAGCGTTCGTTCTGAAGTGCATTCAGCTCATCGCGGCTCATTCGCGTGTAACGGTCAACGAACGCCTGCCCAACCGGGTAATCGGCCAGCAGCTGTTTGGCATCAAAGGTCTCGAAATAGGTGGGAAAGCTCATTTGGGCTCCGTGGCGAATAGAAGGGGATCTGAAAACAGACGAGAAGGCGCGGCAGGTGCCAGTGCTCGGCAAAGGTCAAGCTTGGCTCGTTCACGCGGTGCGGAAAGGGGGGCCTGTGGACTGCCGGGATTCGCGCTTACCTCTCGCCGCACGGTAGTCCCATCGCGCAGATGCACGATCAAGACCTGCGGTGACAGGGCATTAAGATCCGGGTTGCCATCAAGTGATACCGTGACTTTGCGGCACAGGTCTTCAATGCTGGTATACAGCCTTGGGTCAATGAAACCGTCGCGCAGCATGATCGGCGCAAGGAAAGCAAGACATAAACGGTTATAGGATTGCGGCGCGCCGGGTCGGAACGACCGTCCAACAAGCCGCTGGATCAGTGGCGGAGCCAGGAGTTCGATTGCCTGCGTGTTTTCGATTGACGCCAACCCTTCATCGCGCAAATCCGCCAGCGCGCCCAGTGCACCGTGGCTGGCGCGGCCCGAGGGGTAGGGCTTGATGCTGACTTCGCTGATCCGCCAGATCTGGCCAAGCGAGGCAAGATAGCTCTTGAGTTCTGTTGGTTCGATAAGCGTATTATAGCCGAACGGACCTTCCAGCACATCATGAGGCCCGTCGATACCAGCGGTTGCCAGATCTACCGCGCTGATTGCTCCGCGTGCTGCATTTGCGATTTGCAAGGGCAGGGCGGTCGATGCTTCAACATGGGCCTGCATCGTCCCCGACAGAAAGCTATATGCCAGTCCGACCGCATTGGTCATACGGGTAGGGTCAAGACCTTCCAGGTGGGCGACGGCCAGCGTCGCGCCGATGATTCCTGCGGTTGCCGGTCGGAAAAAGCGCATCGCCCCTTGCGCAGCAATACCAAGTCCGCTCGCCACATCGACGCCGACAGCCAAAGCAGTCAGGAAATCGTCGATTGCACTGCCGCCGCGGCGATCTGATGCTGCCAGGAGAGCGGCAGTAACAACTGACAGCGCGTGGACCACCGCTGGTTCGTGCACCGCGTCCCATTCAAGACAGTGGATCGAAAAGGCATTGAAATAGGCAGCTGAGGGTGCTGGCAGAAAACCTCCGCCCAGCGAGCGTGCCTCGTCCCCTGCGCCCCATCTTTGAACCAACTCTTTCAGCGGCGCAGCTTCGCGCGATGCCGCGCCTGCGGCGCCCACCGCGAGGGTATCTGCCAGCAGTCGCACAGCATCTGCGCGCACTTTGTGAGGCAGGCTGTGTCGCGCGTTCGCAAACGCAACTATCTGTTCCATCGCTGTCATGCCAGCCACCTGTCCAGAATGGCAATGATCGGAGCTGTTGAGGTGCCTTCCAGAACCGCTTGCTCTGCAGCGTCAAAATCAGCGCCTTTTCCGCCAAGGGTAAACAGAGACCTCGCCTTGCCAAGTATTTCATTGTCGCTCATCGGTCGCTCCGGGTCGCCTAGCGTGTCGATCAGAGTTATTTCATGATCGCCGCAGCGTGCTCGCGCGCCGAAATGTTTTGGATAGCGGTCTGAAAATTCGGCTACTTCGCGGACGGTGATGCGCTCGCGCGTTTCAGCGGTTCCCGCGATAGCCTGAGCATCGAAATCATCGAGAGCCGGAGTTCCGCGATTGGCGACAAGGGCAACCGAATGCTGGATTGAAAATTTGGCTTCGATTTCGCTTTTTGGGTTTGGCCGGTCGCAGAACGCGAGAGCGTCACTGTAGGTTTCGATTTCGATTGGACCATCAAGGTGGCCAAGTTTGGCCTTGAGTGCCAAAGCTGCGTCGATAGAGGGGTGGGCGTGTCGGCATGCAGCCCAAGGCTTGAAGCTGACGTCGCTGATGCGCCAGTGATCGGCCAGTTCGAAAGGTCGCGCGCCATTGGTTGTAGCCGCATGAAGCCCCTGGGGGCCTTCTAGGATGAAGGCTGGCCCACGTGCACCGGATAGTGCTGCAGCGGCGGCCATGGAACCGGTATTTACCGCATGGGCGATGTGCCACTGCTTGGCGTCGCAAGGTTCATGCCGCATTTGCCAGAAGCCCCCGGTCACAGAACCAGCAAGGCCCATCGCGTCTACTAAAAGGTTATCGATCACATCCGCATCGGCTGTCTTAACGCGGCAGTAAAGGGCGGCAACTGCGGCACCGAATAGACCGGACGTGGCAGTGTTGTGCCAAAAGGCATAATGGCGCGCATCGAAAGTTGATCCAATAGCTATCATCGCTTCGTAGCCGCGGATCGCCGCATCAAGCACGGTGTTCATATCATTTACGTCCTGCGCAAGGCAGGTTGCCCAGATCACTGGTCCCGGGTGCAGGATTGCGGTGCGATGGACGTCATCCATCTCTAGTTTGTTGCCAAGCCACGCGGCTTTCTGCGCGGCGTTGCCGGTTTGTCTCCGGGCAATTGGAGCTGTTTCTGACTCTAGCGCACCCGCTACGCAGCCCAGCCAGTCGATTAGATGGTGCCGCGCGCGAGTGCGATCTCCGGGCATGATATCTCGTGCGAGGTGCTTTGCCAGCATGTACGTAAGGCTTGCTTGCATCATGCAAACCTCCACATTACGACATAAGTGCCTTTGCAGGCACCGATATGCCGCGAGCCCGTCTGGCTCCTTAGGACATCTTCATGAAATTCTCTGAGAAGACCACGGTTAAAAACAAACGAGCACGTTACCTTGAACTTGCGGATGAATTGCGTGCAGCAGTTTTGCGCGGTGACTTTAACGGTTCCAAGTCGTTTCCGACTGAATCGGCGCTCTGCAAAAATTATGGGGTCAGTCGTTTTACGGTACGTGAGGCGCTTCGAACGCTGTCGCAGGAAGGACTCATCAAGCGTCGGCGCGGGTCCGGTACCAAGGTTCAGCCGGCTTCTGCCCGCGGAGGTACGCTGCACCAGCCACTGTCTAACGTTGGCGAAATTCTTCAGTATGCAAAAGACACCACCATTTCTTTCGAGAAGTTGGGGCCGCAAGAAGTTGACCCCGACATTGCCGAAAAGACGGGTATGAGTCCAACGGGTGAATGGTTCGTCTTTCGCGGGGCTCGCCGTGCCGATGGTCAACATCGCCCCATTGCCCTCACTTACGCGTGGATTCACCCAGACCTTGCGGATGCAGCGTCGCGCTTCGCGGATGGCAGCCCTACACTGTTCGGTCAGATCGAACAGTTTACGGGACGTACTGTAAACCGGGTAACGCAGGACATTCAGGCTGTTAAGCCGGCTGATGAAGTTGCCGAAACGCTGGGACTTGATCCCGACGATCCGGTTCTGCTGATCCTGCGCTGTTATTTCGATCAGAATGAGCGATTGTTTGAAATTTCCGCCAGTTACCACCCCGGAGACCGTTTCACTTACTCGATGCACATTGACGTCGACTGACGTCGAGCATTTTCCGGGTAAAGAATTGGTCGCCGAGGAGGAGCGTTTCATTGCTCATGCTCCGTTACTGCCCGCCAGTCGGGTGTATCGGACATGCGGATTGCAGGCGCCAGCACGTGACGGCCATCAACTTCAGCGATCAGGCCGCGTTCATGAATGAATGACTGATCCAGTGCTTCGCGGAAGTCCAGAACCGGGGCGAAAGCAACGTCCTTGTCGGCAAACCACTCTTCCCATTCGCTGCGGGTGCGATTGGCAAAGGTCTGCGAAAGAAAGGCTATCAGTTCGTCCTGTTCGCCTGCAGGCCTTTCTGCAACTAGAATTAAATCAGGCCGGCCCAGCGCATTGAGCAGATTGATGACGAATTTGGTCTCGCGTCCACCAAGCACAACATGGCGTGCGTCGGCGGTGCGATAGACCTGGTAAAAGGCTGCCCCGCCTAATGAACGTTGAGATTGCGATATGGGGGATTCTCCACCGGCGATCGCCGATCCCGCGATGTGCGCGCACCACGGCAGCAGGCTGTCGAACATCGCGATATCAAGGTAATCGCCCTTACCGCTGGTTTCCCGCCCGATAATGGCCATCAGAACCGCAGCAAGTCCGGTAAGCCCTGCTGCCATGTCGGCAGACGGAACGCCTGGTACTACTGGAGTGCCATCAAGCGCGTCGTTGACCGCAATGAACCCGGCATGGGCCTGAACCGCCATGTCATGGGCGGGATGATGCGCCATGCTACCAGTCTGCCCAAAAGCGGATATCGAACAGTAGACTATGCGCGGGTTACGCTCGGATACAGCCTGATAGCCAAAGCCCAGCCGCTCCATCACCCCTGGGCGAAAGCCTTCTACCAGCACGTCGGCTTGATCAATCAGGCGCCACAAGTGCGCCTGACCGTCGGCTGACTTCAGATCGATGCGGATGCAATGCTTGGCGCGATTGAGGTTATTGAACCAAACCGACACCCCGCCTTCCATTGGCTCCATCTCGCGTGCTGGGTCACCCGTGGGCGGTTCGACCTTGATAACCTCAGCCCCCTGATCCGCCATCATTTGCGTCAGCATCGGACCAGGGAGAAACAAAGACAGGTCAATGACCTTGATGCCAGATAGCTTGCCCATGCGCCTTAAATGACCTCTGCAGTGCGCAGACGGGTGATCTCTTCCTCGTCATAGCCGATTTCGCTCAAGATAGCGGACGTGTCGGCACCAAGCAGCGGTGCAGCACGTGAGGGCAAGCGCTTGCCATCTATGCGAATTGGATTTGCCAATACCCGCATGTTCTCCATGTCGGGATGGTCAGTCTGCTGCACCATGCCAGTGGAATGGATGAATGGATTATCGAGCGCAGCATCCAGGCCGAATACCGGTGCAACTGGCATATGCCCTTCCAGTATACCGAGCCAGTGCGCCGTTGGCTGAGCCATAAAGATCTCGTCCAGGATTACAGTGAGTGTGTCGCGATTGGCCAGGCGTGCTTTCGGGGTTGCAAAACGTTCGTCTGCAGCAAGATCGCTCCGCCCGATGCGTTCGCATAGTATGGTCCAGAACTTGGGGAGCTGAGCCATTACAAAGATCCAGCCATCGGCGGTACGCACTAGCTGGCTGGGGACGACAGACGGGTGAGAGGAGCGCGGGGTACGCGTGGTGACATCACCTGTGTTCAGGTACCACACGGCCGGATAGCTGGTCTGGTGCAGTGCAGTGCCAAGCAGATCGACATCGACGTCACGGCCAAGACCGGTGCGCTGGGCATCAACGAGTGCAGCCAGCAGGCCTATCGTCATCATTGTGCCAGTCATGAAATCAACCATCGACAGGCCGAAGCGGGTCGGCGGACCGTCCGGCTCCCCTGTTAATTGAAGAAATCCGGCCTCTGCCTGCATCAAGTAGTCGTAACCGGGCCAGCGAGCGCGCTCATTATCCCGGCCGTAAGCGGAAAGGTGGGCGCACACGATTGCCGGGTTGATGTCCTTAAGTGCCTCGTAATCAAGACCCAATGCCTTGGGCAGATCGCCACGCATGTTGTTGGCGACAGCATGTGACTGCTTCACCAGATCGTGAAAAATCTTCTGCCCATCCTCTGTCCGTAGGTCGAGGGTGAGTGAGCGCTTGTTCAGGTTAAATGCCTGAAAATAGAGACTTTCCCCCTTGCGCAAGAAATGAGGCCCGACTGCTCGGGCTGTGTCTCCACCGCCCGAGCCGCCTTTTGCAGTTGGCTCGATTTTTATGACTTCCGCGCCCAGTTGGGCAAGGAACATCGTGCCATACGGACCCGCGCCATACTGTTCCGCGGAGAGGATGCGAAAGCCCGCAAGGGGGAGTCTGTTTTCGGTCATGCCGGGTTCCGCTTGACCCACTGCTTCGAGATGATCATGCGCTGCATCTCGTTCGTACCTTCACCGATGCACATCAGGATTGAGTCTCGGTAGTAGCGTTCGATTTCGTATTCCTTGGAATAACCGTAACCGCCGTGGATGCGCAGGGCCTCCTCGCTGTTGCGAACTGCAGCTTCGGACGCGAAATACTTGGCCATGCCGGCTTCCATGTCGCAGCGTTGTCCACGATCGTAAGCTTCCGCAGCATCGAATGTGAGCAGGCGTGCCGCGCGCGCGCGCGTGACCATTTCACCGAGCTTCAGCTGGATGGCCTGGTGATCCGCAATAGGCCGGCCCATGGTTTCGCGCATTTGTGCATATTGGGTTGCCAGACGGAGCGACCCTTCAGCAAGGCCAACGCCGCGCGCTGCGACGTTAATACGGCCGAGCTCCAAGCCACCTGTGGCCTGGAAAAAACCATTTCCTTCAGTGTCACCAATGAGGTTTTCAACCGGGACGCGATAGTCTTCGAAAACCAGTTCGGCGCTATCGATGCC
Source organism: uncultured Novosphingobium sp. (assembly GCA_964413885.1). Taxonomy (GTDB): domain Bacteria; phylum Pseudomonadota; class Alphaproteobacteria; order Sphingomonadales; family Sphingomonadaceae; genus Novosphingobium. Next base: position 140,635 of record CAYPTU010000009.1, read on the forward strand.
CTTATAGCCAAGCTTGTCGAACTTTTTGCCGACATTAAAACCTTCACCCTTCGGCGCGATCAACAGGCTCATGCCTTTGTAACGCGGTTCGGCCTTGGGGTCCGTCTTGACCAGCAGTGCAAAGCAATCGCCGTAGATGCCGTTGGAAATCCAGGTTTTGGTGCCGTTGATGACGTATTCATTGCCTTCACGGCGTGCCACTGTGCGGATTGCCTGGAGGTCGGTGCCAGCATTAGGTTCGGTCAGGGCCAAGCCGCCACGAATTTCGCCTGATGCAAAGCGAGGGAGCCACTGCTGCTTTTGAGCTTCTGTGCCGAAACGTTCGACCGCAGCTGCCATGATTAGATGGGAATTGAAGATGCCGGTGATCGCCATCCAGTAAGAAGCGATATGGGCAACGATCTTCGCATAGGTCGTGACAGGCAGGCCAAGGCCGCCGTATTCACGGCCAATGGTTGCACCGAACAGCCCGAGCTCAGCCATCTGATGGACCAGTTTTTCCGGCCAGATATCGCCATGGTCATGTTCCATGACAACGGGGCAGACTTCCTTTTGGACCCAGCGTTCAATCGTATCGAGAAGCGCCTGTTCTTCATCAGGGTCGATCGTACGAAGTTCGTTTAGCGACATTTGTATTCTCCAATAGCAGTCGTGCGTTGGCGGTGTCAGCGCAAAGGGAGACGCCGCCGCGTTACAATCAATCGTCGACGGGACCGAAGCCACGCTTCCAGATGAGCATCGTACGCTCGAAGGTGCAGGCGACATCGCCATGTTGGTTTTTACCGATGGTGCGGACGGTTACGATGCCCTGTTCGGGACGTGAACTGGACTCGCGCTTTTCGAGTACTTCACTCTCGGCATAAAGAGTGTCGCCAGGGAAGAGCGGGTGCGTGAGACGGATCTTGTCCCAACCCAGATTGGCAACTGCTTTTTGGCTGCAGTCGGACACGCTCATACCGACCATAAGCGCCACGGTCAGCGGCGAGCATACTAAGGGCTTGCCGAATTCAGTCTTCTTGGCGAACTCATAATCAAAGTGAGCAGGATGCGTGTTCATCGTCAGAAGCGTGAATTCAACATTGTCAGCATCAGTAATGGTGCGTCCGGGGCGATGTTCGTAGATGTGTCCAACCACGAAATCTTCGTAATAACGGCCAAATGTTTCTCTGAAACGGCCCGGTGAAACTTCAATAACTCCTGCGCGCATTTTGATCACCTTTGATGTTATAGGCTAGATTATAATAAAATTTCAATTGATTTCTTTGCTGCTGCGATGCGGCGATAGCGCTGCATTACTGGGGCCTCAAGCATACGGCCACGGAACGAAATTGCTCTACCGCCAGCCGCATCAAATGCAGCGATGGCTTCGCGGGCTTCTTTGATTTCGGCCTCCGTGGGGTGCAACACGCTTGCGATGGCATCAAGTTGACGGGGGTGAATTGCGGCTTTGGCTGAAAAGCCTAATGTCTTGGCCGCTACCGTCTCTGCCCGCAGACCGGCTTCATCATCAAGCTGGATGAAAGGGACGTCGATTGCAGGGATACGATTGGTCGCGCAGCTCATCACGAGCGCGCTACGGGCAGCGAGCAGCGGCTCCCAAGCCAGCGCCACGCCCAGTTCGGCAGAGAGGTCTCCGCCGCCAAACATCAAGGCACTGACCGCATTTACCGCGCCTATCGCATCTGCATTACGCAGTCCGCGTACGGTTTCGATCAACGGTATGAGATGTGGGCAGTCAGGTCCCAAAATCGAAGCAACCTGCTCTGCTTCGCGCGGCGCCTCTACCATCGGCAGAAATAAAATGTCAGGCCGCACATCTGAATGTGACAGGGCGATCAGATCCTCAATGCCAGCTCGGGTCATCAAGCCATTGATCCGTAGCGCAAGACGCGGCGTGCGGTGCGTCGCCAAGAAGTCCAAGGTCACGGCGCGAGCGGTATGTTTTTCGGTTGCAGGTACCGAGTCTTCAAGGTCCATGCAGACCAAGTCGGCGTTTGATTCCAGCGCCTTATTGATGCGGTCTGCCCGGTTTCCGGGGGCAAAGAGGAAGTTGGTAAAGCTAATCATATGGCCCAAGTTGTCCGGACAAATCGGAAAGTCAATGCTTTTCTCTCCTCAGTTGAGCCTTCAATTAGCCACGACCAGAGAAAGTCTGCCATGCCGCTCCAGCCTTCAAATAAAAGACTGGCGGCATGGCAGTTGGTGAGGGTTAAATTGGCTTGATGTTGCCCAGGAATGCAGTCCCCAAGAGCAGCAGGTATACAACCCAGACCCAGATGCGCGTCAGATCCATCGTGCGGCGAAGCGGTATCTCCGTTTCGTCACTGGAACCTTCAGCGATGAGACGTCCGAGTTGCGGCCCGACAGGCTTGAAAGCGACGTCAATCATGATTGCCGCGGCGAAGATAAGTCCGAACATGATTGCTTTGCTGGCCAGCCACAGCGGCGCAAGCGGGGCGCCCTGGGAAACCGAAACTATGCCAAGCGCCAGATAGAACAAGGTCAGGGCGATCTTGAGGACGAATTCGATCTTGTTGTTGCGCTTGGCGCGCGGGGTTTGATCGTGCAGATGGCTGTCCCAGACCAGCCAAAGCCAAATGCCGCCAATTGCCCAGGCTCCGGCAATGGCGCTTCCGGGCAGGTCCCAATAGCCGCCTGCGTCGACCATCGAAAGGGTGAGGGGCACCATCAGGGCCCATGCGGAACGGGGCACCATGTCGACGGTTACCAGCAGCTGGAGCAGGGCCAGGCGTTGAGACAAGGTCCATTTTTCGCGCTTACGAAAATGTTGGCCCAGCAAAAACACGCCGACGTCTGCCCCTAACCACAGCACAAACAGCAGCAAGTGGAAAAAGACGAGCAACTGGTAAAGCGAGAATGAGAGTTCAGCCATGACGGTATCCCCTTGATATGCCCGGTTTTACAGAATGTGCGGCGTTCTTTTTGCTGCACGGTTGCGAAGCTCTCTTGCACAAGTCGCCTCACTGTGCAAACTTGTCCGGACAAATCACAATGAATTTTCCTGAGGAGGGTTACTGAATGAGGTTCAATCTTAAATGTGGGGTGGCATTTTTTGCGATGGTTGCTGCAGCATCACCTGTGGTGGCTATGGCTCAGAACGCACAGCCAGCTGAAACCGAAGAAAATTACGGTCTTAGTGAAATTACCGTGACTGCGCAGCGTCGTACGGAAAGCGTGCAGGACGTTCCTATCGCAATTAGCGCTTTCGACTCTAATGAGCTTGCGACGCGTGGCGTCAGCAGTGCGCTTGAAGTCACACAGTTTGTCCCGAATCTGGTTGGTATTAACAACACGGGTCTGGGTTCGGCCAACTCCTATTACATGCGCGGCTTGGGCAATACTGAGTCGATCCCGACCTTCGACCCTCCGATCGGTACGTACGTTGATGACATCTACCTGTCGCGCCAGAATGCGAACAACCTTTCGCTGTTCGATGTTGAGCGCGTAGAAGTCCTACGCGGCCCGCAGGGTACTCTGTTCGGTCGTAATACAACCGGTGGTGCCGTTGCTGTATTCCTTAAGGAAGCAAATCAGGAACTGGGCGGCTATGCCGAGGCTGGCTATGGTTCATACAACCTGTGGCAGGTTAATTCGTCGCTGAACGTTCCGATTAATGACCGTCTGGCCATCAAGGTCTCTGGTTACGTTCAGGATAGCGATGGCTATGCCAAGAATACGGTTACCGGGGAGAAGCAGAACCAGAATGATGGTTGGGGCGCTCGCATCGGCTTCAAAGGTGAACTCTCGGATAATGTGACCTGGACTGGTTCGTACATCCACACCTTCGCTGATGGCGCAAACATTGCCAACTTCGACTGCAATCCGGCTGCGCCGACGCAGTGTGATGGCCGATTTGTTACAACTGGCTTCCGTCGTGACGGAAACTTTGGGGGGCGTCTGACTGGCAAGAAGGACAACTTTGGTCACTTCGTTAAGACGACGATGGACTTCGTTTCGTCGAACCTGAAGATGGGCAACGATGACCTTAGCGTCAGCTTGATCACTGGTTATGTAAATACGACGCAGGATTACGCCCTCGACTTCTCGGATGGTCGTTCGCTGCCGTCGATTAACGTGCCAATCACCCCGGTTTTGAGCCTGACCCGTGGCGGCTTCGTTGTTGCCAATGAGGGCGAATTCTCGCAGTTCTCCCAGGAAATCAAGGTCAACGCATCACTGGCCAATGGCCTTCTAGACGTTGTAACCGGTCTTTACTATTTTGAAGAAGACAACTTCAGCGATTTTGCAGACCTGCTGACCGTTGTCAGTCCGACTGCTCCGGCACCAGGCGGTAATACCCTGTTGCTGGCGGATCGTACGATGACGAACTCGACCAAGGCCTACGCTGGTTACATACAGGGCGACCTCAACCTGACGGATAAGCTGAAGGTCACTGCCGGTGTTCGTTATACCGACGAAACCAAGCGCTTCTCGATCCGTGACAATCGTGCATCGTGCAATGACGGTACGGTTGAAGCTACCTGCCTCTATGATGTGAACCTTGCGGTGCCGAGCGGGAAGGTGATCCCGCGCCAACAGAACATCAAGATCTGGACCCCGCGTTTTGCTGTTAACTACCAGGTTAACAATGACGTTCTCCTGTTCGCGTCGGCAACTCGCGGTTTCAAGTCGGGTGGCTGGAATGCACGTGGCACCAGCCCGAGTGAGCTGCTTCCGTTTGATGCTGAAAAGGTCTGGAGCTACGAAGGCGGTATCAAGTCGGAGCTGCTCGATCGTCGTCTGCGTTTGAACCTTGCGGCTTACTTCCTTGACGTATCGGGTCTTCAAACCCCGTCGGGCTTCGTACGTCCCAATGGTTCGATCGGTTTCGTGACGCGAAATTTTGCCGATTACGAAAACAAGGGTATCGAGCTTGAACTGAATGCTGTGCCGGCGCGTGGGCTCAACGTCTTCGCTTCGTTCGGTTATCAGGATGACAAGTACAAGATCGACACGACCCGTCCGATCCTCGATGCTTATGGCGTTCAGTCGGTTGGTGAGCAGCAGCGTCGCTGCTTGGTCCAGCTTGCTGCTGGTCTGGTTCCGGGCGGCGATGCGACAGCATGTGCCCAAGGTATCGTGGCCGCTGACGGCAGCTTGGCAACGCCTGTGCGTACGCCCAAGTTCAACCTGTCGATCGGTACCAGCTATGAAGCCGATCTTGGCAGCGGCTTGACCCTCGTGCCATCGGTCAACGCCAGCTGGCGCGACAAGAGCGAAGTGGGCACCAGCAACGTGACCTTCTATGACGATCCAGTCACAAGCTCTGCTGGGACGGTCTATGCCAACAATCTGCTTGGCAACGGCCCGCGTATCGCTGGTTCGCTCAGCAAGGCTCGTTGGATTGCCAATGCAACGCTTACTCTGCGTAGCGAAGCTGGTTGGTCGATCGCGGCTGAATGCCGCAACTGCTTCGATACCGAAGCGGTTGAATCGACCTTGGCGAACCTTGAATACATCAATCCGCCGCGTGCATGGCTAATCAAGGGACGGTATTCGTTCTAATCTGATACTACCTGGAAAGAATCGGGGGTGCGATAACGCATCCCCGATTTTCCTCGAATTCAAAAAACGGAAAATTCAACATGACCCTGCCGGCCACCGCAAACAAAACAGAAGCCAGCAGCGAATTTCGAAATGGTTGGAAGGTCTTGTTGGCCGGGGTTGTCGGTGTCACGCTAGGTGCATCACCAATCCCCTTCAATCTGATTGGTTTTACGGTCGCGCCGCTGTCCGCCGAGTTTGGCTGGAGCCGGACCGAAATTATTCTTCCCGCCACGATTTACGGTCTTATAGCGTCTCTGATGGCGCCGGTGTTTGGATGGCTCTCCGATCGGCATGGCGTTCGCAAAGTTGCTTTATGGTCAGTCTTTGGATTTGCGCTCGCGCTTGCCGCTGTAGCGCTTACTCCCACGGCGAATTCAACTTTCACTCTCTTATTCTACTACGGACTATGGTGCCTGATAGGCTTTATCGGGATTGGATCGACACCGATAACCTGGAGCCGTGCCGTCAACCTCTGGTTTTTCCATCATCGCGGTTTGGCGCTAGGGATTCTGCTTCTAGGGACCAGTCTTGCAACGTTCTTCGTGCCTAAACTCGCAGTCTGGGCAACTGAAGAGTTCGGCTGGCGCAACATGTTTGCTATTGTAGCGTTGCTGCCACTCTTCATATCTCTGCCTGTAGCATGGCTGTTCTTTAGAGAACCTCGCCCCGAAGAGACACCCAAAGCTCTAACCACAAGTGACGGTATCATCCTTGGGATGACCCTAACACAGGCACTGAAGGGTTATCGTTTCTACGTTATGTGGATCTCGATCGCTATTGTGGCGGGTTGCTACTCCGGCGCGTTCATCAATATGCCGGCGATCCTCATGGATGATGGCATGGAGGCACAAACGGCTGCCAGTATTATGGGTGTTCTTGGTGTCGGCATCTTTGTCGGACGAATCCTAACAGGGGCGCTGCTGGATCGCTTTTGGCAGGGGTTTGTTGCGTTCCCGCTTCTGTGTTTGCCGGCCATCACCTGCCTGATCCTAATGGGCGATGGCACAACCTTTGTAATGGCGGGTGTCGCGGCCTTCTTCCTTGGCTTCGCTGCCGGTGCTGAAGCTGACCTGATCGCTTACCTTGCTGGGCGGTATTACGGCATGGCGCACTACGGCAAGATATACGGGATGCTCTACATGCCGTTCGGAATTGCCTCTGCGCTTTCGTCTGTAATTTACGCTTACGTTCGCGATCGGACCGGCTCTTACGACGCTATCCTGCTTGTCGCGCTATTCGGCTTCATTATTGGCGGCGCTCTGTTGCTGCTGCTGGGCCGTTATCCAACTTCTTTCGAAGACGAGCCCGCTAGGAACCCGGATTCTGTTGAAACTCTCTCCTGACTCATTTGAGGACACATATCATGGCAACTCTTGCTGAAAGCGATCTCAAAGAAGCGCTGGCTAGTGGCGGTGCTCGCGTGGCGACTGACGCTGAGACGCTCAATTTGTATGCGCACGACGTTTTTTCGCGCGGTGCAGATCTGGCCGCCGTTGTGTCGCCGGTCGATACCGCTTCGTTGGCTGCAGCGGTCAAGGCTGCGACAGACCGGGGACTGGTGGTTATTCCGCGTGGTGGCGGTATGAGTTACACTGGGGGCTATACGGCTCCGAAAGCCGGTGCGGTCGTGTTCGACACAGCTTCGATGTCACGCATTCTTGAAATCAACACAACTGACATGACCGTGACGATTGAAGCCGGTTGCACTTGGGCGTCATTGTACGAGAAGCTTCGTCCGATGGGGCTGCGTACTCCGTTTTGGGGAAGTCTCTCGGGAATACAGGCAACCGTCGGCGGCGGCATGAGCCAGAATGCAATTTTCTGGGGTACAGGCCGTTATGGTACTGCGGTCCAAAGCTGCATAGCCATGGAAGTCGTCCTCGCCGATGGTACCATTCTTAAGACGGGTAGTAGTCATGCTCGTCCCTATGGGCCTGACTTAACCGGTCTGTTCCTCGCGGACACCGGCGCGCTTGGTATCAAGGCCACGATTACCATGCGACTTATCAATGAAGCCAAATGCCATGGTTATGCCAGCTTTACCTTCACGAAAGCTGATGGGTTCCTTGGTGCACTTGGTGAAATTGAGCGTGCAGGTATTTCGACCGAGTGCTTCGGCTTTGATCCCCGCCTCAATGCTATTCGCATGCAGCGTGACAGCCTGGCTAGCGACGCCAAGCAATTGGTCGGCATGATGAAGAAGCAGGGCTCAGTCCTCAAGGCGCTCAAGGAGGGCGTCAAGGTTGTGACGGCAGGGCGCAGCTTCATCGATGAAGCCTCGTTCTCAATGCATGTAATGGCCGAGGCTGGCATTCAACAGGCTGCCGATGCCGATATCGCAGTGGCGCGTGAGATCGTTGCGCATCATGGCGGCCAGGAAGTTGAAAATACGATCCCCAAGATCATTCGGGCCAATCCATTCGGACCTCTTAACATGATGGTTGGTCCGGATGGCGAGCGCTGGGTGCCTATTCACGGTCTCCTGCCGCATAGTCGTGCGCAGGCTTGCTATGATGCGATCGAAGCTCTGTTTGATGCCAATGCGGAACAAATGGCAGAGATGGGTGTCCACCCAGGCACGCTTATGGCTGCGGTGGGCGGAGCAGGCGTCGTGATTGAGCCTTGCCTCTATTGGCCAGATGAACGCAACCCGCTGATTGACGCTACTGTCGAGGCAGCACATCTCAAGAAGTTGCCAGTCTATGAGCATAACAAGGAAATCTGGAACTTCGTTCAGGAGATGAAGAGCCGTCTCGTTGATCTATTCTACGAGCACGGGGCCACTCATTTCCAGATTGGCCGTACTTATCGCTACCGTGACAGCCTTGAACCAGCCGCTGACGCATTGCTGATGGAGATCAAGGCTCAGCTCGATCCCAAGGGTTTGATGAACCCCGGGTCGCTTGGGCTCTAGGAGGATCGGATGGAGGTCGTGCGAAGGCAATTTATTGCAAGCGCGGCCTCCGCCACGCTGCTCGGCGTAGTTCCTGACGCAGCGGCAAAAAGCAAAGAACAGAGGCAGAAGAATATGGCAGATCCGGAAACGTATGCGGCCGTTGCTATGCAGTTGGCCGCTCACTCTGTCGAAAGAGCGACAGACCGGCAATCTGCGCGCAAGCAGATGATGGAGACGATTGCATCACTGGAGCCAAAAATTCGCTCTGCTGCAATTTTCATCAAGCAATATGCCGGCAACACGGTGAAACTTGCGGTGCTGCCCGAATACGTGCTGACCAGTTACCCGGGACGTATTTCAATTCCGGATTTTGCAGACTTGGCAGCGCTGGAAATCGATGGTCCTGAATATGAGGCGATGGGTGCGATCGCACAAAGGCTCGGGCTTTTCATTGCCGGCAATGCATATGAGCAAGATCGTCATTTTCCCGGTCTGTATTTCCAGACGAGTTTCGTAATTGCACCGTCGGGCAATGTCGTGCTGCGCTATCGCCGTTTGAATTCCATGTTTGCGCCGACGCCTCATGACGTTTGGTCGCGCTACCTCGACATTTACGGAATCGATGGTGTGTTTCCGGTAGCTCGTACCGAGATCGGCAACCTTGCTGCGATTGCTTCGGAAGAAATCCTTTATCCGGAAATCGCCCGGGCTTTAGCGCTGCGCGGTGCTGAAATCTTTGTGCATAGTTCATCCGAAATCGGATCGCCCATCGATACGCCCAAATCTATTGCCAAGCGCGCCCGTGCTCAGGAAAACATGGCCTACGTGGTGTCCGCGAATACTGCGGGAATTGAGATGTCGAGCCTGCCTGTGGCGTCGGGCGACGGAAACAGCATGGTGGTTGATTATAAGGGTAAGGTGATTGCCGAATCCAACAGCCGCGAGACCTTTACCGCGTTTGCAGAAATCGATCTCAGTGCGCTGCGTGCCACCCGGCGCAAGCCGGCGATGACCAACTTCCTGGCACGGCAGCGGCTTGAACTGTTTGCTGCAGCTTATTCAGGAAAATCTCCTCAACGAGCTGACAGTTTGATCCAGAACAATGAAGTAATAATCCCTGACCGTGATTTCTTTATGCGGGTTCAAGAAGAATCTATCAATAATATGATTAAGAAAGGCATTGTATGAGCAAGACTCAATCGGCAACAGTTCCACCATACAGGGCCGTAAAGACTCATGAATTATTTCCGAACGTGAGCCACGATGAGGCTGCGCGTTTCGATTTTCTCACTCATTTTAATAAGTTTCTTGCATCATCACTTGGGCGTGGAAATAAACTGGCTTACGAGCGCCGGGTTCTTCCAGCTTTCCGCAAAGAAAACGAGCGCGACCCCAAGGATCGTTTCGAAATTCGCCATGCGATGAACCGTGATCCGTTCCACCGGCTCTGGTCGGCCTCAAAGCGCAATTCGATGGAAATGCGCCAACAGAACGGCCGATCGATTGTCCTGCGCCAGCTTGATGATCTTGATGCACGTGCGCAGGCCCTCAACGAAGGGAAGTCTACGCTGCAACTCGACCCTACTGTTGAAGTTCCGCGGTATCAGTCTGCCGTCGACATTCACTGCATGCCTGGTTGCTATCATGGCGAAGAGCGTCCTGGCGACGTTTCGGCCGGTGCCAACTATGACTGCGGTATTTTTGCGACTACTGCAGGTGCGCTGGGCGGTCTTTCTGATGGCGGCGGTCAGGCTGTGGCGCAATGGCTGAAGGCGAACCATCCTAATTGGAAGCCTCGCCGGGTGCTGGATATTGGCTGCACAATTGGTCACAACGTTGTGCCGCTTGCGTTGGCTTATCCCGAAACCGAATTCATTGCGATTGACACTGCGGCGGCTTCTCTGCGCTATGGCCATGCCCGTGCCCAAGCGCTTGGAGCAACGAACATCACGTTTATCCAGCACAACGGTGAAGATCTCTCGCGTTGGGAAGACGGCTATTTTGACTGGGTGCAGACCACGATGTTCCTGCACGAACTGAGCGGTAAGGCGCTGCCACAGATCATTAACGAGGGTTACCGCGTTCTCGCTCCGCATGGCCTGATGCTTCATGTCGAACAGCCGCAATACACGCCGGAAATGCCGCTGTACGAACAGTTCATTCGTGACTGGGATGCGTTCAACAATAACGAGCCGTTCTGGTCGGCGATGCATGCCCTTGACCTCAAGAAGGTTATGCAAAAAGCGGGCTTTGCCGAAAACGATCTATTCGTGGCCGGTGTTAAGGCGGTGGCGGATCGTTCGATCTTCCCTGAAGCCCCGACGGATGAAACCGAAGACCATGGCCGCGCAGCAGCGTGGCACGCTTATGGAGCCTGGAAGGGAGGCGCCCCAGCATGACCGAGAATACTCTGGACTGGATGGTCCTTGCCAACCGTAAGCCCAAGGGCAAGCGCCCTGAATATTTCTCTGATCCGCACAATGAGCAGGCATATTCGGTCCTGCTCGCGTTAGTCGGAGAAGTGTCGGTAATGCGCCAGCGCCTTGATACCGTCGAGCGTCTGCTTGAAGAAAAAGGTACGATATCGCGGGCCGATATCGAAACTTATGCTCCGGCCGGTGATGCTGCCGCTGAACGCAGCGACATGACGCGTGAGTACATTTTGCGCGTGATGCGCGGTCCCATGCAGGCTGTTGAAGCTTTGGAAGAGAGTGAACCGCCGATTGAGACGATCTGTGACGAGTTGCTGAACAGCTGACGCAGCCTTGTCCGATTGGCAAATGTAAAAAGATGTCCGGTCGTGAAAGTAATCGGGCATTTCCACTAAGACCTCTCCGGCGTCTGCCGTCCGTTTCTTGAGCATGCATGCTTGAGGGGCGGGCGGCAGATCTGTTTATCGTGAGTAGCGCTATGTCGTTCGTTGCCCCTGTAGCAGACCAGGTTTTTGCCATGCGTGCGAATGCCCGGATTGCGGATTTAGCCAAACATGAACGATTTGCAGCGGCATCGGACGATATGGTCTCGGCAATCGCCGAGGGTATTGGGCAATTCGCTAACCGAGAATTCGCGCCATTACGTCGAGTTGGTGATATCCAAGGTGCCCGAGCCCAAGACGGAATAGTGACACTGCCTGGCGGTTATGCCGAGGCCTATCGTTCTTTTATCGAGCAAGGCTGGAATAGTGTGGCTGGGCCTGCAGAATACGGCGGACAGGGACTACCATTCTCGCTCGCTTGCTGCGTTCTTGAATCGTTAGGCGGAGCGAACCTTGGCTTCAGCCTTTTGCCAATGCTTACTGTTGGTGCGATTGATGCCTTGGACCATCACGGTGTCCCCCGTCAGCACCAATGGCACAGATTTGACGTTGTGATTTAAGGAGTGTTGGGGCTTCGTCGTAGTGACGAAGGAACGAAGATGAAGTCCCAACACTCCTTGAAAAAATCGCCGGTAAAGGCTCCTGCTGAGCGGGTCGTGAAGGACATTCGGCGGCAGACCCGTCGCCATTTCTCGGCCGAAGACAAGATCCGCATCGTGCTCGATGGGCTGCGCGGCGAGGACAGCATTGCTGAGCTGTGCCGCAAGGAAGGCATCGCGCAGAGCTTGTATTACACCTGTGACGTGACCCCCAACTTTCATCCAGTTGCGATTAAAGCCTCGGCATCGTTGTTGCGCGGTTGCGCGGGTGAAGCAAGGGGCTGCGTAGCGTAGCCTCCGGCTATGCGGAGCGCAGCAGCCCCTTGCTTTTTGAGGTCGGCGGCGAAGGCCGCCGGGGTGGCGTATCCGAGTGAGGAGTGCGGTCGGTCGGTGTTGTAATCGTCGGCCCATGCAGTGATCTTCTCGCGGGCATGGGCCAGCGAAGTGAACAGTGTCTCATTGAGCAGCTCGTCGCGCATCCGCCCGTTAAATCTCTCGACGAACGCGTTCTGGGTCGGCTTGCCCGGCGTCGTGTAATGCCATTCGACCTTGGCATCGCCGCACCATTCGAGCACCGCGTTCGAGGTCAGCTCGGTTCCGTTGTCGCTGACGATCATACCGGGCTTGCCCCGCACCGCGATCAGCTCGGCCAGTTCGCGCACCACCCGCTTGCCCGAGATCGAGGTGTCGGGAAGCCCCGTCAAAAAAACGGGCCATCAGCCCGAAGCATTTATCTGGGAACGATACGCGCGGATCTCATCAAGGCCTGGCCGCAACAGCGGTCCACTCGCGAGAGGCCGGATACATTTGTGCAGACTGGCACCGTCAACACCAAACGGCCCTTGCATGGGCAGGGCGGGTCATACATTTTTTGCCAGCAGATCCTTCAGACCCGCGTTGTCCAGCATCGCGTCGGCAAGCAGACGCTTGAGCCGCCCGTTCTCGTCCTCGAGCGCCCGCAGCCGCTTCGCCTCCGACACCTCAAGGCCGCCATACTTGGCCTTCCAGTTGTATAGCGTCGCTTCCGACACGCCATGCTTGCGGGCCAGGTCAGCCGTCTTCGCGCCTGCCTCTGCCTCACGCAGAACCCCGATAATCTGCTCTTCTGTAAATCGTAGTCGCTTCATCTGTCCGTTCCTTCTCTCAAGGGCCGGACTCTAATCAATCTTGGAGGGAAATCAGGGGGTCACGTCACCCTGGGTCCCCGACAGTGACATTTCTATTTAGCGGAGACCGTTCGGTATGATAATATTTCATATGATAAAATGGATTTCGGCTCAATTCGTCCGCAAAACCAATGTTGAGCGATCTAGATGTGTGGGTCTGAGTGTGGGTCCATTGCGCTTTTGAAACATTTTATCAGAGCAATATCAATACTATATGACAGATTCAGGGCGGACACCCTCTCCGCCAGTATACAATTGAAAATACATGATAATCTTGTTTTAGGTCCTCGCAATGGCGCGGTTCTGCGCCGTTTTCGCGTACGCGACCGAACCTTTGAGATCGCGAATTCCAGTTAAATCGGTCTTAGATGCTGGCCTGTCTCTTTTCGACCGAACCTTACGCAAAAAGGTACGGGCAGAAATTACTGACCCTTTTCATAAAATTGCATTTTCCTGGAGGCTGTACAGTTTGGGGCCGTCTCTGGGTGTGCAAGGTTTCAAAAACTGAAGGTACGGTCTCCGATTATCCCTGGCGCAGCGGATCTAATGCCGAACGGGGCTCACGCTTGTTCATCGCCTGCAGAGCGGCAATGCGCTTTTCAGTGGCCGGGTGGGTAGAGAACAGATCGGAAATCCCGGTGGGCACGATGTAGAGCTGGGCGGCAGCAGGATTGCTGTTGGCGGTGCTTGGTAGCTGCTGGGCCGGACCGGCGATCTTGGCGAGGGCAGAGGCAAGCGCCGCCGGGTTGCCGCAAATTTCTGCACCAGCCTTGTCCGCACCATATTCGCGAGTACGGCTGATCGCCATTTGCACGATCATCGCGGCAAAGGGCGCAACGATCATGGCCAGGATTGCAGCGGCAGGGTTGGGGCGGCCCTCTTCATCATGTCCAAAGAACATGCCGAAGTTGGCAATCATGGAGATCGCGCCGGCAATGGTCGCAACCATGGTCATCACAAGGGTGTCGCGATTGCGGACATGGGCGAGTTCAAACATATAGCCAAGGCCCATGAACAGCGCAGTAAGCGCTGATAGCAGCAACATGGTCTTGAAACCGTTCACAGCATCGGGCCTTTCAGAAATTAGACTGAATCAATCTAGTTTGAGGAAGCTGTCGCTTCAATCCCCCAAAGGGGAATAGAGGCCGCCAGGATTGAGCCGCTTAACGTTCGGTGATGCTTAGTCGTCAAACTTGGTGTGCCGAGCCTCGTTAAACCGTGCCAACCTCGGCTTTCAGTGTCACAGGGAAAGCTTTGTTTTCCGTTTTGGCGTGCAACCTATGAGCGGTCTTCCAACAGGGGTGCCCGGCAACAGGCCGGACATAGATGAGGAAGATTTCAATGCTTGACCGTACCCGTGCGCTTGCCGCGTTCGCCGCCACTGCCGCCGTTCTGGCCGTTCCGCAGGTCGCTCACGCGACGGACGGATACTTTGTGAACGGCATGGGCGCCAAAGCCAAGGGTGCGGGCGGCGTGGCAATTGCCATGCCCGACGATGCCGTGGCTATTGCCGCCAATCCGGCGGCGGCTGTGGAAGTCGGCAACCGGCTGGACGTAGGCTTCGAGGTCTTCGTCCCGAACCGTGGTGCCGAGATCACTGGCAATCAGGCCGGACTGAATGGCACCTGGCCCGGCAACGGGGCCAACCCGTTCATTCTTCCCGAAGTGGGCTATACCCGACAGCTTAACGACACGCTGGCCTTTGGCCTGGTCATCAACGGCAATGGCGGGATGAACACCAAGTACGAGCAGAACCCGTTTGCCAGCTTTGGCGCACAGGGGCCGGCTGGGGTGAACCTGCGCCAGATCTTTGTCACGCCGACCATGGCGGCGAAATTGGGCGAAGGGCACAGCATCGGCGTTTCCCCGATCCTGATGCTGCAAAGCTTCTCGATGACCGGCATCCAGCCGCTTACCCAGGCCAGCATTGCTCCGACCAAGATGACCAACAACGGCGATGACTGGTCGACTGGCGCAGGTCTGCGCGTAGGTTACCTGGGCGAGTTAGGCCCGGCGGTGAAGTTCGGCGCGTTCTACCAGAGCAAGGTCTGGGCCAAGCCTTTCGAAAGCTATGCCGGTCTGTTTGCCAATGGCGGGGACTTTGACGTTCCCGCTTCATGGGGCGCGGGCGTCTCGTTCAAGGCGACGGACAAGCTGACGCTGGGCGCGGATTACAAGCGGATCGAATATTCCGGCGTTGCTGCGGTCGGCAATCCACTTGCGGTGAACCTCCCGTTCGGCGCGGAGAACGGCCCCGGTTTTGGCTGGAAGGACGTGGACGTGATCAAGTTTGGCGCGGTGTATCAGGCCAGCGACAAGCTGACCCTGCGGGCCGGTTATGGCCGCTCGGACAATCCGGTGCCGCAGTCGCAGACTTTCCTGAATCTGCTGGCTCCCGGCGTGGTCACCGATCACTTTACCGCCGGGGCAACGGTCAAGCTGAAGGACAAGCTGGAACTGACCGGCTATGTCATGCATGCGCCCCGCAATGACGTGCGCGGTGCAGGCTCGATCCCGCTGGGCTATGGCGGGGGCGAAGCGAACGTCCACCTGGCAGAAACCGCCGTGGGCGCATCGCTGGGCTTCTTGTTCTAGGGAGGAATTGGGCAATGCCCGAAACGTGGTTGCTGGCCCTGATGGGCGGCGTTCTGATCGGGCTTGCCTCTGGCGGGTTTTACCTGCTCGCTGGAGAAATCGCGGGGATTACCGGCGTGGTCCGCCGCGCCCTGTCCGGACCTGAGCGCGGTTGGCGGGTTGCCTTCCTGAGCGGGATGATAGTGGCGGCGCTGATCTGGCTGGCCACGGCGGACGTCGCGGCGGCAACGGCGGGGCTTGAGAAACTCTCGCTTCCAGTCCTGATCACTGCGGGTCTGCTCGTCGGGATCGGCACCGATCTGGGCAATGGCTGCACCAGCGGTCATGGGGTTTGCGGCCTGTCCCGCTTTTCCTTGCGCTCGCTGGTGGCCGTAGCCGTGTTCATGGCTGTTGCGGTTCTGACCGTCTGGCTGGTTCGCCATGGAGGCTTGGCATGAAGATCGCGATCGCTTTCCTGGCAGGACTGACCTTTGGCTTCGGCCTGCTGGTGTCCGGCATGAGCAGCCCAGACAAGGTGCTGTCCTTCCTCGACCTTGCCGGCGCTTGGGATCCTAGCCTGGCCTTCGTCATGGGCGGCGCGGTGCTGACCGCTACGCCGTTGTTCCTGCTCGCCAAGCGGCGGGCACAGCCGCTGGTGGGTGCGGTTTATGATGATCCGGAACGCCTGACGATTGATCGCAAGCTCTTGATTGGTGCGGTTCTGTTCGGACTGGGCTGGGGCCTCGCCGGTATTTGCCCAGGGCCGGCAGTCGTCGATCTGATCCTCGCGCCAGGCAAGGCGGCAGCCTTTATGATCGCGATGGTTGCCGGGATCACGTTTTCTGCGCGGCTTCGCAAAGCTGAAGCCTAACTTCAGCTTCTACAGATGGGCGCTGTAAATCATTGATAACGAAGGTAAGAAGCGTGTTGCACTGGCAATTTGTGGCAACTTCGCGATCAGGATTTGGCGGCAGCGCAAAGAACGCAAAGGCTGATCACGTCCTTTCTTAGCCACGCAAGGGGTAAAAAGGGTAAGCATCAAGCAGGCCATTTAAGAGAATAGAATTCTGCATTTTTTACTCGGCTAATCAGAGGTCAGATTTGCAACCTGCGCCGTCCAATCCATATCAGCCAAGACCATCAATTCCTTGACCGGTACGGTCGGCGGCACGCGCTCAAGCAGCAGCTTTTCGAGCAACGCCGGCGCAAGGTAAGTCAGCTTCAACATTCTGCCGACCATTCGATGGGTGACGCCTGCTGAGCGCGCAATGTCTTCAATGGTGTCAACCTCGCCGCTTTCCAGCTTGCGCCTCCACGACCAGGCCTGGGCAAAGTTGCGCAGGACGTGTGGATCGGTCCCGCCATCGGTCTCTGGCGCATAGTCGGACGGCGGCTGGATGCGCGGCCGTCCATTCCGGGACCGTTGGGCGAGTGGGATCCTGACACGCAGGGTGTCCTGCGCAGTGCTCATGCAGCCTTCCGCGGCGCCAGCATGTCATGGATGATTGGCCCCAGTCCCTTAGTGCAGAGGTCTACATCGATGCTGTTGTCATTCACGGTGACCCGCTGGATCAGCAGCCGGGCGATGCGTGCCTGCTCGGCCGGAAACAGGGTCTGCCAGAGCTCACCGAACCCGGAGAGCGCGGCGATGACGTCGTTCTCTTCGATGCCCGGCCGGCTCTGCCGTGCGGCTTCGATGGCCTGGGCAACAATGATGGGCGTGGTCAGCATCCGGCGCAGTTCCCGGATTACCACGCCCTCGACCATTCCGGCGTTGAGCCGCCGCGGCAGGGCATCATTTTCACCGATGCGATTTTGGAGCGCATCCATTGATACGTAATAGCGGTAGAGCCGCTCTCCCTTGCGGGTGTGGGTCGGCGATCACCGATTTGCGGACCTTTTTGCCTTCGTATTCGTCGGCCAGGGCATCGAGAGTCCTGACCAGTGGCTTGCTCATCCCGCCAAAGGCCAGTTCCTGGATGCGGTAAGACAGGCGCTGGATCATGAACTGGCTGCTGTTGTTCGGGGCTTCACTGCCCATCAGCTTCGCCCATTCGGCCTTGAGCTCTTTGACGGACATGGTTTTCAGCGCGGCAAGGTGTGCCAGAACCTGCGGTTCATCATATTTTTGCATCAGCGTTCTCCAACTCCGGGGCGTCCCCGGGTTCGACACACGCTCTTGGTGGGTTGGATAGCCAGAGAACTATCTGTGCCCGCAGCAGATATAGAACTGGACTTGTCGAGCATCCGGAAGATGCCGGCCGCAAGGATGCGCCCCAACTCGGCGAAGCGCTCTTCGTCGGTCATGGTGTCGATAGGGGAGGGGCTTTCGCCCTGGGGGGAGCGGTGCATTCGGGTTCAGTCCTTGGTGGGCCTGAACTCTTCTACCGGGGTAGTCCTCGAACCGTCCCAGTGGCAGGATCGGGTGCGAAAGGGCCGACACTGGAAAGCGCGACAGGAATATCGCGAAGGTGTTGCCGTTGGCCGAATTTTAATGAGATTGCCTTCCGGCAACTGCATCAGGAAGCAAAGCTCGATCAGCGTTGAGCTGAATCCTCAGTAGTAGGAACGAACGGGCTTCTTGCCTGCAGCGATGGCGCGCGCCTCGATACGCGTCAGGAACGCCCGCTTTTCGGGACTCCTGTTGCCGCCTTTGTTGCGGAGCGCGTCGGTTGAGGTCTCGTCGTCAATCCAGCCTAATTCGCGCTTCTTGGCCTCAACATGGTCGCGAAGCTTGGTCATGCTAATCGTAGTCATCACGCGCCTCCTTTCCACATCAAGGCTTTAGTTCAGCAGCTCATAGTCGCCGCCCTCTTCGGCGACGCGTCGCTTCAGATAATCCAAATCGAGCGCGACAGCCACCTTAAACAGCAATTGTGCCTGATGCAGCAACGCGCTGTCCGGCGATCGGTCCACCGCATGCTGGCCCAGACGATCTGCAATCATGTCCTCAAATGACGGCGTGGTGATGGCCTCGTCACCATCAAGGGTAATCCGCAGCAGGCGGTTGTGATCGGCTCTGCCATCGAACAACTGTCCAGAAATCGCCTCGACCCCATAGGCCGGGTAGTCGGGATGATAATACCCTCCGAGTAGCCGCCTGTCGCGGTCCTCATGCTTGAATCCAGCACCTGTCAGACATTTGTCCAGCAACGCATCATTGGGTGCATACAGATCCAGGTCACCGGACATGAACGCACCGTATGTCTGAATTGCAATTGCTCCGCCGCCCACGATGACAGGGGAATAGCCTGCCTCGGCTTCATATTGGGCAAATGCGGCTGCCATCCGTTCCAGTAAGCCGCTAAAGTCTTCGGGTAGTGACATATAATGACGCTAACGGAATGCCGAAGATACGCAACCTTCGAAGGGCGACGGCTCATGACAGGCCATTCGGATTTTGAGCACGGCATCGCTCATCCAGCCCGGCATCGCGGCTTGCGCCTTTCTCAGGGCCCTCAGGTCGTGATCGTCCAGCAGGTCCGCACAGCGCTGGATGAGATCATCATCAATTTGGGTTTTGCCGAGGTGCGACAGAAGCTGCAGCACGGCGTTGGCTCCAGAGGTGGCATTATCCAGAATGGGCGCACGCGAGCGCTTGAGGGCAATGGTCCGGCCGGCCACCTTCTTGACGCGTGACGGCCCGCTGGTTGCATAGCTCGCCCATGCCGGGACCTGGGTGGAAATGCCCATTAGATTTGCCGCCTGAGCCCCACTTGTGGAGATCCTGTCGCCGCTTTGACTGGCAACAGCCTTGGCGATCGTGTCGGTGTCGGGGGTGAGGGCGCCCAGCTTGGCGTGACGCTTCGGGTAATCATAGAGGCCGCGGCCAATGCGGCGGATATGCCCCTGCTGCGCCAGGCGGCTGAGCGCCATGTCGACAGACGCGCGTGTGCCAAGGTCGAGGAAATCCTTGGGCGTGAATGCCCAGCCTCGTCCTTTTCCGCGTACGCGTTTGATGATCCTGTCGGCAGCGGCTGCCATCTCGAGCTCCTTTTGTTAGAAAATAGGCCGTATATTTCTAACAAGCAAAGACTTTAAAAATTGCAAAAAAGCTATGAAATTTTGGAGTTAAATTGGAATCAATTCGGCTATGGTGCCTCAGAAATTTTTGAAGTCAAAACATCTCCCGCCCATACCAGCGTATGCGCCCGACGATGTTCACCTCGTCGGCCGTGCAGTCGTAGGGTGGGTAGCGGGTGTTATCCGAGATGATCTGGATCCGCGGCGGATCGCTCATCGGCACATGTTCCAGCCGTTTCGCCACCAGGCCGAGGCCGTCGTGGAGCACGAAGATGCCGGGCGGCTGGGGAATCTTCTGTGACATGTCGACCAGCACGGTGTCGCCGTCGACCAGGGTCGGCAGCATGCTGTCGCCTTCGACCTGCATGACCCGGAGCATCGATGGGGCAGCCTTCAGGCGGTCCTTGATCCAGGCGCGGCGGAAGTGGAAGTCGCGGCCAGGCTTGCCGTGTTCGTCGAGGATGGAACCGCCCCCCATCGAAGGGCGGGCGTTGACGTAGGCAATGCCGATGAAGTCGGACTCCGCCCCGTCATCGAGCGGGGTTTCGCCCTGAACGTCCCCCTGTCCGTGTAGCAGCCACTCGACATCGACCTTCACTGCGGATGCGATGGACTTCAGGCGTTCGAGGTTGGGGTACTGCGACCGCCCCCGGATGATGTCGTAGACAAATGACCGGTTCACACCGGCCAGTGCGGCAACGTCGGCGGCGCTCATGCCAAGCTGGCGAATGCGCGCGCGCAGACGTTCCTGCAGAGTTGTCGACATACCTATCCTCAACTATTTCCGAAGTGTGGATAGAACAGGATTGCGACCCTCCTGTCAAGCTGATATCAGAACATTTGTGGAACAAAGGGGAGTCGCCAATGGGGCGCATCAAGAAGGATTATCATGAACTCGACGAACTGATCGCCCGCTGGAATCTGTCCGAGGCGGATCTGCGCTACGTGGGGGAGAATGACCGCCTGAAGCTGTCGGTTCGGATCTATGGCGCCTGCATGATTTTCGGCACCTATGAGGTGGAGGATGACTGGGGCGCGGTTCCTGTTCCCTACAAGGAGTGCTGGTTTGATGGCATCGTCGATCTGACGCGCTCCGAGGTTTATCAGCTATTCGAAGTCGGCGAGGTCCGGGCTGCTGACTTCTTCCTGCCGAATGGCGACTTTGCCCGGTTCTCAAACCCCGATGAGTATCGCTCCATTTGCCGTAAAAACCTTGTTGTCCGCGAGGATGAGCGCATCAAATTCGAGCGCGAAGAACTGAGTGGGTTGGGTCATGCGGAGCCAAGCCCCCCGGACTTCCGCCGGTTCTTCCTTGGCGATGATCTCTGGGAGTTCACCGAGATGCAGGCCCGCAGCATCAGCTTTCTCTATGAGGCGGCCAAGCGCGGCGAGCCCGAACAGCACTGCCGCAAGATCCTGGAGGCTGCGTGTTCCGCTTCGGAAAAGATCGGTCACCTGTTCTCCACGCGTAATGACTGGCAGGAAATTGTGCTTAAGGCCCCCGGCCGGCGCGGCTGGTATTATCTTGAGCCGAGGGTGGTTGTCGCCATGTCCTGCTGACCCGCCCATGCCAGTCCCGACCCGAAATCAGCCCGCCTCGAGCGGGCTTTTTCGTGTCCGCTGCAGGCGGCGATTCGTGTCCCCGCGGCGGGGGAAGGGTGGCGACTGGTGGGCCAGTTGGGAGGGGGATGGTCGGTGGGAAGTCGGTGAAGGTCGGGGTGTTGCAACAATGGCCCAAAAGGCACGGTAATTCAGAGAGGTAAGGTTGGCGGGCGCGCCACCCACTTCGGTGACGACCACCTCCCATATCTTCTCCTAGTCCTGTTTCATCAAGAAATAACAGGACGACATCATGAAGACCTATCTCACTCAGCAGCAGCTCGGCGCGCGCTGGGGCATATCGCCTAAAACCCTGCGTCAGTGGTTCCTGCTCGGCTGGGGCCCGCCAGTTCATCGCGTCGGCAAAACATGTCTTTATGATCTCGATGCTCTCCTCGCCTGGGAAGGCGGCGTGCTGTGAACAGCGCCGATCTCGCCATCCTCCAGCGCGAAGCCGAGGCTGCGGCAAAACGTCTTGCACGCCGCCTTGATCTCTCGGCTGATGCCCGCTGCGATATCTGCCAGGAACTCCTGGTCGATCTGCTGGCCCGGCTTCGCCACTTCGACCCTGCCCGCGGCACGCTTGGTGCGTTCGCCGGGCGCATCGTCGCCAATCAATCCTGCTGCATTGCCAAACGGATCCTGCGCGAACGCCGGATGACCCCGTGTTCGCTGGATCAGGACGACAGCGGACTGCGCCCGGCCTGCATCCCGGAAGACCAGGGCCTATGCGCCATGTTCGGCCAGCCGACCGATGCGCGCCGCGAGGTCGAAGCACGCCTCGACGTTGCCCGCTGCGGATCCCGTCTGACTGCCGCCGAAGCAGCGCTGTGCGGCTGGCTCGCTGAGCATCCCGTCGCCGAGCTCGTGCGCCAGGGACTGGGCTCTCGCAGTAGCATTTACCGCCGCATTGCTGAGCTGCGCGCGATCTTCTCCGCCTGCGGCCTTGCGAGTGCCTGAGACACTTTTCCCGCTCCCCCAGTAGAGGTGAAGATGACCAACATTTCCCCCATCAAACCGTCGGGCAGTAAATCCGACAAGGTTTCATTGAACGAACTTCAGCTGTGCATGTGGCTGGGCGACGCGGCGCCTGGCGACACCCTCGAGTATCACCGCGGGTTTCTCGTCAAGGACATCGACACCGGCTCGAAGCAGCGCCTCAAAGAGCCCGATCGCAGGATCCTCGAGCGGCTGGCGAGCCGCGCCCGCTGGGCAGCCGACCGCGGCTTTGCCCATCTCGTCCAGCGCCGGATCGCCCCCGAGCAGTTCAGCTACCTGCTGATCGCCCGGCCGCGTGCCCCGGCCGCGCGAAGCCCGCTCGCCTTCATCGAACTGGCCGCAGCGGCCTGATCCCACACTCAACAACAACGGAGCGCATTTTTTCATGTCTCTACCCATTATCAGCGCCGACCAGCGCCTTGCCGAACCGCGCGGCATCAAGGGCGTGATTTTCGGCAAGTCCGGCATCGGCAAGACCAGCCTGCTCTGGTCGCTCGAACCGGCCAAGACCCTGTTCTTCGACCTTGAGGCGGGCGATCTCGCCATTGAAGGCTGGGGCGGCGACACCATTCGTCCCCGCACCTGGGAAGAATGCCGCGACTTTGCGGTCTTCATCGGCGGCCCCAATCCCTCGCTGCGTGATGATCAGGTTTACAGCCAGGCCCATTTCGATGCGGTCTGCGCGAGGTTCGGTAGCCCCTTATCGCTCGATCGCTACGACACGGTGTTCATCGACAGCATTACGGTTGCCGGGCGCCTGTGCTTCCAGTGGTGCAAGGGGCAGCCCGAGGCGACATCGGACAAGTCAGGCAAGCCCGATGTGCGCGGCGCCTATGGCCTGCATGGCCGGGAAATGATCGGCTGGCTGACCCACCTGCAGCACACCCGGGCCAAAAATATCTGGTTCGTGGGCATCCTCGATGAGAAGCTCGACGACTTCAATCGCAAGGTGTTCCAGCCGCAGATCGACGGCGCCAAGACTGGTCTCGAACTTCCCGGAATCGTCGATGAAGTGCTGACCATGGCCGAGGTCAAGGACGAGGCAGGCACCGCTTCGCGCGCCTTCATCTGCCAGACCCTCAATCCGTGGAGCTACCCGGCGAAGGATCGCTCCGGCCGGCTGGCCCTGCTCGAAGAGCCGCACCTGGGCCGCCTCATGACCAGGATTCGCGGGCCGGTCGTGCCAGCCACGCAGCGCCTCGAGTTCGGCCTGCCCGAAGCACCCATCGCGCCTGCATCCCCCCAATCCCCCAACCAGAACTGATCAAGGAGACCCGACATGGGCAGCTGGAATGATTTCAACGACGCCAAGCAGACGACCAACCTGATCCCGAAGGGGACGCTGGCCAAAGTGCATATGACCATCCGTCCGGGTGGGTTCGATGACCCGGCCCAGGGCTGGACTGGCGGCTATGCGACGCGCGGCACGACGGGCGCCGTCTATCTCAACGTCGAATACACCGTGCTCGAGGGGCCCTTCGCCCGGCGCAAGGTGTTCAGCATGATCGGGCTGCACAGCCCGAAGGGTCCGGAATGGGCGAACATGGGGCGCGGCTTCATCCGCTCGATCCTCAACTCCTCGCGCGGCCTTTCCGACAAGCACGACACCCCAGAAGCACAGGCGGCCCGCCGGATCAGCGGCTTTGCCGATCTCGATGGAATCGAGTTTGTCGCGAAGATCGATGTCGGCACCGACAGCAATGGCGATGAGAAGAACGACATCCGCACGGCCGTTACTCCGGACCACCGCGAATATGCCGCCTTGATGGGATCGGCTCCGCACCAGGGCGCGGCCACTTACGCCGCTCCGACCCAGTCCGCTCCCGCCACCGGTGGGCGCCCTGTCTGGGCTCAATAAGGAGGCGACGCGATGATCCTTCGTCCCCGCCAGGCCCTGTTTGTCGAGCGCAGCCTGTCTGCGCTCGATATTCACGGCAACACTCTGGGTGTGGCGCCAACCGGCACCGGCAAGACCATCATCCTCTCGGCTGTTGCTGGCAAGAAGCTCGAGGGCGGGGCTGGAAAGGCGTGTGTTCTCGCGCACCGCGATGAGCTGACGAGCCAGAACCGCGACAAGTTCAAGAGCGCATGGGTTTGTTGGCGTCGTCTAATGCTGCTCGCCTCAAGCCATATGGTGTTTTCGTCAAAGCGAAGATCGAGCCGGCAAAGTGGTTTTTAGCACTCTCCGACGATGTTCGGTCTTCCGATGCACTGGAAGATGCCGCGACGGAGTTCGACGTTCAAGGTCTTGAGCTGGATTGGGGCTGCCTGTGCTGGGACGCTAATTACCGCCGAGGTGCCAATGGCTGGGAGGCGCTACAGTTCAAGGGAACGCGCTGGCAGGCAGTCAATGACGAAACCCGAAAAGTATACATTGCCAACTCCTACCGAGTGCTGCTGACGCGTGCACGGCAGGGGCTGGTAGTGTTTTTGCCTGAGGGTAGCGTTGAGGACGCGACCCGGCCGCCAGCGGTCTATGACGCAATCTATGACTTCCTGCGGACTTGCGGCTTTCAAGAGCTTGTGATGTGATTGCCCTATTGCCCAGTTGGGGTGGTGCTCCAGGAGAGATCGGCTGTGCGAGCTTTAATCGCTGCAGTATTGCTGCTTTCGTCAACGGACGCTGCGATAGCCCATCCCGGCGGACTGGATGCCAGCGGATGCCATAACAACCGCAAGACCGGAGACTATCACTGTCATCGGGCTGGTTCGGGCCCGAAGCGTGAATCTAGTGCGGCTTCGCGTTCGGGGTTGATGGGGAGACGTGCTGAGTATTATCCAAATTGCTCCGCGGCGCGCGCTGCAGGTGCCGCACCCATTCGTGCGGGAGACCCCGGCTATCGTGCTGGCTTGGATCGCGATGGGGATGGGGTGGCTTGCGAATAAGTTCGCAAGTAATCCACGAAGACAAGATTGAAATTCCATGAAAAAGGAGCGCCGCTATCTCACCGCCACTCTTCCCGATGGGTATGTAAAGACCATCGGGCCGACAACCGATGGCTTCACGCATTACTGGCGGATCGTGGCTGAGCGTGAGAACGGCAAGACAGAGGTATTCTGGGGCCACACTCGTTCGCTGGCTGAGGCTCGCCGAAAGAGTGAGCCAGCCAGAGAGGCTGCTCGAGTGCGCGGATGGAAGAGTTTCGCATTCGACATCGCCGAGCTTGTCGAAACGCCGGCCTGACCACGCAAACAAAGCATGAGTTGAACGGCGCCGTGATCCCCTTCGAAGCCCACCGCTCGTTCATGACGTGCCTATTTCGGAAGTGCCTCATGACACACTTCCTCGATCACATCGTGGACACGCCTGAGATCGACATCATCGATGCAATAGGGGGGCATGACGTAGACTGTGTTGCCTAGAGGTCGCAGCAGCACATTGCGTGCCGCGAACGCGGCCTTGAGGGTGGGTCCGATTTCGGAGAGATATCCATCATCGTTCGCCGCCACATCCATCGCAATCACAGTGCCGAGTTGGCGCGGATTGGTGATGCGGGGGTATTCGGCAAGCCGGGAAAGGCCTTTGCTTTGGCGCGCGGCAAGGCTGGCGATCCGCTCCGCCACTGGCTCGTCACGCCAGATCGCAAGGTTGGCATTGGCTGCGGCGCAAGCCAATGGGTTTGCAGTGTAGCTTGACGAGTGAAAAAACTGCCTCGCGCGATCGCTCGAATAATGTGCGGCGTAGATTTCGGGCGTTGCGATAGTGACGGCCAGCGGCAGCGAGCCACCGGTCAGCCCTTTCGAAAGGCAGAGGATGTCGGGCACGACCCCGGCCTGCTCGCAGGCAAGCAGCGTACCGGTGCGGCCCCAGGCCGTCATCACCTCGTCGGCGATGAACAGCACACCGTGAGCCGCGCAGATCGCTCGCATTTCGGCCAGGGCCCAAGCGGGATAGATCAGCATGCCGCCCGCACCGAGCAGCAACGGCTCGACAATAAAGGCCGCGGCAGCGCCCCTCGCGCAGAAGCGCTCCAACGCATCGAGCGCTAATTGCTCGGCGGCTTGCGCTGGAAAGGGGATCGTTTCGACGTCGAACAGCAAGGGCGCATAGGGCCGGTTGAACACGCCGCGCGCACCGACCGACATTCCGCCGATCGTGTCGCCATGATAGCTGTGCTCGAGCACGGCGATGCGGTGGCGGCTCTCGTTCCGGTGGGCAAACATGCCAAGCGCCATTTTGAGTGCCACCTCGACGCTGGTTGAACCGCTGTCGGAGAAGAACACGTGGTCGAGCGGGCGCGGCATGATCCGCACGAGTTCGGCGGCGAGATCCTCAGCCGGTTGGTGCGTCCAGCCTGCGAAGATCAGCTGGTCAAGCCGTTCGCTCTGGTCGCGGATCGCAGCCATGATCCGGGGGTGGCAGTGGCCATGCGTGGTCACCCACCAACTCGAAATCGCATCGATTACCCGGCGGCCGTCGGCGGTATGGAGCACGGCACCCTCGGCACGGGTGACCAGCGGGATCGGCTCTTCCAGGCCGTGCTGGTGAAAAGGATGCCAGACAGGCGAGCTCAAAGGTGGTCGGTCCGGATATGGGCGGCGAAGGCCTTGGCGAGCGTGTCCGGGGTCAGCGGGTCGAGCCGGGGCAGGCGGCCGAGATGGGCTACCTTGCCCAGCCGGATCACAGCCTCCTCGCTCGCCGGCTCGGCCTCGCCGACGAATGCGATGCTGTGGACGGTCACGCCCCTGCAGCGCAGCGCTTCCAGTGAGAGCAGGCTGTGGTTGATCGTGCCGAGCATGGTACGCGCAACCAGGATCACCGGCAGGCCCCAGCGGGCGAAGAGATCGGCATAGAGCAGATCGCCTGTGATCGGCACCAGCACGCCTCCGGCGCCCTCGACTACCAGCGGCCCATCTTCGGCAGGCAGGGCAAGCCGATCGGGAGCGATCATCACGCCGTCGATGCGCGCGGCCTCGTGCGGCGAGCAAGGGGTCTTGAGCACGTAAGCCTCGGGCAGGACTGCTGCTCGCCAGCCCGACAGTTCGGCAACCCGGGCAGAGTCGGTGCCGTCACCGGTTCCGGCCTGAATAGGCTTCCAGTAGTGTGCACCCAAGTGTGCGGCGAGCGCGGCGGCGAATACCGTCTTGCCGACGTCGGTATCGGTCCCGGTGACGACGAAGCGGCTCATGCGGATTGCCGCAATTCGGCGAGCAGGCCAGCAAGCTGGGTAATCTGCTCCAGGCTGGCGTTGTTGGTGATGGTGATCCGCAGCCGTGCCGTGCCCTGCGTCACGGTCGGCGGGCGAATCGCGCGCACGTCGAACCCGGCGGCCTGAACCCGGGCGGCGAGCGCCATCGCCGGCGCGTCGTCGCCGACGATCAACGGAAGGATCTGCGAGCCGGTAACGGTCGCGCCCAAGGGGGCAAAGACCGTTTCTGCGTGGCGGATTCGGCTCCACAGCGCTTCGCGGAGTTGCGCAGCACTGTGCATCAAGCCCAGTGCTGCGCGCGCCACGGCCGCCATTAGCGGAGAAGGCGCGGTGGAGAAGATGAACCCGCGTCCGCGATTGACCAGGAAATCGGCGACCACCGCCGGGCCGCAGACCAGTGCGCCTTCCACTCCCAGTGCTTTGCCGCAGGTCCGCAGGGTTATGACATTGGTGCGGCCTTCGAGATGGGCGGCGAGTCCGCGGCCGTCGGGGCCGAACACCCCGGTTGCATGGGCCTCGTCGATCAGCAGCACTGCGTCGTGGCCTGCGGCGATCGTCATCAGGGCGTCGAGCGGGGCGCGGTCACCGTCCATCGAATAGAGGCTCTCGACCGCGATCCAGACCCGGCCAGCGCCGCCGCCAGCACGCCAGCGCCGGATCGCGGTATCGAAGGCGTCAGGGTTGTTGTGCGCCACCGCGACCCGTTCGGCGCGGCCGATCCTGAGACCTTCGTGCGCGCTGGCATGGATCAATTCGTCGTGGACGACCAGATCGCCGCGTTGGGGGAGGCTGGAAAACAGGGTCGCATTCGCTGCGAACCCGCTTGAGAAGAACAGCGCTCGCTCGCAGCCGAACAATGTCGCGGCATAGGCTTCAAGCGCCTCATGCTCGGGATCGTTTCCCCGCAGCAGTCGTGATCCGCCCGAACCGGTCGGCACCCCGCGATCGAGCGCGCCGCGTGCCGCCGCGGCAAGCAAGGGCGAACGTGCCAGCCCGAGGTAGTCGTTCGAGCTGAAGTCGATGCCGACCTGCGGCGAGAGAGCCCGGCGACGGGCATCCCGCGTCAACCGGCCAAGGTCTTCGGCCTGGGCGGTGAAGGGCATCACCGCTACTCAGCCGCTGCCATGGCTCGCATCGGTTGGTCGCTTGCCATCGGCACGAGCCCAAGCCGCGCGAACAGTGCGCTGTCGCGGCTGTCCCCGGCATTGGGAGTGGTCAGCAACCTGTCACCGGTGAAGATGGAGTTGGCACCAGCGAGGAAGGCCAGCGCCTGGCCGGCGTCCGACATCGATTCGCGTCCCGCCGAAAGCCGCACCATGCTGTTCGGCATGGTGATCCGCGCCACCGCGACGGTGCGGACGAACTCGATCTCGTCGATCCGGGCGAGCGGCGTGCCTTCGAGCATGTCGCCCAGCACGGTTCCCGGAATCGGGATCAGGGCGTTGACCGGCACGCTTTCCGGATGCCGGGGAAGCGTTGCAAGCGCGTGGATGAAGCCAACCCGGTCCTGCCGCGTCTCGCCCATTCCGACGATTCCGCCGCAGCATACGTTGATGCCGGCCGTGCGCACGTGCTCGATCGTGTCGAGCCGGTCCTGAAAGGTGCGGGTGGTGATGACGCTGGCGTAATTTTCCGGGCTCGTGTCGATGTTGTGGTTGTAGTAGTCGAGCCCGGCCTGCCCCAGCGCCTGGGCCTGGTCCTGGCTGAGCATCCCCAGGGTCATGCAGCTTTCCATGCCGAGCGCGCGGACGCCTTCGACCATGCGCACCAAGGCGGGCATGTCGCGGTCTTTGGGGTTGCGCCAGGCTGCCCCCATGCAGAACCGCTGCGATCCTGCGGCCTTCGCCTCGGCAGCACTGGCCAGCACGGCCTCGACGTCCATCAATTTCTCGGCCTTGACCCCGCTTTCGGCATGGGCGGACTGGCTGCAATAGCCGCAATCCTCTGGGCAGCCCCCGGTCTTGATCGATAGCAAGGTGCTGAGCTGGACCTCGCCCCGGCGATGATGCGTGCGGTGGACGGACTGAGCCTGGAACAGCAGTTCATCGAACGGGAGGTCGAACAGGACTGCGATTTCTTCGCGTGTCCAGTCGTTTCGCGACTTTGCTTCGGCCTGGTTCTTGCTCATGTCCTGCTCCAAATTATCGATAATATGAGGTGTCGCTGCTTTCGTTCCGGGGC
>CAYPTU010000010.1:0-52615 GCA_964413885.1 uncultured Novosphingobium sp.
ATCGACGTGGGTAGCGGACATGAGCGCCGCAGTCGCAATTGCGCCCATAAGCAAGTATCGCATGTGGAAATAATCCTGAAAATACCAGATTCAACGCCGGGCTGCCCGGCGCGCGCAAAGCTGGGATCTCAGGCTGCTGGGGGCTCGGTTGGCGGAGTTGGCATCAGCGAGGCGAGCGCCGCAGCCTTGCTCGGCCAGAGCAACTCTTTGTTTGCGAAGGCCAGCATCGCGCCGTCGCTGCCATCAAATACCGTCGTCATGGGGCAATGGTGATGATGATAGAGTTCCTGCGAGGGATCCGAGGAAGAATCGTCGGAGAAATCTTCGTGGGCGTCAGCATGGTGCGCATCAGCCACAAGAACTGTGGCCTGACCGTGGTCGTCATGGGCAGCGGCAGGCGCATGAAAACCGGCGCAAAGCACCGAGAACAGAATCAGGAACTGGAGAACAATGCCCCTCATCGTTTCCACCTAGCAGAGCAATACAGCAGCAGCAAACGCATCACTTGCACTGTTCCTGGCCCAGAACATGACGAAGCTCCTCTGGGATCGACATGGGCACGAAGGCGCTGACCGATGCTCGACCAGTGTTCCCCAGAGGAATGCGGCCCAGCAGCGCGCCGAGGGGTGCAAGCATCAGACGCAGAACTTGTCCGCGCGCTTCGCGCCATTCGCGCCGGGAAATGGCAAAGATGAGCATGACGGCATGGGCATGGAGGTGGAGCCGCAGGATCTGCTGAGAAAGGATATGCGCGCGTTCCAGATAGTGCCAGGCATCGGCCGCGTCCTGGCCAGCCCTCGCTTGCCGGAAAGCACCGATCTCCGCCCAATATGCGGTTTCGAGCTGCTTCATACCGGAACCCCTCTTGCCGCAAGTTCATATCGAGCCTGCCGAACCACCTGCCATCCACCTTGAAGCCCGAGAAGCGCCATGATGAGCGCGACGACGAGGTCGGGGAGGCCGCTGCCCGTCCACAGCACCACGAAGCCCGCGCCAATCACCAGCAGGTTGTTGATTGCATCGTTGCGCGAGCAGACCCAGACTGATCGCATGTTGGCGTCACCCGACCGGAAACGATAGAGCAGGAGCGCCACCGAGATGTTCGTCACCAGCGCGAGAGCGCCGATGCCTGTCATCGCCCAAGGATCGGGCTGGGTTCCAGCAACAAGGCCCCAGACCGCCGAGACCATCACCCCGAGTGCAAAGGCCAGAATGGTCAGCCCTTTGACCAGCGCGGTCCGCGCCCGCCAGACAAGCGCCATTCCGGCGACGCCAAGGCTGATCGCGTAGTTTGCGGCATCGCCCAGAAAATCGAGCGCGTCAGCCTGTAGCGAGCGGGATCCCGATGCGGCACCCGCGATGATCTCGACGAAAAACATCACGGCATTGACGACGAGCGCGATCCACAACGCCCTGCGCCACGCAGGATCATTGCGCGCGGTGTCGTCACTGCAGGAACTGGCGCAGCAACTGTCCGCCATGGCCGAAACTCCTTGGTTCGTTCGAGTCGGCCCTCTATATGCACCCTGTAGCAACTACAGGGTCAAGCGATGAAAATCGGCGAACTGTCCATGGCGACCGGCACCAACATCGAGACGATCCGCTATTACGAGCGGATCGGTTTGTTGCCCGAACCGGCCCGGACTGCGGGCAATTATCGCTCCTATGGCGAAGCGCATCGCACGCGGCTCGCTTTCGTCCGTCATTCACGCGAGTTGGGCTTCACCATCGAGGAAGTGCGCTCGCTGCTCGATCTGGCCGACCATCCCGAGCGCGAGTGCTGCGAGGCCGACCGGATCGCCACCCGGCATCTGGCGCAGGTCGAAGAGAAGATCGGCCAACTCGTTACCCTGCGCGACGAACTATCGCGCATTATCGGTCGCTGCCGGGGCGGACTTGCCGCCGATTGTCGCGTGATCGAGGCGCTGGGGGATCACACCATGTGCAACGGAGACCACGAATGATCTATCTGGTCGTCAAAACCGCTATCTCGGCGATCATCATTGTTGTGGTTTCCGAAGTCGCCCGCCGGAGCGCTGGACTTGGCGCATTGCTGGCATCGCTCCCGCTTGTCGCCGTGCTCAGCATGATCTGGCTCTGGCGCGACACTGGCGACGCAGCGCGTACGGCCAGCTATTCGCAAGCCACGTTCTGGTACGTTCTTCCGAGCCTGCCGATCTTCCTGCTGATCCCGGTTCTGCTCAAGCGCGGCTTCGCGTTCTGGCCCGCACTCGCGGCCGGCTGCGCTCTCACCATCGTCCTGTACGTCGGCATGGCGGCGCTACTCGCTCGTTGGGATGTTCGGCTGTGAAAGCGCCTCTCCGAATTGCGTGGTACGTCCGAGCGGGCTGGCTTGGGCGAAGGACGACTGCAGGCGCGGCCTTCATCGCGATCAAGGCGAAAACGCCCCCGCTCCAAACGTAACACAACTCGCGGAAGCATCTTGCCCCGCTCTCATTCGATTTGCCCGGATGTGCTCCGGGTTTCGCGGGAGCGGAGATTAAGACGCTCGCTTTTAATGCGACGACTAATGCTGTGCGTATACGCTGGTGCGCGCGGCCCCGAAGGCAATGACGTTATACCGTTGCGCGCGAACACCCGGCACCTCCATGCCCGGCGATCCGATGGGCATTCCCGCAACTGCAAGCCCACGAACACCTTTCGGGCGGCTCGCCAGTACGCGGCGCATGTCCGCAATAGGAACGTGTCCCTCGAAGGCGATCCCGTCCACGATCGCGGTGTGGCATGACACCAGGTTTGCGGGAAGACCCACCTGCCGCTGGAACGCGGTACGGTTCGCGTCATCGACGATTCGCACATTTCTGCCGAAGGCCTGCCGAACCCGCGCAGCCCATTGTTCGCAGCAGCCACACCCCGGATCGCGATGCATCAGGATGTCGCCTGCCGCTAGCGCGGGGGTCGAAAACAGCGCCAGTGCCAAAACGAGCTTTCGCATATGTGATCTCCTTATCCGCGGGTGGCCGCTGAACCGCTCCGGTGTAAACTAAGGTCCAGTCCGCATTTGCCAGTACTCACATGGCAATACGCGGAGGGTAGCGGACCACCCTCCGCGCACCATTGCTTACTTGTGATCCATGCCGCTCATGTCGTGACCAGCATGCTCACCAGCCTGCTCGCCATGCTCCTTGCAGCAGGCCATTTGGCCGAGCTCGTCCTTCTTGCAGCAACAGCACGACTTCTCTGGCGTCGGTGCAGGCTCGGCTGCAAACGCGGCTGTAGAAAGCGAGAGCACCAGGGCGCCCAGAAGATACTTGGATTTCATGTGTATTCTCCAGATAAGATTGAAACGGATCGGGAAACCGGCTGGCGCGGGGGCGGTGTCGGTGGCTCGGACTTCAATCCGGACAGGCTTTGGGGCGCCCGGATCTCCGGGCCGATCCAGTCCCATCGTATGGCATTCAGATTGGTGCCGATGGCAGGCGCAGCAAAGAGGCACGCATGACAGACCCGCGCCACGTCCGGTGCGCCATGATGATGTGAGCGGTCGCCGCTTCCCGGCATGTCGCCGCATTCCATGTTAGCAGTCTGCATCGAAGCCGCTGCCGGGGCGGCACAAAGCGGTCCTGCGCCGAACGCCAATGCTAGCGCAACAATGAGAGCGACGACCGATTTCATAGCATCAAGTCCTGCTCCCTTGCGACCCGTCGGTCCAGCCAAAGTCTTTGTGCATTGCCATCAGAATCAGAACCAGACCCTGACGCCAGCGACAAAACTGACCGCATCTGGATCTTCTCCTGCGAGCCGTGCCAAACGCGCGGTGTCACCCGCCTTCCGGCTCCATTCCACGCCAACATAGGGCGCGAGCTCGCGTCGGATCTCATAGCGCAAGCGCGCACCCAGTTCGAAGTCGGTGAGTCCCGATCCCACCCCGATCACGGGCATGTCCTGAGCGGAGAAATTAAGTTCCGCTCGAGGCTGGAAGATCAGGCGCTGGGTGATCCGCTCATCGTAGCTTCCCTCAAGGCGAGCCCGGATGTCACCCTTGTCGGAGAGGAACATCTGCCCCGTCAAATGGAACCAGTAAGGCGCGATTCCCTCTACCCCGAGCACGGCATAAGTCCGCGAGGGATTGGGCACTATATCGTGCCGCAAGCCGACATGGGCATTCCAGAACGGCGAGATGGCACGTGAATAGAGTGCCTGGATTTCCAGATCCTCGATCGGCTCGCCGAATGCGCCCTCGCCCTCTGTTTTGATCAGGAGGCGCTCGACGTCACCGCCGAACCAGGCCTCGCCTGCCCAACGATAACCGTCCCTACCCTTGCGCGCCTGGAATTCGGCGAGATCGAAGAGCACCATCGACCCGCTGAAGGCTCCATTCTCTCGCCGTAAAGCTTCGCGCGCGCGCGCCATCTCAGCGGGATCGAACACGGTATCCGCGGCATGGTCGCCTGGCGGCGCAGGGGCGGGAGCAGTTCCGATAGCCGGATCACCCTCGGACATGCCCGTCATGGCATTCATATCATGGCCGGAGTGATCGATGGCTTCAGGCCGTGGCGGACCGGCTGGCTTAGGCTCGGCAGCGTGTCCGGCATGGGGATCGACTGCGACAGGCGCGGGAACTGCAGCTTCGGGCTGACTATGGCCGGAATGGTCCATTGCAGCCGGCGCTACCTCGCCTCGAGCAACTGTGCCGGGCGCATCCTTCATTTCCATGCCTGGCATGGAGGATTGGGCCACCGCAAAGCCGGGCGTTGCCAACAAGACAGCAGCGCTGATGAGAAGGGTCGCCTTCATGCCGCGTCCTCCTCATGGCGCACGGTCACGACCCGGAACATCCCCGACATCATATGCAGCAGCATGTGACAGTGGAATGCCCAGTCGCCGAGCTCATCGGCAGTCAGATCGAACGAGACCCTGCCGCCGGGCAGGACGTTGACCGTGTGTTTCAGCGGATGATGGCCGGGACTCCCAGTAACCAGTTCGAAGAAGTGTCCGTGCAAGTGAATCGGATGGGGCATCATGGTGTCGTTAATGAGATTGATGCGCACCCGCTCCATGTGGCGGAACGGGATTGGCTCCGTATTTTCGCTGAACTTCTCGCCGTCGAAGGACCACATGTAGCGCTCCATGTTGGCGGTCAGGTGCAGATCGATCTCGCGTGACGGCGTGCGCTTGTCTGGATTGGGCGCGAGCGATTTGAGGTCGCGGTAGGTCAGCACCCGGTGCCCGACCTTCTCAAGACCGGTCGGACGTTCGCCCGTGCGGTCCATGGGCATTGGCGAAAGCGTCGCAACGCCTGGTCCCATTTTGACCTGCGGCGCGACCGCGGGATCGCGCATCTTCATCGAGCCGTGATCCATCCCGGGCATGGCGTGGCCCATGGCTGCGTGATCAGCTGTACTCGCATCGGCACCGGGTGCAGCCATATCGCCCATGCCCATGTCCTTCATGGTGAGCAGCGGACGTTCGCGGATTGGCGGAATCGGCGCGACCATGCCGAGGCGCGGAGCAAGCGTCGCGCGCACCTGACCGGAGCGATCGATGGCCTCGGCAATGAAGCCATAGGCCTCGTCGGCCCTGGGTTCGACGATCACGTCATAGGTCTCCGCGATGCCGATCTGGAATTCGTCGGTCTCGACCGGCTGCACGTTTTGCCCATCTGCGGCGACCACCGTCATCGCGAGACCCGGAATCCGGACATTGAAATTCGTCATAGCGGCTGCATTGATGATGCGCAGGCGCACCCGCTCGCCAGGTGCGAACAGTCCGGTCCAGTTCGCGGCACTGTCATGGCCGTTGACCATGAAATGATAGGTTGCGCCGGTGACGTCGGAAATGTCGGTCGGGTCCATCCGCATCCCGGCCCATATGCGGCGTTCGGAGGCCGACTGGTCCTTGCCCGCGAGCAGGCCTGAAAGGGTCTGCTTCTGCATGTTGAAGTAGCCAGGCTGCGCCTTCAGCTTCCGCAGCTGGGTATGCGGATGCATGAAGCTCCAGTCGGCGAGCATGATTACATGTTCACGGTCATAGGCGACCGGATCGGGCGCGGCGGGATCGATGACGATCGCGCCATACATGCCCATCGCTTCCTGCATGCCGGAGTGGCTGTGATACCAATAGGTGCCAGACTGCTTGACGGGGAACTCGTACACGAAGGTCTGGCCGACCTTGATCCCCGGAAAGCTCACCCCCGGCACGCCGTCCATCTGGAAGGGCACGAGCAGCCCGTGCCAATGAATTGAGGTTTCCTCGTTCAGCGTGTTGTTCACCGCGAGGCGAACCTTCTGGCCCTCCTTTAACCGGATGACCGGGCCCGGTGTCGCACCGTTGATGCCGATGGCATGCCCATCACGTCCGCCGACCCGGAGCGAGGCATGACCGATGGATAGTGCGATTTGCTCCCCGGACACCACGGACATCGGGCCTGCGAGGCCAGGAGTTCCACTGCGCGCCCACGCGGGGAGCGCTGCCGAAAGCGCGAGGCCCCCGCCCCCCAAAGCAGCCGAACGAATGAGGGTACGGCGATCGAGCGCAAAAGAATGCATGAGTGGTATCCGGTAAGATTGACGGCTTCATCGTCCTTTACGCAGCCGCTTTCCCTAGCCCTCAGATCTGGTCGCCAATCATCGCCTTTAATTTCGCCCTGGCCCGGTAGAGGCGGGTCTCGACCGTCTTCTCGCTGACACCGAGCACCTCGGCAGCTTCGGCCTGGCCGAGGCCATCGATCGTGCGGAGGACCAGGGCCTCGCGCAGACGGGATGGCAAGCGGGATATGGCAGTGGTCACGCGCGCCAGCTCGGCCCGGTCTGCCGCTTGCACATCGGCGGGAATGGCATCGTCTGAAACATCGAAAGCCATCTCGAGCGGCACTGCGCGCGTGAAGAAGGCGCGCACCTTGCGCCTTCGTCCCCAGTCCCGGCACTTGTTGAGCGCAATGTGCTTGAGCCATGCCAGAAACGGTCGCCCATGGTCGTAACGCCCAAGGGCCGAGAACGCGGCAATGAAGGTTTCCTGGGTGACGTCGATGGCCTCGTGCGGATCGCCGACTGACGCTCGCACCAAGCGAAACACAGCGTCACGGTGGCGCGCCAGCAATTCGCGATAAGCGTCCTGCCGGCCCGCGAGCGCCAGAGCCGCGAGCTCGCCGTCGCTCCCCTCGGACAGCGGAAGGCTCACCGCACTTCTGGGGTAAGGGCTCTGGTAACCGACCTGTCGAATTTGGCCGCCTGATCAGGCCTCAGGACGGCGCGCATGGCAAAGAGATGCTCAAGCGTTTCCTTCTGCATTTCACCCATGACCTTGTGGGTGTGGTCGATGGCGGTGGTGACTTGCGGACCATAGCCGTGCTCCAATTCCATCGCTTCGGCCAGATGGGCATTGGCGGCCCGCATCTCGAGTTCGAGCGCCTTGCGGCGTGTGGCAAAACGCTGCTCGATTGCCTCGATCTTTGCTTCCTGTGCGGCATCGAGTTCGAGCTCGCTGTGCAGCAAGGCGTGGAGTTCGGTCTCGCTCTGCCTTTCCGGTGCGAACAGGACGCGGCCAGCATAAGTGCCGCCCAGCGCCGCTGCAAA
The DNA here is from genome assembly GCA_964413885.1 of uncultured Novosphingobium sp. Classification (GTDB taxonomy): domain Bacteria; phylum Pseudomonadota; class Alphaproteobacteria; order Sphingomonadales; family Sphingomonadaceae; genus Novosphingobium. The sequence goes on from CAYPTU010000010.1 coordinate 7,536, forward strand.
TGCGACAAGCGCGATCAGGATCAGCCGCGTGGTCCAATTCACGGGTGGACATCCAGCAAGGTCGAAGGTGCGAGGGGATTGTCAGGCGCAAAGGGAGAGATGGGCTGAGCCGTGGCGGGTTCGCTGCCCGCTAGTCCGCCACCGGCTACGCCGACCACCAGCGCCAGGGCTGCGGCAAAACCCATCAGCCGCGACCCAGCCGCAGCCTCACGGCGGCTCGCAGCCAGTCCGGCAAGCACAGCATCGTCGATAGTCGCCAGCCCCGAAGGAGCCGGAAGTGTGCCCAGGCGGCGGAGCGCCTGATCAAGGTCGGACATGGTGGGTCTCCCGAGGTCTTGTGATCCTATACGCAGCCATATCCCCGATCCCTCAGAAAAATTGAACCAGCCCAATTTGAGGGATGCTGTTCCGGGCCGCGTATCTCAACCTGATAGCCATTTCCAAGGAGATAACTGATGCGTTTGCCCAGCCTTGCCTTTGCCGTTGCGACTCTGGGGCTCATCGTGCCGCAGGTTGCCAGCGCGCATACGCAACTCGTGTCTTCGACCCCGACAGCCAATGCCACGGTCGCAGCGCCGACAAAGGTCGAACTGCGCTTCAATGAGGCCGTGATCGGCGCAACGGCAAGGGCCGAGATCGCAATGACCGGAATGCCGGGTATGGCAAACCATGCGCCGATGCCGATCACGGGTTTCACCGCCCGGCTCGGCAATGACAGGAAATCGATGACTTTGCTGCTCCGTCGGCCGCTGGCCAGCGGGACTTACCGCGTGACCTGGAGCGCGGCCGGAGCCGACACACATCGCATGGGCGGCAACTTCAGCTTCACCGTGCGCTGAAGACATGGACAACCTGCCTGTCATCGCCATCCGGTTCGCGCTTTACGCCGATCTGATGGTGCTGGCAGGTGTGACGGCCTTCACGCTTTACGCGCTGAAACCCGAGGAGCGAGGCACTGCCTTGCTGCCGCTGGCCAAACCTGCCCTCATCCTTTCGCTGCTCGGACTGCTGCTGTCTGGCGCCGGCATGATTGCGCTTGTCGCAGCCATGATGGGGACAAGCCTCTGGGCAGCCGATGCCTCGGTCATCGGGGAAATCGTCACACAGAGCGCCATTGGCAGCGCCTGGGTCGTGCGTATGGTGGCAGTTGCAATTGCCTTGGTTGCCGCCCTCGCGCTTGGCCGAAGCCCACACCTTGCAAGATACTGGCTGCTTGCTTCGACGGCGGTGGCTATCGCCACGCTGGTCTGGACGGGCCATGCCGGCGCAACCGAAGGGTGGACCGGAACTCTCCACCGGCTGAGCGACATCGTCCACATGCTGGCGGCGGCTGTTTGGATCGGCGGAATTGCCGCGTTCGCCTGGCTGCTCTTTCAGCCAATGGCGCACCAATCCGATGCGCAGATCAGGATAGCGCATCGGGCTCTTGAACAATTTTCGCGGGTTGGGACGCTTGCGGTCGGGTTGATCGTTCTCACGGGCCTCATCAACAGCCTGAGCCTGATGGGCTTGCCTCATCCGGACACCTTGTTCGCTTCGCGCTACGGAAAACTCCTGCTCATCAAGCTCGGACTGTTCGCTGCCATGCTGGTGTTGGCGAGTGCCAACTGTTGGCGCCTAACGCCCACACTAGGTGCAGCAATCGAACAAGACGACCTCGCCCACGCGTTACGCGGTCTTCGGCAAAGCCTGGTTCTGGAGTCGTCTGCTGCCCTTACGATCCTCGCCTTGGTGGCCTGGCTGGGTACGCTGGAGCTTGCCATCGCGAAAGGATGAATTACTGCTTGACCCTGACATGATGTCAGGGTTGATGAAGCTGGCGACCAGAGGAGCATGAGGCATGACCGAGTCGCAACACAACCACGCGCATTGCGCCCATTCCGGACCGGAAACCCCGGGAACGGCTATCGACCCCGTTTGCGGAATGAGCGTCGACCCGGCGACCACGCCGCATGTCACGACCCACGGCGGCGTCCATCACTACTTTTGCAGCGCTGCCTGTCTAACCAAGTTCAGGGCTGATCCAGAGCGCTATATGAGCGATGCGCCGCGCCCGACAGAACCGGTGCCAGAAGGCGCGATCTGGACCTGCCCGATGCATCCGGAGGTCCAGCAGTCCGGGCCGGGAAGCTGCCCGATCTGCGGCATGGCCTTGGAACCGATGACGCCGACGCTCAACGATGGACCGTCGCCCGAATATGCCGACATGAAGCGGCGCTTTGTAATCGGCCTCATCCTCGCTTTGCCGGTGGTTGCACTCGAAATGGGCGGGCATCTGACTGGACTGCGCCATTATCTGGATGGAAACATCGCCAACCTGATCCAGATGGTTCTGGCGACGCCGGTGGTCCTGTGGGCGGGTTGGCCATTTTTCGAACGCGGCTGGGCCTCGGTGAAAAGCGGTCACCTCAACATGTTCACCCTGATCGCAATGGGAACGGGCGTCGCCTGGATCTACAGCATGGCGGCGACGCTCGCGCCCGGCATTTTCCCGGCCGCGTTTCGCGCAATAGACGGCTCAGTCGCGGTCTATTTCGAGGCAGCGGCGGTCATTACCGTGCTGGTCTTGCTTGGCCAACTGCTTGAACTGCGTGCCCGGGAAACAACCAGCGGTGCGATCCGCGCATTGCTCGACCTTTCGCCCAAGCTCGCCCGCCGGGTTCGTCCCGATGGTAGTGACGAGGAGATCACACTCGACCAGGTTCTGGTCGGCGACACGCTACGCGTTCGCCCTGGCGAGAAAGTTCCGGTTGATGGCGTGGTGCTGGAGGGCCGCGGCACCGTCGATGAATCGATGGTGACTGGCGAGTCCATGCCGGTGACCAAGGAGGCATCGTCGAAGCTGATCGGTGGCACGATAAACCAGACCGGCGGCCTCGTGATGCGCGCCGAGAAGATCGGGCGCGATACCATGCTGGCGCGCATCGTCCAGATGGTAGCAGAAGCCCAGCGCAGTCGTGCGCCGATCCAGCGGCTTGCCGACACCGTGTCGGGCTGGTTCGTGCCGGCGGTGATCGCGGTCTCAGCGATCGCGTTCGTCGTCTGGTCCCTGGTCGGCCCATCGCCGGCAATGGGCTATGGCCTGATTGCCGCGGTGGCCGTGCTGATCATCGCCTGCCCCTGTGCGCTTGGCCTCGCAACCCCGATGTCGATCATGGTGGGGGTCGGACGCGGTGCCCAGGCCGGTATTCTCATCAAGAATGCCGAGGCGCTCGAACGCATGGAGAAGGTCGATACGCTTGTCGTGGACAAGACCGGCACGCTTACGGAAGGCAAGCCTGCGGTGGTCGCCATTGAGACGGCCGAGGGGTTCGACAGCCGCGAGGTGTTGCGCCTTGCCGCCAGCCTCGAACGCAGCAGCGAGCATCCGCTGGCTCTCGCCATTGTCAGGGATGCCGAAGCCAAAGGACTGGCAATCAGCGAACCGGGCGACGTCGATCAGCCAGTCGGCAAAGGCATCACCGGAATCGTCGATGGACATCGGCTTGTTGCTGGCAATGCCCGCTTTCTTGAGGAGCAAGGGATCTCGACTGCCCAACTGGCGCAACGTGCCGACGCCCTGCGCGCTGACGGGGCGACCGCAATTTTCCTTGGCATCGATGGCCGTGTTGCGGGTGCTATCGGCATTGCCGATCCGGTTAAGCAGACTACGCCTGGCGCGCTCAAGGCACTGGCCGAAGCGGGCATCCATGTCATCATGTTGACCGGAGACAACCGCGTCACGGCAGACGCCATCGCCCGGCGCCTTGGTATCGACGACATCGAAGCCGATGTCCTGCCCGACCAGAAGAGCGCGATCGTGAAGCGCTTGAGGGACGAAGGCAGGATCGTGGCGATGGCAGGCGACGGTGTGAACGACGCCCCTGCGCTTGCCGCTGCCGATGTCGGCATCGCCATGGGCACCGGCACAGACGTTGCGATTGAAAGCGCAGGGATCACCCTGCTCAAGGGCGATTTGACGGGGATAGCGCGTGCCCGGCACCTCAGTCATGCAACCATGACCAACATCCGGCAGAACCTGTTCTTCGCCTTTGCCTACAACGTCGCTGGTATCCCGGTGGCTGCAGGCGCGCTCTACCCACTGTTCGGCATCATGCTTTCACCGATCATCGCAGCGGCGGCAATGGCGCTTTCCTCGGTCAGCGTCATCGGTAATTCGCTGCGTCTCAGGAGGATTGCGCTATGAGCCTTTCCAGCAAGCGCGCGTGGTTGCTGGCCGCGGCATCGGGCGCGCTGATCGCCGCTTTCCTGCTCTATCCGGAACACCGGCAGCACTTCTTCGGGCTGATCCCTTACGCATTCCTGTTCGCCTGCCCGCTGCTGCACTTCTTCCATGGCGGCCACCACCAAGGACGCTACCCGAAGTTCGGCGAACAGCGGCCATGAACATCGGACAGGCATCGAAGACCACTGGCGTGTCGGAGCGGATGATCCGGCACTATGAGCGCGTAGGGTTGATGCCGCCCCCTGACCGACGCGACAATGGTTACAGGGATTATTCGCCGCAATCGATCGAGCGCCTGCGCTTCATTGCCAACGCCCGCGGCCTTGGCTTCTCGCTTGAGGAGATCACCACTCTCCTCGGCCTATGGGACAACCGCGAGCGGACGAGCAGTGAAGTGAAGGCCGTTGCCCTGGCACATGCCGATGACCTTGGTCGCAAGGCCGCAGCACTTGAAGCCATGCGGCGCGCCTTGCTGGAACTGGCCGAAGGGTGCAGCGGCGACAGCAGACCCGATTGTCCGATCCTCGACGGGATCGCAGTCAGTTGACCAGATCCTCTGGACACCTGCACATCGATGCGGTCGCTCGCGAACACATCCGGACGGAAAGATTGCTCTTAATCAGCGGGTCCTAGGTTCGAGCCCTAGTGCGTCCACCATTCTTCGATTTAAATTCAATACGTTATGCAAGCCTTGCAGTGGATTGTAGTTCGACTTGTACGAGCTAGGTAGCTCTCTAGGTAGCAGGCTGCACAATCTTCAAAAAATTGCGCGCCCACTCGACGCATGAACAATCAGGGCGAAAAATTGGGCGAGTGAGTGTTCATCCTGCACCATCGCGAATCGCCTGTACTTTTCCTGTCAATCGTGAGGGTGTTTCTTGCCCTGCCCCTAACAACACCATGTACCGGGAGGACTACATTACAGAGTGAGCCGTGCGTTCGGATGGCGAAATTGCGTGTCCGCCGGTTCGATCAATCGCAGCTTGCGAAATGCACCATCTGGTCGAGGTACGCCTTCTGAAAGGCTGGACGCTCTGTGACACGGGCCACATAGGCTTCCGTCGCCGGCCGAGTTCCGAATGCGCGAACCTTTTCGACACGCAGCACATCGACCATCAACAGGTCTGCAACTGTGAATTGCCCGCCAGCAAGCCACTCCCGTGCACCCAGCACGCGTTCCATGTGATCGAGGCGGCTTTTCATCCAGCCGACAAGATGATTTTCTGGCGCGCCGGTCACTTCCAGAAACCACCACGGCACCGTCACCATCTCGATCGAGTTGAGCGCCGCAATCGTCCATTGTAGAGTCTCAGCCTCTCCGGCGGGGTCGCGCGGCATCAACACCTCGCTCCGGCGGGCCAGATGGATCAGTCCGGCACCGCTCTCGAATATCTGAAAGTCGCCATCGCTCAGCATCGGGACCTGGCCAAAGGGCTGGCTATCGAGATGATTGGTTTCCCGGCCTTCGAAGGGTACGGTGCTGACGGAATAGTCAAAACCTGCCTCTTCGCATGCCCATCGAAGCCGCAAATCACGAACAAAGCCTCTCGGGCCTTCCGGCACCCAATCAAGCGTCCAAATGATCAACCCACTCATCTTGCGGCACGTTCCTTGTATCAATCGTGTTTTGAAGTACGCTCAACCCAGTCGTGAATGCTTGTCCGTTCGATCAGGCGGTAAACCTGCCCTGCGTTTGCAACCTTTGTTCCCCCGCACCAAACCGATGCCGCGTGATGTCGTTCAGGCCTGAAGTGGGAATGACGCAGCGTGAATACCGTCTTGTCGTCGAACTGTTCGTCGAATCTCACTATGGTGCTGAAACGCCCGGGACCGTCTCCATCAGAGATCCGCGACTAGCCGTCGGACATCCTCACACCGTCGCCGTGCCACAGCTTCCAACCATCGCGAGCTATCAGCACACATCCGGCCATCAGCACGACATCCTTAATCAGGAACTGTCCTGACGAATCCAGTGCCGGGAAACTATATCCTTCAGGCGCAAGCGGGCCGACGCTGGACAGGAACGACAATGTGAACAGGAAGGTGACTGCGCCCAACGCTCCACCCAATGCGGAAGCCCATGGCTTCCACTGCCCCAGTGCCAGGAGCACCCCGATCGCAATCTCGGTCGAACCGATCAGGCCGCTGAAGCGCGTCGTTCCCAGGATGTCGTACGGAACCGACATCAGGAAATGGTTCCTGACGATGCCAGCGACACCCTCCGCCTCGAACGGCAGGAATTTCATCCAGCCAAACCACAGGAATATCAGCACCAGTGCCCACCGAAGGAAGGCCAGTGCGGCAGAGTCCCGGTCGATCATTGCATCTCCTCCCTGTTGTCTCTGCAATTGAGACATGAATGCGACACGCGTAAAACGGTCATTCCTCAAGTGACAGCTTTTTCCGATTGGAGCGCAGAGATTTCATTCGATCAAGACTTTCCTGTACCTGATGCGATCCATGATTTTCCGCTGCACCGGTTCACCACGGAATTAGCCGGTGCGGTTCAGCGTCGAGCATTCGAGGTAGGGATCAATGACCAATACCGCGCAGGTGCCGAGCGGCTGGCAACCCATGACTGCCGGAGATATCGCGGCGTTGCTGGCTATCGCTGACAACTGCCATCCTGATCATCCCGAGGACGAAGCCGTGTTCCGCGAGAGACTGCATCTTTTCCCGAATGGTTGCAGCGTTCTTCGAAACGGTCACCGGATTGCCGGTTACATGATCTGCCACCCCTATCCGCTGGGTATGCCGGTTCCATTGAACGGCCGGCTCGGGTCACTTCCCCGTGATGCTGACGCGCTTTATATCCATGATCTCGCGATCGATCCCGGCATGCGCGGGCAAGGTCTGGCGACTTCTGCCGTTGCCCGGGCACGAAACCTGGCTTGCGATCTGAAACTGAACCGGATGGCCCTCGTCGCAATCAACGGCTCCGTTCCATTTTGGGAAAGGCACGGATTTGCCTCAGTGGACGAGGCCGCGCTAACCAGACTATTGATCGGATACGGCCAGGCTGGCACCTACATGGTGAGCAAACCAGCGAACGCCTGGCGAGAAAGAACGATTGGGCAAAGATGCCTGTTCTTCGTTCGTACAGACATTTCGGGAAGGAACGAAACATGCCCGCGATCGATGAATTCCGTGCGCTGCACCGGCCGGGCAAACCGTTGATCCTGTTCAACGTATGGGACGCCGGCAGCGCCCGGGCCGTCGCACAGGAGGGAGCACGGGCGATTGCAACCGGAAGCTACGGCGTTGCGGGCGCGCAAGGGTTTGAGGATGACGAGTCGTTCCCGATTACAGAAGTACTGAGCAACGCCAGGCGCATCATCACCGCGACCGATCTTCCCGTTACCGTCGACTTTTCTGCAGGCTATGGCGACAGTCCTGAAGCGGCAGGGCGGTCCGTCACGGCTGTGGCGGCCCTCGGCGCGGTCGGGATCAATCTGGAAGATCAGCTGCCGGGCGAAAATGAACTCAATCCGATCCCGGCCCAAATGAAGCGGCTTCGTGCGGCGGCCGATTCCGGCCTGTTCATCAACGCGCGATGCGATGTGTTTCTTGATGTTCCGGCCGAAGGTCACGATGCAGGGCGAACCGCCATCGCTATCGATCGGGCCAGGGCCTATGCCGATGCCGGGGCCAGTGGCTTCTTCATCGGCTTCACTGCCGATCGCAGGGCTATCGCGGCGATTTGCGAGCAGTCACCAATCCCGGTGAACTCGATGTGGACTCCGCTGGCAGAGGGCGGCTTTGCCAGCCATGCGGAGCTTGCCGATCTGGGCGTCGCCCGCATCAGCCACGGTGTGCGGCCATGGTTTGCGGCAATGGCCTGGCTGCGGCAGGCCGCCCGCGCCGTACATGGCGGTGCTGCTCCGCCGTATGACGGGTAGTAGCGCTATCCGGTTATCGGGATTTCCGACAGCCCTTCAATCACGGTGGGTACGCGGATGCCACGCTGGATCGCGGGACGCCGGGCAATCGCATGGACCCAGCGATCCAGGTTCGCGAAATCCTGGTGCGGCACCTGCGCCCAGGCCGATGCGCGTACCCAGCTCCAGTTGGCGATGTCGGCGATGGAATAGTCATCACCCAGCCACTCGCTTTCGCCAAGTCGCCGATCGAGCACTTCGAACAGCCGCCGCGTCTCGTTCTGGTAGCGTTCGATGGCAAGCGGCATCTTCTCGGGCATGTAATCGAGAAAGGTGTGCGCCTGCCCCATCATCGGGCCGACGCCGCCCATCTGGAACATCAGCCAGCCAAGCACCCTCGCCCGCGCCTGTCCACCCGGGGGAAGCAGCGCGCCGGCCTTTTCGGCAAGATAGATCAGAATCGCGCCGGATTCGAAAACCTGAACGCCCTCCGCACCGTGATCGATGATCGCCGGGATCCGGCCGTTCGGATTGATCGCAGTGAACCAGTCGCTCTTCTGTTCCCTTGCCGAAAAATCGATCGCACGAGTCTCGTAGGCGAGTCCGAGTTCCTCGAGCGCGCAGGAAACCTTCTGCCCGTTGGGCGTCGCTCCGGTAAACAATTCAATCACACCAACACCCCAGGCAAAGCAACCGGGTGACAAGGTCATTCCAGAAATGACCGCACCCAGTGGCATCGAAAGCAGGATCCGGTCGACCGGCCCTGCTCCCGAACGGACGTTCTTTCGGTTACGTTGTTCCCTAGCGAACCCTGCCGCGCTGAACCAGATTGGTCACGCCAAGCAGGATAACCGCGCCGACGAATGCAACGACGAGCCCGATGATGGAGAACTCCTTGACCGAACCGGCGATCCCGAACTGGTTTGCAACCAGGTTTCCGATAATCGACCCGACGCAGCCCACCACGATATTCCAGAAGATGCCCATCGATGCATCACGGTTCATGACGAGGCTGGCGAGCCAGCCTGCCACGCCGCCGACAATCAACGCTACAATCCAACCCATGTTACTTCTCCTGCAATCATCAGGCGGAATCCCTTGCCCCGCCGATCGATCAACGCATCAACTTGCCGGCCATGCCGAGAATATCATCCAGCGGATTGCCGTTGCCGTCGAAGTCGAGCATCGCGCCCAGACCGCCTGCGGAGCTGCCGCCTGCCTGCCCGCCGCCGAGGATCGAGCCCAAAATCGATCCAAGTCCGCCGGATTGCCCCTGAGCCTGTCCGGATTGCCCCGAAGAAAGATAGCCGGCAACGAGCATCGCCAGGATGGGCAGCATCTTCTTGAGCAGAGCCGGGTCTATCCCCGTGCCCTGAGATGCATGGTTCACGACGGTGCGGCTGACATCCTTCGATCCGAAAATCTGCCCAAGGACACTGTTTCCCTTGTCGACATTGGTCGGTTCGGGGCCGAGGACGTTCGTCGCAAGTCCTGCTCCGCCGAGTTGTTCGAGGATGGAACCCAATCCCCCCAGAGGAGATCCGGATCCTGCCTGAGCCGCGCCCTGCTTTCCGAAGCCGCCCAGGATGGCGGGAAGAAGCGCCTCGGCTCCGGTCTGAGCAAGGGCTGGCGGGATACCGAGCTGGTTGGCAATCGCTTCCACGCCGCCTGTTGCCTTGAGAATGTCGAGAGCCTGCATGATTGTTTCTCCGGAAAGGCGATGCGACGAGATAGCGATGGCAACGATTGCAATACCGCTCTATTATCCCGCAGGTTCATCCCATGCTAGTCCCCGTCACGCAAAGCACGAACGACAACGGGTTTATGTCAACAATTTGAAGGAATTGCCAATGTCCATTTTTGGAAAGATCAAGGACGCTATCTTCGGCAAAAAGGCTCAGGCCGCTCCGGTCGAAGCGGCTCCGGCTGCGGCGCCCGCGGCAACGCAGGCCGCGCCCGCCGCCCCTGCTCCGATCAGCGAAGTCGATGTCGAGGCGAATCTGGCGGCCCTGGCGCAGGGCAAGGACCTGAACTGGCGCACGTCGATTGTCGACCTGATGAAACTGCTTGGCATCGATTCAAGCTACGAGAACCGCAAGGAACTGGCGCAGGAACTGGGTAACACGGGTTACTCGGGCAGCGCAGAGGATAACATCCAGCTCCACAAGCAGGTGATGCAGGAACTGGCCAGGAATGGCGGCAAGGTTCCCGCCGATCTGCTGGACTGATTCCGGCGGCGCGGGCGTCAGGCTGAAATTTCAGCTAGCCAGTGCATTATCCCGCTCCTCGCGCGATGTCATCCTCGCCTCATGGCACAGGCCGGCATCGCGCAAGGAGACCCCAAGCCATTAGTTCCGGCTTCGCTTGCCCCCTGTCAGTTCGAGGTGTCGGAGGGCAGCATTCGTGCACTAGCGACAATGTAGAGCAGCAGACTGGCGACCACTACCGTTCCGCCGGCAATCATCGGCAATGTCATTGCCTCTCCGATAACCACCCATACCCAGACCGGACCCAAAACGGTTTCGAGCAGCAACAGCAGGCTGACGTTGGCTGCGGGCGTATGCCGCGATGCCACATTGAGCAGCATGAACGATGTCGGCAAAATGATGAAACCCGACACCACGATCGGCCAAAGCTGGTCCCCGTCCGAAAATGTACCGGCCCCTCCGGCAGCGACGATACCAAACAGTGCCGCCAGCAGCGATCCAAGCCCGACCACCGCTTCGATCGGCATCTTGTCACATTTGCGGATGACCACAAAGGACAGCGCCAGCACCGCGGCCGAGCCCAACCCGGCCAGCGCCCCCAGCAGCACCGGAATGTCCAGAACAAGGCCGCCATCGCTGCTGCCAAACACCGCGACGGCGATACCACTCAATACCGCAGCGATGACCACCCAGGTGATCCGCGGCACAGCTTCACCGCCCATCCAGCCGAAGATCGCGGAAAACACCGGGACCGTTGCCACCGCGAACAGCACGATGGCCACAGGTGCTACCGACAACGCGGCAATGAACAAAATTCCGTTCAGCGCGTGACAGGCAACAAGTATCAGCGCCGCGCGGCTCTTGAGGCTGGCCCGTTCCGGCAAGCCATGGAATGCCCAGAGCCCCAGCAGCATCATGGCCACACCAATACCGCGCCAGACGATGAGGGGATATCCGTCCATGCCCGACAGACGGACCAGCAAGGTATCTGGTGTCAGCAGCAAGGCGGCCATGGTTGCGAGAACAAGACCGAAAAGCGAGGATCGGGGCAAGCGGGGGGCTCCTGTCAGCCGGGGCAGCGAACTCTCGAATTCACTAACCTATTGGCGGATTGAAACGCGAATAGCCTTCCAGCACCCACGCCGGATCGGGCTGGAATGGTTCGAGGTTCCATTCCTCCACATCGAAGGTCCAGAAACGACCGCCTGTCCCGTCATGCGCCCGGGCGTCGGCAAACTCAATTGTCGCACGCCCGGTCAGGTTCAGTTGCCTTCCGCCATCGAAATCGACGACACTCAGGCCGCCCGCCGGTTCGAGCAGGAAGTTGCCCAGCGTCATGAACATCGAATTGCCGATATAGTCGGGGATCGTCAGCCGGTTACCCTCGACCGCGACGAAACCGGGGTTGCCGCCTCGGTGGCTGGCATCATGCGCACCATCAATGGCCTTGCTTGCGGTAAAGATCGTATCGGCGCGTTCGATCAGTTCGCGGACCCGTGCCGGAAGCGATGGTCCAGCCTCGCGCACGGTGGGGACATAATCACCTGGCGTGGCGCCGGGCACCCGCTTCTGGATGTATTTGGGGCAGTTGGGGCAGGTTTGCTGCACGGCGATGGCAAGGCTGCCATCACGCGCCCGTTCCAGCAGACCGTTGACGCGGAACCGGCGGCCCCGTGCAGGATCGATCGCCACCATGCCAATCGGTCGAGGCTTCGGGCAGGCTTCCAGCAGTTCCCGCAGCAGTGCCGGAACATTGGCATGAGCAAGAGATACCACAAGGAGTCGCGGATTTTCGACCGCGAGAAACGGTCGGGCGGACGTGACGATGAACGACCAAACGCGGCCCCGGTCGTCACTCATGGCGATATTCACCATCCGCTGCTCGGCCATGAAGGAACCGGCATTCGCAGGGAGACGGTCGCTGATGAACCGCTCGTTCTTCAGGCCTGTGGAACGCTCTCCCGTCAATGTCTGGAGGCGCACCTCGCCCTCGTGGAATGCCCCCTCATTCATCGTCACAGCCCCATGTCCGAAAGCGATGGGTGATCGTCCGGCCGCCTCCCCTGCTCCCAACGGAACAGGCGCTGGCTTTCGTCGATGGGCAGATCGTTGATGCTGGCGTGGCGGTTCTTCATCAGCCCGTCAGGCCCGAACTCCCAGTTTTCGTTGCCGTAAGCACGGTACCACTGGCCGCTGTCGTCATGGTATTCATAGGCATAGCGCACGGCGATACGGTTTTCGGTGAAAGCCCAGAGCTCCTTCACCAACCGGTATTCATGCTCTTTCGCCCATTTCTCCGTCAGGAACCGTACGACCTCCTCGCGCCCATCGACGAATGTCGAACGGTTGCGCCATTTCGTATCCGCCGTGTAGGCCATGGATACGGCCTCCGGATCGCGCGAATTCCAGCCATCCTCGGCGAGGCGGACCTTCAGCATAGCGCTTTCACGGGTGAACGGGGGAAGCGGTGGCCTGTTTTCCAATTGAATATTCCTTCTTCAAGAGGTCTTATGCAGGGGAGTGATGAAACCTCGACACGCGCGGACTTTCGACGCTCATCGCCAGCACTTTGCTGATGTAGGTAAGTCCCTTGCCGGATTCGGATTGCCAGACATCGAAAGCCTGCTGGATCGCCTGCCGGGCTCGTGTGGATGTCGGCACCTTGTCAGCGACGCCTTCGATCGAGAGGCGCAGGATAACGTCGTCGGACAGAACATAGCTGTCCACGCCCGCTTCACGCAGGAAGTATTGCGCTGTCTTGTCGCCAAGCCGATCGCCGTGGCGGTGAAGATGCTCAAGCAATTGTGCGAACTGATGCGGACCGTGCCCGGCCAGAAACCTGCCGAAACTGCCGTGACGTTTGATCGTATCCAGCACCAAGACCGCGTTGCGCCGGACTGATTGGATGCGCGCGCCGTTGCGCACTATTCGCGTATCCCTGAGCAGATCGTCGAACCAGTCGTCACTCATCCTGGCACAGCGTTCGGGATCGAAACCGGCGAAGGCTTCCTCGAAGGCGGGCCACTTTCTGTTGATGACCTGCCGGTTGAATCCGGCACGAAAGATGTTCTGCGTCATCTGCGACAGCCACCGGTCGCCCGGTACTGCGGAAAGGTTCTCGGGCGAGAGCGGGGCCGGAATCGATACCTCGACCGCCGCTATGCTGCCTTTGCGTCCAACGGCGATTGCCAGGATTTCCGTAAACTTGCGCATGGGACTATTCCTTGCCCTGCCCGCGTCGATTCGACACCGGTTTGCCCACCCACCCGGCAAATGTATTCACCCCGCGCACGCGGACCAATCCTGGATCAAGACCATGCCCGCGACCGGCAACTGGAAGCACCTGTTTTTCCGCTCGCTTGCCGCGCAGGCGCCGCGCGTATCGTTTATGGCACATGGCCACCATTTGTGGCCTGACGTGACGCTGGAAGCACAAATAGCCGCCTGGCATGACGCGAGCGCCCTGGCGGGACGGAAATGGGACCGTGTGCTTGGACCAGTATGGGAAGAATCCCAGCGCCATGTGGCGAACGAACTGAACCTGCCCGATCCCGGAACAATCAGCTTTGCGGGCAACGCCCATGATTTCATCGTCAGGATCGTCTCTGCCATGCCGCGCCGTCCTGTGCGTGTGCTCACCAGCGACAGCGAATTCCTCAGCGCCATGCGCCAGTTGCGCCGATGGGAGGAAACCGGAGAAGTGACGCTCACGATCGCGAAGCCTGCGGAAATCGAGGGCATCGCCGCGAAGGGCGACTTCGATCTGATCCATGTCAGCCAGATCCTCTACAACAGCGGCCTGGAATCCAATTGGCGCAGCATCGCCCGGCTTGGGCGTCCGGAAGGTCCATGGGTTGTGATTGACGGCTATCACGGTTTCATGGCGTTGCCGACCGATCTGTCCGCGATTGCCGAACGCGCTTTCTACATCGCCGGCGGATACAAATACGCGATGGCGGGGGAAGGCGTGGGCATCCTGCACGCACCGCCCGGGTTTGCCCTGAAGCCCGGCATCACCGGATGGTTCGCCCAGACTGGCGAAGACGCCTCTCAACTCCCTGGCGAAGTATGGTATCCCAAGGATGCTCGCCGTTTCATCGGCAGCACGTTTGATCCAAGCGGTCTTTATCGGTTCAATGCGGTGCGGCGAATGCTGAAAAAGGAAGGACTGGATACGGCCTTGATGGCGGCGCACGCGCATGCGCTGCAGAACAGATTTTTGCAGGAAGTGCGGCTTCCCGGTCTGGAACTGGTCAGCCGATTTGGCCCTGAACCGGGTTCCAGGTTCCTTGCCTATCGCGGAACCGATACCGAAGAAGTGCGCAGCAAACTTGCCGCGAAGGGCGTTGACGTGGACGCACGAGGGGACCTGCTCCGCATCGGGTTCTCGATCTATCACGATGAGGCCGATCTCCAGCGCCTGATCGAAGTGGCGTCGATCTGATAGCGGAACATGGCCTGTCCCATTGTTCACCGTGCGGGGCCGAGTGACCTGAATACCGCCATGACCTGATCGCGCGCGTGCCTGTCTCCAGTCAGTTCCGCTATCGCCAGGAGAGTTGCGCGTGCGCCTTGGCTATCGTTCGTGGAGATCTGCAGGCGAGCCAGATGATGCCAGGAATCGAGCATCCGGGGCGCGATCCGGGTAATCCGGTCATGCAGCACGATTGCGCGCTGGGCATCGTTTTCGCTCTCAGCCCTGACCGCCTGGTTGAACAGCAGCCGCGCAAGAATCTGCTGATTGGTCATCGGAACAAGCAGCAGATCGCCACCCGGATCTACGTCAACAAGGAGACCATGATAGAGCGCCGTGAATTCGTCCTTGCCGACATGGCGCCCACCATTGAAAGGGTCGATGACAACGGAATTTTTCTCCCCGATCTGTACGAGGACATGACCCGGTCCGTTGAGAACATGGGCGACCCACCCCGCCCGCCTGGCCATCGCGACGTAGAGGATGGCCAGACTGATCGGCAGACCGCGCCTGCGATCCAGAACCCGGATAAAATCGGCGTTGACCGGCGCGTCGTAGCCTTCCTGATCACCGGCAAAGCCCAGTTCGTCATGAAGAACCTCTGCCAGCACAATAGCTTGCTCGCTCGACAGGGCCGCGCCGCGGCCTTCTTCGCAAACCCTGTCTTCGATCGCCTCCAGCTGCGCCAGATATTCGCCGACATCGCATCCACTATGGTCGAGCTGGCTGAGCGCAAGCGCTGCGATATCGAGGAGAATCTCCTGATCATCAAGAACTCCGATTACGGAAATATCCATGACTATCGCTCCTCTGATTCTTTTTGGATCGCCATGACCGATATCGCATGGGCAGGTTTTCCCAGCCTATCGTCGATCATTCGCCATGCTGTCCGGATCTCCCGGCGATAGAACGCATCGTCCCCCGCCTGCGCAAGACCGGGATCGTTGAGCCAGGCTCGTTGTCTGGGGCTGAGCATGCCCTTCGCGTTCCCGTCGTAAGGGACAGCCAGATTGATGGCAGTGCGCTGCGCCGGGGAAAGCGGGAGGTATCGCATACTGGTCTTGCGCAGATAGAATTGCGGTTCCCGATCGACTTCAAATCCACCCCCTCCGATCGGGGCGAAGCCCTCCGTTCGGGCATGCTCGATCAAGTGGCTCCGCCCGTTTCCGCTCGGATCGAACTGTACCCGCACCACTTCCTCGCCATCCACCCAGCCGGCGTCGGTGGTAATGACCGAAGGATGCTGGGCCAGGCTGGTCTCACCCGACCAGAAACACGGCGTGGTGAAGGTCGCGGTCTCGGCAAGGCCGGCTTCTACCACCAGATCCCGACCCAGCATGGTGAACCATTGCGGTATTGCAATGCCGCCACGTTCCATCACCTGACCGATTTTACTGAATAGACCCAGCGGGTCATACCGATTGGCAAGACGTTCGACGACAGGTTTACCATCGGCCGTGACGAAGTGGATCACTGGATTGTTCCACGCCGCCTCGCCAAACTGGCGCAATACTTCTGCATCGCTGCCGGGGTGGTTGTTTAAGATCGCCAGAGGGACAAAATGCTCCTCGATAATTTCGACCATCAAGGAATGGCTGAGCACATCATGCCCGAAATTTACGCATGTAGAACAACCAGGGACTTCCTGGAATAACAGCAGGATCGGCTTGCCGTCTGTACGGGCTAAAGCCTGTGCTTGCCCGAAATCGCGCAGCCAGCTGACATCGCCGAGCTCACGGTGCTCGCGATGGGAAATTTTGAGTGTTTGCATATTCGAATATGTAGGCGGCATACGCACCATTTCCAGTACCGGGCCAGGACTGGCCCGCCCGCACACGCTAAGCCCCAAACCCAAATCACCGGCAGACATTTGATTCATGCAGTTCACGTATGCCACTAATGCGTTGCATCCTGCTGGCGACCGATCGAAGCTAAGGCGTGCGAGCACCGGGGGCGAAGAGAGTGATCGGTCCAACCCCAACATGGCGGTAAGGGAAAATGGCGGTAAGGGAAAATCAAACTATGCCCGACAACACCGACTCACGACAACGATTGGTCGAGGCATTCACCACCGCCGGCGAGGCGCATGGGTTTGCATTCGTGCAGGTAAATGGAGCAGACGATGACTGGGCCTATTGGTACGCAGACATACTACAGCAGCCCCTCTCACTCATTTTGAACCGCGAACTGACCCGCTCGCAAATCGTCGTCTGCCTGACCGCGATTGAGGACGAGCGACTCTCACGTTTCGGCGACCAACACCCGTGGGCACCGCTGTATGCGGACCATTTCCTCACCATGTTTACAGCGCCTCAACCGGGTGCCCAGCCCCAACTGGCGCTCTATTATTACCCGGAATGCCCCTATTGCCAGCGAGTACTGCGTGCCATCACGGAAACAGGCGCCAACGTCTCGCTGCGTCACATCTGGGATGAACCACAGCATCGGGCTGACCTTCAGGCGGCGCGTGGGCGCACCACCGTTCCGGTGCTGAGGATCACCGACAAGGATGGGGATCGCTGGATGCCGGAATCCGCCGATATCGTCCGTTATCTGCACGAATTGGCCAGGACATGATTGCTGTCTGCAATTCTTGAACGATCGACTGCGCATTTGCGCGGTACTCATACAACGAGGGCATAGATTCGATGCCCTCTTGCGGCAGCTCCGCCCACCTCCAATCTTGCGAGAACGGAGGAAACACCAGGAACTGCCTTGGTGAGTTCCTTCCTGAACCGTAATTATATACCGGGTGATGGTACCGGTGCCCGGACAGGAACCGAGAACATGGAACTGAACCGAAGAAAGCTGCTGGGCGGATTGCTGGTCGGCGCTGCGGCGTTGCCATTCGCGAACAAGGTGCTACGCGCGCCCGCACATGCTGCAATCGACGCAAGACCGCGCGGTGAAATCAACCTGAGCGATGCCGAGTGGCGCCGACGCCTGAGCCCACAGGCCTATCAGGTGCTGCGACATGCCGATACCGAGTATCCCGGCAGCAGCCCCCTCAACCGCGAACATCGCAAGGGCACGTTTGCCTGCGCGGGCTGCAATCTGCCGCTCTACTCCTCGACCAGGAAATACGACAGCGGGACCGGCTGGCCCAGCTTCTGGGATCACCTGCCCGATGCGGTCCGCCTGTCGACCGACCATGAACTGGGATACCCCCGCACCGAAGTCCGCTGCCGACGCTGTGCCGGACATCTTGGGCACGTCTTCAACGATGGCCCACGCCCCACCGGGAAACGCTACTGCATGAACGGAGTGGCGATGAAATTTCTGCCGGAGAAGCCAAGATGACCAGAAGCCTGCTAATTGCGGTTGCCGCCGCCGGACTGACATTCGCTGCACTCAACCTGCCCACACCGGACGCTCAGGCAACTGCTGCGGTCCAGCCCGCCGCAGCAGGCGATGAAGTGGCGGTGTTCGCGGGCGGATGTTTCTGGGGCATGGAAGGCATGTTCGAGCACATCAAGGGCGTGAAGTCCGTCACCCCGGGCTATGCCGGTGGAACAGCGCGGAACGCCAACTATCCGGCGGTATCGTCGGAAACCACCCGTCATGCCGAATCCGTGCGGATCGTCTATGATCCGCGACAGGTAAGCTATACCGACCTGTTGGGCGTATTCTTTACAGTGGCTCACGATCCAACCCAGGTGAACGGGCAATACCCCGACGAAGGCACAAGCTATCGCTCCGCGATCTTCCCGCAGAACGATGTCCAGCGACGGATGGCGGCATCCTATATCGCCTCGCTGGGTCGCTCCGGCATCTTTGCCAAACCGATTGCGACCAGGCTGGAGAGCGGAACCTTTTATCCCGCAGAGGCGGAACACCAGGATTTCATGCGGCGCAATCCCGATCATCCCTATATCGTCCGGTGGGACAAGCCGCGTCTCGCCAAGCTGGCCCGGACCTGGCCCCAGCTATACGTTCGCTAGATCGTTCCTGGCAGCGGGAAGCGACGCGTACGGCACTTGCTGCCGTGCGCGTCGATTACTGCAGGCATGGACCAAGGCCTGTGGCGCATCCCAGCGCGCGCGCCGCTGCTTCCGGTGACTGTTTGCCGTCGGTGCGATCGACCGCGTAGTTCGCCTGGCGCATCTGATCCACGCCGATCCGACCGACCATCGGGCGTATCGCCGCAAGAAACCGGCTATTATCGGCCGAACGTCGCGATACCAGCAACACCGCATCATAACCTGGCAGCGCCCGGCGCGGATCGGTCAGGACGACCAGATTGTCTGCGGCGATCCGGCCATCCGAACTGAAGGCGGAGATTACGTCGGCATCGCCGCTTGCGAGCGCATTGTACATCAGGGAGGGCGCAAAGCGCCGGGTATCGGCGAATTCGAACCGATAGGCCTGCCTCACCGCCTGCCATTCGGGGCGGACGAGAAATTCAAGATCGGCACCCAGCACCAGATGCGGCGATTGCCGGGCGAGGTCGTCGAGAGTTCTGATCTCAAGCGCCTTGGCTTTTTCACCTGACATCGCGAAGGCATAGGCATTCTCAAAACCCAGAGGCCCGACAAGTTCCACGCCGCCATTGGACCTCGTCCACCGCCCAATCGCTTCAAGAGTCCCTGCTCGTTCGAGCCGATCCGTGCGCTTCATTTCGCTGGCCCATAGCGTTCCGGTATAGTCGACGTAGACATCGATTTCGCCAGCCGCGATCGCCTTGTATGCAACGCTTGAGCCCAGTCCGTCGCGGTAGTCGACCGAATACCCCTTCGCTTCCAGTCGCTGCCCGATCAGCCTGGCAAGGATGAACTGTTCGGAAAAATTCTTGGCCCCGATCACGGCATGTGGACGTCCATTGCCAGATGCCGCCGAAGTGACGACGAGGCAGGCAGCAAGTCCCGTGACAATTACAAGACCTGCAAGCGTGGCCTGCCATCTGCGCCGGAACGACAGGCCGGCCTCGATCTGGCCGATGAGGAAATCGACCGTCAGCGCCAGCCCCGACGCCAGCGTGCAGCCCACCAGCACCAATGACCAGTTCTGGATCTGGAGCCCTGCAAAAATCGGATCGCCAAGACTCGGTTGGCCGACCATGGTGGCAAGCGTTGCCGCCCCCACTGTCCACACTGCCGCCGTGCGTATCCCTGCGACGATGAAAGGCATGGCGAGCGGCGCCTCGACCAGGCGCAGCTTTTGCCAAGATGTCATCCCCAGTGCGTCGGCTGCCTCGAGCACTTCCGGGTCCATCCGCTGCCGGGCCGTCACCGCGTTGCGCAGGATGGGCAGCAGGGCATAGAGCGTCAGGGCCAGTAGCGCCGGCGTGAAGCCGAATGCCGGGATCGGCCAACCGGTAAGTGAACCGAGATTTACCAGGACGGGATAGAACAGCGCCAGCAACGCAAGGGCCGGTATCGTCTGGACCAGACTGGCCAGTCCCAGCGCCACTGCCGCCACACGCCGCGAACGGCTTGCCCACACCGCGAGCGGCAGCGCCAGGGCGATCCCCAGAAGCAATGCCGCGGCACTGAGCAGAACGTGCGCCGTCAGCTTCGTGCCCAGACCATCGAAGGCTGCCACCAACCCGATCATTGCTGAAGATCGATCAGCCGGCGCGCCGCATCGCGATGAACGGCGATCAGCGATTGCGCCTGTTCACCGCCCGCTCCGCCCAGCAGCGCACGCGGTGTTTCGTCCGCCACGATCTGTCCGCGCTCCATGACCAGAACCCGGTCAGCGATAAGAAGTGCCTCAACCATGTCATGCGTGACGATCAGGCTGGTCAGCCCGAGCGTGTCATGCAGCGCGCGAACACGCCGGGCAAGGCTACTTCGCGTGACCGGATCGAGCGCCGCAAAGGGCTCGTCAAGCAACAGCAGCGAGGGCGAAGGTGCAAGTGCGCGGGCGATCCCGACGCGTTGTTGCTGCCCGCCCGAAAGCTCGCCGGGCATGCGTGAAGTGTAAGCTGCCGGGAGTTCGACCAGTTCGAGCATGCGCGCAACCAGCGCCCTATCGGGCCGCTCGCCCTTGAGGGTTACGCCGATTTCGATGTTTCGGGCCACGTTCATATGCGGGAACAGAGCGATCGACTGGAAGACGAAACCGATCCTGCGCCGTTCCATTGACCCCGGCGGAACGCCTTCAAACAGGATCTCGCCGCCATCAGGCGCGACCAGCCCGTTGGCCAGACGCAGCAAGGTCGATTTGCCGGCACCGGACGTTCCCACGATCGCGGTCATGCTGCCGCGCGATATGTCCAGTGACAACGGCCCTACCACGGGCCTTGCGCCATAGGCCTTGCCGACTTGCCTGAATGTCAGAACGGTTGGAGTTGTATTGTCCACGCGGAACAGGGGTAACGCATCACTGGCGGCACAGGAAGAGCCACCAGCCCCGGTCATCCATGCGCGTCGGCCACGCAGGCGCAGCTGGCCTTGAGCCAGTCCGGGATCGCCTCTGCCGGCAGATCGCCGGGACGCCGCAAGTCGACTGACAGGCCCTGATCGGGGTGCTCGTGACGTTTCGTGGGCATCTCCGCCAGGCTGGATGACACAACCACCAGACGCACCGGCACTCCATTCGCCTTCTCGGCAAGCAGGGCCGCGCGTCCTGGAAAGTCATGCCGGTCCAACACCAGGCCGTTCAGTTCGATCGCGTTGCACTGGAGCAATGTCAGTTCACCGAAACCGAGTTCCGCCCTGCCCTCCGCGACGCCAAGCGACAGGCGGCACTCCAGCCAGCGCTTGTCAGCACTTTCATCGTCCGTGCCCACCTTTTGGATCCAGCGCTGGCCAAGGGCACGGTGGCGGGGATCGGACGCGGCGCCATCGCCGCTGTAAGCGCGGTAGTGCGCGCCCAGGGTGTCATCTATCGAGATCGCGATACCGGCCGGAGCACATTCCGGTCGAAGGTATTCAACCAACTGTTCGGCACAGGCCGCCTCGCAATCGAGGAGATAGCCATGGCCGCCCGGCCAGACCAGGAAATCGAACAGCACCCGCCCCTGATCGTCAAGCATTGCCGCCCATACCGGCAGATAGTGCGTGATGCGGTTCGACAGGCGCGGCTCAAGGAAAGCAGCGACATCGACTGAGCGCTCTGCGGGATCAAGGCGGACGAAACGACGCGAGAACAATCGGGTAGCAGTCATGGACGAACCTTGGTTACAGGCGGGAGATCAATAGATGGCATGGACTTCGAATTCACGCCCGCGAAATTCCGCAATATCGCCTGCCGCCAGACCATCAATGGCGCCGTAGAATGGCGCGGATTTGGAAAGCCCCATCATCTCAACGCCTTCACAGGTGAACCGACCTGTCGATATGCCAATCACGAAGTGGCGGCCATCGACGCAGACAACGGCTCCGGATTCCACCAAGTCTTTGGGACCGAAATCGATTGTCTCGATCGCCTTGAGTTTCCCTTCTGCGGAGTGAACCGGCTGTTCGAAACTTTCGGCAAGATTGGCCTGAAACTTCGCCTGGGCCTGTTCGTCCAATTCGATTGGCTCGGTAGGAACCAGTTTGGTGCCCTCCAGGAACTGAAGATAGTTATGGGTGGCGTGCTCCAGTTCCTCGGCTGTGAGGTTCAGTATGCTATCCCTGACGCAATCCTTGTTCATTATTTCCCCGTCCTTCCGCCGGGCAGATCGCCCGGACATTCCCGTTTCCAAAACTTGTATCGATGGCCGCCTAGCCCACCGCGACACCGCGCCAGAATGCGATGTGATCCTTGATCTCGGACGCAGCTGACGAAGGATCGGGATAATACCATGCGGCATCGGCATTCACCTGTCCGTCCACCGACACCGAGTAATAGGAAGCGACGCCCTTCCATGGGCAGGTCGATCTTGTCGGGCTGTCGATAAGGTATTCTGCCTTTACCGAAGCACGCGGAAAGTAGTGATTGCCTTCAAGTTGAACGGTTCTGTCGCTTTCGGCGATCACGACGCCGTTCCATACTGCCTGCACCATCTTCGTTTCTCCAGGTCCATCTGTGTTAATTCGCGGTCCAGGCAAGGCCCGAACCGCCTGTCAGGTTCCGCAGAAGGTTACGCATCGCGGCGCACCGGCCGGAGCAGGCATCGCGTAGTCAGCCCACTCAGGGCGCTCCAAATAGGGGTTGGTGACGACTTCCAGCAGCTTGCCGTAGGGAGCCATATCTCCATCGATCGCTGCCGCAAGAGCCTCCTCAACCTTGTGGTTGCGGGGGATATAAAGCGGGTTGACCACATTCATCGCCGCTGCCCGCGCTTCGGGCAGCATGGCTTCATCGCCCGCCAGGCGGGCATGCCAGTCATCAAGCCAGGTGCCGATTTTCTGGGTGTCCACAAACATGGCCGTGACAGCCTCGCGACCGGTGGTCAACGACCTGGCCAGGTTCCGGAACAGGTTCGTGAAATCGACCCCCTGTCCCTCCATCGCGGCAAACAGCCGGTTGGCCAGGTCGAGGTCGCCCGCTTCGGCACGGGTGAGCCCCAGCTTTGTCCTCACCCCGTTGAGCCACACAGCGAGATAGCGTTCGCCATATCCTGCCAGCAAGGCATTCATGGCTTCAACACCCTGTGGATCGACTTCGGCAACGACATCGGCGAGCGCCGAGCCAAGCTGTGTCAGGTTCCAGCGGCCGATCACCGGCTGGTTGCCGAAGGCATAACGGCCATGTTCGTCGATCGAGCTGAAGACCGCCTTGGCCGAATAGGTATCGACGAATGCACAGGGACCGAAGTCTATCGTCTCACCCGAAATCGCGACATTGTCGGTATTCATCACCCCGTGCACGAAACCGACATGGATCCACGACGCGATCAGTCGCAGTTGCGCGTCCATGACTGCCTCGAAAAAGGCAAGGTAGGGGTTGGCGGCATTCGCGGCAGCCAGGTAATGGCGGGCAATGGCATGGTCCGCCAGTTGCCTGACCTGATCCGGCCCAAGGTGGGCGGCGAAGAACTG
This sequence comes from uncultured Novosphingobium sp., assembly GCA_964413885.1. GTDB lineage: Bacteria > Pseudomonadota > Alphaproteobacteria > Sphingomonadales > Sphingomonadaceae > Novosphingobium. The sequence continues at coordinate 31,232 of CAYPTU010000010.1, forward strand.
GAACGTGCCGACCCGGATGTGGCTCTTCGCAATACGGGCAAGCACCGCGCCGGGTTGCAGGCTCTGCCGGGCCACTTGCTCACCGCTCAGGACAACACCGAGCGAACGGGTCGTCTCGATCCCGAGTGCGGCCATGGCTTCCGAAACCAGATGTTCACGAAGGGCCGGTCCAAGGGCATAACGCCCATCGCCATTGCGCGAAAACGCGGTCCGTCCCGCCCCTTTGAGTTGCACATCGAACCGGGCCCCGTCCGGAGTAATATGTTCGCCCAGCAGGATCGCGCGACCATCGCCGAGCTGCGGCGAGAAGTGACCGAATTGGTGGCCCGAATAGGCCTGTGCAATCGGATCGGCGCCCTGGGGCAGACATGCGCCCGAAATCAGTCCGGCGGCACCTTCCTTCAGGTCGGCCAGTCCCAACCGGTCGGCCAAAGCCTCGTTCCAGATGAGAAGTTCCGGTCCGGTTGCCGCACTGGGTGTCGCCGGCGCGTAGAAGCCGGGCAGATCGCGAAAATAGGAATTATCGAAGTTGAACGACATTTTTCACCTGATCAATGGCCGCCGGGCGGCCCTGCAACGCGAGAGGGCGGCGTTGCAATCCACCCGGCGGCGCGCGAGCGGCAGGCAGGGGTGGGCCTGCGCTCAGCGTACGAGCTCTACTGTGGGCGCATCTTCGAAGGCTGCGATCAGCCGATCCGGATCAAGCTGGAAGTCGTTGAAGATCACTTCACCTCTGGGATCGATCACGATGAACCATGGGGTTCCGCCGCTGCGATAATCCTCCATCACGGTCGGATAGCGTTCACCCGCGGGCGGCAGATCGTGACCGAACGGCAAATCCAACCCGTAGTGCAACTGGGTTTCGCGAAGCTTCTCGACGGTGTTCTGGTCCGCGCCTTCGAACACGGTCTGGACCACGGCAAAGCCGAATCCCTTGTCCGACAGACCATCGACCAGCCGCTTCAGTGCCGGAAAGCCGCGCGAATGGCAGCCGGGGCACCAATGCTGGAAGCAGTAGATCACCTTGTAGCCATCGCCAAGATCGGCGAGCCTAACCGGCTCGATCCGGTCGCCCTTGCCGTCGATCCAGTAGGGCACCCGAAGTTCGGGTGCTCGCCGGGAACTGATGCCAATCGACATGTCATAGCACTCCTCAATTGCCAGCCCTTGTACGATTCAGGATCAAACCTCTGAAATCGTGCTCATGCTGCCCGCGGCAGGACCCAGTCCTTGCGCGGGAAGTGGCAGGAATATCCGTTGGGATAGCGTTCGAGATAATCCTGGTGGACATCCTCGGCTTCCCAGAAATCGCCGGCGGGGGCCAGTTCGGTCACGACCTTGCCAGGCCACAGCCCGGAAGCCTCCACATCCGCAATAGTACGCTGCGCTTCGGCCAGTTGCTCGTCGCTGGTGAAGAAGATCGCCGAGCGATACTGGCTTCCCCGATCGCCGCCCTGCCGGTTCTGCGTGGTCGGATCGTGGATCTGGAAGAAGAATTCCAGCAGCTTGCGAAAGCTCATTCTAGTCGGGTCGAACACGACTTCCAGTGCTTCGGCATGGCCGGTTGTGCCGGTCTTGACGGTCGCATAAGTGGCGTTGGGCACCGATCCGCCGGAATAGCCGACCCTGGTCGAGATCACGCCGTCCATCTTGCGGACGAGGCCCTGCATGCCCCAGAAGCAGCCGCCGGCCAGGATGGCCCGTTCAGTAGTGGCCATGTCAACCTACCTCCTCTGTGAAATGGCTGGCAAGATCGCCATAGCCTTCTGCATCGAGCTGATCGGCCGGAACAAAGTGCAGGGCCGCTGAATTGATGCAATAACGCATCCCGCCCCGGTCCTTCGGGCCATCAGGGAAGACGTGGCCCAGATGGCTGTCGGCATGAGTGGAGCGCACCTCGATCCGACGCATGCCGTGGCTACTGTCGTCATGTTCGACCACCGCGCCGGGCCGTACCGGCTGCGTGAAGCTGGGCCAGCCGCTTTTCGAATCGAACTTGTCGGTGGAGATGAACAGCGGTTCACCGCTCACGATATCGACATAAAGGCCGGGGGCGTGATTATCCCAGAATTCGTTGCGGAAGCGCGGTTCGGTGCCCCCGCGCTGGGTTACTTCGAACTGCATCGGTGTCAGTCGATCGACGGATTGACTGGTCTTCTTGAAAGTTCTGGCGAGCGCCATGATGACATCTCCCGTCATGGTTACTGTTCGGAAGATGGCTGCACAGACCGGAAATTACCAATAGCCGTGATGCATAGATTCTATAGGGTTGTTCGAATGGCTCTTGCCTATTCCCGATCCCAATCCTCCCTGGCGAGCATCCGGCGGAAATCCTGCAGGACTTTTGAATTTCCCGACCCCGAGACCGAAACGAAAGTAATCTCGCGAGACAGTTCCAGGCCCTCGACCGGACGCACGAGCATATTGGCTGCAATCCGGGAATGCTCCGGAAGCATGCAAATTCCGCCCCCCGAGGCAACGACCTCCTGAAGCCAGTCTTCCCTTTCCGAACGCAGGCGCGCGGCGGGAAGGCTACCCCTTGCCTCAAGGAACTTGGTCACTCGTTCGCGAAACTCGCAATTGAGTCGGTCGATATAGGTCTCATTCGCCAGTTCATGCGGTGGAACGATGTCCATTTGCGCAAAACGGTGCTCGGCGCCGCATCCAAGCAGCAGTCGCTCGGGAAACAGGGGAATGGCATCGAGCTTGTCATTTCTTTCCGGCATCTCACCGATGATGCAACCGTCCAGCGTACCGGCCAGCACCAGCTCTATGCCACTGCTCCGGCTTATGGGATGCAAGACCACCTCCGCCATGGGAAGCTGTTCCAGCACGCGGCGGACGAACCGCGCAAAGCGGATCGGCGCAATTGAGCTGACGATCCCGATCGAAAGCTTGTCGAGATGTCCATCGCGGCTGTCACGTGCAATGCCATGAATCCGCTCTTCCGAACGCAGAATGGCCTCGAACTCATCGCGTACCGCCATACCGAGCGCGGTGAGGCGCGTATCCTTGCCATCACGATAGAGCAGCCTGCCGCCAAGCTGCTCTTCCAGCCGCTGGATGGAGCGGGTCAGTGTCGGCTGGGTTACTCCACTCGCACGGGCGGCAGACGTGAAGTTCAGGCTCTCGGCCAGTTCCAGAAAATGGCGTATCTGGGATATGTTCATGGGGATTGATCTTCAGCCCTTGCGATGGTGTTCGAATATCTCGCCAGCGGCGACATCGTATTCGCGCAAGAGCCGGGCCTTGCCCAGTTCCTTGGCGCGTTCGTGATCGGGATGCTTGTCCCAGGCGAGGAATGCCTCGCGATCGGTCCATTCGGCAATGACGACCATCTCGCCATCGTCTGCCGTGAAGACCTTGTGCCCGGCATATCCCGGCATAGCGGAAACGATCGCGCTCATTTCGGCGTAGAGCGCCTCGAACTCCGCCAGTGTTTCCTGCGTTGGCCGCGTTCTGAACGCGGCGATAATTCCACCCTCCGGCATGACTATCTCCCTAGAATGCTATTGTCTTGATTTCGATGTGGTTTTCAAGCGTGCGGTGAACCGGGCATCGATCGGCGATGCGCATGAGATCGGCCCGCTGCCTATCATCGATCGGGCCATGCAACCTGATGGACCGATCCATAACGTCGATCTGGACCCCGGTATTCATGTCGGGGCATTCGGCGCAATCGGCGGCATGTTCACGCCCATGTTCGAGCTCGATCTCGACCCGTTCGAGAGGAATCCCCTTGCGGCGGGCATAGATCATCAGAGTCATCGACGTGCAGGTGCCGAGCGCAGCCAGGAGGTGATCGTAAGGGGTCGGACCAAGGTCGTCGCCGCCAACCTCGGTCGGTTCGTCCGCAATCCAGTCATGCGACTGCGACTGGACGAGCTGGGCAAAGTCCCCGGCCTGGGTAGCGACCCTGACCGTGCCGGAAAGCGGCCTCTCTCCCGCCGGCAAATGGGTGTTTGTGCGGGAGAACCAGTGGTCGATACTCTCGGCCACCTGTAGCGATGCCCCCGGTGCGCTCAGCAGATGATCGGCATCAAGCAGCGTCACGAAAGCCTTCTCGCCGCCGGCGGCAAGGAACAGGCCTTCGCCCTGTTCGTAGGCAACGACATCGTCCTCACGCGCGTGGAGAACAAGAAGGCGCGCCTCCAAGGCGGCCAGCCGGGCAGCCTGCTCGTCGTTTGATGCCTGTTTGACGAAAGCATCGGTAATCACTGTCTCGCGCCCCATGAGCGTCACAGTGATGCGCCCGGCCCCTGCCAGTTCCGCGCGGTCGGCACCGATGGTGTCCAGCACGTGGTCCACCTCGAACGGTGCGCCGATAGTGACCAGATGCTCCACCTGGGGAAGCCTAGTGGCTGCGGCAATAGCGGCCGCGCCGCCATAGCTGTGCCCGATCAGTATACTGCATTGCAGACCGCGTTGCGCGAGTGCCTCAACGGCGGACACGATGTCATCCGCGTTGCCCAGCAGGCCCGTTTGGCCAAATTCGCCTTCGCTCTCGCCCAATCCCGCGAAATCGAAACGCAGAACGGCAAAGCCGCGTTCGGCGAGATCCCGCGCGACACGCGTGGCCGCAATCGACTGGCGCCCGCAAGCGAAGCAATGGGCGAATACCGCGACGCCGCGATGTGGTTGTGTGGCAGGAAGTTCGATGATGCCCGCCAGATCGCCCTGACTTCCGGTAAAGGCGAAACGTTCCGTCTTTCGCACGGTCATGCCTCGAGCGATGAGATCTTGTCGAGTGCCAGGGCATTGATGCAAAATCGCAGACCACTGGGTTCGGGTCCGTCCGGGAATACATGTCCGAGATGCGCATCGCAGACATTGCAGGTCGTCTCGATCCGGGTCATTCCGTGACTGGTGTCAGCATGGTGAGCGATGACCGCATCATCGACGGGCTGGGTGAAACTTGGCCAACCCGTACCGCTTTCGAATTTGCTGGACGAATCGAACAGCTCCGTCCCGCAGCAGCCGCAGGCATAGCGCCCCGGCGTGAACAGGCTGCACATCTCGTTTGAATGTGGACGTTCGGTGCCCTTGAGTCGGGTTACGTAGAAGCGATCTTCAGGAAGCAGTGCGCGCCATTCGTCGTCGCTCCGCTCCACCCGGTGTGGAGGCCGAAGGTTGCCTTCCCTCGCATATCTGCCCACGTCATTCCAGTTCATGCATCCTCCGACCTTGTATTGTGACATTCCGAATTCTTGCCATAGTCGTCGGGAGGACGAAAGGTTGAGCGAGCAGGCTAGCCAGGGTAGGCTTGAGCAGAAAAGTCACGATTTTTCGTTGGTTACTTATACCTATGCGTGAATCGCATAAAATATATTCCGCTCTTTTCCTGACTCAACTCCTAAGGCCGGAATCAAGAATGTCATCAAACGGGATCACGAATAATCAATGATCGAAGCCACCCTCATTGATCGCTTTGCCGGCACGCGCAACGTGACAATGGCGCTCGCACAGGAACTGGGGGATGCGGATGCAACGGTGCAGCCGATGCCCGATGCTTCGCCGACGAAGTGGCACCTTGCGCACACAACGTGGTTCTTCGAGACCTTCGTCCTGCGCGATCATACGCCAGACTACAAGCCGTTCAATCCGGACTGGCCGTTCCTGTTCAACAGCTATTACGAGGCCGAGGGCACTCGCCTGGCGCGCGACAGGCGCGGGATGCTGTCCCGCCCTTCCCTCGATGAGGTGCGCGCCTACCGCCACCATGTGGATAGGCAGATTACGGCACGATCTGATGGACTCGCCGGTCGCGCGGCGGACCTGATCGAACTGGGCATCCACCACGAACAGCAACACCAGGAGTTGCTCCTGACGGACATCCTGAACGCCTTTTCGCAGAACCCGCTCAAGCCGGCCTATGCCCCGGCTCCTAGAGACCGCGCACGCACAGAAACGCCGCAGCCGCTGACATGGTACGAATTCGATGGCGGACTGGTTCAGGTAGGGCACGATGGTGCGGCTTTTGCGTTCGATGCGGAAACGCCCGAGCACCAGGTGATGCTGCGCCCTTTCGCGCTCGCCAGCCGCTGCGTGACAAACCGCGAATGGGAGGAATTCATCGCTAATGGCGGATACCGCAACCCCCGCCACTGGCTTGCCGATGGCTGGGCCTGGGTGCGGGAGAACGAGATCGACCGGCCGCTGTACTGGGGCGAACACGATGGTGACGGGCGCAAATCGTTCACTCTTGGCGGCGAGGCCCTGCTCAATCCCGATGCACCTGTCTGCCACATCAGCCTGTACGAGGCGGACGCCTATGCAAGCTGGGCAGGAGCACGTCTTCCCACCGAACACGAATGGGAATGGGCAGCGCGCGATGCCGATCCCCTGCTGGGCAACCAGCTCGATTCCGGAGGCACCGTCAAGCCCCTTCCTGCCACGGGTGACGGTCTTGCCCAGATGTTCGGCGATGTCTGGGAATGGACCGGTTCGGCTTTTCGTCCCTACCCCGGTTTCCGCATCGCCGAGGGCGCTGTTGGCGAATACAATGGCAAGTTCATGTCAGGGCAGTTCGTCCTGAAAGGCGCCAGCTGCGCCACCCCGCGTGGCCATTCACGGGCCAGCTATCGCAACTTCTTCTACCCGCACCAGCGTTGGCAGTTCTGCGGTCTGCGCCTTGCAAAGGACATTTGAAGGCATGACAGCCGCATCACGGACTCTCGTTCAGACGCTTGCCCAACTCACCCCGGAGCAGGTCGAACTTCGCGACGATTTCATCCGGTGCTGCCGCGATACGCGACAGACCATGCCCGCGCGCTGGCTTTACGATCATCGCGGATCCGAACTGTTCGAAGAGATCACCACGCTGACGGAATATTACCCGACGCGTACCGAACTGGCCCTGCTGCGCGATGCCGACGCTAAATTGCACGAGGCGATCGGCGAAGGCCGGATGCTGATCGAGTTCGGGGCCGGCAGCGCGCACAAGACCCCTGCCCTGATCGAGGCGATCAGGCCGGCGCGCTATGTGCCGATCGACGTTTCGGGCGACTACCTGCGCGAATCCTCGGCCGAACTGGCACAGGCGTTCCCCGATCTCGAAATCGAACCCATCGAGGCCGATTTCAACCGCACGGTGCCGCTGCCACACTGCCCTCGGCGTCTGCCCATCATCGGGTTTTTTGCCGGTTCGACCATTGGCAACCTCACCCCGTTCGAAGCCACCGATCTCTTGCGCCGAATGGGTGAAACGCTGGGGGACGATGCCCTGCTGTTGATCGGCATGGATCGGGTCAAATCGCTGGATATTCTGCTGCCTGCCTATGACGATGCCAGGGGCGTGACGGCCGCGTTCAACCTCAACCTGCTACACCGGATCAATCGGGAGTTGGGTTGCGACATCCCGATCGATGCCTTCGCCCATGAAGCGCGCTGGAACCAACCGCGTACCAGGATCGAGATGCATCTCGTAGCCCTGCGGGATGTGGAATTCTCATTGGGTGAGGAACGGATTTCATTCGGCAAGGGCGCCACGATCCACACCGAAAACAGCCACAAGTACCGTTTCGAGGAAGCGCGCATGCTGCTGCGCTGCGGGGGCTGGGAGCCAATCGATGCCTGGTCCGATCCGGCGGACCATTTCACCCTGTTTCTCGCCCGGCGGGACTCCTGAAATCGGAGACAAGTCATGCGCAGCGCCGTAATCGTTTCAACTGCCCGCACCCCGATCGGCAAGGCCGTGCGCGGTGCATTCAACATGACCAAGGCGCCGACGCTGGGTGCGCTGTCCGTGCGCGAGGCAGTGGCGCGTGCCGGCATCGATCTCGGCGAGGTTGACGATGTCGTCTATGGCAGCGCGCTGCAACAAGGTGCGGCGGCAAACAACGTCGGCAGGCTTGTCGCGCTGCGGGCCGGCTTGCCCGTTGAGGTTGCGGGACAATCGATGGACCGCCAATGTTCGTCAGGCGTCATGGCGATCGCCACGGCGGCCAAGCAGATCATCGTCGATCGCATGGATGTGGTGATCGGTGGCGGCCAGGAATCGATCTCGCTGATCGAAACGCCGGAATTCCGAATCGATTTCGATGCCGAACTGATCGCGCTGCATGACGATATCTACATGCCGATGATCCAGACCGCCGAAACCGTGGCCAACCGGTATGGCATCAGCCGCGAGGCGCAGGATGCCTATGGATTGCAATCACAACAGCGCACTGCCGCAGCCCAGGATGCGGGATTGTTCGACCAAGAGATCGTGCCCGTTACCGTGACCAAGGCGGTGAGGAACCGGGAAACCGGCGAAGTCACGCATGAGGAAGTCACCCTGACGAAGGACGAGGGCAACCGGCCGGAGACCACCCTCGACGCTCTTGCAGGGCTGAAGCCGGTGATCCCCGGCGGCTCGGTCACCGCAGGCAACGCCAGCCAGCTCAGCGATGGATCCTCGGCCTGTGTGCTGATGGAAGAAAAACTGGCCGAGAAGCGCGGCCTGCAACCGCTCGGCCGCTATGTCGGCATGGCGGTTGCAGGATGCAAACCTGACGAGATGGGGATCGGTCCGGTCTTCGCGATCCCGAAACTGCTGGGCCGCTTCGACCTGACCATGGACGATATCGGCCTGTGGGAGCTGAACGAAGCTTTCGCGGTGCAGGTGCTCTACTGCCGCGACAAGCTGGGCATTCCCGATGAGCTGCTGAACGTCAACGGCGGCTCCATCGCCATCGGCCACCCCTATGGCATGACCGGTTCGCGCTGCACGGGCCATGCATTGATCGAAGGCAAACGGCGCGGGGCGAAATATGTCGTCGTCACCATGTGTGTCGGCGGCGGTCAGGGCGCCGCAGTCTTGTTCGAAACACTCTGAATCGGGAAGGAAAAGAATAATGGGAGATCGCAGCTTCGACTCGATCATCATCGGGGCGGGCCAGGCTGGCCCTTCGCTGGCGGTCACACTTGCCAAACGGGGCGAAAAGGTCGCGCTGATCGAGGCCGAACGGCTCGGCGGCACGTGTATCAACAACGGCTGCACGCCTACCAAGACCCTGCGCAAGTCGGCACGGGTCGCCTATATCACGCGGCGCGCGGCCGAATTCGGGATCGACACCGGGTCAGTCACGGTCGATTTCCCCCGCGCGATGGCGCGGATGCGCGAACGGGTCGATACCTCGCGCGCCGGGCTGGAGAGCTGGGTGCGCGGCAGCGGGGTCGAGGTCGTGATCGGCCACGGAAAGATCGAAGGGCGCGAGGGCGAGCAGTTCCGGGTCAACGCGGGCGGTGAAACACTGCTGGCGAACAAGGTCTTTCTCAACACCGGAACCCGCCCCTTCATGCCGCCGATCCCCGGACTGGACGGAGTGCCTGCACTCGACAACCGCTCACTGCTGGCGCTGAACGAATTGCCTGGGCATCTGGTGATCATCGGCGGTAGCTATATCGGGCTGGAGATGGCGCAGATCTTCCGGCGTCTTGGGGCCGATGTAACCGTCATCGAAGGTGGCCCCGCCCTCGCCTCGCGCGAAAATCCCGACATTTCGGCGATGATCCGCGAATTTCTCGAAGCCGAGGGCATCACCGTCCATACGGGTGCGAAGATCGAAGGAGTTTCCGGTGCTTCCGGGACCATTACGGTGCGTATGGACACCGGCGTTGCAAGTGGCACGCACCTGCTCGTGGCCACCGGACGCCTGCCCAATACCGATGGGCTGGGGCTTGAAAGCATCGGCATCGAAACCGGGCCGCGCGGTCACATCGCAACGAACGAACGTCTCGAAACGGCTGCACCTGGAGTATGGGCGCTGGGCGACATCAACGGTCGCGGTGCCTTCACACACACCAGCTATCATGATTTCGAGATCGTCGCGGAAAACCTCACGGGCGGCGCGCGCAGCGCAGACGAGCGGGTGATGGCCTATGCCATGTTCACCGACCCGCCACTGGGCCATGTCGGCATCCAGCGTTACGAGGCGCAGAAGCTGGCCGATGCCGGGCACAACATTCTGATCGCCGAACACGATATGAAGGACGTGAGCCGCGCCAAGGAGGAAAGCGAACTGACCGGGCGCGTCCGCATCATCGTCGATGGCGATGATGGCAAGGTGCTGGGTGCGACAATGCTGGGCATCAATGCCGATGAGATCATCCAGGTCTTCTCCAATTTCATGGCAGCGGGCGGCCACTGGCAGGCGATGCGCAATGCCCTGCCCGTCCACCCGACCGTCACGGAATTCATGCCGACAATCCTGGCCAAGCTGGCCCCGTTGACGAAGGCCTGAACGAATGACGGAACAGGCATTTGCCTGCGACATGCACCGCGAGACCGTTCCGGGCGGGCTGCTGTCGGCAACGGTAACGCCGCTGGCATCGATCTTCGGCAGCGGCTTTCTGGTGATCGCGGCGATCCTTTCGGCGGCCGTCGGGCGCTATGCGGTGTTCGCGATGGCGGGTATTTGCGCGCTGGCCTACGCGATCGGCATGGTGATGCGGCACAATATCCGGCATGTCGAACCGCTGCTGTTCAATCGCAAGCTGCCAGCCTGGCCCGCACGGCTTGAACTTGTTTCCGATTTCTCACTGGTGCTGGCCTATGTGATTTCGGTCACGCTGTACCTGCGGATCATGGCTTCGTTCGCGCTCAACCTGGCCGGCGCGGACTCGCAGCACAACCAGTCTCTACTGGTGAGCGGCTGCATCGCGGTGATACTGGCTTTTGCCTTGTGGAAGGGCTTGAAGTCGCTGGAATTCCTGGAGAAATGGGCGCTGATCCTTACAATGGCGATCGTCCTGGTCCTGCTGGCGACATTCGTGAAACTGGATGCCTCGGTACTGACGCAAGGCGTGCTGAAGCTCCCGCAGGCCAGCGCGGAAACGCCGCTGCATGCCCTGCTGCTGCTCGGCGGCACGGTCATCGTCGTCCAGGGGTTCGAGACGACCCGTTATCTGGGCGAACATTACTGCCCCGAAACCCGCATCCGCGCATCCCGCCTGTCGCAGATCGTCTCGACCATCGTCTATGTCGCCTTCATCGCGCTGGTGACACCACACACCCACCTGCTCGATGGCGTGATGAGCGACAGCGGCTTGCTGGACATTGTCAAGCAGGTCGCCACCTGGCTGGTGCTGCCGCTGGTCGGCGCCGCTATCTTCAGCCAATTCAGCGCGGCCATTGCCGATACCATCGGCGGGACAGGCAATGTGCGCGACCGCACCGACGGCAAGGTTTCGGAACGTGCAATCTACGCAGTGATCTTGTCGGTCGCCCTGATCCTGGCGTGGAGCGCGGATACGGCCCAGGTGCTGGTTCTCGCCTCCAAGGCCTTCGCCTTCTACTATGGCCTGCAATGCGCTGTTGCCGCGATAATTAGCAGTGACACCCGGATTCGGCTGGGCGCCACGATGCTTGCGGCTGTGATGTTCGCGATCACTGTATTTGCCATACCGGTCGGCTAACTGGCATCGCGCGAGGTGGAATGGGTTCTCGAAACGAGACCGAATTGCAGATGGGGGAGTAGATGGAAGCGGCATTCACCGTCATGGCGATCTTTACGCTCTCGACCATTATCGTGCGGATCGCATCAACCATCATGCGGCTGACCGGCCTGCCCGACAACGTGGCGCGCTTCCAGAGCCTTTCCGCCATGACGGGCACCGGCTTCACAACCCGCGAATCCGAATTGATCGTGAACTACCCGATCAGGCGCAGGGTGCTGATGACATTGATGATCATCGGCAATCTGGGGCTGGTTTCGGTGGTCTCGACCTTCGTTGTCACGTTTTCGGCGATGGGCCCGGACAGGAGCTCGATCCTGCAACAAGCGCTGTGGCTTCTCGCCGCGCTCGCTCTCAATTTCGTCATAATAGCTAATCCGGTGGTCGATGGCCTGCTGTGCCGGTTCCTGAGCTGGTTTCTTCTGCGCACGACAAGCCTTGGCAAGCGCCGCTTCGTCCGCCTGCTCAGCCTTGATGATGAAATGACCATCGCCGAACATCATCTGCGGCTGCGAGGCCCCGTCATGCTGGGCGAACTGATCCCCGATCACATCGACCTGTCCGTCGTCATGATCAGGGGGGCAGAGACACGGCACCCCTCGCGCCTGGAAGACGAGATCGAAATCGAACCATCCGAGACCGCGGTCTGTTTCGGCAAGGAAGACATGCACCGGCGCTTCGCCGACTGGCTGGAACGCGAAGCACCGTTTCGCGCGCAGGCGATATCGTGATGGTTCACACACAATTCGAAACTGGAAAGTGGGAGATATTCAATGAAGGGCACAAGACCATTTGCAGCGCGCCTGACCTGCGGACTGATCGCGGCAGGAATGGTAATGGCATCGCCAGGACCGGCGATGGCATCGCACCACTTCGATTCCTCATTGTCGCAAGGCAACCCGGCTCTCGACCTGACCGACCTTTTCGTCTTTCCGGCCGAGCGCAAGGGATACACCGCGTTTGTCGTCGATTTCAATCCGACGGCGAAACTTGACGACAAGTCGCCGCTGGCCCCCGATGGGCTCTACAGCATCCACATCGCCCGATCGGCCGACCTGTCGCAGGGCATGACGCTGACCTTCCGCATGGCCGGTGATAAGGTCCGCGTCGGCAAGGTGCTGGGTGCCAACGAAGGGGTCGGCTCGGCCGGGGAAGAGATCGGCCTTGCCGCAGTCGGCACCGCGGCCACTCTGCCAAACGGCATGCAGCTGTGGATCGGTCCGATCAGCGATCCGTTCATGGGCAACTGCGCCGGGCTGGTCAGACAGGATGCGGCCGTCGATGCAGGCAAGTTCGATCCCACCGTCTATGACGGCAAGCGCGATTTCTTCATCGGCAAGGCCGTCGGCTCGATCGTGGTGGAAGTGCCCGATGCCATGCTGGGCAAGGACGTGCATGTCTTTGCCACCAGCGCCCGGCACCTTGGCGATACTTGGGTCCAGGTCAACCGCATGGCCAACCCTCTGCTGACCCATATGTTCACGCGGGCCGATATCGCCAACACGCTGGAGCATGTGCAGCATCGCCCGGATTCGGACGGCATGCGCGTCGCGACAATTCGGGGGGCGGTACTGCGCACGGTCACACTCACAGGCAGCAAGCCTGGCGCCGAAGTCGCCTATGCTGACGACGTGGCGCACCGCCTCCTCCCCGACCTGCTGGGCTATGCCGTCGGCGGGCCTGCCAGCTATGTGCCCGGCACACTGGGTGGACGCAAGATCGCCGATGACGTGATGGACACGCAGATCTCGCTGCTTTGGGGGCGTCAGCAGAGCGACGGAGCGAATGAAAACGCCGCACGCCGGCAAAATGCCTTCCCTTATGTCATGCCGCTCGCCTCGCTGCCCGGAGGCTTGCCTGTCGGTTTCGAGGGGCAACAGACAAGTTGCGCGTCCTGACGATGGCAGCTGGTGACGATAAGGCCGACGAGATCGACAGGCTGCGACGGGACATCCTGGCCTGCCGGGTGTGCGAGGCGCACCTGCCTAATCCCCCTCGCCCGATTATGGCGATTTCTGCCACGGCGAAGATCGTCATCACGGGGCAGGCGCCAGGGCGTTTGGCGCATGAAAGCGGCGTGCCGTGGAATGACCCCAGTGGCATCCGTTTGCGAGAATGGATGGGCATCGGTGATGCGGATTTCTACAATCCAGCAAAGGTTGCGCTGGTGCCCATGGGGTTCTGCTTTCCCGGCACGGGCAAATCCGGTGACCTGCCGCCTCGTCGCGAATGCGCGCCGAAGTGGCACGGCCGCATCCGGAACGTCCTGCCGCCCCGGCGACTGACCCTGCTGGTGGGAACCTATGCACAAAAGGCCGGCCTGCCGAAGGAGTTTGGCACCTCGCTCGAACCGCGCATCCGCAATTCGCTTGCGTCCGGGGGCGATCTTATTGCCCTGCCTCACCCTTCGTGGCGGGTAACCGGCTGGATGAAGCGCAATGCGTGGTTCGAGGAGGAGGTGCTGCCAGCCTTGCGTGAACGCATCGGTAGGGTACTCTCACCCGGTGGAGGAAGGCCATGAAACCGGATCCGGCGCAACTCCCATGCCCACCGGGTGCGCTTGTGCACCACATCGTCAATCGCACGCCAGCGGTCGGCGAACGCGCGAATTTCGAATGGCTGCACTATTGCGCCCGCCATGAAGGCATCGAGGATATCCTTAACGATCAACTCGGCCTGCCGATGTTCATCTCGCAGGCCATGGTGGCCGACGAAACCCGCTCGCGCGCGATCGTCCGGCCCGAGGGCATCATGGTGCTGTTCAAGGCTATGCACCAGCACGATGGCGCCGATCCAGAGATGATGGTGTCGCTGCGGCTGTGGATCGAACCGCACCGCGTAGTCAGCGCGCGCGAGCGCGATATCGATGCGCTGCTGACCATCCGTGATGAAATGGAGGCGGGCACCGGCCCGGCGTCAACCGCGGATTTTCTGATTGACATGATCGGCCACGTCTATGACGAATTCGAACCGCTGATCGACGCGATGGAAGTGGAGATCGACGCACTGGAGCTGCTAGTCGAGCGGGAGGAAACCGAGGCGGTCTGCGGCCGACTTGCAGCACTTGAGCGGCGCACGGCGATATTCAATCGCCATCTTGCGCCGCAGGCCGCGATCTTCAGGCTGGTCGCCTCGAACGGCTGTCCGCTGGTCAGCGATGACGATCGCGATCACCTCAATGAACTGGACAGCCGGTTGCATGGCATTCTGGAGGCTCTGCGCGATATCCGTGAACGCACGCTCATCATCGATCAGCGCATCCAGCGGATCGAGGAATTCCGGCAAACCAGGGCCAATCTGGTGTTCGCGGTCGCCGCCACGTTGTTCCTGCCGGCGACATTTCTGACTGGCCTGTTCGGGGTGAACGTCGGCGGCATCCCATGGATGAACGAACCGACGGGTTTTGCAATTATCGGCCTTATCTGCCTGGCGTTGATCGGGGCAAGCTATCTGATGATCCGTCGCGGACGTTGGCTATAAGACATGGGCATTCAATGACCTACGGGTCGGTTAGGAAATTCGGTTCGGATCGGGAGAAAAAGTCATGGTACGAAAATTGTCTGCCGAGTTTTTTGGCACATTCTGGCTGGTTTTTGGCGGATGCGGTTCGGCGGTGCTGGCCGCCGCATTTCCTGAGCTGGGCATCGGATTTGTCGGGGTGTCGCTGGCGTTCGGCCTCACCGTCCTGACCATGGCCTATGCCGTTGGCGGAATTTCCGGGGGACATTTCAATCCCGCCGTATCGCTGGGACTGGCAATTGGCGGACGGTTCGCGTGGAAGGAACTCGTCCCCTACTGGATTGCCCAGATCGCCGGAGCAATCGTGGCGGCGGCCGCACTCTATGCCATTGCTTCCGGCAAGGCCGGGTTCGCCGCTGGCGGTTTTGCGTCCAACGGTTTCGGCGAACTCTCGCCCGGCGGGTATTCGATGCAGGCAGCTTTACTGATCGAGATTGTTTTGACGGCGGGGTTCCTGATCGTGATCCTGGGATCGACATCGAACGCCGTTCCGGCCGGGTTCGCACCCATTGCGATCGGTCTGGCGTTGACGCTGATTCATCTCATTTCGATCCCGGTCACGAACACATCGGTAAATCCCGCCCGTTCGACCGGTGCGGCGCTGTTCGCCGAAACCGCAGCGATGGGGCAGCTCTGGCTGTTCTGGTTGGCGCCGGTCGTCGGCGCGGCGATCGGTGCGCTTGTCTGGCGTTTGCTGCTCAGACCTGATGGTGCGGAAAACGCCTGATCGGCAAACGTCAACGTTCTGAGAGATGAATCGGCGAACTCCTATCCCCGGCGCACTCTTATGCATGCCGGGGGTGCGCTGGTCGATTGCCATGAAGGATAACGACAATGACCGACGAACGACAGGCAGGCGGAAAATACGGCGAAGGTCTGGAAGGGCGGATACCGCCCAACCAGGCGGTTACCCGCAAGTTCCCGGTGATGACGGCGGGCAAGACGCCCGATATCGACACGGCAGCATGGTCGTTCTCGATCAAGTCCGGTCCGCGCACTTTGGCGAGCTGGAACTGGGTGGAATTCAATGCCCTGCCACAAACACGGTGGCGCGGCGATATTCACTGCGTCACACGCTGGTCGAAGTTCGATACCGACTGGCAGGGCGTGACTATCGACGACCTGCTCGCGAGTGCCGGAATCGAGCCGCCCTCCCCTCATACCCTGTTTCACGGCTATGAAGGCTATTCCACCAACCTGCTCCTGTCAGACATCACCGATGGCAAGGCGATGATCGCCACCCGTTTCGATGACCAACCCCTGACACGCGAGCATGGCGGCCCCGCCCGGTTGCTGGTGCCCCATCTCTATTTCTGGAAATCGGCAAAGTGGGTGAAGGCCATGCAATTCACGCAGAAGGAAGAAAGCGGCTTCTGGGAACTGCGCGGATATCACCAACGCGGCGATCCATGGGCTGAGGAACGGTTCTCCTGAACCATCACAGCATGGCGCAGAAATTCGCAAGGATATCCTTGCCATGATCCGTGCCGATGCTTTCCGGGTGAAACTGCACACCGAAAATCGGATGTTGTCGGTGCTGCAGCCCCATGACATGTCCGTCGTCGGACATGGCCGTGATCATCAGGCTGGCAGGCACATCCTCGACCACCAGCGAATGATACCTGACGGCAGGAAAGGGAGATGGCAGCCCCTGGAAAATGCCGATGCCATCATGGCTGATCTGCGATACCTTGCCATGCATCAGGCCGCCGCGCCGCACTTCGCCACCGAAATGCTGGCCGATTGCCTGATGGCCCAGACAAATGCCCAGCAGCGGCTTCCCCTCGCGCGCGCATGCAGGGACCAGACCAAGGCACACGCCTGCTTCATTGGGTGTTCTTGGTCCGGGTGAAAGGACTATTGCGTCGGATTCTATTGCCATCAGTTGATCGACAGTGTGCACATCGTTGCGCACCACCTGAACGTCCCGCCCGATTTCCTGAAGATAATGGACGATGTTCCAGGTGAAGCTGTCGTAATTGTCTATCAGCAGTATCATCTTGCTCTGGTGCGCCTTCTCGTCCGGTCCCGAAGCCAGTGTGCGCCGGCAAATGTCGCATGGACCATGACTGCGGCCAGCATGACTCCGGACAGGTACGCATGGAATGACAACAGGGCATGAGCAAGCGGTACATCGGGCCGGGACACAAAATTATAGACCGGCAGCGGAGAGACGAGTTCGATCCAGCGCCCGTCCAGCGCCCGGCCAATCCAGGCCAACATGCCCATCGCCACCGCCAGAGCGGCGAGACCGACCTGATATCCCCTCACAAGCAGATGCCGCCTGCCGCCATGCGCAAAACTGTTTCGGGGAAGGCGATAATACAGCAGCCAAGCCAGCGACGTAGCCATTCCAATCATACCTGCCGCGCGGTGAACCGCGAACAGATCCTCCCGCAGCGGGAAGCTCACCTCCCACGACCAATCGAAAGCGACAAGGCCGGTCCCCAGCGAGACGGCACAGGAAATCGCGATGATCGAGTGAAATCGGGCACGGGCACGAAATTGCCGTTGCCGTGCTGAAGGTGAACGCCCTGCGCCGCTCACATCTATTTGAGCGTTCCCAGATAGGCGACGATATCCATACGGTGCCCACTATCGCGCACACCATTGGGGAAGAGATTGCCCATGCGGTTGCCGGGAATGAATTCCCTCGGCTTTTCCAGATGCTTCGCAAGGTTCTCTGGTGTCCATGTCACACCGGAATTGGTCATCTCCGGCGAGTATGCATAACCTGGCCCGGTGCCCGCCTTGCGGCCCGCGACGCCGGCCAGCGACGGACCGACGCCTCCCTTCCCGGCAACGGTCGAATGGCACGCCACACAGGTCGTCTCGAAAGCGAGTTTCCCGGCCGCCGGATCGCCTTTTCCGTCAGTTGCGGCAGATGCCTCATGCCCGGCAGCATCCGGCGTCATGGCCGCGGTTTTCGCCCCTTCCGGCAAATTGACCTGGCCCTTGGGACCAAGCGCCGGATAGGCATAGGTATAGATCCAATCGTTGCCCTGCGCCGGTATGTGGCAGGACTGGCAATCGGTCTTGTAATCCGTGGCGATCTGGCGGGTCGTGTCCGCAGGGTCGAACTGCGCCCAGCCCCAGCCATCGCCCCATAACGGGTTATCGCCAAAACGGCCTTTGGCATCCTTGACCATCATGAACCAGGTTTTCGTGTCGGTCGGCCAGAAAGCCTCCCCGGTCGTGTGTTTGGCACCCCGGCTGGCCGAAACTTCCTTGATCAGCACGGCACCGTCAGGAAACCTGCCCGCTTGCCTGAAGGCATCGACATCGGATGGCCGTGCGTAGACCGAATGGATGTCCGCCACCCCGCCTTCTCCCGCAACGGCCCAGGAACCGATGAAACGAAAACCGTCGGGGAAATCAGCCGGAAAGCTGATTTCCCCTCTCTCGCTGACCAATGACGAGTAGGTATCGGCTTCGACAGGTGTATCCTGCGTGTCCTTACAGGCCGACAGGCCCAGAAGCCCCGCTGCCACGAGCATGAGGGCGCCTTGTCCCGTCCGATTGCGATTCATCTTGTTCATATCCCGGTCGCTCGTGTCTTCTGCCATACGATCGGCGTTGCCGTGTTACTTGCCGGGCAGTGGCAGCGGATCGAGGATGGGCTTGTAAAGGCTGACATAGACCATATCTCCGTCGGCATTGGCGATATGGCATCCCGCGCATTCGCCGATCGGCTTGGCCCCTGTCGAAGCGAGGTAGGGCGGCGCCGAATGGTTGAAGTTGAAATAGCCCCAGTTGTTGCTTTCCTTGAACCGCTTGCTGTCCTTGACGGCAACATCGAGCCCATTGACGGCACCGGGAAAGTAGCCACGTCCTGATGGCTCATAGCGAGAACCATCGGAGAATTCCGCCTTCCCTCCGACAAGCTGCAATTCCTTCACCATCATCGTGCCTTCCGGCCACTTGCCGGTTGCTCGATAGGCCTTGAACGCGGCGGGCTGGACATAGACATTGTGAAATTCAGGAAAGTTCGCCTTGCCGTCATTGAGGCCGTTGGGAGTCAACGGCGCTCCGATGAATACCCATTCGCGGAAATCCTTGGGCTGGAAAAGCTTGCCGTCCTTGTCCCACACGGGCGGAATATCCATTTCCGGATAAGCCGGGTCGGTCGCGGCGACTGCCGTTTCGTTCGTTGATCCCGTCGGCCCGGATGGAGAATTTTCTCCACCGCCGCTACACGCAGAAATCAAGGCTGTGACACAGGCGACGCTGCCCAGTTTCCAGATCATTCCTGAAAGTTTGCGAGTCATCTTCTCTTCCCCTGCCCGGCGATCCATGAATTGAGCAAAGAATATCCGGCGTTCGGGGCGAGTGTCCAATAGCCGACCCCAATACTTTCAATACGAAATGGGTATCGAATAATCTTACGTCGACCTCCGACCGTGCTCGGCCGAGTGCCATAGACACTTACGCGCATATGCGGAATCAGGAAGATAAACTGTCCGTTTCGCGCGAGGAAACGTGATCGAACTGCAACTGGAAATGCGGATGGTCAGAACGCGCATGAGGATTGATTGCACGCCTTGCAACAATCTTGCTGGATGCTTGCAGTAACATGCGGACGAAAAACCGCTCTTAATCAGCGGGTCCTAGGTTCGAGCCCTAGTGCGTCCACCACTTTTCCCTTACTTTTCAATCAGATACTAGGCTCGCCGGATCGGGCTATTGAGAGCATTTTTGTGCTAGGTAGCTCTCTAGGTAGCAGCGCGCTAATTCGGCACTGCGGCTACTCAGCCTCCGCACATCAGCGTTCACGGTGAAAGATTCATGGCCTGCGCTTTGTCCGACTGCGCGTGAGCGAGTCGGCGTTTAACCTCTCAGCCAGCGCGACTGCTACCCATCTTGCTCCGCACCAGCATCGCACGCTGGATTGGCCGCTTAGAGCCTCAGGCAGCGCGGTGTCATAATGACAGCTAGGCCACCCGAGCTCCGATCCAGATCACCCGGCCGACAATATCGACGCCTTTGCGCTGGATGCCCTGCCAGCTCGGATATGCAGGGTGGTCGGTAAGAACGGTCAGACGGTTCTTCGTTGGGTCGATCGCTATTCGCCTTACGAAGATTTCAGTAGACCCACGGATGGCGTAAAGGCCTTCACGCACGCTCTCCTGGAAGCGAACTCGGCTAGCCGAGGTATCTTACGGCTCCCCCACGACTCAGATTTTCTTGGATCCATCCAAGGCTGGAGCGTCTGCATAAGCCGACAGCAGTCATTCATGTAGCGAGCCGCGAACGACGGCTTCGTCTCCGGGCTTCATTCACACGCCCCATCTGCAACAGCGAAAGGACGACCGGTTCTGACGCGCCAAACTGGCACCCTGAACGTCCCGCATGTGGGCATGCGACGCGGATTGTCCTCAACAACGGTCAAGCCTGGCTCCCGAACCTTGACGAACCCACGGCCCTCACTTATCTCACGTTCATTAGTGAGGATTGTGAAATGATTCGATACCCGATGTTGACCAGCCCAGCCGGCAGCACAACGCTGGCCGGTAGCGCCATGGGGCGGCAGATGCTCGCCCAGTTGATCGAGAAGACGAAGCCGGTGGTCGGGCCGACCCTTGCCTTCCTCGATTTCGCGGAGGTGGACATCGCGACGGGTTCGTTCCTTCGCGAGGCCGTGATGGGCTTCCGCGACTTCTGCCGCAACGCGGCTGGCATGATCTACCCTGTGGTGGCCAATGCCAATGCGACCATTGAAGAGGAACTTGCCACCTACCTTCGGGGTCGCAACGACGCCATTTGGGCATGTGCCCTTGATGCCGATGGCGCGGCCACTGACCCCCGGATCCTCGGAGAGCTCGACGCAGGGCAGATGAGCACCATCCAACTGATTGCCCAGCACCATCCGATTTCCGCGCCCGAGCTGGCCAAGCTCCGCCCAGATGACAAGATCGGCACGACTGCGTGGAACAACCGGCTGGCGACGCTGTCCGCCAAAGGCATGCTGAAGGAAGTGCGGCACGGCAAAACCAAGCTGTTCAGCCCGGTGATGGAGACCGTGTAATGGGTGCTGATTTCATCCGCGAACAGTCTGGCCAGCCCTGGCGCAAGCGCTGGAACAAGGGCGTGGACCGCCTCAAGCAGCCGGGCCTGTTCGATGTCCGGTTCGGGTCACAACAGCGGACCATTACGGCAGACATCGACCCCGGCATGAGCGTGCGGGCGGGCGACGAGCTGGTCGTGCAGTGTGGGTCAGGCAACGCAATGGTGTGCCGCGGGCAAAGCCGCATCGGTGCCGTCAAGGGCCTGCCGTCCGATATGCGCACAACCATTACCGACTGCGGCGGCGTCGCTCTCGGGATCGTTGAACGGGTCAGCCTGTTCGGCAACAGCGTGGAGCTTCGTTTGCAATTGTCCGTCGTCAGAACATTTGGCGCAGCTCGCGGCGTAGATTAGCGGAGTGCG
>CAYPTU010000011.1:0-34602 GCA_964413885.1 uncultured Novosphingobium sp.
AGCCCCATCACAAACAGCTGCAGCTGCGGTGCGTCGATGTAGTCTGCCTGCGCCGAACCCGGCGTTGTGTCAGTGGCTATCGCCATGGTGATCCTCCCCAAAAGGTCTTTCGGGAATGCTAGCAGCCCCACCTGCCAAGGCGAGGGGCGTATTCGTATTCATCCCGCCCTGCAGCGGCCGCAGCGCCATAAAGGCGACGATGGCGTCAAAAATTGGATCGATTGCAATCCATCTGGCACCAATAGCGCTGCTGGCGCGGGAACAAATCCCGTAAGCTGCACAGCATGACCTATCTGCTCCTGACGTCAGCCGCTTCCTTGGCCGTTTTCGTGCTGTTGCTATGGCGCGCACCGCGAGGCTGGCAGGACGATCGCGGGTTCCATCTTGGCGATGAACCCTATCAGGATCTGGATCACGCTGCCCAGCCGCAAGAGGAAGCTGCATCTGGCCGATCATCGCGCCAGCGTCGCGCTGCCTGATCAGCGCCCTTTGCCGCCAGTCCGATAGGCCAACACTAGCGGCGACGGATCGAATGCATTTCCCAGCTTGAAGCCAGGTAGCGGGTCATTTGCTCAAGCGCATCGGGCTCCAGCTCAAGCAGGGTCCGGCGCTTGTCACCCGGATCGATCGTCCGCTTCACCAAGCCGGCTTCGACCAGCTGGTTGACGTGACGCAGCGCCGTGGAAAACGGCGCCTGGGTTGAAGCACAGGCACTCGACGTGGGAACGGCCCGCCCCTGCAGCCCGGCGGCCGCCAGATCGATCAGGATATTCCAGGCCGGCCCATTCAGGATCTGGGCATCGAAGAATTTGGACCGGATCTGGCGGTCTTTCATCATCTGCGCGGCAAAGGTTTGCAGATCGTCGAGACTGGGCTTGTCATGGGCAACCGGTTCGCGCCGATGACTGAATTCGGGAACGAGCCCCCCGGTCGTTTGCGCGAGGGCCTGAAGCTGGAAGACCGCAGCAAGCCGCGTCCACCTGGCGCTAGCCCGCCGCAGAGCCGCCGAAAGCGTTTGCAGCGATACCGGCTTTTCGAGGAAATCGATCGCATTGGAGCGCATCGCACTGATCGCAATATCCAGCGAGGTCTGACCGGTCACTACAATGGCGAGCAAGGGCCGCGTGGCCATGAAGCGGTTGGCCAGTTCATCGAGCAAGGTCAGCCCGTCCATTTCGGGCATCAGCAGGTCGGTCAGCACGATCCCGATTCGGGGGTCGTTACAGATCAGCCGCAGGGCGGTTGCCGCATCCGGAGCCTGCTGACAGGGATAGCCAAGGCTCTCTAGCAATTCTGCATATTCTTCAAGACATACAGGATCATCGTCGACAATCAGCACGTGGCACTGCGTGGCCGGTCCATCGCCCACAGCGGCCTGCAGATTTCTGTCACCGCGCACGTGCATTGCCTTTCCGATCACAGGGAACCGTATTTTCCCTTGATTGCGGCTTCATAGAGCAGCCCAATTTGGGCGAAACTGGCAACCGCTGCCAATATGGCAGCGATTGCTGCACAAAAAGTACGAACAAATACGCGCTTTATTCTTGTTTTGGATATACTTAATGAGTCGCCAATGCTGTTCGTTAACCGGCTGCCCGGCTTGATGCGCACATCGGAACATACATTGGGGTCAGTTTGGGGTTCAAGCAAGAGGGGTAAAGAATGGAGTCGGGTCAGGATCGCGCGCCGCAACACCATAACCTGCGCCAGCCGTTGAATGTCATCAGCTTAACGATTGCAAACTTCCGGTTGCGAATTGAGCCGAAGCTGGACGAGACCGATGCGGTCTACGTCAATCGCAAGCTCGAACGGATCGAGGGCGAGCTACAGCGCCTGGCAAAAATGCTTGATGAGCTCGAACCTAGCCACGCCGCTGCCAACCTGATGGCGATGAGCAGACCCGCAGCGCCAGCCTTTTGACTGCGCTCAGCCGAAGCCCTTGGCTTCCAGCGCGATCCGGACGGCATCGGCCGAATTGCTGGCGCCCATCTTGTGAATGATGTGCGAGCGATGCAGTTCGATCGTGCGGGTGCTGATGCTGAAGCGTTCGGCGATCAACCGGTTGGACAGGCCTGATACCAGGCATTCCAGCACCTGCTTCTCACGCTTGGTCAGCAGATTGACGAGCTTCTTGGCATCGGCGGTGCGCTGGCTGCGCTCCCACCGGGCTTCAGCCGAACGAATGCAGGAATCGATTGCTGAATTGAGCCCGACTGGATCGATCGGCCAGGAATAATAATCGAACACGCCGGACTTCACCGCATCGACCACGAAATGCGGGTTGATGTTATGCGCATAGGCAATCGTTGCCACCCGCAGCCCTTCTTCCTCGCAATACCGCAGGACATCACGCAGCTGGGTGTGCTCATCATGGACCAGCAGAACCTGGCGATCAGGCCGGGTGGCCGCAAATTCACGAAAACTCTCGTAAGGTTCCACGTGCCGCCCCACCGCCAGCAAGGCATGGGTCAGGCGGGCGCGACGAGTGTAATCCTGGTCGATGATCGATACGTTGAAATCTGCCATGCGGGGGAGAACTAAAGCCCCGACCCCTCGGATAACACAAAAGTTGATGCCAAATCGCGAGTAAGTTGCGGCAAAGTGATCGAATGATAAGCTAAAAAGCTGCGGATGTGGCGGTTAACTAAGTCTTTACTCTTATTTTACCGCAATCGAATGCTTTCATACGTGTAATCTGCTATAGAACGAATCCTATAGCCGTGGTGAAAAAATGCTGTGGCGCCCACTGACATTTGACCCGACTTTGGGCGCCACACCCTCATAAATATTTGGAACAATTGGATCTCTTGGGTGGTTCACCCAATTCCTCCAACGCAGGGATTGGTCCTGCAGTCTGATCGCAAACTGAAAATCCACGAGGATTCCCTACTAGGGACCGAGGGCGATCTGGACGCCGCTGAACCCGTCGGGCGGTACGCCGCCTGATCAGCTGCCCGATTTCGGCAAGGATACGCCGCTGGAGCGCGCCGGCCAGTCTAACAAGGTAGCTCCGGCCCTCCCTTGCCTGGCCTGTGCCGATTCCAGCTACATGACCGGGCAGGTGCGGCATCCCAACGGCGGCGAAATCGTTAACGGCTGAGGCCGCCAGCACCCTCGGCTTGCAGACAGGACCAATCCGGGCAATCCTTGCTCCATGGCCCCGGCCCTGCGGTTGGCGCCGGCCGATTGGCCCGCAACGGAGGTGCCGATGCAGCAACCAGTGACCACTGACCTTGCCGGGATGCGCAGCGAAAAGGATGCGCTCGGCACAATTGCCGTTCCCGCCACGGCCCATTGGGGCGCGCAGACCCAGCGCAGCCTGCTGCATTTCGCCTTCGCCCCGCAGGAACGGATGCCGCAAGAGATCATCCGCGCCCTGGCGATGATCAAGGCGGCAGCAGCCCGGGTCAACCGCGCCAGCCTTTCGCCACCCATTGCCGACGCGATCGGTCAGGCCGCCGGCGAGATCATCGCCGGAGACCATGCCGAACAGTTCCCGCTCACCATCTGGCAAACCGGCAGCGGCACCCAGAGCAACATGAATGTCAATGAAGTGATCGCCAGCCGCGCGAACGAGATCCTGACCGGCCAGCGCGGCGGCAAAAGCCCGGTCCATCCCAACGATCACGTCAACCTGCACCAGTCATCGAATGACAGCTTCCCGACCGCCCTCCACATCGCCGCCGGCCTTGCCACAACCGGACGACTGCTTCCTGCACTTGGCGGGATGATCGAACAGATTGACGGCCTGTCTGGGCAATGGCGTTCCATCGTCAAAATCGGGCGCACCCACCTGCAGGATGCCACGCCACTGACCCTTGGCCAGGAATTCTCCGCCTACTCCGCCCAGTTGCAGCAATGCCGGCAAGAGCTGGAGGCGGCGCTGGCCGGCGGGATTATGGAGATCGCCCAGGGGGGCACGGCGGTGGGAACAGGGATAAACGCGCCAGCAGGCTTCGCCGCAGCCATGGCCGATGCCTTGGCCAGCCTGAGCGGGCTGCCCCTGCGTCCTGCCCCCAACAGCTTCGCCGCCCTAGCCGGCGAAGAGCCCCTGGTCCGGCTGTCAGGCGGCATGGTGACGCTGGCCACGGCGCTGACCAAGCTGGCAAACGATATCCGTTTGCTGGCAAGCGGCCCCCGCAGCGGACTGGGCGAACTTCACCTGCCCGCCAACGAGCCGGGCAGCTCGATCATGCCCGGCAAGGTCAATCCCACCCAGTGCGAAATGCTGACCATGGTTTGCGCCCAGGTGATCGGCAACCAGCAGGCGATTATCGTCGGCGCAATGCAGGGTCAGCTGCAGCTCAATACCTTTAAGCCGCTGATAGGTGCCGCTGTGCTGCGCTCAATCGACCTGCTGGCAACAGGCATGGATGCCTTCACCCGGTTCGCGCTGAACGGCCTGGAACCGGACCGGACGCGCATCGCAGAGCTGGTCGCGCGCTCACTGATGCTGGTGACCGCGCTGGTGCCCGAACTGGGATACGATCGCGCCGCAGCCATCGCTCGCCTGGCAGAAGACCGCAACCTTACCCTGCGCGAGGCAGCCTTGCAGCAAGGCGTGGATGCGGCAACATTTGACCGGCTGGTGCGGCCCGAAATGATGATCTGACCCGGGCTCAGGCGTTGCCGACCGGCGGCGGCACATCGGGGGCTGTCGGGCCATCATAGTCTTCGGCGTCGAGCTCCTCCTCGTCATCCTCGTCATGGGCGAACAGGTTCGGATGCTCGTTCAGATACTTCCAGACGGCCAGCCCGGCTGCGCCAACGGCTGCGGCCATGGTGACGGTTGAAACCAGCGTCCTGATCCAGTGGGGTTCGCTCTGCCCCCACTCGCGGGGATCGAGCCGGCCAACAATGCGGTCGGAAGAACGGAACATGGCAGGCCTCCTCGTCAGCAACGGGTGCGGCGGCTAAAGTGGCCTCCGGCTGGACTGGTTCCGGTCGATTGAGGGGTTACCGGCCAAGCGGTGGGATCGATCGGGGCAAGCGCGCGAAGCTGGGGCTCAGCCAGAAGGCAATGCAGCCCGCTGCTATCCAGCCGCAACTGCTCTGCCGGCACGGCCCGAAAGTCCTCACCCAAGCCGCCGATGCCATCGCAGCCGACAACCACATAGGCCAGGTCCTGGGTCGCGCTGTGGACCATCAGATCCACCACCGTGCCAAAGGCCATGCCATCCGGCAGCAAGAGCGGCCGTTCGAGCACACCGCCGGCCGAAACCAGGCTTGGGACTGGGGCCGCAGCGCTGGCCTGCATGGCGCGGCTGGACCCTTGCTCGATCCGCCGCCGCCACCCCAGCCAACGCCACACCCCGAAGGCATTGATCAGGGCCATCGCCAGATTGGCGACCAGCAGGCTGGCGGCATGGCCTTGCCACGCATTCCAGGCCCAACAGGATGAGCCGAGCGCCAGCACGAGGAAGCCCCAGCCCGTGACCCGGCTACCGAGATTGAGCGCGACCGTCAGTCCGCCCAGCATTGTCGCGATGCTGGCCAGCCAGCCTGAAAGACCATCCACGGCTGGTCACAATCCGTCCGCCGCCTGCCCGGTTCCGGGACCGTTGTGCAATCTGATCGGTTGGTCTGGAGGAACCGCAGCAGTCCCGTTGGGGTTTGCTCGCCCCGGTAAGGAGATAATCGTCATGAACATTATCCTGGTCATCGTCATCGGCGGGATCATTGGCTGGATTGCCAGCCTGGTCATGCGGACAGACGCGCAACAAGGCGTCTTTATGAATATCGTGGTCGGCGTGGTTGGCTCGCTTCTGGCGGGCTTTATCCTGACGCCGTTCCTCGGCGGAGTGCCGATCGCACAGCCGGTAATCTCGGCCGCTTCCTCATAGCTCATGTCTGCAGCAACCAGCATCAGCATTTCGCGCTGTTCGGTCGGGAGCTTGTCCAAGGCGCGTTGCACATCCATCAAATCAATGCCGACATGTTGGGTCGACGGGGCAACCAGGATCCGTTCGGCGGCCTCCGGGTCCCAAGTGACGAACCGGGAATTCTTCTTGGCCATCGAATAGCAGCGGTTGCGCAGGATGATGAACATCCACGCCTTGAAATTGGTGCCAACCTTGAATGTGTGGCGCGATGCCCAGGCTCGCATCATCGCTTCCTGTGCCAGATCATCTGCCAGATCGCGGCTGCCGCAGATACCTCGGGCGAAAGCGCGTAACTGGGGCAGGATAGCCATGACCTCGCGCTTGAACTGCTCTTTGCTCAGCGTTGCTTCCGCTCCGTCGCGGGGCCCAGGCTGAAGGTCCGTCATTCAGGCGGTGTCCGATCGTCAAGCTGATCAAGCAGCCGCAGGAAATCGTCCGGGATGGCCTCGCCCGCCACATTTTCATGCAGCTGGCGCAGGGCGGCTTCGATCGGATCGAACGCCAGTTCAGGCATTGTTTTGGCCTCTGCCAGTGGCTCATGGCGCTTGTCCTTCCCGGTCAAGCGCTTCTTCCGCAGTTCGTCGTCGGGCATATGTGCGTTATCGCCTTGTTGGGCGGGAGAAAGGTGGAACCGGCTCAATGTGATCTGCCTCAACTTGCCTCAAAACCCGCCCCCCGGGAGCCGATAGGTACCTTTCGCACCGTCGCAACACCAAACCGGATTGGCGCGAGAAGGTTCCCGGCGTCGGAACTTTTTATATCATCATTTGGTTAGAGGTTTTGGAGACGAGAAGGGAGTTCCAATGCCTGATAAGTCAGTCTCGCTGCGCGAGCGAGTAGCCAAAGAATTGCCTTACCT
Organism: uncultured Novosphingobium sp.; assembly: GCA_964413885.1. Lineage (GTDB taxonomy): Bacteria > Pseudomonadota > Alphaproteobacteria > Sphingomonadales > Sphingomonadaceae > Novosphingobium. Next base: position 6,742 of record CAYPTU010000011.1, read on the forward strand.
GCGTCGCTATGCGCGCGCCCTAACTGGATCGCAAACCTTGGGCGATGGTGCGGTGCGCGAATTGCTGGAGGCGGTGATCGCCGATCCGAACCTGCTGGGCGAAGAAGGCGGATCGCGGCTGGCCATGTTCCGGGTCTTTCACCGTATCTGGAACCCCATGCAGGCCGTCAACATCGCCGATGGCCTGATTTCGCACCTGCCGGTCAGCACGCGCGAAGCCATGCTGCTGACCATGGTAGAGGGCTTTTCGACAAGCCAGGCCGCCGACATCCTGCAATCTACCGATGATCAGGTGCGGATGATGATCGCCGCAGCCCGCCAGCAACTTGAGGCGCAATTGCGCGCGTCGGTGATGATCATCGAGGATGAAGCAATCATTGCCATGCACCTGCGCAAGATCGTGCAAAGTCTGGGCAACACCGTGGCTGGCGTGGCCCGGACCCGCGATGAGGCGGTGACGATGGCGCGCGATGTGCTGCCCGATCTGATCCTGGCCGACATCAGCCTTGCCGATGGATCGAGCGGGATTGGTGCGGTGAAGGACATTCTCGAGGGCTTTGCTGTCCCGGTGATCTTTATCACGGCCTTCCCGCAGCGGTTGCTGACGGGCGAACGCCCCGAGCCAACCTATCTGATCACCAAGCCGTTCGAACCGGAAACGGTAACGGCCACGATCTGGCAGGCGCTGTTGGTTCACCGCGAGACCAGGCCGGGGCTGCAGGCAGCCTGACCAAAGGTCCATTATGGCACCACTTCCAGCAGCCCCCTCGGTGAACAAGGCTGCTGGAAGTGATCTAGGCGCTGGTTTCGGGGGCTGGTTGCGGCGTCGCCTTCGCGCTGGGCGCGCGGTCATTCCGCATCGACAGCGCCAGCACCAGTCCGAATGCCAGAAGCAGCAGGATCAGCGAAATCAGCAGCACCCAGCGGACAATACCCGGAGTCGACCCGGCCCGGACCTGTTCGGTCGTCCGTTCGATCGGGGGTTCATCCATGCTGCCAATCTCCGCGATTTGCCCGACAACCGCCGCTTGGCGCCGATTGTTCCTCGGATCGACACCAGCGGCCCCGGCAGCGCCAGCTAGAGCAGGTTCAAAATGGCGGAAATATCGAAGAAGCCGAAACAGATCGAACTGTCGGCGACGCCAAACGGCATGAACAACTGGTTCTCGCCAACCCGGATCGCCCCGCAGGTGTAGATTACATTGGGAACATAGCCCTCGCGGTCCTGTTCCGCTGCGGTCAGCAGCGGCCGCGCCGTGCGACCCAGCACCTTGGCAGGATCATCCTTATCAAGCAGGACCGCGCCGATGGCATATTTGCGCATTGCCCCCACCGCACGCTGGACCATGATGAAGCGGACGCAGCCCTCTTTCAGGCCCGACTGGTCTGGGTGCCGGACCACACTGGGATTCATCACGGCAGCCGCCGCATAGCTGTATTCGTGACAAAAATAGCCGCCGATGAGCCGGCGCGTCTCACGCGGGATCGCGGCCGGATCTAGCTTCAGCTGCCAGGCGATCTGGTTGAAGCGCTGATCAAACACATCCTCAATCTGCCAGTGGCGCGCGCCAAAATCGCCCAGCACGGCCGCCAGCTCGGCGCGCACCACGCCCTCTTCCAGCGCCAGGATATCCCCCACCAAGGCTTCGAGCCTGCTCTTGCGTTTGCCCTGCCCCTGCAACGGGAGGTGGAATGGCCGCACGACCACACGCGCCGGTTCGGCATAGAGCCGCAAGGGATGAATCCAACCCAGGCTTGGGGATGATGGCATCAAGGGCCTCACGACGTTCTGCCCGTCGCGCAACCACGGCGGCGCATCCCGGGTTCCGGACCGAGCCGGAACAGCCGCAAATGCTTTGGGTTGGATCGATCCCAAGCACAGGAGTCCCCATGCAGAAAGTCCTGATCGCGCTCCCGCTGGTGCTTGCCAGCATGGCATCCGCGCAGAACCAGCAGCAGCCTGAGCCGGCCGCGCCGCCCGTTGAGGTGCCGCCGCCCAACCCGCCGCCAGCGCCGGCACCACCCGTGACAGCGCCACCCGCCATGGCCCTGCCAGTCGGTGCGCCGTCTGCCCTCATGCCACCCGCCAGCCCAGGGCCGCAGGCGGCCAATGTGGTGACCTATGTCAACAAAACCCTGCCACCCGCACCCGCCGCACAACAGGTCTATCCGCCCTGCTCGGCCACGGTCACGGACCAGTGCCAGCAGCGTGAAGGTCGCCAGTCGGCGGCGCGCAAAGGCCCGGCCCACCGCCGCCACTGACGGTCATCAAATCAAGTGAAAATGGAGAATAATGTGCCCTCCACCGTGGGAGGAAACGGCGGAGGGCACAGGCAGTGCCGGCCCATGGCGGGAAGGGGGTCGATCGGACCGGCGACAGCGAAACGCCATTCTCCCCAAAATGGTTCCAACCTGCCGAAAAAAAATCGCGCCGGCTGGGTGGCAGTCAGAATTCCTGCGCCAATGCCTGCAGGCGCGCGCGGTCCTTGATCTCGATCCTGGCACGGTTTGATCGGATCGCCCTGGCACCCTCCAGTTCTTGCAAGGCCATGGTAACAGTCGCTCGGCGCAGGTTCAGACGGTTCGCCAGCGTGCTGTGGGTGATCGCAATCGCGTTTTCGCCAAAGGCGACGAAATAGCCATCCAGCCGATCTGCCAGCAGACTGCGGGCCGTGCGGCGGCGTGACAGGGCAAATTGCGCCGCCAATTCCAGTACCTCGGCATGGAGCACCGCCCGGCACCGGGCGGGGAAGACGGGCGTAAACCTGGCCAGCGCTTCGATATGGCTGCGCTTAAGCCTCCGCGCGGTCCCGCCACGCCGCACCTGCACCCGCCAGGGCGATAGCCGGTCTCCGCTTAATAGCCAGCCGCAGGCGAGGCTTCCGGGCCCGTCCACGGCGATTTCGAAAGAATGACCGGAACCATCATGCGCGATCCGCGCAGTCACCGCATCATCCAGCAGCCACAGGGTCTCGCTGGCGCAGTCGGTATCGCACAGGATCCGGTCGGGGCTCAGCTGCTCGCGCGTCCAGTGCGCTTCGAGCCAGCTCACCTCGTTGCCTGGCAATTGCGCAGCACCAGGACTGGCAGTGGGCATATCGGGCGAAAGGCTGCGCTGTCCGTCCAAATCGGTCGCTCCTCGCACGCCTGGCGGCGTTCGTCCCACTGGCGTTACCGCACCGAAACAATCATCGACGGCACAGGTTTCGCCGGGTCCACTCAAATTGCGAGAGGTCGACCATGGCGAGCGACGAACAATCCAAACAGGCGCAGGGCGAAACCGCCAAGAGCGGCGGCGGCGACGAGCAGAAGGCCAGCCAGACCGGCACCACCGATGCAGTGACATTGCTCAAAAACGACCACCGAGAGGTAGAGAAGCTGTTTGCCGAGTATGAGAAGGCCAGCAACCGGTCGCGCAAGAGCGCTATCATCGAACAGGTGGCGATGATGCTGAAAGTTCACTCCGAACTGGAGGAGTCGATCTTTTACCCGGCCGTCCGCCAGCACGCCGAAGCCGATGACAAACTGGACGAGGCGCAGGTTGAGCATGACACGCTCAAGATCCTGATCGCGGACCTGGAAGGCGGCGGCAACAGCGAATTCCGTGATGCCAAGGTCAAGGTTCTGTCGGAATATGTGAAACATCACGTTCAGGAAGAAGAGGCCACGGGTGGCATCCTTGAGCAGGGCCGCAAGAGCGGTCTCGACCTGAAGGAACTGGGTCAGCAGATGGCCCAGCTCAAGGAGGAACTGGAGGCTGATCCTTCACAACTGCGGGCCGTACCGGTTTCGATCCAGGGCTTTGGCCAAGGGCCCCGGTCTGGTCGGCCCATGTCCGGTCGCCGCGGCGCGAGCCATGATCGGCAGGATCGGGACGAGCACGGCCGGTTCACCGAACGCAGCGGCCGCGGCGGCGCTACGCGTTCGGGCGACGGCGAAGGCCAGGGCTGGCACGGCGATCCGCAGGGCCATTCCGAAGCCGCCCGGCGTGGCTGGGAAGACCGCCGCTAGATAGCTCCTGCGCTATCAAGAGGGCGCTGGACCGCTGGGTCCAGCGCCCCTTTTTTTGTCTCCGGGTTCGGTTATTACGGTGCCGGGTGCGATCCCGTACCAAGGCTGCCAAGCTTGGCAGCCTCATCCTAAATGCCGCACAACTGGTCCCTTCCCGCCGCCTCACCCCCTTTGATCCAGTCAAATCGTCGGCAAGCTTCATTCCCTTTAGGGCGCACCCTGAAGGGCCGATTCGGACAAGACATACAGGTGCAATGCTTGATGTCCGACGATCGCCTGGAGCCGTTACGCCGGATTGCCGTGGGGGTCAGCGCCGCGCTGCTGACGGCGCTGCTGCTCTGGTTGACGCTCAGCTCGATGCAGGCCGAAGAGCCGCGTCGCACCGCGCGCTTGGAAGAGATTCACACCCTTTCGGTCCTGCGTGCCACAGGCGAGGTTCTGCGCGCGATGCAGAATGCGGAAACCGGGCAGCGTGGCTATATCCTGACCCGAGACCCCACCTTTCTGGAGCCGCTTCGAAATGCGCGTCAGGACTTGCCCGGCGCCCTCGACAGACTGCGCGAGCTGACCCTTTCTGACCCGGCCTCGGCCACCAGCGTCAAGCGGATCGAGGAACTGGCGGCTTCACGGATGGGCGCTCTTGACCGGAGCCTGGAGCTGTTGCGGCAGGGCCGCTTCGAACGGGCTGGCCTGGTGGCGCACCTGCGCGCCGGCAAGCAGGCGATGGACCTGTTGCGGCGCGAGCTGGGGGCCCTTGAACAGGCCACCGAGGCCGAACTGCAGGTGAGCGAGGCCCGCGCCCGGCACCACGAGACAATTGCCCGGCAATGGCGAACCATGCTGAGCCTGTTTACCCTGACCCTGGCCCTGCTCTGCGCCAGTGCCGTGCTGGGGCTACTCAAAGCGCGCCGGGAAAATCGGGATCAGCAGATCCGGGCCAAAAGCCAACTGGTGCTCGATACCGGACGCCACCTGCTGCAATCGATCATCGATTCCAGCCAGAACATCATCTTTGTCAAAACCCGGAAAGGTGAGATCCTGTTTGCGAATGCCGAGTTCCGGCGGATTGTCCGGCAACCGATCGACACCTTGCATGGCCGCCCGATCCCCCCGACCGCAGACCCCGATGAGGCGCGGCTGCTGGCGATCGCAGACCGCATGGCGCTCGATCACGGCGAACGGTCCGATGTCGCGCTGCGGCTCGAAGTTGATGGCGAAAAACGCTGGTATTCGGTTGAGAAGAACCCCTGGATCCGCGACGGCAAGATCATCGGCGTGATCGGGATCGCCCGCGATGTCAGTGAAATGAAAAACCGCGAAGAGGAACTGGAACAGCGCGTAGCTGCGCGCACGGCCCAGCTCGAATCCGCGCTGGCATCGGTCCAACGGGAAATGACCGAGCGAGAGGCCGCACAGGAATCGCTGCGCCAATTGCAGAAGATCGAAAGCCTGGGCCAGTTGACGGGCGGGATCGCTCACGACTTTAACAACATGCTCGCCGTGGTCATGGGATCGCTCGATACCTTGCGGCGCAATTTGCCCGAGGCTGAGGCGAAGACACTGTTGCCACTGATCGAAACGGCCCTGGCCGGCGCGACCAGTGCCGCCGACCTGACGGCGCGATTGCTGGCCTTTGCCCGCCAGCAGAAGCTGGAACCCACTCTTGTCGAGATCAACGCTCTGGTCAGGCGGACCAAAACCTTGTTGGCCCGCACCCTGGGCAAGAACATCGACGTTGTGCTGGATCTCGATCCGGCAGCTGGCTGGGTGGAGGTCGACAACTCCCAGTTGGAAAACGCCCTGATCAACCTGGCGGTGAATGCCCGCGATGCCATGGCAAGCGGCGGGCGGCTGACCATTTCGACCCGGCGCCTGGCCCAAAAGGTCAGGATCACGGTGGCGGACACTGGTGCAGGCATGACGCCGGACCAGCTTTCACGCGTGTTTGACCCCTTCTACACCACCAAGGATATTGGCCTGGGCACCGGGCTGGGCCTATCGCAGGTCCACGGCTTTGTCGCCCAGTCCGGCGGCGAGGTGGATATCGCCTCAACCCCGCAGGTCGGCACAACCGTAACCATCACTTTGCCCAACTCAGCCCCGCCCGATGCCGAACCGGCCAGCCCGGCCGAGCCGGACGCACGCACCGACAACGGTGAGCTGATCCTGCTGGTGGAGGATGAAGCCCTGGTCCGCATTGCCACCAAGGCATCGCTTCAGGCCCTGGGCTATCAGGTGATCACGGCCGGGCATGGCTATGAAGCGCTCGATCATCTGGAGGCCAATCCGGATATCGCACTGATCATCACCGACATCGCGATGCCCGGCATGGACGGGCAAGATCTGGCCGATGCCGCCCGGCTACTGCGTCCGGATATCGCGGTGTTGCTGACCACCGGCTACGAACGCGCCAAGCATGGCGCAGAGGCCTATCCGGTCCTGACCAAGCCCTACCTGCTGGATCAGCTGGCGGCGATGATCGCGCGCCTTTTGAAAGCGGGCCGGCGATCGGAACAAGCCAAGGCCAAGGCCAAGGGCATTTCTCCCCACCATGGCGCAACAGGCAAAGAACCCGTCCGCGACGGAACTTGAATTTACCGCGCCGGACCGAGCCGGGCTGGTCTATACCGATCCGGCAGGCCTGACGATTTCCCGCCGCCGCCGGGGCAAGGCATGGTCGTATTTCGTCACCGCAACGCGTGAGCCAATTCGCGACGCGGCCGAAATCGAACGCCTGAACCGGATTGCCTTACCGCCCGCCTATCGCGAGGCGCGCTATTGCGCCAACCCGAACGGGCACCTTCAAGCCATCGGCACCGACGCTCGGGGGCGCCGCCAATATCGCTACCACCCGGCCTTTCGCGAAGCGCAGGACGAGCGCAAGTTCGCCAGCTGCGCAGCCTTTGGCGCGGCCCTTCCCGGTCTGCGCAGACGGCTTGATCAAGCCTGCCTGACGCTGGGTTGCTTTCAAGCCATGAGGACGAGCGCGGGCTTTTAAAGGGGTTTGCCCCGGTATTCCGCGATGATGCGCGGGTCTTGATTCTGGGATCACTACCGGGCGCACGTTCGCTTGCGGAGGCGCGATACTACGCCAATCCACGCAACCAGTTCTGGCAGCTCATTGGCGCTGTGATGGGCGTGGACCTGCAGCCGCTGGACTATGATGCGCGGCTGGCCTGCCTGACCGAGCAACGGATCGCACTGTGGGATGTAATCGCCGCAGGGCACCGGCGCGGCAGTCTCGATGCGGCACTGCGGGTTGTCGAGCGATCGGATCTGGATTGGCTCGCCCGGCAACTGCCTGGGCTGCGGGCCGTGGCCTTTAACGGCAAACTGGCGGCGCGGCAGGCGCCCGATGCTATCCGCCTTGACCGGTTAACCCTGCCATCAAGCAGCCCGGCCAATACCGCACCGCTGGCAGCCAAGCTGGCGGAGTGGAGGACGCTGGGCCAATACCTGTTGGACTGACCGAACTGAGGGCAAAGAAAAAGGCCCGCCGAAAACGGCGGGCCTAAATCCTGCAACGCTTTGCAGCGTTGGCTTACTTAGCAGCTTCCGAAGCGGCCGGAGCAGCTTCAGTGGTCGCGGCAGCAGCAGCGTCCGAAGCCGGAGCAGCAGCGTCGGTCGCAGCAGCGTCGGTGGCAGCAGCTTCAGTGGCAGCAGCTTCGGTCGCGGTGGCGTCAGCAGCTTCTTCGGTCTTGCCGCCGCAAGCAGCGAGGCCGAGGGTCATAACAGCCACGAGGGCAACAGTGGTCTTGCGCATTTGGGAACTCCCCCTTGTTGAGACGAACATAATTGAATCGAATCCGGAGCGGCGCAACAATTTATTGACGATAATCCGCAGTCATGTGGTTTTAATGCCGGTTTCTTACTAGCTTCAACCGGCTGTCGCATCCCGCCCGGCACCGTGCTAGCCCTTGCACGATGAAGCTTGGCACCTGCTATTACCCGGAACATTGGCCCGAACATCTGTGGCCTGAAGACGCGCGCCGCATGGCCGAGGCCGGCCTAAAGCAGGTCCGGATCGGCGAATTTGCCTGGAGCCGGATCGAGCCGCAGCCCGGCCGGTTGGACTGGGTCTGGCTCGACCGGGCGATCGACACGCTGCACGGCGCGGGCCTGGAAATCATCCTCGGCACGCCAACCGCAACCCCGCCCAAGTGGCTGGTCGACCGGATGCCGGATATGGTTGCGATCGATGATCAGGGCCGACCGCGCGGGTTCGGATCGCGGCGGCACTATTGCTTCAGCCACCGCGGCTACCGCGCCGAGGCCGCCCGGATTACCCGCGCCGTCGCCGAACGCTATGGCCAGCATCCGGCCATCGTGGCCTGGCAGACCGACAATGAATATGGCTGCCACGATACGGTCCTGAGTTTCTCGGACGCCGCCCGGCTGGCGTTCCGCGCATGGCTGGCGGATCGCTATGGCACCGTCGATGCACTTAATCGCGCTTGGGGAAACGTGTTCTGGTCGATGGAATATCGCTCCTTCGACGAAGTAGACCTGCCAAACCTGACCGTGACCGAGGCCAACCCCGCCCATTGGCTGGCCTTCCGCCGCTTTGCCTCTGACGAGGTGGTGGCCTTCAACCGCAACCAGGTCGAGATTCTGCGGCAGTTGTCGCCCGGCCGCGATGTGGTCCACAATTACATGGGCTTCTTCACCGAGTTCGATCACCACGCGGTAGCCGCCGATCTGGATGTGGTCGGCTGGGATTCCTACCCGCTGGGCTTCCTGGACAGCTTCCCCTTCGCGGAGGCCGACAAGCTGGCCTATGCCCGGCAGGGCCATCCGGACATCGCCGCGTTCCATCACGATCTTTACCGCGGCTGCACGCCCACGGGCCGGTGGTCGGTGCTGGAACAGCAGCCCGGCCCGGTAAATTGGGCACGCCACAACCCGGCACCGCTGCCGGGGATGGTTCGGCTCTGGACGCTGGAAGCGATGGCGCATGGAGCCGAACTGGTCAGCTACTTCCGCTGGCGCCAGTTCCCGCAGGCGCAGGAACAACATCATGCCGGCCTGCTGCGGCCGGACAATGAACCCGCCCCCGGTCTGGCCGAAGCGGCGCAGTCCGCTCTCGACATCGCTGCACTTGGCCCGGTCGGTGAACCGGTCAAGCAGGTTGCGCTGATCTTCGCCTATGATGCCGACTGGGTCACGAAGATCCAGCCGCAGGGTGCCGGGCTGTCGGCGCTGTGGGCCACCTTCGCCTGTTATTCGGCGCTGCGCAAACTGGGCCTAAACGTGGACATCATTCCGCCTACGGCATCGCTCGATGGCTATGCATTGGTGGTCCTGCCTTGCGTGCCCATCGTGCCGGATGCGCTGGTGGCCGCGCTGCAAAGCTTTAACGGGCAGGTCGTGATCGGTCCGCGCAGCGGCAGCCGCGAGCCAGACTTTGCCATTCCCGGCAACTTGCCCCCCGGCCCGCTGCAAGCGCTGTTCCCGGCCAAGGTGGTGCGGGCGGAAAGCCTGCGCCCCGGCCTGACCCATCCCGGCGATGGCTGGGAGATTGCCCGCTGGCGTGAGGATCTGGAAACTTCAAGCGAACTTGAACTTTGCGCTTCAGACGGCACGCCGGTCTGCTGGAAACATGGCAAAGTGCGTTATCTCGCCGCCTGGCCCGAACCGGGTCTAGCCAGTGAAGTGCTAAGCCGGGCCGCCCGTGATGCTGATCTGATGCTGCAACCGCTGCCCGATGGCCTGCGGGTGCGGCGCGCAGGAAAGCGCATATTTGCTTTCAACTATTCAACACAAACTTCTGAACTTCCTGGGTCACTTGCCGGGAAGCTGATTTTGGGCGAACGGACCCTTCCGCCTGCGGGCGTGACCGTGCTCGAGGCTTAGGCCGCCCCGCCTGTAACGCCGCGCCAGCCGGTGAAGGTAGCCCTGCGCCCCAAGGCGATCCGGTTGAAGCCCAGCGCGAAGAGCACCGAGGTGGCCAGCGTCACCACCATGAAGTCGATATAGTGCAAGCCAATCAGGCCAACCGGCTGCCACACAAAGCTGTAGAGCCCGTAGAGCGCGACGCCCCAGACCACGCCCGCAATCGCCGCCCGCGCCGCGACGCCCCGGAAGAGCAGCGCCACGATAAAGGCGGAGAGGATCGGCATCGAAGACAGGCCATTCAATTGCTGCAGCAGGTTGATGATCGACTTGGCGTTCTCATAGGCCGGGACCATCAGGATCGAGCTGATCGTCAGCAGCACCGAAACTGTGCTGGCGAGCTTCCAGTGGTTGGTCACCGGGCGGATGAACTTGGCATGGAAGTCCACCGCATAGAGCGCGACCGAGCTGTTAAGGATCGCCGCGGTATGCGCGATCACCGCCGCTGCCATCATCGCCGCGAAGGCACCGGACAGCCACTGCGGCAGGACCGCTGCGACGACCTGGCCATAGGCGGCATCATCGACATCGCCGAACAGTTTGTAGCCCACGACGCCGGGCACCACGACGATGGCCGGGATGATCAGGATCCGCACGCTTGCCGCCGCCAGCACGCCCTTCTGCGCCTCGCGCACGGTGGGCGCGGTCATGGCCTTTTGGGTGATGTTCTGGTTGGTGGACCAGTAGAAGATCTGGATGAACAGCATGCCGGTGCACAAGGTGTGGAACGGGATTGGCGAATCCGCGCTGCCCATCATGGTCAGCCGTTCCTGCGGCACACCGGAAAAGTCCCAGCCGATCGCGTTGCAGGCTAGCACCACCACCAGCAGGGCAATCGCCAGCACGCCGATCCCGGAATAGGTGTCCATCACCGCCACGGCGCGCAGCCCGCCCATGATGGTATAGATCGCGGCGGTGACGGCCATCGGCACGGCAAAGTACCACAGCGGCCAATCGACCCCGAACATCGATTTGAGAAACAGCGACCCCGAATAGAGCGCGGCGGGCAGGTAGATCAGGATATTGCCGATCAGGAACAGCGCCGAAATCAGCGTGCGGATCGATCCACCGTCATACCGCTGCTCCAGCAGTTCGGTCACCGTGGTGCAGCCGGTGCGGTAGTAAACCGGCACAAACACAAAGGCGAGGATCATCAGGCCGACAAACCCGGCGAGCTCCCACCAGGCCAGCAATAGCATCTGGTTGCCATTCATGCCCACCAGCTGCTCGGTCGAGAGGTTGGTCAGCGTGATCGCCCCGGCGACGTAAAGCCACTTCAGCCCGCCACTGGCCAGATATACATCGCGGGCCGAACCATCATGCGCGGGTTGGGCTGCGCGGGTCGTGGTGCGCCAGGTCAGGAACCCGATCACCGCCAGCAGCGCCAGTGCCATCGTTACCTGGCCGGCGAAAGTCCCCCAGAACTGCCCCATCGCGCGCTCCCCAATCCCGTTTTACGCGATCCTATGGAGCAAGTTGCCGCGATGCCAGCGTTAAGTCTGCGCAAGCGCCAGCAGGGCGAAGGTCGCCAGCCAGTGCTCACCCATGTAGTCGTCCCCCAGGTGCGGCAGTGCGGCATCAAGGTGGTGCTGGGCCGTAGCCCGGGCAGGCGCTTGCACGGGATGGCCCGCGGGAAGCGCAGCGGCAATCCCGCGCCAGCACCAGGCGCGGCTCAGGTTCAGGCCGTCGAGGTGGGCGATCTTGCCATCGCTGCGGTCTGACACCGTCGCCGGCGTGAACAGCGTTGCGGGGAGGCCATGCGCGGCTGCAGGCAGAAACTGATCGAGCCAGCTCGCAAAGCCTGCCCCCAGCACCCGGCTCATCAGCAGGGCCTCGATCAGCGCGGAAGAGAGGAACTCATCGCCGCCCGGCTCCCACGCCTGGCAATCGCGATCCTGCCCGAACCAGACCGCGGCGCGGGCGTCAATCAGCGCCACCAGCGCCGGATCGTGGTCCACCGCCCAGTCCCGTGCAAGCGTGAGCGCAAAGGCGGAGGAGTAGTGCGTGCCGACGCGGATCGGATAGGTCTGGATCGGCAGGAACTGGCGGAACCGTTCTGCGAAGGCGGCCGCAAAGGCATCGGCATGGCGCGCCCACGGCGCCTCGTGCCGGACCATTTCGGCATGGAGCGCCAAAGCCCAGGCCCAGCCATAGGGCCGCTCGAACCCCCGCGACGAAGGACGCGCCAGATAGGCCGTTTCAACCGCGAAGTTCTCCGCCGTCAGCATTTCCGCCGTCAGCGCCTGAACTTGGCCGGCCTCCGGCAAATCGGGATAGAGCCGCGCCAGTCGCAGCACCTGCCACCAGCCGTGCAGACACGAATGCCAGTCAAAGCTGCCGAAGAAGATCGGATGCAGTTCGCGCGGGGTGCGCGCATCTTCGGGCCCGTCCAGCACATGATCAAGCTTGTGCGGAAATTCGCGGGTCAGGTGGCCCAGCGTCAGCGCCATGAAGCGCGCGGCATGTTCGGCAGAGAGGGTCGTCATCAGAAGGCAAACCACCAGATGAAAAGAGTGTTGATCGCCAGCAGCGGCAGCGCCGTGCCGACCTGGGCCTTGACCACGGCATTGCGGTCTTTCAGTTCCAGCAGGGCAGCCGGGACCATGTTGAAGTTCGCCGCCATCGGCGTCATCAGCGTGCCTGAAAAGCCGGCCAGCATCCCCAGCGCGCAGACCGCCGCCGGATCGCCGCCGTATTGGTGGATCAGCAAAGGCACGGCGATCGCCGCGGCCATGACCGGGAAAGCGGCGAAGGCATTGCCCATCACCATGGTGAACAGGGCCATGCCAAGGGTGAAGGCAATCACGGCCCCCAGCCGGCTGCCGGCCGGGATCACGCCGGCCATCAGCTGCCCGACGACATCACCGACGCCCGCCAGCGCAAAAACCGCACCAAGGCTGGCCAGCATCTGCGGCAGGATCGCCGCCCAGCCGACCGAGTCCATCAGCCGGCGTCCTTCCTGCAAGGGCGCGGCGGGATGTGGTCGCAACCAAACGAGCCCCACCACGAGCGCGATCACGGCGCCGAGCGCGAGGCTGACCAGCGTCACCTGCTTGGGGTTCACGAGGCCGGGAAGATGCTCAAACCCGAAAGTCCCGGCCAGCACCGTTGCGGGTATGACCAGCGCCAGCAGGAACAGGCGATTGCCATAGCGACCCGCGCGCTCGGCCCGCTGCTCCGGCGTAGTTCCGCCCGTGCCGCGCCCCAGTTGCCCGGTCCCGGCGATGGCCACCAGCGCCAGCACGAGCAGGCCATTGCCGAAATCGCCGAGCCTGTCGCCTGCCAGCATCGACAGTGCCAGCAAGCCCCAGAACGCGGCATTGCCCCAGCGCTTGGCACTGCTGGCATCGCGCAGCGACAGCACGGCAAAGGCCAGGAAAACCAGGCCCGCCAGGGTGTAGACCAGCGGCAGACCGATCATTGCCCGCTCTCCTGCCGGCCCAGCCGCCGATCTAGCCGCCACATCCGGAAGCCGTGGACCAGGAAGGCGGCAATCGCGCTGGGGATGGCCCAGACCGACAGCTGGAACGGCGAGAGGATGATCCCCTGCTGCTCCAGGAAGCCGACCATCAGCAGGATCGAACCGATCGCGATGAAAATGTCCTCACCAAAGAACAGGCCGATGTTGTCGGTCGCGGCGGACATCGCCTTGACCTGTTCGCGCTCTGCCTCGGTCAGGTCTTTCTGCCCCTCCGCTGCGGCTTCGGCCATCGGCGCGACGAGCGGGCGGACGGTCTGGGCATGGCCAGCTACCGAGGTGAGGCCCAAGGCTGCGGAAAGCTGGCGGATCAGCAGATAACCGGTCAGCAGGCGCCCGGTGGTCGCCCCCTTAAGGCTGGCGATCACCGCGCGCGCACGTTCCTGCAGCCCATGTGCTTCAAGCAGGCCGATCACCGGTAGCACGATCCAGACCACGGTGACATAGCGGGTATCATTGAACGCCTTGCCAAAGGCCGCGACGATGGCGTGCGGATCGAGCCCTGCCGCCAGCCCTGTCACCGCCGCCGCAGCGACGACGACCAGCAGCGGATTGAAGCGCAGCACAAAGCCCGCGACCATTACCGCGATGCCTGAGAGCACCCACATCTCGCTCATCCGTAGCCTCCCCCGCCCGGCGTTTCGATCACCATCACATCGCCCGGCTCCATCGCCACAGATGCCGTGGAACCGAGCTCCTCAACCGCACCGGAGACGCGCTCCACGCGGGTTGCACCGGGCGCGCCATCAGCGCCGCCCGCCAGCCCGAACGGCGGCACCCGACGGCGGTTGGCCAGCATTCCGGCTTCCATCGGCTCAAGGAAACGCAGCCGCCGGGTTGCGCCATCGCCGCCCCGATGCTGCCCTGCCCCGCCAGACCCGGCGCGGACGGAGAATTCCTCAAGCAGCACCGGAAAGCGCGTTTCCAGCACTTCGGGATCGGTCAGGCGGCTGTTGGTCATGTGGGTCTGGACCACGCTGGTGCCGTCAAAATCGGGCCCGGCACCCGATCCCCCGGCGATGGTCTCGTAATACTGGTAGCGTTCGTTGCCGAAGGTCAGGTTGTTCATCGTCCCTTGCGCCCCGGCCATGGCGCCAAAGGCCCCGAACAGCGCATCGGTGACGACCTGGCTGGTCTCGACATTGCCCGCCACAACCGCCGCGGGATAGCGCGGGCGCAGCATGCAGCCTTCCGGCACGAGAATGGTAACCGGGGCCAAGCAACCTTCGTTCATCGGGATCGGATCGTCGATCATGGTGCGCAGGACGTACATCACGGCGGCGCGGACCACGCTGAAGGGTGCGTTGAAATTGCTGGGGAGCTGGCCGCTGGTTCCGGCAAAGTCGATCGTTACCTGCCGCGCCGCGCGGTCGACGCGTACGCTGACGCAGACCACCGCCCCGTTATCCAGCTCATAGCGGAACGAACCGTCCTCCAGCCGCCCGATCAGGCGGCGCACCGCCTCTTCGGCATTGGCATGGACATGGCCCATGTAGGCGCGGACCACCTCTGCCCCGTGCTCCGCACAGGCCCGCTCCAGCCCTGCCGCGCCGCGCGCGCAGGCCGCGACCTGCGCGGCAAGGTCAGCAAGGTTCGCTTCGACATTACGCGCCGGGTGGGAACCGGAAGAGAGGATCGCAGCGAGTTCATCCCGGCAAAACCGTCCTTCATCCACCAGCAGCACGTTTTCCAGCAGGACGCCTTCATCATCGATCGTGCGGCTGTTCGGCGGCATTGAGCCGGGTGCGATCCCGCCAACGTCGGCATGGTGGCCGCGGGCCGCGACATAAAAGTCCGGCGCATCCCCATCGCCTGCGAACACTGGCATGACCACGGTAATGTCCGGGAGGTGCGTGCCGCCCGCGTATGGCGCATTGAGCACATAGGCATCGCCGCGGCGAATGCCCCGCCCGTCCTTGCCCCCGGCCCGCTCGCGCAGGACCGCCTGGACGCTCTCGCCCATCGATCCGAGGTGGACCGGCATGTGCGGCGCATTGGCCACCAGCCGCCCGGCCGCGTCAAAGATCGCGCAGGAGAAATCGAGCCGCTCGCGAATGTTGACCGACATGGCCGTGCGGGCGAGCGCCGAGCCCATCTCCTCGGCAATGGCCATGAACAGGCCGTTGAAGATTTCCAGACGGACCGGATCGGCCTCGGTTCCGCTGGCGACAGTAGCCGAGCGCGGCGCTGTGCGCGTCAGCCGCAACGTGCCGTCCGGATCAACAGCCAGCGACCAGCCCGGCTCGACCACAGTCGTCGCCAGCGGGTCGATCACGATCAGGGGACCGGCGGCCGTGAACCCGGAAGGCAAGGCGGCACGATCGAATACCGGCACCGAATGCTCGGCACCGGCGAGGTAACAGGAGATCGTCTCCAGCGCCGGTCCGGCCCGTTCCGGGAGCGGCCAATCGAGCGCCGCGACAGCCTCACCTGCGGCAATCGCTTCCACCCGCACGCGGTCGATCACCAGCGCGCCATCGCCGTCATAACCAAACTGCGCGCGGTGCGCGGCGGCGAAGGCCGCGGCCAGATCACCGGGTTCGGCGGGTGCGAGTTCAATCGTGTTCTCAGACCCTTCGCGGCGCAGGAACAGGCTGGTGTTGAGCCGTTCAGCCTTGCCGCCAAGCTCATCCTCAACCTGTTGCGAAAGCTCAGTCGCCAGCTGCCTTGCCGCATCCAAGCCGCCAGCCAGTGGTTGCCCCAGCGTCCGTTCGCGCACTGCCGCTTCGCTGGCCAGGCCCATGCCATAGGCCGAAAGCACGCCCGCCAGCGGATGGACCAGCACCGTGTCGATCGCCAGCTCGTCCGCCACCAGGCAGGCGTGCTGACCGCCGGCCCCGCCGAAGCACGACAGGGCGTAACCGGTCACGTCATGCCCGCGCGCGACCGAGATCTGCTTGATCGCATGGGCCATGTTGGCCACGGCAATGGCAATGAAGCCCTCGGCCAGCGCCTGCGGGGTAAAGACCTGCCCGGTCTCGGCCCGGATCGCCACCGCCATGTCTGCGAACTGGCGAGCAACCACCTCGACATCGATCGGCTGGTCCCCATTGGGCCCGAACAGATGGGGGAAGTGGTCCGGCCGCAGTTTGCCGAGCATGACGTTGCAGTCTGTCACCGTCAGGGGTCCGCCATTGCGATAGCAGGCCGGGCCCGGCACCGCCCCCGCGCTTTCAGGACCGACCACCAGCCGACCGGCATCGAACCGGCAGATCGATCCGCCGCCCGCGGCAACCGTGTGGATCCGCAGCATCGGCGTGCGGATCCGGACGTTAGCGACCCGAACTTCGCTGTCGCGCTCAAACTGGCCGGCGTAATGGCTGACGTCGGTTGAGGTGCCGCCCATGTCGAAGCCAATCACCTTGGGCGCGCCGCTGGCTGCGGCCGTGCGGGCCATGCCGACGATCCCGCCGGCCGGGCCAGAGAGGATGGCATCCTTGCCGCGGAACCGCGCACCATCGGCCAGGCCGCCGCTCGATTGCATGAACAGTGCCCGGTTGCCTGCGCCCAGGGCACGGCTGAACTGGTCAACATAGCGGCGCAGCACGGGCGAGAGATAGGCGTCGACCAACGTGGTATCGCCGCGCCCGACAAGCTTGATCAGCGGGGCAACTTCGTGGCTGACCGAGACCTGCGCAAACCCGGCGGCCCTGGCCAAATCGGCCAGCCGCGCCTCATGCGCCGGATAGCGATAGCCGTGCATCAGCACGATCGCGATCGAACGAAAGCCCGCCGCCACCGCATCAGCGAAGGCAGCGGCGGCGGTGGCTTCGTCAAGCGGCTCCAGCACAGTGCCATCAGCCATCACCCGTTCGGCGATCTCGATCACCTTGGCATAGGGCGGCTCGGGCAGAACGATCTGGCGCACGAACAGTTCGGGCCGTTCCTGCGTACCGATCCGCAAGGCATCGCCAAAACCGCGCGTAATGGCCAGCACGGTGGATTCGCCCTTGCCCTCCAGCAGGGCATTGGTCGCTACAGTTGTGCCCATCCGCACCGCTGCGGCCGGAAGTGGGCCGGCTCCAACGCCGCTCAACTGCCGGATCGCGGCAATGGCGGCATCTTCGGCCCGCGACGGGTCCTCGGACAACAGCTTGGCAGTCCGCACGCTGCCATCGGGTGCCATTGCCACCACATCCGTGAAGGTGCCGCCGCGGTCGATCCAGAATTGCCATTCACCCGTCATGCCGCCGTCATAGGGCGGCGGACGCGAGAGGCAATCACTTGCGCACCGGTTGCTGTCTCGATGAGACTAGCCGCGATCCTGGTCCAAGGGGGCACCCTGATCGTGTCGCGCCTGCAATTCGCCCAGCAAGGCATTAAAATTTGCCGCGAAGCTATCGAACTCCTCGATCCCCGAGCGCGCAACGCGCTGGTCAAAGGTCCGGTCGCTCCGCGCAGCCTGCGCAACCTCGGACAGGTGCGCCAGCGGATCAAGCACAGCGCTTTGCAGGGATTTGGAGAAGATGCGCGTCGCAATCACAGTCAACACCAGGGTCGAAAAGGCTATCATGGCGCCCGCCAGAGCGAACCGGAGCAAGCCTTCGGGATTACCGGTGACCCGCACTGCACCGATCTGGTTGCCATGCCGCGTCAAGGGGGCGACAATCGCCCGATCCAGGAAGACCTGATTGCCCGCCCGCAATAGCCAGTCGGGCAAGCTCGCCTTCGGATTTCGCCAATGTGCCAGCAAATGCCCGGTGCGATCGAACACCTCAACCTGATCGACAGACTGGCGCGCAACCACGGTGGCGATGCCATCGGTTATGCCCCGCGGATTACCAATGTGCACCGCCGGTTCAATCCGGTCGGCCAGGCTTCGCGCCACAAGGTCGAGATTGCGCTCACCGTAACTGTGGATCACCAAGGCCCCGCTCAGCGTGAAACTGAGAGCGGCCAGCATCACTGCGAAGAGCACCGGCAATCGGTGGATGCGCTCCAGGATGTCATGCAGACTGCGGTGGTGCCGCGCGCTCATTGCCGTGGCTCCGCCCGGCGCAGCACCCCAGCAAGGCGCTGCGATCCGATGGCGGCAGCCATGCGACACACAGCTGCTGCCCAGCCTGCCGACACGCGCTGGCGTTCGCCCAGCGCCAGCGGCGCGGCAAGAAGTGAATCCCCAGAACCCACCAACATTTGACCCGTTTCAATGCTTTGCGCACATTGCGAACAATTGCAAGACCATGGAGCAATTGGTTTCCGTCGCAACCAGTGCTAGGCGCGATTCATGTTTGCACCGATAGACCGAACGGCCTTGCGCGAAGCCTACCGCCAGGATGAGGATGCCTGCATAGAAGAGCGACTGCGCCAGGCTGCGCCGGCCAGCGCCGTTCATGCGGCGGCCGCCGGGATCGCGGCGCGACTGGTCGAAGGCGCGCGAGCGCACAAGGCCAGCGGGCTGGATGCTTTCCTGCAAACCTACGGGCTTGGCACAGATGAGGGCATTGCCCTGATGTGCCTGGCGGAAGCGCTGCTGCGCGTGCCGGATGCTGCCACAGCCGATGCACTGATCCATGACAAGCTGGGCGGGATCGACTGGTCGGAGCATCTTGGCGAAAGTGGCTCCACCTTCGTCAACGCCGCGACCTTCTCACTGATGCTGACCGGGCAGGTGCTGGACCAGCGCCGGGCCAAGGCGGACGGGTTGGGCGCAGCACTTAAGCGCGCGGTCGGACGTTTGGGCGAACCGGTCATCCGGCAGGCAACGCTGCAGGCCATGAAGATCCTGAGCGGCCAGTTCGTCTTTGGCCGAACAATTGATGAAGCGCTGGACCGCGCCGCGCCTGAGCGCAGGCAGAACCTGACCCACAGCTTCGATATGCTGGGTGAGGCGGCAATGACCTTTGCCGATGCGGAACGCTATCGCCAGAGCTATGCCATGGCGCTGGACCGGATTGCGCAGGAAGCCGATGCCGGGGTGGTCCGCTCACCGGGCATTTCGGTCAAGCTTTCGGCGCTTCACCCGCGCTATGATTTTCTCCACGCCGATGCTGCCAAGGCGGCGCTGGTGCCGATGATTAAGGACCTGGCGCTCAA
Organism: uncultured Novosphingobium sp.; assembly: GCA_964413885.1. Taxonomy (GTDB): domain Bacteria; phylum Pseudomonadota; class Alphaproteobacteria; order Sphingomonadales; family Sphingomonadaceae; genus Novosphingobium. The sequence goes on from CAYPTU010000011.1 coordinate 26,159, forward strand.
GGCACGCGCCGCCGACATCCATTTCACCATCGACGCGGAAGAGGCCGAACGGCTGGAACTTTCGCTCGACATCATCGAAGAGCTGGTCAGCGATGACGCGCTGTTCGCGGGCAACTGGCAGGGCTTTGGTCTGGCCTTGCAAGCCTATTCCAAGCGGGCCGTACCGCTGGTGGACTGGGTGGTAAAACTCGCCCGCCGCCACGGCCGCCGGATCATGGTCCGGCTGGTCAAGGGCGCCTATTGGGACAGCGAGGTCAAGCTCAGCCAGGTTGGCGGGCATGTCGACTACCCGGTCTTCACCCGCAAGGTGGCGACGGATGTTTCCTACCTGGCCTGCGCAGCGAAGATGCTGGCCGCGCCTGATGCGATCTACCCGGCCTTCGCTACGCATAACGCCTACACGATCGGCGCGATCAAGGCGCTGGCCGGTGATGCCGAGTTCGAATTCCAGCGGCTCCATGGCATGGGTGAGGACGTCTATGCCGAGCTGGCCAAGCTCGAGGCAGAGGGCGGCAACCGCCGCACCCCGGTGCGGATTTACGCGCCGGTAGGCGGGCACAAGGACCTGCTGGCCTATCTGGTCCGCCGCCTGCTTGAAAACGGGGCGAACAGTTCGTTCGTCAACCGCATGGCCGATGCCGAAGTGCCGGTCGATGATCTGGTCGGTGATCCGGTTGCCGAATTGGCCGCACTGAACCCGCGCCGCAATCCTGCGATCCCCATGCCGCATCAGCTGTTCCCAGGTCGCCGCAACAGCGCGGGGGTCGATCTGGCAGACCCGCTGCTGCGCACTCCGCTGCTGGCGCATCTGGATGAACTGGCGGCGCTGCGCTGGGAGGCCGAGCCGACTGCGCTGGCTGGCGACGCTGCACAAGCGTTCGAAGTCCTTTCGCCACAGAACAACACGCAGGTCGTCGGCACGATCCGCTCTGCCACCGAGGCAGACGTAGCCTTCGCCGCCGAGCGCGCCGCTGCGGCCCAGCCCGGCTGGAATGCTCTGGGCGGGGCAGCGCGTGCGGCATTGCTCGAACAGGCTGCTGACGCTTTCGAGGCGCACACACCGGAATTCCTCTCGCTCTGCCAGCGCGAGGCCGGCAAGACGCTGGTCGATGCCGTGCTTGAACTGCGCGAGGCCGTCGATTTCCTGCGCTATTATGCCGCCGAAGCCCGCGCTCATTTTGGCGAAGGTCGCCCCCTTCCGGGCCCCACCGGGGAAAGCAACCGGCTGACGCTCCACGGCCGCGGGGTCTTTGTGACCATCAGTCCGTGGAACTTCCCGCTGGCGATCTTCATCGGCATGGCCTCTGCCGCATTGGCAGCGGGCAACACGGTCCTAGCCAAGCCGGCCGAACAGACTCCGCTGACTGCGGCGCTGGCGATCCGCTTGTGCCATGAAGCAGGCATTCCCGATGACGTGCTGCAACTGGTGCCCGGCGACGGCAGCGTTGGCGCCATGCTTACCGCGCGTCCCGAAGTGGCTGGCGTTGCCTTCACCGGATCAACCGAAACCGCCCGCGCGATCAACCGCGCCCTGGCTCTGCGTGACGGTCCTATTGCCACCCTGATTGCCGAAACCGGCGGCCAGAACGCGATGATCGTCGATAGCTCCGCTTTGCCCGAACAGGTCACCCGGGATGTTGTCGCCAGTGCCTTCCAGAGCGCGGGCCAGCGCTGCTCCGCGCTGCGGGTGCTCTACCTGCAGGACGATGTCTACGATGCCATGCTGGCGATGATCCGCGGCGCCTTCGAAGCGTTGGTGATCGGCGACCCGCTGGACCCGACGACCGATGTTGGCCCGGTCATTGATGCCGAAGCCAAGGCCGCGCTCGACCAGCATATCGCTGCCATGAAGGCGGCCGGGCGGCAGGTCTGGCAACGTGAACTGCCCAAGACCTGCGCCAAGGGCACCTTTGTGCCCCCGACGATCATCGAGATCGAATCGATCGCAGACCTGGCCCGCGAAAACTTCGGCCCGGTGCTCCACGTTGCGCGCTTCAAGAGCGATCAACTGGAAGAGGTGACCGCGGCGATCAATGCCACCGGCTATGGGCTCACGCTTGGGCTGCACAGCCGGATCGACGCAACGCGGCGACTGGTTGAAGCCACGGCCAAGGTCGGCAACTTCTACGTCAACCGCAACCAGATCGGCGCCGTGGTGGAAAGCCAACCGTTCGGCGGTGAGGGCCTGTCCGGCACTGGCCCCAAGGCGGGCGGTCCCCATTACCTGCCGCGCTTTGCCACCGAACGCGTCACCTGCATCGACACGACAGCAGCCGGAGGCAATGCAAGCTTGATGGCCGGAGGCTAAAAGGGTCCCGCAAGCCCCTTGCCCATTTTAATCGCCCGGTTAACATGCCCTCAAAACCGGGAGAGCACGATGGACCAGGCAACGTACGACCGACTGCTGGCCAAGGCCGCGCAGACGATCGATCTGTTCACCTTTGACGAGTTCATCCGCTATTGGGCCGCGGACCGCCCGGACAGGATGGCGCTGGATGGCGATGATCTGTCGCTGACCTATGCCGAGCTGGAAAAGGCGACCGGGCGGGTCGCCTCGGCGCTGCTGGCCATGGGTGTTCAAAAAGGGGACCGGGTTGCCTGGTTCGGCAAGAACGCGACGACCTATTTCACCCTGTTCTACGGTGCGGCCCGCGCCGGGATCGTGATGGTGCCGGTCGGCTGGCGGCTCGCGGAGCCGGAGGCGGCCTTCATCATCGACAATGCCGAAGCCAAGGTGCTGTTCCTGGGCGATGGCTTTGAAGCCTGCGCCGATACGCTGGGCCAGCGCCCCGGCCTGCTGCGCTGCTTCACCGCTGACGCGGCGCGGCGCGAAGTGCTTCAGGCAGAGCGCGCTGCGTTTACCCCCTCGTGCCCCGACGATGCCGTGCTGCAGCTCTACACCAGCGGAACCACCGGCAATCCCAAGGGCGCGGTCCTGTCCAACCGCAACCTGTTTGGCCTGCGCAAGGCCAACCTCGAAAATCCGCCGCTGCACACCCTGTGGGACGAGGATGAGGCCGTGCTGGTCGCCATGCCCTGCGCCCACATTGGCGGCACCGGCCTTGGCGTGATGGCGCTGGCGTCCGGCCTGCCCGGCGTAGTGCTGAGCGAATTCGACCCGCCCCGCGTGTTCGATGCGGTTGAAAATCGCGGCGTCACCCGGTTCTTCATCGTGCCCGCAGCATTGGCCCTGCTGCTCAATCATCCCGATTGTGCCAAGACCGATTTCAGCCGTATCAAATACATCCTCTATGGCGCCAGTCCGATCCCGCTGGAACTGCTGCGCGAATGCATCGCCATGTTTGGGGCCCAGTTCGTCCAGAACTATGGCATGACCGAAACCACCGGGACGATCTGCGTACTGCCGCCCGAGGACCACAGCGTGGAAGGCAACCAGCGGATGCGCTCTGCCGGCAAGCCCCTTCCCGGCGTCGAAATGGAAATCCGCAGCCCCGATGGCAAAGCCCTGCCGGCGGGTGAGATCGGCGAAATCTGCACGCGTTCCTCCAGCAACATGCTGGGCTACTGGAAGCTGCCCGAAGCCACCGCCAGCACGATGAAGGACGGCTGGGTTGCCACGGGTGACATCGGCTACATGGATGAAGACGGCTACGTCTACATGTATGACCGCGCCAAGGACATGATCATCACTGGCGGTGAGAACGTCTACCCGGCTGAGGTCGAGAGCGGCATCTATGGCCATCCGGACGTGCAGGAAGTCGCCGTGATCGGCGTGCCCGATCCCAAGTGGGGCGAAGCGGTCAAGGCCGTCTGCGTACCCAAGCCGGGCCACACCATCGATCCCGAAAGCATCATTACCTGGGCACGCGAACGGCTCGCCGGGTTCAAGGTGCCCAAGTCGGTCGACACGATTGCCGCCCTGCCCCGCAATCCCAGTGGCAAGATCCTGCGCCGCGAATTGCGCGCACCCTATTGGGCAGGCTACGAACGCCAGATCAATTGAGAGGAATCACCGAATGACCGACGCCCTGCCCGGTGCCAAGGAGCACATCACCGCCGCGCTCGCACTCTGCGCCAAGATCGATGACCTGCCAGCTGACACGCCGCTGATCGCCATCAACAAGGTTGGCGTGATCGGTGCCGGCACCATGGGCGGCGGCATCGCGATGAACTTCCTATCGGCGGGCATCCCGGTGACGATTGTTGAGCGCGAACAGGCCGCGCTGGATCGCGGCGTCGCCGTGATGGGCAAGAACTATGAAGCCAGCGTCAAGCGCGGCCGGATCGAAGCTGCCGTGGCCGAAGCCGCGATGGCTCGCCTGACCCCCAGCCTGACCTTCGACAGCCTGGCCGATTGCGATCTGGTGATCGAGGCCGTCTTTGAATCGATGGATGTAAAGAAGGACGTCTTCGGCCAACTCGACGCCATCGTGAAGCCGGGCGCAATTTTGGCCAGCAACACCAGCTATCTCGACGTCAACGAAATCGCTGCCGCCACCAAGCGGCCCGAGGCCGTGCTGGGCATGCACTTCTTCTCGCCCGCCAATATCATGAAGCTGCTGGAAGTGGTGCGCGGCGCCAAGACCGGCGCGAGCGAACTGGCCACCGTGATGCAGCTGGCGGGCAAGATCGGCAAGGTGCCGGTCGTCTCGGGCGTGTGTCACGGCTTCATCGGCAACCGCATGCTTTCCAAGCGGCAGGAACAGGCCAACGCCCTGCTGATGGAAGGCGCGGCCTATTACGATATCGACCAGGTGCTGCTCGACTTCGGGTTCCCGATGGGGCCGTTCCAGATGGGCGACCTCGCGGGCCTCGACATCGGCTGGCACCGCGATCCCACCAAGGTCACCACAATCCGCGAGGCGCTCTGCGCGACCGGCCGTTGGGGACAGAAGACCGGGAAGGGCTTCTATGACTATGGTGAAGACCGCAGCCGCGCGCCTTCGGATGAGGTCAAGGCAATCATTGCCGACTTCGCCAGCAAGAGCGGCGTGACCCAGCGCGAAGTGAGCAAGCAGGAGATCTTCGAACGCCTGCTCTATCCGATGGTTTCGGAAGGCGCGCTGATCCTCGAAGAAGGCATCGCCCAGCGCGCGGGCGACATCGATCTGGTTTGGCTCAATGGCTATGGCTGGCCCGCCTGGACCGGCGGGATCATGTACTGGGCCGACCATGAAGGCTTGGCCAAGATCGCCGATGGCCTGAAGCGGCATAGCCTGCCGGTGGCGCCGCTGCTGGCAAAGCTGGCGGCAGAAGGCGGTAAGTTCAGCGACTAATCGTTACCGCGCCCGCGGGATGCATTGCTCCCGCGGGACACCCGCGAAATGGCTGCAGCCATATAGCACAATCTCTGCTCCGCCGGGATCGCGCGTATAGCTGAATTGCAGCGCGGCGCGGGCAGCGGGGGGGATCGGAAAGGCTTGCGGCAGCGCGGCTGGATCAGTCCAGCCCAGCACCCGGCAAGTCCCCGGCTGGTTGCACACCGCGCGTGCCGCCGCGAGCGCATCGGCAGCGGCGGAACCGGCCAGCAGGATGAAGTTGGCCTTGCCGCCGGTCGCGCGCATCACCACCGTCCCACTGGCGATCTTTGGCGCGTCTGCAACTGCAGTCGGGGTGGGGGCGGCACCGGCCGTCTGCGCCATCGCTCCAAAGGCGGTAGCCGGATCGGGTTCGTTCCCACGATAGATTGCCGAGAAGGCGGATCTGGTTCCCCAATAGCCCGGCCAGCGGAAGAACAGGTGGGTATCCACCCTCGCCACCTTGTCGAGCTCGGGGCTCCAATAGGGATAGACCCAATCGGTATGGTAATGTGTCGCAAGGCCAACTGGTTTGAAAACGTAGCCACCCAGCGCTTCCCCGGCGCGGATCCGGGCCTGCAGCCAGGCGCTGTCGGAATACTGCCGAGTGAGCGAACCATCGCAGGTGAACGTAAACTGGCAACCGGTCGCCCGTGCGCTACCCTCAAAGACAACGCCGCAGACGGTCTTGGCAAAGGCCGGATGCCGCACCCGGTTCAACACGACCTGGATGACGGCCCGCTGGCCGATATCACTTGGCCCCGCTTCTGCCATGGCAGCGAGGGCAAGGCATTCGGTCGCGCGACTGCGATCCTCGGCCGAGCCCTTGAAGGCAAAGCGCGGGGCAGGAGAAATCGGACCTTTGACAAAGGATACGGCGGCGTTGCGCACGCGCGCGGCGTCCATATCGGATAACGAGGGCGGCGCAGTTAACAGCGGAGCATCACCGGGCAAGCCCGGCAGCCGTGCAAGCTCCGCCGACCGATCGACCTTTTCCCCAACCAGCGCCAGGCTCAGCACAAGCCCGATCGCCAGCAATAGAGCCAGGACTACAGGAAGGATCGGGCCGGAACCCGGCCGGGACGTTGCGGGCATCGCGGCGTTCCTATCGCGGGCTGTGGGCGCTGGACAACAAAAAACCCCGCCGAAGCGGGGTTCTATGTTGGTTGCGGGAGTAGGATTTGAACCTACGACCTTCAGGTTATGAGCTGCATTTTCAATGACTTAGCCGAATCTCGATACAACCGACATAAGCGCGACATTACCGACAGATAGGCCAATGTCTAGCAGGTCCCCTCCCCCGCACGTTTGCGACGGCATTTGCCCTCTTTTGCCCCCTCTTGCTTCCACAGTGCTTACGGCCCGTTCGGCGAAAGTTGCCGGAATGCAGTCGGCGATTCGAACGGATAGCCGCTGGCACGGCCTTCGGGCCCTCTCGCCCCATACGCCCAATTGCGGCAATTTTCCTTTTCTTACTTCTTTTCAATATGTTCGTTGACTTCAAGGGCACTGATCAGCACCCGTTGCGTCGGCCAAGGCAAGTCGGGTCGCATCGAGGTGGGCCGCCAACCACCAGGGTGCAACCAGCCAGCCGCGGTCACAAATCCGATCGACAGAAGTGACACGGACATGACCAAGATAACCAAACGCGCGGTCGAAGCAGCCGCCCCAAGGGACAAGGAATATTACATCTGGGATGAGGACATCCCGGGCCTTGGCCTGCGGGTTCTGCCGTCAGGGCGCCGGCAATACATCGTACAGTATCGCGCTGGGCGGCGATCTCGCCGGATCTCGCTCGGCCCGAGCACCATTCTCACCACCGAACAGGCACGCAGCCGGGCTCTCGCCATTCTTGCGGATGCCCGAGGCGGGAAAGACCCTGCCGCGGACCGAGAGGCGTATCGTAACGCGCTACTGCTGAAGGACCTCGTTGAACGGTTTGACCAGCAGCACATTGCGCTACGGCTCAAGCCGCGAACGGCAGCAGCTTATCGGCGCTCGCTCGCCAAATTCATCGTGCCCAAACTGGGCAAAATGCTGGTCACGGAAATCACCCGTGCCGACGTCACCAAATTCCATCATGACCTTCGGCACATTCCCTATGAGGCAAACCGCTGCCTCGAGATCATCTCCAAGATGTTCAATCTGGCCGAGCTGTGGGGCCTTCGCCCCGATGGGAGCAACCCGCGCCGTCTGATCCAGAAATACCCCGAGGTGAAACGCGAGCGCTACCTAAGCATGGACGAGATCAAACATCTTGGAGACGTGCTGCGCGAGGTAGAACAGGAAGGCCGCGAGATGCCGTCTGCTATCCTCGCCATCAGACTGCTCATCTACACCGGATGCCGCCTTAACGAGATCATGACCTTGCAGTGGGACTATGTGGATTTCGAAGCCCGCACCCTCAACCTGCCGGACTCCAAATCGGGGGCGAAGAAGGTGTTTCTCGGCCGTCCCGCATGCGAGCTGCTGGAGAAGGCACCTCGCCTTCCCGGCAACCCATGGGTGATTACGGGAATGCTGCCGGGCGCCAGGCTGACTGATCTTCAGCCCTTCTGGCAGCGGGTGCGCGCCCGTGCGGGTCTACCCGAGGTCCGAATCCATGACCTGCGGCATACTTTCGCATCGACAGCGATCGCTGCCGGACACTCGCTGCCCATCATTGGAAAGCTGCTGGGCCACACCCAAGTGCAAACCACTGCCCGCTATGCGCACCTCGCTGCCCAGCCTGCCATGATTGCAGCGGACTCCATCACCGACGTACTGGATCGGGCGCTGGCGGCTTGAATGCGTATCTTTTTTTGATACCTATGCTCGACGCATAGATTGACTAAGAATGACTTATGGACACCGCAGATCCACACCTGCCGGACGCTGCTGTTGAACACATCAGCCGGATGCTGGCACTGGCCAAGAGCAAACATCAGATTGCTATGGCGTTGCTCGGCACGCCTGATCCGAACGCCCTGCCACGCTTGCGTGAAGTGCTCCGGCTCTTGGAAGAGGCCGAGCTGTTGGCCGATGACGCGACAAGCTATGTTGAGGCAGACGTGATGAAGGCAGCTATCAAGGACCTGCATTTTCAGCAGGCGTCCGTTCAAGCGGCTATAGCCCGGTTGGAGAATGTGAGGTGTTGATTGTCGTTGAGAAGTGACCCGTTAGCGGCATAAGTTTTCACTGAGATTT
>CAYPTU010000012.1:0-12908 GCA_964413885.1 uncultured Novosphingobium sp.
AACCCTCCTTAAATCACAACCTCAAATCTGTGCCATTGGTGCTGACGGGGAACAGATGGACCGGGCAAAGCATCTGATCTGGCATACGATTTCGATGGATCAGCTGGCACCCGTGAGGATCGTGCTTGGCTATGGCGGGTACTCGATGCAATGGGAATGCCGGCACCAGCTTTTTTGAGCTGGGCAACCGTTATTGTAGAGATCGTAGGCGGCGTGCTGATCCTCGCAGGCGCGCTCGTGCCGCTCGCTACGGTCCCCATGATTGCAGTCCTGCTCGTCGCGATCTTCACCGTCCACCTGCCAAATGGCTTCAGCTCGATCAAGCTGATGGCCTACGATACGACCGGCGCGCATTTCGGACAGCCGGGTTACGAGGCTGACCTGCTTTACCTGGCGGGCCTGATCGCGCTGTGCATTGGCGGAGCTGGGCCCTTGTCGGTAGATGCGCGTTTGGCGGCCAAACATCGCGACAAATTCGGATTGGGATCGGATGTTCGGCCGACTGAAGAGCGGTGACGCTTAGTAGCGCTTGACTGGTCGGGCAGCACTCGGGCTGCTGGGGACGCTTGCCATTCTTGACTGAGCCGGCCTGCTCCATCGGGCCGGCTCAGCTTCGATCGATCTACGGTTCAGAACAGGTGTGTCCCGTGCGTGATCGCACCACCGGCGCGGATCGCCGCGGCCACCGTCGTCGCTTCCGCGAGCTGCGCGTCAGTGGCGCCCGCGTCGCGCGCCTGCTTGGTGTGGATCGCGATACAATAAGCGCATTGCGTGGTGAGCGCGACCGCAACGGCAATGAGCTGCTTATTAAGCGCGGAGATTGCGCCATCTTTGAACACGGCCTTGTCGAACTCCCAGAACGCCTTCATCGCGTCAGGAGCGCCGGCGTCCAGCATTTTCAGGTTCTTCAGTTTATCCATGTCGTGCATGTCGCGTCCCTCGTAGCTGTTCAACGATGCGAGCGCTGGTCAGGCGGCGACTGGACTTGCGCTCCTGTCCCTGCGGTCAGCAGCACCACCTACGAGCCGGGGGCAACGGCGGTTACAATCAGCTCGGTTTGTGAATGTCGGTCATGCCACCGCTACCAGCGCAGGAGCCGTGGTCCCAGCAGCGCGCCGATGCCAGCCGCCAGCAAGATCCCCAGGCTGTACCAGGTGAGCACGAAGATGGCGGACACCTCAGGACAGTGTAGGCAGTAGATCGTCGCAGCCCATGCACCGGCACTAAGACCAGCGACCGCGCCAGCGGCTCGCAGGCGCGTGGGTGCCAGCTTGCGAAAGGACCAGAGGACCCCCACAAAAATAGGCGCGGCGAGCGTCAGCACCCGCCAGGGGCAAGACGCCCAGCTCCGGCCAAACCACATCGCCAGCCATTCCGATGAAGGTGTTCGAGCAAGCTCGCCAATACCGATCCCGATCAGGACCAACACCGGCGCGGTAAGCAGCCAAAGCCCTCGCAGGGATGACGGAGCGGGCCGCGCCAGCCGAGTGATCGCATAGCTTGCTCCAAGCGCGAGTGAAATAGTGTAGGTCCACTTCATCCAGAATGGGAAGCCGTGCATGGCGACGCGCAAGTCCGGACGGACTCCCAGCGTGACGGTGACCAGGATCATCGCGAGAAGGCCGCCGAGGGCGATGCCGAGCGCGACGCGCTTCGCGATCGCATGACGCGGCACCCGCGGCACGTCCCGGCTGAGCGTCTCGATTAGCTGTTCCGTATTCATAATCATGAGCCCCTGATGCGGGTGCGGAGTGCCTTCAGGCCGCGGTGAACCGAGATTTTCACGTCCGATTCTCCGATGCCGGCCGCAGCAGCGGCCTCTGCGACGCTCTTGCCCTCGACATGTGTGTCGCGGATTGCCCGCGCCTGCTTGGGAGATAGCGTCAGGAGGAGATTCTCGACGTCCATCTGCGCGTTGGCGGCATCTTCAAATCCTTCGGTCACCAGGATGGAATCGACGTCTTCGATCGCCACCGTCTGACGTTGGCGCCGATAGTGATCGATCACCCGGTAGCGAGCGATCGCATAGAGCCAGGCTGTAAAGGGGCGATTCCGGTCAAAGGTCTCGCGGCGGGTGTGCACGGCAATCAATGTATCCTGTACGAGGTCTTCGGCGTCTTCGGGATGGGCCAGGCGGCGGCGAAAAAAGGATTGCAGGAGTGGGACGAGCGCGCGCAGCAACAGCCCATGCGCCAACGCATCGCCGTCAAGGCTGCCGATCATCAGCATTTTGAGTTCGGCTTCGCTCGTCGCCACTCTTATTACGTCGCTTCCCTACCATCAGTTACAAGCTTCAGAATTCGACCCACATATTCCGTGGCGGAATAGTTCGCGCAAATCCTGCGGCAGCCCGCCCGTTTGCCTTCACAAGGCCGAATGGTTGCGAGCCCCTTCTTCCATCGCGGCCTTCATGGGGCGCATCGCTTCGTCGATCGCACCCGGCTCACTCCGGTTGCGCTTCACCATCTCGAGCCGGTCGGCACCTCCGCGCACGACATCGAGGCGGTCCTGAACCATCGCCTCGATAACCTCGCGAGCGACATCCGATGCCGTTTCGCGACCGCCGTCCCGGGCCATCCCCGAGGTTGCCATCATCGGCGTCTCGGTTGCGGTCGGATAGACTGTGAGGACGCGGATGCCTTCGCCGTCCAGTTCCCGGCGGAGCGCCTCGCCGAAGTGCGCGATGCCGGCCTTCACCGCCGCATAGGGCGTGTAGAACGCCATTCCGACAAGGGCGATGCCCGAGCTGACGTTCACCACCAGGGCGTCCCCGCTCTCTCTCAGCGCGGGCAGCGCTGCCCGCGTGAGGAGGATGGGGCCCGTCAGATTCACTTCGACCATCTGGCGGATATCGTCCTCCTCGATTGTTTCGAGCCGTCCCGCCCGGACGCCGCCCGCATTGTTGACAAGAATGTCGAGCCCGCCGAGCGAATTTGCTGCCAGATCGAGTGTTCGCATTCGACCTTCCGCAGTGGTCACATCGGCCGACACACCGCTGATCGCTCCCAGGCCTTCCAGTTGCTGAACAGCCGCATCGACTGCCTCTTGCCTGCGACCGGTAATGCCCACGCTCGCTCCGGCGAGAAGCAGCTGGCGGGCGATTTCGAGGCCGATCCCACTTGATCCGCCAGTGACCAACGCGCGTTTTCCGATGATGTTCATTGTTTCGCTCCGTGAGTGAAAAGATTGCGGCCCTCAGATCGCTAGAGCGCAGTTGACCATTCGGTGATCCGGTCAGGCAGGTGATCGAGCGCGAAAGCCTCGATCTTCCGATCGATGCCAGTGAGTATGAATACACCGATGATGAGCAGCAGCGCACCCAGCACGGCCTTCCCGCGGCCGCCGGCCATCATCAGGCGACCGCGCCACCGGGCTAGCGCGCTGCGTGCCGCGAAGGCGATGACGAGCAACACTGTCGAGATGCCGAGACCGAAGGCGACCATGACCAGCGCCACCTCGCCAAGATCCTTGCCCTCGGCCGCCAGTGCTATTGCGGCACCGAGCGTCGGCCCGACGCAAGGCGCCCACACGACACCAAGCAGCGCACCGATCAACGCCTGCCCCCAGAGACCGGCCTTGTCGCCGAGGGCTGACTGACGGTCACTGGCCCATGTCGCAAGCGGCGTCGCGAGGCGGGTCAGGACGTCTTGAAGCCGCGGCACGAGCAGCACGATGCCGGCCAGGCAGAGCACGACCGCTCCCGCTGCGCGCACGACGAGCGTATCGATGCCGAGCGCCTGCCCGAATGCGGCGACGATGAAGCCGGTGGCCGTGAAAGCCACCACCAGCCCCGCTGCCAGAGCCAGCGGCGCGAAGCGATGGCGCTGAGCAGCCGAAGAAAGCACGATCGGCACCAGGGGCAGGACGCAGGGGGAAAGGATGGTGAGCGCGCCCGCCGCATAAGCGAGCGCGGGGTTTAGTGCAGACGCCATCCGAGCGTCAGGCGATTGCGCTGCGGATAACTGCAGAGACCTTGCCCTCGTCCGTCTCGTGCGCGATCCGGGCGGTCTCGCGCCTGCCGCGGAATGCGATCACCGTAGACTGCATCGTTGCGCCAAACTTCTTCCACAAGGTTTTCTGCGTGTCATAGTCGATGCGGAAGACTTGCATGTCGCGATACGCCGGCGCGTCGGTCACGCGGGCGATCGTCTTCGCCTGCTCACGGCAAACCGGGCACCACGGCGCATGGACCCAAACGAGGATCGGCTTGCCCGCCCTCTGGGCAGCATCGAAAGCTGCCTGATCGAACTGTCGCACCACCGGTGCGGCAGCGGCGGCAGGGGCCGCTGCGATGATCGCGGGGACAGTGGCGGCGAATACGGCGAGAGCCGTAAGAGAAGACGCGTGACGCATATGAACCTCGTGGTTGTTGGTGGCGCCACTCTTACGGATCGTCTCTTCTCGCGGTTACACCGGTTGAGTAAAATGCCGCGAGTGCGACGATTCTGCGGCTTAAGAGGTTTACAGAAGTGGATGGCCCTTAGTTTCTTAGAGCGTTTTCCACATCGGTTGAATCGATGGGGATTCCTGTACCGCTCATTGATGGCCGCAGGCCGTGGGCCTGCAGCTTTTTCTGATAAGCATAGGAGCAATATTGGCTGCCGCGATCTGAGTGGAAAAGGCAGCCTGGCGGTGGATTGCGGAGGCGCACAGCCATGTCCAGCGCCCTGATCGCCAGATCCTTCTTCATTCGGTCACTGACCGCCCAGCCCACAACACGGCGGCTATGCAGATCGAGGATGACGGCGAGGTATAGCCATCCTTCGGACGTCCAGACATAGGTGATGTCACCCGCCCACTTCTGGTTGGGTGCCGCAGCAACAAAATCGCCGTCCAGCCAGTTATCCATGTCAGCTTCTGGACGATTGCAGAGGCGGTGCTGATATATCTGGGCATCCCATTCCTCGCCGGATTCCTGACCCGCAAGTGGCTTGCCAAGGCCAAGGGCAATGAATGGTACGAGAAGACATTCCTGCCCAGGATCGGCCCGGTGACGCTCATCGCGCTGCTCTTCAGGAGGTGTCAGTCTGATGCGAAACGTTCTCTGCCGGTCAAACCTCCCCTTACCCGCGCAGCCCCTCAGGCCATGAGGTTTTGCCACTCGGCCAGAGCGACCGAGCGGCGAAGTTTGTAAGTTTGACGGTCGACGAGATGACGTTCCTGATTGAAGTGGTTGTAGACGGAGCCATGCACGGATGCGAATTTCTGTAGTGACTTCATCTGCCTGAAACGCTGCATCGCCCGTTCTCGTCGGCGGAAAGGCAGGTGTGAATTCTCCGCCCGATTGTTGGCGTGCCGGCCGACCTCGCGGCGGGCCTCATTCCCCAACTCACGCATCGCGGCAGGGTAGGATTTCAGCCCGTCGGTGACGATCGCCTCAGCCCGGCCGTGGCGCTTCAGGGCTTTGCGCATGAACCGCAAAGCTGCGGATTTGTCTCGGGTTTTAGTGACATAGCTTTCCAGCACCTCGCCCTCGTGATCCACGGCACGCCAGAGGTAGTGCATCTCGCCGTTGATCTTTACGTAGACCTCATCGAGATGCCACCGCCAGTGCCGAAAGCCCTTCATCCGGCTAACCCGCTGGCGCCGGATATCGGCGGCGAACAGCGGCCCGAACCGGTTCCACCACAGCCTGACCGTTTCATGGCAGATGTCGATACCGCGCTCGAACAGCAGGTCCTCGACGTTCCGCAGCGACAGCGGGAAACGGACATACATCATCACCACGAGGCGGATTACCTCGGGCGAGGAGTGGAAATACCGGAACGGATTGGCAGGTTTGCGGGGGCGAGGCATGACCGCACTCTAACCACCGCGATCTTCCACCGCTAGCGGTGCAATCCCTTTGACAGTGCCCGGCTGACGGGTTCGTGGTCAGGGGCTCCAGCGCGGTCAACCAGGCTCCGGTGACCGGCGAGAGCATGCCGGTCGACAAGCGGGCGGTGATGGACGATGCCGCCGCGCGCGCTAATCCTGATCGGCTCGAGGCCGCTTTCCGGGTCTTTGCCGGAACGATCAACGGCAGCGGTGCGCTCGAAATCGAGGTAACCCGGCTTGCCAGCGAGTCCACCCTTGCCAAGGTGATTAAGCTCGTGAGCGAGGCCGAGACGCAGAAGTCGCCGACCCAGCGCTTCACCGACAAGTTCGAACGTTACTTCGTGCCGACCGTGCTGGGGCTCACCCTCCTGCTGCTTTTCGCCTGGGTGGTGGTCGACGAGCCGTTCCGCGCCAGTTTCTACCGGGCGATGGCGGTGCTGGTTGCGGCGAGTCCCTGTGCCCTCGCCATCGCGACGCCCAGCGCGGTGCTCTCCGGTGTGGCTCGCGCCGCGCGCGGCGGTGTCCTGATCAAGGGCGGTGCGCCGCTCGAACTGCTTGGCTCACTCGATGCGATTGCATTCGACAAGACCGGTACACTGACCAAGGGCGAGCCGCACATTCAGGAGATCGTGCCTGCGCCCGGCATTGACAAACAGGACCTGATGGTGGTGGCAATCGCGGTTGAAAGCCAGAGCGATCATCCGCTCGCGCAGGCGATAGCCCGTGACGGCAGGGATCATGTCGGCGATCGCCCGATCCCGGAAGCAACCCGGATCGAAAGCCTGACCGGGCGCGGCGTGTCCGCGCAGGTCGACGGCCAACAGGTGTTGATCGGCAAGGCTGAAATGTTCGGCGCGGACGGCATCGAGGACTTGTCCGCGCCCATGGCGGACGTGATCGAGAAACTGCGCGTCAGAGGGTACACCACGATGGTGTTGCGGCGCGGCGATAACGACCTTGGCGCGATCGGTCTGCTCGACACGCCTCGCGAAACTGCGCGCGATGCGCTCGATCGCCTGCGCCAGCTCGGCATACGCCGCATGGTCATGCTATCGGGCGACCATCAGCGTGTCGCCGATGCGGTCGCGCGCCAGGTTGGGCTTGATGAGGCGTGGGGCGACCTGATG
Organism: uncultured Novosphingobium sp.; assembly: GCA_964413885.1. GTDB lineage: Bacteria > Pseudomonadota > Alphaproteobacteria > Sphingomonadales > Sphingomonadaceae > Novosphingobium. Next base: position 6,945 of record CAYPTU010000012.1, read on the forward strand.
CCCGAGGACAAGGTCACCACCATCCGCAAGCTGCGCGGCGAAGCGCAGGTCGCCATGGTGGGCGACGGGGTCAATGATGCCCCAGCGATGGCAAGCGCCACCGTCAGCATCGCGATGGGGGCTGCCGGCTCGGACGTGGCGCTCGAAACCGCCGACGTTGCGCTGATGGCCGACGACCTGTCGCACTTGCCGTTCGCGGTTGGGCTCAGCCGGCAAACCCGACGGATTATCCGGCAGAATGTGTTCGTCAGTCTCGGCGTCGTCGGACTTCTGGTCCCTGCGACTATCCTTGGTCTCGGCATCGGGCCTGCGGTGGCCATGCATGAGGGTTCCACGCTTATCGTCGTGTTCAACGCCCTGCGGCTGCTGGCCTACCGTGATCGCACGGCCAATCCCGATCAGTAGGAGATTTCTATGTCAGTCATTCCTGTTTATGTTCGTGGCGGCCTAATCAGCCTCACGCTTGTTCTGCTCGCTGCCTGCGCGACGATTCCGCCTGCGCCATTTCCGGTCAGCTCAATAAGCTCCGAGCGCGTCCAGATTGTTTCTGCTTACGCCCACGCGGCGAAGCACGGCGTTAGCGTTGAAGGCTTTGCGCGGCAGCGCGGCTTCGCTCGAGGCCCTGCTGGCAGTCACATTCACGTATTGGCCGAGCTTGGCGATGGTCGGCTGGCCGAAGTCGACGCTGCATGGCGTCCGCCAGTGCGTCACCGGACGCTCGTTGCATCCTACCAAGCACTGCTGCGAGATGTGGCCATGGCTGACGTGAAGAGGATTGATGTGGAGTATCGCAGCAAGCGGGATAGGTAGCGACAGCGATGGGCCGAGAAACCCGAGTATTATCCAAATGGATTGTCCGCCGAAGGTTTTGGTCCGGTGTCGGGTTCAACCCTCTTCCGCCAACTTCCTGAAGAATTCCAGATCCGGATCCGGCTTGTCCCAGCGCTCGGCGATCCTGGCCCAACGATCAACGCTGTTTCGGAAACCCGGGTCGTCGATAGAGATATTGAACGTGTAGAGCCGACTGACGATCTCTTTCATCAGCGCGCGCATCTGGTCGTCGTCGAGATGGGAGACATCATTCCACGCAATCTCGCGCCCATCGGCATCAATGACGCGAACATCGGAATAGTCACCGGCATGGGTGACCGGGACGATGCCCGCATGGAGGGTTTCGAGGCCGGAATTGCGGACGCACATCATCGCGAGCGTTTTGGCCATCATGGCGGCAATGCGCTTTTCGTCGACGGCGCTCATTGGGCAACTATAGCGGCAAATCTTCCCAGTAGTAGGCCCGAACCAATTCGGCCTCCGACATGCTCAGCATGGGCAATAAGCCCGCCGCTGCATTGATCTGGGGGATCTCCACCGAAGCCCCATCTCCGCCAAACTGATCGACAAGCTGCCGCAACCCGGCCTCGTATTCGGCAAACGGCAGAATGGTAACGGTAGTTCCACCCAACCATTCCGACTGCGGCCGATAAAAACTGAGATTGCCACCCCGCGGCTGGAGGGCAACACCGGGAACTGGTGGTGGCGGCAACGCCGCGAGGATTTCAACCGGCGCGACGGCATCGATGACGGCACGAAGGTCAGCAGCCACCGCCCCTGGGTTGGTCTCGAACCATCGCGGATGCGGCTCGATGCCAATGAGCCGATCGGGGAATAGCTGCATCAATGAGTTCGGCAGACAGCGCTTATGGAACTCGACTGCCGAGCAGAAGCGTTCAACCGGATCCCGCCAGAAGGCGTAGATCGCCGTCGGCGCGATCGTCTCGCCCGGGAACAGCCTTTCAGCCAACCTGATCGCTTCTGGCACTGTCGGATGCCGCCCCAGCTCGCCAACGAGATCAATCCCGAACTGGCCAAGGACAGCCCGCGCAGTCTGCGATCCGTTCTTTGGCACGCCGATGAACAGCGTCTTGCGGTCATGCGAAATGATCATGGGTCAGATCCCGGTCGTGGTGTTGGTGTAGGATCCGGCTGCAAAGCTGTAGGTTGGGGTCCCCGCGGTCAGAGTGCGGCTCAGCAACGAGAAGCTGCGGAAGGTCAGCGACCAGAAGGTGGTTCCAATACTGGGCGACGACGTGTTGTAGGTCACGCCCTGCGTCGAGGCCCCAGCCACAGACCATGTCCCGGTCTTCGAACCATCGACTGGCACTTTGAAGATGGCGCCGCACAGATCCATGTACCCGTAGGGTGAGAAATCCATCATGGTGTAGATGGAGAACACCATGGCCGTTGAGGTGACCGCCAAGCCGGTCAGGCTGAACGAATTCGCGCCATTGCTCGTGTCGAGGCCGATGGAGCGGGACAGCAGCAAGGTGCCGTCGGTTGAAAACTGATAAATGTCCGCCCCGGCATAGATCGGAGCAATAACCCGCAGGCTGCCGTCGGGCCCGAGGTTCACCGAACCACTGCCGTAGCTGGAAGGCAGGGACAGCTGCCACTGGATCACAGCGCCAGAACTGATCTTGAGCAGGCTCAGCGTGCCGTTGATGCCTGCGAGCCAGTAGATGTTGCTGCTGCTGTCTACCGCAACGCCATAGCCGTAATCATAACCCGTACTCCCGATTGAACGCTGCCAGCTGACGGACGGGGTTGCGGTGCTGATGACAGTTATCAGGGCATCGGTGTTCCCGGCTGTCGACGTGGAGGTGTTGCCCGAAAGGACCAGCAGGCTGCCATCCGGGCTTAGGGCTATCTGGCTGGCATATTCGTTGCCGGAGCCGCCGATCGAGCGCTGCCACAGCAGGCTGCCGGCGCTGTTGTATTTGGCAATCAGAGCATCGGCATTGCCGGAGCCACCGCTCGATGTTGAATAGCCGGCCACATAGACGTTGCCGGATGCATCGACCGCCGCATTGTACCATATTTCCTGGCCTGATCCGTTGAGGCTGCGCTGCCATTGCAGGGTGCCCGAGGTGTCGAGCTTGGCCAGCCAGGCATAGTAGTTGCTCGAGTAAACGCTCAGGTAACCGGCGCAAAACCGTTACAAGTCCATTCGGGAGCACCGCCCCCGAAGATACCCTCGTTGATGAGGATCCCGGTGACCGAACGCGGTTGCTCGCTGGGCAACCCCATGACCGCATTGCAGCGGGCGATCAGCTCTCCGTAGAGCTCGGCGGCGGCAAACTGGTCCGCTGTTATCTTTCCGGCAAAAGCCATTCGCCCCAGCGCGGTGCCGAGGCGCTCGTCCCTCGCCTGGAGGACTGAGATTCCGAAGTGGCGCTGCCGGGCTTCAAGCACTGTCGCCATTGCGTCGCGCTGGCTTTCACCGTGGCCGGGCTGGACCAGCTTGCCTGAGGGATGCCGGCGGCCGATCTTGCGCTTACGCCCTCTTGCCATGAGCGCCCCCATAAAGCCGTTCGCCGATCACACGGATCGCCTCCCGCTCAAGTGTGGTTAGCCGCTGGTCACTGACCGAGACGGCAAGAATGCCGTTGCGCCATCCGTCACGGCGAAGCTGTTCACCATCACGTTGCCGCGCACTGTCGTAGATCCGGGAGGTCATGCCCATCAGCGCACCTCCCTAAGCAGAGCGGCATAGCCGATGACATCGACCAAGCTGTCGACATGGCCTGGATCGTAGGCCAGCCGAGCCAGCTTCAGATCGATCATGCAAAGCACGACCTGTTCCGGGGTGATCGGGGTGCCCAACGTGATTGACCAGCGATCGGCAATGGCGCGGAACTGCTCAGCTGGATCGCCGTAATCGTCGCGTCGTTCTTCGAGCACCTTGGCGGTGTGACCAAGAATGGACCAAGTGGTCATCGCACACCTCCCCAGGTTTCGATGGCCCAGAGCAAGATCGCCAGTGCGTCTGCCTCGTTGTCGTCGACCGGCGCATAGCCGCGCTTCCGAACCGCATCGATGACCGCAGCCTTGTCGGCATTGCCCTTGCCGGTGGCGAAGCGCTTGATGGTTCCGACCGGCACGCCCTGGTAGGCAACCAGCCGGTCCTCGCACCATGCGCTCAGAACAGCGAGCAGACCGCCATGGACCTGAGCGGAATCATTACTGACGTGCCGGCGGACTTCCTCGAAGTAGACCGCCCCGATTGGCCCGGCGTCCTCGTCAATCTGCTCAAGCCAGCGCTGGAAGCGCAGGTAGCGCATCCCGCCGCCATCATAGCGGCTGTTCTTGAACGATACCGTTCCGCTGGCGATGTAGCCGTCCTTGCCCTCCAGGGCCCAGCCGGTCGTCGTGGCGATGTCGAGTGCAAGGGTCGCGCCGCGCATCCGGCCTGCAGCTGCAGATCCGAGGGGCACGCGCGCATCCGATCCAGCGGATGCGGCAGGGGCTGTCTGATTCAAAGCAATCCTCCGTTTTCGAGGATCGCCGCGTCAGGGGCCTTGTACCGCGCGCCATGGGTGCAGGGAAATAGGACGGCTCCCACAAAGCAAATTGCTCAAACCACTCAATAACTGCTCAAGGTCAGATCAAGAGAGAAAATGTCCTGGATACAGTAAGTTTATAAAACTTCTCAATTACTCAATATATATACAATCATATCTCCTCCCTCCTTCCCCCTCCCCCCTTTTTCGCGCGCGCGAGAGAAGTTGAGTTTTTGAGAAATTGTCAAAAGTCCTACTTTTCTGGGGGTTCTGGCTCTTGAGGAGTTTCGTTGAGGGGTTTCAGAGCGTTGAGGAGTTAGGACAGCGATCGGCATCTTCAGGTTTCCCCTTGCAGCAAATTTTGTTGCGTTTATTTCGAATATCGCATAGTGAGGAATTCAACCTCGGAGAGTACCAATGACCTTGCCAGCGCATTCTGAGCCCTTCGGCGGCCAATTGCCGTCTGCCAGCGATCGCCAGATTGCTAACCAACTGCGCCGGATGCTCGCTGCACAAAAATCCGGCGAAGCCACCCTACGCGTGCGTGAGCCCGAGACGAAAAAACCGGTCGAAGTTACCCTCACCCCGGCGATGTCAGATATCTTCCTCGAACTCCTTCGACACATTGGCAGCGGCCATGCCGTCACGTTGGTACCAATCCAGGAGATGCTGACCACCCAGCAGGCCGCCGATCTACTGAACGTCTCTCGGCCTCACCTGATCAAATTACTGGAACAGGATGCGATCCCCCATACCTTTGTCGGCCGGCACCGCAGAATTAAGGCTGAGAACATTTTTGACTACAAGGCAAAGCGAGATGAGGAACGGGCTCGCGCGTTGGATGCCCTGATTGGCAACGACGCGGACCTGATCTGATCACACGCCATGTTCGCCAACCGCTACACCGCATTTATCGATGCATGCACATTGGTCAGCGTGTGGCGCAGGAATCTGCTCCTGACTTTGGCTGAGGCCGAGTTCTTCCGTGTGCGGTGGTCAGAGAAGGTTCTTGAAGAGACAGAACGGGCAATCACACGTTTGATGGACGAGCGTAGCATTGCCGATAGCAGGGCGCGAGCCGCTCAGTCTGTCGCCAGTATGCGTGCCGCATTTCCCGAAGCCTTGGTGGAAGACTTCGGCCTATTTGAGGCTACGACCTATGGCTTGCCGGATCGAAACGACGAGCACGTTCTAGCTGCAGCCATCAAAACGCAAGCTCAAGCTCTCGTGACTGAGAACCTGTCGGACTTCCCGGCATCTGCTCTTGCGCCACTGGCGATCGAAGCACGCAGTGCGGACGATTTTATCGCTGACACAATCGCCCTTGAAGAGGGGCGGGCCGTTGCTGCGATAAATCGCATGAGGCTGCGCTTGAAACGACCGGAGCTCACCCCGGAAGACATGCTACGGTCGCTCGAGGCCCATGGCCTGCTGGAAACAGCTTCAGTTCTAGCGCCACATATTGAATCGCTCTGACTACAATCTAACTGAGCGGAGAGGAGACGGAAATATGGCCAAAAAACCGGATCTACCCAAATACCATCTGGTGTCGAAAAACGACAAATGGCGCCTTGACGGGCCAGGAGTGCGCCGGCTTGCTCAAGATTGGCAGCCGCGTAGGCTTCGA
>CAYPTU010000013.1:0-6080 GCA_964413885.1 uncultured Novosphingobium sp.
CAACCCTCCTTAATTCACAACCTCAAATCTGTGCCATTGGTGCTGACGGCGGACAGATGCCACCAAGGTCCGCCGCAAGATATTGCTCGCGCTGGAATTGGCCGAAACCAACCGCCAGGAAAATATCGAAAGCCGCGATGAATATCTGACCTTCGTCGTTATCGGCGGCGGACCGACCGGTGTCGAAATGGCAGGCGCAATCGCCGAATTGACTCGGCATGCGACGTCGATGGAATTCCGTTATGTGACGCCAAAATGCGTTAAGATCCTGCTGGTTGAAGCCGGCGAACGGCTGTTGGCGAACTTTCCACCCGAATTGAGCGCTGCCGCCAAAACCTCGCTTGAAATGCTCGGCGTCGAAGTACGACTGGCCAGCCGCGTCAACGACATCGACGCGCATAGCGTGCTTGTGGGGGAGGAACGCATACCCACTACCACAATCATCTGGGCAGCTGGCGTCAAGGCGTCGCGCGCCGCTATGTGGCTAAATGCCGAAGCCGATAATGCCGGTCGTGTAAAGGTGGAGCCGGACATGAGCATTGCGGGTCATCCCGACATTTTCGTCATCGGCGACACGGCGAGTATCGCCGATGCCGACGGCAAGCCCGTCCCCGGCATCGCGCCGGCGGCAAAGCAGCAAGGCCAGCATGTTGCGCGGGTCATTCGCGCGCGGTTACAGGGCAAGGCGCATCCAGGACCTTTCAAGTACAAGAATTTTGGGACGCTCGCGACAAATCGGTCGCAAACGCGCAGTGGTCGATTTCGGCTGGACCCAGTTGAAAGGCTTTCCGGCATGGTTCCTCTGGTCGACCGCGCATCTCTACTTCCTTGTTGGCTTCCGCAACCGCTTCATGGTCGGGCTCACTTGGCTGTGGAATTACTTGACGTTCGAGCGCGGAGCGCGGCTGATTACCGGCATCGACCAAGGCACCGAAGCCCCCGTTTTAAGTGACCTTCCAGTCAAAACTGCGCACAAGGATGTAACCAAACGGGCGGCGTGACGAACTTTCATGACAACCATACTGAAAGTCCATTTTCATGAAACCGTTTCACATTCTCGCCGCGTTTTCCGCCTTTGCCGTGATGGCAATTTCCACGCCCGCAATTGCTGGCCCGATCAAACCCTATAGCGTCACCGCCTTCAAGGCAGCGCAAAAGGCAGGCAAGCCGATCCTCGTCGATGTTCACGCCGACTGGTGCCCGACTTGCCGCAGGCAAGCACCGACCATCGTGGAAATTTCGAAAGATCTGGCATTTTCCAAACTCGTTATCTTCAAGATCGATTTCGACAAGCAGGTCAAGGAACGCGAAGCGTTGAATGTAAGCAAGCAAAGCACATTGATTGTCTATAAAGGCACCGTCGAAAAAGGCCGGGTTACCGGCATTACTGATCGCAACGACATCCGCAAATTTGCCACGGCTGCACTGAAATAATCATGTCCAGCCTTAGCCCCATCTTGTCCTTTGCCGCAGGCGCGTTGACGATCCTGTCGCCATGCGTGCTGCCGCTCGTCCCTATCGTTCTCGGCAGCGCCGCGCAGCAGCATAAACGGGGGCCGCTGGCGCTTGCCGCCGGGCTGGTCACATCGTTCACAGCCGTCGGCTTTACGGTTGCCGTGCTCGGTGCCTCTTCAGGCTTCGACGGCGAAATCGTTCGCACTTTCGGCGCAATATTGTTGGTGCTGGCCGGCGTTGCCTTGGTCGTTCCCCAGGTCCAGGCAGCGCTGACCAAAATGGCGACGCCACTCGCGAACTGGGCGAGCCAACGTCAGGCCGGGCTCGAACGCTTCGGCCTTGCCGGGCAAGCGGCCATTGGCGTTTTGCTCGGCTTGGTCTGGAGCCCATGCGTTGGCCCAACGCTGGGCGCAGCCACCGCGCTTGCGGCCCAGGGCGAACAGCTTGGCGAAGTCGCTTTCATCATGCTCGCCTTCGCATTTGGCATCGCCAGTGTGCTGCTCGCAATCGCCTTTGCCACTCGCGGATTTCTGACCAAATGGCGCGGCAAGCTGATGTCGACCGGGAGCGGGGGCAAACGCGTATTGGGCGCGATGTTACTTGCAGTCGGCATCTTCATCATGACCGGTACCGACCGTCACGTCGAAGGCATATTGGTCGCCGCATCGCCCGACTGGCTGATCAACGCAACGACGTCTATATGAGGCAATTAGGGTTGATGTATTGAATAGGAAAACGGCCAAATTCGCATGCCGCCTTAGCGCACGGGCCGCCCTGGTTTGTGCTGCCGCTTTTAGCACGGTTGCAGCGCAAGCGCAGGAAGCAGTATCACCGTTCCAGTTCAAGCTCAGCGGCTATGGCAATGCCACGACCGGATTGACGACGACGCAAGGACAAGATGATATTGAAACCGTCTTTGAAGGCGAAGTCGAAGCCAGCCCGCAATATCGGCTATCCAGTGGAACCGTGATTGCGGCGCGGGTAGTCGCCAATTATCGTCGCGGATCGGCAGGCATCGGTTCGTCGGACAGCCTTTCGATCCCCGAGGTCAGCGCGTTCGTCATTGGCTCTTTCGGCAGGGTCGAAGTAGGTAACCGCGCCGGATTTCCGCAGAGCCTGATTGGCTTTACCCCGTCCGAAATCGCGTTCACTTTGTCCGAATATGGCCCAGAATCTGGCGCAAGGCTCGACCCCGATGGACGATTGCCAACCGCGCTAATTCCCGCCGGCCTGTCGTCCCGCATCAATGCCTTGACCTATCTCGGCTATGCCGCGCGCTTCTATGACGACCGGTCGGCCAAGATCATTTACCTGTCGCCGCGGTTGAAGAACGGACTCTATGGCGCGCTCTCGTACACGCCACGCACCAACCGCCCCGGCGGCTATGGCGTCGCAGGGGACCGGGTGCCGGGTGCACCCGGCTACCGCGACGTGGTTCAGGCCGCCGCTGTCTGGAACCACCGAACAGAAAATCTCGACCTGTCGGTAGGCGCAACCTATTCGCATGCAACCGAAGCCCGATCCACCGCGTCTTTGGCCGACACCCGGCGCGTCGATTCGATCAGTGGCGGCGTATCTGCGACGATTAAGGACAGCTTTGTCTTCGGGTTAAGCGCCACGTACGACGGACTGTCGTCGGAAAAAAGACCCAATGGCTCGACCCGCGCGCCTTATGGCATCGTCACCAGCTTCAACTATGTCGACGGCCCTTGGATCGCTGGCGGCTATTATCAACACGCCGTTGCGCCGACGAATTCATTCGTGGCGGGCGTCGACAAAATCGACGTTGCCCAGATCGGCTTGTCCTATCTGGTCGACAAAAATCACGATTTGCTCGGTGTCGGTTTTTACACCGACGTCAAACTGTTCGCGAGTGCCACATATTATTACATAGAACAGCGGGAAGCAGGGCTAATCCGCGACCGGCAGAAGCCCGTTGTGATGCTGGTCGGCGCTCGATTTGCTTTTTTCTAAACCGTTCAAGGAAGCTGACATGACAAAACTGACTGCAAAAACTACGTTATCGCTCGCCGCTGTCGCCGCGTCGATAGCGCTCGCCAGCGCCGCCAACGCGCAGGTCAATGTTCCCAAGCCAAGCTACAAGTTCGAAAAATGCTACGGCGTCGCCAAGGCCGGACAGAATGATTGTTTTGGCAAAAGCAACGCTTGCGGTGCGACATCGAAGGTCGATAACGAGCGCGATGCCTGGATTTATGTGCCCGCCGGCACCTGCAAGAAGATCACCGGGGGCAGCACCGCGCCAAGCAAAGGCTAGGTGCCCGTCATCCGCCGCTTGCGCAATTCGGATACCGGCGCGTCGAGTTTCGCTAGCGCGGCCTGCATCGCTACATAGCCAGCCTCAACCGCCTGCGGGTACGACCGCCAGTCTCTGATTTCGACCATGCCGGTATCGGGCATGACATAAAGGTCGGCAGCATTGCGCGCGAGGGCGATTTCGGTGCCTGCGGAAATCGTCGCGGTCCGCATCAGGATCGACACAATCGGCGGCCCTCGTCGCCAGGCACCCGTTGTAAACCAGCGCCACCAGGAAGCAGGCGGCATCACATTTTCGGGCGACAACCCGGCGGCGCGCGACACATCGCTGCCGATGACCGTGCCATCATGTCGTGCGCGCAACAGGTCAGTGGGCAGGTTTCTGAGTATGCCGCCGTCGACCAGAACCTGACCCTCATCGATCACCGGCGGCAAAACGCCTGGAAGTGATATCGATGCTCTGAGCGCCCGGACCAGCGGACCACGATCATGTGAATGATGATGGCCGCTGGTCAGATTGGCGGAGACACAGAAATAGGGCAGATCGAGGTCGGCAATATCAACGTTGCCAAAATGCTCGGCCAGCCGCGCTTCGACCTTGCGCCCGCGAGTCATCGCGACAATCGGCAGCGCGATGTCGTCGAGCGGGCTTGATGTCACAAATGCCGCGCGCATGCGTTCGTCCATCTCGAACCCGTCCCAGCCGCTGGCAACGCCTGCACCGACTATTGCGCCCATTGATGTCCCGCAAACAAGGTCGATAGTAACGCCAGCCTCGCGAAGCGCGCGAACCACACCGACATGCGCAAATGCGCGTGCACCGCCGCCTGACAGCGCAAGGCCGATGCTGGTGCCGTTCAATATCCGTGCGAGCCGGTCGGTCCCGCCGCCACGATCATCGACATGGAATAGCCGGGCAGCGTTGGTCGCCGACATCCATGCCTGCCCGAACCTAGATTGGCCTCCCGCAGGTCGTTCGAGCACTAGGTCGACCAGCTGGTTCGATTGCAGGGGTTCGCTGAAGCACAAGGCGCAATTGACGGGCGGCGCTACATCGCTTCGGCCCAGCAGCATGATCCGGTCGACCTGCCTTCGGCACAGCGTCAACCAGTCGCCCTCATCATGCCGCGCTGCAAGCAGCACCAGATCATTTTCAGCCTCCGCCATACCGATCCAGTCCGGTTCACGGCCCAATGTCGAGTGATCGAAAGCCACCGCCTTGATGCCTGCTTTCAGGCTGGATCGTGCGAGCCGCTGCGCCAATGCAACCGGATCCACTTCAGGACCAAGACTGGCAATTAGGACAATATGCGCGCGCGCCTCCACATTGGCACTTCCGCTCGATCGCTGCACGACGAGCTGAGCGACCTCGGTCGCGACGTCAGGCCGATCGTCCAACGCTACCCGGAATGCCTGAGCCGGATAAACATCCACAATACTGTCGCGCAGTGCAACCACGGTCGAGCCGCGTGACATCCCGGTCAGTACCGCCATCTCACCCACGCATTCGCCGGAACGGACATAGCCGACCAACTGCATCCGGTTGTCGCCGATATCGCGCATGACCGTGAACAACCCGCGGCGGACAAGGTATACGGCCTCGGCGCTGTCGCCTGCACTGTACAACGGGGTGCCGCCTTTTACCGACAGGCTCGACAGGCAGTTAAGCCTGTCTACGGCATCGAACAGGTCCGTGGTCGCCGACATGATGCGGGTTGTCACTTTCAAGGGAGAGAGTAAGTGACTTCGTGGCGACCGGGCAAGGGGTTACATCACCTTTCGGTCGTAAGAACATTTGGCATTGGTGGCATCGTCAACACTAGCCAATCCGCATTGGGCGGTCGCTATATGAACGTATGGCAGCTGCCGGGATCGTCGTGAAACTACCTCAATGTCTCAAATGTTAGTAGCAACAGCCAAGCGTTCTGACCGGCCTAAACGGCAGCTATTCATCTATCCACGCACAGAAGCAGACAGTCCGCTCCCGGCCCAGTTGCGGTCGCAATTGGTGCCCAGCGCGTAGACAGTTATATGCCGGGTTTTGGCGATGAACCTGCCGCTGAACGTGACCCATGCTCTCCGGTGCCACCGGCCACCTCCAAAAAGAGCCCGGAAGAGGGTCGCACCGAGCGCAGCACATCAGCGTAGTACTTGGTGTCGATGATGATCTGGCGGCTGGGCAGCCAACTACGCAACAACTAGCCCCCTCTTGCTTCCACAGTGCTTACAGCGGGCCACAAACGCAAAAAGCTCCCCGAAGGGAGCTCTCTGTAAGTCTTTGATAGTTTTGCAAATGTTTGGTTGCGGGAGTAGGATTTGAACCTACGACCTTCAGGTTATGAGCCTGACGA
>CAYPTU010000014.1:0-2505 GCA_964413885.1 uncultured Novosphingobium sp.
TGTTGATTGTCGTTGAGAAGTGACCCGTTAGCGGCATAAGTTTTCACTGAGATTTGACCCATGTTTGAACCACACCCTGACCGACCGGTTGGGGGGATGAGGAGTGATCAACATGGATTTATTGAGTGTGATACGTCGCTGGCGTTTTCGGCAAGGGATGCCGATCCGTGAGATTGTACGGCGGACAGGATTGTCGCGGAACACGATCCGCAAGTATTTACGTGCAGACACGTTAGAACCGGTATTCAGGGCCTCTGTTCGGCCGAGCAAGCTTGATCCGTTTGCAGAGAAGCTGTCGGGGTGGCTGCGGATTGAGGTTGGCAAGTCGCGAAAGCAGAAGCGCACAGCTAAGCAGATGCACGCTGATCTTGTGGTATTGGGCTATGACGGTTCCTACGAGCGGGTTGCAGCCTTTGTGCGCGCTTGGAAGGCTGAACGCCAACGCGAGCAGCAGACCAGCGGACGCGGCACTTTTGTGCCCTTGGTGTTTGCGGCGGGTGAAGCCTTCCAGTTCGACTGGAGCGAAGACTGGGCCATTATAGGTGGCAGGCAGACCAAGTTGCAGGTAGCGCATACCAAGCTGTCACACAGCCGAGCGTTCATTGTTCGGGCATATCCACTTCAGACCCACGAGATGCTGTTCGACGCGCTTGCTGAGGCGTTCAGGGTGCTGGGCGGTGTTCCCCAGCGGGGTATTTTTGATAATATGAGGACGGCGGTCGATCGCATTGGCCGGGGCAAAGTCAGACAGGTCAATGCGCGCTTTGCCGCTATGGCGAGCCATTACCTGTTCGAAGCAGACTTCTGTAACCCGGCCTCGGGGTGGGAGAAAGGACAGGTCGAGAAGAACGTGCAGGATGCGCGGCGGCGGCTGTGGCAGCCCCTTAGTGCCTCTGGGCCCAGCTTCCCCGATATCGATGCCCTGAACGCTTGGCTGGAGGAACATTGCATTGCGCAATGGGGGCATATCAAGCACGGTAGCCTGCCTGGTACCGTGGCTGATGTGCATGCCGAGGAAGTCGCCAGCTTGATGCCGCAGGGCCGTATCTTCGACGGCTTTGTCGAACACAGCAAGCGGGTATCCCCGACCTGCCTCGTGAACTTTGACCGTAACCGTTATAGCGTGCCGGCATCGTTTGCGAACCAGCGGGTGAGCCTGCGGATATACCCGAACCGGGTCGTTGTTGTTGCCGAAGGGCAGATCGTGTGCGAGCATGTTCGGATTATTGAGCGCTCGCACCATATGCCCGGCCAAACGGTGTATGACTGGCGCCACTATCTGGCAGTAATCCAACGCAAGCCCGGTGCCTTGCGTAACGGGGCACCCTTCACCGAACTGCCGCAAGCGTTCCGGCAGTTGCAAGGGCTGATCCTCAAGCGGCCTGGCGGCGACAGGGAGATGGCCGAGATACTGGCGCTTGTGCTGCATCATGATGAGCAGGCAGTGCTATGCGCGGTCGAGCTTGCCCTTGATGCTGGGGTGGCGACCAAGACCCATGTTCTCAATATCCTGCATCGTTTGACCGATGGCAAAGCTATCCCGCCAACCCCTATAGATGCACCACAGGCTTTGCGCCTTGCGCGCGAGCCTCTAGCCAATGTCGGGCGCTACGATGCCCTCCGGAACAAGGAGGCGCGTCATGCGTCATGATCCCGCCAGCGCCGCGATCGTGGTCATGCTACGCGGCCTCAAGATGTACGGCATGGCTGGCGCCGTCAGCGACCTGATCGAACAGGGTGCCCCTGCGTTCGAAGCGGCTGTGCCGATCCTCTCGCAGCTGCTCAAGGCGGAGATGACCGAACGTGAGGTCAGATCCATCGCTTACCACATTAAGGCAGCCCGGTTCCCGGCCTACAAGGATCTGGCCGGGTTCGACTTTGCAGCCAGCGAGGTGAATGAAGCCCTCATCCGTCAACTCCATCGTGGAGATTTTATAGACGGTGCCGACAATATCGTACTGATCGGCGGTCCCGGGACAGGTAAAAGCCACATGGCTACAGCGCTTGGCGTGCAGGCTGTTGAGCATCACCGCAAAAAGGTCCGCTTCTTCTCCACGGTTGATCTGGTCAATGCGCTGGAACAGGAAAAGGCTATGAATAAAGCTGGCCAGGTTGCCGAGCGCCTGCTGCGCCTTGATCTCGTCATTCTCGACGAGTTAGGCTATCTGCCGTTCAGTCCATCAGGCGGCGCGCTGCTGTTCCATCTGCTCTCCAAGCTTTATGAGCAGACCAGCGTCATCATCACCACCAATCTATCGTTCAGCGAATGGGGCGGTGTGTTCGGTGATGCCAAGATGACGACCGCTTTGCTCGATCGACTTACGCACCACTGCCACATCCTTGAGACCGGGAATGACAGCTTCCGCTTCCGCGCCAGTGCCGCAGCGCCCAAAAACAGAAAGGAAAAACCAACCTCTTGACCCAAAACCCGCAACGCGGGATATACCAACCACCCGGGTCACTTCTCAGTGAAAATAACGGGTCACTTCTCAACGACAATCAACA
>CAYPTU010000015.1:0-2169 GCA_964413885.1 uncultured Novosphingobium sp.
CCGTCCAATCTCCGCCAAGCATGCTCAAGCTTCACGATTTTTGCAACAGAGCCCGGTATGCTGCTGCGGGCGGTGATAGACTATGGCCGCGAGCATGTGGAGCAGATCATGCTGACGGTTGCGGAAGGGAACGAAGCCGCTATAAACCTCTATCAGCGATCGGCTCGTTGCCCTGCGCCGCTCCAAAGCCCGCGACGCAGCGCCGGCAGGCAGAGCAAGTAGAGGGCAGCGCCTGCAATCCATGCCCACCCGTTCCACGTTGTTATAGAAGCCGCATAGATCGCCGTGAAGAGGAGGGGTCCGACGATCGAGGTCAGGCTGGTGAGCGCCGCCAGTGAGCCTTGCAGCTGCCCCTGACGTTCCTCATCCACCTGCCTGGACAACATTGCTTGCAGCGCCGGCATTCCGATGCCACCCGAAGCAAGCAGGACCATGATCGGGAACGCCATCCATCCCCGTGTCGCGAAGGCAAGCAGGATGTAGCCTGTGCCGTCGGCAATCATTCCGAGCATGAGTGCCCGCCTTTCGCCGAGCCGGGCGGCTACAGGGCCGGTGATCATTGCCTGGGCGAGTGAATGCAGAATGCCAAATGCGGCAAGCGAAATGCCGATCGTGGTCGCGTCCCAGTGAAAGCGATCCTCGCCGAAAATGACCCAAAGCGCGGCCGGCACCTGTCCGACAAGTTGCATGATGAAGAAGACCGCCATCAGGGCGGCGACGACGGTCATGCCCCGGGCCCACCGGAACGAAGCGAGCGGGTTGAGAGCCTCCCGGCGTAACGGCCGGCGTTCGCCTTTGTGCGACTCCGGCAAAAGGAAACAGCCCGTCAGGAAATTGAGGCCGTTCAAGGCTGCCGCGGCGAAGAACGGAGCGTGGGGGGAGAAACCGCCCATCAGCCCACCGAGCACAGGTCCCGCGACCATCCCGAACCCGAAACAGGCGCTCATGAAGCCGAAGTGCCGCGCGCGCTCATCGCCATCAGTGATATCGGCAATATAAGCGCCGGCTACCGCCCCAGTCGCCCCGGTGATGCCGGCCACGATCCGCCCGATATAGAGAACCCAAAGGAAAGGCGCCGTCGCCATGATGGCGTAGTCGACAGCAGCGCCGGCCAGCGAGACGAGCAAGACCGGCCGCCGCCCGAAACGATCCGACAGCGCGCCCAGCACAGGTGCGCAGGCAAATTGCATCAACGCATACAGCGCCAGCAGAATGCCATAGTGGGCGGTGACGTCGTTCGAGTGAACCAGATCGCGCAGGAGGCCCGGCAGCACCGGCATAATCAGGCCGATGCCGACAGCGTCGAGCGCGACAGTGCTCAGAATTACGATCAGGGGTCTGTTGGGTTTCACGTCTGGCCTCCGGACCAGCCTCCGCTGGTCCGATTGAACGCGCGGATTCTTTATCACTGATAAGTTGGTGGACATATTATGTTTATCAGTGATAAAGTGTCAAGCATGACAAAGTTGCAGCCGAATACAGTGATCCGTGCCGCCCTGGACCTGTTGAACGAGGTCGGCGTAGACGGTCTGACGACACGCAAACTGGCGGAACGGTTGGGGGTTCAGCAGCCGGCGCTTTACTGGCACTTCAGGAACAAGCGGGCGCTGCTCGACGCACTGGCCGAAGCCATGCTGGCGGAGAATCATACGCATTCGGTGCCGAGAGCCGACGACGACTGGCGCTCATTTCTGATCGGGAATGCCCGCAGCTTCAGGCAGGCGCTGCTCGCCTACCGCGATGGCGCGCGCATCCATGCCGGCACGCGACCGGGCGCACCGCAGATGGAAACGGCCGACGCGCAGCTTCGCTTCCTCTGCGAGGCGGGTTTTTCGGCCGGGGACGCCGTCAATGCGCTGATGACAATCAGCTACTTCACTGTTGGGGCCGTGCTTGAGGAGCAGGCCGGCGACAGCGATGCCGGCGAGCGCGGCGGCACCGTTGAACAGGCTCCGCTCTCGCCGCTGTTGCGGGCCGCGATAGACGCCTTCGACGAAGCCGGTCCGGACGCAGCGTTCGAGCAGGGACTCGCGGTGATTGTCGATGGATTGGCGAAAAGGAGGCTCGTTGTCAGGAACGTTGAAGGACCGAGAAAGGGTGACGATTGATCAGGACGGCTCTGTTGCAAAGATTGGCGGCAGTCAGAGGTAGGCTGTCGCTCTGCGCCGA
>CAYPTU010000016.1:0-1720 GCA_964413885.1 uncultured Novosphingobium sp.
CACCCGGGTCACTTCTCAGTGAAAATAACGGGTCACTTCTCAACGACAATCAACACTTAAGGGCAAACAATTCGCATGTCCGGTGTCATTTGCCAAGGCTTGCAATTCCCATAACCATTACCGGGAATTCCCGTCGTCCTATCCTCCGCGTTGCCCGTCGAGCCATTGCCGCGGTGATAAGCCGGAAATTTTCGCAAAAGTGCGGCTGAGTGCTGCCGGGCTATCATAGCCGACTGCCGATGCAATGGCCTTCATCGATGCGCCTTTGCGCAGCATGTTCTGCGCAATGGTGATCCGCCAGCGCGTGAGATAGTCCATCGGGCTCGATCCGGCGATCTCCCGGAAGCGCCGGGCAAAGGCGGTTCGCGACATGCCGGCAACCTCGGCCAGATCATCGAGCGTCCACAGCCGATCGGGCCTGTCGTGCATCGCGGTGATGGCGCGGGCGAGGCGGGGATCGCCAAGTGCGGCAAGAACCCCGCCGGAGACCAGGCCCTGATCGATGACATGGCGGATTGTCTGGACGATCAGATATTCGAAAAGGCGGTCGAGCGCGACCTGACGCCCGTCGAGCGTCGCAAACGCTTCCCCCACCATCAGATCGAGCGTCGGCGATATCGTCGCCACCCGGTCGAACGGAATGACCAGCAGGTCGGGCATACCCAGCGCAATCGGGTTGCCCCGCCGTCCGCCGATCTGGATTGTGGCACAGATCAGGTCGGCGCCGATAACCGGATCGGGAACGAAGCCATGCGCCAGGTGACGCGGCATGAGTAGGATGGCAGGTTCGGTCAGTTCAAGCGGATCCTGGCCAGTGCGCGTGACGGTCAGCCGCCCGCCACGGAAGATATGGAGGAACCCCATAGCTTCGGGATCATCGAATGCGACCAGTGTGCACAAATTGCCGGAGAAAAAGGCCTGCGCGGTAGGCGTAAAATGCCTGAACAGGGCTTCGAAATGATCCATTTGGTCCGATCTGCAATGTTATTGGCACCAATTATGCTCGATAGCAGAGCACATAGACGTGGTGCAACCCCGCACACCACTCGATTAAGGATCTTCAACATGCCACGTATCAACCCAGTAGACACAACCACCATCGACACAGACACCAAAGCCACGCTCGACGCCATCAAGGCGAAGATCGGCATGGTTCCCAATCTTTACGCAACTTTCGCGCAATCACCCAGCGTTCTGAATGGCTTTCTCGGTCTGTCCGAAGCGCTTTCAAAGGGTGCATTGACCGCAGCTCAGCGCGAAATCGTAGCGCTTGCCACCGCGCAGGCCAATCAGTGCCATTATTGCGTTTCGGCGCACACGTTGCTCGGCAAGAATGCCGGTCTTTCGGCAGAAGGCGTTCTCGCTGCCCGCAACGGCAAAGCAGCTGACGCGCAGGACAATGCCGTTGCAACACTTGCGGCTCGCCTTGTCGAAACACGCGGCAGTGTTAGCGATACCGACGTCGCCGCAGCCCGCACTGGCGGCCTTGATGATGCCCGCATCGTCGAAGTCATCGCGCATGTTGCGCTCAACGTCATGACGAACTTCACCAACAATGTAGCACAGACCGACATCGACTTCCCCGTTGTCGATCTCGCCATCGCTGCCTGAACCAAAAATGCGGGCCGGTCGCAAAAACCGGCTCGCGTATTTTGGGCTTACAAAGTGTCCGTCGTCAGAACATTTGGCGCAGATCGCGGCTTGGATTAGCGGAGTGCGG
>CAYPTU010000017.1:0-1526 GCA_964413885.1 uncultured Novosphingobium sp.
CTGTTCCCCGTCAGCACCAATGGCACAGATTTGAGGTTGTGATTTAAGGAGGGTTGGGGCTTCGTCGCAGTGACGAAGGAACGAAGATGAAGCCCCAACCCTCCTTGAAAAAATCGCCCGCCAAGGCCCCCGCGGAAGCGGTGGTGAAGGACATTCGGCGGCAGACCCGTCGGCATTTCTCGGCGGAAGACAAGATCCGCATCGTGCTGGACGGCCTGCGCGGCGAGGACAGCATTGCCGAACTGTGCCGCAAGGAAGGCATCGCCCAGAGCCTGTATTACACCTGGTCGAAGGAGTTCATGGAAGCGGGCAAGCGCCGCTTGGCTGGTGACACTGCCCGTGCTGCGACGACCGGCGAAGTGCAAGACTTGCGCCGCGAAGCCCGCGCCTTGAAGGAATGCGTTGCCGACCTGACGCTCGAGAACCGTCTGCTGAAAAAAAGCATGATCGCGGATGGGGGCGACGACGAATGAGGTATCCGGCATCCGAGAAGCTCGAGATCATCAGGATCGTCGAGCAATCGCACCTGCCTGCCAAGCGGACGCTGGATAAGCTCGGCATCGCCCGCCGGACATTCTATCGCTGGTATGACCGCTATCTTGAGAGCGGCCCGGAGGCGTTGGAGGATCGTCCATCGGCACCGAGCCGGGTGTGGAACCGCATCGCGCCCGAGGTGCAGGATCAGATCGTCGAGATGGCGCTGGAGCAGTCCGAGCTGTCCCCGCGCGAACTGGCGGTACGATTTACCGATGAACGCCAATACTTTGTATCCGAGGCCACGGTTTACCGCCTGCTGAAGGCCCATGACCTGATCACCAGCCCGGCCTATGTCGTAATCAAGGCCGCCGACCAGTTCCACACCAAGACCACCCGGGTGAACGAGATGTGGCAGACCGACTTCACCTACTTCAAGATCATCGGTTGGGGCTGGATGTATCTGTCGACCGTGCTCGACGACTTCTCGCGCTACATCATCGCCTGGAAGCTGTGCACCAACATGCGGGCCGAGGACGTCACCGACACGCTCGATCTCGCGCTCGCGGCTTCCGGCTGCGATAGCGCCAAGGTGCTGCACAAGCCCAGGCTGCTCAGCGACAATGGCCCCAGCTACATCGCCGGCGAACTGGCGGAATACATCGAGGCCCGGAAGATGAGCCACGTGCGCGGCGCCCCGATGCATCCCCAGACCCAGGGCAAGATCGAGCGCTGGCACCAGACCCTGAAGAACCGCATCCTGCTGGAGAACTACTTCCTGCCCGGCGACCTCGAGGCCCAGATCGAGGCCTTCGTCGAGCATTACAATCACCAGCGCTACCACGAGAGTCTGAGCAACGTGACGCCCGCCGACGCCTACTTCGGCAGGGCACCAGCCATCATCAAACAGCGCGAAAGGATCAAGCGGCAGACCATCGAGTATCGGCGCTTGCAACACCGCAAGCTCGCCGCTTAACATCAACCCCCAGACGAGGCCCGCACTCCGCTAATCTACGCCGCGAGCTGCGCCAAATGTTCTGACGACGGACAAT
>CAYPTU010000018.1:0-1247 GCA_964413885.1 uncultured Novosphingobium sp.
CCCTCAGGCTGGGCGCCGTGCGTACCAGCCGAAGCTGGCGATGACGGCGTAACAGAGCGCGGGCAGGATGAAGGCCAGGGCCAGGCTGCCGGTGGCGTCGGCGATCATGCCGGTGAGCAGCGGGATCACCGCGCCGCCGAAGATCGCAACGTTGATGATGCCCGATCCGTCGGCCGCGCGTGGGCCCAGCTTCTCGCAGGCCAGCGTGAAGATCGTCGGGAACATGATCGCGTTCATCAAGCCGATCGCCAGCAGGCTGTAACCGGCCGCCGCGCCGCTGGTGTGGGTGGAGAAGGCCAGCAGCAGGATCGCCCCCGTGGCAACCGCGGCCAGCACCTTGCCCGGGCTGACCAGGCGCAGCACGGCCGAGCCGATGAACCGGCCAACCATCGCCCCGCCCCAATAGTAAGCAATCAGCTTGCCCGCAGACTGTTCCGGCAGGGCCATGACATGATCCTGCATCAGGTAGCTGACGATCAGCGAGCCGATCGAAACTTCGGCCCCGACATAGAGGAAGATGCACAGCGCCCCGAAACCGAAGCGCTTGCGCTTGAGCAGGTCGAGCCCCGCAAGGCCTGAACTCGCTTCGTGGCTCTCCCCCTTCAGGGCATTGCGGAACAGCCAGACCGCGCCCGCCACCACGGCCAGCGCGGCAGCAATGCCCAGGTAGCCGTGGACGATCGCCTGGCTCTCAGCCGTGCGATAGGCATCGAGCTCCACGCCCGAAAGCTGGCTGGCGGTAACCGTCGCCAGGCTGCCGAGGATCAGCAGCGAGCCGAAATAGGGAAACACGGTCGTCCCGACCGAATTGAAGCCTTGGGCAAAGGTCAGCCGGCTGTGCACCGTCTCGGGCTTGCCGAGCAGCGAGATCAGCGGGTTGGAGACCACCTGCACGATCACCACCCCGCTCGCCAGCACGAACAGCGCCAGCAGGAACAGGCCATAGGTCGCCGTCTGGCTGGCCGGGATGAACAGCAGGCAGCCGGCCATCATCGTCACCAGCCCCGCCACCGCGCCACGCATGTAGCCGATCTTCTTGACCAGCCGCGCGCCCGGGATCCCGATCACCAGGTAAGCGGTGAAGAAGCAGAACTGCACCAGCATCGCCTGGGTGTAATTGAGCGTGAACAGCTCCTTCAGCTTGGGAATGATCACATCGTTAAGCGACGTGATCCCGCCAAAAATGAAGTACAGCCCCATCACAAACAGCTGCAGCTGCGGTGCGTCGATGTAGTCTGCCTGCGCCG